>JAZKGQ010000006.1:253651-694429 GCA_040385825.1 Pseudomonadota bacterium | reverse complement strand
CTGCACATCTTCCGCGGCCTGTACTACGGCAGCTACAAGGCCCCGCGCGAAGTGACCTGGATCATCGGCATGGTGATCTACCTGCTGATGATGGCGACGGCCTTCATGGGTTATGTTTTGCCCTGGGGACAGATGTCGTTCTGGGGGGCCACGGTCATCACCGGCCTGTTCGGGGCGATCCCCGGCGTGGGTCCGTCGATCCAGACCTGGCTTCTGGGTGGCCCGGCCATCGACAATGCCACGCTGAACCGCTTCTTCAGCCTGCATTACCTGCTGCCCTTCGTCATTGCGGCGCTGGTTGCCGTGCATATCTGGGCCTTCCACACCACCGGCAACAACAACCCCACCGGGGTCGAGGTGCGCCGCGGGTCCAAGGCCGAGGCGGATCGCGATACCCTGCCCTTCTGGCCCTATTTCGTGATCAAGGATCTGTTTGCGCTGGCCTTGGTGCTGCTGGTGTTCTTTGCGGTGGTGGGCTTCATGCCCAACTACCTTGGCCACCCCGACAACTACATTGAGGCCAACCCGCTTTCCACCCCGGTCCATATCGTGCCGGAATGGTACTTCCTGCCGTTCTATGCCATCTTGCGCGCCTTCACGGCCGATGTCTGGGTGGTGCAACTGGTGCAGTTCCTGTCCTTCGGCATCATCGACGCCAAGTTCTTCGGCGTGCTGGCGATGTTCGGCGCGATTGCGGTGATGGCGCTGGCCCCGTGGCTGGACACGTCCTCGGTGCGCTCGGGCCGGTTCCGCCCGATGTTCAAATGGTGGTTCGCGCTGCTCTGCGTCAATTTCGTGGTGCTGACCTGGGTGGGCGCGCAGCCGGCCCAGTTCCCCTATGACTGGATTTCGCTGATCGCGTCGGCCTACTGGTTTGCGTATTTCCTGATCATCCTGCCGCTTCTGGGCGTCATCGAGAAACCGCTGCCGCAGCCCGCGACCATCGAGGAAGACTTCAATGCCCATTACGCCAAACCCGTCAGCGGCACCGCCGCAGCGCACCCGGCAGAGTGAGAAAGGACTGATGCAGATGTTTGTCAAACTCACGCTCATCGCTGCGACCACCCTTGGCCTTTCGGCCGCTGTGGCGCGGGCCGAAGGCGCAGGCACGGCACTTACCGACGTGGCTTTTGCCTATGAAGGCCTGACCGGGCGCTTCGACAAGAACCAGCTTCAGCGCGGCCTTCAGGTGTACACCCAGGTCTGCGCCGCCTGCCACGGTCTGAAATTCGTCCCCATCCGCACCCTTGCGGATGAGGGCGGGCCGCAGCTTCCCGAAGATCAGGTCCGCGCCTATGCGGCCGAGTTCACCATCACCGATGCGGATACCGGCGAGGATCGCCCCGGCGTGCCCACCGACCACTTCCCGAAATCCGGTCTGGAAAACGCCCCTGACCTGTCCCTGATGGCCAAGGCCCGTGCCGGGTTTCGTGGCCCCTACGGCACCGGCATCAGCCAGTTGATAAACGGCATGGGCGGGCCGGAATACATCTACTCGCTGATGACGAACTACGCGGAAAACCCGGCCTGCGCCCCTGACGGGATTGACGGCTACTATTACAACGCGGCCTTCCCGAATGGCGGTGTGCCGGAGTCGTGCAAGAACGAAAACGGGGTTTCCACTGTACCGGGATCCTGGATCGCGATGCCTGCGCCTCTGGAAGATGACGTGGTGACCTATGCCGATGGCACGCCCGCCACTGTCGCCAACATGTCCGAGGATGTGTCGGCCTTCCTGATGTGGGCAGCCGAACCCAAGCTGATGGCGCGCAAGGAAACCGGCTTCAAGGCGGTGGTGTTCCTGATCCTGCTGTCGGGTCTGTTGTACCTGACCAACAAGCGCATCTGGGCAGGCGTCAAGGGCAAGAAACTGGCCTGAGCCATCCGTGATCGCAACGACATCAAACCCTCGCCTCGGCGAGGGTTTTTTGCTTCCCATCCGGCCCTTATGCGCGCGGCGGCATCTTCAGCCCCGCCTGCACCGCCGGGCGGGCAAGAAAGCGGTCCAGATAGGCGGGCACATGGGCCAGATCATCCCAGCCGGTGATGTCGCCCACCTTGTAGAAGTTGCGCAAAGTGTTCAGCCAGGGACCGATGGCAATATCGGCAATGGAATAGTCGCCCGCGATCCAGTCCTTTCCCGCCAAGGCCCCGTCCAGCACCCGCAGCAACCGGGCAGCCTCGGCGCGGTAGCGTTCCTTGGGGCGCGGGTCTTCGATCTCCTTGCCGGCAAAGGTATGGAAATAGCCCAACTGCCCGAACATCGGCCCCAGCCCGCCCATCTGGAACATCAGCCATTGCAGCACCTCATAGCGTTGTGCGGCGGGCAGCAGCTTGCCGGTTTTCTCGGCCAGGTAAATCAGGATGGCCCCGCTTTCAAACAGGGCAACAGGCGCGCCCCCCGGCCCGACAGGATCGATGATGGCCGGGATCTTGTTGTTGGGGTTCAGGCTCAGAAACGCCGGGCTCATCTGGTCATTGGTGGCGAAATCCACCAGATGGGCGTCATAGGCCAGGCCCAATTCCTCCAGCGCAATCGAAACCTTGACGCCATTGGGGGTCGGCAGCGAATAAAGCTGTACAGACAACGGGTTACGCGGCGGCCAGCGCGTGGTGATCGGAAAATCGGCAAGGGTCGTCATTGCGGTTCCTTTTCTGTGATGCGCCACAGTTAAGCACAATTTCCCCGTGAAAAAGGGACTTGCTTTGTGCAATAGTGGCGGCGCGCATGTGCGCCTGTGCAGGGGAATCCGCCAAATAAAGGTGGAACCAAAAAAGGGATCTGTGGAATGATTAAAGAATTCAAGGACTTCATCGCCAAGGGCAATGTGATGGACCTGGCGGTCGGCATCATCATCGGCGCGGCGTTTACGGCGATTGTCAGCAGCCTTGTCGGGGATCTGATCAACCCGATCATCGGCCTGATCCTGGGCGGCGTGAACTTTTCCGACATGTTCATCGACCTGTCCGGCACCAACCCGGTTTCTTTCGCCGCCGCCAAGGAATCGGGCGCCGCGGTGTTTGCCTATGGGGCGTTCGTCACGGCTGTCATCAACTTCCTGATCATCGCCTTCGTGGTGTTCATGCTGGTCAAGGCCGTGAACAAGCTGAAAGGCCCGGCCCCGGTCGTCGTCGTGGCCCCGCCCGGCCCGTCCGAGGTTGACCTGCTGAAGGACATTCTGGCCCAGCTGAAGAAGTAATCCCCACGCGCCCCCGGACCCATGTTCGGGGGCGCATGACCTGTCAGATCGCCAAGGCCTCGGCCCCGGTGATCGTCGGCAGGCCAAGCGCGGTGCCCACCGCCGCATAGGTCAGATGCCCCGCATGGGTGTTCAGCCCCGCCAGCAGATGGCGGTCTTCGGCGCAGGCGCGCTGCCAGCCCTTGTCGGCCAAGGCCAGCATGAACGGCATCGTCGCATTGCCCAAGGCAAGGGTCGAGGTCCGTGCCACCGCCCCCGGCATGTTCGCCACGCAATAATGCATGATCCCGTCCACCGCATAGATCGGGTCCTGGTGGGTCGTGGCGCGGCTGGTTTCAAAACAGCCGCCCTGGTCAATCGCCACATCCACCAGCGCCGCCCCCGGCTTCAGCTCGGCCAGTTGCGCGCGGGAAATCAGCTTGGGGGCCGCCGCCCCCGGTATCAGCACCGCGCCGATGATCATGTCTGCCTCCCGCGCCAGCGACAGGGTCGTCGCCGCATCGGCATAGCCGCATTTGAACTGCCCGCCGAACACATCATCCAGATAGCGCAACCGGTTGACCGACCGGTCCAGCACGGTCACATCCGCCCCCATCCCGGCGGCGATCTTGGCGGCATGGGTGCCCACCACTCCGCCGCCGATCACCAGCACCCGCGCGGGCAGCACCCCCGGCACACCGCCCATCAGCACGCCACGCCCGCCGTTGGCCTTTTGCAGCGTCCATGCCCCCACTTGCGGCGCCAGACGCCCCGCCACCTCGGACATGGGCGCCAGCAACGGCAACCCGCCCCGGTCATCCGTCACGGTTTCATAGGCAATCGCGGTGACGCCGCTGGCCAGCAGCTCGGCGGTCTGCACCGGGTCGGGCGCCAGATGCAGATAGGTGAACAGCACCTGGCCCCGGCGCAGCCGCGCGCGTTCCACCGCCTGCGGTTCCTTGACCTTCACCACCAGCTCGGCGGCGAACACTTCGTCCGCGGTGCCAACCACCCGGCCCCCGGCGGCGATATAGTCGGCATCGGCAAAGCCGGCCCCCACCCCGGCCCCGGTTTCCACCAGCACCGTATGGCCATGGTTCACCGCCTCGCGCACCGCATTCGGCGTCAGGCCAACGCGGTACTCCTGCGGCTTGATCTCTTTCGGGCACCCGATCTGCATAGCGTCCTCCTCCTGTGGGGCGCGCTGCCCCTGCAGGCTCAGCCTGATCGCATTCGCGCGCCGATTTCTTGAAACTTGCGTGACGCCACGCACCGGATGTGGCAGAATATTCGACAAATCCGCACCAATACGAAAGAAACCACCGTCACCATGGATCTGGACGCGACAGACCGCCGTATCCTGACCGTCCTGCAAAAGGACGGCCGCATCACCAATGCCGATTTGTCCGACCAGGTGAACCTGTCGCCCTCGGCCTGCCACCGCCGCGTGCAGCGGCTGGAGGAGGACGGCTACATCGCGGCCTATGTCGCCTTGCTGGACGCCCGCCGCCTGGGGCGCATGACCACGGTTTTCGTGGAAATCACCCTGCAAGGTCAGGCCGATGACGTGCTGGATGCCTTCGAGCGGGAAGTGGCAAAGGTGCCCGACATTCTGGAATGCCACCTGATGGCAGGCACGGCGGATTACCTGCTGAAGATCCTGGCCGAAGACACCGAAGATTTCGCCCGCATCCACCGCCAGTTCCTGAGCCGCCTGCCGGGGGTACGTCAGATGCAAAGCTCGTTTGCCCTGCGCACCGTGTTCAAGACCACCGCTCTGGCTGTCTGATCATCCCCTGTGCACAAATATCCTCGGGGGTCCGGGGGCAGACAGCCCCCGGCGCTTGCAACCCGCTCAGTCCGCGTCGCTGGCAACCGCCACCAAAACCGCGCCCTTGCCCCGCCACCGCAGGATCATCGGCACCACCAGCGCCAGCACCGCACACAGGATCAGCGTGGCCGACACCGGCGTCGACACCAGCGTCATCCAGTCGCCTTGCGAAATCGACAAGGCCCGGCGCAACTGCTGTTCCGCCATCGGCCCAAGGATCAGGCCGACCACCACGGGGGCAATCGGATAGCCGAAGACCCGCATCAGGAACCCCATCAGCCCGAACACCAGCAGCATCGTCAGTTCCACCGCCGACGGGTTCGCCCCGATGGTGCCCAGCGTGGCAAACAGCAGAATTCCGGAATACAGCCAGGGGCGCGGGATGGTCAGCAGTTTGACCCACAGCCCGATCAGCGGCAGGTTCAGCACCAGCAGCATGACGTTGGCGATCAGCAGGCTGGCGATCAGCCCCCACACCAGTTGCGGATTGGTGACAAACAGCAACGGCCCCGGTTGCAGACCGAATTGCTGGAACCCCGCCAGCATGATCGCCGCGGTGGCCGAGGTCGGCAGGCCCAGCGTCAGCAGCGGCACCAGCGTCCCGGCGGCAGAGGCGTTGTTGGCGGCCTCCGGTCCCGCCACGCCTTCGATCGCGCCATGGCCAAACTCCTCGGGGTTGGCGGCCAGCCGCTTTTCGGTGGCATAGGACAGGAAGGTGCCGATCTCGGCCCCGCCCGCAGGCATCGCCCCGATGGGAAAGCCGATCACGGTGCCCCGCAGCCAGGGCTTCCACGACCTGGCCCAGTCGGACCGGCTCATCCAGACCGACCCTTTCACGGTTTCCACGATCTCCTCGGCGCGCGACCCCTGGCTTGCGACAAACAGCGCCTCGCCCAGGGCGAACATGGCGACGGCCAGCGTCGTCACCTCGATCCCGTCCAGCAGTTGCGGCACGCCGAACGACAGCCGCGCCGCCCCGGTCAGCTGATCGATGCCCACGGCGGCCAGCGCGAGGCCGACAAACAGCGAGGTCAGCCCCTTCAGCGCGGAATCGCCAAAGGCCGCCGACACGGTGACAAACGCCAGCAGCATCAGCCCGAAATATTCACGCGGGCCAAAGACCAGCGCCAGTTGCACCACGGTCGGCGCCAGAAACGCCAGCAGCAGCGTGGCCACCAGCCCCGCCACGAAAGACCCGATGGCGGCCGTCGCCAGCGCCGGGCCACCCCGGCCCGCGCGGGCCATCTTGTTGCCCTCCAGCGCCGTCACGATCGAGGCCGATTCCCCCGGCGTGTTCAGCAGGATCGAGGTGGTCGACCCGCCATACATGCCGCCATAGTAGATGCCCGCGAACATCACCAAAGACCCCGCAGGGTCCAGCCCGTAGGTCACCGGCAGCAGCAGCGCCACGGTCAGCGCAGGCCCGATGCCCGGCAACACGCCGACCGCTGTGCCCAGCACCACGCCGATCAGCGCATAGAGCAGGATCATCGGCTGCATCGCCGTGCCCAGACCCTGCAACAGGAATTCAAATGTTGTCATTGTTCAGCCCCCGAATATCAGGGTTTCAAGCGGCCCCGCTGGCAGGTTCAGTTGCAAGATCCGGTCAAACACGCCGTAGACCGCAAAGGCGAACACGATCCCGATGGGCAGGGTCAGCGCCAGATTGCGCTTGCCAAAGGCAAAGGCGGTACAGGCGAACAGCAGGCCCGAGGCGATGGAAAACCCGGCCAGTTTCAGCAGCGACAATTGCAGGACCAACCCCAGAACGATCCACAGGACCGGCATGAATTCGGGTTTGTCATGCGGACCAAAGCGGCCCTTCCAGGCATCGATCGCGGTCCAGACTGCCAGGATCATCAACCCCCAGCCGACCAGCAACGGCATGCCCGCCGGACCCACGCCGGAATATCCGCCCTTGTCGGGGATGATCCCGGCCTCGCGGATCAGCACCGCCCCAAGGGCGGCGAGGATGGCTGCGATAACAAACGCCGCCCCATTGGGGCGGCGTGCAGGTGCGGGGGTCTGGGTCATTTTACCAGGCCAATGTCCTTGAGGATCACGGTTGTCGCTTCGATTTCCTTGGCCAACTGGGCGTCGAACGCTGCACCCGACAGATAGGTGTCGGCCCAGCCCTTGCCCTCAAGCGCAGCCTTCCAGCCGGCCGAAGTTGCCAGCTTGTCGATATCCGCCGTCACCGCTGCCTTCTGTTCGGCCGACAACCCGCCGGCCGCCGCCACCATGCGCCAGTTCAGCACTTCGACATCGAATCCCGATTCCTTCAGCGTGGGCGCATCGGTCCCGATCCAGCGGTCTGCCGAAGACACGGCAAGAATACGCATCGCGCCCGATTCAACCTGCGGCAGGAATTCGCTGACCGAAGAAATCCCGACCGTCACCTGATTGCCCAGAACGGCCGCCAAAGCCTCGCCGCCGCCCGAGAAGGCGACATAGTTGATCTTGGTCGGGTCAACCCCGGCCGCCTTGGCAAACAGCCCCACGGTGATGTGGTCGACACCGCCCGCAGACCCGCCCGCCCAGGACACGGCCCCTGGATCGGCCTTCATCGCGGCGGCAAGGTCGGCAATCGTCATCAGCGGCGACGAGGCCGGAACGGCGATGGCCTCGGCTTCGCCGGTCAGGCGGGCAATCGGGGTCACATCGGCCAGCGACACCGGCGAGGCGTTGGTCAGGATCGCGCCCACCATCACATAGCCGCCGACGATCAGCTGTGCCGGATCACCCGCCGCCGCCGAGGCGAACTGCGCAAGGCCGACAGTGCCACCGGCGCCCGGCACGTTCTGCACCTGAACAGAGGCCGAGATGCCTTCGGATTGCAGGACTTCCTGCATGGTGCGGGCGGTCTGATCCCAGCCGCCACCCGGTGCCGCCGGGGCCATGATCATGTAATCGGCCGAATAGGCCGGGATGGCCAATACAGCAGCAAGTGCCGCACCAAGAATGGTGTGTTTCATGTCGTCTCCTCCCATAGCGGTTTTCCCGCCGTTAACGCATTCAGGCGGCACCTCCTCGTGCCGAGCCTGCGCGACAGATCATCACACAAAGCTGTCAACAACCTGACAGCCTGCGTCAACAGATTCTGTCAGCCGCAGATTCTGTCAGCCGCCCCCGGAAAGCGCCCTGGCCCAGTTTTGCAGGAACAATCGCCGCTTGGCCTGATCCAGATAGACCAGCAGCCCCGGCGACACCGCCACCGGGCGCAGCTGATCGCCCAGCCTCGCCTGCATGGCATGGGCCGAGCTGGTGTCTGCCACCTCGACGCTGATGGCGGGCAGGCCCATGCGGTTGGCCAGCACCTCTTGCCCCGCCCGCCCCAGCATGTAGCCCAGAAACCGCGTGCCCAGATCCGGGTTGCCCGCCGCCCGCGGCACCAGCGCCACGCGCGACACGACGACCGTGTAATCGCGCAGCAACACCAGCCCGAGATCGGGGTTCTGCTGCACCTGTTCCGCCGCATAAGACCCCAGGATGTTATACCCCAACCGCAGCCGCCCGTCGGCCACGCGGTCGATGATGTCCTGACTGGTGGGAAAGGTCTGCACCCCCGCCCCCGCCATCGCCCGAACCAACGACCAAATGTCGGCGAAATATTCGCGGTCGCGCGCAAGAAACAGATAGCCCACGGCGGACCGGTCTATGTCATAGGTGCCGATGTTGCCACGTCCTTCGGGCGCGTCCTTCAGCCAGCGGATCAGGTCCAGCCTTGTATCGGGCGGGCCGTCGGGAAAGCTGGGCTTGTGATACACCAGCACCGCAGGTTCAAACGTCACCGCATAGGCCGTGTCGCGCCAGTTGGCCCAACGCGGCCAGCCCGCGCTGGCCTCGACAGTGGCCGCGCGTGCATAACCGTCGTTCGCCAGCTTGACCTGCACATCCATGGCCGACGAGAACAGGAAATCCGCCGTGGGCTGGCCTGCGTCGGTTTCGCGGCGGACGCGGGCGGCAATCTCGCCCGCCAGCAAATCCTCGTACCGCACGGCAACGCCGGGGTTCAGCGCCTGGAACCCTTCGATCAGCGGGGTCGCCAGCCGGGCGTCCAGCGTGGAATAGATCACCAGTTCCTGCGCGGCCCCCTTTGCGTCAAACAGGATCACCTCTGCCGCCAAGGGCCGCGCGATCAACAGGGCAAGGGTCAGGCACAGCATCCGCATGGGCCAAGGATGCCCCAGCCATCGGCGGTTCACAACGCCGCTGTTGCCCCCTATCATGTGGGAAGGAGGGCCGTCATGCGCCTGTTACTGGTCGAAGATGACCTGCCATTGGCCGAGGCCCTGACCTCGCTGCTTGTCGCCGCAGGCTATGCGGTGGATTGCGTCAACGATGGCGCATCGGCCGAGGCTTTGGCGGCGGTGGAAACCTTCGATCTGGTGATCCTCGATCTGAACCTGCCGCAGATGGACGGGCTGGCCGTGCTGCGCGCCATGCGGGCGCGGTCCAACGCGGCAGCGGTGATGATCCTGACGGCACGCGGGGCGCCCGAAGACCGGGTTCGCGGACTGGACCTTGGGGCCGATGACTACATGATCAAACCGTTCGATGTAGGCGAGTTCGAGGCGCGGGTGCGGTCCTTGCTGCGCCGTCAGGCAGGCCTCCGGTCGGCGCAGGTGGCGCATGGCGGCATGGTGCTGGACCTTGTGACCCGGCAGTTCAGCGCGGGCGACACCGCGCTGGACCTGCCCCCCCGTGAACGCGCGCTGCTGGAACTGATGTTCACCCGCGCGGGCAAGGTGGTGGCGAAAGAGGCGATCGTGCAGTCGCTGACATCCTTGGACGACATTCTGTCGGACAACGCGATCGAGCAATACATCTCGCGCCTGCGCCGCCGGATTGCACCGCATGGGCTGACCCTGCGGACGGTGCGGGGCATCGGCTATCTGCTGGAAAAAACCGAACCATGACGCGCTATTCCCTGCGCCGCCGCCTGATTGCGTGGTTGCTGGGCGCTACTGCCCTGATCGGCATGCTGGCGCTGATCGACACGCGGGCCGAGGCCATCCGCACCGCGCAGGGCGTGTCTGACCGGGTGCTGGCGGGATCTGCCCTGGCGATTGCCGAGAGGGTGACAGCGGATGAGGCCGGGGGGCTGGAGGTGGACATCCCCTATTCCGCCTTGGAAATGCTGACATCGACCGCGCAGGATCAGGTGTTCTACCGGGTCGATGGCGCGGACGGGGTGTTCCTGACCGGGTACGAGACGCTGCGCGCCGTGCCGGTGGCCGCCGATGGCATCGGCTTTGCCGATGGCGTTTACGGCGCGGTGCCGATCCGGCTTGTCAGCCTTGTGCGCGATGTGTCCACCGGCGACGGGTCGGCGCGGTTTACCGTGACGGTGGCGGAATCCACCCTTGCCCGCGATGCGCTGGCAGGCGCGATCCTGCGCCGGGCGGCGCTGCGGCTGGCGGGGATGATCCTTGGGGCGGCGGCGATTTCCTGGGTGACGGTGACGCTGGCCCTGCGCCCGCTGGACCGGCTGGGCGAGGCGATTGCCGAACGGTCCCCCGGCGATCTGCGCCCGGTGCGCGCGGCGGTGCCCGCCGAGGTGGAAGGGCTGGTCGAGGCGATCAACAGCTTCATGGCGCGGCTGGACACGGCGCTTGGGGCCTTGCGCAACTTTACCGGCAACGCGAGCCACCAGTTGCGCACGCCGCTGGCCGTGATCCGCACGCAACTGGCGCTGGCCACCCGCGCCCCCGATGCCGGGGTGGCGCGCGACGCCGCCGAAAAGGCCGATGCGGCGGTGGCGCGCGCCGAACGGGTGCTGGCGCAACTTCTGGTGCTGGCGCGGGTCGATGCGGCGGCGGGCGCAGCCTTCGATCTGCTGGATGTGGCGGCGCTGGCGCGCGGGGTGGTGGCCGAAATGGTGCCTCTGGCGCTGAAGGACGGGATCGATCTGGGCTATGAAGGGGCCGGGGTTGCGATGATCCGCGCCGAACCCGTGCTGCTGGCCGAACTGCTGCGCAACCTGCTGGACAATGCGATTGCCTATGCCGGGGAGGGGGCAGTTGTCACCTTGCGAACGGTCGCAGATGCAGGCGTGGTGGTGGAGGTCGAGGATAACGGCCCCGGCCTTTCGCCAGACCGGCGCGAGGCTTTGGCGGCAGGCAAGCGCGGGGCCGCGGCCGAGGTGCGGCCAAACGGGCAGGGTGGCTATGGGCTTGGCCTTGCCATCGTGCAGGAAATTGCCGGGCTGATGGGCGCGCAGGTGGCATTCCACAGCGGGCCGGATCAGCGCGGCCTGCGCGTGCGCATCGCCTTTGGTCCGGTCCAGCCATGAACACCCCACCCCCCGAACTCACCCTGCGGTCGCTGCGCGTCTTTGTGGCGCTGGAGGAAACCGGGTCAGTCGCCGCCGCCGCCGCCCGCATCGGCGGCAGCCCGTCGGGCGTGTCGCAGCACATCACCACGCTGGAGGCGGCCGTGGGTGCCCGCCTGTTCGACCGCACCGCCCGCCCCGTCACCCTGACCCCGGCAGGTCAGCGGTTGCGCGACCATGCCCACCGGATTCTGGGCGCGGTGTCACAGGCCGAAACCGACCTAGCGGAACTGAACCTGTCCAGCCTGCCGCAACTGAACCTTGCCATCATCGACGATCTCGATGCGTCCCTGACGCCCGTGCTGGTGGCCTCGCTGCAAGCCCGCTATGCCCGCTGTTTCGTCAACGCCTTTTCGGGCGGGTCGGACCAAATCCTGCACCGCCTTGCGGCGCGCGAGGCCGACATCGGCGTCACCGCCCTGCTGCCCGCCGACCCGGCCTTCCGGGCGCTGCCGATCCTGCGCGAACCCTTCGTGGTGATCCGGGCCCGCAACGCGCCCACCAATGACCCGCCCTATGTCGCCTATTCCGAGGCCATTCCCATCGGTCAGACCATCGCCGCCCATCTGCGCCGCGTGCGCCTTGCCCCGCCCCGCCGCTTTGCGTTCGAGGCCACGCGGTCGGTGATGGCGATGGTGGTGCAGACCGGGGGCTGGGCGATCACCACGCCGCTGAACCTGCTGGATGCCGAACGCTTTCTGCCCGACCTGACGGTGCACCCCCTGCCCTTCGCCGCCCTGTCGCGCCGCATCCATCTGGTGGCACGGGCGGATGAACTTGGGCACCTGCCCGACCATCTGGCATCCGAATGCCGCCAGATGATCCGCACAAGGCTGGTGCCCCGATTCGAGGCGCTGGCCCCGGACATGGCCGGGATGATCGAGGTTGAATCTTAACGCCGCAGCGACGTGATCACTGTCGTCAGCCCCGGCGGTTTCGGCGTCAGGTGGCGCGGGTCGCCCCAGACGGAAATATGCACCTCGGGCGGGTTTTCCTGCGCCAGATGTTCCGGGTTCAGCCCGACGATTCGCACCCGCAAGGCATCGCCATGGTCCAGCGACGGCGCAATCAGCGCATCCGCCGCAGGCCCCAGATGCCCAAGACAGGCCCGCCTGCGCACCGGAATCAGCCCCAGAAACGGATGGCGTACCGTCGCAAAAATGCCGATTTGCCCGTCTGGCAGGCGTTCCAGACTGGCCTCGTCGCCAATCGACAGGCCGGTGCGCGCAACATGGACCCGCAGGCCCATCACCGGCGCCTTGTGGATAAGGGGTTGTTTGCTGTCCTGCATCGGAGTCGCCTTTTTATTGCTGGCAGGTGCCAGGGATTTTGGGCAAACCATGATTGGGTTGTGCCGCACGGCGCAAGGCCCATTTCGCCCGCAGGTTGTCACGATGTTGTTTCCCGCCGAAATCGCGGCCTCGGATCGGCGGATATCCGACCACTGGCCGACCTTCCGGCCCGGTAGAATTGCCCGACAAACCCATTGCAAAACCACCACCCGGCCCCCAGATCCTGCTCAAGGCCCAAGGGCTGTGCCGCAGCGGCGGGCAGCGTGTCAGGGTGCTTTCATGGAAGGAGACGACCCGATGAATTTGGAGAAATTCACGGAACGGTCGCGCGGATTCTTGCAGGCCGCACAGACCATCGCAATGCGCGAAAATCACCAGCGTCTGGTGCCCGAGCATTTGCTGAAAGCCATCATGGACGATGATCAGGGGTTGGCCTCCAACCTGATCCGCCGCGCCGGGGGCGAACCTGCGCGCGTGCTGGATGCGGTGACCTTGGCGCTGTCGAAGCTGCCGAAGGTCACGGGCGATGCGCAGCCGTTTACCGACTCCGGTCTGGTCAAGGTGCTGGACGAGGCCGAAAAGCTGGCGACCAAGGCCGGGGATTCCTTTGTGCCGGTGGAACGCATCCTGATGGCGCTGGCGATGATTGCCAGCAAGGCCAAGGACGCGCTGGATGCAGGGGCTGTGACCGCGCAAAAGCTGAACGCCGCGATCAATGACATCCGCAAGGGCCGCACCGCCGATACGGCATCGGCCGAGTCCGGCTATGACGCGCTGAAGAAATTCGCGCGCGACCTGACCGAGGCCGCGGCAGAGGGCAAGATCGACCCGATCATCGGCCGGGATGAAGAAATCCGTCGCACCATGCAGGTGCTGTCGCGCCGCACCAAGAACAACCCGGTGCTGATCGGCGAACCCGGCGTGGGCAAGACCGCGATTGCGGAAGGCCTCGCCCTGCGCATCGTGGACGGCGATGTGCCGGAATCCCTGCGCAACAAGAAACTGATGGCGCTGGACATGGGCGCACTGATCGCCGGGGCCAAATATCGCGGTGAATTCGAGGAACGCCTGAAATCCGTGCTGGCCGAGGTGACGGCGGCGGAGGGCGACATCATCCTGTTCATCGACGAGATGCACACGTTGGTAGGCGCTGGCAAATCCGACGGCGCGATGGATGCCGCCAACCTGATCAAGCCCGCCCTTGCGCGGGGCGATCTGCATTGCGTGGGGGCGACCACGCTGGATGAATACCGCAAATATGTGGAAAAGGACGCAGCCCTTGCCCGGCGGTTCCAGCCGGTGATGGTGTCGGAGCCGACGGTCGAGGATACCATTTCCATCCTGCGCGGGATCAAGGAAAAATACGAACTCCACCACGGGGTGCGCATCGCGGATGCGGCTCTGGTCGCGGCGGCAACTCTGTCGCACCGCTATATCACCGACCGGTTCCTGCCCGACAAGGCGATCGACCTGATGGACGAAGCCGCCAGCCGCCTGCGGATGGAGGTGGACAGCAAGCCCGAGGAGTTGGACCAGCTTGACCGCCAGATCCTGCAATTGCAGATCGAGGCCGAAGCGCTGAAGAAAGAGGATGACGTGCCAAGCCGCGATCGGCTGGAGCGGCTGGAAAAGGAACTGTCCAACCTGCTGGAACAGTCGGGGGCGATGACCGCCAAATGGCAGGCCGAACGCGACCAGCTGGAGGTGGCGCGCAGCGTCAAGGAACAGCTTGAAAGCGCACGGGCCGAGCTGGAACATGCCAAGCGCGAGGGCGATTTCGGCAAGGCCGGAGAGCTGCAATATGGCCGCATTCCCGGCCTTGAAAAGCAGTTGGCCGAGGCCGAGGCCCGCGAAGGCGACGCACTGGTGTCCGAGGCCGTGCGCCCCGAGCAGATCGCCGAAGTGGTGGAACGCTGGACCGGCATTCCGGTGGCCCGCATGTTGGAAGGCGAGCGGGAAAAGCTGCTGCGGATGGAGGAGGAACTGGGCAAACGGGTGATCGGCCAACATGCCGCCGTGGTCGCCGTGTCCAATGCGGTGCGCCGCGCGCGGGCGGGGCTGAACGATGAGGGGCGTCCCTTGGGCAGCTTCCTGTTCCTTGGCCCGACTGGCGTGGGCAAGACCGAACTGACCAAGGCCGTGGCGGAATACCTGTTCGACGATGACGGGGCCATGGTGCGGATCGACATGTCCGAATTCATGGAAAAACACTCGGTTGCCCGGCTGATCGGCGCGCCGCCCGGCTATGTCGGCTATGACGAAGGCGGGGTGCTGACCGAGGCTGTGCGCCGCAGGCCCTATCAGGTCGTGCTGTTTGACGAGGTGGAAAAGGCCCACCCCGATGTGTTCAACGTGCTGCTCCAAGTGCTGGACGATGGCGTGCTGACCGATGGTCAGGGGCGGCGGGTGGATTTCAAGCAGACGCTGATCGTGCTGACCTCGAACCTTGGCGCGCGGTCCCTCAGCGAGTTGCCGGAAGGCGCGGATATTGCCGGGGCACGGCGCGAGGTGGAGGCGGCGGTGCGGGCGCATTTCCGGCCCGAGTTTCTGAACCGGCTGGATGAGCAGATCATCTTTGACCGCCTGAACCGCGCCGACATGTCGGGGATCGTCGAGATTCAGTTGAAACGGCTGGAACAGCGTCTGCTGGCCCGCAAGATCACGCTGGATCTGGACCCGGCCGCCAGGCAATGGCTGGGCGATGAAGGCTATGACCCGGTGTTCGGCGCGCGGCCCCTGAAGCGGGTGATCCAGCGGCATCTGCAAGACCCGCTGGCCGAGATGATCCTGTCGGGCGCTGTGCTGGACGGGGCCACCATCGCCGTCAGCGCGGGGGCCGATGGTCTGATCATCGGCGACCGCGTGTCGGCATCGCGCCGCGAACGCCCCGCTCAGGCGGTGATCCACTGACCGGATGGGCGCCTGTCGCCCATCCCCCCGCCCTCGTCGGCTGGCATCACCCACTCCACCCAACCCGTAGGGCGGGGTTCACCCCGCCATTCCGGGTGCCCCCCACAACCCCCCTTGCACAGCGCCCGGTTTCGCCTATGGTCCGCCTCACCTCGGGGTGCCATGGGTCGCAAGACCCCTGGCTGAGATGCGCAAGCGGACCCGTTGAACCTGAACCGGATCATACCGGCGGAGGGAAGGTGCATGGGGTATCCCCATTCCCGACCTATACCGTCGCAGAATGGAGAAACCATGACCAAACTCCTCGCTGCGGGCCTGTCTGTCCTTGCCACCACGGCAATGGCTGAAACCCCCGTGCTTACCGTGCTGACCTATGACAGCTTCGTTTCCGAATGGGGCCCCGGCCCCGCCATCGAAAAGGCGTTCGAGGCCACCTGCGCCTGCGATCTGCAATTCGTCGGGGCAGGCGACGGCGCCGCCCTGCTGGCGCGCATTCAGTTGGAAGGGCCTTCGTCCGACGCCGATGTCGTACTGGGCCTTGATACCAACCTGACGGCGGCGGCCACCGCCACCGGCCTGTTCGCCCCGCATGGCATCACGGCCAAGACCGACCTGCCGGTGCCCTTTGATGATGCGAATTTCCTGCCCTTCGACTGGGGCTGGTTCGCCTTTGTCTATGACAACACCAAACTGACCACCCCGCCCACCTCGTTCACGGATCTGGCCGCCTCCGACCTCAAGATCGTGATTCAGGACCCCCGGTCCTCGACCCCCGGTCTTGGCCTGCTAATGTGGGTCAAGGCGGCCTACGGCGACAAGGCCCCGCAGATCTGGGCGGATCTTGCCGACAACATCGTGACCGTGACCCCCGGCTGGTCCGAGGCTTACGGCCTGTTTCTGGAAGGCGAGGCCGACATGGCCCTGTCCTACACCACCTCGCCCGCCTATCACCTGATCGCCGAGCAGGACGCCACCAAATCTGCCGCCCCCTTCAGCGAAGGCCACTACATGCAGGTCGAGGTGGCAGGCAAACTGGCGGCCACCGATCAGCCGGCATTGGCCGATGCCTTCCTGGCCTTCATGCAGACCGACGGCTTTCAGGCGGTGATTCCCACCACCAACTGGATGTATCCTGCCGTCACCCCCGCAGCGGGCCTGCCCGAAGGGTTTGAATCGCTGCGTCCGGCAACCTCGCTGCTGCTGTCGGCCACCGAGGCCCAGGCCGCCCGCGATGCGGCCCTTGCCGAATGGCAGACCGCCCTGTCGCGGTGACATGACAATGGGGGGGCCGGTGATCACAAGGCTTGGCGCAGCGGCGGTGGCCGCTGGGCTGGCAGGCTTTGTTCTGGCCCCCCTTGCGGCCCTGTCGCTGCGCGCCGAAGGGTTCACCCCGACGCCCGCCGACTGGGCTGCAGTCCGCTTTACCCTGTTGCAGGCGGCCCTGTCGGCCGCGGTGTCGACCCTGCTGGCCATTCCCGTCGCCCGCGCGCTGGCCCGCCGCCGCTTTGTCGGGCGGCGCGCGCTGATCACCCTGATGGGCGCGCCGTTCCTGCTGCCGGTCATCGTGGCCACCCTCGGCCTGATCGCTGTCTTTGGCCGGTCCGGTCTGCTGAATGGCGGCCTGTCGCTGATCGGCCTGCCGCCGCTGTCGATCTACGGGCTGCACGGGGTGGTGCTGGCCCATGTGTTCCTGAACCTGCCGCTGGCGACAAGGATGATCCTGCAAGGCTGGCAGGCCATCCCTGCCGAACGCTTCCGCCTCGGCCAATCCCTGGGCTTTGCCCCCCGCGACAGCTTTCGCCATCTGGAGGCCCCGATGCTGCGCGAAGTGCTGCCAGGGGCCGCACTGATCATCTTCACCCTGTGCCTGACCAGCTTTGCCGTGGCGCTGACCCTTGGTGGCGGACCACGGGCTACTACGGTGGAACTCGCCATCTATCAGGCGCTGCGGTTTGACTATGATCTGGGGCGGGCGGCCACGCTGGCGGGGCTGCAATTCCTGCTCTGCGCGATTGCCGCCAGTGCCGCATGGGGGCTGGCGCGGCCCGCCGCCTTTGGCGCGGGGCAGGACCGTGCCACCCTGCCCGCCGCGCCGGGCGGCTGGCGCAAGGGGATGGACGCCGCCGTCATTCTGGCCGCCGCCCTGTTCCTGATCCTGCCGCTTGGCGCAGTCGTGCTGCGCGGCCTGCCCGGCCTTGCCGACCTGCCCGCCAGCCTGTGGCCTGCCACCCTGCGCTCGCTTCTGGTGGCGCTGGTGTCGGCCACGCTGTCCACCGCCGCCGCCCTGACGCTGGCGCTGGCTGTGGCCGCCCGGCCCAACCGGCTGTTCGATGCGGTGGCGATGCTGCCGCTGGCCACCTCGGGCCTTGTGCTGGGCACCGGATTGTTCCTGCTGGCGCAACCCTTGGTGCCCCCTGCCCGTCTGGCGCTGCCGGTGACGATCCTTGTCAACACGGCCCTGTCGCTGCCCTTTCTCTATCGCCTGCTGCTGCCCGAGGCCCGCGCCCTGCACCAAGGTTATGACCGCCTTGCAAGCAGCCTGTCGCTGCACGGTCTTGCCCGGCTGCGTTGGCTGACCCTGCCCCGGCTTGCCCGCCCCTTGGGCTTTGGCGCAGGCATTGCGGCCGCGCTGTCGATGGGCGATCTGGGGGTGATTGCGCTGTTCGCCACGGATCAGGGCGCAACCCTGCCGCTGGTCGTACACCGCCTGATGGGCGCCTACCGGATGGAGGCTGCCGCCGCCGCCGCCCTGATCCTCGTGACGCTCAGCTTTGCCCTGTTCTGGGCCTGTGACCAGGGAGGCCGCCATGCTGACCCTGCGTGACCTGCACCTGACCGTCGGCAACTTTGCCCTGACCGCCGACTGGCAGGTCAACCCCGGCGACCGCGTGGCGCTGATCGGGCCGTCGGGGGCGGGCAAATCCACGCTGCTGGCGGCGATTGCAGGTTTCATTCCCCACGCCTCGGGGGAAATTCAGTGGAACGGCCAGCCCCTTGGCCCTGCCGGCACCCGGCCCGTCAGCATCCTGTTTCAGGACCAGAACCTGTTCCCGCATCTGACGATCGCGCAAAACCTGGGCCTCGGGCTGAACCCCGCGCTGCGCCTGTCGCCTGCCCAGCACAAGGCGGTCGAAGACGCCCTGGCCCAGGTCGGCCTTGCGGGCTTCGGTCCCCGCAAACCCGCCCAGCTTTCGGGCGGTCAGCAGGGGCGCGCGGCCCTTGCCCGCGCCTTGCTGCGGGCCAGACCCCTGCTGTTGCTGGACGAACCCTTTGCCGCACTCGGCCCGGCGCTGAAGTCCGAAATGCTGGACCTTGTGGCCTCGGTCGCAGGGGCCACCGGGGCGGCGCTGCTGATGGTCACCCATGACCCTGCCGATGCCCGGCACCTCTGCCCGCAGACCGTGCTGGTGGCAAATGGCAAAGCGCATGCCCCCGTCAGCACCGCCGATCTGTTCGCCAATCCGCCTGAGGCGCTGCAAGCCTATCTTGGCGAAAGCCGGTAAATATACATACTTTCAAATACTTACAACAGCGCCCCACGCCGGGACACCGCAGCATGGGGGTCTGCACCGCCTTTCACGCCCGCAGTCCCACGACCGCCACCCCAAGCGTGTGCAGCACCCGTGCCTCGATCTGCGCCGCATCCATGCCAGCGACCTGATACATCCGGTCAGGGCTGGCCTGATCAATGAAGATGTCCGGCAGCACCATCGAGCGGTACTTCAGCCCCCGGTCGAACACGCCCTCATCGGCCAGCAACTGCGCGACATGGCTGCCGAACCCGCCGACCGCGCCCTCCTCGACGGTGATCAAGGCCTCATGGTTGCGGGCAAGGTTCAGGATCAGGTCACGGTCCAGCGGCTTGGCAAAGCGGGCATCCACCACGGTCGGCGACAGACCCCGCGCCGCCAGCCCTTCGGCAGCTTTCAGAACCTCGGCCAGCCTTGTGCCAAAGGACAGGATCGCCACCCGGTTGCCCTCGCGGATCAACCGTCCCCGGCCGATCTCCAGCGGCACGCCCGCTGCTGGCATCTCGCACCCCGTGCCATCGCCGCGCGGAAAGCGGAAGGCAATCGGCCCGTCGTCATGCGCCGCCGCGGTGGCAACCATATGCACCAGTTCAGCCTCATCCGCTGCGGCCATCACCACAAAGCCGGGCAGGTTCGCCAGATAGGCCACATCGAACGCCCCGGCATGGGTCGCGCCATCGGCCCCCACCAACCCGGCCCGGTCGATGGCAAAGCGCACCGGCAGACGCTGGATCGCCACGTCATGCACCACCTGATCATACCCGCGTTGCAGGAAGGTGGAATAGATCGTGCAGAACGGCTTCATCCCCCCCGCGGCAAGACCCGCGGAAAACGTCACTGCGTGCTGTTCGGCAATGCCCACGTCAAAGCAGCGTTTGGGAAAGCGGTCGGCAAACAGGTTCAGCCCGGTGCCATCCGGCATCGCCGCCGTCACCGCCACGATGCGGCTGTCGGCCTCGGCCTGCCGGATCAGGGACTGGGCGAACACCTTGGTATAGCTGGGCGCATTCGACACCGCCTTGGCCTGCACCCCGGTCAGCACGTCGAACTTGCCCGTCGCATGGCCCTTGTCGCGCGCGGCCTCGGCGGGGGCATAGCCTTTGCCCTTCTTGGTGATCACATGCAGCAGGATCGGCCCGGTCGCCCGCGCCCTGGCGGTGCGCAGCACCGGCAGCAACTGGTCCAGATCATGGCCATCAATCGGGCCGATGTAGGAAAATCCCAACTCCTCGAACAGGGTACCGCCCACGGCCATGCCTTTCAGCATTTCCTTGGCCCGCCGCGCCCCTTCCTGCAAGGGTTCCGGCAGCAGCGACACAAACCCCTTCGCCGCCTGTTTCAGATCATGCATCGGCGGTTCGGCATAAAGCCGCGACAGGTACGACGACAGTGCCCCGGTCGGCGGGGCAATCGACATTTCGTTGTCGTTCAGAATGACGAACAGCCGCTTTTTCAGATGGCCCGCGTTGTTCATCGCCTCGAACGCCATGCCGGCACTCATCGACCCGTCGCCGATCACTGCAATAGCATCACCCGGATCGCCGCCCAGATCGGCAGCCATGGCAAAGCCAAGCGCGGCCGAAATCGAGGTCGAGCTATGCGCCGCCCCGAACGGGTCATAGGGCGACTCGCTGCGCTTGGTGAACCCCGACAACCCGCCTTCGGTGCGCAGGCTGCGGATGCGGTCGCGCCGCCCGGTCAATATCTTGTGCGGATAGCACTGGTGGCCCACGTCCCAGATCAGCTTGTCGCGCGGCGTGTCGAACACCGCGTGCAGCGCCACGGTCAATTCCACCACCCCCAGACCTGCGCCCAGATGGCCGCCCGTCACCGACACCGCCGAAATCGTCTCGGCGCGCAGTTCATCAGCCAGCAGCCGCAGCTCGCGGTCGGTCAGCGCCTTCATGTCGGCGGGGATCTTCACCCGGTCCAGCACGGGGGTCTTGGGTCGGTCCATCATCCCCTCCGGGCATTAACTCTCGCGTGCGATAACGAAGCGCGCCGCCGCAATCAAGTTGCCCGCCGCCGCACCATAGGGCGACAGGTGGCCTTCCGCCTGATCGACCAGCGCCCTGGCCCGCGCCCGCGCGGCGTCCAGCCCCAGAAGCGAGACGAAAGTGGCCTTGCCCGCCTCGGCATCCTTGTGCAGCCGCTTGCCCGCCTTGGTGGCATCGCCCGTCACATCCAGAATGTCATCGGCGATCTGAAAGGCAAGCCCGACGGCCGTGGCATAGGCGCGCAGCGGCGCCACATCCGTCCCCGCCAGCACGGCCCCGGCCTGCGCCGCCCACCCGATCAGCGCGCCGGTCTTGCCGGCCTGCAAGGCGGTGATCTGGTCCAGCGTCAGCGGGGCCATGGCGGTTTCGGCGGCAATGTCCAGCGCCTGACCCAGCACCATGCCTTCGGCCCCCGACGCCCGCGCCAGCCCCGCCACCAGCGCAATCCGCACCTCTGCCGCCCCGATCGCCGGATCACACAGCAATTCAAACGCCAGCGTTTGCAGCGCGTCACCCGCCAGCACCGCCGTCGCCTCATCCCATCTCACATGAACGGTCGGCAGACCCCGGCGCAGGTCGTCATCATCCATCGACGGCAGGTCATCATGCACAAGGCTGTAGGCGTGCAGCGCCTCGACCGCCGCCGCCGCACTCAGGGCGCGGCCCTCGGTCACCCCCAGCATCCGCGCCGATTCCAGCACCAGAAACCCGCGCAGACGCTTGCCGCCCTGCACGGCATAGCGCATCGCGGCCACCACCGGCACCTCGGCACGGTGCGCCAGTGCTGCATCCAGACGGGTCTGGATCAGCCCCGCATCGCGCGCCAGCAGGGTGGCAAAGCTCAAAGCCCCTCCACCGGGGTCGTGCCCACCGCGCGGCCTTCCTGCGCGCGGATCAGTTCCACCTTTTCCTCGGCCTCGCGCAGCTTTCCCGCACAATGCGCCTTCAGCGCCGCCCCGCGTTCGTACAGCGCAATCGACGCCTCCAGCGCCACATCGCCACGCTCCAACTGGCCCACCACCGCCTCAAGTGCGGCCATGGCCTGCTCAAAGCTCATCTCGGCAATCGGTGTGTCGGTCATTGGCCCTGCTCCGCTAAGACGCCCACATGTGCGGCAACCGATGCCGCCAGCGCTGGCAGATCATAACCGCCCTCCAGCACCGATACCACCCGCCCGCCGCCAAAATCGCACAGGCCCTGCGTGACCCAGGCGTAATCCTCGGTCTGCCAGGTCAGCCCGGCCAGCGGGTCGGCCTCATGCGCATCGAACCCGGCCGAGATCAGCAACAGCTCTGGCTGCCAGGCCTTCAGTGCCGGAAAGATCACCCGTTCATAGGCCTGCCGCATCGCCAGACTGCCCGACCCTTCGCGCAGCGGCACGTTCAGTATCTGCCCCTGCGCGCCGCGTTCGTCCGGTGCCCCCGACCCCGGATACAGGGGCATCTGATGGGTCGAGGCGAACAGGCAGCGACCCTCGTCCCACAGCAGATCCTGCGTGCCGTTGCCGTGATGCACGTCGAAATCGACGATCGCCACGCGCGACAGCCCATGCACCTCCAGCGCCCGTTTGGCCGCAATCGCCACCGTGCCGAACAGACAAAACCCCATGGCGGTTTCGGTTTCGGCATGATGCCCCGGCGGCCGCGCCACCACAAAGGCGCGCCGTCCTTCACCCGCGATCACCGCATCCACCGCCGCACAGATGCCGCCAACTGCCCGCATGGCGGCAACAAAAGACCCCGGCGACAGATAGGTGTCGCCGTCCAGTTGCGCCCAGCCCTGACCGGGCACCGCCGCCTTCACCCGCGCCAGATAGCCGGGCGGATGGCAACGCAGCACATCAGCCTCATTCCCCAACGGGGCCTCGCGCCGGTCCAGATCGAACCCCGCCAGCCCGTCCATCACCGCCTGAAACCGCGCCACCTGTTCAGGATGACCGGGCGGCGTGACATGGCCGGCAGTCTCGACATGTGAAAACAACAGCATGTTTTGCCCTTTCACATTGGTACAAATATCCCAGAGGGGGTCCGGGGGACCTGCAGTCCCCCGGCGCCTTGTGCAGGGTCAGCCCTGGTTGTCCTGACACTCCAGCGCCTGCAACAGCGCGGCGTGGCTGTCGGTCAGGTCGATCACCATGACCGGGCCTTCGGCATTGCTCAGCGTCAGGGTCTGCTTGGTCGCCACATCCATCAGGAAGTCGACGGTTTCAAACGGAATATCGACCCCCGGCAGATCATCCAGAATGATCCCGGTGCCGGTGCCGTTGTAGACCTCGCCGTCCAGATCAAGGCCGATCTGGTATTCGGTGCCTTCCTCGATGCCTTCCCAGGCCGAATTGGCCGCGATCATATAGCCGGTGCCCGCGTCCATATCCAATCCGATGCGCACATCGGACCCGTCCTCGAACACCGCGTTGATCAGACAGCCATTGCCGACGGTCGGGTCGACATAGATGCTCCACGGGCCCACCTCGCCCACCGAGACCAGATCCTGGGCCGAGGCAGCCCCAAGCCCCAAGGCAAGCCACATCACGGCGGCAGTCCTGACGATCATTCCAGTCTCCATTTCCATCTCTCTCCCACACATGTCACGAGACACCTTGCGCGGCTGTGGCGATACAGGTCAATCTTGCCGCAACTGTGGCGGGGTCGGTCAATCCGGGGCCAGCATATAGCCTTCGCCCCGCACCGTCTGCAGATAGCGCGGCTGTTTCGGGTCGTCCTCTATCTTGCGGCGCAGGCGGGTGATCTGCACATCGACCGCGCGTTCCTGTGCCGCATCATCGCGGCCCAGATCGCCGACCAGCTTTTCGCGGGTCACCGGCAGGCCGGGCTGTGCCGCGAAAATCCGCATCAGGGCGGCTTCGGTCGCGGTCAGGCGCACCACATCCGGGCCGCGCCACAATTCGCCGCGGTCCATGTCATAGCGCACGGCCCCCAGATGCAGCACGCGTGGCACCGCTTCCGCAGGCTTTGCCACCGGCACCCGGCGCAGAATGGCGTTGATGCGCAGCAGCAGTTCTTTCGGCTCGAACGGTTTGACCAGATAGTCGTCGGCCCCGGCCTCGAACCCTTCGATCCGGTTGGAGGTTTCGCCCTTGGCGGTCAGCAGCAGGATCGGCGTCGTCATCTTTTTGCGCAGATCGCGGGTGAGGCTGACACCATCCTCGCCCGGCATCATCACATCCAGCACGATCATGTCGAACTCCAACCCCGCCAGCAGACGCCGGGCCTGGGCGGCATCGCGCGCGACTGATACCAGAAACCCCGACCGGATCAGGAACTTCTGCAACAGCCCCCGGATGCGTTCATCGTCATCGACGACCAGCAGATGCGCCGCAGGTTCGGTCATGATTTCCCCTCTTTCAGGCGTTGATACTGTCTGCGCTGATCGGGGTCCATC
The DNA here is from genome assembly GCA_040385825.1 of Pseudomonadota bacterium. Classification (GTDB taxonomy): domain Bacteria; phylum Pseudomonadota; class Alphaproteobacteria; order Rhodobacterales; family Rhodobacteraceae; genus JANNNF01. The sequence continues at coordinate 669,954 of JAZKGQ010000006.1, read as the reverse complement.
ATCGCCTCCAGCACCGTGCGAAAGCCTTGCACCGCTTGCGGGCCGGCCGCGCGATAGGCCGCCCGCATCCGGCCCCGCTGCGCCTCGGACAATTCACGCTCCAACGCGGCGCCCTTTTCGGTCAGGTGCAGGTTGCGTTCACGCTTGTCGGCGCGGCCCACCCGCGCCTCGACCAGCCCGTCCTCGACCAGCGTGCGCAACACCCGGTTCAGGCTTTGCTTGGTCACGCCAAGCGTGGTCAGCAGGTTTGATACCGTGGTGCCGGGGCTGCGGTGGATGAAATGGATCGCGCGGTGATGCGCGCGGCCATAGTCCATGCCTTCCAGAATGCGGTCAGGATCGGCGGTAAAGCCACGATAGGCAAAGAACATCGCCTCGATGCCCTTGCGCAACTGTTCGTCGGTCAGGAACAGCAGACCTTCGCCGCCGTTTGAAGTTTCTGCCATGCCGTCCCCCCTGATCACAAAACCCCGCCTGCAAACTACGTCAGCCTTGTTGACTTTCCAAGGACCAACTGTTACTTCATTCCCCGCATTTGCGCAACATTATGTCCGATGCGGACATTTCAGGCGCAACATTCGTAAAGCCGGAGGGTAAAATGGCAGGATATGACGATCGGGACGGGTTCATCTGGATGGATGGCAAACTGGTGGAATGGCGGCAGGCCAACGTCCACATTCTGACCCATGCCCTGCATTATGCGTCCTCGGTGTTCGAGGGCGAGCGGTGCTACAACGGCCGCATCTTCAAATCGGTGGAACATTCCGAACGCCTGCGCACATCGGGCGAGTTGCTCGACATGCCGCTGCCCTATTCGGTGGCCGAGATCGAGGCCGCCAAAGAGGCGACCCTAAAGGCCAACGGGTTGACCGACGCCTATGTGCGCGCCGTGGCGTGGCGGGGGGCTGGCGAGGATATGGGTGTCGCGTCCAAGAAAAACCCGATCCGCATGGCGGTGGCCGTGTGGACCTGGGGCAACTACTATGGCGACGCCAAGACGCGCGGTGCCAAGCTCGACATCGCAAAATGGAAGCGGCCCAGCCCGGAAACCATTCCGCATGCGGCCAAGGCGGCAGGTCTGTACATGATCTGCACCATGTCCAAGCACGCCGCCGAGGCGAAGGGCTGTTCCGACGCCATGATGTTCGACTATCGCGGCTATGTGGCCGAGGCGACCGGGGCCAACATCTTTTTCGTCAAGGATGGCGAGGTTCACACCCCCCTGGCCGACGCCTTCCTGAACGGCATCACCCGGCAGACCGTGATCAGCATGTTGCGCGAAAAGGGCATTACCGTGCATGAACGCCACATCATGCCGGCCGAGCTGGAAGGGTTCCAGCAATGCTGGCTGACCGGCACCGCCGCCGAAGTGACGCCGGTGGGCCAGATCGGCGACTACAATTTCGAGGTTGGTGCGCTGACGCAGGACATCTCGACCGCATATGAAAAGATGGTGCGGGCGTAACCTCTACGGTGCGGCGTCGCCATCATCGCGCCGCCGCATCTTTGCCTGCACATAGGCCCGCAAGACCGCGTTGATCCGGCTTTGATAGCCTTTCCCCTCGGCCCGGAAAAACGACAGAATGTCGTCGTCGAGCCGAATCGAGATCGGCTCTTTCACCGGGGCCTGCACCAGCACCGAATTCGCCCAGTCGAATTCATCCTCGCCGTCGTCGGCAGGTTCGATCCCTGCGGCTTCTTCGGCGGCAAGACGCGCCCAGTCAGTGTTGCCCTTTTGCGCCAGTGCCTGCTTCAGGGTCATGGTCGTTATACGCTGATCGCTCATTTCTCCGCGCTCTCCGTGCTGTGATCACCCGCGTTGCATTCCCGCGCATGACAAATGCCACCGCAATCATCACTCCATTCAGTGGTCCAACCGCCAAGTGGCGATCTTCGCCATTGCGGGACGATGAAAGGATCATCGGGTTCCGGGCAAAGATTTGCACGGCATCCGCCATATCAATCCCATGCTTGATTATGGTCAGAAGCCGCTTTTCCGCGTCCCACTCGAAAACCATCTCCTCGGGCACCCTGCGCTCCCTTGATCGGCGGAATGTCCCGTCTCGTATATATAATAGTATATACAATCCTCGTACCGCGCAACGAAAAAGGCGACCAGCCCCTGCCGGGCCAGTCGCCTGTGGACACTCGCTACGAATACTTGCGCCCTACGCCAGCGTGGTCGTGACCGCGATGTTGCCTTTGGTGGCGTTGGAATAGGGGCAAATGAAATGCCCGCGTTCCATGATCTTTTCGGCGACCGCCCGGTCCACGCCCGGCATCTTGACCGTCAGTTCCACCGCCAGACCAAAGCCGCCGTCGCTGCGTGGGCCGATGCCGACCTTCGATGTCACGGTCGCATCATCCGGCACCGTGCCCAGCTTTTCCGACCCGGCGGCAAAGCGCATCGCGCCCAGATAGCAGGCGGCATAGCCGATGGCGAACAGCTCCTCGGGGTTGTGGCCGGCACCCGACCCGCCCAGTTCCTTGGGGCTGGTCATGGTCACGGTCAGCATCCCCGAGGTCAGCTTTGCCACCCCGTTGCGGCCCCCGCCGGTGGCCTGACCTTCGGTCCAGTATTTCACATCAACGCTCATCGCCATCTCCATCCATGTTTACGATTTAATCGTGCACGATTTACATACTGCGAATCGTCACGTCCGTCAATCGCTTGCGTATCTATCGTGCGCGATGTAAGTTTCAGCATGACCAACCCGTCGATCCCTCCCTCTCAGATGCTGTGCTTTGCGCTGTATTCCACCACCCATGCCATGCAGGCGGCCTACAAGCCGCTGCTGGACCCGCTTGGCCTGACCTACCCACAGTATCTGGCGCTGATGACGCTGATGACACAGCCGTCGCTGACCGTCAGCCAGTTGGGCGCCGCCCTGCATCTGGACAGCAACACCCTGACCCCGCTGCTGAAACGGATGGAGGCCAAGGGCTGGCTGACCCGCCGCCGCGATACCGGCGACGACCGCAGGGTCAACCTTGCCCTGACCGACGCGGGGCGTGCCCTGGGCACACAGGCGGCCGCGGTGCCTGCCTGCTTTCTGGACAAGACCGGGTTTGACCCCGCCACGGCAGGCGACCTGCGCGAGGTGCTGGCCCTGTTGCGCGCCAACCTGCGGGCCTGAATTTGCTGCACCTGCACAGCGCGTCTTGACCCCACCCCCCACCTTGCTACCCTGCGCGCGAAAATATTACGGAGCCAACATGACCCAACGTCTGCATCTTGTCTTTGGTGGCGAGCTGGTTTCCCCCCAGTCGACCGTTTTCCGGGACGTGACCAAAATCCATACTGTCGGGCTGTTTCCCGACTATGCCTCGGCGCATCTGGCCTGGAAGGCCGAGGCTCAGCGCACGGTGGACAACGCGCATATGCGCTATTTCATTGCCGATATCAGTAAATTGCGCGATGGATCGGGGCCGACGCCCGAATAGCCCGCTCCGAACAGATTGGTTTGACCCGCCGCCATGGCCCGCTCGCTTGGCCTTGCCCTGTACAACCTGCGCCCCCGCCTGGTTGCCGCTGCTGCGCAGGATCGTCCGCCCCGGCCCGACGGACGGCTGGTGTGGCTGCATGCGCCAAGTGTGGATGCGGCCCGCACCCTGCATGAACTCGCCCGCCGCCTGATCCAGGAAGACGGGCTGGCCGTGCTGCTGACCTGCCCGCTGCCGCTGCCGCCGCGCGAAGGCGTGCTGTGGGATCTGCCGCCCAGTGACACCCCCGCCGAGGCCCGCGCCTTTCTGGCCCATTGGCGGCCCGACATCGCCGTGTTTTCAGAAGGCGAACTGCGCCCGGCCCTGATCCATGAATGTCATGACAGCGGGCTGCCGATGCTGATGGTTGACGGCAGCAGCCCCTATATCCTGCGCGACCGCGACGGCTGGTATCCGGGGCTGATGCGCGCCGCCCTTGGCTGCTTTTCCCATGTCGCCACGCTGGACGAAGCCGCTGCCCGCGCCTTTCGCCGGGGCGGGGCGCTGCTGTCGGCCGTCAGCGTGACCGGCCGGATGGAGGAACAGTCCGCCGCCCTGCCGTGTCTGGAGGCCGAGCGTGCCTCGCTGGCGCGGCAACTGGCGACGCGGCCGGTGTGGTTTGCCGCCTGTCTGCCCGAGGCCGAGGAAAAGCTGGTGATCGCAGCGCACCGCGAGGCGCTGCGTCTGGCGCACCGCCTGCTGCTGATCGTCGCCCCGCAAGACCCGGCCCGGATCGAGCCGTTGGGGGCCTTGATGGACACGCAGGAAGGCTGGGCCACCGCCTCGCGCCAGCGCGACGAGGAACCCGAGGCCGAATCCGAGGTCTATCTGGTGGACGCCGCCGAATACGGGCTGTGGTATCGGCTGGCCCCGATCACCTTTCTGGGCGGCAGCCTGTCGGGCAGCGGCGCGCTGCGCAACCCGCTGGAGCCTGCGGCCTTGGGGTCGGCCATCCTGCACGGACCCAGGGCGGGCGACTATGGCGCCACCTTTGGCCGGCTTGGGGCCGCCCGCGCCGCCCGCGCCGTGGCCACGGGCCGCGATCTGGACGAGGCTTTGGGCGATCTGCTGGACCCCGACCGCGCGGCGCGGCTGGCCCAGGCCGCCTGGGCGGTGGCCTCCGAAGGGGCCGAGGTGACGGACCGCATCGCCACCCTGATCCGCCATGTTCTGGAAGGGGCGGCCTGATGCGCGCGCCGGATTTCTGGTTCACCCCGCCCGACCGCCCCGCCCTTGCCGCCCGCCTGCTGGCCCCGCTGGGCTGGGTCTATGCTGCGGCCACCGCCCGCCGCCTGCGCAGGCCGGGGTATGCGGCCACTGTTCCGGTGATCTGCATTGGCAACCTGAATGCCGGCGGCACCGGCAAGACCCCTGCCGCCATTGCGCTGCTGGCGCGGTTGGCGGCGCGCGGTGTCGCGGCCCAAGTCGTCACGCGCGGCTATGGCGGCAACCTGCCCGGCCCGGTCCGGGTGACCGCCGCCCATACGGCGGCACAGGTGGGCGATGAACCCCTGCTGCTGTCCGCCTTTGCCCCCACCTGGGTTGCCCGCGACCGCGCCGCCGGGGTGCAGGCGGCCGAGGCTGCCGGGGCACAGGCCATCGTGCTGGATGACGGGTTCCAGAATCCGGCGGTGACCAAATCGCTGTCGCTGATCGTGGTCGATGCCGACCGTGGCTTTGGCAATGGCCGCTGCCTGCCCGCAGGCCCCTTGCGCGAACCTGTGGCGACAGGTCTGGCCCGCGCCGACCTGCTGCTGTCGATCGGGGATGCCCCCGCGCAGGCCCGGTTTGCCGCCCTTTGGGGCGATGCAATCGCCCTGCCGCATCTGACCGGGGCCTTGCACCCGCTGCAAATGGGCATGGACTGGACCGACACCCGTGTTCTGGCCTTTGCCGGCATCGGCCACCCCGAGAAATTCTTCACCACCCTGCGCCGCGCCGGGGCTGCGGTGGTGGGCACGCAGGCGCTGGCCGATCATCAGCCGCTGTCAACCGCCCTGCTGATGCGGCTGGAGGCCGAAGCCTTCGCCCTGAACGCCCAGCTTGTGACCACCGAAAAAGACGCAGCCCGCCTGCCCCCGGCGTTTCGCGCCAGGGTGCTGACCCTTGTGGTCCGGCTGGAGCTTGCCGATTGGTCGCCCTTCGACACCGCTTTGGCCCGGCTCGGACTTTAGGCCAGCTTGCCCCGCGCGATGCGCAGGAAATGCACCAGACGCGACGATCCAGGGGCGGCATGGGGCCGGTGCCACGGTCCGCGCTCGGCCCGTGCAAGCCGCAGGAAATGCTTCACCCGCCCGCCCTTGGATGCAACGCGGTGGTCTGCAATGTGTCGTGTCATGGCCGATCCCTCCTTGGGTGTCAGGCCAGCAGACTACCCCGAATCGCGCCCGGAACCTAGGGTGTGTCGTCGTGGTGTTGATTCAGGATTCCCAGGTCTTCCCGTCTGTGATTCTGTAATCCTACCAACTATGGGGGGTTCAGAATGGGCAAGCCACATCCTATGGAACTGCGGACGCGGGTGATCGCCTTTGTCGAGGAAGGTCATGGGCATCGAGAGGCAGCACGGCACTTCCGGGTGTGCCGCGCTTCGTGAACGACATGGTGATCCTCAAGTGCCAGACGGGGGCCTTGTGCCGAAGGCGCAGGGCACCCGCGCGCCAGGCAAACTGGCCCCCTATGCCGCCTGGCTTCGGGAGCGGATCGCGGTCAAGGGCGGCCTGACGCTGGACGAGATCGTGGCCGAACTCGCGGCGGTTCACGGCCTTTCGGCGCATCGCGGCGCGGTCGGCAAATGGCTGCACCGGCTTGGCCTCAGCCATAAAAAAACTCTGCTCGCCAGCGAAATCCTGCGCCCCGAAGTGGCCGAGCGGCGCAAGGCCTGGGTCGAAGCCTTCCAGCCTGACATGTCCAACATGCTGGAAATTCTGGTGTTCATCGACGAGACGAGCCTGAAGACCAACCTCGTCAAGACCACCGGCTGGGCCCCCGTCGGCCAGCGCCTCATCGACCATGCGCCCTTCGGCCACTGGCACACCCAGTCCGGGGCTCCGCCCGTTCGGCGCTAAAATCTGTCCACTGGACAGGTTTTCGGACGCGCCTCACCCTTCATCGCGGGCCTCGCGCAGAACGGGTTGATCGCACCCTGGGTTCTCGACGGCGCGATAAACCGCGCCAGTTTCGACACCTACGTCGAACGCGTCCTCGCCTCAACACTCAGGCCCGGACAGATCGTCGTTGCCGACAACCTGTCGTCCCACAAGTCGGTCCGCGCAATCGACCTGCTGCGCGCCCAAGGCAACACCCTGATCTTCCTGCCGCCCTACTCGCCCGACCCTTGCGTCGCTAAAAACAGTCCACCGGACTGTTTTCTTCACGCTCCTCACCCATCGAAATGGCCTTCTCCAAGCTCAAGACCCTGATCCGATAGGACGCAGCAAGAACCTACGATGCCCTCTGGAAACAGGTCGGCAAAGCCTGCGACCTCTTCCTTCCGCAGGAGTGCAAAAACTACTTCAGGGCCGCAGGATATGGTTCGGATTGAGGGCGACTTGCTCTAGGGTCAGGACTCGTAGCCAGAACATGACGGTTGCGGCCAGTGCGCAGGCTGAGAGGAAGAGATCGGCACATCTGTCGTAGCGGGTGGCGATCCTGCGCCAGTCTTTGAGGCGGGCGAACATGTTCTCGATCTTATGGCGCGTTCGATAGAGGTCGGCGTCGTGGGTGATGAGGGTCTTGCGGCCTTTGCGTGAGGGGATGCAGGTCTGAACATCCCGCTCGATCAGTGCGTTGCGGAACCAGTTGGCATCGTAGCCGCGATCCGCGAGCAGGGTTCCGGCCTTGGGCAGGGATGCCAGCAGCGCCCGCGCGCCGATGTAGTCGCTGGTCTGCCCGGCGCTCAGATACAGGCCGATGGGCCGACCCTTCGCATCCGCGACAGCGTGCAGTTTCGAATTCAACCCGCCCTTGGTGCGCCCGATGAAGCGTTTGGCCCACCCTTTTTGCCCCGCAGGCTGGACGCCGTGCGATGGGCTTTCAGATGGGTTGCGTCGATCATGGTCGTCTCGACATCCCGACCTTCGGCGGCCAGTTTGGTGAGGATACGCGCAAAGACCCCGAGGCGGCTCCAGCGCACCCACCTGTTGTAAAGCGTCTTGGGCGGGCTATAGGCCGCAGGTGCATCACGCCATCGCAAGCCATTGCGATTGATGAAGATAATTCCACTCAGCACCCTCCGGTCATCCACGCGCGGCACACCGTGCGACAACGGAAAGAATGGCTTGAGACGCTCCATCTGCGTCTCGGTCAACCAAAACAGATCATCCATGCGACACCCCTTTGCTGCCCAGCAATGAATCAAGCCGCAGCAACAAGCGCAAGCAATTTAACAGGTCCTGACCCTAAGCCAGTTCCAACGCCAGCGCGGCCCGGTACTCTGCATCGCCGCGGGCGGCCTTCCACAGGCAATGCGCGGCCATGCGCCACCGAAACAGCGGCTTCAGCGCCCGGAACCGCTGTGACACCTCACTGTCGGAATAGGCGGCAAGAAACGCCGCTTCCTGTTCGGCGGTCAGGATTTCGCCACGATAGAGCCATTGCATGGCAGGCGACAGGAAGGCCGCAAGATCCTCGGCCGGGTCACCCATGGCCGGGCATTGCCAGTCGATCAGCCTGACCCCCGCCGCCCCGACAACCACATTTCCCGCCACCGCATCCCCATGAATCAGACGCGACATGATGGGCGGCACATCTGGTATCTCTGGCGGGGGCGGCAAGGCGCCGTCGCACTGCGCGAGGATGCCCCTCGCCTGCTGCAACAGCGCAGCGCTGCCAGATCCTACCTGCCGGAACGGGGCGGCGGGCAGGGCATGAACCGCCGCCAGAACCGCCGCCACCGGGCCAGGATCGCCCCCCTGCCATGGCTGGCCCGCGCTGTGATCATAGGCCAACCAGCCGTGCCCGGTATGGCGCAACGCGGGGGCCAAGCCATGGGGTGCGACAAGCCGCAGCGCCGCCGCTTCGGCCAAGGGATCATTCGGGAACAGCGGGCTTTCCGCCCCCGGCACCGACCGTTTGACCACCAGATCGCCGACCCGCCAGACCTGATTGGTCCGCCCGCCGGTCAAGGCCACCCATGTCGCCGACCGCAGGGCCGGAAGGGCGGTTTCAACCTCTTGGCGCAGGGTTGGCGGGGGGGCATCGTTCGGCATCTGCCGGGTTATGCCCTTGGTGGCGGCAGGCTTCAACCCGCCGGGTTGCGCAGACCCGTCACTGACGTAGCCAGAACCTCGATTCCGCCTTCCAGAACAAGCGTGGTGCCGGTCAGCCCACCGCGGGCCTCAAGTATCCTTGCATAGGATTCGATCACCGATTCGCCCAGCTTTTCGTCACCAACCCAGCTTTCCAGGCTGAGCACATAGCGCCCGTCGGGCAAAGGATCACCCGCGGCATCCTTGCCAAGCCATTGATAGGGTGTGGTGCCTGTCGGCAGATCTTCGCGGGCCATCAGATTGCCCTGCGCATCCCTGACCACCAGAACCGCCCGATCGGCAGCCGCCGCCGGATTGGGGGAAAGGGTGACAGGCGCCCCGGAATACCAGACGGGGGCAGGCGCGCGAGCCTCTTGCCCGACCCAGCCCGCCAGTTGCGACATGCCCAGAAGCGAAAACTGCGCACCCAGTTCTTTCAGCAAGGTGTTGGTCTGCTGTTGCTGTTCCACCCCTGAAAACGTTGCCAGCTGTACTGCATAATCTGACGAATCAACCGGGTTCAGCGGATCCTGATTTTTCATCTGCGTGGTCAGCATCTTCAGAAACGTGTCGAAGTCTGACGAAATCGCCGCTTTTTTCGATGCCGCCGCGGTGGGTGTCGTCTGGAGCGCAGTTGTGGACGAAATATCCATGGCTTTGGTTCCTATAGCCGAAGGTCAAGCCCGGCCCCGGCGGCGGATGGCGCAGGGGACGGGCGGAAAAAAGGGGGGGGTACTCCGGGGGCCGCATCTTCAGAAGGCGGATTGTCATGTGGTCGCGGCGCGGGATCAGAGCCTTTTTGCCCGCCCCAACTGCCAAAGCTCAGCTGTGCGCCTGTGAATCCGGCCTGCCGGATTTCCGCCAGCAAGACATCGGCGTTGCGGCGCAGCATGTCCAGCGTTTCGGGTCGTTCGACCGACACCGTGACGCGCAGCAATTCTCCCTCGGGCACCAGTTCCATCCGCAAGCGGCCAAGTTCTGCCGGGGCAAGGATCAACTCGACCGTCCCTTCGGCGCTTTGGGACAGGGCCGTCGCAATCTGCGCACCGGGCGCGGGGGCGACCGCAGCGGTTTGCGGGCGAGGCTCTGGTGCCAAGAGGGGGGAAACCGCGTCGGCAGTCACGCGGTCGACAGGCAAGGCCGTTGCCGCAGGGCCGGGCGACGGCATCCCGCTGGCCTGACCAGACTGTGGCGGCGGCACAGTTTCTGTGCCGGTCTGGATTTGATCAAGGGTCTGAACGAGATTCTGCCGCGTGTCCGGCAGCAGCGCATCGGGCTGGCCAGCCAGAGCCGCCGGCGCGTCCCTCGGGGTGCCATCTGGCTTGGGCGGCGGTTCCTGCATCGTCAGCCGCAAGACCGATTCGACCACTCCAGCCGGAACAGGTGCAGGCAGCGGCGCAAGCCCAGACGCAAGGGGCGGCAACGAAACCGGCAGCGCGGATGTTCTGGCAGACAGCCGCATTGTGGCTGGGCCATCTGTGGCGGGCGGTGCCGCAAGGCCTGGCGGCAGGGGCAAGTTTCGGATTGCAGGCAGGACAGGGTCTTGAAGGCCTGTGAGATCGGCGAGAACAGAGACTGTACTAGCCGAAACTGGCCGTCTTTCCACCCCGCCACCTGCCCCCGAAGGATTGGCCACCGGGTTTGCCAAACTTGTGAAGTCAGGCGTTGCGGACGACGATATTCCGGTTTCGTCACGGTTGATCACGCTTTTTGCGGCCAGGTCAGGCGGACCAGCAACTGCCAGAGTTGGGGCGACCAGCCGTGAACTGGCCAAGGCTGTGACATCCGCAGGGGGATCACGGGGCGCAACCGGAAGGGCAGGCAGGGCTTCGGCGGGCAGGGCCGACGGACTCTGCGGCGCCGCAGGGACAACAAGATGGGCTTGTGCAAGGGGCACCGGTGCCAAGGGCACAGGCGCTGCGTCCACCGAACCGTGCAAAGGCAGAGCCGGTTCGCGCAAGGCGTCTGCCTCAGGGTCATCCGCCCCCCCGCCGTGGTCGCCGGAACCGGGATCGACTGTCGCGCCCCCTGCACCAGCAGTCCGCGGCGGCAACTGCGACAACTGCGCTGCAATATCGGCGCGAGCAGGCTCGGACAAGCACGACTCGGGGGGGCCGTCCTGAAGGGTCGGCTCACTGGTGACTGAAACGGCTTCTTGCGCCTGAATTGTCTCTAATATGGCGAAAAACGCACCGTCTGGCACTGAAATACCCTCTCTTCCCACCAGCGGGGCGGGGATCGTCGATGCGGGACGGAGAAGGACAGGGATCATCGGCTCCACGACTTTTCATTCGGATGCCCTCTTTTCCCATGCAACTGGTTACTGCTTGTTTACCGCGGACCGTCATAGTCGGAAAAATCTGACACAACAAAAGAAGGCCGCCATGCAGATTCTCCCCCTCGCCCCCCCGCCCAATGATCGCAACAAGGCCTTGATGACGCAGGCGCGTGCGCTGGAAGCGGCATTTTTGACGGAAATGCTGGGTTATGCGGGGGTCGGCACTACGCCCGAGTCCTTTGGCGGCGGCATTGGCGAGGATCAGTTTGCCTCTTTTCTGCGCGAGGAACAGGCCAGACTCATGGTCGCCAAAGGTGGCATCGGGCTGGCGGAAACGCTGTTTGACGCGATGGTGAGGGTGGACAATGGCGCATGACCTGGAGGCTGCACTGGATGAGGCATTCGCGGCGCTGCGCCGGGGTGATCTGACCGAACTGGGGGCGACTTATGCCTTGACAGAGACGATTCTGGCGGGGTTGCACATCACTGACAGGGCGACGGCCAGCCGTTTGCGCAGCAAGGCCGAGCGCAACGCGGCCTGCCTGCTGGCGGCGGCGCGCGGGGTGCGGGCGGCACGGCGCAGGCTTGCCGAGGTGGGGGCGGCGGCGCGAACGGTGACCTATGACGCGCAGGGGCGCACCCGCGCGATCGGCGATGGTCCGCGCGGTCTGACGGAGCGGTTCTGAAGCTTGTCAGATCTTTATGGGAACAGTCCTGTCGCAAAACGCGGGCTGCGAAGAGCCGGGATGTGTGAGTCGCATTGAACCAGACAGGCTCACCAGCGGCTCAATTTGGCTCAAATCCTCAGTATCAGAGCCTGTTGAATTAGGAATGCGTTAGCGGTTCGGCGGCATCACTGTCCCTGCATCCCATGACGGGGTGGCGCCGTCGGGATGGTCCGGCAGCATCGGCCAGAACGCCGGAACCGTGGCACGATGTGCTGCATTCTCGCCCTGCGCAAAGCGCGGGGCACTGTAAGGAACATGACGATGTCGTCCATTCTGACCAATACCTCTGCCATGGTTGCCCTTCAGACGATGAAGGGCATCAACAAAAGCATGAACATGACCCAGTCCGAGATTTCGACTGGCAAGTCGGTTTCCAACGCCAAGGACAATGCCGCCGTCTGGGCGATTTCCAAAGTCATGGAATCGGATGTGGCCGGTTTCAAAGGCATCTCTGACAGCCTGGCCCTTGGGTCTTCGACGATTGCAGTTGCCCGCAGCGCGTCGGAAACCGTCACCGGACTTTTGACGCAGATCAAAGGCAAGATCGTTGCCGCACAGGAAGAAAACGTCGACCGTACCAAGATTCAGACCGATATTTCGGCTCTGCGCAGCCAGATTGAATCGGTGGTGGGGGCGGCGCAGTTCAACGGGCTGAATCTGGTGGACGGCTCGCAAACCAGCGTCAACGTGCTGTCCTCGCTGGATCGGTCGGGGTCGGGGGTGGCAACCTCGTCGATTGCGGTGTCTGCACAGAACCTGTCGACCGGGGCCTATGCTGCCAAGGCCGCCTTCACTGGCACGACGGGCGCGTCCACCGGCGCCGATACGGCAGGCTTTGCCATCGATGCGGCAGGCACCGGTACGGTGGTGGTCGACGGGGCGGCGGGTTTTGCGGTGGGTGACAGCCTGTCGGTAACCATTGGCGGCAAAACGGCCAGCTATACGTTCTCGGCGGCCGATATCGCCTCGACCACACCTGCGGATGTGGCAGCCGTCGGGCTGAAAACCGCCATCGAAAGTCTGGGCATCGCCGATCTGTCGATCGACTATGACAGTGGGACTGCCGGTACGCTGGTGTTCACCAATGGCGGCACGACCGACATGTCGGTCAGCTCGCAGTTCAAGAATGCCAATGCCGGTGGCCTTGGGGCGCTGACCGGACTTGACGTGTCGACCGGGGCCGGGGCGGTGGCGGCCCTGGGCAATATCGAGGCGTTGCTGACCACCTCGATCGACGCAGCCGCCTCGTTTGGTTCGGTGGAAAAGCGGATCGACATTCAGCGCGACTTCATTAGCGAGCTGTCGGATTCGCTGAAAGCGGGCATCGGGTCGATGGTGGACGCGAACATGGAGGAAACCTCGGCCCGCCTGCAGGCGCTGCAAGTGCAGCAGCAGTTGGGCGTGCAGGCGCTGTCGATCGCCAATCAGCAGCCGCAGACCCTGTTGTCTCTGTTCCGGTAATCGGTGCGGGCCGGGGGTATGCCTCCGGCCCTTGCCGATCTCACCCCTCATGACCCGGAAGGATAACCCATGTCTGCATTGCATGCCCGCAGCGCCTATGCCCGCCCCGAGGCCCCCGCCCGCACCGCGCGCGGTGTCGAATACGATCTTCTCGCCCGCATCACTCAGCGCCTGTCTGCGACCTGGACCCGCAAGGCCGAGGATTTCCCCGGTTTTGTCGACGCGCTTGCTGCGAATCTGCGGCTTTGGTCCACACTCGCCGCCGATGTGGCCGGTCCGCAGAACGGCCTGCCCGCCCCGCTGCGCGCGCAACTGTTCTACCTGTACCAGTTCACCACCGAACACAGCCGCGCGGTGCTGGATGGCCGCGCCAGTGTCGAGGTGCTGGTCGATATCAACACCGCCGTCATGCGCGGGTTGCGCGGCGACAGGGGGTCGGCATGACCGGTCTTGTCCTGAAACTGGGGCCACATGAGCGCGTCCTGATCAATGGCGCGGTGATCGAAAATGGCGAACGCCGGTCCCGGCTGGCCATCATGACGCCAAACGCCCATATCCTGCGGCTGCGCGACGCGATCCACCCCGAGGAGGTGAATACGCCCGTGCGCCGCGTCTGCTACATCGCGCAACTGGTGCTGACCGGCGATGCCGAGGCGGGGGATGCGCGGATGCAGCTTTTGCGCGGAATCGAGCAGCTTAGCCAGGTGCTGACCGATTCTGACAGCCGCGCGCAACTGGCGCAGGCCAGCAAGGCGGTGCTGGAGGATCAGCATTATCAGGCGATGAAGGCCCTGCGCAGCCTTCTGCCTCGCGAGGAGCGGCTGTTCGCCGCGGGGCGCGCATGAATTTCCAGCCGGTTTTGCCCTTGGGTGGCTATGCCGGCTGGGGCGTTTTGAAACGCACCATGGCGGCGCAGCAGCAGGCCTTTCAGGCCAGCGCCGTCAACCAGCGCGACGAAGCCTATTTCCGCGAAAGGATCGGCGCGATCAACACGGCGGAAGAGCTGGTGGCCGACCGGCGATTGCTGGGCGTGGCACTTGGGGCCTACGGGCTGGAGAATGACATCAACAACCGCTACTTCATCCGCAAGGTGCTGGAAGATGGCACGTTGACGGAAGATGCCCTCGCCAACCGTCTGGCAGACAAGCAATATCTGAAATTCTCGTCCGCCTTCGGCTTTGGCGACTATGCGATACCCGGCAACAAGGTGTCGGATTTTGCCGACACCACGCTTGCCCTTTACCGCACCCGGCAGTTCGAGGCCGCGGTCGGCAGCCAGAACAATGACTACCGATACGCGCTGAACGCCGAACGCGAATTGGCAACGCTGGCGACAAAGACCATGGGGGAAGATGCCAAGTGGTTTACCGTGATGGGATCGGCCCCGTTGCGCCAGGTGTTTCAGACAGCGCTCGGGCTGCCGACCAGCTTTGCCGCGATTGACCTTGATCAGCAACTGGCCGTCCTGAAAGACAAGGCCGAAGCCCGGTTCGGGGCTGACAGCATCAGCCAGTTCAGCGATCCGGCCAAGGTCGAGGCATTGGTCAAAGGGTTTCTGCTGCGTTCCGAACTGACGACGGGGGCCTCTGCCAGCTCGCCCGGCATGCTGGCCTTGCAACTGTTGCAGTCCTGATCAGCCTTTCAGGCAGGCCTGCAACCGCGCAAAGCTGCCCACGCTGCCGGTTTCTGGCGCCGTTTCCGCCAGAAATGCATCTAGCGCAGGCCAAAGCCTGATCGCCCTGTCGACCACCGGATCGGACCCTTTGGCATAGAGCCCGGCCTGAATCATCATCTCTGCGCGGTCATAGGCTCCCAGCAACCGCCGCGCGTCAGAGATCATTTCGTTTTCCTCCTCGCTGGCGGCCTCGGGCAGGCTGCGTGACACCGACCGCAACAGATCGATCGCCGGATAGCGCCCGCGTTCCGCAATCTTGCGGTCCATCACCACATGCCCGTCCAGCACGCCGCGCAGGATATCGGCCACGGGTTCCTCCATGTCGGACCCCGCGACCAGCACCGAAAACACGGCCGTAATATCGCCCGCGCCTTCCGGCCCTGGCCCGGCCCGTTCTGCCAGCCCCATGATGGCGTGCGACAACGACGGCGGATAGCCCCGCAAGGAGGCTTCTTCGCCCGCAGCCAGTGCCACCTCCCTGTGCGCCTCGGCAAAGCGGGTGATGGAATCGGCCAGAAACAGCACTTGCAGACCCTGATCGCGGAAATGCTCGGCCACCGCCATCGCCGACAGCGCACAGCGGCGGCGGGTCAGAGGTGACATATCGGACGTGGCCGTCACGATCACCGACCGCGCCATGCCCGCAGGACCAAGCACCCGGTCGGTAAATTCGCGCAGTTCGCGCCCGCGTTCGCCGACAAGCGCAATCACCACCACATCCGCCTTCACCCCGCGCGCAAACCTGGCCAGAAGCGAGGATTTCCCCACGCCCGATCCCGCGAACAGCCCGATCCGCTGGCCCTGCACCAGCGGCAAAAGCGTGTCGAACACCGCCACGCCTGTCTCCATCCGCGCGCCGAGGCGTCGCCGGTTTGCCGCCGCCGGGGCCTGCGCGCGCAACGCCCGCGTCACCGGACCGCGCAGCAGGGGTCGCCCATCCAGCGGCGCGCCATAAGGATCGATGATCCGCCCGATCCAACTGTCATCCGGCGCTATTTCAGCCCGCCCCAGCAAGGCCACCTGGTCGCCGATGACCAGCCCTTGGGCGTCCCCGTCCGGCAACACCGTCGCGCCGTCGCGCGACAGGCGCAGAACCTCGCCCGACAGCACCGCAGGCCCGGCCTCGATTCGCACCCGGTCGCCAAGGGCCGCCTGCGGCAGACCCACCACTGTCACCGTGCCCTTGCCGGTTTCCGACACCCGGCCAATCGGCACTATTGGCCGTACAGAGCCGATTTCTGCACGAAGTGCATCAAATATTCCGGTCATGGGATTCTCCCTTTGTTCGCTGCTTACCCTTTCTAAAGGAATCACCCTTAAGCCTTGGTGAAGTTGGTCGAGGAAGAAATCCCGATGTTTGAAAAACTCGAAATCACCCGGATGGCGCAAAGCATGGCTGCCTATGCCGGGGCCCGCATGGGCGTGATCGCGCGGAATGTCGCGAATGCGGACACGCCCGGATACAAGGCGCAGGATCTGGCGCCCTTTGCCGAGGTCTATCAAGGTAAGGCTGAAATGCGCACAACCCGCGCGGGCCATTTCAGTGCCACTTCCAGCGGTGCCACCCCCGTCACTGTAGCCGGGACGGGCGGGGCCAGCCCGAATGGCAACACGGTTTCGCTGGAGGGCGAGATGGTCAATGCGGTCGAAACGCGGCAGACCCAGGAAATGGCCCTCGCGATCTATCGGTCCACTTCCGATGTGATCCGCGCCAGCCTTGGCCGGAAATGAGGCCGCAGGTGAGCACGCTTCTGACATCGCTCAGCTATGCCGCTTCTGGAATGGAAGCACAGGCCATGCGGCTGCGCCACGTGTCCGAGAACATCGCAAACGCCGATACGCCCGGCTACCAGCGCAAGGTCGTCAGCTTTGACGAGGCGATGGACTCGGGCATGGTCGAAGCCGGCGCGCCCCGGCTCGACCGCAGCGCGTTGACCCGGATTTACGACCCCGGCCATCCGCTGGCGGATGAAAGCGGTTACTACGACGGCTCGAATGTCGATCTGGTAATCGAAATCGCTGACGCGCGCGAAGCGCAGCGCAGCTACGAGGCGAACCTCAGGATGTTCGATCAGGCCCGTCAGATGACGACCAGCCTGTTCGACCTGCTGCGCCGTTAACATCGAGGAGACACCAGAATGGAACTCACCACCTCTATCGCAGCGAAAACCTATGCACAGGCCCGCACGGCCGCGGCACCGCAGCCGCAACCGGGCGGGTCTGGGCCTGGCGGATTGATCGACACGTTCACGCAGGCCCTGACCGATCATGAACGCACCGCCAGGGCCGCAATGACCGGCAATGCCGACCCGCTTGCCCTGGTGCAGGCCCTGGCCTCGTCGCAGATGGCGGTAGAGACAGTCGCCACCGTGCGCGACCGGGTGGTCGAGGCCTATCAGGAAATCCTGCGGATGCCGGTCTAGGCCATGACCGAAGCGATGATCTTCGATTCGCTGCGACAGGGTCTGTGGATCGCGGTGCAGATCTCGGCCCCGCTGTTGATCGTGGCCCTGGTGGCCGGGGTCGGCATCGGCCTGTTTCAGGCCCTGACCTCGGTGCAGGAAATGACCCTGACCTTTGTGCCCAAGGTGGGGGCGATGCTGGCGGTGTTCTGGGTGTCGATGAGCTTCATGACCTCGACCCTCGTGTCGTTCTTTACCGACCATATCATCCCGATGATCGCAGGAAGCTGAGCCATGGATGCCGCAGGCTATACCACACTGACCCGCCAGTCGGGCCTCATGCGCGAAATGCAGATGGTGGCGCAGAACATCGCCAACATCTCGACCACCGGGTTCCGGCGCGAAGGGATGATCTTCTCGGAATATGTCGCCCGGATGGGCGATGATCCGTCGCTGTCGATGGCCCGCGGCAACACTCGGGCGATTGACCTGACCCAGGCGGGCGTCAGCCAGACAGGGGCCACCTATGACTTCGCCATCCAGGGCGAGGGCTTCTTTCTGATTGAGACGCCCGAGGGCGAACGCCTGACGCGCGCGGGCAGCTTTACACCCTCTGCGGCGGGCGAGTTGGTGAACAGTGATGGTTACCGTCTGCTGGACCAGGGCGGGGCGCCGGTGTTCGTGCCGCCAGGGGCGCGCGTGGTGGCACTGGGGCAGGACGGCACCCTGTCTGCCGATGGTGCGCCTCTGACCCGCGTGGGGCTGTGGGCGCCGACCGACCCGCTGACGCTGCGGCATCAGGCGGGAACGCTGTTTGCCGCCGATGCGCTGGAGCCTGTCGACGGGGCGGTGGTCCTGCAAGGCTATCTTGAGAACAGCAATGTGGAACCCGTGTCGGAAATCGCCCGGATGATCGAGGTGCAACGCGCCTATGAGATGGGTCAGAAATTCCTTGATACCGAAGACAGCCGCCTGCGCGGCGTCATTGAAACCCTTGGCCGATAGGAGCCTTTGATGAAAGCCCTTCAGATTGCGGCCTCTGGCATGGCGGCCCAGCAGATGCGGGTCGATGTGGTGTCACAGAACCTGGCCAACATGTCCACCACCGGCTACAATGCCTTGCGGGCAGACTTTGCTGATCTGCATTATCAACAGGTTGCGCGGCCCGGCACGATTTCCTCGCAAAATGGCACCGTGCTGCCGACCGGCATCCAGATCGGCCTTGGCGTGCGGCCCACGTCAGTCTCGGTGGTGCTGGCACAGGGCACGCTGGCGCAGACCGGCGGCGATCTGGACGTGGCGATCGAGGGCAAAGGCTATCTTGAGGTCACGTTGCCCGCCGGCAATTCCGGCTATACCCGCGACGGCGCGTTGAAGCGCACGGGCGAGGGGCTGATCGTCACCTCTGACGGCTATACCGTCGCCCCCGGCCTGACGATTCCGTCCGATGCGCGCAGCCTGTCGATCAATGCCGAAGGCGAGGTTTACGCCTATTTCGCCGACCGGGTGGACCCCGAACTGCTGGGTCAGTTGAATCTGGTGGGCTTTACCAACGAAAAGGGGCTGGAGGCGATGGGCTCGAACCTGTTCCTTGAAAGTCCGGCCTCTGGCCCCGCCCTTGTCGGCACGCCCGGCATTGATGGGCTGGGCACCCTGCGGCAGGGCTATCTCGAGGAAAGCTCGGTCGATGCCGTGCGCGAGGTGACGGAACTGATCAAGGCACAGCGTGGCTACGAGTTGAACGCCAAGGTCATCACCGCCGCCGACCAGATGATGTCTGCCACCACGCAGGTACGCTGATGTGGCGGCTGTTGTTGCTTTTGCCGACCGCCGCGATGGCCGACAGTCTGGTCGCCAACCGCACCATCCGCGCCATGGCCGTGCTGGCCCCCGAGGATGTGACGCTGGTCGAAGCCGCCATTCCCGGCGCGCTGGAGGACCCGTTGACCGCAATCGGAATGGAGGCGCGGATTGCCATTTATCCTGGCCGCGCCATCCGCGCGCAGGACATCGGCCCCCCCGCTCTGATCGACCGCAACCAGATCGTGCCTCTGATCTACCGCGCCGGGGCCGTGTCCATCCTGACCGAAGGCCGCGCCCTGGCTCGGGGCGGGACCGGCGATGTGATCCGGGTGATGAACCTTGCCTCGCGCACCACCGTCACCGGCCAGATCGGGCCGGATGGTGTGGTGCGCGTTGGCCCGCAGTCCTGAAGGAGCCTCCATGCGACCCATCCTGATTCTCGCCAGCCTGTCGCTTGCCGCCTGTGGCAAGCTGCAACAAGTGGGCCGCGCGCCTGATTTTTCACCGCTGGAAGGCAGCTATCAGCACGCTGCGATGTATTCGTCCGCCTTGCCCGAATACACCGACCCCTCCGGTCCGACCGATGCGTCGTCCTTGTGGACGGCGGGCACCGACTCGCTGTTTGGCGACCGCAGGGCGGCGCAGACCGGCGATATTCTGACCGTGGTGATCGAAATTGACGATTCCGCCCAGATTTCCAACAGCACCGGCCGCACGCGGGCGGGCGACGAATCCATGGGCATGCCATCGCTGTTCGGCATTCCGCAGCGGCTCAACGAAAAGCTGCCCGACGGGGCCAGCATGGCGGATGCGGTCGAAACCAGCTCCAGTTCCAGCTACAAGGGCAACGGGTCTGTCAGCCGCAATGAAAAGCTGACGCTGCGGGTGGCGGCAACAGTGGTGGAAGAATTGCCGAATGGCGTGCTGCGGCTGGAAGGTCAGCAAGAGGTGAGGGTAAACAACGAGTTGCGGGAACTTCTGCTGACCGGCTATGTGCGGCCCATCGACATCTCGCGGCAAAACGAGATCACCTATGACAAGATCGCCGGGGCGCGCATTTCCTATGGCGGGCGCGGCCAGATCACCGATGTTCAGCAACCCCGCTATGGACAGCAGGTCGCCGACATCCTGCTGCCGTTCTGACCATGGGAAAGCTTGTTCCGCTGATCCTGGCGATTGTGGGCCTTGGTGCCGGGGCGGGGGCAGGCATCATGCTGCGCCCGCCTGCCGAACCTGCCGAGCTGACTGAACCCGAGGTGCCACTGGTGCCGCCGGATTATGTGAAAATGTCGAACCAGTTTGTCATTCCAGTTGTCGAAGGCGGGCAAGTGACGGCGATGGTCGTGCTGTCGCTGAACCTGGAAGTGACCGCAGGCAGCAGCGAGGCCGTCTATGCGCGCGAACCGAAACTGCGGGACGCGTTCTTGCAGGTGCTGTTCGACCACGCGAATGCCGGCGGCTTTCGCGGCGCCTTTACCGATGCGGCCAACTTGGTGTTGCTGCGCGAAGCCCTGACCGAAACCGCCAGCAAAGCCGTTCCTGACCTGATCACCGATGTTCTGATCGTCGAGATCGTCCGGCAGGACAGCTAGCCTGTGCCGGTCAGCGCCGGGCCTTTTCGGCCAGTTTGCGCAGCACATCAGCCCGCCCGAAAGCCAGACTCGCGTCCGCGCGGGCCTGAAGCCAGTCCGCGGTTTGCCGTGCCAGCACCTGATTGATCTCGGCCCGCCGCGCCTCGGCCCACCGGTCATAGGCCAGTTCCGCCTGGGCCTGGGCCACGGGCAACAAACCCTGCGCGCCCGCCTGGGGGACGAGCGCTGCCAGATGCGCAAGGCTGGCCTCGCGCGCCGCCGCCGCATTGTGCAGCCGCGACAATTGCACATCCAACACCAGTCGGGTCAGCGCCCCGAGCCGGGCCAGGTTCTCGGCAGGGGTCACAGTGGCCTCCTCATCCGTTTGCGCATCGCCTCGGAAAACCGGATGGCGGCGGCCACGGCGCGGTAATGCTCGGGCCGGATTTCCTGCCCCACCTCGACGCTGGCATAGACCGCGCGGGCGGTTGGCGGGTCACTGTGGACCGGCACCCCGCCCTGTGCCGCGCGTTCGCGGATGCGGGCGGCAATTTCATCCACCCCTTTGGCCACACAGACCGGGGCGTGCCGGTCCGCCCGCGTCCATTTCAACGCGACCGCATAATGGGTGGGGTTGACCAGAACCACATCCGCCGTCGCAACATCGCTCAGCATGCGGTTGGTCGCGATTTCCTGTGCCCGTGCCCGCCGCGCGGCCTTCTGATGCGGGTCACCGTCCGATTCCTTTGCCTCATCAACCAGTTCCTGCCGCGACATCCGGTTGCGCCGGGCATGTTCGGCCCATTGCCACAGATAGTCGCCGCCGCCGATCACCACCGAAATGCCCAGGATCAGGGTCAGGAACTGCACGATCAGCCGCAACAGAACGCCAGTGCCACCCGCCGGGTCAAGCTGCTGCGTGGCAAGGATATCATCGGCACGGTTGATCAGGAACAGGCCCAACAGGGCCGATACGATGCAAAGTTTGGCAAAACTCTTGCCAAACTCGAACAGGCCGGTGCGGCCGAACTTCTGCCCCGCCACCGCGACAGGAGAGATGCGGCTGGCGCGGAAGGCAAGGTTTGCAGGGGTGAACAGCCAACCTTTGGTGACCGTGATCACCGCGACCACGGCCACGGCAGGAAACAGAAGGAATGGCCAGAGCGGCGCCACCATTTGCCCCAGCGCCCCCCCGACCGCACCTGCCGATCCGCTTGCAATCTGCCGGGACAACGGACCGGACTGATCCAGCAAGACCATCCCGGCCTGGCCCGCCTGCTGCAAGGCACTGGCCCCCAACCCCATGCCAGCAATCAGAAATCCCGCATAGGACGCTGCGGTCATCAGGTCGGTCGAGCGGGGAATTTCGCCCTTTTCACGCGCCTGATCCAGCTTGCGCTGCGAGGCCTCGTGATCCTTGCTTTCGTCATCGCTGCTCATGGCATCGGGCCGAAGGGCGCGCTGAAATGCGCCAGCAGGGCCGCCTGCCAGATCGCCAGGGCCAGGGGCGCCGCCACCGCCAACAGGGCCAGCCCCCCCAGGGTCAGCGCCGGGGCCCCGATCAGCGATACCATCAATTGCGGCATGGCGCGGTTGATCACCCCAAGCGCCAGGTTGTAGATCACCGAGGCAAGGGTGAAGGGCGCGGCCAGCGAAAACCCAAGGCCGAAACTATGGGAAATGCGTGCCAGCCCCCAATCGGCCAGATCGGCGGCCAGCGGCATCCGGCCGGGCGGCATCACCTCATAAGACAGGATCAGCAGTTCGGCCGCGCGCACATGCAGCCCCGCCATCACCGCAAGCGCAAGCCCGGTCACCACCAGCAGATTGCCGATGACGGGCTGCGGCTCGGCACCGGATCCGGCGAAAAGCTGCGACAGCGACGTTGCCTGCGCCGCCATGGCCCCGGCACAATGCAGCGCCAGTACCAGCAACCGCAGCCCGAGCCCCACCACCAGACCCGCAGCCACTTCGCCAGCCAGCGGCAGGGCCAGCAGTCCCTTGAACGGCGCGACAGCCGGCCCCACGGCCGGCGCCACAATCACGGTAAACGCCAGGGTCAGGACCAGCTTGATCCGCTGCGGCACCACCTGTTCGCCAAAGGCAGGCAGCACGGCCATCATGGCGCCGACGCGCAAGAACACCAGAAATCCGGACCAAAGCGCATCCTGGCCCGCACCGGTCAAAGTGGTCAGCAGGGGCAAAAGGTCTGTCATGCCGGGATTTGCCCCAGAAGCGCCGGGCGGGCCTCGGTTCCGATTTCCTCATAGGACAGGACCGGGGCCTGCAAGCCGCGCGCGCCCATCACCGTGCGCAGAAACCGGCGCCGCAGGGTCGAGGTGACCAGCGCGGGGTAGACCCCGGTTTCGGCGGCGCGGTTCAGCCGGTCGGCCAAAGCATTGGCAAGTTTGGAGAATTGATCCGGCGGCAGGGCCACGTCGCGATGACCGCGCTCGCCTTCGATCTGATGCGCGGCAAAGGCCCGTTCCCATTCGGGTGCCAGTTGCAACAGCGGGATCGTCCCATCCTCGCGGCGCAATTCGGCCACGATCTGAAACCCCAGCCGCTGGCGGACATGTTCGCACACCGCCTCGGGCGTGCCCAGGCCCCGGCCTTCGGCAATCGCCTCGAGGATCAGCGGCAGATTGCGGATCGATACCCGCTCCTCCAGCAGCAGGCGCAGCACCGTCAACAGCATGTCGAGCGGCACCTTGTCCGGCACCAACTCGTCCAGCAGGCGGCGGTTGGACTCGGCGCGCGCAGGGTCGCTCAGCGTGACGAAATCGTCCAGCAGGCGGCGCAGGCCGCGCAGGCTGAGCAGGCGCGAGAGGTTCGACTTCATCACCTCCAGCAGATGAGTCGCCAGCACTTCGGCAGGCGACACCACCGTCAGCCCCGCCAGCGCCGCCTCTTCCTGGTGATCGGCGCGCACCCATCGGGCAGGTGCGCCATACACTGGTTCGCGGACATCCGTGCCTTCTGGCGCCTCGATCCCATCGGTCAACAGCACCAGAACCCGGTCGGGCACCAGCCTGTCGCGCACCCGTTCCACGCCCTGCAACCGGATGCGGTAGGTTCCGGCAGGCAGGGCCGCCTCGTCCGTCAGGCGGATTTCGGGCAGAACCAGCCCGAATGCCGAGGCCACATGGGTCCGCATGTTGGTTATCCTTGCATCAAGCCCGGTGGCCGGGTCCAGCACCATCGACACAAGATTTGGCGAAAATTCGATATGAATGTCATCAAAATCAAGCACATCCCCCATGAGGCGCGCCTTCGGCGCTTCGGGAACGGCGACGGGCGCAAGGGCTGCGGTCCTGGCCTTGCTGGCAGTCGCATAGGCGGCCCCCCCAAGCGTCACCGCGCCCAGCATGAAGGGCACGAAGGGCATTCCGGGCACGATCGCAAACAGGGCCATCAGGACGGCCACCGTCCCCAAGGCCCCCGGATAGCGCCCCAACTGTGCGAAAAACGACAGATCCGTGGTGCCCTTGGTGCCGCCGCGCGCCAGCAGAAGCGCGGCCGCGACCGAGATGATCACCGCCGGAATCTGGCTGACCAGACCATCGCCGACAGTCAGGATCGCATAGGTCCTGAAGGCGGTGCCCGGTGCCATGTCATGCATGAAAATGCCGACAATCAGACCGACCACGATGTTCAGCAGCGTGATCAGCAACCCGGCCACCGCATCGCCCTTGACGAATTTCGACGCCCCGTCGAGCGAGCCGAAAAACGTGGTTTCCGCCAGTTCAAGTTCCCGGCGGCGCTTGGCCTCGGCGTGGTCGATGGCGCCGGCAGACATGTCGGCATCAATCGCCATCTGACGGCCCGGCATGCCATCAAGCGCAAAGCGGGCGCCCACCTCGGCCATTCGGCCCGCGCCCTTGGTGATCACCATGAAGTTGACGATCAGCAGCACACAAAAGATCACGATTCCCAGAACCACATTGCCGCCCATGATAAAGCTGGCAAAGCCTTCGATCACATCACCCGCCGCCGCGGTGCCGGTATGGCCCTGGCCGATAATCAGCTTGGTTGACGAAACGTTCAGCGACAGCCGCAGCATCAGCGAGGCCAGCAGAATGGTCGGAAACGCCGAGAAATCCAGCGGCCGGTCGATGAACAGGGTGACGGTTAGCATCAGGATCGCAAGCGCGAAAGACAGCGCAAGGCCGATGTCCAGCATCCAGGCGGGCACCGGCAGGACCATCATCATGATCACCGCCATCAGCGCCAGGGCCAGCAGGATCGTCGGGCGGAACAGCGTGGTTGTCATGGTCACGACCCGCCGATCAGCCGCCGACCCGCCTGGCCCAGCGGCACCAGCGATCCGGCAGAGCCGCGCGCCCCGGCCCGTAGCAGCGGAAAGCGGTTCACGGCAGGCGCAGGGCTTGCAGCCGCATCGGCAAGCAGAACCTCATCTGGATCAGCGTCAGCCCTGGATTGCCCCTGCAAACGCGCCAGAATCGTCTCGAACTTTGCCCGATAGGCATTGGCATATTGCGGTGTCCGCGAATGATAGGCCGCGGCGGCGGCCGCCCAATCGCCGGTTTCCCGGTACAGGTCGGCCAGAAACCGCGCGGCATAGAGGGCGTTCTGGTCCGGGTCGATCATCGCTTGCAGCGAGGAAAATCCGGCGGCGTGCCAGCGGTGGTTCAACTGGAAACACCCAAGGTCGATATTGGTCGCCCCGGCGGACAGGCGGCTTTCCGCAGCGCTGTACAATTCTTCTGCCGTGGCAAACCAGTGGCTTTGCCCGCCGGTGTTCATCGACCAGGGCCAGGGTTGCGCTTTTCCCCCGATGGACCGCCCGGTTTCTGCCAGCGTGATCGCCAGCAGCACATCCTGCGGCACGCCGGTCCGAGCAGAGGCATTTTGCGCCGCGAGCCGACAAAGAGAGGCCTGATTGGCCAGCACAGGCGGCGACAGCATGGAACAGGCCAGCAGCACCCCAGCACCAACAATGCGACGGCGATGCTGCCTGGGGGGAGGGGGCGCAAATCTGGGCATCGGTTCTCCGATTCTTGGGCGGCTTTGCCGCGCGTCAGGGCAGGATAGACGGCGAATCTTTCCGATTGGTTAGGGCGCAAGCGGGCTGGTTTGCGGTTGCGGGACCGTGGACAGCAGCGTGGCCAGCGTGGCCCGGTCCGCAGCACTGGCGGCGATCAGCGCGGCAGACTGTGCCAGGGGGCCGGACGCCGGGATGCCACCCTCTGGCCCGCCATCCGCTGCCCCGACAATCTCTGGGTCGACACTGTTTGGGCCGACACTCTCTGGGTCGGCGCCCGCCGCCAATCCTGCGGCCTTGCGCCAAGGATCCGGCCCTGTTTGCGCCAAAGCGGCCCAGTCCTGTGCCCGGATCAGCCCGCGAGAGGCGGCATCCGCGTCGCCCGCATCTGCCCAGGCCTTTGATGCGGCCCGAGAATCGCCCAGTTGCGTCAAGGCCAATGCCCGCAGCCGCGCGGCATCTGGCGCCTGTGAACCGGCCAGGGCCGTCATGGCGGCCCGGCCATCCTGGCGTTGCAACGCGGCTTCTGCGGCAAGCAGACGGCTCTTTTCATCATCCTCGGGCCCGATCCTGCCCAGCCAGATCATGGCGGCATCTGGAAAGCCCAGACCTATCAGGCGGCGGGCGATCTGTGCGGCAACTTCGGCGGGCGCGGCGGGGGGCGGGGCATCTACGGGCAGGACCGCCAGCGCAAGCAGGTCGGAATCCGGGCCGAGTGTCGCCAGAAGGCGCCAGGCATCAGGAGCCGCGACAGGAGAGTCGGGCAGCGCCTCAAAGCCGCCAATCGCATCGCCTGCCGCAATTTTTGCGACCACAAGCGCCTCGCGCAAGCGGGGGGCAAGGTCAGTGCCCTGATGTTCGGCCAACAGGGCCTGCAACGCCGTGACGGTTTCGGGCGACACCGGCTTTGCCTGCATCACCTGCGCCTCGACAAGCGCCAGAGTGGCGTCGGCCACCGCAGGACCGGCGGTTTCAAGCAGCGCCTGCGCCTGACGTTCTGCCGCGGCGGGTTGGTCTTGTGACAGGGCGATCCTCGCCTCCATCACGGCAACTTCCGGCCCGGTCTGGCCAGGGGCGCGGGCGATCGCATCGCGGATGGCTTGAACAGCCTTGCCATTGCCGGACAGCAGCAACCGCTCTACCAGCACCGGACCCAGATGGGTGCGCAGATGCGGTGGCAGCGCCGAAAAACCGCGGGTCATTGCAGAAATCCACAAATCCGGGGCCGACCCTGCCTGCTGTACCGCCAGCGCAGCCCAGAGCGCCGCCGCCGTGTCACAGGCTGCCATGGCCGGAAACGGGCCGTCAGGGTCGGGGCTGCCATCAATCAGGCGCGCAAGGCTGAGCAAGGCCGCAAGGTCAGGGTCGCTTGCGGGCAGCGGAAACGCTGTCAGCAATTGCCGGGCCTCAGCACCAAAGCCGAGGTAGATCAACTGTTGCGCCCCACGCTTTATCGCATCGGGATTGACCGCGTCAAATTCTGTCAGCAGCCCCGCTCTGGCCTCGAACAGCGTTTCCGACACCGCCCCGTCCCGACCCCAATCACGGATCGCAAGCTGCTGATCATCAAGGCACGCTGCTCCGTCAGGTTGCAGTGTGCCTGTGGCCGGACGGTTGCCGTCAAGCGTCAGTCCCGGCATTTCGCCGGTGGCCAGGCGCAACTGGCTGAATGAGGCGACAGCCGGCGCAGAGAAGCCCTGGCGCGGGGCCGGGCGGGCCATGTCGACCACGCCTTCGGCCATGCCCTTGCTCAACTGTGCCAGCAAGGCGTCGCGCAATGGAACAAGGGCGGCGGCCTCCAGCTTTGGCGCCGGGGCAGGTTCGGGAGGCCGGGGCGGTGAGGGCCGGGCCGCCGTCCAGTCATAGCCGCTAGGCGCGGCCCAGGGCCGGGCGCGCGGCTTTGGCGCGGGGCGGGCGTCCAGTGCGGCGGTCGTGCCGCCCTGCAAGCCCGCCTCGAAGGCAGAACCCTTTGGCGGCGGGCCGTCCTTGAGGTCGATGACGATGATGCCGGGACGAAACTCGAACGGCACGGCATGACAGGCACAACCGATGCCAAGACGCAGATTGCCGGTAGCGGGATCGGCCCAGATCCCGGCAAGCCGGTTGCGCGGGATCCGGTCGAACACACCGGCAAGGTCAAATCGCCATGGCGCGGACCCAAGGCGGAGTTCGTAACCGTCATCGGTGCGGCCGAACTGCCAATCCGTACTGTCCGGAGCTTCGACCACGATGCGGGAAAAGATGTCATGCTCGCCGGTGCGCACCGTTGCCACCTGGGCATGGACCGGCAAGGCCAACAGCATGAAAACAAGGCAGAACCGGATCATGCTGCCTCCTGCTTCAGGCCGCGCAGCGCCTCTTCCAGATCGCCAAAGGTGGGGCGGACGTTGTGCGGAGTGTTCTGGCGGCCCACTTCGATGCAGATATTGGCCGGGTGGCGGTGCAGGTTTGCCACCAGCACCTCGCGGATCAGCTGGTAGAAGTGACCGTCCTCCTCGACCACCGCCTTGACCCGCGTGGCGAAGGGACCGACGATGCCATAGGCCAGAAACACCCCCAGAAACGTACCGACCAAGGCACCACCGATCATCTTGCCCAGCACTTCGGGCGGCTGGTCGATCGAGGCCATCGTCTTGATCACCCCCAGCACGGCTGCCACGATGCCCAAGGCAGGCAGCGCGTCGGCCACGGTTTGCAGCGCATGGCTGGAATGCATCGCATGGTGCAGCGTGGCTTCCATGCGTTTGTCGAGCACTTCCTCCACCTGATGCGGGTCGTCGTAGTTCATCGAGGCCGCGCGGAAGGTGTCGCAGATCAGGTCGATTGCCTCATGGTCATGCTGAATTCTGGGGTAGCGGCCAAAAATCGAGGAATCCTCGGGTTTTTCGACATGTTCCTCCAGCCCGACCGGATTCGTCCGCGACAGGCGGATCAGTTCAAACAGCAGGCACAGCAGATCACGATAGTCGCCGATCTTCCATTTCGGGCCCTTGAACACTTTGCCGATGTCCTTGGCGGTGTGTTTGACACCCGCCATATCGTTTGACAGAAGAAACGCCCCAAGCGCTGCGCCGCCAATCATGATCATCTCGAACGGCAGGGATTTCATGATGATCCCCATTTTGCCGCCGGCCAGAACATAGCCGCCGAACACCATGACGAAAATCACCGCAATCCCGATAAGGCCGAACATCCCACTCTCCTGCTGCTTGCATAGCTGCGACCCTGACAGCCGCCGGTTAACAAACCCTGACGTTATTCCGTGGGGGCGGTTGCGTTGCGGCCCGCAAGGATGACGCTGATCCCGTAGGCCGCATCAGAGGGCATGCCCGACAGGATCGCGCCCGCCGTTGCCGCCTGCATCCGGCCCAGAAAACCGGCGGCAAATTCGGGCGACATGGCTGCAAACAGGGCGGCGGCATCCTTGGGCTTCATCGCTTCATATACGGCGGTCAGGCGGGCCAGATCGCCCTCGGCCGCCCCATCGGCCAGGGCAAGCGTGGCCTTCAGGCTGGCCTCGGCGGCCTGCATGTCTGCCAGACGCCGGGCGGTGACCGATTCGGCCAGCGCAAGGGCGGCCATCCGGTCGGCCAGCGCCGCCTCTTGCACCAGCACCCGCGATTCGCGCAACGACAGCGCCTCGGCCAAGGCCAGGGGCGGCGCCGGGCAGTCGAGCGGCGTGTTGCCTGAGGCGGTCGGCTCGGCCTCGGGCGACAGCGCCATCGCGGCCCCGACACCCGACCCGATCCGCAAGGCCCCCGATGACGCCAGCAGCAACGCCAGAATCACCAGCGCCCCGCGCCCCGCGCGCCTGCGCGTCATTCTGCAGGCTCCAGCGCATCGCGCGACCGTCTGCGCACAAAGCGCAAGCGCGCGGGGTCACCCTCGGCCGGGGCAGGCGGGATGGCCGGGCCTTCCGGCTCTGGCAGATCGTGCAGCGAAGCCACCAGAAGCTCCAGCCGGGCGGCCAGCCCTTCGGCGCGGGTGGTCAGCGCCTCCAGCCCCGTGGCCGACGCCCCCGCAGCGCCCCGCGCCTGTTCCAGCGCGCGGGTCATGTCATCAACCTGCGACGACAGCACCGCAATCGCCCCCCCCATGCCGGTTTCCAGCGTGCCGAACCGCGTGAGCCGCGCCGACAGGACATAGCAATAGACCGCCGCGCCAAAGGCCCCGGCCGCCATCAGGATATCTGCAATCAGCTCCATCCGAGCCTCCTTTCAGTTCAGCACGAATTCGGTGACCAGCAGGTCGCGCACCCGGCCCTCGCCCGTCACGATCTGCACCCGGCGCAGCATCTGGGCGCGCAGCTTGACCAGCGCACTGGGGTTTTCCAGATCAGCGGTTTCCACGGCCCGCAGATACCCGTTCAGCACGTCAAGAATGCGCGGCATCAGCAAGGCAACCTCGGGCCCATACGGATTGGCAACCTCAAGCTGGGCTGAAAAGCGCAGATGCTTGCTGGCGGATCCGGGGGCAAGATTGATGACCAGCGGATCAATCGGCACAAAGGAAATGTCGGGAACATCGCCCACCGTCGTCGCCGCATCGGCGGGGGCCGGGGCGCCGAACAGCAGGCCGCTGTAGGTGGCAAAAAATCCGCCCGCCCCCAGCATCAGCGCCAGCCCCGCGCCCATCAGCATGGGCAGTTTCGATTTCTTCCTGGCCGCGGCTTCTGGCGGCATATCTGGTTCGGCCATGGCCCACCCCTTTGTCTGTTCCGAGAACAAAGATAGACTCAAACTCGCTAACCGATTGTTAAGACGCATCCTTCAATGCTGGGCAAATCGGGGCAGAACGCCCTGGGGGAATCTGCGTTGCAAAATGTCATGTCACTGTGGTCCGGTCTGGATCTGCGTCGCCGAATGATCATCGTGGGGGCGACGCTTGCGATGTTTCTGGCGATTATCGGCCTGTCCCGCATGGCAAATACCCCCGGCATGGCGCTGCTATACGCGGGGCTGGATGCCTCTGCCGCAGGTGACGTGGTGGCAGCGCTGGAACAAAGCGGCGTCGCGTTCGAGGTGCGGGGCGATTCGATTCTGGTCGATCAGGCTCAGCGCGACAGTCTGCGCATGACCCTGGCCACCGAAGGCCTGCCCGCAACAGGAGGAGAGGGCTATGAACTGCTTGATTCCCTTTCGGGTTTTGGCACCACCTCGCAGATGTTCGATGCCGCCTACTGGCGCGCCAAGGAAGGCGAGCTGGCCCGCACGATTCTGGCCAGCCCGCAGATCAAGGCGGCCCGTGTTCACATCGCACAGGCCCCGGCCCAGGCCTTTCGCCGTGACGAACGCCCGACGGCCAGCGTGACCGTGACGACCGCCGCCCGCACCTTGCCGGAATCACAGGCCCGCGCGCTTCAGCATCTGGTCGCCGCGGCCGTCACGGGCATGACGCCGGAAGATGTGCAGATCATCGATTCGGTTGGCGGGTTGATATCGGTCCGGCCTCAGGACGGCACCGGCGGGTCGGGCGAGGACCGGGCCGGGGCCATCCGCCGCAATGTGGAACGCCTGCTGGAGGCCAGGGTCGGCCCCGGCAAGGCTGTTGTCGAAGTCGCCGTAGATGTGGTGACGGACCGCGAATCGATCACCGAGCGCACCTTTGACCCTGCCAGCCGGGTGGCGATTTCATCGGAAACCGAAGAGCGCACCGGGACATCTTCGGAGCCGGGCGGCGATGTGACCGTGGCGTCCAACCTGCCAGACGGGGCGGCAGGCGCGGGCGCGAATGGCAAGACGGAAAGCGCGCAAACCAGCGAGCGCGTCAATTACGAAGTCTCGGAAACCAACCGCGAGCTTTTGCGCGGTCCGGGGGCGGTGCGCAAACTGTCGGTCGCGGTGCTGGTCGACGGGCAGACCGTGACGGCAGAAGATGGCACCACAACCTGGCAACCGCGCAGCGACGACGAACTTGCCACCCTGCGCGAGCTGGTGGCCTCGGCGGTGGGTCTGGATGAAGGGCG
Source organism: Pseudomonadota bacterium (assembly GCA_040385825.1). Lineage (GTDB taxonomy): Bacteria > Pseudomonadota > Alphaproteobacteria > Rhodobacterales > Rhodobacteraceae > JANNNF01. The sequence goes on along the minus strand of JAZKGQ010000006.1, from coordinate 638,337 downwards.
CGGCGATGTGTTGACCCTGAAAACGCTTGAATTTCAATCTGTTCCCGTTGTGGGAACCGAGGCCAGCAGCAGCTATCTGCCAGCACTCGGGCCGATCAACGTGATGTCGGCGATCCAGATTGCAGTGCTGGCGCTGGTGGTGCTGGTGCTTGGGCTGTTCGTGATCCGCCCGGTGCTGACCTCGGCCGCCAGGGGCCAGGCCCTGCCCCCGCCCTCGCCGCAACTGGCCCTGCCGGGAACGGCAGAGCCTGCGCGGGTGGTGACGGGCGAGATCGATGATGGCAGCGGGCTGCCGCCAATCGCCCTTGTCGGCAGCAGCGACGCTGCCGGTGCAGACCCGGTGGCCCGGCTGCGCCGCCTGATTGAGGAGCGCCAGACCGAATCGGTCGAGATCCTGCGCGGCTGGATGGAACTGGACGAGGAGCGTCGCTGATGGCCGCCCTGAAACTGGAAGTCTTTCAGATCGAAAACACCGCAGCCCCGGCCACCATCGTCACCGATGTAACGGCCTTTGACGAAGCCAAACTTGCCGCCTACGAATCCGGGTACACCGCCGGATGGGAAGATGCCGCTGCCGCCCAATCTGGCGACCAAAGCCGGATCAAGGCCGATCTGTCGCGCAATCTTCAGGCGCTTGGCTTTACCTTTCAAGAAGCGCGAATGCATGTCCTGCGCGCGCTGGAGCCGCTTTTGCAGGAAATGACCACCCGCCTGCTGCCCGAAATGGCACGCGAGGCGCTGGCCCCGATGGTCCTGGAGATGCTGATGCCGATGGCCGAAGAACTGGCCGATGCGCCCATTACCCTGGTGCTGAATCCGGCGGTGCGCAGCGCGGTCGAGGCGCTGCTGGATCAGGCCACAGGACTGCCGCTGACCGTGGTGGAGGAACCCACCCTGCCCGACTCGCAGGTCTATCTGCGGCTTGGCGATCTTGAAACCAAGGTCGATCTGGGCCGGGCCACCGCCGATATCGCCGCCGCCGTCCGCGGCTTTTTTGACCTTTCCGAACAGGAGCGCCGTTATGGATGACCTTGCCGATGCCAACCCGTTTTCCCAGGTGCCGATCGAAATTACCATCTCGGTCGGCCGCGCCCGCCCGATGGTGCGCGACCTGCTGCGCCTGTCACGCGATGCGGTGCTGACGCTGGACCGGCGTGTCGATGATCCGGTCGAGCTGTATGTCGGTGACCGCCTGATTGCGCGCGGCGAGTTGCAGGAGCTGGAGGGGGATCAGGCCGGACAACTGGCGGTGCGGCTGACCGAAGTGGCCAACCTGCGGGGCGGATTGTGAAATTTGCCCTGTGCATTGCGCTGGCCCTGCTGGCGGGGCCGGTCTGGGCGCAAGAGGTGTCGATCAACCTGGGCGACGACACCCAGCTTGCCACCCGGTCCATACAGCTTATCTCGCTGATCACCCTGCTTAGCCTGGTACCGGGCCTGGCGGTGATGGTGACGTGTTTTCCCTTCATTGTGACGGTGCTGTCGATCCTGCGGCAGGCGATCGGGCTGCAACAGGCGCCGCCCAACATGATGATCGTCAGCCTCGCGCTGTTTCTGACCTGGTATGTGATGGACCCGGTGCTCACCGAGGCCTGGGTCAAGGGGCTGGAACCGCTGACCCAGGGCACGCTCGATCTGCAGGCCGCCATCCCCCGGATCGTCAGCCCGTTCCGGGTTTTCATGACAGACCGGCTCGACCCCGATACTTTTGCCGCGTTGCAGGCCTTGCGCCCTGGCGAAAACACTGGCCCGTTGGAGGCACCCCTGTCGCTGCTGGTGCCGTCATTCCTGCTGTCCGAAATTCAGCGCGCGTTCGAGATCGGCTTTCTGGTCTTCCTGCCCTTTCTGATCATCGACCTGGTGGTGGCCGCGGTCCTGATGTCGATGGGCATGATGATGGTGCCGCCTGCCATCGTCTCGCTGCCCTTCAAGCTCGCGTTCTTCGTCGTCGCCGATGGGTGGGGTCTGATCGCGGGCGCCCTGGTGCGCAGCTATTTCTGACCGGGGGCCGCGCCACCTGTCGGGCCGGCCCCGGTCCAGGCTCAGTTCACCAGAAACTCGGCATGCAGCGCCCCAGCCGCATTGATGCTTTTGAGAATGTCGATCATGTCGTTCGGCGCCACCCCAAGCGCGTTCAGACCGGCCACCACCTCGGACAGGCTGGTGCCGCCGGTCACTTCGGCCAGACCGGTACCGCTTTCGTTGATGCTGGCATTGGTGCGCGGCACGACAATGGTTTCGCCCGCCGCAAAGGGGTTGGGCTGCACCACCATCGGGCTTTCCTCGATGCGCAGGGTCAGATTGCCCTGCGCCACCGCAACCCGGCTGATCCTGACATCCTCGCCCATTACGATGGTGCCTGACCGTTGATCCACCACCACCCTTGCGCGCATTTCAGGTTCCACCGTCACAACCTCGACCCGCGCCAGCACATGGGCGGGCGAAGCCCCGCGCGCACGGTCGACATCCAGTTGCACGGTGCCTGCGTCCAGCATCGTGGCGATGCGGCGGCCAAACTCGCGGTTCACCGCGGCCTCGATCCGCATGGCGGTGGTAAAGTCCGGTGATTTCAACGCCATCCGCAGCGAGGTGACGGCCGAAAAGTCAAACTCCACCTCCCGTTCGACCCGCGCGCCCGAGGGGATGCCGCCTGCGGTGGGCACGCCTTGCACCACACGCGCGGCCTCGCCTTCGGCCGACACGCCGCCCGCAATGATGGTGCCTTGGGCCACCGCGTAGATCTGACCATCCGCGCCGTTCAGTGGGGTCATCACCAGCGTACCGCCCAACAGGCTTTTCGCATCGCCGATCGCCGAGACGGTCACATCGATGCGCCCCCCCGCCCGCGCAAAGGGCGGCAGGGCAGCAGTCACGAACACGGCGGCGACGTTCTTGGGCCGGTAATCCTCGCCCGCGACATTCACCCCCAACCGTTCCAGCAGGTTCGACATGATCTCTTCGGTGAAGGGCGCGTTGCGGATGCCGTCACCGGTGCCGTTCAGCCCCACGACCAGACCGTAACCCACCAGATCATTGCCGCGCACGCCGTCAAATTCCACCAGATCCTTGATCCGGATCGGCTCGGCCATGACCGGCAGCGCAATCGCACACAGCAGAACGGCCAGACGCAGGTTCACGGGCAGGCGCATCAGATATAATCCACAAGGCTGAGGCGCGAGAGCCGCGCGGTGATGGTGTAAAGGGATTGCAACTGCGTCTCGGCGGCCTCCAGCCGGGCGGCAGCCTCATAGGGGTCGGCCTCGACCAGCCCCAGCCGGGCGATTTCAAGCGCAGAGGTTTCGGCCGCGTTGCGGGTGGCGGCCTGATCGATGCGGGCCTCGGTCAGGCCAAGCCGGGCCTGCAACAGCGTGCGGTCCGACGCGGCCTGCATCAACCCCGCCCCGGCGCGGCGGGCCAGATCGGACCGGGCCTCGGGCTGGCCCGACAGGGCACCCCGGTCCAGCAAGGCGCCCATCACCAGCCCCGCAAGCGTGCTGCGCAAGGCAGGGTCGGTGGCGGTGATGTCCAAGGTTGCCGTTTCTCCGGGACCAATCGGCAGATCCGACCGCGACGGGCCGCCGAGATAGGTGGCGGCAAATCCGGCGGGGTCGGCAAACCATGTGGTCACGGCAGCCTCGATATCGGCGGCGGACTGGGCGCTGGCGGTCGCTGCCTCTGCCGCGGTCAGCAGGCTGTCGGCATCGGGCAGGGGGGCACGGTCCGCGGCGACGCCGGAAAACACCGCGCTGTCGGCAAAGCGGGTGTTCAGGGCGGACAGGGCGGTGTCAAGCCGCTGCCGGGCATCGGTGCCAACAGCATCGACCTGGGCTGTCTGGGCCGATGACGAGGCCGTCAGCAGACTGCTGGCCAGTTCGCCGGACAGGGTCGCAATGGTGCCAAGCGCGGTCTGCATCACCCCGGCCAGCAGCCCCGCCTCGGTCGTCGCAGCGCGATAGCCGCTGAGCCGCGCCAGCGAGGCATCAAGCCCAGCCAGGGGCGAGAAATCCCCCCGGACCGCCCGGCCCACATCGGCGACCTTGCCGGTCGTCAAGGCATTCGCCGCCGCCTGCATGGCCGATTTGAGCGTCGCATTCTGGCGGCGCAACATCATGGACTGCGCCATATCCCCCAAGGAAATCATCGTCATGGCCTACATCCCCAGCAAGGTTTTGATCATCTCGTCGATCGACTGTATGACTTTGGCGTTGGCGGCATAGCTTTGCTCGACCACCAGCAGGGTTTGCAGTTCCTGATCGCTGTCGACGCCGCCTTGCAGTTCCATTTCCGACAGGGCGGTCAGGCGGGCCTGGGCAAAGCTCGCCTCGCTGTCCGAGGTCAGGCGCTGCGCCGCAGCCCCCGACAGCATGTCGGCGGCCAGGGTCGCAAAGCTGCGATTGCCCGCCATGAAACCGCCAGAGGCCACCGGACGCGACGCCCCCAAAGCGGTGCCAAGCGCGGTCAGCAGCGACGATTGGCCAACCGGGCCGGGGGCAGCAGCCCCGATCCCGTCGCGCAACCGCCACAGCGCCCCGCCCTGCGCCGGGTCCACCCGTGCATTCAGCGTCAGCCGACCGGCCAGACCCAGCTCCGTGGCGGGATCGAAGGCCTGCCCCGCATCGGTGAACAGCCCGGCATCGTCGGCGGCAAGGCTCGCGTCCACAGTCGTGTCGGCAAACCGGCCCACCAGATCGCGCGCGACTGCATCCATCCGCGACTGCGCCGCCACCGACAGATCGTCGCGCACCGCAAACAACGCCGCCAGACTGCCCCCCGCGATCAGGCCGCCGTCCGCCGAAGTATCCACCGGGCGGCCATTGATCTGCAGTTGGGACAACCCGCCGCCTTGCACCGTCATCTGCGGCACCATCACGCCCGCAGGCGTAAAGCTCAGCACCGCAGCCTTGCCTTCCAGCAGCACCGCGCCCCCCGCCGCATAAAGCGCGATCTGGCCATTGTCGCGGCTCACCTCGCGTAGCGGCACGATTTCGGAAATGGAATCAATGATTTGCTGACGTTTGTCCATCAGGGATGCCGTGTCGCGCCCCGATCCGCCATAGGTGCGGATCGTGTTGTTCAGGTCAGCCACCTGCGCCAGCGCGGTGTTCAGCGCCTCGACCTCGGTCGCGATGCTGCGGTCGGCGGTGGCGCGGGCGGTCTGGATCTGGTCGGTCGCCTGCGCCAGCGCGCCGGTCAGCGCCCGCCCTGCATCGGCCACCGCTGACAGCCGCGCCTCGGATTCGGGGCGGCTTGCAGCCTCGATCAGCGCGGTATCCAGTGCGGCGATCCGCGCGCCAAGCGAGCCTTCGGTTTCGGGAGTGCCGATTGCCTGTTCGACCAGCCGCAGGAAACCGGCGCGCACATCGCGGTTGCCGGCCCCGGCTTCGGCGCTGCGGCGGTCGTTGATCAGCACCTGATCCACCCGCCGGTTGACCGCCAGAACTGAAACCCCCTGCCCCGCCCCGCCCACCGTGCGGGCCTGAAGCGAAATTTCACGACGCCCGTAGCCCGGCGTCTGTGCATTGGCGACGTTGGAGGCCACGACTTCGGCGGCGCGGGAGGCGGCGGTCAGCCCGGACAGGGCCGACCCAAGGGCGGTGGTGATGCTCATGGCCCGATCCTTGCGTCAGCGTTTGATATTGGTGGTTTCTTGCAGCATCTCGTCCACCGTCTGAATGACCTTGGCGTTCGAGGAATAGGCCCGCTGCGTCTGAATAAGCTGGGTCAGTTCATGCGCAACATCGGTGGCCGATTCCTCGCGCGAGTAGCCGACCACCGACCCTGTCGGGCCTTCGCCCGCGTTCCAAAGGTAGGACTGGCCGCTGGACGGCGACAGTTGATAGGACTGATCATTCAACGAAATCAACCCGTTGGGGTTAGGCACATCCACCACCGGAATCTGATAGATGCGCCGTGTAAAACCCTGATCATAGATGGCGTGCATATCGCCGTTCTCATCCACCTCGACCGAGGTCAGCGTGGCAACCGCCGAGCCGTTCTTGGCGATGGACACCGGCGCAAAGCCGCTGGACAGTTGTGTCATGCCATTGGGTTCGCCAATCTCGCCGATGTCCAGCGCGATGTTGCCGCCCGCAACGGCAATGCCAAGCGTGCCGGTGGCCGGATCATAGGTGCCGCCCGTCACCTGGGTCACCGAGGCCAGCGTGCCGCCTGCCGCCTGGCTGTTGTTGAAGGCCAGCGTATATTCCCCGACCGTCGCCCCGCCCGAGGCCGAATCGGTGATCACCATGGTCCATTCATTGGACGCGCCCGAGGTCGGAACCGTGGGGGTAAAGGTAAAGGTCAGCGATTCCGAGGTGCCAAGATTGCCGAAATATTCGACCGACAGATCGATGGGGTCGCCGGAGGCGCCAAAAATCGCCTCGGATGCGGGCAGGTTGACGCCGAGTTTCATCTGGTTGGTCGGGTTGCCGACATATTGGTTCTGGTTGATGCGCACGGGTTCGAGCGCTGCCATCGTGTCACGCGGGAACACGCCGATGCTTCCATCGGCCGAGGCCGGCCACCCCATCAGCACCTGCCCGGAATCGGTCCGCAAGATGCCATCGGCATCGGGGCGGAACGACCCGGTGGTGGTCAGCGAGATCGGATAGTCACCCGAGGCCCCCTGGGCCGCCGCAAGATCGGTCACCGCCAGGAACCCGCGCCCGTCGATGGCAAGGTCGGTGGCATTCGACGTGGCGATCAGCGATCCGCGTTCATCGATCAGCCGCATGGCCGAAGTCCGCACCCCGCCCGCCGCATAGGTCGAGGCCGAATTGCGGTTGACCACGACCGAATGAAAATCCGACTCTGCCCGTTTGTAGCCATAGGTCGAGGAGTTGGCGATGTTGTCGGAAATGGTCGCCAGCCGGTTGGCATAGGCATTGAGCCCGGCCACCCCGGCATTGAGCGCGGAAGAAATTGTCATGCGAGAGCGCCTTTCTGATGCTTCGGCCTTTGATGGGCCCAAACTGCGCGCTGCGGCTTAATTTCACCCTAACGAATAAAATCCGAACGATTTCTTCGCTACCTGTTTCGTCGCAACAAGATGACCTCGATCCGGTTGTTGCGGATCGCGCGGGGGTCGGGTGTCACCGGTGTACGGTCGGCATAGCCGCTGACCCGCTGTGTGCGATCCGCCCCCAGCCCGGCCGCCGCCATCAACCCGCGCATCGACTGTGCCCGCGCGGCAGACAGATCCCAGGCCGGGTTGTCGATCAGCGTGATGGGGTAGGACTGCACATGCCCGTTGACCGCCACCTCATTGCTGGCCAGCGCCAGCACATCGGCCAGCAGCGCGGCAATCTGGATGGTGACCGGCGACGGATCGGCGGTCGCGCCCTGAAACAACGGGGCGCCCGGAATGTCGAACATCTCGATCACCAGACCTTCATCGGTCACCCGCGTCACCACATGGCGCAGCGCCTGCTGCATCGTGTTGCTTTCGCCCCCCTTTGCAACCAGCTTGCGTTCCATGTCGCTCAGTTCGGCGTCCCCCCCGGCCTCGCCAACCGCACCGCGGGCGGCGTTGGATTCGGTCGGTTTCGCGCTGTCGGCTCCGGTGCCATTCTGCGGCAGCGTTTCTTCGGTAAACACCGAATCCCCGCCAAACGCGCCGTCGCCCCCGCCCGAGATCCGGTTGACCGCAATCGTCGGACTGAAATAGTCCGATATTCCCTTGCGCTGTTTTTCGGTCGTCGCATTCAGCAGCCACATCAACAGAAAGAACGCCATCATGGCGGTCACAAAATCCGCATAGGCAACCTTCCACGCCCCCCCGTGGTGGCCGCCGCCCGCGATGACCTTCTTTCGCTTGATGATGACTGGCGCGACATTTGACTGTCCTGCCATCCACACACCCATGTTTCACACCCGTCTCCAGACCTACAGCAGCGCGGTGAACGCGGGCTTAACCCCCGAAATTTTAGGGAAAGTTCATGGTTTTGCCACATCTGCGCGCCCGGCATCCGCCAAGACCGACCCTCAACAGACGTGCAGGGCGTCATGCGGCTGCGGGACGGCGGGTCTGCGGCAGCCGGATGCAGCGCATTCCCTTACGTCACACAACCTAAGCGCATAATTGCTTCAATAAGCCAAAAATACGCCACATTCCGGGGGTTGAGTAAGCATGGAAAGAACAGGTCGAGGTTGACATTTTTCCAGCAGCCGAAACTGACGGAACACAAGGACTACAGCAATGCGATTTCTGGCCGTTGACGACGATCCGCTTTTCCTGCAGTTGCTGACGCTTCGCATGCAGGCCCTGGGCTATGCCGATCTGATCACGGTCACCTCTGGCGCGGCGGCCCTGACCCTGTTGCAATCCGCACCCAACACTGTCGATTGCATCCTGTCGGACGTGCGGATGCCCGAGATGGACGGCATCACCCTGTGCCGCAACATTCGCACGCTGCCCGCCTATGCCACCACGCCGATCGTGATGATCACCTCGATGTCGGACCGGTCCTACATCGACGAGGCGTTTGAAGCCGGGGCCACCGACTATATCAACAAACCGCTGGACCGGCTGGAGCTGAAGGCCCGCATCGGCATGGTGGCCCAGCTCTGGGCCAAGGGCCAGCAGCGGGTCGATGCGCCGCTTTCGTCCTACGCTGTTGAACCTGCGCATGATTTTGAAGACGCGCTGGTCTTGCCCAATGTCGAGCGTCTGATCAGCCATCTGGCGATGGAAAACTACCTGCTGACCCTGGGGCTGAAGCGGATGCACTCGCTGCGCGCCTTTGCGGTGCAGGTCGAAAACGCGCGGGTGTTCTTTTCGGCGGGCAATCCGACCGCTTTTGTGGATATGCTGGGCGACGTGGCCTGTGCGGTGCTGGACAGCCTGAAAACCGAGGACGTGCTGTTTTCCTATGCGGGCAGCGGCGTTTTCGTCTGCATCGCGCGCAGCGATCTGGGGTCCGAATCCGAGGATCTGGGCCATTCGGCCAACCGAAACCTGGCGGCGTTCGAGGATCTTTACCATGCCGACGGGCTGCCTTTGCCCAAGCTGGTGTTCGGTGCCACAGTGCGCAGTTCGGCCTTTACGCTGACGCGCCCGACCAAACTGCCTGAAATGGCCGTCGCCGCCCTGATGAAAGATCACTACAAGGCACCCAAGACACGGGCCAGGATGTTCTGACATGACCCCGCAGCAATCGGCACCCTCCGGACCATCCGCCGCCGATGCGGCGCTTCTTTCCGTGCGAAACCGGTTTGTCGATACGATCCCTGCCCGGCTGGTGCGGTTTGAAACCTTCAAACAGATGCTTCAAACCGGCGAGCAAGACCCGGTTCAGGTGCTGGCCGCCATCGCCGATCTGGCGCACAAGATCACCGGAGTCGCGGAAACGCTTGGGTTTTCTGAAATCGGGCGGCTGGCGAATGCGGTGGATCGCCGGATTTCCACAGGCTCGAACACGCCTGCGACCTGCGGGCGGCTGTGGCAAGAGGTTGCTGCCCCGCTGGAACATCTGCTGGACGAGATGGAAAGCCACCTCGACACCTGACCCTTGCTAGGGCTGCCCCAGCAAGGACCGAACGGCGTGCAGGATCGCGCCGGACGACACCGGCTTGCCGATGCAGGCATCAAACCCCACCTCGATGTATTCGCTGACCTGATAGGGCATCACGTTTGCCGTGACCGCAATGACCGGGGTGTGGCGCAGGCCAAGTGTGGCTTCCTTGCTGCGGATGTTCTGCACGGCGGTCTTGCCATCCATCACCGGCATCGCAACATCCAGCAGAACAGCGTCAAACCCGCCGCCTTCCCAGGCCGTCAGCGCCTCCAGCCCGTTTTTCGTCATCAGGCTGGTGGCGCCAAGATGGCGCAGGATATAGCCCATCACCGTCAGGTTGGTGTCATTGTCATCCGCCACCAGCAGATGAACCCCCGCCAGCGTGCTGGAGGCATCGACCTTGACCACGGCCGCAACGAGGGGTTCGTCATGCACCGCGAGCGGCAATTCGACCGTCATCCGCGTGCCGACCCCCACGTCCGAGGTGACGCGAATCTGCCCCCCCATCAGGTCGACCAGACTGCGGGTGATCGCCATGCCAAGGCCGGTGCCGCCATATTTGCGGGTGATCGAACTGTCGGCCTGCACGAATTCGTCGTGCAGATGCGCCAGTTGATCAGGCGTCATGCCGATGCCGGTGTCGGACACCTCGATCACGAAGGGGCGTCCGGGCTTGCCCTTCAGGCTGACGCTGACGCTGCCTTTTTCGGTGAACTTGATCGCATTGCTGATCAGGTTGTTCAGCACCTGCCGCAGCCGGTGCTGGTCGCCGACGCGGGGCCGTTCGGCCCCCATGCCCAGAAACACCTCAAACGTCAGGCCCTTTTCGTCGGCCCGTGCGCGGTGCAGTTCTTCCACCTGCGCCGCAAGATCGGCCGGATCAAAGGGCACCAGTTCCAAGTCCAGCTTGCGGGCCTCGATCTTGGACACATCCAGGATGTCGTTCAGAATGCTTAACAGCGCCTCGCCCGAATTGCGGATGGTGGCGATCATGCGCTTGTGCTTGGGGTCGGTCAGGCTGGCATCCAGCACTTCGGCCATGCCCAGAACGCCGTTCAGGGGGGTGCGGATCTCGTGGCTCATATGGGCCAGGAACATCGACTTGGACTGGTTGGAATCTTCGGCCTTTGCCTTGGCGAGATAGTATTGCGTCACATCCGACCCGACGCCGCGATAGCCGACAAAGCTGCCATCCTCATCCAGAATCGGCGCACCGCTGAACCGCACCCACCGCGGATCGCCGCCGCCTGAAGGCGTCAGCATGAAGGCAAAATCCTTGAACGGCAGGCGCTGATCCAGATGCCGGAACAACACCGACCAATCGGCGCTGGCCTGTTCCGACGGGCGATGGCGCAGCCAGTCCTGCCAGCTTTTGCCGATAAGTCCGGCATCGGCGGCAGGGTTCGGGCCCAGAAAATCCATGTGCGACAGAAACTGAAACCGCAGGTCGCCGTCCTGTTCCCAGAACCAGTCCTCGCTGACGGCGGCAATATCGGCCAGACGCTTTTCGGCGCGGTTTCGGTCGGCAAAGGCCAGTTCCAGCTCGGTCTTGGCGGCGCGCAACGCCTCCTCGCGCGCCTTTTGTTCGCTTATCTCGATCTGGATGCCGGCGATGAACGCCGCCCGGCCATCTGCCAGCTTGGAAATGACGCGCGCCCGGTCGATCATCCAGACCCAACTGCCGTCCTTGTGGCGCATCCGGTATTCGGCCACGAAGGAATCCTTCACGCCTTCAACGCATTGTGACATGCTCATCTCGACGGCGGTGATGTCGTCGGGGTGGACCAGATCACGCCAGCGTTCATAAGTGATCGGCGACACTTCCTCGAACGTGTAGCCAAGCATGTTGGCCCATTCCTGATTGCCGCGCTGTTCGTCGGTGATCAGATCCCAGTCCCAGGTGCCGATCCGCGCGCCATCCACCAGTTGCGACAGCCGGTCCTGTGTCAGCTTCAACTGGGTGATTTCCAGATGAACCCCGGCCATGACGACAGGCTTGCCGTCAGCGCCAGCCAGTATCGTGCGGCCCCGCGACAGCACCCAGACCAGATGGCCGTTCTTGTGATACATGCGAAATTCATGCTCGAACCGGTCGCCGTTCCGGGCGAACAGATCGGCCCAGGCGTTTTGCAGCGTCACCCGGTCTTCGGGCACCACCAGCCGGGTGAAAGTGTCGATGGTGACGGGTTCCAGTTCCTCGCGGGCATAGCCCAGCATCGCGGCCCAACGGTCGTTGATCAGGTTCTGCCCGCTGGCAAGGGTCCATTCCCAGGTGCCCACCTCGGCGCCGTCGATGGCGGTTTTCAACCGGGCCTCGGTCTGGCGAACATCGGTCAGATCTTCACAACTGATGCGGTGGCTGCCGTCGGACAGGGCCGTCTTGTGCAGCACAATGGCCTGACCGCCGGGCAGGATCACCTGCGCATCAAAGGCAGAGGGCTGCGCGCCTTCATTGGCGATGCCGCCCATCTTGGCCACAAACGCCTGAATCTGGCTGAGACTGGCAGACGGGCCGACCGGGTTGTCGAACAAGGCCCGAAAGCGGGCATTGCTGTATTTCAACTGCCCGTCCTCGGCGAAAATCGCAACACCTTGCGTCAACTGATCAACGATCGCCGCCAGACCTTCGGCCACATCCGATGCAGGATACTCTCGTCCCCGCGCAAGGGGCGGCGGCGGAGTGCTGGGCTGTCTGGCGGTCGGCGGCACGCGTTGATCCTTCATCAGCATAGATTTCCCCACGGCTGCGCGATCAGGACAAGGCTGTGTCGGCATCGCAGCGTCATTCAACAAACCCTTTCCGGCAACAAACCCTTTCCGGGGCGGGCATGGCCGCTGTCCGGCAAGACCAGAAAATCCGCCTCGGTCAGAAACGCATTACCATCACTGACAGTTGCAAGAAATCGTTACGCATGTCTTCTTGATTGCACGATTTATCGTGCAATCGCCACGAAAAGACGAGCCGCCACGGGAAATTTATCGCGGCCGCGGCTTAACCGCGCTTCAGCGCCGCGCGGATGGCTGCCAGGAACACATCCTTGTGCAGCGGCTTGGGCAAGGACGAGGTTGCGACCCCTTCCACCACGGTCCGGCTTTCATGCGAGGTGTCGGCGCTGAGCCGGATCACCGGCGTACGGGCGTTGATCGAGTTGCTGGCGCGCAGATGGCGGATCACGCGGTCGCCGGTGATGAAGGGCATATTCTGGTCAAAAATCATCACGTCAAACTGGGTCGTGGTGGCCACTTCCAGTGCGGCGCGGCCGTCTTCGACAAAGGTCAGGTCATATTCGGGACTGTCCGTCAGAAATGCACCCAGCACCAGACGATTGATCTCATCGTCATCCGCCAGCAGGATTCTTGCATTTTTATCTGCGTTTCCGTCCGTCATCACCCACCACATTCTCTCAAAACAGTCACATTCTACCAAAACGCCAGGCAACTGACCCAACGTAAGGGTAAGTCTATAGGGTAGACTTGGCAAGTAAGTGACCAAAATGTGGTTCTTGCCAAGCCCCCCGCCACGGGTTTGCCCTGCTTTGGCGCAACTTTCAACCACGCGCTGCAGAGCTGCCCAAGCTACCTGCTTAAGAGAGAGCGAATGGACTGCAAAAGGTCGCGCCTGCGGAACGGCTTGGACAGATGCGAGTCGAACCCCCCGATGATATAGTCCGAAACCTGATGCGGCATGGCATTGGCGGTGATGGCGATGGCGGGAACCTCGGGGCGGCCACTGGCGGCCTCGATGTCGCGGATCAGGCGGATCGCGCTCAGCCCGTCCAGCACCGGCATGGTGATGTCCAGCAACAGCACATCATAAGGCTGCGCCGCTGTCATGTTGGCGGTCCACATATCCACGGCCTGACGGCCGTTTTCAGCCGCCTCGATGATGGCTCCGCTGCCTTCCAGCATTTCCGCCAGCACGAGGCGGTTGGTCACGTTGTCATCTGCAATCAGAATGCGGCACTGGTTCAGGGCATCCGTCAGCGACGCTTCGGCGGGCGGGGCGGCGGCGACCACCGTGCCGGCCTCGGCCTCGGCCAGGGGCAGGCTGACCACAACCGTCGTGCCCTTGCCCTCTGCGCTGGTCAGGGTGATCGTGCCACCCATCAGCGACACCAGTTCCTTCACGATCGACAGCCCCAGCCCGGTGCCCCCATAGCGGCGCGTCACGCTGCCATCGGCCTGCACGAAACTTTCAAACACACGCGCGGCCTGTGCGGGCGGCATCCCCATCCCGGTATCGGCCACCTCGAACACCAGCGGCGCCCCCGGTCGGCAAGACAGCTTGAGAGTGATCGCCCCGGATTCGGTAAACTTGAACGCGTTGTTCAGCAGGTTGTTCAGGATCTGCTGAATGCGGTGCGGGTCGCCCAGCATGGTCCGGCTGGCCCCGACCGAGGAGGTGACCTCGAAATCCACGCCCCGTTCTTCGGCCTGCACCGAAAACACCGTGTCAGTGTGGCGCAGCAGGTCAAGCGGCACAAAGGGCAGCGATTCCAGCTCCATCTTGCCGGCTTCGATCTTGGACATGTCCAGAATGCCGTTCAGCACCGTCAGCAGCGTTTCGCCCGAACTGCGGATCGTGTTGATCATGCGCAGATGGTCGGTGTTGGTGACGCTGCCTTCCAGCACTTCGGCCATGCCCAGCACGCCGTTCAGCGGAGTGCGGATTTCATGGCTCATGTTGGCAAGGAACATGGATTTGGTCTTGTTGGATTCCTCGGCCCGGCGGCGGGCATCCTCCAGCCGTTCGGTCGCTGCCAGTTCATCGGTCAGGTCAAGGAAACTGGCGACGACATGCATCTTGCCATCCCCCACCATGATCGGCGCGGCATTCACCGACAGGATGCGCCGGGTGCCATCGGTCCAGGCAATCGCAACCCGCACATCGCGCACCGGCTTGCCCGATCTGAACACCAGACCGATGGGCGTTTCCTCATCCGGCATGGCGCCGCCGGTCGGCCGTTCAAGCCGCCACGCGGGGTCATTGAACTTGCGGCTTTCGATCTCGGCCCGCGTCAGATGCAAGACGGCTTCGGCCTCGTCATTGGTGAAGATCAGCTGCCCGCTGTCGTCGATCACCGCAATGGCCGTGACGCTGGTTTCCAGCACCATCTGCAACATGGCCCGCTCGTTGCTCAACTGGGCTTCCAGTTCCGCCTGATGGGTGATGTCCAGATGCACCCCCGTCACCAGCAGCGGCGTGCCGTCGTCACGGCGCTGCACCACCTTGCCGCGCGACAGGATGTTCAGCCAGGCCCCGTTGCGGTGCTGCATGCGGAACCGGCCCTCGAAGGGCATGTCCTCTTGTGCCAGATCATTGGGGCGGTCATGGGCGAGGCGCTTTGCGTCTTCGGGATGCAGCAGGCTCTGGAATTTCTCATGCGTCAGGGGTTCCAGATCATCGGCTGTGTAACCCAGCATTTCGGCCCATCGGCCACCGATGCGGATGATCCCGGTGTCACACATCCATTCCCAAGTGCCGATGCCCGAGTTTTCGATGATCCGGGCGGCACGGCGTTTGGCGCGCTTGCGGGCCTCCAGCGCCTTCTTCAACTCGGCATTCACGGCATCCAGGGCCGCCATCTGCGCCATATGCACCGTCAGGTCGGTAAAGGCGAACAACTGCCCGTCGTCGGATGTGGGCAAGACCCGCCAGCGGATGCTGCGGCCGTCATGCATGGTCAGTTCGTTGATGCTTTGCCAGTCGGTCAGCGGGTTGGGCGGATCGCCGTCCTGCGCGGGAACCAGATAGTTTTCCAGCCAGTCCGGGAAGATCCCGCTTTCGGCGGCTTTCTCCAGCAAGGCCTGAAACGGCATCCCCGGCACGGCAAAGGCCGAAAGCTGCGGAAACATGCCGCGCAGCGGGTCGTTCAGGGTGACGATGATCCCGTCCGCATCGACGATCATCACCCCGTCCGGCAGCGCCGAGATGGCGTTTTCCAACCGGCTGTGCGCCAGACTGGCGGTTTCCGCCTGCCGCTTCACCTCGGTTTCCAGTTCCTTCAGGCGGGTGATGTCGGTTTCGATCGACACATATCCCGTCACCTCGCCCGACGGGCCGAACAGCGGCAGCACATCATAGGTCAGCCAGTACTGGTTGCCATGCCGGTCCTGGTTGACGTTGACGCCATAGTATTTGCCCCCGTTCTCGGTCGAGCTGCGCATCTGCCCATAGTCGGTCGGATGCCGTCCCGGACAGCCGACCAGATCTTCGATGTTGCGCCCGATGATCTCGGGCAGGGTCCAGCCGATGCGCTTTTCAAAGGCGGTGTTCACCCAGACCACACAGAGGTTCAGATCGACCACCACGACAAAATTGCTGGTCAGATTGCAGATCCGGTCAAAGTCCTGCGACACCAGAGGCACCGGCCCTGCCGCATCGGGCCGGCGGTGGTTTTCGATCTTTGCCTTCAGCGTCTCGATCGCAAAAGGCAGCAGCGCGATCTGGCCGGGGTCAAAGGGGCGGGCGGATTCAAACACCACGGCTCCGGCGCACAGTTCGTACCGGCCCAGAGGCACCGCCAGAACAAAGCCATGACCGGCCTGCGCCGGGGGCAGTTGCACGGGGGCAAAGTCATTGGCGGCGAATTGCGGCATGATCGCCGCCCCGATCCGCGCGGCCCCGGCCTGTATCGGAGCAGGGTCAGCGATGCCGCCCAGATAATCGGCGCAAAGATCGCCGCTGCGGGACACATGCAGCACATAGGCCCGCTCGGCGCCCACGGCTTGGGCAAGACTGTCCAGCCGTCGCCGGACAAGCGCCGTCGCGTTGTCTTGCGTCAACATGTCCTGCACCACGGGGGGCATCGCCGCCAAAGCGTGGTCAATCCGGTCTGCCACATGCACCTCTTAGTTGTGCGTCAGCAAAGCCATGCGGCACGCAGAAATACAATAGCTGCCGGGTGTGCGGCACTGTTGCCGCAGACTGTTGTTCAGACCCGTCGCAAAGCTGCATCAGTCCGGCTGCAATCCTGCCGCCGCGATGTCGGCAAAGGCCGCGTCTGCCGCCTGCACCGCCATGTCGATGTCGCCGGGCTGATGCGCCGCGCACAGGAACAGGTTGTGGCGCGGGTGCAGGTAGATGCCGTGGCGCAGGGCAGCGGCACAGAACGCATTGCCCAAGGCCAGATCGCGGTCGCCATCGATGATGACCATGGGCATCTGCACCGGCCCGGTTTGCCGCAGCCGGTAGCCATGCCTGGCCGCTGCCATATTCAGCCCGTCCCGGAACCGCTGGCCCATGGCAACCGTATGCGCCAGCGCATCGGTGTTTTTCAAAATGCCGATCGTCGCCACCGCCGCCGCCATCGAGGCGGATCCGTACCAGAACGATCCTGTCACGAACACCTTGCCCGCCCCTTCGCGGAACGCATCGGTCCCCGTCACCGCCGCCAACGGCCAGCCATTGCCGATGGCCTTGGAATAGGCGGCAAGGTCGGGCTTGATGCCATAGGGCGCCCAACTGCCCCGCACATCCAGCCGGAACCCGGCCCGCACGTCATCGATGATCAGCGCCGCCCCGGTCTGGTCACAAATCGCCCGCGCCTGCGCCAGCACAACCGGATCGTGCATCGCCTGATCCACCAGCACATCATGCTTGAACGCGGTCATTATGATGCCCGCCAGATCGTCGCCCGCCTGCGCCGCTGCGGCGGCCAGACTTTCCCCATCGTTGAAGATGAACTGGATCAGATGCGCCCGGTCCTCAGACGTGACCCCGATCAGCGACGGCGAACACCACGGCACCGCCCCGTGATAGGCCCCCTTCGCCACCAGTATCTTGCGCCGCCCCGTCGCCGCCCGCGCGATGGTGACGCAGGCCGTGGTCGCATCGCCGCCGTTCTTCTGGAACATCGCCCAGTCGGCATGATCAATCGTGTCCACCAGCAATTCCGCCAGCTCCACCATCACCTCGGCAGGCCCGTTGCCAATGTCGCCAAGCGCCAGTTGCCGCTGCGCCGCCTCATCCACCACCGGGTGGCGATAGCCCAGCACGTTCGGCCCCCAGCCACACATGAAGTCGATGAACTCGCGCCCGTCCACATCCCAGACCCGGCAGCCATCGGATTTCGCAAAGAACTGCGGATAGCCGGGGCCGACGTTACGGGTCGCCATATGGCCCCAGATGCCGTTCGGCACCACAAGGTTGGCGCGCTGCACAAGGGCGGCGTCACGGCTGTTTGGCAAGGTCATGGGGATGCTCCGGGTTGAAAACGGGGGGCGGTGTGACCCGCCCCCCAAGGCCTTAGTTGGTGATTTCGGCCAGCGGCAGGTTGCAGCAGGCGCTGTAGCGAACTCCCTTGATCGTCGGGCTGTAGGCCAGCACCAGATCAGGGCTGACCATCGGCAGGATGATGCGGTCCTTGACCATCAACTCACCCGCCTCGAACCACAGCTTGTCAGCAGCCTCGGGCGTCGCGGCGGCAAGGGCCTGCGCCTTGATCTCGCCCGTCTTGGGGTTGATGATCGACGGATCAGCCTCGGCCCCCGCACGCCGCGCCCAGGTGGACCCTTCGCCCAAGCCGAACACGTCCACATATTGCGAGGTGCCATAGAAGTCGGGCGCAAAGAACACCGCCGTCAGGGCAATGCCGCCGCCATTCGCCAGCTCGCGCCAGTTTGCCAGCGGCACCGGGGCCAGTTTGGCATCAATGCCGACCTTCGCCAGATCGGCCTGCACCTTCTGCATCATGACCGAGAAATCAACGCCGTAAACGTTCATATCCGGGTAGGTCGCGTCCAGCGTGAACCCGGCCTCCAGCCCTTCGGCGGCCAGCAGTTCCTTGGCGCGGTCGGGGTTATAGGCGTCAACCGTATGGCCCGCCCCACCCGGAAAGCCCAAGGGAATGGGCGCTGCAATCTGCTGCCCCGCACCACCAAGGGTAAAGTCGATCACGCCCTGACGGTCGATCGCCAGGGAAATCGCCTCACGCACCGCGGGGGTCATCTTGATGGTGTTGGATTTCGCACCGGGGGCCAAGGCAAGGTAGACAAAGTTGTAGGACGGCACTGTTTCGACCGTCATATCCGCGCCTTCAAGGCTTTTGGCGGTTTCCGGGTCGATCTGCATGGCGATATCCACCGTGCCCGATTGCAGCATCTGCGCCTGTGACACCGCATCCTTGACCTGCCGGAACACAACCCCCGGAACGCCCGCCGCCGCGCGCCAGTAAGCCTCGTTGCGCAGCAGCCGCAATTCGGCATTCGGCTCATATGTGTCCAGCACAAACGGCCCGCTGCCAGCAGAGTTGGCCATCAGCCAGGCCTCGCCCTTGTCGGCGTCCACCGCCGTCGCATCGGCAATGGCCCCCTGTTCGATCAGCACATCGCTGTTCAGAATCGCCAGATAGGGGGCCGCCGCCACGCCGGGAAATTCCGAGTTTGGTCCGGTCAGCGTGAACACAATCGTCCCCGCATCCGGCGTTTCAATAGAGGTGACGGAATCCGTCAGAAACGACGCATCGGCCTTGAGGTTCTTCAACCGCTCGAACGACCATTTCACATCCTTGGCCTCAACCGCCGACCCGTCTGAAAACTTCGCAGCCGGGTCCAGCTTGAAGGTGAACACCGACTGGTCGGCATTGCCTTCCCAGGACGCCGCCAGCAGCGGGATCAGTTTGTTGTCCTTGTCCAGCGTGGTCAGTTGTTCATAAACGGATGTGTTGTAGATCTGGCAGGTGTCACACCAGCCGCGCTGCGGGTCCAGCGAGTTCACATCCATGTCGCG
The DNA here is from genome assembly GCA_040385825.1 of Pseudomonadota bacterium. Lineage (GTDB taxonomy): Bacteria > Pseudomonadota > Alphaproteobacteria > Rhodobacterales > Rhodobacteraceae > JANNNF01. Next base: position 619,092 of record JAZKGQ010000006.1, on the reverse strand, counting down.
CGCGATCACCAGCGCGCGGGCGTCTTGCGCCATGGCGGGCGCGCCGAACATCGCGGACGCAAGCGCCAGCGACATCAAAAGGTTTGGCAGGGGTTTCATCGGGTTCTCCTGTTGGGGGTTGGGCGGCTGATTTCAGCTCGTTAGGGTCAGGGTAATCAGGGCATCGCGCAGCGTATCGGCATTGGCCAAAGCCGCGCGGTTCAGCGGCGCGGAAACCGTGGGGGCAGCAAGCCCCCCCGTCACCCGCAGAATTTCATGGTCCAGACAGTCAAAGAACCGTTCCTGTATCTGGGCAGCCCAGGTGGCCCCCATCGAGGTCCGCCGGGCCGTCTGTTCGGCGATCAGCACCCGGCCTGTCTTGGCAATGGATGAACCGATCACGTCCCAGTCTATCCCATGTTCGTCCAGAGTGCGCAGGTCGATGATCTCGGCATCCACCCCCGCCTCTGCCGCCGCCTTTACCGCGTTGTGAACCATCACCGATGTCGCCAACACGGTACAAGCGCGGCCTTCCCGCACCACATGCGCCGACCCGAACGGAATGCCGAAACTGCGGTCGCCCTGCGGCAGGGGAAACTCGCGCTGGTAAAGCTCCGTGTGTTCGATGATCACCACCGGGTCATTGCATTGCAAGGCCGCGTTCATCAGCCCCACATAATCAAACGCCGTGGTCGGCGACACGATCCGCCAACCCGGAAACATGCCGAACAAGGCCGAAGGATCGCCCGAATGTTGCGAGCCATACCCGGTATGCGGCGACACCCGCACCCGCAGCACGATGGGCACAGGAAAGCCGTCGCCAAACATGTGCCGCACCTTGCCGATGCCATTGGCAATCTGGTCGGCGGCCACAAGGCAGAAATCGCCGAACATGATCTCGACCACCGGCCGCAGCCCGTTCAGCGCGGCGCCAAGCGCCACCCCGGTAAAGCCGTTCTCGGCAATCGGCATCGCCAGCACGCGGTCAGGCCAGCGTTCCAGCGCCCCTTTGGTAAAGCCGCTGACCCCGCCCTTCAACTGATGCGCGTCCTCGCCCATCACGATGATCGTCGCATCGCGCGCCATCGCGGCGGCAAGGGTTTCGGACGCGGCAGTCACGAATTTCACCTGCTCGGTGGGGCCGGCCAGCATCTGGGCATGGGTCATCATCCGCAGCCCCGCCAGTTCCGACAGATCCCCCACCACCCCCTGATCGACGCCCGCAGGGTCGGGCCACAGATGCGCGGGTATCCGCAACGCATTGCCGCCTGGCACGGGTTCGGTCAACCGCCCCGCCGCCGCCGCCACCTTGCCCGTCACCACCGCGTCAATCGCCGCCAGATCGCCCTCGGCCACAATGCCCATCGCCAGCAACCGCGCCCGCGCCATGGCAATCGGGTCACGGGCCAGCCACCCGGCCTCCTCCTCACGCGTCCGATACCCAAAATCGCTGCCCGTCCGCGCGCCGCTCTGGTGCAGGTGGCGATAGCACAGCGCCTCGATCACCACCGGGCCACCCGTCGCCGCAATGATCCGCCGCGCCTCGACCATTGCCAGATGCACGGCGACCACATCCATCCCGTCACATTCGATCGACGCAATCCCCAGCATCGCCCCGCGCGACGACATCCGCGCCTCGCGCGTCACATCGTTGATGTGCGTGGCGACTGCATAGAGGTTGTTCTCGATGAAAAAGATCACCGGCAGGCTTTGTGCTGCGGCAATGTTCATCGCCTCGTAACACCCGCCCGCCTGCGCCGCCCCGTCACCAAAGAAGGTGACAGACACATGGGGCCGCCCCAGCATCTTGTCGGCAAGGGCATATCCCACCGCATGGGGCGGATTGCCGCCGATGATGGCCGACGTGCCCACCACCCCCGCCGCATCCGCGCGCATGTGCATCGACCCGCCCCGCCCACCGCAATAGCCGGGGGCCGTGCCCATGATCTCGGCCATCAGGCGGTAGATCGCGTCGTCCATGCCGGGGGCGAAATCGTCAGTGCGAATGTCAAACCCGTCCGGCACCGCCACATTGACCAGCTTTGTCAGCACCTGATGATGCGCCCGGTGGGTGCCGTTGATCTTGTCCGCCGTCCCCAGCACCGACATGGCGCCAACCGCCCCGGCCTCTTGCCCGATGCTGGCATGCGCCGGGCCATGGATCAGCCCGGCCTTTTCCAGCTCCAGCAGCTTTTCCTCGAACCGGCGGATCAGCAGCATCTGGCCATACCAATGCACCAGATCGCGCGCAGGCTGCGCATCCCAGTCGGCCTGATCACAGTCCAGCCGGAACCAGGGCGCAGAGGGGGCAAGCGGGGTCTGACGAACCATCTGAACCTGACCTCGGGGTTTGGGACAAAGCGGCGGCGCGGGCGGATTCTGCTTTGTGGAATTAAATTCCGTTTTCCGTTGAAATGCACAGTAAGCCGTGCAAGCCTGATTGCGCAACAGAAATTTTACCGCCGCTTTCGCCCCGGAGCCTGCCATGATCCGTGACGCCGATGTGCTGACCAGCCTGACCGACACCATCCGCCGTTTCGTGCGCAGCCGCCTGATGCCCGCCGAGGCGCAGGTCGAGGCTGACAATGCCATTCCCCCCGTCCTTGTGCAGGAAATGCGCGATCTGGGCCTGTTCGGCATGTCGATCCCCGATGCATATGGCGGCCTTGGCCTGACGCTGGAGGAGGAGGTTCGGGTTGCCCTCGAACTCGGCTATACCTCGCCCGCCTTCCGGTCGGTGATCGGCACCAACAATGGCATCGGGTCGCAAGGCATCATCGCCGACGGGACCGATGCACAAAAGGCCTTCTGGCTGCCCAAACTGGCCAGCGGGGCGGTGATCGGGTCATTTGCGCTGACCGAACCGGATGTGGGGTCGGATGCGGGGGCGGTAAAGACCAGCGCCGTGCGCGATGGTGACAGCTATATCCTGAACGGCACCAAACGCTATATCACCAACGCGCCCGTCGCGGGCGTGTTCACCCTGATGGCGCGCACGGGCGGGCCGGGGCCGGGCGGCGTGACTGCGTTTCTGGTGCCTGCGGGTGCCCCCGGCCTGACCCTTGGCCCGGTGGATGCCAAGATGGGCCAGCGCGGCACCCGCACCTGTGACGTGATCCTGACCGATTGCCGGATTGCCGCGGATGCGATCATCGGCGGGGTCGAGGGCCAAGGCTTCAAGACTGCGATGAAGGTGCTGAACCGGGGCCGCATTTCCATTGCCGCCACCTGCGTAGGGGCCGCACAGCGGCTGTGCGACGAATCCATAGCCTATGCCAAAACCCGCGTTCAGTTCGGCAAACCCATCGGGCAGCATCAACTGGTGCAGGCGATGCTGGCCGACAGCGGCACCGAAACCTTCGCAGGCCGCGCCATGGTGATCGAGGCGGCCCGCCTGTTCGACGACGGCGCAAGGGTGGTGCAAGAGGCCGCGGCCGCCAAGCTGTTCTGTTCGGAAATGGTTGGGCGCGTGGCGGACCGTGCCGTGCAGATTCACGGCGGGGCGGGGTATATGCAGGATTATGCGGTCGAACGGTTTTACCGCGACGTGCGGCTGTTCCGGCTGTATGAAGGCACCTCGCAAATCCAGCAGATCATCATTGCACGGGAGATGCTGGGGCAATGACAAAAGCTTTGGGGACGCGCGCCTTGGGGATCATCGCCGACGATTTCACCGGGGCGCTGTTCGTGGCAGGCTATCTGGAGTCTGCAGGCGTCGCCTGCCCCGTGCTGTTCGACCCCGCAGCCACCCCGCCCGCCGCCCCCGTCGTCGTCCTTGCCACCCGGTCGCGGCTGGTTCCGGTGGCCGAGGCGCTGGAGATCGTGACCCAAGGGGCGGCGGCTTTGACCGCCATGGGATGCGCGCGGATCGCCTACAAGGCCTGCGCGTCCTTCGACAGCACGGCGCAGGGCAACATCGGCCCTGCCGCCGATCTGCTGGCCGATCTCTATGGCGGGCCTGTCCTCTATAGCGCGGGGTTTCCGGCGTTCGGGGCGACGGTGCATCAGGGCTATCTGTTCTATCGCGGCAGGCTGGTGTCGGATTCGATCAAGCAGCACGACCCCCTGACCCCGATGACCGACCCCGACCTTGCCCGGTTCCTGTCGCTGCAATCGCGGGGTCCGGTGGGTTTGCTGCCCCATTCGGTTTTGCGCCACGGCGCAGGTGCTGCACAAACGGCGCTGGATGCCCTGCTGAACGCGGGCGCAAACCATGTTCTGCTGGACGCCACCGATGATGGCGATGTCGAGATCTGCGCTGATCTTGCCGCCGCGATGCCCTGCACCGTGGCGGCAAGTGATCCGCTGATCGTGGCCCTTGGGCGGCGGTTGGCGGCGGATTATCCCGTGGTGCCGCCAATTCCCCCCGGCCAGGTGACCGGGCAAACCGTGGTGCTGGCAGGGTCTGTCGGCCCGGTGGTTCTGGGGCAGCTTGCGACTTTCGCGGCGGCACATCCGGCGCGGACATTGGACCTGCTGGACCCAAAGCCCCTTGCCGCCCAGATCGCGGCAGCGGTTGCCTGGGCCGCCCCCCTGTTGCAACACGGCCCGGTCGCGATCGCCACCGCCACCGATACGGCAGGGGTCGAGGCGGCGCAGGCGGCGTTTGGCCCCTTTGGGGCTGCACGCCGGGCAGAAGGTTTGCTTGCGGGCATCGCGGCAGGTTTGCACAGCGCCGGGATACGGCGGTTCGTGGTGGCGGGGGGTGAAACCTCGGGGGCGGTGGTGGGGGCCTTGGGCATCGCGCAGGTGCGCGCCCTGCCCGATGGCCCGCTTGGTTGCGGGTTTTGCGTGACCGACGGCGGCGACCCCATTGCCCTGTACCTGAAACCCGGCAAGGTCGGGGCGGATGATATACTCCTGCGCGCGATTGATGTGATGAAAGGCCTGTGATGACCGATGATCCCAGAATGACTCTGATCGAGGCCAGCCGTCAGGCGCTGGCGCTCAACCTGAACAGCGGCACCGTGGGCAATTTCAGCCTGCGCCACGGCGACGGCATGCTGATTACCCCGACCGGAATTCCGCCGGGTGACATGCAGCCCGACCATATCGTGGCGGTCGACATGGCGGGCAACTGGCAGGGGCGCTGGCGGCCCTCGTCGGAATGGGCGATCCATGCGCGGGTGTATCAGACCACCGCTGCCCAGGCGATTGTCCACGCCCACCCCGATCATTGCGTGGCCCTGTCCTGCCTGCGCCAGCCGCTGCCCGCCTTCCACTACATGATCGCAAGCTTTGGCGGCGACCTTGTGCCCTGCGCCGACTACGCGAGTTTTGGCAGCGCGGAACTGGCGCAAACCGTGGGGGTGGCGCTTGGGGCCACTTATACCGCCTGCCTGATGGCGAACCATGGCATCGTGACCCATGGCGCAGACATGGCAAGCGCCATGGGCCGGGCGGAAAAGCTGGAAATGCTGGCGCGCCAGTACCTGATGACGCTGGCGGCAGGGGGGCCAGTGTTGCTGACGCCGGCCGAGATGGCCGATGTTCACGCCCGCTATGGCAGCTATGGACAACAGCCTTCAGGCGCGTAGCAACTCGGTCAGGATGCGCAGGGCAAGGGCCGGGTGTTCCAGATGCGGCAGGTGGCCGCAATCATCCACGCTGTGCAGGCCGACAGACCCCGGCAGATGGCGGGTGGCAGCATAGGGCAGGATGCGGTCCTGACGGCCAAAGACGACGCGGGCGGGCAGGGTCAGGGCGGAAAGATCGGCGCGGATGGATGCAGCCTGGGTGCCATCGGGAAAGAACCGCGCGGCGAAGGCCTGCATGGCGGCGGTCAGCGGCTGGTTCTGGCGCTGCTGCACCACGGCGGTCAGGAAGGCGGGGGTGATGGTGGCGGGGTCATGGGTCAGCTCGTGCAACCATGGGCGCAGACTGGCGGGCTCAACGCTGCGAAGGATGCCTGACGTGAAGGCCGCATTCACTTCGGGCCCCAGGCCAGCCGGGGCGAACAGGCACAGGCCGCGCAGGTCCAGCCTGCCCCGGCTGGCGAGGCGGGCGGCGACGGCGCCGCCAAAGGAATGGCCGGCAAGGACCAGCGGGCCTTGCAGCAACCCGGTCAGGGTCTGTTCCACCAGCGCCGCCACCGCGTCCAGATCGGCGGGCACGTCACGCGGGGACGCCCCATGGCAGGGCAGGTCCAGCGCCAGCACGGGGGCGGCGAAGGGGCTGCCTGCGAACATGCCGCGCCAGGTGTTGTGATCAGACGCAAAGCCGTGCAGCAGGACCAGAGGCACCCCTTCGCCCCGGCGCAACCAGACGGCGTTCAGGCCGGGCGACAGTATTGCGAGATGAGCCTCCACGTCCTTGCGCTGCACCCGTCCGTTCGGGCCGGTGCCGGGCAGGCCCTTCAGGCTGATCCCGGCATCTGCTGCCATGCGGCGGGCCAAGGGGGTGGGGTTCGGGGGGGTGGGGTTCGGGGTGTCGCGGCGCGGGACGGGGGTGTCAAGCGATTGATTTGCAATGAGAATTGGTTTTTCACTAACGATTTGTTCAGATGTCCCCACCGCCTCGCCCGCCGCATAGATCATCGCCACCGCCGCGCCGACATCAACCTCGGTCCCCGCCGCCGCAAGCTGGCGGATGATGCCGTCGCCGGGCGAGTCAACCTCGACCGCCGCCTTGTCGTTCTCGATCTCGAACAGGATCTGGCCCTGCTGCACGGCGTCGCCTTCGGCCACCAGCCATTGCGAGATCTTGCCGCTGGCGGATTCGAGGCTGACCTTGGGGTAAAGGACGGTGACGGGCATGGGGGGGCCTTTGGTTAGGGCATGTCAGGGGCAAGCTGCCCTGCCAGCCGGGCGCGCAGGGTTTGGATCAGGGCCAGAAGTTCCGGCCCGACCATCTGCACGCAGCGGTCTTGCGACAGGATATCGACAATGCCGCCACAGGTCAGCGCGACCAGGGGCGAGCCATCGGTGGGCCGGAACGCCACCCCGACCGCGTTGATATAGCTGTACCAATGGCCAAAGCTGGCGACAAAGCCGGTGCGGGCGTGCTGGTCCAGCGCGTTGTCCAGATAGTCGCGGATGCGGCCTGCGTTGTCGGGGTCTGCCGCCACTAGGTCGGCCACCAGGCCATCGCGGATATCAGGCACCATTTCCGCCAGATAGGCCAGCCCCATGGCCGTGCGCCAGATCGGCAGGCGCGACCCTACGTTCAGGCGCAGGGACACCGGGCTGAGCGACCGGCGGTTGGCAAGATAGACCATCTCGGCCCCATCCCGCGTGCCAAGCGCCACGGCGGCCCCGGTCTTGTCTGCCACCGCCTGCATCAGCGGCATCGCCATATGCACCACGGCGCTGGAGCTGAGCGACGAATAGCCCAAGGATACCGTCGCAGGACCAATGCTGTAGCGGCCCAGCATGCTGTCATAATGCAGATAGCCAAGGCCAACCAGGGTAGAGGTCAGCCGCGAGATCGTGGCCTTGGGCAGGCCCGTGCGTTCGATCAGGTCTTGATTGCCAAGGGTCGCGTCGTTGATGGTAAAGGCGCGCAGGATATCCAGACCACGGGTCAGGGACGCCGCCGAACTGCTGGCATCAAGGCCGGTGCTGCCATCGGCGGGTTTTGTCCGTTTGCGCAAAGGCTGTCCTTTCCGACCCACGCCGCTGACTGCAAAGCCAGTAAGTGGAATTTAATTTCATTTATGTTGACGGGCCGGACCCGGCTTGTCAATATGAACGACAAGAACGCGCCACACCAGAACCGCCGCCCGGCCCAACCTGCCCCTGAAGGATTGCCGTGACCCGCTATATCCTGCGCCGTCTGCTGCTGATGCCGTTCCTTGTGCTGGGGATCGTGACGCTGGCGTTTCTGCTGACCACCGTCACCAAGGGCGACCCGCTGACCGCCATCGTGTCTGAACGCCAGATGAACAACCCCGAGGTGGTGGCCGCCGCCAAAGCCCGTTGGGGGTTGGATCGCAGCTTGCCCGAACGCTATGTGATCTATGTGGGCAACCTGTTGCAGGGCGACATGGGCACGTCCTTCATCACCCGCAGGCCGGTGGCGCAGGATATTCTGTACCGCCTGCCCGCCACGATGGAGCTGGTGATTTCCGCCATGATCATCGGCACCGCCATGGGCATCACGCTGGGGGTGCTGGCGGCCTATTACCGCAATACGGCGGTGGATCATGTGGCGCGGTTGTTCGCGCTGTTCGGGTCTTCGGTGCCGGTGTTCTGGCTGGGGCTGGTGCTACTCTATGTGTTCTCGGTGCAATGGGGGGTGTTGCCGGGGCCGGGGCGGGTGGATGCGCGCCTGACCCTGCCGCCTGCCGTGACCGGGTTCATCACCATCGACGCGCTGATTGCCGGGGATTTCGCGGTGTTGGTCAATGCCTTGTGGCATCTGATCCTGCCCGCCTTTGTGCTGGGCTGGGCGGTGGCGGGCACGATTTCGCGGCTGGTGCGCGCCAATATGCTGGAGGTGTTGAGCCGCGAGTTCATTCTGACCGCGCGGGCCAAGGGGGCGGGCGAACTGCGCGTGGTGTTCCGCCATGCGCTTCGCAATACGCTGGTGCCGACGCTGACGGTCATTGGCTATTCCTTTGCCTATCTGCTGACCGGGGCGGTGCTGACCGAGACGATCTTTTCGTGGCCCGGCATGGGGTCTTATGTGGTGGATGCCGCGCGGGGTCTGGATTTTCCAGCCATCATCGGCGTGACGATCGTGGGGGGTATGGTGTTTTTGATCACCAATCTGTTGACCGACATCGCCTATGTCATGGCCAACCCGCGTGTGAGGCTGAGCTAGATGGTGGCCGTTCCCGCCCCCCGGTTTCGTCGCCCGCGCTGGTTGTCCATCCCCATGGGCATTGGTCTTGCCGTGGTGGGGTTCTGGTTGCTGGCGACGGTGCTGGCCCCGGTGATGACGATGTATGATCCGCTTGATCTGGTCGGGCGGCGGTTGCAGGCCCCGAGCTGGGAGCATTGGCTGGGCACCGATACGCTGGGGCGTGATGTGCTCAGCCGCACCCTGCATGGCGCGCGCAATTCGCTGCCGATTGCGGTGATCGTGGTGGCGCTGGCGGTGATCATCGGCGGGGGGTTGGGGGCCATATCGGGCTATGTCGGCGGCTGGATCGGGGCTGCCATCATGCGGCTGGTGGACATAACCCTGTCGTTTCCGCCGATGCTGCTGGCGATGGCGGTTGCGGCATCGCTTGGGCCGGGGTTGCAGAATGCGACGGTGGCAATGGTGATCGTCTGGTGGCCGGTCTACGCCCGCCTGATGCGCGCCCAAGTGCTGGAGGTGCGGGAACGCGAGCATGTGGAGGCCGCCGTGGTGGCCGGGGCGAGCGAGAGCCGCATCCTGTTCAAGCACATCCTGCCGCTGTGCTGGACGCCGATGCTGGTGAACGCGACGATGGATCTGGGGCAGGTGATCCTGCTTGCGGCCTCGCTCAGCTTTATCGGGCTTGGGGCCACGCCGCCGACGCCGGAATGGGGGGCGATGATTTCGGACGGGGCCTCGCAGTTCTATTCGTGGTGGGTGGCCTTTGCGCCGGGGGCGGCGATCCTGACCATCGTGCTGGGGTTCAATTTCATCGGGGACGGGCTGCATGACTATTTTGACCCGAGGTCGAAATGACCGCCCTGTTTGAAGTGCGCGATCTGCGGGTGGCCTTTGGCCGCGACGGGCAGTTTGCCGAGGCCGTGCGGGGGATTTCGCTGACCGTCAACCATGGCGAGGTGCTGGGGATCGTGGGCGAATCCGGGTCTGGCAAATCGGTGGGGATGCTGGCGGCCTTGGGCTTGCAGCCGGAATTTGCCCGCGTCACCGGGTCTGTGCGGTTCAAGGGGCAGGAACTGGTGGGGATGCCGCGCCGCGAGTTGCGCAAACTGCGGGGGTCGCGCGTGGCGATGATCTTTCAAGACCCGCTGTCGTCCTTGAACCCGGTGATGACCGTGGGCGCGCAGATTGCCGAGGCGATTACGCTGCACAACCCCGGCATGTCGGCGAAGGCCGCCAAGGCGCGGGCGGTTGACTTGCTGACGCTGGTCGCCATTCCCGAACCCGACCGCCGGGTGGCGCAATACCCGCATGAGTTTTCGGGCGGCATGCGCCAGCGGGTGATGATCGCGATGGCGGTGGCCAATGACCCCGACCTGCTGATCGCGGATGAACCCACCACGGCGCTGGACGTGACGGTGCAGGCGCAGATCATGCAGGTGCTGGCCGATTTGCAGAAACGGCTGAACCTTGGGCTGGTGCTGATCACCCATGATCTGGGCGTGTTGGCCGGCCATGCAACGCGGGTGGCCGTGGTCTATTCCGGCGAGGTGGTGGAACAGGCCCCGGTGGATGATCTGTTCCGCAACCCCCGGCATCCCTATACGCGCGGGCTGATCGCCTCGATCCCCGATATGACCGTGGCGCATGAGCGGCTGTTTTCCATCGAGGGCACGCCACCCGCGCTTGGCAAGCTGCCGGGGGGCTGTGCGTTTCATCCGCGCTGCACCATGGCGCAGGATATTTGCCGGGTCACAGCGCCCCCTTTGCGCGAGTTTGGCGGGCATAGTGCCGCTTGCCATTTTGCGGATCAGGTGCCCGCATGACCGACCCCATCCTGTCGGTCCGCAATATCGTGAAACGCTTTCCCGTGAAGGGCGGGCTGTTGATCGAACGCGATGTGGGGCATGTGAACGCCGTATCGGGCGTGTCCTTCGATGTGCCCGCGGGGGAAACCCTTGGGCTGGTGGGCGAATCCGGTTGCGGCAAATCCACCCTTGGGCGCTGCATCCTGCGGGTGATCGAACCCACCTCGGGCGAGACGTTCTATCGCGGGCAGAACATCAACACCGCCACCCCATCGGCGATGCGCCAGTTGCGGCGGCATATTCAACTGGTGTTCCAGGACCCCTATGCCTCGCTGCACCCACGAATGCGGGTGGCTGAGAATATTGCCGAGCCATTGCGGATCAGCGACCTTTCGGCTGCGGGGCGCAAGGCCCGCGTGGCGGAAATGCTGGAGCTGGTCAGCCTGAACCCGGAACACGGAAACCGCTATCCGCATGAGCTGTCGGGTGGGCAGCGGCAGCGGGTGGTGATCGCGCGGGCGCTTGCGTTGAAGCCCGATGTGCTGGTGCTGGATGAACCGGTGTCGGCGCTGGACGTGTCGGTGCAGGCGGGGGTGTTGAACCTGCTGCGCGACATTCAGCGCGATATGGGCACAGCCTATGTGTTCATCGCGCATGACCTGTCGGTGGTGCAGCATATCTCGCACCGGGTGGCGGTAATGTATCTGGGCAAGATCGTGGAGATTGCGCCGAAGGCGCTGCTGTACGGCGCGCCGCTGCACCCCTACACGCAGGCTTTGATGTCGGCGGTGCCGCTGCCCGACCCGGCGCGCGAACGAGGGCGGCGTCGCATCGTGCTGACCGGCGATGTGCCCAGCCCGCTGAACCCGCCGTCGGGCTGCGCCTTTCGCACCCGCTGCCCGATTGCCCAACCCGTCTGTGCGCAGGTGGAACCGCCGCTGACCGCCGCCACCACGGGCCATGCCGTCGCCTGCCATTTCCCCAACGCCATGCCTACCGGGTTCGGAGCCACGCCATGACAGCACTGCCCCTTGACGGCATCCGCGTGCTGGACCTGACCCGCGTGCTGGCGGGGCCTTGGGCCACGATGAGCCTTGGCGATCTGGGGGCCACTGTGTGGAAGATTGAAAACATCCTGGGCGGCGATGATACCCGCGCGTGGTCGATCCCGAATTACAAGGGCATCAGCACCTATTACCTGTCGGCCAACCGGGGCAAACAGTCCATCGCCGTTGACCTGAAATCACCCGAGGGCCGCCAGATCGTGCTGGACCTTGCCGCGCAGGCGGATGTGGTGGTCGAGAATTTCCGGGCAGGCACGGTGGACCGTCTGGGCATCGGCTATGGCGATCTGTGCAAGATCAATCCGGGCATCATCTATTGCTCGATCTCGGGCTATGGCCAGACCGGGCCGGAGCGCGACCGTCCGGGGTATGATTTCATCATGCAGGCGGAAAGTGGCCTCATGTCGATCACCGGGCCGCAGGATGGGCCGCCCAGCCGGCTTGGCGTGGCGTTTACAGATGTGGCGGCGGGGATGATCGCCACCCAGTCAATTCTGGCCGCGCTGTATCAGCGCAAGGACACCGGATTGGGGCAGAACATCGACGTGGCGCTGCTGGATGCGACGCTGAACCTGCTGATCAACGTGGGCACCGGGTACTTGAACGGCGGGGTCGAACCCGCGCGCTTTGGCAATGCGCACCCGACCGTGGTGCCCTATCAGGTGTTCGATGCCTCGGACGGCATCTTTGCCTTGGCGGTTGGCAATGACCGGATGTTCGTGGACCTGTGCGAACAGGTGGTGGGTCTGCCCGAATTGGCGCGTGATGCGCGGTTCGTGACCGCCCATCAGCGGGCGCTGCATAGGGATGATCTGCTGCCTGCGCTGTCGGCGGCGATGCGGTTGCAAAGTTGCGCCCATTGGCTGGCGGCCTGCGACCGGGCCGGCGTGCCTGCTGGCCGGGTGAAAACCGTGGCCGAGGCGCTGCAAAGCCCATCCGTCACCGAACGCGGCGTGGTCGAGGTGCTGGACCACCCCACCCTTGGCCCCGTGTCGCTGATCCGGGCCGCGCATGGGTTGGCGGCGCAGGTGGGGCGCAAGGCCAAGGCCCCCCCATTGTTGGGGCAGGATACGCGGGCGGTGCTGACGGGCGTTTTGGGGCTGGACGAGGCCCGGATTGCGGCATTGGTGCAATCGGGCGCGGTCGCCTGTCTTGATCTGGAGGGTTGAATGGCGGTCGATGTGACCATGCAGGGCCGCGTGGCGGTGGTGACGATCCGCAACCCGCCAGTCAACGCGGTGAGCGCAGCCGTTCGGCAGGCGTTGTGGGATCTGATACCGGGCCTTGATGCCGATGCCGTGGTGCTGACCGGGGCGGGCAAGATGTTTGTCGGCGGGGCGGATCTGACCGAATTCGACCGCCCGGTTGAGGAGCCGACCCTGCCGCAGGTGATTGCGCGGATCGAAGGGTCGGCGGTGCCATGGACGGCGGCTGTTCACGGTGTGGCGCTTGGGGGCGGGCTGGAACTGGCGCTGGCCTGCCATCGGCGCGTGGCGGCCCCCGGCACCCGGTTTGCGCTGCCCGAGGTCAGTCTGGGGATCATACCGGGGGCGGGGGGCACGCAGCGCCTGCCCCGGCTGATCGGGGTGTCGGCGGCCATTCCGGTGGTGGCCGAGATGGCGTCGCTCGATACGGAGGCCGCCTTGGCTGTGGGTCTGGTGGACCATATCGCCACGGGCGATCTGGTGGCCGAGGCGGTGGGTCTGGCGCTGACCCCGGTGCCAGAGCGCGCCTTTGCGCCGCCCGCGCCGCAGGTCTGGGCCGAGGCCGAAGCTCGCATCCGGCGCAGCGCCAAGGGGGCGACGGCACCTTTGCTGGCACTGGCTGCGGTGCGGCATGGGGTTGAAAATGGCCTGACCGAAGGGCTGCGCCATGAGCGCGAGGTGTTCCTGCACTTGCGCGCGTCAGAACAGGCCGCCGCCCTGCGCCATCTGTTCTTTGCCGAACGCACCGCCCCCCGCCCCGTTGCCTTGCGCGATACGACCCCCCGCCCCGTGACCCAGGTGGGTGTCATCGGCGGCGGCACCATGGGCGTTGGCATCGCCGCTGCGCTGCGCAATGCGGGCTTGCCCGTGGTGCTGGTTGAACAGAACGAGGCCGCCTTGGCGCGGGCAATGACAGCGCTGAGTGCCATTTTCGACGCAGCGCAGCGCAAAGGGGCCATGTCCGCGTCAGACGCCGAGGCGCGCCTGAAAGGCGTGCGAGGCGTGGTCGGCTATGCGGGTTTGGCGGAGTGTGATCTGGTGATCGAGGCGGTGTTTGAAGACCTGCCCACCAAGCGCGCGGTCTTTGCCGAACTGGCGCAGGTCTGCGCGCCGCAGGCCATTCTTGCCACCAACACGTCCTACATCGACCCGAGGCTGATCGTCGAAAGCCTGCCCCAGCCAGACCGTTTCCTTGGCCTGCATTTCTTCAGCCCCGCGCATCTGATGAAACTGCTGGAGGTGATCCCCCTGCCCGACACCGCCGCCGATGTGCTGGCCGCCGCCTTCGCGCTGGCGGGCAAGCTGCGCAAGATCCCGGTGCAGTCTGGCATCTGCGACGGCTTCATCGGCAACCGCATCTTGCGGCGCAGTCGGGCAGCAGCCGAGGCCTTGCTGCATCAAGGCGTGCCCTTCGCCGATATCGACGCCGCGATGCGGGGCTATGGTTATGCCATGGGGCCGTTCGAGGTGCAGGATCTGGCGGGGCTGGACATATCCTACATGCACCGTCAGGCGGCGCGGGCGGCAGGACAAGACGTGCCCCGAACGCCCGGCGATATTCTGGTCGAGGCCGGGCGCAAGGGGCAAAAGACCGGCGGCGGGTGGTATGACTATGCCCCCGGCGACCGCAGCCCGCAGCCATCGGCGCAGACCGCTGCCTTGCTGGCAGGGGTGCTGCCACCGCCCGTCACCATGCCGCCCGAGGCGATCACCGCAGCCCTGTTGACCGCGATGGCCGACGAAGGGCAGGCGATTCTGGCCGAAGACATTGCCCAGACCCCGGCAGAGATTGATCTGGTGCTGGTCCACGGCTACGGCTTCCCCAGACAGCGCGGCGGGCCGATGTTTCAACGCGCGCGCGGCGACAAGACAGGACAGATGACATGACCTATCCCGACACCCGGCTTTACATCGACGGCCAGTGGCAACCCGCCGCTGCGGGCAAGACCATTCCTGTGCTGGACCCCGCCACCGCCAAACAGATTGGCACAGTCGCATGGGCCGAACGGGTTGATCTGGACGCGGCCCTTGCGGCGGCGGACCGGGGGTTTCAGGTCTGGCGGCACACCTCGGCCTTTGACCGGGCCAGACTGATGCGCCGCGCGGCAGACCTGTTGCGCGCCCGCGCCGACGAGGTGGCCGAGATGATGACGCGCGAGCAGGGCAAACCCGTTGCCCAGTCGCGGATGGAAACGCTGGCCGGGGCCGACATCATTGACTGGTTCGCCGGCGAGGCGCAGCGCACCTACGGCCAGACCATCCCGTCGCGCAGCCCCGGCGTGTTGCAGATGACGCTGAAATTGCCCGTAGGTCCGGTGGCAGCCTTTACCCCGTGGAACTTTCCGATCAATCAGGTGGTGCGCAAGCTGTGCGGGGCACTGGCGGCGGGCTGTTCGATCATCGTGAAGGCGCCCGAGGAAACCCCGGCCGCCCCCGCAGCCCTGATCAACGCATTTCACGAGGCGGGGATTCCTGCGGGCGTGGTGAACCTTGTGTTCGGGGTGCCTGCGGATATTTCGTCCTACCTGATCGCCCACCCGATCATCCGCAAGATCAGCTTTACCGGGTCCACCCCGGTTGGCAAACATCTGGCGGCGCTGGCGGGCCAGCATATGAAACGCGCCACGATGGAACTGGGCGGCCACGCCCCGGTGATCGTGACCGATGATGCCGACCTTGATCTGGCGGTGGGTCTGATCGCGCCGCACAAGTTTCGCAACGCAGGCCAGGTCTGCGTGTCGCCGACACGGTTTCTGGTGCAAAATGGCGTGGCAGAGGCGTTCATCGACGGCTTTACAGCCGCCGCAAAGGCCACCCGCGTTGGCAACGGCCTGTCGCCCGACACCGACATGGGGCCACTGGCGAATGAACGCCGCATTCCGGTGCTGGAGGCTTTGGTGGCCGATGCGGTGGACCGGGGCGCGCGGCTGGCTGCGGGCGGGCGGCGGATCGGCAATGAAGGCTGGTTCTTTGAACCCACGGTACTGGTCGATGTGCCGGTCGAGGCCCGCATCATGAACGAAGAACCCTTCGGCCCGGTCGCCGTGATCAACCGCTTTGCCCATCTGGACGACGCGATTGCCGAGGCCAACCGGCTGCCCTTTGCGCTTGCTGCCTATGCCTTTACCGGCAGCGGCGAGTCCGCGACCCGGCTGGGCAACGAGGTGGAGGCCGGGATGCTGTCGATCAACCATCTGGGCCTTGCGCTGGCGGAACTTCCCTTCGGCGGCATGAAGGAATCCGGCTATGGCACCGAAGGCGGGTCCGAGGCGATCGGGGCTTACCTCGAAACCCGGCTGGTGACGCGCAAGGGCTGATCAGCCCTGCGCGGGGCGGGTCAGAACCTCGACCGACAGGATGGTGGGCAGGTGGCGGGCGATTTCCTGCCAATGGTCGCCTTCATCATGGCTGGCAAAGACCGACCCGCTGTTGGTGCCAAAGTAAACGCCCGTCGGGGTGGCGGTATCCACTGCCATCGCCTGGCGCAGCACAGTGAAATAGCAATCCCTGGCGGGCAGGCCATTGCGCAAGGGTTGCCAACTGACCCCGCCATCGCGCGACCGCCAGACCGCCGCCGAGGCGCCGGGCGGAAACCGGCCCAGCATGTCACCGTTGAGCGGCAGCACCCACAGGGTTTGCGGGTCATGCGGATGCACGGCGATGGGAAAGCCGAAATTCGACGGCAGACCTTCGGTGATGTCCAGCCAACTGCGCCCGCCGTCATTGCTGCGAAACACGCCGTGGTGGTTTTGCTGATACATCACATCACCCTTCCCCGGCGCGCGCACGAGGTTATGCACACAATGCCCGGTTTCATGGGCAGCGTCCTGGCCGGTGTGAGAGTGGCCTGCGTGATCCTCGTTCGACAGGCGGTTGCGGCGGTGCCAGCTATGGCCGCCATCCTCGGTCGCCAATACCCCTGCCGAGGAGATTCCCACCCACAGCTTGGCCGGATCGCCGGGGTCGGCCACGATGCTGTGCAGCACCAGCCCGGCCCCGCCCGGTTGCCAGTCGGGGGCAGAGGGATGGTTGCTCAAGCCGTCGACCCGCGCCCAACTATCGCCCCGGTCGTGGCTGACATACAGCGCGGCGGGCTTGACCCCGGCAAACAGCCCGCCCCCGGCCTGAGCCAGCGACCAGACCGCCTCGACCTGTCCCGTGAAGGGCGCAGGCGGGGCAGCGGAGCGCCCGGTGTATTCGGCAACCGACGGGTCATCGCGCAGCCAGTCGTCGAGCTTGCCATTCGCCAGCAGGCACAGATTCCACGTCTGGCCGACATCATCCGACCGCCAGACCCCGGCCCCCGGCCATGCGCCGCCACCCGCCGCCCAAAGGGTGCCGGTCTGCGCGCAGCCGACCACATGGTTGATGTTCCAGCCATCGCAGAATGGCCCGCTGACCTGCCAATCCGGGCCATTGGTCAGAACAAACGCCCCCTTGGTGGTGCCTACAAGCACCGTCACCCCTGCTGTCATCACACGCCCTCCCGCGCTGATTGCAGGGTCAGGCTAGCATGAAACCGGCCTCTGGCAGCCGCGAATTGCAGCGCCTCAGGTCGCCAGCGCGCGGCGGATCGCGGCCTGCCAGCGGGCGCGGGTCTGGTCGCGTGTTGCGGGATCGGCGGCGGGGGTGAAGGTGCGGGCGTGGCCGGTGCCGGACAGCACGGCCAGCGGATCGACGCCAAGGGCGGCAAAGCCCATGGCGGCGGCACCCAGGGCCCCCACCTCGGCCACATCGTTGCGGATGACCGGGCGGTTCAGCAGATCGGCCTGCAACTGCATCAGGAACGCGTTGGCCGAGGCGCCACCATCGGCGCGCAGATCGGCCAGAGGGGTGCCGATGTCCTGCTCCATCGCGGTGAACACGTCGGCGATTTGCAAGGCAATAGCATCAAACGTCGCGCGCGCCAGATGGGCGGGTCTGGTGCCAAGGGTCAGGCCGTCGATGGTGCCGGTGGCATGGTCGTTCCAATGCGGTGCGCCAAGGCCTGCAAGGGCGGGCACGAAGGTCACGCCATTGGCGGTGAGCACGGTCTGGGCGAGGTCCGACAGGGCGGCGGCGTTTGGCAGCCCCAGCATGTCGGCGGCAAAGGCGGCGGCCTGGGCGGATACCGTGATGTTGCCCTCGATGGCATAGGCGGTGCCTTCGTGGGTGGTCCACGCGATGGTGCCGGACAACCCGTGGGTCGAGGCGATGCGCTGCGGCGTCAGCGCCATCAGGGATGATCCGGTGCCGAAGGTGGCCTTGACCGTGCCGGGGTGGCGGATGCCGTGGCCGTAAAGGGCGGCATGGCTGTCGCCCATCATGGCGAGGATGGGCACGCCTGCGGGCAGGGCGGTGGTATTCGCGGTGGTGCCAAAGCGGCTGTCAGAGGCGCGCGGGGTGGGAAGGACGGCCAGCGGGACGCCGAAGATGGTGGCAAGCGTATCGTCCCATGCCAGCGTTTCGGTGTTGAACAGCATTGTGCGCGAGGCGTTGGAATGGTCGGTGGCAAAGCTGGCCCCGGCGGTCAGGTTCCACAAAAGCCACGCATCCACCGTGCCTGCGCGCAGAGTGCCTTTGTCGGTCAGGGCCTGTGCCTCGGGCACGTTCTGCAACACCCAGGCCAGTTTGCTGGCCGGAAACAGCGGGTTGATCGCAAGGCCGGTGGCATTGGTGACGGCGGGGCCGTGGCCTGCGGCGTCCAGTGCAGCGCAGGCATCCGCCGTGCGGCGGCATTGCCAGAGGATCGCGGGGGCAATGGGTTGGCTGGTGGTCGCATCCCACACCACCAGCGTTTCGCGTTGGTTGGCGATGGTGATGCCGTCGATCGTATCCCCATGGGACACGATTTCCGCAATCACCGCCTGAACCGAGGCCCAGATCGCATGGGCCGATTGTTCCGCCCAGCCCGGTTGCGGATAGGCCGACACCAAGGGCGATGCGGCCTGCGCCACGATGCGGCCAGAGGCATCGACCAGCACCGCCTTGGTGTTGGTGGTTCCCTGATCAATCGACAGGATACGCATGGTCACCGCTTCCGTGCCACGGCCCGGCGGGCGGCGGCGGCGATGCCTGTGAGCGTCAGGCCGAAATGGTCGAACAGCCAGTCCACCGACCCGGTGGGCACGAAACCGGGGAAGCCGACCATTTCCACCGGGACGGGCATATGGGTGGCGGTGAACTCGGCCACAGCGCCGCCAAGGCCGCCACGGACCGAGGCTTCCTCGACCGTCACAATCGCGCCAGTCTCGGCCGCAGCCAGAACGGCGGCCTCGTCCAGCGGGTTGATCGTCGCCATGTTCAGCACGCGGGCATGGATGCCCTCGGCGGCCAAGGCATCGGCGGCGGCGGCAGCAAGGCTGACCGTGGTGCCGCAGGCGATGATGGTCACGTCGGCGCCCTGACGGACAACCTCGGCCTGCCCCATGCGGAACACGCGGTTGGGCACCGCCAGATCGGGCACCGGCATCCGGCTGATGCGAATGTAGACCGGGCCATCATGCGCCGCCGCCCATTTCACAGCCTCAGCCGTTTCCCACGGGTCGGCGGGCACGATCAGGGTCAGGTTGCGCATCACGCGCAGCCAGGCGAAATCCTCGATCGAATGGTGGGTCGGGCCAAGTTCGCCATAGGCCACGCCCGATGACTGGCCCACCAGTTTCACGTTGACGTTGGAATAGGCGACATCGGCCTTGATCTGTTCCAGCGCGCGCCCGGTCAGGAAACACGAGGCGGCAGAGACGAAGGGAATAAAGCCGCCATTGGCAAGGCCAGCCCCCACCCCCACCATGGTCTGTTCGGCGATGCCGACGTTGATCAGGCGGTCGGGGAATTTGGTCTGGAATCCACCAAGTTTCGACGAGCCGACGGAATCATTCACCACGGCCACGATGCGCGGGTCAGCCTCGGCCAGCGTGTTCAGGGCTTTGACCCAGGCCTCACGGCAATCGAACAGGCCAGCGGGTTGCGGGGCGGCGTGGGACATCAGACCAATTCCTTCATGGCAGTCGCGAACTGTTCGGCATTGGGCACGCCGTGGTGCCATGCGGCCTTGTTTTCCATGAAGGACACGCCCTTGCCCTTTACGGTATTGGCGATCACGCACAGCGGTTTGGTGCGGCTGCCCACAGGCGCGCCCAACACGCGCAGCAGGGCGGCATGGTCATGGCCGTCGATCACCTCGACCTGCCAGCCGAAGGCGCGGAAACGGTCGTCCAGCGGGTCCATCGTGATGGTATCCTCGGTGCCCGCGCCCTGTTGCAGGCGGTTGCGGTCCACGATCAGGGTCAGGTTGGCAAGGTTGCGATGCCCTGCCAGCGCGGCGGATTCCCAGTTAGAGCCTTCCTGCAATTCGCCGTCGCCGGTGATGACATAGCTGCGATACGCGGCCCCCGCGATCTGCCCCGCAATCGCGATGCCAACGGCCACCGGCATGCCGTGGCCAAGCGGCCCGGTGTTGGTTTCCACCCCCGGCACATAGTTGCGGTTGGGGTGGCCGTTCAGCATGGACTGCGGCTGCATGTAGGTGTCGAGCCAGCTTTCGGGATAGTACCCCGCCGCCTGCAACACGGTATACAGCGCCCCGGTGGCATGGCCCTTGGACATGATGAAACGGTCACGGTCGGGCCAGTTCGGGGCCGCCGGATCAAACCGCAGCACGCCGAAGTACAGCGTCGCCATCGCGTCAATCGCCGAGAAATCGCCGCCGGGGTGGCCAAGCTGGGCGTCGTAGACCATGCGGAAGGCACGGCGGCGCATCCACAGCGCCTTGTCGCGGATCAGGGGCAGCGGATCATTCGGGTGGATCACGGGGTTCGGCATGGGGAAATCCTTCAGTTCAGAACCGGCGTGGCAGGGAAAGCTGGGGTTCGGGTTCAACGTCATGGGCATAGATCGGCCAGCCCAGATAGCGGGTGATGGCCTCGTGCAGAACGTCGGCGTGATGGCCGCGCACCATGGCGACGTGGTGTTCAAAGCCGTTTTGCGTCACAAACCGCATCAAGTGCCGCAGGCGCGGCACTTGCGCCACCGCAATGCCGCCGTCCATCGGGAAGGGATCGTCGGTAAACGCGCCTTCGCCCAGATAGGATTTCAGCGTGCCGGCCCGGTCATCCGACGACAGGCGGAAATAGGTCATCGGGCCGGGTTTCACCTTGCCCTTGACCGCGCCAAAGCATTTCGACCGGCCAATGGTTTCGCCCAGCACGTCCAGCTCGGAAATTTCCGGGGTGTCGCCGATGAAGGATTTGGGGAAGTTGCCGCAATGGGTGGCCACGCATTTGTCGACCGCATTGCCGTAGTTGTTGTTCCAGTCCAGGATCGCGGGCGGCGCGCCAGAGGCAAGGGCCAGCGCATACATCGACAGCGCGCCCATCACATCGACCTCGCAGGCCGATGGCATCAGGTCTTCGCCCATCATGCTCATCGTGACGCAGGTGGCGCAGCCGAAATTATCCTGCAAGGACCGCCAGCATTGGATGGCCGATGCGTCGCAACCGTTCTCCTCGATCCAGCGGTTGACGGCGAGGGTCCATTTGGCCTGCCGGGTGACCTGATCATTGGTGATGTGGGCCGGAATGGTGCCATAGGCGCGGATGCGGGCCATCTTTTCCAGCAGCGCGGGGTCTGTGTCGGAAATCGCACCCGCCGCCCCCATCATTTCTGACAGATCGACCGTGACAACCGTAACCCCGCCTGCCTGCAGCAGTTTTTCGCTGTAGCGCATGGTCTGGAACGCGCCGGTGCGCGCCCCGATGGCCCCCAGACGCGCGCCCCGCAGGCCTTTGACAGTGCGGCAGGTGCGGGCGAATTTATCAAGGTCCGCGCCAAACTCGGCACTGTCGGCATCGCAGGTGTGGTTGGTGGTTTCCGAGAACGGCACGCCGTATTGCCAGAAATTGTTGGTGACAGAGATCTTGCCGCAGAACGCATCGCGGCGTTCCTTGACGGAAACCTTGTCCACCTCATCATTGCTGGCTTGCAGCAGGATCGGCACGTTCAATTTGGCGCGGTTGACCAGTTCGGCAATGGCAATCTCGTCGCCGAAGTTGGGCAGGCAGATCACCAGACCGTCAATCTCATCGCGGTGGGCCTTGAAGAAATCGGCATACAGAATGGCATCGGGGATGGACTGCACCGCCCCGTTGACCGTGGCGTCAAACGGCAGGGTCAGGGCGGTGATGCCCAAGCCCGACAGTTGCGCCAGAACCTGATCGCGGGCATCGCGGCAGGGCGCGCCGTTGAAGAAAGCGCGACTGCCGATGACCACGCCAAGCGTGACCTTGCGCCGAATGTGAAGTGCCATGTCCGTTCCCCCCTGCCTTGGACAGCACGGTTGCCGCGCCCCTAGGTCGAATCACAATTGCTGACGTTTGTTTTCGTTTGTCTTTGTATATCGGGCAAGTGCTGTTAAATCAATCGGCTTGTAAACCGGATGATCCGCGCTGCCGCCGTCGCAATATGCCCTGTATTCACTGGTAAATCCAGCCATCTTGCGGCCTCGCCCGCGCGAAAAGCCCGCTGCGGTTCTGCCTGCGAAAACAGCATGAAATAAAATCACTTGACGCGAATCGAAAACAAAACGCACCGTATTGCAGGGGAACTGCACCAGTGTTGGGCAGAAACGAAAAGGGAGGACCACATGAACATCAAGCGTCGCTTGCTGCTTTCCGTTGTTGCGTTGGGGCTGGCGCTGCCAGCCATGGCCAGCGCCGAAGGCACCATCGCCATCATCACGCCCAGCCATGACAACCCGTTCTTCAAGGCCGAGGCCGACGGTGCCGCGGCCAAAGCCAAGGAACTGGGCTATGAAACGCTGGTTCTGGTGCATGACGATGATGCCAACAAACAGTCGGAACTGTTCGACACCGCAATCGCTGCGGGCGTGAAGGCGATCATTCTGGACAACGCCGGGGCCGATGCGTCGGTGGCGGCGGTGCAGAAGGCCAAGGATGCGGGCATCCCGTCCTTCCTGATCGACCGCGAGATCACGCAAAGTGGTGTGGCGGTCAGCCAGATCGTGTCGAACAACTATCAGGGCGCGCAGCTGGGGGCCGAGGAATTCGTGCGCCTTATGGGCGAAACCGGCGAATATGCGGAACTGGTCGGCAAGGAATCCGACACCAACGCCGGCATCCGGTCGTCGGGCTATGCCGATGTGATCAGCCAGTACCCGGAACTGAAATCGGTGGCCAGACAGTCGGCCAACTGGTCGCAGACCGAAGCCTACACCGTGATGGAAACCATGTTGCAGGCCAATCCGGGCATCAAGGGCGTGATTTCCGGCAATGACACCATGGCCATGGGCGCCTGGGCCGCACTTGAGGCTGCGGGCCGGACGGACGTGATCGTGGTCGGCTTTGACGGGTCGAACGACGTGCGCGACAGCATTGCCAAGGGCGGCATCAAGGCGACCGTGCTGCAACCGGCCTATGCGCAGGCGCAGATGGCGGTGATGCAGGCCGATACGTTCCTGAAAACCGGGTCCACCGGGGTCGAGGAAAAGCAGTTGATGGATTGCGTGCTGGTCAATGCCGACAACGCGGCCAAGCTGGAAACCTTCGCTCTGGCCGAGTGAGCCTTTCTTTCCCACCCGAGGCCGCAGATGTGGCCTCGGGTTTTTCATTTGCGGGCTGCCCCATGAACCCTATGCCTTTGCTTGCGCTGGCCCTTGCGGCCACGCTGCCGCTGACCGGCTGCAAGATCATCAAGACCGCGCCGGCGGGCGGTGAAACCAGTGCCACCACTGACGAAGCGCGAATGGCAGCCCTTGTGGCGGACAGCTATGTGCCAAAACTGATCCCGCATGTTGCGGCGGCGGCCACCGATGTTGTGCCTTTGCGCGCGGCGATTGCCGGGGGTCTTGATGCGGCGGGGGCGAAGCTGGGCCTGCGCGGGGCGGGAGGCGGTGGCCCGTGGAATTTCGCGGTCAAGGGTGCGGGCGTGGTGGTCACATCGGACCGGGCATCGCGGGCGGCGAAACTGGGGCTGGACACAGATGCCGACGGCGTGGCGGATGTGCAGGTCCAGCTTGGCCCGGTGATCAAGGGCACGGCATTGCGCGATGTGGCCCCGTTCTATGTGTTCACCGATTTCCGCGACCAGATCGAATTTGCCAAACTCGCCCGCGCGCTGAACGATGCGGCGGGGGCGGCGATTGTGCTGCCCGAGGGGGATTTGCTGGGCAAGACAGTGGCCTTTGAAGGCGCGTTCGCGATCTTGTCAGCCAAGGATGCGCTGTTGATCGTGCCCACAGCCCTGACGGCCCTGCCATGACCCACCCCATCAGCCTGACCATTCGCGGCGGCACCAAGATTTATCCCGGCACCCGCGCCCTGCAAGCCGTGGATTTCGATTTGCGCATGGGGGCGGTCAACGTGCTGGTCGGCGAAAACGGCGCGGGCAAATCCACCATGATGAAGGTGATTGCCGGGGTCGAGCAACTGACCGAAGGCACCATGCAGATGGATGGCGCGACCGTGCGGTTTCGCGACAAATCCGATGCCGTGCGGCATGGCATCGGCATCGTGTTTCAGGAATTGAACCTGTTTCCGAACATGTCGGTGGCCGAGAACATCTTCATCGCGCGCGAAAGAACCCGCGCGGGGTTTGACATCGACAAGGCCGCACAACGCGAGGCGACCCGCGCGTTGATGCAGCGGCTGGAGCAGGACATCGACCCCGACACCCCCGTCGGAAACCTGCGGATAGGCCAGCAACAGATTGTCGAGATTGCCAAATCCCTGGCACAGGATGCGAAAATCCTGATCCTTGATGAACCCACATCGGCGCTGTCGGCGGTGGAGGTTGAAGTGCTGTTCCGCGTCATTGCCGACCTGAAATCGCATGGGGTGGGGATCGTCTATATCTCGCACCGGCTGGATGAACTGATCCGGGTGGGCGACTACATCACCGTGCTGCGGGATGGGGTGATCACCGGGGCGCGCAGCATGGAAGGCGTCGATATTCCGTGGATCGTGCGCAACATGATCGGCGATGCGTCAAAGGATTTTCCGCGCACGGAAACCACGGGTTTCGGGGCCGAGGTGTTTCGTGCCGAAGACATCACCCTGCCCCGTCTGAGCGGCGGCTATGCGGTGGATCATGTGTCGCTTTCCTTGCGCGCCGGAGAGATTCTGGGCGTCTACGGCCTGATGGGGGCCGGGCGGTCGGAGTTTCTGGAATGCGTGATGGCGCAGCATCCGCATTCCTCGGGCCGGTTTTTCGTTGAAGGCAAGCCGCTGACAGAACCCGATGTGGCAGGCCGCATCCGCCGGGGCATTGCCCTGATCCCCGAGGATCGCAAGCGGGATGGGCTGGTGCAGATGATGGCCATTCGGGAAAACATCACGCTGTCGTCGCTGGCCGATTTCACCACCGGGTTTCACCTGAATCTGAAGTCCGAGGCGAAGGCGGCGATGGAGTTTGTCAAGCGCCTGACCATCAAGATCGCCAGCCCGGAAAATCCGGTCAGCAGCCTGTCGGGCGGCAATCAGCAGAAAGTGGTGATCGGCAAGGCGCTGATGACCCGGCCAAAGGTTCTGCTGATGGATGAACCCAGTCGCGGCATCGACATTGGTGCCAAGGCCGAAGTGTTCCGCACCATGCGCCGGTTGGCGGCGGACGGGCTGGGCATCATTTTCGTCACCTCTGATCTGGATGAGGTTCTTGCCCTGTCCGACCGCATTCTGGTGATGGCGCAGGGTCGGGTGACCGGGGTGTTCGATGGCCCCGGCGCTGACCCTTCACAAATCATCGCCGCCGCAAGCCCCAATCAACGCCAGGAAACCGCCGCATGAACGCCTCGACCACCCTTTTGTTATTGCTGCGGTTGCGCACCTTTGTGGCGCTGATCCTGGTGTTTGTGTTCTTCGCCTATACGGTGCCGAATTTCCTGTCGGCGGCGAATATCGTGATCATGTCGAAACATGTGGCACTGAATGCGTTTCTGGCGATCGGCATGACATTCGTCATCATCACTGGCGGCATCGACCTGTCGGTCGGGTCCATCGTGGGGCTGTGCAGCATGGTGGCGGGCTGGCTGGTGCTGTTCGGCATCGACCTCGGGCTTGGCTGGTCGATCCAGTTCAACACGTTTGAAATTGTGCTGATCGTCTGTGCCGTGGGGATTGCCGTCGGGGTGATCAACGGGTTGCTGATCACCCGGCTGAACGTGGCCCCGTTCATCGCCACGCTTGGCACGCTCTATGTGGCGCGGGGGGCGGCCTTGCTGTCGTCGAACGGGGGCACCTTCCCCAACCTTGCCGGCAATCCCGACTATGGGTCCGATACGTTCCGCTGGCTGGGGGCGGGGAATGTTCTGGGCATTCCGGTGTCGATCTGGCTGCTGGTCGTCGTGGCTTTGGCGGCGGCCTATCTGTCGCGCCGCACACCGCTTGGGCGGCATATCTATGCCGTCGGCGGCAATGAACGCGGGGCTGCGCTGTCGGGGGTCAAGGTCAACCGGGTCAAGATGGCGGTCTACATGTTCTCGGGCTTTTGCGCGGCCCTGGTCGGGTTGATCATCGCCTCGCAACTGCAAGCCGCCCATCCGGCAACCGGAGAGACGTTCGAGTTGAACGCCATCGCCGCCGCCGTGTTGGGGGGCACGTCCATGTCGGGCGGGCGCGGGCGGATCGGCGGCACGGTGATCGGGGCCTTTGTCATTGGCATCCTGTCGGACGGGCTGGTGATGATGGGGGTGTCGTCGTTCTGGCAGACCGTGATCAAGGGGCTGGTGATCATCGCCGCCGTGGTGGTCGATCAGGCGCAGCAGAAACTGCACGCGAGGGTGGTGCTGCAACAACAGGCCGCCTTGGGACGGTAGCCCGATGGTTGCCCCGCTTTCGCAATCCTATACACTCATACCGCAGGCCATTGCCTGCGGATGCAGAAAGCAAGGCCGCCATGGATACGAAATCACCTGATGGCCGGGGCGAGCCGATGATCGGCCTGCTGTCCGAACCCCGGCGGCGGCGGATACTGGACTGGATACAGGAAGAGGGTTCCGCCCGCGTGCGCGAGCTGGCGGTGGCATTTCAGGTGTCCGAGGCCACGATCCGGCAGGATCTGGAACGGCTGGAAGGCGACGGGTTCATCACCCGAGAACATGGCGGGGCCTATCTGAACACCGCCCCGGCGCAGGTCGGCACCATGACCCTGCATCACATGGAAAACATGGAGAAAAAGCGCAAGATCGGGGCCTATGCCGCAGGCCTTGTGCGCGATGGCGAGACGCTGATCCTTGACGCGGGCACCACGACGACCGAGGTGGCGACGCGCCTTGTATCACGCCGCAATCTGACGGTGATCACCAATGCGCTGAACATCGCGGTCATTCTGGGGTCGGTGCCGGGCTTTGCCGTGCATATGCCGGGCGGGCAGTTCAAGGCCCCCACGCTGTCGCTGTCGGGTGACAAGTCGGTGGAGTATTTCAAGAACATCTTCGCCGGAAAGCTGTTTCTGGCCACCGCAGGCGTGGCGCTGGAGGCGGGCCTGACCTACCCCAGCTTTGCCGATCTGCAATTGAAAGAGGCGATGATCAAGGCGGCCAACCATGTGTATCTGGTGGCCGACAGCACCAAGATCAACAAATCGTCCTTCACGCGGTTGGGCGCGCTGGAGGTGGTGCATTCCTTCATCACCGATGATGGCATCAGTGACCGGGATGCCAAGGAATTTGAACGCCGGGGCATCGAAGTGCTGATTGCCACCTGAGGCGGCTCCTCCGCCGATGACCGGTGCCTGTGGTAGCTTTCGCTGGTGGCATGGGCTATGGTCGCAACGGGTTTGGACGGACGGTTGAAGGACAGCGGCAGGATGCGCGATCACACGGAACTGGCACCAGGTGACATGCTGTGCTTTAACCTTTACGCGATCAGCCATGCCTTTACCCGGTTCTATCAGCCGCTGCTGGCGCCGCTTGGCCTGACCTATCCGCAATATCTGGTGATGATCAGCCTGCGCCACACCGATGGTCAGCGGGTGGGGCAGTTGTCGGCCGATCTGCAACTGGAAACCAACACCCTGTCGCCCATGCTGAAACGGCTGGAGGCCGCGGGCCTGATCCGCCGCACGCGCTGCGATGCCGATGAACGCCGGGTGACGGTGCATCTGACCGAGGCGGGGCAGGACACGGCGGCGAAGGCGGCACAGATCCCCGGCTGCATCGTCACCTGTCTTGGCCTGCCGCTGGACCAGATTGCCGACATGTCGGCCGGCCTGCGCAATCTGCGCAGCCTGCTGGCGGAACGGGAACCGCCCACCGCCGCGCCGTAGGATGGGCAATCTGCCCATCCCCCGCCCGCCAGGTTGACCCCGTCCGCCCCCGCCGCTAAGTGCCTTTATTCCCCGTCCCGCAAGGAAACCGCCTTGACCAATCACCTGCATTACAAAGACCTGCCCGATGGCCTGACCTTCGGGTCGATTGTCGCGATCGACACCGAAACCATGGGGCTTGACCCGCGCCGCGACCGGCTGTGCGTGGTGCAGCTTTCTGACGGCAAGGGCGACGCGCATCTGGTGCAGATCGCCAGGGGCCAGACCTCGGCCCCCAATCTGGAACGGTTGCTGGCCGATCCTGCAGTAATCAAGCTGTTCCACTTTGGCCGCTTTGACGTGGCCGCGCTGCAAAAGGCCTTCGGCGTGCGCACCGCCCCGGTCTGGTGCACCAAAATCGCCTCGCGGTTGATCCGCACCTATACCGACCGGCATGGGCTGAAGTATCTGCTGCTGGAATATGTGGGCGTCGATGTGTCCAAGGCCCAGCAGACCAGCGATTGGGGGTCGGCCACCCTGACCGATGCGCAAAAGGATTATGCCGCGTCCGATGTGCTGTATCTGCACAAGCTGAAGGTGGCGCTGGAGGCCATTCTGGTGCGCGAAGGCCGGATGGACCTGGCACAGCGCTGCTTTGACTTTCTGCCGACGCGGGCCGAACTGGATCTGATGGGATGGGACGAACCCAATGACCTCTTCCACCACTGACGCCGCCACCCTTCTGGCCACCGGCCAGCGGGTGATCCGGCGCGAGGCCGACGCGCTGACCATGCTGGCCGATCATCTTGGCCCCGGTTTTGCCGAGGCCGTGGCGCTGCTGATGGCAAGCTCTGGCCGGGTGATCGTGTCCGGCATGGGGAAATCCGGCCATATCGCCCGCAAGATCGCCGCGACCTTTGCCAGCACCGGCACGCCGGCGCAATTCGTTCACCCCGCCGAGGCCAGCCATGGCGACCTTGGCATGGTGGCGCGCGGTGATGTGGTGCTGGTGCTGTCGAATTCGGGCGAAACCTCGGAACTGGCCGATATCATCGCCCATACCCGCCGCTTTGACATTCCGCTGATCGGGGTCGCCAGCCGGGCGGGGTCCACCCTGCTGCGCGAGGCCGATGTGGGCCTTTTGCTGCCCGCAGCACCCGAGGCCTGCGAAACGGGGATCGTACCCACCACATCGACCACCATGATGCTGGCGCTTGGCGATGCGCTGGCGATTGCGCTGATGGAACACCGGGCCTTCACGCCGGACCATTTCCGCGTCTTTCACCCCGGCGGCAAGCTAGGGGCGAAACTGCTGCGAGTGGCCGATCTGATGCACAGCGCCCTGCCGCTGGTGCAGGCCAGCACCCCGATGAGCGAGACGCTGCTGATCATCAGCGCCAGCGGCTTTGGCGTGGTGGGGGTGGCGGATGCGGCGGGGGCCCTGATCGGGGTGGTGACCGACGGCGATCTGCGGCGTCACATGGACGGGTTGCTGTCGCTGACGGCGGGCGAGGTGATGACCCGCGCCCCCCGCACCATCGCGCCCGAGGCGCTGGCGGAAAAGGCGCTGGCCCTGATGAACGACCGCAAGATCACCTGCTTGTTCGTGGTGGGGGCGGCCTCTGGCGGGCAGGCGGTGGGCATCTTGCATATCCATGATCTGCTGCGCGCGGGCGTGGTCTGACGCATGGGCCGCGCAGACCGGCATACGCGGGTGGTGGGCTGGCTGAAGGTCGCGCTGCCGCTGGCGGCGCTGGCCATCCTGTCGACGCTGTTTCTGGTGGCCCGCACCATCGACCCGACCGACGCGCTGCCCTATGCCGAGGTCGATGTCGAGGCCCGCATCCGCGAACCCCGGATGACCGCGCCCGAATATGCGGGTGTGACCAGCGACGGCGGCGCCATCACCCTGACCGCGACCGAGGCCCGCCCGCTGGACAATGGCGATACCAGTGCCGCCCGCGTGCGCGCGACCTTGCAGACCGCCGATGGCGGGTCGACGCGGCTGACCGCCACCACCGCGCGGATTGATGGGGCCACGGACCAGCTCTATCTGGGCGGCGGGGTGCAGGCCGACACCTCGACCGGGTATCATATCGAATCCGATGCGATGGTGGCCGAACTGAACCGCTCCGGCCTGCGCAGCATGGGCGCGGTCATCGCCACCGGGCCACCGGGCAGGCTTTCTGCGCAGACCATGGTTCTTGCGGCGGACCCCGCCGTGCAGGGCAGCTATCTTCTGGTTTTCAAGACGAACGTGAAGCTGATATACCAACCCGGCGACTGACCCTTATTTGAGGCAAGGCATGATTTTCCCCCTGCGCGAATTGATCATCATTGCGGCCCTAGCGGTGGCCGCAGCGGCGCAGGCGCAGCAGGCGACCATCGCCTTCGGCGGGCTGAAACAGGACACCAGCCTGCCGGTCGAGGTGCAGGCAGACCAGTTGGCGGTCAACAATGCCGATGGGACAGCGGTGTTTACCGGCAATGTGCTGGTGGGGCAGGGGGAAATGCGGATGGCGGCAGGAGCGGTGCGGGTGGAATATGCGGCGGATGGAAAATCCATCCAGCGCCTGTTTGCCAGCGGCGGCGTGACCATCAGCAACCTCGCCGATGCCGCCGAAGCGCAAGAGGCCGTCTATACCATTGATTCCGGCAATGTCGTGATGACCGGCGATGTGCTGCTGACCCAAGGCGACTCTGCGCTGTCAGGGCAAAAGCTGTCGATCGATCTGAAAACCGGCACCGGCACCATGGAAGGCCGGGTGTCGACCACCTTCATTCCGGCGTCGAACCCATGACCGGATCGCGGCCTGACCTGACGGTGACCCTTGGATCGGCGGGGTTGCAGGTGCGCAATCTGCGCAAGTCCTACAAACAGCGCCCGGTGATCCGCGATGTGTCGATGGACCTGCGGCGGGGCGAAGTGGTGGCGTTGCTGGGGCCGAACGGGTCCGGCAAGACCACCTGCTTTTATTCCATCGCCGGGCTGGTGACGCCCGAAGGCGGGCAGGTGCTGATCGACGGCCGCGATGTGACCGCCCTGCCGATGTATCGCCGCGCGCGGCTGGGCATCGGCTATCTGCCGCAGGAAGTGTCGATCTTTCGCGGGCTGTCGGTCGAGGACAACATTCTGGCCGTGCTGGAAATTGCGGTGAACGACCATCACAAGCGGCGCGAGCGGCTGGAAGAACTGCTGTCGGAGTTTTCGATCACCCATCTGCGCCGCACGCCCGCGCTGGCCCTGTCGGGCGGCGAACGCCGCCGGGTGGAAATCGCGCGCTGTCTGGCGGCGGACCCTAAGTATCTGCTGCTGGACGAACCCTTTGCCGGGGTGGACCCGATTGCCGTGGGCGAAATCAGGGGGCTGGTGCATGACCTGAAGGCGCGCGGCATCGGCGTGCTGATCACCGATCACAACGTGCGCGAGACGCTGGAAATCGTGGATCGCGCCTATATTCTGCACGACGGCAAAGTGCTGATGAGCGGCACGACAGATGAGGTGGTGCGGGATGAAACCGTGCGCCGGGTCTATCTGGGCGAGAATTTCAGGATCATCTGATCGCGGGCAGGCGGTTTCGGGCGGCCGGTCCCCGGCCATTTGGGTGGCCTTCCGCCGAATTGCGCAAACTGTCACGATTCTGTTGACAAGTGCCCCGCCCCTGTCGCCAAATACCCGAGATGCGTGCGCAAACAGCCCACTTCAAACCTCTGCCAGCGGCTGAACCCCAGCCCCGCATCTTGGCTGTATGTACCCGAAAAACAAAACATAATTCCGAAACCCACCGCGCCTGCCGCATTGGCCCGCGCGTCTGGGGCAACTGCGCGAAGGAGGCATCATGCGCTATCAGATCTCTGGCAAACAGATCGACATTGGCGAGGCCCTGCAAACCCATGTGAAGGCTGAACTGGGCGAGGTTGTGGAAAAATATGCCCAACGTCCGACCGAATGTATCGTGGTATTTTCAAAGGTGGCGCATGAACATGTCTGCGAAACCGTGATCCACCTGTCTTCTGGGCTGAACGCGCAGGCCAAGGGCCATGCCACTGAAATCTACGCCGCTTTTGAATCCTGCCGCGAAAAGATGGACAAGCAGCTGCGCCGCTACAAGCGCCGCATCCGCAACCACCACCATGCCCGCACGGCACCTGTTGAATTCGGCACCGGTTCCTCCTATATCCTCGCTCCATCCGAGGAAACCGAGGATGCCGAGGCCGATACGCTCACGCCCATCGTGATCGCCGAGATGGAGACGAAGATCCCTTCGATCACCGTTGGCGAAGCCGTGATGCAGCTTGATCTGAACGGCCAACGCATGCTGGTGTTCCGCAACGAAGGGCATGGCGGCGTGAATGTGGTATACCGTCGGGAAGACGGGCATATCGGCTGGATCGACCCGCGCAACAGCAAGTAACGCAGTCGCAAGACTGGCGCAGGAACAACGGCAGTTCATGGAACTATCCAAACTACTCATGCCATCGGCCGTCAGGGTCGTCGGGCAAATGACCAGCAAGAAGCGTCTCTTCCAGGAATTGGGAGAGATCGCCTTTCAGGCTTATGGCGTCACCGCAGCCATCGCGATCGACGGGCTGCAGGAACGCGAAAGCCTTGGCCCGACCGGCGTGGGCCATGGCATCGCCCTGCCCCATGCCAGGTTGCAGGATCTGGGCAAGATCGTGGGTGTGTTCCTGCGGCTGGAACGGCCGCTGGACTATGACTCGGTTGACCGGCAGCCGGTGGATCTGGTGTTCGGGCTGCTGGCCCCCAAGGATTCTGGCGTCGATCATCTGAAAGCACTGGCCCTGGTGTCGCGCACCATGCGCGATCCGGCGATCTGCGCCAAGCTGCGGGCGAACACCGATGCGGGCAAGCTGCATGCCATTCTGACCGAGGCGAAAGCACCGCAGGCGGCGTGAGGGTTTTCGGGGTGGAACCGGGGGCCAGCCCCCGGACCCCCGGGATATTTTCGCACAGAGGATGCAAATTTTAGATAAGTTTTAGGCAGTTAAGGCTGCCAGCGGGTCCAGCCTTGGGCGATGTAGTCGCGGGTGTAGGCGTCTTCGCAGGCGGATTCGAAGCTGGGGTCGTAGACGGCATTCAGGACGTTTGCGGCCGTCGGGTCGGGTTGATAGAGCGGGGCGGGCACGCCCACCTCGGCCGCAAGCCAGGCCAGACCAAGCGCCATGCGGTCTTCGCGGATCACGATGTCGGGGCCTTGATAGCCGGCAAAGCCCTGGATCACCGCCGTCTGGCTGGCCCAGTTCGGGTCCACCTTCTGACCGGTCTGTCCGGAAACCGACAGTTTGGCATAGTGCAGAAACGTCATAAACGCGGCCTGATGCGCCTGTTTGTCGGGGAAGGCATGGCCGGGCGGCGGCAGGTCGGCCTTGTGCGCCTTGATCAGCAGGCTGCGATGGTCGGCCAGTTTGCCCGAAACGATCAGCGCCATGAACGCCGCATGCGCGCGCAGCATCGGGTGGCGGATCACAGTAAAGCTGCGGTGCAGCGGGTTGGCCTTTTTCCACTGGCGCAGGGATTTCTGCACGAAATCGGTGCGGGTGCCGCCCCGACCCAGGCTGGCAAGCCAGGCCGCCACCTGCGCCTCTGGCCCGGAACGCACCGGCATGTACACCAGCGGGGCACCGTTGGCGGCGATGAAACTGGGAATGGCGGGGGCGCGGCGGGGTTCGAAATTGGGGGTGCGCGACAGGTTGAACCGGTCAAGCCGGGCGAGTGCGCCTTCCATCTCGGCCGGGTTTGTCACCTTGTCCATGATGTTTTCGGGGTTCTGCACCTTTAGCGTGGCGTCCGGGGCATCAAGGCGGGCCGTCACGCCGAGGAAGGCCGCAAGCCCGTTCAGCACGTCGAGATCGCCGATATCGTCATAGTCGATGTAGAAGGCGGTCTGCCCGGTGGTTTGCAAGCCGTGCAACAGGGTCATCTGAAACGCCTGCAAGGCCTGCATGTGGCGTTCAAATTCGGGGCCATCGAAGCGCACCTGGGCGGTGCGCAGGTTCTTGGCATTGGTCAGTTTCCACTGGCCGGTGGTCTGGGCGATCTTCCAGCTGACATAGCTTTCGATCGGGTTGCGGGTCAGGATGATCTTGGCGCAGGCGGCATCGCCCAGCACCTCGGGCAGCACGCGGGGGTCGTGGTCGTGGAAATAGCGGAACCCTGCCAGCCCTTGGGTGCGGTCGCGCAGGCGGCGCAGCAGGTCCAGCGGGTCGGCGGCGCGGGCGGCCATGGTGACGCCCAGCATTTCCATCTGGTCTTTCTTGCCGATGAAGGTGGGATTGAACACCTCGCCCAGGCACTGCACGCCGGGCAGGGCGTTCAGGTTGGCTTCGAGGAAATTCGATCCGGTGCGCATGGCGGCAAACACGACGAAACTGTCAAACTTTGGCACGGGGTCACTTTACCAGATAGGGCCGCCCGCGACGCGAGGTCGAGGAGGGCAATTCGGGGCCGACCGGAAAATCGCCCATCAACACGGGCTGCATGCCCTGATTGCGCAGGTTTTGCAGGAACTGGCCAAAGCCGGACAGATCGGCCAGTTTCGGCACCTCTGTCAGGCGGCGCATGGCGCGGGGGCTGATTTCATCGACAATGGTTTGCAGCGGTTCCATCGGGCTTTCGACAAATTCCGCCAGCGTCCAGATGCGCACCCGCGCCTTGACCCATGGGCTGCGCATCACGGCCAGCAGATCGGTTTCGATCTTTTGCAGGCGCGCAGCCTCGCGCCGGATGTCGCCGAAATTGGCGTTGGACTGAAACAGCGGCACCGCCCAGGCACCCGAGATGATCGACACCTGCGCGTTCGGGTCGGACGCGATGAAGCCGCCGATCTTCTGATTGTCGTCGGGGCCGAACTGAAAGCACTGACGTTCGCCGCGGGTGTTCCACAGCAGACTGGTCAGAAAGCTTTTCGGGTTGTAGTCGCGCATGTTGGCACTGTCGGACATGGCGCCGTTGTACACCTCGGCCCCGCCGGCGAAATGCGCGCGGTCTGGCGCGAACAGATGGCCGTGAACCCGCGTGCCTGCCACCTTGCCCAGCCAGGTTTCAAAATTCTCGAACACGTCGGAAAAGCCCTGAAACATCGAATAAGGCGCTGCGGTGCGGCCGTTTTCCCAGTTTTCATTGGGAAAGCGGCTTTGCATGTACAGGCCCGCGCGGCCCGTGGTGCGGCGTTCCACCGCCTTGGCGAACAGGCGGTCGATCTTGCCGGGGTTGGGTTCGGCGGCGGGCTGGCCCCCGGCATCGGGGCTGAGGAAGGTGGCATAGAGCCGGTCGGCCTGCGGCCAGATCTTGCGGGCGACAAAACAGTCTGACCGGCGCAGCAGTTGCAGGTGATCGTCGTAAAAGATGTGCGGTTTGCCCTGAAAGTCGAACTTCGACAGGGTCAGTGACCGACTTTCGACCGTGCTGGACACTTGCCGGACCAGCGTCTGGAAATAGGATTCGTCCGGTATCCAGACCCGGTTGAAATAGGCGTCGATCTCGGCCCGGTCGGACCCGTCAAGAATGGCCGACAGCGTGGCGCGGGTCAGGCACCACCACTGGCTGCCAAGGTGGGGCACCAGACCGTCGGGCAGTTTGCGCCGCACGCCCAGTTTGCGCTGCAACCAGACATAGGCATCGAACAGAACCCGCTGCTTGCGCCATGAAAACGGGAAACGAAGGGTGAAGCGTTCGTAATCCAGCCCCCCGATGGTCCAGCCGACATCGGCGGTGGTCACGCTTTCGATGAAATCGGTGCGCGGCCGTTCGTCGAGGTAGGCTTTCAGTTCCTCGACCGGGCGCAGCGGCAGGCAGGAGCCTGAGGCCAGAAACACATGCCGTACCTGCGGGAAATCGCGCAGCATCAGGTGGGCGGCGGCCTGCGTGGCCCCCACAATGCCCCAGGTGCCCCATTCGCAGGCGTGGCGTTCGGAGAAACGGATGTTGCCCAGATCGGCCAGATCAGCGGCCAGTTTGGCAACCTCGGCCCCCGGCACGCGTTTGTCGACATGGATGACGACCGGGCAATCGCGGCTGGCCCAATAGCGCGCCACCTGCGCCGCGCGGTCCAGCGCGGTGTGGCACAGCATGACAAAGCCGACCGTCATGCCCAGTTCCCCTTGGACATCAGGCCCAGAATTTCCAACTGGCGCCAGTTGATGTATTTCTCGCTCCACTTGCACCACATGTCGGGGTGGGCCCTGAGGCCTTCCATATAGGCGGCGTATTCACGGCTGCCGGCGTAATGTTCGCCACGGGCCATTTCTTCCTCGGCCTTGATCGACAGGGTATCGAGAAACTTGGCATGCAACAGGCAGCCGCTGGCCTTTTCGCCGCCCCATTCATCGAACACCAGATTGAGGCCGCGGGGCAGCAGCATGTGGGTCGAGCTTTCATAGGCATATTCGCGCTGCCATTTGACCAGCGGCACCTTGTTCAGCGCAGGCGCATCCTTGGGGCGGTTGGTAAAGAACAGCCGGGCGCGGGGGCCACCTTGAATCCACAGGTTGCCAAAGCGCCAGTTGCGGCTGACCGAATAGTTGCCGCTGTCGAAATAGGTGGCAATCTCGAACGGATCTTGCCCTTCGCGGTAGGGCTGCGCGTCGATCGGGCCTTTGGGATACATGTCGAGCAGCATGGCCGAAAACGACCGGATGGCAGACGCATCCAGCCAGTCGGTCAGCGCCTTCAGGGGACGGGTTTCGCAGAACGGATAGATCAGGAATTCGTCCACATCGACGGTCAGCGTCCAATGCCCATGGCAAAAGCGGCGTTGCAGGCCGGTGATCCAGTCCATCCCGAAGCGGGCGTTCTTGTAGCTGGCCCTGGTGGTCCAGACCGACACATCGGGCTGGGCGGCCAGATATTCGCGGGTGCCATCGGTGCTGTCATTGTCGACGATCAGAAAGTGGTTGACCCCCAGGTTACGGTAATAGCGCAGGAAAAACGGCAGGCGGACCTTTTCGTTGCGCATGGTCGCCAGCAACAAGACATCCTCGGGGGCGATCAGGGCGGTATGGTCGGCAACGGGTTTCAGGTCACGGCGTTTCAGCCATGACCGGGCAAGCGCACGCCTGCGCCGCAACCGAAGCCGGTAAGACTCAAAAACGCCCAAGGTGACTACCCGTATCTGTCCTGCACGATCAGCTTGCGCCCAGCCTAAGGCTGCATCTTTGACAAATCATTGCCAAATTCACCCCCGCTTGCCGCTGGCACCCCATCTTCGCGGGATTGTTGCTGTGTCGCCGCATAATATTTCCACAAACTCTACTTTGTGCGGCGAATCAAGTAAACGGGTCAATCCGGCGGACCGGCCGTCAGACCCACCCGCCGCGTGACATCAGGCCCACGGATTCAAGCCCGCGCCAGCCGTCATAGCGGCGCGAGGCTGGGCACCACAGCACAGGGTCGGCGATGACGCTGTCGTAATAGCTGTCATACAGGCCCGAATTGGCAAAATGTTCGCGGCGGGATTTTTCCTCGGCCGATTTGGCGACGATGATGTTCAGAAATTTGCTGTGCAGCAGGATGCCCGACGGTTTTTCCCCGCCGCCTGCATCGTAGACCTCGTTCAGATGGCGCGGCAGCAGGGCGTGGGTGGAATTGACATAGGCATAGCGGCGGTCCCATTTCACCAGCGGCGTCTTGTTCAGCGTGGGCGCGCGGCGGGGGTCGGCGGCGAAAAAGCAGCGCGCCCGCACGCCGCCCTGTATCCACAGATTGCCCATGCGGGGCTGCACCTGCACGGTGTAGTTGCCGCTGTCATACCATGTCAGGTCGGCAAAGGGGTTGGTGCCGGGGGTATAGGCCGCCGCGCCAAGCGCGCCTTCGGGGTACATGTCCAGCATCAGCGTGCCATAGGACGCCAGCCCCTGCGCATCCAGCCAGCGGGTCAGGGCGTGCAGATCGCGGGTTTCCCAATGGGGGTAGATCAGCGCCTCATCGGCATCCAGCGTCAGGCACCAGTGGCCATGCCCATGGCGCATCATCAGCCATGTCAGCCAGTCCAGCCCGAAGCGCGAGGATTTGTAGCTGTGCGGGGTGGTCCACAGCGACACATCGGGCTGGGCGGCAAGATAGGCGGTGGTGCCATCGTCGCTGTTGTTGTCGACGATCAGAAACTGTTGCACGCCAAGGCGGCGATGATGCGCCAGAAAGAACGGCAGGCGCACGGATTCGTTCCGCACGGTCATCAGGCAGAGGATATGGTTGGGCTGAATGGTAGCGGTGCGGTCATGCAGCACGGTCAGCTCGCGGCGCTTGCGCCAGGCGCGGGCCAGAAACCTGCGCCGTTTCCAGCGCAGGCGATAGTCGGTCCACAGGCGGCTGGCACGGCCCATGGCGGAACCCTTGGTTTACTGCGCGGCGGTCTGCGGGGCGGCGGCCTTTTGCAGGGCGATCATGTCGTGCAGATAGACCGAGAATTCCTCGCTGAGGTCAGGGCGGGCCAGACCGAAGGCGACGGTCGCCTGCAAGAACCCGGCCTTGGATCCGCAGTCATAACGCTGGCCGCGAAAGCGGAACCCGTAGACCCCGGCCTTGCTGTCCACCTCGGCGGCGATGGCGTCGGTCAGTTGAATCTCTCCGCCGGCGCCTGCCTTCATCTTGTTCAGGTTGGTCATCACCTTGGGCGTCAGGATATAGCGCCCGATCACCGCGAGGTTCGACGGCGCGGTGCCGACCTTCGGCTTTTCGACCATGCCCTTGGCCTGCACGATCGACCCCATGTCCTCGCTGATGTCCAGCACGCCGTAGCTGGACGCGCGTTCCGGCGACACTTCCATGGCCGCGACCATGTTGCCACCGGTCTGTTCATAGGCTTCGATCATCTGCTGCAGGCAGGGCTTTTCGGCGGCGATCACGTCATCGGGCAGCAGCACGGCGAAGGGTTCGTTGCCGATCAGACGGCGGGCGCACCAGACGGCGTGGCCCAGCCCCATCGGGCGGTTCTGCCGGACATAGGCGATGGCGCCAGAGTCCATGTTGGTGTCCTTCAACGCCTCAAGCTGTTCGGTCTTGCCCTTGCGGCGCAGTTCGCTTTCCAGTTCGGGCGCGTTGTCAAAGTAATCCTCCAGCGCGGATTTCCCGCGCGAGGTGACAAAGATGAATTCCTTGATCCCGGCGGCGCGGGCCTCGTCGATCGCGTATTGGATCAGCGGGCGATCCACCAGGGTCATGATC
Organism: Pseudomonadota bacterium; assembly: GCA_040385825.1. Classification (GTDB taxonomy): domain Bacteria; phylum Pseudomonadota; class Alphaproteobacteria; order Rhodobacterales; family Rhodobacteraceae; genus JANNNF01. The sequence goes on along the minus strand of JAZKGQ010000006.1, from coordinate 579,875 downwards.
TCTTTGGGAATGGATTTTGTGGCCGGCAGGAAACGAGTTCCCAGACCCGCCACGGGAAAAATTGCCTTGGTAACTTTCTTCGGTTTCATGGCGTCACTCGTTTGTTCTGGTTCTGCGTTGGTCGTCGGCGCGGCTTCGCAAGGTTACTGTGTGATTGTTCACATTCCAAGACTTCTTGGCTGCATTGCGGCATGATCACGGCGTTGTCGCCAAAACCCGCAGCTTTCCGTGAAAATCGGCCGAACCGGGTCGAAACCGGCATCACAGCGGTTGATTTGCAAGCATCGCCTCCAAAGTAGGAACGTCGCTGGGGTTGTTCAGTTCCCAGAATTGTCGCCCGCGGGCCTGCACCTCGACGCACAGCACCTGGCGGCCGTTTTCAAGGAACCGCAACTGCTCCAGCCCTTCCAGCGTTTCCAGCGGACCCATGGGCCAGGAAGGATAGGCGGCAAGGGCGGCGGGGCGATAGGCATAGACGCCGACATGGTGAAACACCGGAGTAGGGGCGTCGTCGGCATAGGTCTTGCCGGTAAAGGGGATCACCTCTTTCGAGAAGTACAGCCCCCGCCCTGCCGGACCGAACACGGCGGTCGTGCCGCCGACCCGCCCCGCCCGCCGATCTGCCAGAAAGCCGTTCAGCGCACGGCCATCACAGCGCAGCACCGGGGTTGCAATGTCGGCATCGGGGGCGGCGCGCAGGCCTGCCACCAGATCTTCGACAAACCAGGCGGGCGTCAGGGGGGCGTCGCCTTGCAGGTTCACCAGAACCTCGAAACCGGGCAGCAGGGCGGCCACCTCGGCCACCCGTTCGGTGCCGTTCTGCGCGTCGGACGAGGTCATCACCACCTCGGCGCCAAAGCCCATGGCATGGTCGCGGATGCGGTCGTCATCGGTCGCCACCACCACCCGGTCGATGCCGCGCACCTGGCAGGCGGCTTCCCAACTGCGCTGGATCAGGGTCTTGGGACCATCCGGCCCGTTCAACGACACCAGCGGCTTGCCGGGATAGCGGGTGCTGGCATAGCGGGCCGGAATGGCGATCAGGACGCTCATGCCTTCAGCGTCACGCCGGGGGCATAGGCGATGAAGAACGGGTTGTCCCAGCCCGGCTTGCCATAAGCCAGCGGGGTGTGGTCATCGAACCGCACCACATGCCCGCCCGCGCCGCGCAAGACGGCATCGCCAGCGGCGGTATCCCATTCCATCGTGCGGCCAAGGCGGGGGTAGATGTCCGCTTCGCCGGTTGCGACCAGACAGAACTTCAGGCTGCTGCCTGCCGATTTCATGTCCTTGACCGCATATTTGCCGATATAGGCGTCGGTTGCCGCATCGCGGTGCGATTTGGACGCCACCACCATCAATGCGGTATTGTCGGGCGAGGACACGCCGATGCGGGCCTGCGCGCCGGGGGTTGCCTTGTCCAGCGCGCCGGTTTCCTCAACCGTCGTGCCGTCGGCCAGTGTGTAGAACAGCCGCCCCTGCGCCGGCGCATAGACCACGCCACGCACGGGGATGCCGTTTTCGACATAGGCGATGTTCACCGTGAAATCGCCACGCCGCTGCACGAATTCCTTGGTGCCGTCCAGCGGGTCCACGATCAGAAAGCTGCTGGCCGTCAGCGCATGGCTGTCGGCCTGTTCTTCGGTGATCAGCACCACATCCGGGAAGGCCGCGCGCAAGCCCGCCGAGATGATCGCATCGGCGGCCTCGTCGGCCTCTGTCACCGGGCTGGCATCGCTTTTGGACTTCACCTCGAAATCGGGGCCATTGTAGACCTCCATGATCCGGTCGCCGGCTTGCAGCGCCAGACGGCGGATGACGGGGATCAACTGGTCGAAATCCATGGGCAGTCCTTTGGTCACGGGCCCGTGCGGCACAGGCTGTTGATAGTTTTTCCGGTTTCCCTTATCCTTGTTTGTAAAGGGAACGGCAAGATTTCCCGTGGTATGCAGAAAAGAACCTGTAGCCAGAACCCGAGCGGCAAGGATCGACCCACGCATGTTCCGCCCCACCGTCAGAAAGACCAGGCTGCGGTCTTCATGGGAGATTCTGGAACTTATCTTTCACGCATCCGTGCGCAACATCCGCAAGTCCAACGGCAACGCCGTATTGGGGCTGGTGATGAACATTGTGCAGGCCGTGATCATGGTGCTTATCTTTTACACCATGTTCAGTCTGCTTGGCATGCGCGGGTCGGCCATCCGCGGCGATTTCATGCTGTATGTGATGTCGGGCGTGTTCATGTTTCTGACCCATACCAAGGTGATGGGGGCGGTGTCGGGGGCCGATGGCCCGACCTCGCCGATGATGCAGCACGCGCCGATGAACACCATCATCGCCATCGCCTCGGCGGCGATCAGCACCTTGTATCTGCAAATCTTTTCGGCGCTGGTGATCTTGCTGTTCTACCACACCATCTTTACCCCCATCACCATCGACCAGCCTCTGGGCGTGCTGGGCATGCTGCTGCTGTCGTGGTTTTCGGGCATCGGCATCGGCATGATGTTTCTGGCGGCCAAACCCTGGCAGCCAGAGGTGGTGGGGATCATCGCCACCATCTATCAGCGCGCCAACATGATCGCCTCGGGCAAGATGTTCGTGGCCAATGCCGCCCCGCCATCCATCCGCAACCTGTTTGACTGGAACCCCTTGTTCCACACGATCGATCAGGGGCGCGGCTTCATGTTTCTGAACTACAGCCCGCGCTACACGTCCATCGAATACCCGCTGAAGGTGGCGCTGGTCTGCATGATGATCGGGCTGATGGCGGAATTCTACACCCGCCAGTATGCCTCGGCCAGTTGGGGCGTGCGCAGATAGCCCGGCCCGGCTGTCATGCAAATATCATGTTCGCAGAAAATTCGCGTCAGACTCTGCGGGGCCACCGTTGCACGGCCTCTCCCTGCCGCCTATATACCCCCGACAGAACTGCGGGCCGGACGGTCCAATGTCACTTACCCCGGCGTGGGTGCCGCACAGGGCCCGCGTCCGCCACATCGCCTGAAGCAAAAGGGATATACTCATGGCCAAAGTCATCGGGATCGACCTCGGCACCACGAACTCTTGCGTCGCCATCATGGATGGTTCGCAACCGCGGGTGATCGAAAATGCGGAAGGGGCGCGCACGACGCCCTCTATTGTCGGCTTTACGGAGAATGAGCGTCTGGTGGGCCAACCTGCCAAGCGTCAGGCCGTGACCAACCCGTCCAACACTGTCTTTGCGGTCAAGCGTCTTATCGGTCGCCGGTTTGATGACGCGGATCTGGCAAAAGACAAGAAGAACCTGCCCTACACGCTGGTCAGCGGCGGCGCAGGCGACGCCTGGGTCGAAGCCCGCGGCGAGAAATACTCGCCCAGCCAGATTTCCGCATTCATCCTGCAAAAGATGAAGGAAACCGCTGAATCCTATCTGGGGGAAACCGTCACTCAGGCTGTGATCACGGTTCCGGCCTATTTCAACGACGCTCAGCGCCAAGCCACCAAGGACGCAGGCAAGATCGCCGGTCTGGAAGTGCTGCGCATCATCAACGAGCCGACCGCGGCTGCGCTGGCCTATGGTCTGGACAAGAAGGAAACGAAAACCATCGCGGTCTATGACCTTGGTGGCGGCACCTTCGACATCACCATACTGGAAATCGACGACGGCCTGTTCGAGGTGAAATCGACCAACGGGGACACGTTCCTTGGCGGCGAAGACTTTGACATGCGCATCGTCAACTATCTGGCGGACGAGTTCAAAAAGGAACACGGCGTCGATCTGACGCTGGACAAGATGGCCCTTCAGCGGCTGAAGGAAGCTGCGGAAAAGGCCAAGATCGAGCTTTCGTCGGCCAGCCAGACCGAAATCAACCAGCCCTTCATCAGCATGGACCGCAACACCGGCCAGCCGCTGCACATGGTGGTCAAGCTGACTCGCGCCAAGCTGGAAAATCTGGTCGAGGATCTGATCAAGAAGTCGATCAAGCCCTGCATCGCTGCGTTGAAGGACGCTGGCGTTTCCAAGGATGACATCGACGAGGTGGTTCTGGTCGGCGGTATGACCCGCATGCCGCGCGTGCTGGAAGAAGTGACCAAGTTCTTCGGCAAGGAACCCCACAAGGGCGTGAACCCGGATGAAGTGGTGGCCCTGGGTGCCGCGATTCAGGCCGGCGTGTTGCAGGGCGACGTGAAGGACGTGGTTCTGCTGGACGTGACTCCGCTGTCGTTGGGCATCGAAACGCTTGGCGGCGTGTTCACCCGCCTGATCGACCGCAACACCACGATCCCGACCAAAAAGAGCCAGGTGTTTTCGACCGCCGAAGACAACCAGAATGCCGTGACCATCCGCTGCTTCCAGGGTGAACGCGAAATGGCTGCCGACAACAAGATGCTCGGCCAGTTCAATCTGGAACAGATCCCGCCCGCCCCGCGTGGCGTGCCGCAGATCGAGGTGACCTTCGACATCGACGCCAACGGCATCGTGTCGGTGAAGGCCAAGGACAAGGGCACCAACAAGGAACAGGCGATCACCATTCAGGCCTCGGGCGGCTTGAGCGATGACGAGATCGAGAAGATGGTCAAGGACGCCGAGGCCAACGCCGACGCCGACAAGGAACGCCGCGAGCTGGTGGAAACCAAGAACCAGGGCGAAAGCCTGCTGCACTCGACCAGGAAATCCCTGGCCGATCATGGCGACAAGGTCGATCCGTCCACGGTGGAATCCATCGAGTTTGCGATGGTCCCGCTGGAAGACGCGCTGAAGGCCGACGATGCCGGCAAGATCAAGTCGGCCATCCAGAACCTGACCGAAGCCGCGATGCGTCTGGGCGAGGCGATCTACAAGGCCAGCCAGTCCGAAGCCGACGGTGGCGATGACAACCCCCGCCCGATTGACGAGGACGACATCGTCGATGCCGACTTCGAGGATTTGGGCAACAACAAGCGGAAGTAACGCCGCGCGACGGGAAAAGGGGGCGGTCTGGCAACAGGCCGCCCCCACCCGGTTATGATCAGGGGGTTTTGCCGTGGCAAAACGCGATTTTTACGAAGTTCTGGGCGTGGCAAAAGGCGCTTCGGCCGAAGACCTGAAAAAGGCCTATCGGACCAAGGCCAAGGAACACCACCCCGACCGCAACGCCGACAATCCCAACGCCGAGAACCAGTTCAAAGAGGTGAACGAGGCGTATGACGTGCTGAAGGATGCCGACAAGAAAGCCGCCTATGACCGCTATGGTCACGCGGCTTTTGAAGGCGGCATGGGCGGCGGTGGCGGCGGGCAACGTGGCCAAGGCTACGGTCAGGGCGATTTTTCCAGCGCCTTCTCGGATGTGTTCGAGGATCTGTTCGGCGATTTCATGGGCGGGCGCGGTGGCGGCGGAGGCCGGTCGCGGGCGCAGCGCGGGTCTGATCTGCGCTACAACATGAAGATATCGCTGGAAGAAGCCTTTACCGGCGCGCAGAAAACCATCTCTGTGCCCGCGTCGGTTTCGTGCGAGTCCTGCAAGGGGTCGGGTGCCGAAGGCGGCGCCGAACCCGTCACCTGCCCCACCTGTTCGGGCATGGGCAAGGTCCGCGCGCAACAGGGCTTCTTTACCGTCGAACGCACCTGCCCCACCTGCAACGGCATGGGCCAGATCATCAAGAACCCCTGCAAGGTCTGCGCAGGTCAGGGCCGCACGCAACGCGAACGGTCCTTGTCGGTGAACATTCCGGCCGGGGTCGAAACCGGCACCCGAATCCGGCTGGCGGGCGAAGGCGAAGCGGGCCTGCGCGGCGGGCCGCAGGGTGATCTCTATATCTTCATCGAGGTGAAAGATCACCCGATCTTCCAACGCGACGCCGTGCATCTGTTCTGCCGGGTGCCGGTGTCCATCGCCACGGCGGCCTTGGGCGGCGAGGTCGAAGTGCCCACCATCGACGGCGGCAAGGTGCGGGTCAAGGTGCCGGCGGGCGCACAAACCGGCAAGCAGATGCGCCTGCGCGCCAAAGGCATGCCCGCGCTGCGTGGCGGCGGGCAAGGCGATATGGTCATCGAGATGGCGGTGGAAACCCCGGTCAACCTGACCTCGCGGCAGAAGGATCTGCTGCGCGAGTTTGAAAAGCTGTCGGAAGAAAACAACCCGGAAGGGTCGTCGTTCTTCTCCAAGGTCAAAGGGTTCTGGGACGGCATGAAAAGCTGATGTTTCGGGAACCGGGGGGCCAGCCCCCCGGACCCCCCGGGATATTTAGGCCAATGTGAAAGGCCATTAAGTTTTTCTTTACGATGAGGCGGCATTCTTCGGAAATGACCCAGCCCCGTGCCTTCAACGACTCCGCCATGCCCCTGTTCGCCCTTGGCGACGAGGCAGAGGCGACGGCGCTGCTGGGGCGCTTGCCCAGCTATATCGCCGATCACCGCAAGCGTCTGCGCACCCGCTTTGTCGAAGGCGGGGCCACCGCGATGCCCGATTATGAACTGCTGGAACTGGTGCTGTTCCGCGCCATTCCGCGGCAGGATGTGAAACCCCTGGCACGGTTGCTGCTGGAAACGTTCGGCGACTTCAACCGTGTGGTGACGGCCTCCCCCGCCCGGCTTGCGGCGGTGAAGGGGGTGGGCGAGGCGGTGATCTGTGAGCTGAAGATCGTCGAGGCCGCCGCGCAGCGCATGATGCGGGCGCGGGTGATGAACAGGCCGGTGCTGTCCAGTTGGGATGCGCTGCTGGATTATTGCCATACCGCCATGGCGCACCGCGAAACCGAACAGTTCCGCATCCTGTTTCTGGACCGCAAGAATGTGCTGATCGCGGATGAGGAACAGGCGCGCGGCACGGTCGATCATGTGCCGGTCTATCCGCGCGAAGTGGTGAAACGGGCGCTGGAACTGAACGCGAGCGCGTTCATTCTGGTGCACAATCACCCGTCGGGCGACCCCACCCCGTCCAGTGCCGACATCACCATGACGGCGCAGGTGCAGGACGCCGCACAGGTGCTGGGGCTGACCCTGCATGACCATCTGATCATTGGCAAATCGCGTGAACTGAGCTTTCGCAGCGCGGGGTATCTATGATTTTTCCTGACGTCTGGCTCTGGCTTTGGCTTTTTGCTTGCGGGCGGCGGCGATGCTGGCCTTTTCCAGATCGCCCAGATCCATCAGGGCTTTGGACGGCTGCAAGACGGCATCCGGACCCATCGGTTTCACGAAATACCACGACCGGAACTTGTTGTAGGCCACGTCCGACACCAGATCCGTCACCCGCAGCGGCACGCCGATCTGCGACACCAGATGATGCACCGCCCAGACCACGAGGGGCCAGGAGTCGATGTCGTAATCATCCCCCGCCATCACTCCGCCGGGTTTCAGCTTGGCATACCAGTCAATCAGCGTGCGGCCCCCCTCCTCGCCGGTATGGGCATAGCCGTCGCAGTAGATGAAATCAAAGCTGTGGTCGTCGAACAGGTCCAGCGCCTGATCAAAGGTCATGCGCAGCAGGCGATAGTCGGACAGCAGGCCCACGCTGCGCAGCGCGGTCTTGTATTCCTGCACGTTGTGACCGTCGCCATAGATATCGACCCCGATGAAATGCCGGAACCGCCCCGATTGCACCATCCGCGCCGAAAAAGACCCGGCCGCCACGCCCAGCTCGATGCCCAGATTGCCGGATGGGGGCAGCGGGTCGATCACGTTCCAGCGCGCGGTGCCCGGCAGCGGGGTGACATCCACCTGCGGCATCTGGCTGGTCGCAATGTCGCGCAGAATATCCTTGTACATGGCACACTCTCAATCAAACGGGGGCATCACAACGGGGAGGGCGGTACGGCGAAGGCGGGTTTGACCCACAGTTCCACCCGGCGGTTCAACTCGCGGCCTGCGGCGGTGGAATCGCAGGCCATCGGCAGGGCTTCGCCAAAGGCCTCGACGCGGGGCAGGACCGCCTCGGCAAGGTCGGGGGCGGCCAGCCTCAACGCCGCCAGCACGCCTTCCGCGCGGGTGCGTGACAGGTCGAAATTCGCCGCGGCCGCCCCCGAGCCATCGGAAAACCCTGCCAGCACAAGGGACAGGTCGCGAAACTGCCCGGCGGCAATCAGCCGGGCAAGGTCGATCAGGTTTTCGCGGGAATTGGCATCCAGCGTCGCCGCGCCATCCTCGAAGCGAAAGGTCAGCGACAGCCGGTCCGCCCCATCCATCAGGTCGACCAGCCGTTTCAGATCGGCCAGGGACACATCCTCGCCCGCGCCCTGAATCGCGTTGATCAGGCGCAGACCATCGGCGGTCATCGGCTGGCGGGTGATGCTGCGGTCGACATAGCCTGCGGCGGCGATAACGCCTTGGGCCTCGGGGGTGCCGACAAACTCCAGAAACTCCCGCGCGAACAAGGACATGCGCCGGGGCGGGGTCAACAGATACAGCGGCAGGGCCAGAGGGTAATCCTCGGCCTTGACCGCAAGTGCAGTTGCCAGCAGCGGAAACCCGCAACTGTCGGTCAGCGGCAACAGCCGCGCCGCGCCGCGCGCCGCGCGCCCGGTGATCGCCAGCGCCCAGGGGTCTTTGGCAACGGCGGCCGCCAGACTGGCCAGATCGGGGTGAACCCGGTCCGCCTTGATCGGAGCGCCCAGACGGTCGGACAGGGCGCGTTGCAGATCGGTGTCGGGGGCCAGAGCGTGCAGCACGATCGGCATATCCGGCCCGCCGATCTGCGCCCAGTTGTCAGCCTCGCCCGACAGGGCGCGCGCCAGATCAACGGTCGAAACCTGTGGCGTGGGATTGTCAGCCGCCATCACCGGCACCAGCGCATCCATCGCGATGGTCCGGGTGCCAAAGGGTTTTTCGGCCCGCGCGGCAATGATGAACTCGGCACGGCCGGCGGTCAGCGAGGCTGCGGCCTCATCCGGGCCAGCGGGCGTAAAGCTGATGTCTGCCAAGGTCTTGGCGGTTTCAGGGTCAGAGATTCGCGCAGCATAATTCGCGCCCTCGATCAGCGTGTAGGTCAGGCCCCGGCTTTGCGCAAAGGCGGCAAACAGCGGCGGGATCAGGGCCACCCCGGCATCGGGTGCGCCGACAAAGCGCAGGGTTGCCTTGGGCGCGATCATGTCGGGGCAGGCCGGGCCTTCGCAGATCACGCCCTGGGCATCCACCGTCAGCGGGCCATACGAGGTGTCGATCCGGTAAAACTCGCCGTCAAAGCCTTGCAGGCTGCCCGACAGCACGATGCCGCCCTCGCGCGCGATCAGGGTGATGTCCTGCGCGACGGCCCCCCCCGGAAACAGAAGCGCGGCGATCACCGCCGCGCGTCTCAGCATCGCTTGCATACAGGCCCCTGACTGTCAGTTCGCCGCGATCTTCAGGTCAGGAACAAGATTCTTCAACACAAGAATGTCGCCAACAGCGTCACAGTCGGGCGTCGCAAGGGTGAGGTCGGTGATGTAAACCTCGCCGCTGAAGGACGCGATGGTTTCGCCCAGCAATTCGCGACCGCAAGTGGTGGGGGTAACGGCAGCCTCGACCACCATATCTACCTTTGTCTTGGCATCTGCGGGGTAGGTGTAGATTTCGGCCAGCATCGGCATGTCCACCGTGCTGTCGCCCAGGATGTTCAGATAACCGCCCAGCACAGGGGCGCCATCGGCAGGGGTGCCGGGGTCGGCCGCAGAAACATGGCCCGGCGCGCCATAGCCCGCGCCGTTTTCAAGCGCGTTCACCTGAAAGGCGTCGTCGGCCATCCATTGCACGCCAAAGCGGCGCAGGCTGGCCACCTCGGGCATTTGCAGGCTGGCCTGGGTGATGGTCTTGTCGGCAAACAGCACCGACACTTCGGCATCGGCGATCAGCGCCGGGATCAAGGCGAACAGCGACCCGGTGGCCGAGGTTTTTGCGGTGACCGCAAGCCCCGCATGGCGCAGCACGACCCGTTCGTTGCGGTTGCAGGGGGCGTTAAGCGTCAGGCCCAGTTGGGCAAGGGGTTCGGCGACCAATTCAAAGCTGATGGTGCAATCCGCCGTTGCAGAAGGGGCCGGGGGTGCCGCAGGTTTGGGCGCCACGGGCGCGGGCAGCGGATCTTGCGCGAGGGGGGCGGCGGGAAGCTCGTCCGTCAGGGCGGCGGTCCGAAGGGCTGCATCCGGGGCAGGCGTCAGCGTATTGGCCCCCGCGGCCACCTGCTCGATCTGTTCGGGTTGCGGCTCTGCGGCGGCGGCAAGGGCCTTTTCCTTGTTCATCGTCTGAACCAGATGCCCCGCCGCCAAGGCGACGGCCAATACGGCCACACCGCGGGCCAATCTGCGTTTCATGTCCATGATCGTCCCCAATGGATAGACTCGGTTGAGCATAGGGATACCGGGGAAACCGGGCAGATCCGGGGCCAATCCGGGGCCAGTTCGGGGAATGGTTCCGGTCTGGATACAAAATTCCGGGGCAAAAACAAGGGGGCGGCAAAAGCCGCCCCCGTTTGACCACAATCTGCGACAGGTCAGGCCAGCCGCCCGTGACAGTGTTTGAACTTTTCGCCCGATCCGCAGGGGCAGGCGTCATTGCGCGACGGGTTGCCCCAGGTGGTCGGGTCAGCCTCGTCGAACCCGGCCAGACGCGCGGGTTCGGGGGCAGGCTCTGCCACCACCGGGGCCGGAGCTGCCGCCGCGCCCTGCTGCTGTGCCGCATATTGCGCAAGCATGGTCTGCTGTTCGGCCTCGGTCAGCGGACGCACGCGGCCCAACTGTTCCGTCACCTGAAGACGCAGGCTGTTCAGCAGCGATTCAAACAGCTGGAAACTTTCGGTCTTGTATTCGTTCAGCGGGTCGCGCTGCGCATAGCCGCGGAAGTTGACGACCGAGCGCAGATGTTCCAGCCGCAGCAGATGGTCGCGCCATTTGCTGTCGATGGTTTGCAGCAGGATCTGCTTTTCGATGGTCTGCATGGTCGGCAGGCCGAAGGCTTCAGTCTTGGCAGCCATGGCCTCGTTCGAGGCTTCGGCAATGCGGTCGCGCACGGTGTCCTGATCGGCGCCTTCTTCGGCGGCCCAGGCGGCAATCGGCAGGTCAAGCGACAGCTTTTCGCGCACAGCCGCCGCCAGCGCTTCGGGCTGCCATTGATCGGCATAGGTTTTGGGCGGCATGAAATCGTCGACCAGATCGTCGATCACTTGCAGGCGCATGTCCTCGGCAATCTCGGTCACGTCTTCGGCCTGCATGATCTCCAGCCGCTGACCGAAAATCGCCTTGCGCTGATCGTTCATCACATCGTCGAATTTCAGCAACTGCTTGCGGATGTCGAAGTTGCGGCCTTCGACCTTGGCCTGCGCCTTTTCCAGGGATTTGTTGACCCAAGGGTGAACGATGGCCTCGCCTTCCTTCATCCCCAGCTTCGACAGCACGGAATCGAGCCGTTCCGACCCGAAAATCCGCATCAGGTCGTCTTCGAGGCTGAGGAAGAACGACGACCGGCCGGGGTCGCCCTGACGGCCGGACCGGCCGCGCAACTGGTTGTCGATGCGGCGGGATTCGTGACGCTCGGTGGCCAGAACGAACAGACCGCCGGCCTCCAGCACCTTGGCCTTCTCATCCGCGTGTTCGGCCTCGATCCTGGCGCGTACTTCATCGGGGTGCAGGTGGGGGTCGGCGACGATGGCCGCCATGACCTGCATCTCGACGTTGCCGCCAAGCTGAATGTCGGTGCCGCGCCCTGCCATGTTGGTGGCGATGGTCACGGCCCCCAGCTTGCCCGCATCGGCCACGATCTGCGCTTCTTGTTCATGCTGGCGCGCATTCAGCACGTTGTGCGGAATCTCGGCGGCTTTCAGCATTTCCGACAGTTGTTCCGACTTTTCGATCGAGGTGGTGCCGACAAGGATCGGCTGGCCGACCGCATTGGCCTCGCGGATGGTTTTCACCACGCCTTCAAACTTTTCGCGCGCCGTGCGGTAGACCTGATCGTGCTCGTCCTTGCGCATGACCGGACGGTTGGTCGGCACTTCGACCACGCCCAGCTTGTAAATCTCCATGAACTCGTCGGCTTCGGTCGTGGCCGTGCCGGTCATGCCGCCGAGTTTGTCGTACAGGCGGAAATAGTTCTGGAACGTCACCGAGGCGAGGGTCATGTTCTCGGGCTGGATCGCCACCCGCTCTTTCGCCTCGATGGCCTGATGCAAACCGTCCGACAGGCGGCGGCCGCGCATCATGCGGCCGGTGAATTCGTCAATCAGCATCACCTCGCCATCGCGGACGATGTATTGCTGATCCTTCTGGAACAGCTTGTGCGCCCGCAAGGCCAGCGTGGCGTGATGCACGACCGTCGTGCTTTCGGGTTCGTACAGGCCCTGACCTTCGGGCAGGATGCCGGCCTCGAACAACCGGGCCTCGATGAAATCGTTGCCCTCATCCGTATAGGTCACGGCGCGGGTCTTTTCGTCCAGCTTGTAATGCTCTGCGGTCAGCATCGGGATCAGCAGGTCAACCTTCTGGTACAGATCGCTGCGGTCCTGGCTCGGGCCGGAAATGATCAACGGGGTCCGGGCCTCGTCGATCAGGATAGAGTCCACCTCGTCGACAATGGCAAAGAAATGGCCGCGCTGCGCCATGTCGTCCATCGAGGATTTCATGTTGTCGCGCAGATAGTCAAAGCCCAGCTCGTTGTTGGTTGCATAGGTGATGTCGGCGCGGTAGGCGGCCTTCTTCTCGGCATCCGGCTGATAGGGATAGACGACGCCGGTGGTCAGGCCAAGCGCGCCGTAGACCTTGCTCATCCATTCGCCGTCGCGCTTGACAAGGTATTCGTTCACCGTCACCACATGCACGCCCTTGCCCGCCAGCGCGTTCAGATAGGCGGGCAGCGTGGCGACAAGGGTCTTGCCCTCGCCGGTGCGCATTTCGGCGATGTTGCCCTGATGCAGGAAAATCCCGCCCATCAGCTGCACATCGAAGGCCCGCAGACCCAAGGCCCGGCGCGCGGCTTCGCGGCAGTTGGCGAAGGCCTCGGGCAGCAGGGCCTCCAGGCTTTCGCCGCCCTCCTGCACCCGGCGCTGAAACTCGCGCGTTTTCTCGATGATGCCTTCGTCGCTCAGCGCGGCGAATTGCGGCTCCAGCGCGTTGATGGCGGCCACCGTGGGGCGCACCGATTTCACCAAGCGGTCATTCGGTGTTCCAAACACCTTCCGCGCCAGCGACCCTAAACCCAACATGCTTTTCCCGCCTTGTGGTTCCTGCCATGCCAATCCTGACATGATCGTGTGAGGCTGTGGTCTTGCCTGCCCTCACCGCCTTCCATAGAAGACCCAATGAAGGCCCGGCTGGCCCGTCTCACGCGACTGTCGCGATGTAAGGGTTAGACCGGTCATAGTCAACGCGGCACGGGTATGCCGCCAGGTCAGGAGAAGGTGATATGTCGAAAATAGCAGGGATTTGGACCGGGGTGGCGCTGTCGCTGATGCTGGCCGCGCCGGTTCTGGCCGAGGGCGAGACAGCCGATACCGTGGTTGCCACGGTGAATGGCACCAACATCACGCTGGGTCACATGATCTCGGTTCGCCAAGGGCTGCCCGCGCAGTATCAGGGGCTGGCCGATGACGTGCTGTTCAAGGGCATTCTGGATCAACTGGTGCAGCAAGAGGCGCTGACCCAGTCGGTCGCCACCCTGTCCAAGAAAGACCAGTTGAACCTCGACAACGACCGTCGCGGCTATATCTCGGGCGTCGCCATTCAAAAGCTGATCGCCGGCGCGGTGACGGACGAGGCCCTGCAGGCCGCCTATGACGCGCGCTTCAAGGGGGTGGAGCCTGCCACCGAATACAGCGCCGCCCATATCCTTGTCGCGGACGAGGCCAAGGCGCTTGAGATCAAGGGCCTGCTGGATGCGGGCGGTGATTTTGCCGAACTGGCAAAGGCCAATTCCACCGATACCGGGTCGGGCGCCAATGGCGGCGATCTGGGCTGGTTCGGCAAGGGGATGATGGTCAAGCCGTTCGAGGATGCAGTGGTTGCGGCTGAAATCGGCAAGGTCACAGGCCCGGTCAAATCGGATTTCGGCTATCACCTGATCATGGTCAAGGAAACCCGCCCCGCCGCCCAGCCCACGCTGGATGACCTGCGCGAGGAACTGGCCGCCGAAATCGAAGGCAAGGCGATCGAGGCCGAGGTCACCAAGCTGACCGCTGCCGCCACGGTCACCCGCCCCGGCGAGGCGCTTGACCCGACCCTGCTGAAGGACGCAACGCTGCTGGACAAGTGATCGCGACAGAATCGACCATGGATCAGGGGGATACGGGATGGCCAAGACCGATTGGAAAGCCGCCGCAAAGGCGCTGAAAAAGCAGGTGAAGAAACTTGGTGCAGCGGCAGAGGCGGCGGCGGATGCCGTGGTTGCCGTGGCCCGGAAACCCGTATCCCCCCTGGCGCCCGCCAGCTTTCCGGTGCTGCCGGTGATTGCGGGCGTCGAATTTGCGGCCGTCGAGGCCGGCATCAAATACCAGAATCGCCGCGATGTGATGCTGGTGCGCCTTGCCCCCGGCACCGCGATGGCGGGGGTGTTCACCCGGTCGTCAACCCGGTCTGCTTGCGTGCGCGATTGCCAGACCAAGCTTGCCAGCCGCGCGCCTGCGGGGGCGGGGGCGGCGATCATCGTGAACTCCGGCAATTCCAACGCCTTCACGGGCCGCGTGGGGGATGAGGCCGTGGCCGCCGTGACGGGCGGCGTGGCAGCAGCGCTCGGCCTGCCTGCGTCGCGGGTGTTTTCCTCCTCTACGGGCGTGATCGGCGAGCCTTTGCCGCATGACAAGATCACCGCGCAGATCCCGGCTCTGGTGGCCGATCTGCGCGACGACGCCATCGAAATGGCCGCCCATGCGATGATGACCACCGACACCTTCCCCAAGGGGACCACGGCGACTGTGCAGGGCGATGGCGGCGTGATCCAGATTGCAGGCATCGCCAAAGGGTCGGGCATGATCGCGCCCGACATGGCGACGATGCTGGTCTATATCTTCACCGATGCAAAAATAACCGCCCCGGCCTTGCAAAAGATGCTGTCGCGCACTGTGGATACGACGTTCAATTCGATCACCGTCGACAGCGATACCTCGACCTCCGACACGGTGCTGGTGGCCGCCACCGGGCAGTCTGCGGCAGCGCCGGTCAAGGGCGCGGTCGCCAAGGCCTTCGAGGCGGCCTTGCACGGCGTGATGCAGAACCTGGCGCATCAGGTGATCCGCGACGGCGAGGGGGCCACGAAATTCGTCGAGATCCGGGTGACCCGCGCGGCATCCGATGCCGATGCGGCAAAGGTGGCCTTCGCGGTCGCCAATTCGCCCCTGGTCAAGACCGCCCTCGCGGGCCAGGACCCGAACTGGGGCCGCATCGTCGCCGCCGTGGGCAAATCGGGGGCCGAGGCCGACCGTGACCGCCTGACCATCCGCTTTGGCGACATCGTGGTGGCCAGGAACGGCTGGCGCAACCCGGCCTACACCGAAGAGGCAGGCGCCGCCTACATGCTCCAATCCGATCTGGTGATCGGCGTCGATCTGGGCCTTGGCCGCGCCGCCCGGTCGGTCTGGACCTGCGATCTGACCAACCGCTATGTCGAGATCAACGCCGACTACCGCTCCTGATATCATCTGTTCCCAAATATCCCAGTGGGGGGTCCGGGGGAGTGTGAAACTCCCCCGGCGCTCTCAACCCGTGAAGGGCCAGCAATGAAGATCGTCCTTGTTTCTGCCGTTGCCCTGATCGACCCCGATGGCCGGGTGCTGCTGGCGCAACGCCCCCCCGGCAAATCGCTGGCGGGCCTGTGGGAATTTCCCGGCGGCAAGGTCGAGCCGGGCGAAACGCCAGAAGCCGCCCTGATCCGCGAATTGCACGAAGAACTGGGCATCGACACCTGGGCCAGTTGCCTTGCCCCGCTGACCTTTGCCAGTCACAGCTATGATGATTTCCATTTGCTGATGCCGCTGTTCGCCTGCCGCAAATGGCAGGGAATCGTTTGCGGAAAGGAAGGGCAATCCTTGGCCTGGGTTCGCCCAGAAAAGTTGCGAGACTATCCGATGCCCCCGGCCGACCTGCCGCTGATCCCGATTCTGCGCGACTGGCTGTAGTACCAAAGTCGATTTTCGCCCCTATACGGGCTTCATTTCAGTTTTGTGTCAAAAATAGGGTTTTATTTGCCGGGTTTGACGTTACTTTAATCGGGAAGCAAAGTTTTTGGGGGAAAACACAATGCTAAGAACCATCACCATCGGCAGTTGCGTTTCAGTTCAGGGTCTTGTCGTCGGGCAGTTGGCCGATGGCAAGGTCATCGTGCGCGTGGATGAAAAGACCTTTGTCGGCTATCCGGTTTCGCCTGTCCGGGCGGCCTGACGCCATCAGAAACACCGTCACGCAATGAAAAAGGCCGGGCTGATTGCCCGGCCTTTTCGCCATGCTGATCGCGGGTCAGGCCAGCTTGCGCTGGATTTCCTCGCGCTCGAAAATCTCGATCACATCGCCCTGACGAATATCTTCGTATCGCTCGAACGCCATGCCGCATTCCTGACCCGAGATGACTTCCTTCACCTCGTCCTTGAAGCGTTTCAGCGTCTTCAGCGTGCCCTCGTGGATCACCACGTTGTCGCGCAGCAGGCGCACGCCTGCCGAACGACGGGCGACACCTTCGGTCACAAGGCAACCGGCAACCTGACCGATGCCCGTGACCTTGAACACCTCCTTGATCTGCGCATAACCGATGAAGGTTTCGCGGATCTCGGCCTTCAGCAGGCCCGAGGCGGCGGCCTTGATATCATCCACCAGATCATAGATGATCGAGTAATAGCGGATTTCCACGCCCTTCTGGTGCGCCGAGTTGCGCGCCGATGCGTTGGCCCGCACGTTGAAGCCGATGATCGGCGCCTTGCTGGCCTCGGCCAGCGACACGTCGGTATCGGTGATCGCCCCCACACCGTAGGACAGGACGCGCACGCGCACCTCGTCGTTGCCGATCTTTTCCAGCGCCTGAACAATCGCCTCGGACGACCCCTGCACGTCGGCTTTCACCAACACGGGCAGTTCTGCCACCGACTGGTCGGCCTTGGCCTTGGCCATAAGCTGTTCCAGCGTGGTCGCAGCACCTGCCGCAGCGCGTTTGTCCTTGATGGTCTTTTCGCGGTAGGACGCGATTTCGCGCGCCTGCGCCTCGGTTTCCACCACGTTCAGCGTATCGCCCGCTTGCGGCGTGCCCGACAGGCCCAGAACCTCGACCGGAACCGAAGGGCCGGCCTCGTCGATGCGCACGCCCTGATCGTTGACCAGCGCGCGGACCTTGCCCCACTGTTCGCCGACGACAAAGATGTCGCCTTTGCGCAGGGTGCCGTTCTGCACCAGAACCGTCGCCACCGGGCCACGGCCCACGTCCAGCTTGGCTTCGATCACAGCCCCGCTTGCCGCCCGTTTGGGGTTGGCGCGCAGTTCCAGAATCTCGGCCTGCAGGGCGATGGCTTCCAGCAGGTTGTCGATGCCCAGACCAGTCTTGGCCGAAACCTCAACGTCCTGCACATCGCCCGACATGGCCTCGACCACGATTTCATGTTGCAGCAGGTCGGTGCGAACCTTGGTCGGATCGGCGCCGTGCTTGTCCACCTTGTTGATGGCAATGATCATCGGCACCTTGGCAGCTTTCGCATGCGCAATAGCCTCGATGGTCTGCGGCATAACGGCGTCATCGGCGGCCACCACCAGCACGACAATATCCGTCACCTGCGCGCCACGGGCGCGCATGCTGGTGAAAGCCGCGTGGCCGGGGGTATCAAGGAAGCTGATCACGGCCCCCGTATCGGTCGTCACCTGATAGGCGCCGATGTGCTGGGTGATCCCGCCAGCCTCGCCCGACACCACGTTGGCCTTGCGGATCGCGTCCAGAAGGCTGGTCTTGCCGTGGTCGACATGGCCCATGATGGTGACGATCGGCGGACGCGGCACAAGGTTTTCGTCGGCGTCCTGCACCGTGTCGATCACCTGTTCCACGTCGGCATCCGACACGCGCACGGCCTTGTGGCCGAATTCCTCGATCACCAGTTCGGCAGTATCGGCGTCGATGGCCTGGTTCATCGTGACCATCATGCCCATTTTCATCAGGCTCTTGACCACATCGGCGGCGCGTTCGGCCATCCGGTTTGCCAGTTCCGACACCATGATGGTTTCGGGCAGCTGCACATCGCGCACCTGCTTTTCGGGCTTCACAGACATGCCCATGGCCTTTTGACGGGCCTTTTCCTGCTTGCGCTTCATCGCCGCAAGGCTGCGGGTGCGCCCGCCCTCACCGGCCAGCGCGTCGTTCAGAGTCAGCTTGCCTGCGCGGCGCACATCATCGCCGGCCTTGGCCTTGGCGTTGCGTTCGCGTTCTTCGCGGTCACGGTCGGTCTTGCGCGGCGGCGGCAGGCCGGGCTTGGCACCGGCCGGACCACGCGGGGCCTCGGTCGTGGCCGGCGCTGCGGCGGTGGTCCGGGTGTTGCTGCGCGGGGCGGCCCCGGCGGCTGCGGGGGCCGCAGGTTCGGGGGCCGCAGCGGCGGGTTGACGGCGGGTCGTGCCCAGCACATCGGCCTTGCGGGCAACGGCCTTGGCCGCAGCCTCGGCAGCCGCTTCAACGCGCAGGCGTTCTTCTTCGGCCGCCTTGGCGCGGGCAGCCTCAAGACGGGCCTGCTCCTCGCGCTCTTTGGCGTCGATTTCTTCACGGCGACGGGCGCGGTCTTCCTCGCGCTGCCGGTCATCTTCGGCACGCTTGACGGCGTCTTCCTGCTCGCGCGCCTTGGCGGCCTTCAGGGCGGCCAGACGACGCTCCATCTCGGCATCAGAGATGCCTGCGGGGCGTTTGGACGGATCGCCCAGATGCGCGTTTGACGCGCCTGTGGCGGCCCCCGGCGTACCCGGCTTTGCCGTCGGCACCACAACGCGCTTGCGCTTTGTCTCGACCACGACGCTTTTGGTCCGGCCATGGCTGAAGCTTTGCTTCACCTGTCCAGAACGCGGTGCGCCACCCAGGCCGAGGGGTTTTTTGCCGTCACTATCGGTCATGCGTCTTTCGTATCCTTTTCGGCGGTCCCGCCGCCCATCTGCCCCCCGGATCCGTAACGGAGCCCGGAAAGCCTTGCCGCTTCCTCTACAACACGCGTCGTGAGTCCACCAGCCGCAAGCGCGGCGTGTATGGCACGTTCGCGCCCGAAAGCCAAACCCATTTCCCCCGCCGACAGACAGCTTATGTAACTGTTGTCGCCATCAGGGGCACGCAGCTTGGTTTTGCCGCGTTCCGACCCGTCGCTGGACTGGATCAGGACACGCGCCTGCCCCTTTGCCAGCCAATCCTTGACCTTTTCATAGCCCATCACCGCCCGGCTGGCCTTGCGAGCCAGCGAGATCAGCTCGATGGTCCGCCTCAGAACCAGTTCCTCCACCAGATCGGGCAGGCCGGGGTCTGCCTTCACCGGCTCGCGCGCGGCGCGGGAAAACAGGCCCTTCTTGACCGCCTTGGCGATGGCGTCCTTGTCGGCAGACACATAAATCCCCCGGCCCGGCAGCTTGCCCGCAACATCGGGCACCACTGTCGAATCGGGTCCAATGACGAACCGGACCAGCCCGGACTTGGGCTGGCTTTCCCCCGACACAATACATTTGCGTTCGGGTTCGTCCGTCTCTTTTTCTCGGCCGCCGCGTGTCACGGTCAGGGTTCCGAGGTCTGAAATCAGACCTCGGCCTCCTCTTCTTCATCGGCAGAGTCTTCTGCCTGGGGCAATTCGGTGGGGTCCACCCAGCCCAGCATCACGCGGGCCGTCATCACCAGATGCTGCGCTTCTTCAAGGCTGACCTCGAATTTCTCCAGCACGCCTTCGTCCTTCTTGCGCTGACCGCCTTCGGTCGTCCAGCCGCCCGCCAGTTCCCAGTCGGCACAGGTGGCGAAATCTTCCAGCGTCTTGATGCCGTCCTTGGCCAGGGCTTCCAGCATCTGGGGGGTCAGGCCTTCAAATTCAACCAGAGAGTCCTCGACACCCAGAGCGCGGGCATTTTCCATCGCCTTGGTGTTCGCGGCCTCCAGGAAGTCACGGGCACGGGCCTGCAATTCGCCTGCGGTGCCTTCGTCGAAGCCGTCAATCGACAGCAATTCGTCCAGATCGACGTAAGCCACTTCCTCAAGGTTGGTGAAGCCTTCGGCGACCAGCAGTTGCGCCATCATCTCATCAATGTCGAGGTTGTCCATGAACAGCTTGGTGCGTTCGGCAAACTCGGCCTGACGACGGGTGGATTCGTCGGATTCGGTCATGATGTCGATGTCGAGGCCGGTCAATTGGCTGGCCAGACGCACGTTCTGGCCGCGACGGCCAATGGCCAGCGAAAGCTGTTCATCGGGCACCACGACTTCGATCTTGCCAGCCTCGTCGTCGATCACGACCTTGGAAACCTCGGCAGGCTGCAAGGCGTTCACAAGGAAGGTCGCCTGATCCTGATTCCACGGAATGATGTCGATTTTTTCGCCCTGCAACTCGTTCACCACGGCCTGCACCCGGCTGCCGCGCATACCGACGCAGGCCCCGACCGGATCGATCGAGTTGTCATAGCTGATCACGGCAATCTTGGCGCGCGAACCGGGGTCACGGGCCACGGCCTTGATCTCGATGATGCCGTCATAGATTTCCGGCACTTCCATCTTGAACAGCTCGGCCATGAACTGCGGGTCGGTCCGGCTGAGGAACACCTGCGGACCACGCGCCTCGCGGCGCACGTCCTTGATATAGGCGCGGATGCGGTCGCCGATGCGGTAAGCTTCGCGGCCGATCTTTTCGTTGCGGCGCAAGATCGCCTCGCCCCGGCCAATGTCGACGATGACGTTGCCGTATTCCTCGCGCTTGACCTGACCGTTGATGATCGTGCCCTTGCGGTCCTTGAATTCCTCGTACTGACGGTCACGCTCGGCTTCGCGGACCTTTTGCAAGATCACCTGCTTGGCCGATTGCGCAGCGATCCGGCCCAGGTCAACCGGCGGCACTTCGTCAATCACCTCATCCCCGATCTGCGGGTCGGCCAGATGCGACTTGGCCTGCTTGACGGTCAGTTGGGCATGGTGATTCTCGACCCCGTCGTCTTCAACAACGGTGCGGATCCGTGCAAAGGTTGCGCGGCCTGTCTTGCGGTCGATGTTGACGCGGATGTCCAATTCGCTGCCGTAACGCGACTTGGCGGCACGGGCGAGGGATTCTTCCATCGCCTGGATCACCAGATCGGGGTCGATCATCTTTTCCCGCGCCACCGCCTCGGCGGTTTGCAGAAGTTCCAACTGGTTTGCAGAAGTAATGGCCATCTTGGCGCTCCCGTCAGTGTTTGGTTGGTTCGGGGGCTTCGTCTTCGTCCCCCTCGGATGTTTCGATCTCGTCAAAGGCGGCTTCGTCGAAATTGCCGCTGGCCTTTTTCTGGCGCAGCATTTCGGCGATCAGATCATCGGTCAGGATCAGCTTGGCATCCGACAGCCAGTCGAATTTCAACCCGATGGTCACAGGCGCGCCTGCTTCCTCAATGGTGATCAGCACTTCGTCGCCTTCGGTGCCCGCAACCGTGCCCTTGAACCGGCGACGCCCGTCGATCAATTCGGTCGTCTCGATCCGCGCCTCCCAGCCTTCCCACATGTCGAAATCCTTCAACCGGGTCAGCGGGCGGTCGATGCCGGGCGAGGACACTTCCAGCACATAATTGTCTTCGATCGGGTCTTCGACATCCATGATGGCCGACACCGCAGTAGAAATGGCCGCGCAATCGTCAACCTCGATGCCGCCTTCGGGCCGGTCGGCCATGATTTGCAGGATGCGGGTCTTGCCGCCCATCAGGCGGATGCGGACCAGTTCAAATCCCAGCCCCTCGATCACGGGGTTGATGATATCCGCGATCCGGCGGTCAATGGCGGTTTTGGCGATCAGGTCGGACATATCGGTTCCAGAAATGAAAAACGGGCCCACAGGCCCGCCGTGTCTTTCGGTAGCTTCGGGTGTGGACCCCGACGCCGCTGTTGAGGGACATATAGGCCGAAGGGGGCGGTGATGCAAGCGGTGTTAGCGGCGGTAGGTAAAGGCCGTCGCCTCCAGCGTGTCGGTCGGCAGGTCCGCCAGCATCGCATCGACAAGGGGCCGGGCGCTGGAATGGCGGCAGACGGGGTCTGTGGCGTTCGGATCGCCGGCAATGGCCATGGCCTGACAGCGGCAGCCGCCATGGTCTACGTCGCGGCGGGCGCAGGACCGGCAAGGGTCGGGCATCCAGTCGTGGCCCCGGTACGCCTGAAAGGCCGGGCCGCCGTACCAAATGTCGTGCAAGGGCGTGGTGGTGGCGTTCTGGAAGGTCAGGCCGGGAATGGTGGCCGCCGCGTGGCAGGGCAAAACCGTGCCATCGGGCGCGATGTTCAGCCCGGTGGACCCCCAGCCACCCATGCAGGCCTTGGGGAAATCGGCGTAGTAATCCGGCGGCACGAAATCCAGCACCATCCGCCCGTGCCAGTCCTTGCGCGCCTGTTCAACCGTGCGTTTGGCATGGATCACTTGGTCCCGCGTCGGCAGCAGATGCGCGCGGTTCGGGGTGGCCCAGCCGTAGAATTGCACACAGGCCACCTCGATCCTGCGCGCGCCCAGATCGGCGGCGAAGGCGATGGTGGCGGGCAGATCATCCATGTTGTGCCGGTGCATCACCGCGTTCAGGGTCAGCGGCAGGCCCCGCGCGGTGATCGACCGGGCGATCACCAGCTTGCGGTCAAACCCGCCCTTGTAGCCGCCGATCTTGTCAGCCACCTGCGCCGTCACACCTTGCAGCGACAGTTGCACATGGTCCAGCCCCGCCGCCTCCAACGCGTCCAGCCGCGCCTCGGTCAGCCCGATGCCAGAGGTGATCAGGTTGACATACAGCCCTGCGTCCCGCGCGCCCTTCACCAACTGCTCCAGATCGCGGCGCGAGGCAGGCTCGCCGCCCGACAAGTGCAGTTGCAACACGCCCAAAGCCGCTGCGTCGTCGAAAATCCGCAGCCAGGCGTCGGTGGAAAGCTCGGCCTCACGCGCCAGCAATTCCAGCGGGTTGGAACAATAGGGGCAGGACAGCGGGCAACGGTGGGTCAGTTCGGCCAGCAGCGCAATCGGCGGCGGGGTGTCACGCATCGGCGTCGTCCAGCAGGCGTTGCGAGTGCAGGTCGGCAAGGAACGCCGTCACATCGGCGGCGATTTCCGCAGCCGGGGCATTGTACTTTTGCGCAAGGTTAGAGACGATTTCGGCCGTCGTGCGCAGCCCGTCCACCTCGGCCAGGATGGCCTGCCCGATGGCATCCAGAATGACCGCACGTTCCGGCCCAAGCAGCACTGGCACCCCCCGCACGCGGTCGTCATGCAGCCGCACACCACGGGGCAACAGCGGCGTCATAGCTGCCCCTGCCCCGGTTGCCATGCGCCGGGCGGGATGTTGCCCGCGACATAGCCATGCCACAGCGCGTCCAGTTGCACCCACAGCACCTCGGTCTTGAAGGTCAGGGCGGCGATGGCGGCCTCCTGGTCTGCGCGGGTGACGGCATGGTCCAGCACCCAGTTCAGGGTAAAGGCCACGTCCTTGGGCGCCTCGCCCAAGCGGTGCTGAAAATAGGAAATCGTGGCGGGGTTGGCGAAGGTGTAGTGTTGCAGCAAGCCTTCGATCCGCCGGGTGTGAATCGCGGGCGCGAACATCTCGGTCAGGCTTGATGCCATCGCGGCAATCAGCGGTTCGTCCCGAACAAAGCGGATATAGGCATCCACGGCAAAGCGCACGGCAGGCATCACGCCCACACCAGACGCCACATAATCGGGGTCCAGCCCCACCCCTTCGGCCAGTTTCAGCCAACGGCGGATGCCGCCGCCCTCATGCTCGCCGCCGTCATGGTCTTCGATCCGGCTGCGCCAGATGCGGCGCAGATGCGGGTCGGTGCAGCGCGACAGGAAGGCCGCGTCCTTCATCGGGATGCGGGACTGGTAATACCAGCGGTTCAAGACCCAGGCCTGCACCTCGTCCATCGTGCAGGCCCCGGAATGGAGCCGGTGATGGAACGGGTGCTTGTCATGATACCGGTCCGGCCCGATCTGGCGCAGGCGGGCCTCCAGTGTCTGGCGGCTGAGGGATTGATCGGTCACAGCGCCACCTCCATTCCGTCAAAGGCCATTTCCCATCCGGCAGCCCGGATTGCGCCATGTTCGGCACTGTCTGGCATCAGGGCGGGGTTGGTGTTGTTGATGTGGGTATAGATGCGGCGGGCCTTCAACCCGGCCAGCCGCGCCAGACTGCCCCCGGCCCCCGACATCGCCAGATGCCCCATCCGCGCGCCGGTCTTGGCCCCGGTGCCGGTACGCTGCATGTCATCATCGGCCCAGACCGTGCCGTCGAACATCAGCACATCGGCCTCTGCCAGGCTTGAACACAGCCAGTCGGGCAGATCGGCGCAACCCGGCAAGTAGTGCAGGATGCCCCGATCCGATTGCAGCCGCAGGCCGATGGTCTGGTCGCCCATGGCCTTGGTGTCGGGCGTGCCCGATTCCAGATAGAGGGCGATCTTGCCCGGCACGGCATAGGCGGTGACTTCCAACCCCGGCAGCGGGTGAAAAGGCTGGTCCAGCAGAATCGCATGTTGCGTGACCAGCGCGGGGTCCAGAACCCGGAACACCGGGTTAGCCGCGAGCACGGCCAGAGTGCCCGCCGTGGCGTACAGCCGGAAGGCCGTCTTTTCCCGCAGCGACAACAGGCCCGCCACATGGTCGACATCGGCATTGGTCAGGATCACCGCCTGCACCGGACTGCCGCGCAAACCCTGCGGATGCAGCGCAGGCGTTGCCGCCATTTGCGCGCGCAAATCAGGCGAGGCATTCAGCAAGGCCCAGGCCAGACCATCCACCGACACGGCAAGCGAGGATTGGGTCATCGGCGCGATGGTCCCCGAGCGCGCGGCGCGACACAACGCGCATCCGCAGTTCCACTGCGGCAACCCGCCGCCCGCGCCGGCACCTAGTGTTCTGGCAATCATCCTTGCGGGTGATCAGACCAGATCGTCGTCGCGACGGTCGTCTTCCGACGGGCCGTACATGTTGATCTCCATGCCGCAAGCGATTTGCGTCACCACCGGTTTTGACCAAGCCATCGTTGTCCTCCTTCGCGTTTCACGGATCCGAAACGGGATCTCGCACGTTATAGACTAGAATGTCGAGATGGGGGCGGGAATTGGACCTTAGTATCGCCGGCACAGTCCCGCCCATTGCCGCGAATTCTGCCGGCGCAGGCGCCGCTTTCATTGCCCTTGGGGCGGCAAGCTGCGATACTGCTAGCCATGGTATGAATGAGGCCGGTGTGACAGTTTCTCGGCGCAGATCAGGACGGGGTTGGATTGCGGCCCTCGGGGTGATGGCGATACTGGCCGGGCCACAGGCGATGGCGCTGGATGCGTTCGATTTCAAGGTGACCGGGGCGGACAAGGATCTGAGCAAGGCCCTGCGCGCATCGTCGCTGCTGATCAGCCAGCAGGCCGATGGTGTGCGCGATCCGCAGGATCTGTTTGCCGCGGCCCGCGCCGATTATGGGCGCATTCTGGCGGCCTTGTATGCGCGGGGGCATTATTCCGGCGTGATCCGCATTCTGATCGACGGGCGCGAAGCGGCGGGGATTGCGCCGCTTGATGCGCCATCGGCGATCAGCGTGATCGAGGTGCTGGTGGACCCCGGCCCGGTCTTTGCCTTCGCGCAGGCGCGTGTCGCCCCCCTGGCCCCCGATACCGACCTGCCCGCCGGCTTTGCCCTTGGCAAACCCGCCCAAAGCGGCGTGGTCGCCGAGGCTGTGACCGCAGGCATCGACGGCTGGCGCGATTTGGGTCATGCCAAGGCCGCAGTCAGTCGTGAGGACATCGCCGCCGACCATGCCCGCGCCACGCTGTCCGCCGACATCGGGCTGACCCCCGGCCCCAGGTTGCGGTTCGGGCGGCTGACCATCAGCGGCCATGAACGGATGCGGGAAAACCGCGTCCGCAAGATTGCCGGTCTGAAAGAGGGCGAGGTTTACAGCCCGCTGGAACTGCAACGCGCGGCCAACCGTCTGCGCCGCACCGGGATTTTCGCATCCGTCGCGCTGACCGAGGCAGAGGGCATAACCCCGCCCGACCTGCTGGGCATTGACCTGACCGTGGTCGAGGCCAAAACCCGCCGCTACAGCCTGGGCGCCGAGGTTGCCAGCAGCGACGGGGTGTCGCTGTCGGGGTACTGGCTGCACCGCAACCTGCTGGGCGGCGGCGAAAGGTTGAAGGTTGATGCCAGCGTCAGCAACATCGGCACCAATGTCAGCGGCGTCGACTATGCGCTTGGCGTGACCATCGACCGCCCCGCCACCCTGACACCCGACACGACGGCGACCTTCCGGTTCAAGATCTCGCACGAAGATGAAATCGACTACTTCGCCAACATCGGCGAAATCGGTCTGGGCTTTACCCAGTATGTCAACGAAACGCTGACGCTGCGGGCGGGACTTGGCTATACCTATGCCGAAGGCCGCGATCCGGGCGGGGCGTTCAACACGCGCAACCTGTCGCTGCCGATTGGCGTGACATGGGACAGGCGCGACAGCACGACCAATGCCACCAAGGGCTTTTATCTGGATGCCGAGGTGAAGCCTTTTCTTGGCTTTGGCACCACCGGGTCGGGGCTGCGCACCACCTTTGACGCGCGGGCTTACCGGGGCTTCGGGGCCGATGCCCGCGTGGTTCTGGCGGGGCGGGTGCAGGGCGGCGCGATCTTTGGCACGTCCTTGCTGGAAACACCGCGCGACGATCTGTTCTTTTCGGGCGGCGGCGGCACGGTGCGGGGGCAGCCCTACAAATCGCTTGGCGTCAGCGTTGCGCGGGGCTTTGGGCCGCAGTTCCAGATTGGCGGGCTGTATCAGCTTGGGGCCTCGGTCGAGGCAAGGGTGCGGGTCAGCGAAAAGATCGGGGTCGTCGGGTTTTTCGATGCGGGCAGCATCGGGGTTGACGGCTTTACCGGCGACAGCGCCAACTGGCACGCAGGCGCCGGGTTCGGGCTGCGCTATGACACCGGGCTGGGGCCGATCCGGCTGGACATCGCGGCCCCGGTACAGGGCACGACGGGCGACGGGGTGCAAATCTACATCGGGTTGGGGCAGGCATTCTGATGGCACCACAGGCGACACCCAGGGGGCTGCTGTGGCAATCGGCGGCGCTGGCGCTGGTGCTGGCCGTCCCCGCAGCCGCACAGCAGGATGACCGCAGCTATCTGACGGCATTTCTGGAGGACAATCTGTCAGACGCCGGGCGGCAGGTTGTGGTCACGGGATTTACCGGGGCGCTGTCGTCGCGGGCCAATGTCGAACAACTGACCATCGCCGATGCCGATGGCGTCTGGCTGACGCTGAAAGGCGTGACCCTGGACTGGAGCCGCGCCGCCCTGCTGGGCGGGCGCATCGAGGTTGACGAACTGAGCGCGCAGGAAATCATCATCGACCGGATGCCGGTCGCCGATGACGAAGCCCTGCCTGCGCCCGAGGCCGGGGGATTCAGCCTGCCGGACCTGCCGGTGTCGGTCAATATCGGCTCTGTCATTGCGGAAAAGATCACTTTGGGCGCGCCGGTTCTGGGGGCGCCGATCGAGGGGCGGCTGGAGGCATCGCTGACCTTGGCCGGTGGCGAAGGGCGCGGGGCGCTGGTTCTGGACCGCACCGATGACGGGCCGGACGGCACCATCAACCTTGAGGCCAGCTATTCCAACGCCAGCCAGCAACTGGTTCTGGACCTGACCGCGACCGAGGCCGAAGGCGGCATTGCGGCCACCCTGCTGGACCTGCCGGGCACGCCTGCCGCCGCGCTGTCGATACAGGGGGCGGGTCCGGTCGGTGATTTTGCCGCCGATGTGCGGCTGGCGACCGATGCTGTCGACCGGCTGGCGGGCAAGGTGCAACTGACCGCCCAACCCGATGGCGGCACCGCGTTCAGCGCCGATCTGCGCGGCGATCTGGCCCCGCTGTTCTTGCCGCGATATGCCGAATTTTTCGGCTCTGACATTGCGATTGTCACCAAAGGCGCGCGCAGCGGTACGGGCCGTATGGTGCTGGATCAGGTGGCGCTGACCACCCGCGCCCTGGCTTTGAACGGGTCGCTGGCGCTGGCATCGGATGGTCTGCCAGAATCCTTTGCGCTGAACGCGACCCTGGGTCTGCCCGATGGCAGCCCGGTGTTGCTGCCGCTGACCGGGCCGGAAACCCGTGTGGCGGGGGCGGAAATCACGCTGGCCTATGATGCGACGCAGGGTGAAGGCTGGACCGGCAGCGCCCTGCTGACCGGGCTGGACCGCGCCGATCTGCGGGCAGATCGTTTCGGGCTGGATGGATCGGGGCGGATCAGCAGGGCGGCGACCGGCGATGTGGTGGGGGCCACCCTGACCTTTCAGGCTGACGGATTGCTGCCGACCGACGTGGCACTGGCGCAGGCTCTGGGCGGCAATCTGCGCGGGGCCGCCACGCTCTACTGGCAAGAGGGTCAGGGCGCGCTGTCCATTCCCCGGCTGACCATCGACGGCGACGGCTATGATCTGGATGGCCGCGTGCGGGTGGAAGGGCTGGAGGCCGCCTTGCGCATGACGGGCCGCATGCAGGCCAATGCAACCGATCTGTCGCGCTTTGCGGGTCTTGCGGGCCAGCCGATCGGCGGGGCGGGAACGGTCATTCTGGAAGGCACCGGCAGTCCGCTCGCCGGGGATTTCGACGTGACGGGAACGGCGCAGGGGCAGGATCTGCGCATCGGCCAGCCACAGGTCGACGCCGTTTTGCGCGGCACGGCGCGGCTGCAAGCCTCGGCCCGGCGCGATGAAACCGGCACCACCCTGCGCGACGCCCGGATACAGGCGCAAAGCCTGACCGCCACCGCGCAGGGCACGCTGGCCACCTCAGGCAGCGCCCTGACCGCCGAACTGGAGTTTGCCGACCTGTCGGTGATTGGCGGCGGCATCCGCGGGGCACTGTCGGCCAAGGGCGCGTTCACCGGCACGCCGACCGATGGCGTCATCACGCTGGACGGCACCGCGCGCGGGCTGGCAACCGGGCAGGCCGACACCGACCGTCTGCTGGCGGGGTCTTCGGTCGTGTCGGCGCGGCTGGCGGTGCGCGACGGCCAGGTCCAGATCGAAAGCGCGCGTCTGGCCAACCCGCAACTGACCGCCGATGCCACCGGCCGCGTGGCGGGCGCGCTGCGCGAGATCGAACTTACAGGGCGGCTGGCAAATCTGGGCCTGCTGATCCCCGAATTTCCCGGCCCGGTGACAGTGCGCGGTACGGCGGTGCAGGATGCCGCAGGCTATCGGCTTGACCTGCGCGGCACCGGGCCGGGGCAGATCGATGCGCGTGTGGCGGGCACGCTGGCCACCAACATGGGGTCCGCGAACCTGACGCTGGCGGGCACCGCGCAGGCGGGGCTGGCCAACGCCTTCATCGGGCCTCGCGCCATTTCGGGGCCGCTGCGGTTTGATCTGGCGCTGAACGGGCGGGTGGCGCTGTCGTCGCTGTCGGGGCGGGTCAGCCTGTCGGGCGGGCGGATCACCGACCCCGATCTGGCGCTGGCCTTTGAACGTACCGAGGTGGTGGCCGATCTGGCGGGGGGGTCGGCGCGGCTGTCTGGCACGACGGCGCTGTCGACGGGCGGGCGCATCCGGGTGGATGGCAGCGTGGGTCTGACGGCGCCTTACGGCGCCGATCTGGCGGTGCAACTGGAAAACCTGACCCTGCGCGACCCCGAATTGTATGAAACCACCGCCACCGGGTCTGTCACGCTGCGCGGACCGCTGACCGGGGGGGCGCTGATTGCGGGGCGGGTGGCGCTGGACGCAACGGAATTGCGCATTCCGTCCACCGGGTTTGGCGGGCTGGGTGGTTTGCCGGGGTTGCAGCATGTGAACGAACCCGCCGCCGTGCGCGCCACCCGCGCGCGGGCCGGGTTGCTGGGCGATGGCGCGCCGGGCGGGTCTGCGGGGGGCAACCGCCCCCTGGCGCTGGACCTGACGATTTCCGCGCCGCAGCGGGTGTTCATCCGGGGCCGGGGGCTGGATGCCGAACTGGGCGGCGAAGTGCGTCTGACCGGAACCACCGCCGCGATCGTGCCGTCGGGCGGGTTCGATCTGATCCGGGGGCGGCTGGACATTCTGGGCAAGCGGCTGGACCTGACCGAGGCAAGCCTGCAATTGCAGGGCGATTTCGTGCCCTACATCACCGTGGCCGCCGCCAGCACCAGCGATGATGTGACCAGCTATGTCCGCATCGAAGGCCCCGCCAGCGACCCCGAGGTGACCTTCACCTCATCCCCCGAACTGCCGCAGGAGGAAGTGCTGGCCCGGCTGCTGTTCGGGCGCGGGCTGGAGACGATCTCGGCGTTGCAGGCCGCCCAACTGGCCAATGCCGTGGCCACGCTGGCCGGGCGGGGGGGCGAGGGGCTGATCGGCAAACTGCGCAAGGGCTTTGGTCTGGACGATCTGGATGTGTCGACCGGTGAGGACGGCAATGCCGCAGTGCGCGCGGGCAAGTATCTGTCCGAAAACGTGTACAGCGAGGTTCAACTGGGCCAGGACGGCAAGACCCAGATCAACCTGAACCTCGACATCAAGCCCGGCCTGACGGTCAAGGGGCGGGTGTCTGCCGACGGATCAACCGGAATCGGGATCTTTCTGGAAAAAGACTACTGACCGCCAAAATCGGGCGGCGTTGCCATCAAAAGCAAAACGCGGCCTGCATGACAGGCCGCGCTTTTCATGTCTGTTGCCTTGGCGCCAAGGCGCCGGGCGATCAGTTGGTGGTGGTGGTCGACGAACCGGTCGAATCGCCCGCCAAAATGGCCGCGAGCACACCCAAGGCAAGCGCGCCGCCGACAATGGCCGTGGTGGAAACCACTGTCCCCCCGACAACCATACCGCCACCGCCGGCTTTGACACCACCGACACCAGCGACAGACTGTGCATTCGCAGCCGAAGCGAGAACAGCAAATGACAACGCGAGAGCAAATTTATTCATGGTCTTTTCTCCTGACAGCGAATGCGCCTTACCCCTGTGTACCATCTTGGCCGCTTTGGGAAAAGCACAAGTTGAACGATGCGTTTTCTGAAACTGGCAGAATTTACCGAAAAAGCACAGTCGCCCTGCGGCGGCGCATGTCGGTCAGTCTGTCAGCTTGGCTATCTCTGTATACTCAACGGTCGGGTTGGTCCACTGGCGCGACTGGCGGATGGTGGATCCCCGCTCGATCCAATAGTCGTTGACTATTTTTCCGGCATCGCCGGTGCAGGTTTCCTGCATATGCGTCGTTGCATAGACACGCTCGATCACCGTCAAGCGCACGCTGCCCTGCGATGCCACGGTGCAGTCGAAACTCAGGCGCTGCATGCCGTCATTGTCGCCTAGGATGAAATAGGCGCGCTGATGGCTGCCCCCCGCGCGCGACAGTTGCGCCACCGTCGGGGTGGCCGCCGACATCAGGTCGGGCTGCAAGGCGCGGGTGGAAATCAGCACGCCGTTGCGCAGGGTAAAGGTGGTGCCATCATTGGTGAACCAGGTTTCGGTGCCCGAATTGCTGTCGCGCCGGGTGATGAATGATTCGATGCTGCGCGACGGGATCCTGACCCGGATCAACGGCACCGCGGCATCGGTCACCTGCTGGCGGGTCACACTGGCCGCAGCCGCCGGGGCCGGTGTGGCCCTGGGCGCAACCGCCGTTTTGGCCACGACCGCCAGTGCCCCCAGAAGCGGAGCCTCTGCCGGGTCAGAGCCGCAGGCCGCCAGCAGCAGGGCCAGGGCGGCCAGCATGGATTTCGTCGAACGGGTCATCAGCGCCACACCCTTCCCCATTGGTCATCCAGGCGACCCTTGTGGTAATCGCGCACGGTGTCATACAGCCTGCCCTGCACATCCAGCCTTGCGCCGCCATCGCGCTGCACCGGGCGAATGGTGGTGCCGAAGGTCCGGCGGGTTGGCTTTGCCAGCAGCCAGTTCAGCGGAATCGTCACTCGGATGCCTTTGTCGAATGACCCTTCGCCAAAGGTTTTCGCCGAGACGTTGGTAAAGCTGGCAAAGGCCCCGACCTTGACGCCATTGGCAAATTCACGGTCCATCGCGATCGTGGCACCCGTATCGCCCGCCAGATAGCGGCCCACATCCACCTGCGCGATATAGCCGTCGCCAAAGGTGTAATAGGCCGAGACAAGCCCGCTGGCCACGCCATAGTCATACTGGCCCACCCCCAGCCCGCCATCGGTGTCGCGTTGTCTGGTGTAGTTGGCCTCGACCCCCAGAGCCAGCCTGCTGCCGACCGGCTTCCACAGCATTTCGGCGGAAACCCCGGCATGCATCCGTTCCAGATACCCCACGGTCACCCGCGAATAGAGCGCGTCACCGGGCCGGGCATACCAGGCCAGCGTCAGCCGTTCCAACGCCGGATCGCCGTCGTTGAAATAAAGGTCCGCATCGCTGCGCACATGTTGCAGTTTCGAGTTTGACGGCCGGTTGCCGTCGCCCAGATTGCCGGCCACCTTCTTGATCACCGACCCCGACAGGATCAGGCCGGGGGTGATTTCATAGCGCGCCGACAGACGCGCGCCCACGTCAATCCGGAACGGTCTGGACGGGTCGAAATAGCTGACCTGCGCATAGGGCGACAGCCGCCAGGTGAAGCGCGGATAAAGGCCCTCATCGCCCAAGGCGCCGGCGGGCAGACGCCCGGCTTCGGTCACGGTGATGCGGTCTTGCAGCAGTTTGTCGTTGTTGGGCGCATGTTCCAGCGCCTCAAGGTCCGACCGGCGGATGGTGACTTTTGACAGCGCGATGCCGTTGACCACGGGCACGATCTCGAACACCTCGACCGAGGCGGGCAAGACATGGCTCATAGCACGGGCGGCGCGGCCAATGGCCTGCGGTCCGTTGTCCAGCACAGGGTTGCGCAGGCGCAACTGGGCGCGGCTTTGCGTCACCGACAGCGCCTCGACCCCCATGCCATCCACGGCAAGCCGGGTCGCCAACGCCTTCGACGTGGCCCGCGCCATGCGGTCATCCGACACCCAGGCATCCGACCAACCCGCCGTCGCAGGCGACCGCAGCGCCACCTGCACCGGGGCCGGGCCTGTCACTTCGCCGGCAATGCGGCGCTTGGGGTTCAGCGTCAGGTGCACCGCCGCGCCGATCTCGCTGCCATACATCGAATACAGACCAAAGCGCAGCGTCTGGCTGTGCTGATATTCCACGCCAAAGTTGAACGGGCTGCTGCGGTCAAAGGTGCCGCGCGTGCCCGATTCCTCGACATAGGCATCCGATGAATATTCGGCCTTCAGAGTCCAGCGGTCATTGGCCTGCCATTCCACCCCGGCAAAGGGGGCGGCGGGGCCTTTGAACCATTGGCCAGTGTTGACCTTGCCGCCAACCCCGATGGTCAGGCCGGGGCGCTGGCCAAGCGGCGAGCCGATGCTGCCATAGCTGCCCAACCGGCCCCAGCCCAGACCGGCAGTCACCTTGACCTTGCCCGCGATGGTTTTGGTGGCCGCCACATATTCACCCGAGGACAGGCCGGTGCCGATGAAATCCTGCAAGCCGACCGTCACCGACGGCAGATAGCGGGTTTCGCGCAGCACCTGATAGCGCAGATCGAAGCTGCGGTCATAATACGTCTCGAACGGCTGCAAGCCGTCATAGTTCCAGTCGCGCACCGCACTGTAGCGGAAACTGCCCGACAGGCGCGGCGCAAGCTGGAATGACAGGGTGGTGTGGGTGATCGGGCCAAAACTGCCCGAGGTCAGCGACAGCGTGCCATCTGGGGCCGGTTCGCCCGACGGCATGTCGATCACCCCGGTCACGCCGCTGAAGTTCAGCGTGGGCCACATTTCCGCCTGGGCGGGCAAGGCCACGGCGGAACCCAGGACAAAAGCTAGAACGGATTGTCGCAGGGGCATCATGGCTTCAACTTTGCTGGGCTGTCTGTCAGGCCGGATCAGTATGGGCAGCCCCATGCGGCGCGCAAGGGGTTTCCCCGCGCGGCGACCAAGCATCCCGGCCCTATGACCGAACTGCCGCAGTCACCCCGGCGGCGGGCAGATCCGCGCCACGCCCTTGCAAGGGTTTGACAAATTCATGCACCATCCGCCGCGCGGCCTCGGCATCGCCGCGCGCCACAACGGAGCCGATCTCGCGCAGCGCGGTGGCCATCTGCAATTCGGTCAGGCTTTCTTCCTCGGCCCGCAGGATCTTGGGGTGCGGCGTGGTCAGCAGGCCCTGCCCGATCAGCAGTTCTTCATGCAGCTTTTCGCCGGGACGCAGGCCGATCACCGCGATCTCGATATCGCCCGCAGGGTGGGCATCATCCCGCACGGTATAGCCTGCGGCATGGATCATCTGTTCTGCCAGATGCCGGATCTTGACCGGCTTGCCCATGTCCAGCACGAACACATCGCCGCCGCGCACGCCTTCGCTTTCGGTGAAGGCCCCGGCCAGCAGCACCAGACGCGCGGCCTCAGAAATCGTCATGAAATAGCGGGTCACGTCTTCATGCGTCAGCGTCACCGGGCCGCCCCGCGCGATCTGATCGCGGAACAGCGGGATCACCGACCCCGACGACCCCAGCACATTGCCAAAGCGCACCATGGAAAACACCGTGCCCGAGGACCGTTTGGCCAGATCCTGGATCACCAGTTCCGCCAGCCGTTTCGACGCGCCCATCACATTGGTCGGCCGCACGGCTTTGTCGGTCGAGATCAGGGTAAACCGCTGCACCCCGGCATCCTGCGCCGCCGAGGCCACGACCCGCGTGCCAAGCACGTTGTTGGCCAGCCCCGCAATCGGGTTGGCCTCGACCAGCGGCACATGCTTGTAGGCCGCGGCATGGAACACCGCCTCGATTTCCTGTTCGATCATGACTGCGCGGGTCATGCGGGCATCGGTCACCGACCCCAGAACCGGCACGATTTCGATTTTTGCGTCGCCCGCCAGATCGCGCAACTCGCGTTCCACCGTGTACAGCGCCAGTTCCGACACCTCGAACAGCACCAGACGGCGCGGCCCCTGTTCCAGCAGATTGCGGCACAGTTCCGACCCGACCGACCCGCCCGCCCCCGTGACCAGCACCGACCGGCCGCAATAGGCGCCGCGCGAATACTGGCCCAGGGTGTCTTCCAGCTGGCTGCGGCCAAGGAAGCGGCCCGGAGTCACCGGCTTGAGGTTGTCAACCAGTTCTTCCGCCCCGATCAGTTGCGCAAAGGACGGCAGGGCATGCACATCCACGCCCGTCGCCTGCAATTTGCGCGTGATCTGCAACTGCTTGGGCTGCGACAGCGACGGCATCGCCAGCAGCACCCGGTTGATGTCGCGGTTGCGCACCACATGGTCGATCTGGCTGGGCGAATAAATCCGCATCCCGGCCAGACGCTGCATCTGCAGCGTCGAGTCGTCATCGACAAAGGCGACCGGGGTGATGCTTTCATGCGTCTTCAGCGCCAGCGCCAACTGCAACCCGGTGTTGCCCGCGCCATAGATCAGCACCCGGATGCGCGGACGCCCGGCGTTCAGCACCCAGAGCAGCACCTTCAGCATGGCAACCCGCGTCAGCACCGACCCCAGAAACAGGATCAGGCCGAACAGGATGATCCCCGCCGAGGCAAACCACAACGACGGCACCCGCGTCAGCAGGAACAGCCCGAATGCCACCAGCAGCGCGTAATAGCCGGTTGCCGTAATTGCCAATGATTCGTAGGCTTTAAGCTTTACCTGCGGCAGTCCGAACGCCCAGGACGATACCCCCGACAACAGCGCCAGCAGCGGGTACAGCGGCCACAGCCGTTCGATGGCGGCAAGCGGCATGGTCGAGCTGTGCAGCACCATGGTTGCCACCAGCAGCGCCAGCGGTGCCATCGCCGCGTCAAGAACCAGCAGAGTCAGATGCTTTTGTCCGCGCGACATGAGATCAAGCTGCGCGAAAAGCGTTTTACGAACTATCTTCATCCGGGATCACGCACCTTTCGGGTACAATCGCGCCCATGTCTCAACCACTTCGGCAAATGCTTGACTGTGCTTTTGACTATTACACCTAAACTATTCCGCTACGGTGCAGCAAATGCGAAACCGGATCAAGCCACCCCATTCGGGGGTTTTCCGCCCAACATCTGTGCAACCCGCCGCAAAAGCACGCTTTTCAGGGTTTCCCACATCAACCGCATATCCAGGCACAGCGACCAGTTTTTCTGGTACAGCAGATCAAGCTGCGCCTTTCGCGGGATGCAGCGGCCGGCATAGACCGAATCGGTCTGTTCCGGCGTGCTGCATCTGGCCAGCAGCCGTTCTTCGACCGCGTGATAGCGCAGGGTGGCAAGCCCGGTCACGCCGGGGCGGCTTTGCAGCACGCGGGCATAAAGATCGGGAAAACGTTCAACATAAATCCGCAGCGGCGGGCGCGGGCCGACAAAGCTGATATCGCCCTTGAGGATGTTCCAAAGCTGCGGCACCTCGTCCAGCCGGGTGGCCCGCAGCACATGGCCGATGCGGGTGATCCGCGCGGCCTTGTCACCACCCGACACGCCGCCACCATCCGGGGCAACGGTCATGGTGCGCAGCTTCCACAGCTGAAACGGCCGCCCCGGCGCCTGCATCCGTTCCGAGATGTAAAACAGCGGCCGCCCCTGCAAGATCAGCACCAGCCCCAGCAACGCCAGAATGGGCAGGGCAAACACCCCCACCAATGCGGCGGCCACCAACACGTCGAACAGGCGTTTTGACAGGGTCATGGGCGGCTGTGTAGCAGGCCGTGCCAGTCTGCGACAAGATCGCGCGGCAGGGTCGGGGGCATGTCGATCAGGCTGCAAAGCCTGCGGATGTTCAGCACGGCCCTGGGCAGAACCGCCGGGTTTTCCGGGCCAGACTGCCAGGGCTTGCCCGCCGCTTCCAGCAGGTCACCCATGGCAGCGGGCGGGTCTGCGGCGATGTTCAAGACCTGCGGCAGATCGGGCAGCGCAATCAGACCGACGATCACCTGCGCCAGCCGCTGCGGCCCGATCCACGACCGCACCGGCCCGCCCGCCTGCCCCGGCACCGGGTCCAGCACGATCGCCCCCTGCCCCTGCCCCGCCGCGCCAAGCAAGGCATCCGCCCCCACGACATTGCCGATTCGCAATGCGGTTGCGGCAATCGGCGCGGCGGCCTGCATCAACGCCAGCTCGGCGGCCAGCTTCGCGCGGCCATAAGGCGAAAAGGGACGGGGCGTATCATCCTCGTCACAGGGCGTGGCGCGTGCGCCATAGACGGCGATGGTCGACGCCATCAGGATGCGCGCCGCCCCGCAGTCAAGGGCGGCCTGTGCGACATGGGTGGCCATCACCGCATTCTGCGCCATCTCGGCAGCCGTGCCGCGCAGGACTGCCGCCAGATGCAACACCACGCAACCCCTTGGCAAATCGACCGGACCTGCGGCGATGTCCCATGGCAGCGCCGCCTCCGGCCCGCGCCCCGACCAGATGAGCCGCAGCCCCGCAGGCGGGGTTCGCGCCCAGGCCGCGCGCAGCAGGCGTCCCAGCCGCCCTGATGACCCGGTGACCACCAGCACCCTGTCCACCGCCCCTGCCGCCTGCCATTCCGCCAAAATTCCGCTCCTCAGCCCGTTGGGCGGTTGACCCCATGGGGTCTGCCAGTATGTTCGCGAGGTTCGGGTGTCCAGATGCCGCACCCGACCCTGCCGGAGAATTTCATGATTGCCGCCCGCTGGTCCACTGTCTTGATGCTTGCCGCCGCGGGCTTTCTGTCTGCCTGCACGCTGCCGCAGGGCGCAGGCCAAACCCGGCAAATCCTGAAAGGCGCAGACACGCCCGAGGCCAATTTCGCCGTCTACCCGATTGTGCGCGGCACCGCCGCAACCGTTGCCAGATGGCCGGGAACCGGCGGCGGGGGCAGCGGCATTTCCGGCTGGATCTCGCGCAGCCGCGGCCCCGCAGGCAATGTGATCGAGGCGGGCGACAAGGTTGACATCACCATCTGGGACAGCGGCGAAGGGTCGCTGCTGACCCAGCCGGGCCAGAAGGTGGTCAGCCTGACCGGCCTGACCGTATCGGGCGACGGCACCGTGTTCCTGCCCTATGTCAACCGTGTCTACATTGCCAAGATGGGGCCGGACGAGGCGCGCGAGACGATCCAGACCAAGATGGAGCCGATGATTCCCTCGGCTCAGGTGCTGATCGGGCATACACCCGGTCGCAAAAGCACGGTCGATGTGGTCAGCGGCGTGGCAAGTCCGGGGTCGTTCCCGCTGCCTGACCGGGATTTCACCGTCATGGGGGTGATCGCGCTGGCCGGTGGGGTGCCGGAATCGATCAACAACCCGCAGGTGCGGGTGTCGCGGGATGGCAAGCTGTATGGCATCTCGATGGACAAGCTGCTGAAAGACCCCGGCCTGGACACCACGCTGCGCGGCGGCGACAAGGTCTATGTCGAGGGTGAAGAACGCTATTTCCTGTCGCTTGGGGCGGCGGGCAACGAGGCTCAGGTGCCATTCCCCACCGACCGGATCACCGCGCTGGACGCGATGGCGCTGGTGGGCGGGCTGATTGACCAGCGCGCCAACCCAAAGGGCATTCTGGTGCTGCGCGACTATGCGGGGTCGGCGGTGCGGGCGGACGGGTCTGGCCCGGCCAAGGAACGCATGGTGTTCACCATCGACCTGACCACCGCCGACGGGCTGTTCAGCGCAGGCGAGTTTGCCATCAACAACCGTGATGTGGTGCTGGTCACCGAAAGCCAGGTCACCACGACGCAAACCGTGTTCGGGCTGATCGGCGGCTTCCTCGGGGTGGCCAACAGCACGCAGAACGCGGCGAACTAGGGGTCAGCTTTCGCCTTCCAGCCGTGTGCGCATTTCGCGCAGCACGGGCAGCACGGCGCGCACGCGGTCTGCGCCAAGGGCCTGCACCACCTCGGCAATCAGCGGCGTGACCGAGGCCACGGCGGCATCGCGCGCCGCCCGGCCCGACGGGCTGATCGCCACGAACTTGCGCCGGGCATCATCCCAGTCGGGGCGGATATGCACATGCCCCGCCCATTCCAGTTTCGCCAGCGTGTTGGTCATCGCCCCCCGCGTCACATGAAACGCGCGCGCCAGTTGCGCCGGGGTGCGTTCATCGCTGATCCGCGCCAGATGGTTCAGCACCGAAAAATGCGACAGTTGCATGCCGCGTGGCAGCACCTTGGAAATGCGGTTGCGGGCCAGTTGGTCGGCCATGAACAGCTCGCCAAACAGGGCGACGGCGATATCCTCGGTTTTTTCCGGCGTGATCATGGGCCGTCAAAGCCCCGGTCGTGCCTCAGCGACGGCACGCGGGCGCGGGCCGCATCCACCAGCGCCAGATCAAGGTCCACCAGCGTTACCCCCGGTTCCGTACCCCCATCGGCCAGCACCTCGCCCCACGGGGCGATGGCCAGCGAATGGCCATGGGTGCGGCGGCCCTTGCCCTGGCTTTCGGCATGGAACCCGGTCTGCGCCGGGGCCAGCACGAAACACCCGGTTTCAATCGCCCGCGCCCGCAGCAGGGTTTCCCAATGCGCGGCCCCGGTCAGTTGGTTGAAGGCGGCAGGAACGGTCAGGATCTGCGCGCCTGCCTGTGCAAGCTGTCGGTACAGATAGGCAAAGCGCACATCATAGCAGACCGTCATGCCGATCTGCGCAAAGGGGGTGTGGGCCAGAACCGCCTTTGCGCCGGGGCGGTAGCCTGCGGATTCGCGGTACACCTCGGTTTCCGACACGTTCACGTCGAACATGTGGATCTTGTCATATTGCGCGGCGATGGACCCATCCGGGGCAATCAGAAAACTGCGGTTGGCAAAGCGGCCATCGGGGTCGTGCGTCTTCAACCCCAAAGACCCGATCAGCAGCCAGATGCCCAAACCCGCCGCTTCGGCCCGCAGGGCGGCCAGCGTCGGGTCATTGTCCTGATGGTGGAACACCGCCCCTTGATGCGCGCGGCTGGAGGACAGCGCGTTGGTGCATTCCGGCGTCAGCACGAACCCCGCGCCCTGCGCCGCCGCCTGCCGGACCAGCGCCAGCGTTCCGGGCAGGTTGGCTGCCGGATCGTCTGTCACCGTCAGTTGCACCAGCCCCGCGCGCATCACGCCAGCAGCGGGTCAAGCCGCCCGGCATGGTCCAGCGCGTGCAGATCGTCGCTGCCCCCCACATGCTGCCCGCCAATGAAGATCTGCGGCACGGTGCGTCCGCCATTGGACCGCGCCGTCATCGCGCTGCGCACAGCCGGGTCGCGGCTGACATCGATTTCGGTGAAGGCCACGCCCTTCTTGGTCAGCAACCGCTTGGCCGCGTGGCAATAGGGGCAGGACGGTGTGGTGTAGATCTCGACCGGTTTCATGGCATGTTTCCTTGCGCTGACGGCGACTATACGGATTTGCCGACTCATCGCAATTGGGGCCATCGCAATCGGCGCCTTCACAATCGCAGCAGGCAGGTCAGCCGTCCTTGGCCACCCGCGCCAGCACCAGCACCGACACCCCCGCCGCCCCCATGGCCACGCACGCCTCGGCCCCCGCCGCCAGCGTGGCGCCCGAGGTCATCACATCATCGACCAGCAGGATATGCCGCCCCTCGATGCGCGCGGCACGGCGGGGGTGGGCGCGCAGGACGCCCGACATGTTGGCAAAGCGTGCGTCCCGGCTGCGGCCTTCCTGACTGGGGGTGTGATGGCGACGGATCAGCAGGTCGGGGCAGTAGTCCAGCCCGGCCCCGCGTGCCACCGCCGCCGCCAGCAGGGCCGACTGGTTGTAGCGCCGCTTGACCAGCCGCAGCCAGTGCAGCGGGACCGGGGCCACCAGCATGCCGGGCCGCAGGATCGGCTGCGCCACGCGCAGCAGCCACTGACCCGCCGGGCGGGCAAGATCCAGCCTGTCGCCATGCTTCAGCGCCAGCACCATGTGACGCGCGTTGTCACGGTACAGCAGGGCGGCGCGGCCCTGGGACCACGGGCGGGCAACCGTCAGGCAATCGTCGCAATGCGCCACTGACCCGTCGTCCTGCCCCGGCAGCGGCGTGCCGCAATGGTCGCAGACCATGCCGCTGATGAACGGCGTCTCGCGCCAGCAGGTGCCACAAAGGCCGAAATCCGTCGTCACCCGTTCGTCGCAAGACAGGCATTGCGGCGGGTAGATCACATGCAGCGCGGCTTGCAATCTTGTCGTCACCCCTTATGTATCCGCACCATGCAGCCCCCCCTGATCACCGACCGCCCGGCCCTTGCCCGCAACCGCGCCCGCGGCGGTACGGCGCTGTTCTTGCAGGACGATGCCCTTGCCGAAGTGCAGGATCGCCTGACCGAGGTTAACAGAACGTTTACAGCCCCCGCCGTGGTGACAGGTTTTCCGCAAGTCTGGGCCGGATTGCCGGGGGCCGTGGTGGTGCCCGACGACGACACGCTGGCGTTGACCCCCGGCGCGCATGATCTGGTGGTGCATGGGCTGTCGCTGCATTGGGCGAATGACCCGGTGGGGCAGTTGGTGCAATGCAGGCGGGCACTGGCCCCGGACGGGCTGTTTCTGGGGCTGATGTTCGGCGGCCAGACCCTGCACGAATTGCGCAGCGCCCTGGCGCAGGCGGAATCCGAGGTGACGGGCGGCCTGTCGCCCCGCGTGCTGCCGATGGGCGAGATTCGCGATCTGGGGGCCTTGCTGCAACGGGCGGGCTTTGCCTTGCCGGTGGCCGACAGCTTTACCCGCACCGTCAGCTACCGCGACATGGGCCATCTGATGCACGATCTGCGCGCAATGGGCGAAGGCAACGCGCTGGCCGCCCGGTTGCGCCGCCCCACGCGGCGCGCGGTGATGACAAGGGCGGCAGAGTTGTATGCGCAGGCCTATGCCACCGCCGATGGCCGTATCCGCGCGACCTTCGAGGTGATCTGCCTGACCGGCTGGGCCGCGCATGACAGCCAGCAAAAACCGCTGCGTCCGGGGTCGGCGGTGTATCGGCTGGCCGAGGCGCTGAACACCGCCGAACGGCCCTTGGGCAAGACGGATGGTTGACCCCGGCGCACAAGCCTATATCTCCCCCTGATCATTCAAGGATCGACCGCTATGCCGGATGCCACGCAAGGCCACCCCAAAGACCTGATCGCCGCAGGCACGGCGCGGCTGGCCCATGCGCCCGCCGATCATCCGGCGGTGCGGCGGGCCAAGGTCGGCGTGCTGCTGGCCAATCTGGGCACGCCCGACAATTATGACTACTGGTCAATGCGGCGCTATCTGAACGAGTTTCTGTCGGACAAGCGGGTGGTCGATTATTCGGCCTGGCTGTGGCAACCGCTGCTGCAAACCGTGATCCTGACCAAACGGCCGTTTTCATCGGGCAAGAATTACCAACTGATCTGGAACCACGAACGCAACGAATCCCCCTTGCTGACCATCACGCGGGCGCAGACCGAGGCCATCGCGCAGGGGCTGGCGGCAGTTTATGGCGACGGGGTGATGGTCGATTTCTGCATGCGCTATGGCAACCCGTCGACCAGGGCCAAGGTGCGCGAGATGGTGGATGCGGGCTGCGAAAAGATCGTGTTCTTCCCGCTGTACCCGCATTACGCCGGGGCCACTTCGGCCACCGCGAATGACGAGTTTTTCCGCGCCATGATGAAGGAAAAGCGCCAGCCCGCCGTGCGCACCGTGGCCGAATATTTCGACCATCCGCTGTATATCGACGCCTTGGCGAAGTCTGTCGAAACCGCCTATGCGGGGTTGGCGCAGCGGCCCGATGTGCTGGTGGCCAGCTATCACGGCATGCCGAAACGCTATCTTATGTCGGGCGATCCTTACCATTGCCAGTGCCAGAAAACCACGCGCCTGTTGCGCGAACGGCTGGGCTGGGACAAAGGGTCCATCGACACCACCTTCCAGTCCGTGTTCGGGCCAGAAGAATGGCTGAAGCCCTATACCGTTGAACATGTTGCGGAATTGGCCAAGCAGGGCAAGAAGAACATTGCCGTCATGGCCCCCGCCTTTTCCGCCGACTGCATCGAAACGCTGGAAGAAATCAACGGCGAAATCCGCGAGGCGTTTGAACATGCCGGGGGCGAGACGTTCACCTACATTCCCTGCCTGAACGACGACGCCGCCCATATTGCGGCGCTGGTGGCGATCATCGGCGAGAATCTGGTGGGCTGGGTGCGCTGAGGCGCGACCTGCGGGTGTCAGCGGCGCGGGCCGCGACAAAAGAAAAAGACGGCAGATCGCTCTGCCGTCTTTATCCAGCGTGAACTGAGATCAGTTCGAAGCAGCAGCCGCAATCACGATCAGCAGCAGCAGCGGGATGATGATGCCGCCAGCCGACGACGAGGTCGCAGCTTCAACAACTTCCGGCTCCATAACCGGCTCAGCCAGACCGCCAGCGAAAGCAGTGGTAGCAGCGACCGACAAAGCAGCGGCAAGTGCAAGTTTCTTCATGTTAACCTCCAGTTATCGCGTGACGTCGAATTTTGCAGAGGCAACGACACGCACCCAAGACTATTCCTCGTACACGTTGTCTAACCAATACGGACGAGGAATTGCAATCTGGCATCTGCACTTCCTGCTTGCTTGAACAAAGTGTCGTCAAATTAGCAACACCTGCGTCCCCACCTTTGCCATCTCGTACAACTCCTCGACGTGCTGGTTGTACATGCCGACACAGCCGTTCGACGACTGGCGCCCGATCTTGCGCGTATCTTGCGTTCCATGAATGCGGTAATAGGTCCAGGACAGGTAAAGCGCGCGCGATCCCAAGGGGTTATCTGGCGAGCCCCCTTCAACGACCGCCGGCCATTCGGGGTTGCGTTCGCGCATCGACGGGGTGGGCCGCCAGGTGGGGTTCACCTTCTTGTCCACAACCTCGGTTCTGCCCCGGCGGGTCAGATCCTCGGACAAGGGGACCGATGTGGGGTACAGACGATAGATTGTCTGATCTTCCGACCAATAGTGAAGCGCCCGCGACGTGATGTCGACCAGAATGGCCCCGTTGGCCGTATTGCTGAAATAATCCTGCCAGTTCAGCATCCGAAAGCTGGACACGTTGTTGCGCACAGGGCCTGCGGCCGCCGGGGTGAAGCCGGGGGCGGCCTGCTGGGCCAAGGCGGGCAGCGACATCGCCCCCATGGCGAAGGCGGCACCGCCCAGCATGGCGCGGCGGTTCAGCTTGTCGGCGGACATGGTATTCTCCTGATCTGCTCGAATTTTTGATGATATTACGCGTTTTGGCAGAAAGCCGCAAATCAAAGTGCTGTCATC
This sequence comes from Pseudomonadota bacterium, assembly GCA_040385825.1. Classification (GTDB taxonomy): domain Bacteria; phylum Pseudomonadota; class Alphaproteobacteria; order Rhodobacterales; family Rhodobacteraceae; genus JANNNF01. The sequence continues at coordinate 535,649 of JAZKGQ010000006.1, read as the reverse complement.
GGCGATTGTCACACAGAGTTGGGTTTGAACAGCCACCGATGTTTGGTTAAAGACGGGGCAAGGCCGTGGCAGTCGGCCGTATCGCCGGTGGAAAAAGATGAACAGACGTAGTTTCGTGTTGCTTGGGTCAGTCGCGGCCCTGGCGGCCTGTGGGGCGACAACAAGATCCGGGCCGCAAGTGGGCGCCGATGGCAGCCCGCTGTCGCAGGTCTACAAGATCAACAGTCTGAACGAGGGCAAGATCCCGTTCCGGCTGCTGGATTCGGTCAACGCGCTGCGTGGCGCCAAAGGGCTGTCGCCGCTGGCCTTCAACGCCGCCCTGAACGCCGCCGCCGCCGCCCATTCGCGCGACATGTCGGTGCAGAACCGGCCCTGGCATTTCGGGTCTGACGGATCGTCGCCGCTGCTGCGGGTACAGCGCGTGGGCTATGGCGGGCGGTTGGTGGGCGAGCTGATCTCGGAAACCTATCAGACCGAGCTGGAAACCCTGTCGACCTGGATGCTTCAGGACGATACCCGCGGGATCATCATGGACCCCACAGCACGCGAGATCGGTTTTGCCTGGTTTCAGGAACCCAATGGCAAGATCTGGTGGACGCTGGTGACAGGCGCATAAGCGCCTGTTGCCGCCTCAGGGCAGGATGATTACCGGGGTTCCCGGCTCGACCATGGAATAGATCTGTTCGATCTCGTTGTTTTTCACGGCAATGCACCCCGCCGTCCAATCACGCCGCCGCTGTTTCTGCTTTGACTCGCCGTGAATGAAGATATCGCCGCCCGGTGACTTGCCGATCGAGGCTGCATAGGCGCGGTCGGCCTCGTTCGGGTAGGAAATCCCGACCGAGAGATAATACTGCGACTTGGGATTGCGGTGGGTGATGAAATACTGGCCTTCCGGGGTACGGCCATCACCTTCGACCTGCTTGTGGCCAACCGGGGCAAAGCCCAGGCCCATGTCGTATTCTTTCAGCACCTTGCTGTTGTTGAACAGGTAAACCTTGCGGTTTGTCTTGTCGATCTGCACCAGAGTAACCTCTGGTCCATTGTATTTGCGGAACTTCGATCCACAGGCCGACAGGCCGAAGGCCAAAGCCAGCACCACAAAAATCCGAATGAACCGCATCGAAAAGCCGCCTGTTCTTGCTTGTTTCGCGTCGCATAGCGAAAATTCGCGGGCGAATCCAGACGGGTTTCACGATCTCACGGATGCGTCATTTCTTTCTTGAAAACCGCGCTGACAATTCGACATGGGCCGACCAGCGGAACTGATCGACCACCTTCACCCAATCCAGCGCATAACCCGCCGCGAGCAGCACCTTTGCGTCGCGGGCAAAGGTCACCGGGTTGCAGGACACCGCCGCAATCACCGGCACGCCTGACGCGGCAAGGCAGGCGGTCTGGGCCTCGGCCCCGGCGCGGGGCGGGTCGATGACCACGGCATCGATGCCCTTGAACTCGTCCGGTTCCAGCGGGCGGCGAAACAGATCGCGGGTTTCCACCGTCACCCGTCGCAGGCCTTGCGCGTTGTTCGCGCCCTTCAGCAGCGCGGCGGTCATGGCGGCGTCGCCTTCCACCGCATGCACCTCGGCCCGTTCGGCCAGCGGCAGGGCAAAGGTGCCAACCCCGGCAAACAGGTCGACAACCCGCCGGGCCGGGCCGATGGCGTTGACCACCGCCGCCAGCAGGGCCTGTTCTCCCGGAGTTGTCGCCTGCAAGAATGCCCCCGGCGGCGGCGACACCAGCGCAGGTCCAAAGCGTTGCATCGGGGCAGCGCGCAGGGCGATCACCTCGCCATCCCATGTCAGGCGGGAAAAGCCCTGGGCTTCGGTCACGCGGGCAAGGTCCATGCGGGCCTGCGCGTCCAGCGGCTTGCCGCCCGTGACCACAACATCGGCCCCGCTTTCGGTGCGGGTGACGGTCAGCGACAGTTCGGCAGACCGCGATCCGCCCATTTTCACCAGCGCCTCCAGCCCCGGAAAGGTGGCCATCAGATCGGGGTGCAGCAACTGGCAATTCGGCACCGGAATCAGCGTATCCGACCCCCGCGCATGAAACCCGATCAGCGCACCGCCCTTGGTGCGCCGGGCGGCCAGCGTCGCCCTGCGACGGCTGCGCGCGGGCGAGGTGTGCATGGCGCGAAACTCGGCAGTCAGCCCCTGCCCTTGCAGGGCGGACCGGACCACCTCGGTCTTCCAGTCGGCCACGAATGGGTCTCTGGCATGTTGCAAGAGACACCCGCCGCAGGTGCGCGCATGGGTGCAGGGCGGTTTGACGCGGTTGGGGCTGGGGGTGATGATGCGTGGGGCGACCATCCGGTCGCCCTGAACCTCGCCCTCAACCACCTCGCCTGGCAGCATTTGCGGCACGAACACCGCACCATCGGGGCCGGTGGCTATGGCGTCGCCCAGATGGCCCAGCCGGTCTATCGTCAAAATCACTCGGCGGCTTCCTTGTCTTCGTCTTCGATCCCGATGAAGCCGCCGGATTGGCGGTTCCAGTATCGCGCGTAAAGCCCATTCTGCGCCAAAAGCGCGGTATGACTGCCTTCCTCGACAATCCGGCCCTCTTCCAGCACCACGATCCGGTCCATTTCCGCAATGGTGGACAGCCGATGCGCAATCGCCAGCACCGTCTTGCCCTGCATCACGCGGGTCAGCGCCTCTTGGATGCTGGCCTCCACTTCCGAATCCAGCGCCGATGTGGCCTCGTCCAGCACCAGAATCGGCGCGTCCTTCAGGAAGGCGCGGGCCAGCGCGATACGCTGACGCTGCCCGCCCGACAGTTTCACCCCCCGTTCGCCAAGGAAGGCGTCATAGGCCTCGCGCCCCTTGTGATCGGCCATCAACTCGATGAACTGATGCGCCTCGGCAGACCGGGCGGCGGCGACGATGTCGGCATCGGGGGCCTCGGGGCGGCCATAGGCGATGTTGTCGCGGGCACTTCGGTTGAACATCGCGGTTTCCTGCGTGACCATGCCGATCTGACGGCGCAGCGATTCCTGCGTCACGTCGCGCACATCGAACCCGTCCACCAGAACCCGCCCCCTTTCGCAGTCATAGAGCCGCAACAGCAGCGACACGAGGCTGGATTTCCCCGCCCCCGACGCCCCCACGATGCCCAGCTTTTCCCCCGCCCGGATGGTCAGGTTGATGCCCGACACCCCGCCCCGCTTGCCGCCATAGGCAAAGCTTGCATCCTCGAACCGGATTTCACCCCTGATGCGGGGCAGATCCACCGCATCAGGCGCATCGGCCAAAGTATGCGGCGCAGACAGGGTGCGCATGCCGTCCTCAACCTCACCCACCGAAGTATAAATCGACATCAGGGTAAAGCTGACCCAGCCCGACATCTGCGCGATGCGCAGGGCAATGGCCCCCGAGGCCGCAATTTCGCCCGTCGTCGCCGTGCCCTGTTGCCACAAGACCAGTGTGCCGCCGATCAGCAGCACGGGCAGCACCCCGGCCAGCGTCATCAGGGACAGGCGGAACCAGGTAGAGATCACCCCGAATTCGAGACTGCGATCGCGGAAAACCGCCATGGATTGCAGCGCCACCCGGTCTTCAAACGCGGCATGGGCGAACAGCTTGACCGTCTTGATATTGGTGATGGTGTCCACCACCTGCCCCGAAACCATCGCCCGCGCCGCCGCCCGCGATGCCGAATTGACCCGCACGCGGGGCATGAAAAACCGGATCAGCAAGATATAGACCACCAGCCACGCCGCCAGCGCCAAGGCCACGCGCCCATCAATCGCCACCAGAAACACCACCGATCCGACCACCGAAGCCAGCGCGAAACAGACCGTGTTGATGATCTCTGTCGCCACATCGGTCACCGCGCGCGCGGCCTGCATCTGCTTGGTCGCGATCCGCCCGGCAAAATCGTTGTCAAAGAACGTGACCGCCTGCCCCAGGGTCCAGCGATGCAGGCGCGACAGCACCAGCGGCATCACGTTCGGCCCCACGATGATCGAGTTCGACGCCGCCGAAATGCCAAAGGACAGCGGGCGCAGCACCAGATAGAACAGCACGAACCCGGCCAGCAGCCCCAGATGATCCGTGAAGAACCGTTCCGGCCCCGAGGAAATCGCGGCATCAATCACCCAGCCCAGCACGATGGCCGACACCACCTCGGTCGCGCCCGCGATGCCGGAAAGAATGCCCGCCACCCACAGCATCGGCCACGATCCGCGCAGGCACCAGTCCATGAACCGCCACAACGCCTGCGGCGGATTGCCTTCGGCGGGTTTGAAGGCATCAATCGTATCACCCAGACGCAACAAGGCTTTCATTCGGCGGCATCCTCCAACCCGATGAACCCGCCCGACTGACGCGCCCAGAACCGGGCATACAGCCCGTCCCTCTCCAGCAATTGGGCATGGGTGCCCTGTTCCGCAATATGCCCGTCCTCCAGCACCACGATCCGGTCCATCGCCGCGATGGTCGACAGGCGGTGCGCAATCGCGATCACCGTCTTGCCCTGCATCACGCCGTACAGGGCATCCTGGATCAGCGCCTCGGCCTCGCTGTCCAGCGCACTTGTCGCCTCATCCAGAATCAGGATCGGCGCGTCTTTCAGGATCACGCGGGCCAGCGCCACCCGCTGCCTCTGGCCGCCCGACAGCTTCACCCCCCGTTCGCCCACATGGGCATCATAACCTGTACGGCCCGCAGGGTCTTGCAATGTCAGGATGAAGTCATGCGATTCTGCCTGTTTGGCCGCAGCGATCATCTGAGCCTCGGACGCATCGGGGCGGCCGTACAGAATGTTGTCGCGCACGGACCGGTGCATCAGGCTGCTGTCTTGCTGCACCATGCCGATGTGGGCGCGCAGGCTGTCTTGGGTGACGCCCGCAATATCCTGCCCGTCAATCAATATCCGCCCGCTTTCGGTATCGTAGAACCGCAGCATCAGCTTGACCAAGGTGGATTTCCCCGCGCCAGACCGACCCACAACCCCGATTTTTTCCCCCGGTCGAATGGTCAGCGTCAGGTTCTGCAACCCGCCCGACCCGCGCCCGTAATGGTGGCTGATGTTGTCAATTTCGATCAGCCCTTTGGTCAGCACCAGCGCAGGGGCGGCCCTCGCATCGACCAAGCCGATAGGGTGGGTGATCGTCTCCATCCCCTCCTGCACCACACCCAGGGCCTGCACCAGACTGGTGAAGGCCCACATGATCCAATAGGTCATGTTGTTCAGCCGCAGCACAAGGGCCGTCGCCGCGGCCACCGTACCCACAGTCGCAGACCCCTGATACCACAACAAGATCGCCCAGCCCGTGATCGCCACGATCAGCAGACCGTTCAGCACGGTCAGCGCCAGATCCATCTTGGTGACGATGCGCATTTCTTGCGAAAACGTCTGGCGGGCATGTTCGATCGACTCGCGGGCATAGTCCAGCTCGCGATCATCATTGGCGAACAGCTTGACCGAATGGATGTTGGTATAGGCATCGACCACCCGCCCGGTCACCGCCGACCGCGCGTCGCTGCTGGCCTTGGAGGCTGGCCCCGCACGGCGCACCGTCCAGCGCACAAGGGCGGCATACAGCACGAACCAGATGATCAACGGCACCAAAAGCCGCAGGTCGGCATCGGCCAGCATGATCCCCGCCCCCACCACAGTCACGCTGGCAAAGGCCATGGCATCGAACACCTGAAACACCGCGTCACCGGCGGCGGGCGGGGTCTGCATGATGCGGTTGGCAATGCGCCCGGCAAAGTCGCTCTCGAACCATCCCACCGGCTGGCGGATCACATGGCGATGCGCGCGCCAGCGGATCATGGTGCCGAAATTCGGCAAGATGGTGTTGTGCAGCAGCGCCACATTGGCAACCAGCAAGATGGGCCGCAGGATCAGCACCGCCAGCGCGACGGCAATCATCTCGGCCCCGTGGCTGGCCCAGGCTTGCGCAGGCGTGGCGGTGGACAGCAGATCGACCAGCCGCCCGACGTACCAGATCAACCCGACATCGGCGAAGGCCGACACCACAGACAGTGCCGCCGTAACCGCAAACACCCCCCGGAACGGGCGGATGTAATCCTTCAGAAAGGGCCACAACTGCCGGGGCGGGGTGTCGGTCTGCGCATAGGGCCGGTACGGGTCCACAAGCGTTTCAAAATAACGGAACACGGGGGGAATGCCTTTCAGCGTTACCCATCGGATATAGCCCGTTTGCAGGCCAAGGAAAACCGTCAGTCCAACAGATCGTGCTTTGCCAGCGTGAGGTCGCTTGCCAGCCAGCGGGCCTGAATGTCTTTCAGCCGCGCACCAAGCTGTGCCCCCTGATGGGCCGGTTGCAGATCGGTGGCGGTTACCGGCAGGCGCGCGGTCGCGCCGCGCGCGATATCGGCCCGCCAGTGCGGCGGCAAAGGCGCTTCCAGCAGCGCGGCGCGCGCCAGAATGGCATCCTGCGCAAGGTCGGGCTTCAGCAGCCAGCCCAGGGCGGCGGGGGTGTGGGTGGTTCCAATTTCGTCCCGAACAAGGCCCAGATCGCGCGCCTCCTTGCGCGACAGGCGCAGGTTTCCGGCAGGGTCTTGCCCGCCGATCACCGCCAGACGGCGCTGCCAACGCGGCGGGATACCGGATTCAAGATGCACCAAAGGGGCCAGGGCGGTGGGGTCTGCGCCGGGCAGAACCTGTGCCAGAACACCGGCCTGTGCCATGCTGGCCACCGAGGGCGCGGGGTCGGGCGCCGCCAGCAGCTTGCGCATTTCCGCCCCGATCCGTTCGCGTGACAGGGCGGGGATCTGGTCGGCGTGGGCCGCACAGGCCGCCAGCCCCTCGGCGTCGATGCCCATGGCGGGGTCGCCGTAATGCGCGTGAAAGCGGAAGAATCGCAGGATGCGCAGGTAATCTTCGGTGATCCGCTGATCGGGGTCGCCCACGAACCGCACCCGCGCCGCCAGCAGATCGGGCAACCCACCCAACGGGTCGATGATCTGGCCATGCCGGTCGGCATAGAGCGCGTTCATGGTGAAGTCACGCCGCGCGGCATCGGTCGCCACATCGCTGGTAAAGGCAACGACGGCGTGGCGACCATCGGTCTGCGCATCGCGGCGGAAGGTCGTCACCTCCAGCGCGCGCCCGCCGGCCAGAATGGTGACAGTGCCATGCAGGATACCCGTCGGCACCGACCGAAACCCCAGTGATCTGGCAATGTTCGAGACGGTTTCGGGCCGCGCATCAGTGGCAAGATCGGTGTCCAGCACCGGCACCCCCAACAGGGCGTTGCGCACACAGCCGCCGACGAACAACGCGGCAAACCCCGCAGCCTCCAGCCCCGCCAGCAGGGATTGGGTGGCAGGGTGGGTCAACCAGTCGCCGGTCAGCATCCCGGTTGCACCCGGCTGGCCAGCCCGCGCAGGATGCGGGCAGTTGCCCCCCAGATGTAATAGGGACCATAGGGGCAGGCGTAATACCGCCGCCATTCACCCCGCCAGCGGCGGCGCTCGATGGCGAAATTGGCCGGGTTCAGCACATGGGCAAGCGGAACGGTGAAGACTTCCTCGACCTCGCCCGCTTCGGGGACGGGGATGAAATCGTCCCGGACAAGGCCCAGAACCGGGGTCATCGAAAACCCGGTCACGGTTTCATGCGCAGGCAAGGTGCCCAGAACCTGCACGCGGGCCTCGGGCAACCCCACCTCCTCGCGGGCTTCGCGCAGGGCGGCTGCGGTGGCGTCGGCGTCGGCTGCATCGACCTTGCCGCCCGGAAAGGCGATCTGGCCGGGGTGGTGTTTCAGATGCGACGACCGCTTGGTCAAGATCAACTGCGCCCCGTCAGGCCGCAGCCAGACCGCCAGCAACACCCCGGCAGGGCGCAGAACCCGGCCCGGCGGCAACACCAGTCCGGGGTTCAGATCATAGTCGGACGAGCCGCCCGCAGGCTGCGCCAGGGCGCGCACCAGACGGGCGACCGTATCAGGCATCTTTCTTGGCCTCGAACCCCAGTGTTTTCGGGTCCATCTTGTAATGCGCGCCGCAGAACTGGCAATCGGCGGTGACGGTGCCTTCGGGCGTCGTCATCTTGGCGATGTCTTTCTGGCTGTAGATCGACATTGTGTTGCGCACCTTGTCTTCGCTGCACGAACAGCCAAAGCGTACCGCCGTGGCATCGAACACCCGTGGCTGTTCTTCATGGAACAGCCGGATCAGCAGATCGGTGGGCGCGACGGTCGGCCCGATCAGCTCCATCTCCTCGACCGTGTCCAGCAACAGGTTGACGCGGTTCCAGTTTTCGCTGGCATCGCCCGACAGGATGTCGGTGTGGGTCAGCAAGCCACCCTCGCCGGTGCCGCCTTCGGCCGCGACCGACATGCCGACCTGCGGCATATGCTGCAACATCACGCCCCCCGCCCGCCAGCGCAAGCTGTCGCCCGGCGTCTGGCTTTTGCCGAAGGTCACGGCAAAGCGCGTCGGCAACTGTTCGGATTGCGCGAAATAGGTTTCCGCACAGCCCGACAGCGACCCGCCCGCAATCGGGGTAAAGCCCTGATAAGGCACCATGCCTTCGCCCTGATCCAGCATCACCGCAAAATACCCCTCGCCGATCTGGCTGAAGGGGGCGGCGTCATGATCCAGCCCTTCGGCATCATAGCTGGCATAGGCCCGGATTCGGGCCGGTTCGCCGTCATTCTGCGGGCCGTAGTAATCGGTCGCGATCAGGCGGGCGGGGCCTTTGCCGCGGATCTGGATGCTCAGCTTCCAGCGCAGCTTGATCGCCTGCCCCATCAGGGCGGTCAGCAAGGCAGCCTCGGCCACCAGCGCCTCGATCAGTGGCGGGTAGGCGTGCTGTTTCAGCACCTGATCCAGAACGCCGTCCAGCCGCGCGACGCGGCCACGGATATCCGAGGCATCAAGCTGAAAGGGCAGGACGGTATCGTCCCAGGCGATGTGCGAACCAATGGTCATGGGGTTTCCTAAACGTGCCAGTCTTGGCATACCGCGCCTATATAGGCAGGGCAACCGCAGGACCAAGGGGCGCAGCATGATCAGGGCATCTGGAATCCGGCGCTATGGCGAACCCGTGGTGGATGGGCAACGCTATCGGCGCAGGCCGGGGGTCTATGCGGTGCTGTTGCGTGGCGACAGTATTCTGGCGACGCACCAGATGGCCCCGGTGCCGGAATATCAACTGCCCGGCGGCGGGATCGATGCGGGCGAACACCCGCTGGCCGCCCTGCACCGCGAGGTGATTGAGGAAACCGGCTGGAAAATCGGCACAATCCGCCGGATTGGGGCGTTTCGGCGGTTCACCTACATGCCCGATTACGACATGTGGGCCGAAAAGATCTGCACCGTCTATCTGGCGCGGCCGGTCTATCGGCTTGGCCCGCCCACCGAGGCTGGTCATACCGCCGTCTGGCTGCCGGTGGCGCAGGCGCTGGACGTGCTGGCGAATGAAGGCGACCGGGCGATGCTGCTGCGCGCGGTTCAGCCGCGATAGTCGAACAACAGGCCCGATACATCATCGGGAAATTCCTCGCGTCCGGCAAAGGCCACCAGATCCCAGACCAGCGCCTCCAGCAAGGCCGGGCTATCGAGTGCGTAATTCCGGCGCAGCAATGCTTCCAGACCGTCCTCGCCCAGATCGCCACCATCGGCGCCGGGGCATTCGGTCAGCCCGTCCGACATCAGGAACAGCCGGTCGCCGGGGTAAAGCTGCGCCTCGATCCGGTCATGGCAGGCGCCGGGGATCAGCCCGATGGGCAGCCCCCCCTGCCCGACCGCCTCGATCCGCCCGCCCGCCCGCAGGATCAACGGATGCGGATGCCCCGCCTGCACCAGTTGCACCCGGCCCGTGGCAAGGTCCACATCGGCATAGGCGAGGGTAAAGTACTGATCGACCTGAAAATCTTCGATCATCATGCGGTTGAAGCGATGCGCCACAACCTCGGGCGGCCAGGCCCCGGCCTTGCCATCCCGCCCCCCGGTCAGCGCCAGATTCTGGTCCGGCGACGACCCCGACAACAGCCCCGCCAACCGCGCCGTCATCATCGCCGAGGCCACGCCATGCCCCGACACATCCACCGAATACAGCGCCACGCGCGTATCGTTGATGGGAAAACACCCCGCCAGATCGCCGCCGACATGCCCCGAAGGACGCAGCAGGATGGACGCTGCCCCCCGGCCAAAATCATGATACCGGTCGCGGACAAGCGTTTGTTGCAGTTTGCGCGCCTCGATCAGGTCGCGGTCCAGCGAATCATACAGCTTTTGCAATTCGTCCAGCGTGGCCCCCACCAGCCGGTTCTGCTGCACCAGTTCGGCCTGCATGCCCAGAATCCGTTCCCCCGCCCGCAGCCTTGCGCGCAGTTCATCGGGGTTTACCGGCTTGGTCAGAAAATCATCGGCCCCGGCCTCCAGCCCATTGGCGATTTCGGCCTTTTCGGATTTCGAGGTCAGCAAGATGAAATAGCCATAGCCTTCGCGCGGCAGCCGCCGGAAGGCGCGGCAGAAATCGACCCCCGACAGGCCCGGCATCATCCAGTCGCTCAGCACGATATCGACCTTGGCCGACGCGCAAAGCTGCATCGCCTCGTCCCCCGAGGCGGCCTCTGTCACGCGATACCCCCAACGGGCCAGATACAGCGCCATCAACCGGCGCTGCGCCTTGCTGTCGTCAACCACCAGCACATGCCGGGGCGACATGGCCCCGGACACCGTTTGGCCCTGTCGCACTGAAATGGCCTGACGCACCGACGCCCCCTTGTTACCTGCCGACCACCCTTGCGCGACAGGTGTTAACGTCCTGTGAAAGCTAAAATTTCATTGGAATGGGCAAGGAGGGATTACGCTTTGTTAAGGGCGGTCCGGCAGGTTGGCTGTGGGACCGAAGCAAAGGCAGCCCGCAGGGGCGGAGGGTGCGATGATAGACTGGGGCCGGGTAACGGAACTGCGGACGGAGTTTGGCGAAGATGGCTTTGCCGAGGTGGTTGGCCTGTTTCTGGAGGAGGCGGATGAGGTGATCGCCCGGCTTGATCTGGGTGTTCCGCCCGAACAGGTGGAAGGCCAGCTGCATTTCCTGAAAGGCTCGGCGCTGAACCTCGGGCTGACCGACCTTGCCGCCCTGTGCCAGGATGGCGAACGCCGCGCGGCGCAAGGCGGCGTCGACCTGGCGCGCGTGGTGTCATGCTATGCCGCGTCAAAAGCCGCGTTTCAGGCCGGCGCCGGTCAGGCGGCGGCCTGATGGGTGGCCCGTCAGGTCAGAAAGGCTCAGATCAGAAACTCGGCCAGCGCATCATCATTGGTAATATCGCGATAGGTAAAACCCGCCGCATCCATCCGGTCGGTAAAGGTCTGAAAATTTGCCGCCTGTCTGGTTTCAATGCCGATCAGCACCGAGCCGAAGTTGCGCGCCGATTTCTTGAGGTATTCAAAGCGGGCGATATCATCCTCGGCCCCCAGCATCGACAGGAACTCTTTCAACGCGCCGGGGCGCTGCGGCATGCGCAGGATGAAATATTTCTTCAGCCCCGAAAAGCGTTGCGCCCGTTCTTTCACCTCGGGCAGGCGCTCAAAGTCGAAATTGCCGCCCGAGGTGACGCAGACCACCGTCTTGCCCCGGATCACCCCGGCCAGTTCCGGCAGCACATCGACGGACAGCGCGCCGGCAGGTTCCAGCACGATGCCTTCGACATTCAGCATGTCCAGCATGGTCACGCAGATCCGGTCTTCGGGCGCCAGAATCACCTGATCGGGCGCATAGCCCGCCAGCCGCGCAAAGGTGCGATCCCCGAGGCGCGCCACCGCAGCCCCGTCGACAAAACTGTTGATCCGGTTCAGCTTTACCGGCGCCCCTTCGCGCAGCGCGGCCATCAGGCTGGCCCCGCCCAAGGGTTCGACAAAACGAAAGCCGGTCTGCGGTGCCACATCGCGGAAATAGCTGGTCACCCCCGCCGCCAACCCACCGCCACCCACCGGCAGAATCACCAGATCAGGGGCGGCGCCAAGCTGATCAAGGATTTCCACGCCGACGCTGGCCTGCCCTTCGATCACATCCTCGTCGTCGAAGGGCGACAGGAAATGGGCAGAGGCCTGAAGGCAGTAGGCCTGCGCCGCCGCAAGGGTCTGGTCGAAATAGTCGCCGGTCAGCTCGATTCGGATGGCGTCACCGCCAAAGGTGCGGGTCTTGTCGATCTTTTGCTGCGGCGTCGTCACCGGCATGAAGATCGTGCCGCTGACGCCAAAGTGGCGGCAGGCAAAGGCCACGCCTTGCGCATGGTTGCCCGCACTGGCGCAGACAAAGGCACGCTGCTGCGGATTGGCGACCCGGACCTTGCGCATCGCATTGAACGCCCCGCGCAGCTTGTAACTGCGCACCGGCGTCAGATCCTCGCGTTTCAGCCAGATCTCGGCGCCATAGCGCACAGACAGGTGGTCGTTCCGCTGCAACGGCGTTTCCGGAAACAGGTCGCGCAGGGCAAGCGTGGTCTGGCGGGCGGCATGGGCAAAATCACTCATCGTCCTGATGTGGCGCAACGGCCCGAACTTGGCAAGCGCGGCGCGATTTGTACCGGGTACGGGCGCGTTCTTGCCCTTGACCGCATTTCCCTTTAATCGCGGGCGAAACCCGTGATGGAGGCCCCCATGTCTGCCCCGAAGAAAGTCGTTCTCGCCTATTCCGGCGGCCTTGATACCTCGATCATCCTGAAATGGTTGCAGACCGAATATGGCTGCGAGGTGGTGACCTTCACCGCCGATCTGGGGCAGGGCGAAGAACTGGAACCCGCGCGCCAGAAGGCGATCCTGCTGGGGATCAAGCCTGAAAACATTCACATCGTCGATGTGCGTGAAGAATTCGTGCGTGACTTCGTGTTCCCGATGTTCCGCGCCAATGCGCTGTATGAAGGCCTCTATCTGCTGGGCACATCTATCGCGCGGCCGCTGATTTCGCAGCATCTGGTGCGGATCGCGCAGGAAACCGGGGCCGATGCCGTGGCGCATGGCGCGACCGGCAAGGGCAATGATCAGGTCCGGTTCGAGTTGTCGGCCTATGCGCTGGACCCGGCGATCAAGGTGATCGCGCCCTGGCGCGAATGGGATCTGACCAGTCGGACCAGGTTGCTGGAATTTGCCGAGGCCAACCAGATTCCGATTGCCAAGGACAAGCGCGGCGATGCGCCGTTTTCGGTGGATGCGAACCTGCTGCACACCTCGTCCGAGGGCAAGGTACTGGAAAATCCGGGGGTGGAGCCGCCGGATTACGTCTGGCAGCGCACCGTGGCGCCCGAGGATGCTCCGGATGCGCCCGAGTTCATCGAGGTCGGGTTTGAACGCGGCGATGCGGTGTCGATCAACGGCGAGGCGCTGTCGCCCGCAACGATCCTGACCCGGTTGAACGAGATTGGCGGCAAGCACGGGGTCGGGCGGCTGGATCTGGTGGAAAACCGCTTTGTCGGCATGAAATCGCGCGGGGCCTATGAAACGCCGGGCGGCACGATCCTGCTGGAGGCCCATCGCGGGATCGAGCAGATCACGCTGGACGCAGGTGCCGGGCACCTGAAGGACAGCATCATGCCGCGCTATGCGGAACTGATCTACAATGGCTTCTGGTTCAGCCCGGAACGCGAGATGTTGCAGGCCTTGATCGACAAGTCACAAGACCATGTGACGGGCACAGTGCGGTTGAAGCTGTACAAGGGGTCGGTGCGGACGGTTGCGCGCTGGTCGGATCACAGTCTCTATTCCGAAAAGCATGTGACCTTTGAAGAAGACGCAGGCGCCTATGACCAGAAGGATGCGGCAGGATTCATCAAGCTGAACGCCCTGCGCCTGAAGCTGATCGCCACGCGGAACGCTCGGGTGAAGTGACGGCATCGTAGGATGGGCAATATTGCCCATCCTACAGGCGGTGTTCGGCAAGCCTTTGATAATATGGCAAAGCCGCCGCCGCCAGATCGGTATAGGCCCCGCCCAGGGCGGGCAGCGGGCCTTCGGACCCGTCAAACCCGGTCGACCGATGCACAGCCGCGTACCAATGCGGCGCCCAGGTGCCGTCAGCCTCGTTGCCCCCGGCAGGCCATTTCAGCATTTTCCGTGTGAAATCAATGCTCAGACCCGCGCAAAGCTTGCGCAGCATGCCTTCGGGGTCGGCGCGGATGTCGTCACTGTCGATCACCAGTGGTGTCGTGCCCGACCAACCGGCCACCTCGTTGAACAACTGTTCTTGCTGCACAAAGCCGATATCCGCCAGCGTTGCGGCATCGCGTTTCTTGGCATAGCTCGCGACCACCCGCGCCGGATGGCGGATCAGGAAGACGTTGGAACAGGCCCGCATCCAGCGCCGGTCAAAACCGTCAATCATGTGCAGGGTCATATGCTTTTGATAAAACAGCGTTTTATGTTGCGGCACCGGGCCTTTGCAGATCGAGGCTATGCGGTCGGGGTCGGATTCATTCTCGGCGATGATCGCTTCCCGCATCGGGTGGTCGATGCCTGTCGCCTCCAGATAGGCGGCGTAGAACGGCTCGTCCCAGACCACGGCATCCCCGCGCGCCGAAAACGCATACATCATCGCAGTCGACAGGTTCCGCGGACCAGACCACATTGCAATCCTCATGCGCCCACCAATGTCTTGTACAACCCGCGCAACCGTTCGGTCATCGGCCCCATTTGCCCGGTGCCGATCTGCCGCCCGTCGATGACCCCCACCGGGGTTTGCGCGCCGAAAGTGCCGGTCAGAAAGGCTTCGTCCGCGCCATAGGTGTCAACCAGGCTGAAATTGCGCTCCTGCACCGGGATGCCATTGGCGCGGCACAGGTCGATCACTTTTTGCCGGGTGATGCCGTTCATGCAGTAATCGCCCGTGCTGGTCCAGACCGCGCCCTTTCTGACGATGAAGAAATTGCAGGCGTTGGTGGTGTTCACAAAGCCGTGGATGTCCAGCATCAGCGCCTCGTCCGCGCCGGCCTTTTCGGCGGCGATGCAGGCGAGGATGCAGTTCAGCTTGCTGTGCGAGTTCAGCTTGGGGTCTTGGGTCATCGGCAGCCCGCGCAGGTGCGGGACGGTGGCAAGGGTGATCGGGCGGGGCAGTTTCTGGCGGCTGTGTTCCATGATGATCACCATGGTCGGGCCTTGCTGCGCCAGTTTGGGGTGCTGGAATGGCCGGGTCTTGATGCCGCGCGTCACCATCAGGCGGGCGTGGGCATCATTGGTCATGCCATTGGCGGCCTGCGTGTCCAGCACCGCCTGAATGATCTGGTCGCGGCTGCGGGCCAGATCAAGGTCGATGGCGCGGGCCGCCTCGAACAGACGGTCGATGTGTTCCTCCAGAAAGGACCAGCGGCCGTTGTACAGGCGGATGCCTTCCCAGACGCCATCCCCCATCATGAAGCCGGAATCATAGACCGACACCATCGCCTGCGCCTTGGGCACGATGTGGCCATTGACCCAGAGCAGGATCTGTTCGTTGCGGGCGTCATCCTCGGCCTGATGGGTGGAAACGTGGTCGGTCATTTGGCCCCCTTTTTGGTACAGGGTATGTGTTGCTCATGGCAAGGCCAAGAGGCGGATCACCGCTGCGTGCAAAAGAATGGGCCGGATGCGCGGGAAACTGCGGTGAGGCGGCGCAAAGGGCGACGCGGCGCTTGACCGGCAGGTTGCAAAGGCACATGTCTTGGCGTCTTCTGCCTCAGGGATAGCGCCGTGATCCGATACCTGTCTCTGCTGTGTCTGACCTTCGTTCTGGCCTGCAGCCCGCGCGGCCAGGTGACCGTTGTCCCGGATGCGGGCGCGGTGGGGGAGGTGGAATCGGTCTTTATCGGCACGACGCGGGCTTATGATGACACCGGGCAATTCGGGTCCAAGCGGTCTGAAACCACGTTTCTGGGCCGCTATGACATTTCCATTCCCCCCGAGCGCGAGCTTGGGTCGATCAAATGGCCGCGCCGTGGCGCCACGCCCGACCCGCGCGTCGACTTTTTGACCACCAGCGAGGTCCGCTATCAGACCAATGAGGCGTTTCGCGCCGACCTTGGCCCCGCGATGCGCCCATCGGGCGGCGATGCGGTGATCTTTGTGCATGGCTACAACAACACGTTTTCCGAAGGCCTGTACCGGATTGCGCAACTGGCGCATGATCTGGAAATGCCGGGGGCGGTGGTGCACTACAGCTGGCCCTCGGCGGCTGAACCGTTGGGCTATGTCTATGATCGCGATTCGATCCTGTTTGCCCGCGACGGGCTGGAAGCGCTGATTGATCAGGTGTCCCGTGCGGGGGCGCGGCGGATCACGCTGGTCGCGCATTCGATGGGGTCGCTGCTGACGATGGAGGCTTTGCGCCAGATCGCCATTCGCGGCGACAGCGCCACGATGAACAAGATTTCGGGCGTGGTACTGATCTCGCCGGATATTGATGTCGAAGTGTTCCGCACGCAGGCCAAGGCGATTGGCAAGCTGCCACAGCCTTTCCTGATTTTCGGGTCAGGCAAGGACAGGATGCTGAAACTGGCAGGGCTGATGACGGGGCAGAAGGAACGGCTTGGCACGCTGACCGATCTGACCCGCGTGGCCGATCTGGATGTGACCCTGCTGGACATCACCTCGTTCACCGAAGGGGCCGGGCATTTCGTGCTGGGCGATTCAAAGACGCTGATCAGCGTGGTTGGCGGCATTGCTTCGGTGGGTCAGGCGTTTGACAACGACCGCGCGGCAAAGACCGACCTGATTTCCGGCACCGTGCTGTCGGTGCAGACGGCAACGCGGGTGGTCCTGTCGCCCGTGGTGCAAATCGGGCGCGAGCTGGGGCGTTAACGCCGCAGGTAGACGTAATAAGCGCCAGACCCGCCGTGTTTCAGGTGGGCCTCGGTCACTTGCAGCACCGCCTGCCCCATCGGCGTCATGCGCAGCCATTGCGGCACCTGATGGCGCAGCGCGCCCATGCGTTGCGGGATCGGGCCATGGTCGTCGCCACGTTTGCCCTTGCCGGTGATCACCAGCACCAGCCGCAACCCGGCGCTTTGCGCGTTCAGGATAAAGCGGATCAGGTCGGGGTGGGCCTCGGCCAGGGTCAGGCCGTGCAGGTCGATGCGGGCTTCGGGGGCCAGTTTGCCACGGGTCATCTTGCCATGGGTCTTGGCATCCATCCGCAACGGGGCGTCAGACAGCGCGGCCTTCAGGCTGGGGGCAAGGTTATGCGCGGGCTTGGCGCGGACCTTTTCGCCCAGCGAAAAGAACGGCAGGCGCGGGTGTGGCGGGGCCACGGGTGCGGGGTCGGCGCGCGGCGGGATGGGGGCGGCAAGCGGCTGCGCATGCTTGGCGTGCAGCGGCCGCGCCGTCCGGGCGACGGCATGCCAGATCTCCTCCTCCTCGGGGCGCAGGGAACGGCGGCGGGCCATGGGTCAGCCTTCGGGCAGCATGGCATAGGCGCGGTCGATGGGCAGCAACTGGATCAGCCGCCCGCCATCCTTGACCGTGCCCGCCGCATCGCCCGCCGCATTGCCGGTGCCAAAGAAGATGTCTGCCCGCTGCGCGCCCTTGATCGCCCCGCCCGTATCCTGCGCGATCATCAGGCGGCGCATCGGGGCGGTGCCGTCCTTTTCGATCCAGAGCGGCGCGCCCAACGGCACAAAATCGGGGTCGATCGCGGCAGAGCGCAGCGTGGTGATCGACCGGCCCATCGCCCCGATCGGGCCAAGATCGGCGGGCAGATCGTCCAGCTTGCGGAAGAACACATAGGACGGGTTGTGGTTCAGCATCGCCAGCCCCGCCGCGCCGTTGCGTTTGACCCAGGCCCGGATTTCCTGCGCCGACACCTGATCCAGCGTATGGGTGCCGCGCCGTACCATTTCCTGACCCACCGAGCGGTAAGGCTGGCCGTTCTTGCCGCCATACCCCACCCGCATCACGGTGCCGTTGGGCATGCGGATGCGGCCAGAGCCTTGAATTTGCAGGAAATACACCTCGACCGGATCATCCAGCCAGGCAATCTCCAGCCCGCGACCCCGCAACAGCCCGGCCTCGATCACCGACCTTGGCTGCCAGACCTGCCCTTCGGTCAGCTCGGGCGGCTTGCGGTAAATGGGGTAGGCAAAGCGCGGCGTGCGAACCGGGGAGCCGGGCAGTTCGGGTTCATAGTATCCGGTGAACAGCGCAGGCGGTGCGCCGATCAGCACCGGCTTGAAGAACAGTTCAAAGAAACTGCGCGCCGAGGCGTCATCCAGCGGCACATCGCGGGCCAGCTTGCACAATGGCCGCCAGTCGGGGGCATCCAGAAGATCGCAGGTGGCAAGAAACGCCGTCAACCCTTCGGACTGCCGGTCCTCGTACCAGCCGTCCAGTTCCTCGAACGTCAGCAGTTGGGCGGCGGCAGGGGTGGCCGTCATCGCAACACAGACCAGAAGAGCGCGAAGCACGGCACGCATCAGGCCCCCGGATCAGTCGCCGGTGCCCACAAGCTGCCAGTTGGGATCATCGACCCCCATGCGGCGGGCAAAGGTCCAGACATCGCGCTGGCGCTTGATCTCGGTCGGGCTGCCCTCGATCACCTCGCCGGCCTTGTTGCGCACAACAGAGGTGGTTTCGCCAACAAAACGCACCGAAATCTCGCCCAGCTTGCTGTCGCGGTCATAGGTCGCGTCGTGCAGAACCAGTTCCTTCATGCCGATGAAGGTGGCCTCAATCGTCAGGCCCTGATTTTCGCGCGCCGCAATCGCCGCGCCAAAGGTGGCCTCCACCTCATCCGACAGGAAGGGGCGGATGCTGTCCAGATCGCCCTTTTCAAACGCCATCAGGATCATTTCATAGGCGCCACGCGCGCCTTGCAGAAAGGTGCTGACCGAAAAGCCCGGCTCGGCCGCCTTCATCGCCGACAGCGCCTTGGCCGCATCGGACCCGTCGGCCACATGGTCGGTGATGTCGCGGTCCGGGCCGCCTTCGATCACTTCAAAGTTGCGGGCGCGGGGGCGGACATCCTCCAGCGGGACGGGGGGTTTTTCAAACCCGTCGCGCGTGCCCAGCACCGACCGCAGCTTCAGGATCAGGAACACAGCGATCCCGGCCAGTACGAGCAATTGAAGGATGGACGAACTCATTCTGAAACCCCGAGGATTGGTGCGGTGATGACTTGGTGTTGCATGATCTGCGCCTTATGTAGGTGTTGGGTCGGCAAGTGTCTACCGCCCCGGCTTCACGAACCCGCAGGAGCAGCCTGCAGGAGGGAAAAGATGTGGCTTTTGGTGGCGATATTGGCGGTTCCGCTGATTGAAATTGGGCTGTTTGTGGTTGTGGGCGGGGCGATCGGCCTGTGGGCCACGCTGGCCTGGGTGATCTTGTCAGGGATCGCGGGGGTGCAGATCCTGCGCTGGCAGGGCATGCAGGGGGCTGCGGAACTGCGGCAAGGGCTGCGGTCGGTTGATCCGCTGTCGCCGCTGATTCAGCGGGTGCTGCTGCTGGTGGCAGGGATATTGCTGATCCTGCCGGGGTTTCTGACCGACGCACTGGGTCTGTTGCTGCTGGTTCCTCCGGTGCGGGCCGGGGTGATTGCGCTGCTTGCCAGCCGGGTGCAGGTGCGCGGCATGGGGGGCCAGGCGCCCTACCGTGAAGCCCATCGTCCCGACCCCGGCTTTATCGACGCGGAATTTCACGAAGTCGGCGAGGATGAAGCCGCCCAGCCCCCGACGCGTGGAAAATCTGGGTGGACGCGCCATTGAGGGGCGGCGATTGACCTGTTATCACCCGCGCAACAGGTGAAAAACGAGGAGTTCAGGGATGGCCGAGGAAGACAATGGCGCCGCAGCGCCGCAAATGCGGATGAGCGTTCTGGCGCAATTCGTGCGCGACATGTCGTTTGAAAATCTGGTCGCCCAGAAGGGTCTGACCGGCGGGGAAGTGCAGCCCGACATTCAGGTCGCGGTCAGCCTCGATGCGCGCAAGCGGGCGGGCGATCATCAGTATGACGTGATCACGAAGTACAAGGTCACGTCGAAGAACAAGGCGAACGGCGACACGCTGTTTCTGATGGAGCTGGATTACGGCGGCGTGTTCCATGTGGAAGGCGTACCGGAAGACCAGTTGCATCCTTTCCTGCTGATCGAATGCCCGCGCCTGCTGTTCCCGTTCTGCCGCCGGATCATTTCGGATGTCACCCGCGACGGGGGTTTTCCGCCCCTGAACATCGACACGGTGGATTTTCTGGCCCTCTACCGGCAGGAAATCGCGCGCCGCGCAGCCGCACAGACCCCGGCTGCGGTCAACTGAGCCTGCTGAAAAACCTGAAAGGCCGGTCCTGCGGGGCCGGTTTTTCTATGTCCGGGCCTTCCAGATGGCGGCGTCACCCAGCTTTTCGACAAAGGTCGCGTGGGCTGCGGCTTCTTCTGCCGTGATGCGGGGCGGCAAGGCCTGAGGCCTTGGACGGGCGCGCCATTCAGTGGTGGCCCCCTTGCTGGACTGGTTGGCCGACAGCGCAAAATCTGGCTGCCGCCCGCCGATCAGCTCCAGATAGACCTCGGCCAGAATTTCGCTGTCCAACAGCGCGCCATGCTTTTCGCGGGCCGAGTTGTCGACACCAAACCGGCGGCACAGCGCATCAAGCGATGCCGGCGAGCCGGGAAATTTCTTGCGCGCGATCAGCAGGGTATCGGTGGCGCGGTCGTTGGGAATGCCGGGCAGGTTGGCGCGCTGCAATTCAAAGTTCAGGAATTTCATGTCGAAGGCGGCATTGTGGATCACCAGTTGCGCATCGCCGATGAAATCCAGAAATGCCGCGCCAATGGCCTTGAACAGGGGTTTGTCGCGTAGGAACTCATCGCCCAGCCCATGCACCTCGAACGCTTCTTTCGGCATGGACCGTTCGGGGTTGATATACTGGTGATAGGTGCGCCCGGTTGGCAGTTGGTTGATCAGCTCGACCGCGCCGATTTCGACGATGCGGTGGCCCTCAGACGGTTCAAAACCGGTGGTTTCGGTATCCAGCACCACTTCGCGATTGGCTGAAAGCCGCGTTTTATCAACCATATCAATATCTTTCCCGTGCTGCGGCCAGCGCATGAGGCCTTATACGACACGCCACCGCCCAAGTCACGGAACCTGTGGGGGACGCGCGCCTGTCGCCTGATTTCACCACCTGCAAACCCGTATCGGGACCGTGATCCCGGCAGCAGCCCCTGTGCCGGATTTTCTGGTCAGGGTCATTCTGCAAGGTTGATGGCGCGGCCCGGATTTGCAAGGCTGTGCGCAGTGATCCGGGCGATTTCGCCGTGACGGGCGCCAGTGACTGCCGATTGTGCCTGCCAATCAGGCCCTGCGTCGGCATGGATTTGCCTATACGATGCGGCGGTGCAGGACGTGGGTGGTGGAAGACCGCGATTTCTGGCCGGTCTGACCTTGAAAACGAAAGAGGATGCGCATGACTATCCTGGACAAGGTGATCGCCGATACTGCCCGCCGCAGCAGCGCGGCCAGCCCTTTGGGCGCAGCACAGGCGCAGCAGATCGGCGGGTATGATCTGATCGCGCTGGTCTTGCAGGGCGGCGGGGCCCTGGGGGCCTATCAGGGCGGCGTGTTCGAGGCCCTGTGCGAAGCCAACATCGCGCCACGCTGGTTTTCGGGCGTGTCGATCGGGGCGATCAACGGGGCGATCATGGCGGGCAACCATCCGGGCAACCGGCTGGACCGGTTGCATGATTTCTGGGAAACCCTGTCAGGACGCAAGGTCTGGTCCTTTGCCCCCGAAGGCGACCAGTTCCGCAAATGGCGCAATGCGGTCAGTTCCATGATGACCATGCAATATGGTCTGCCGGGGTTTTTCAGACCGCATCAGGTGAACCCGTGGTTTGCCGCCAGCGGCGCCAGTACTGCCACCAGCTTTTACGACACGTCCGATCTGCGCGACACGCTGAACCGGCTGGTCGACTGGGATCTGCTGAATGACACCGACCATCGGCTGAGCGTGGGGGCGGTGAACGTGGAAACCGGCAATTTCCGGTATTTCGATTCCGCGCTGGAACGGCTGGGGCCGGAACACATCATGGCTTCGGGCGCGCTGCCACCGGCCTTTGCGCCGGTGAAGATCGAGAATGACCACTACTGGGACGGCGGCATCGTGTCGAACACTCCGCTGCAATACCTGCTGGAATGCGAGACGATCAAGGATACGCTGGTGTTTCAGATCGACCTGTTCAACGCGCGGGGTCCGTTGCCGCGCGACATGAATGCCGTGCTGGATCGCCACAAGGACATCATGTATTCCAGCCGCACCCGGCACAACACCGACACGTTCCGCCGCACGCACCACATGCGCCTTGCGCTGCGCGACGCGCTGATGCGGGTGCCGGCCGACCTGCGCACCCCGTCTGACAAGGCGTTTCTGGCGGATATGGAGGATGTGGCGCAGGTCAACATCATTCACATGGTCTATCAGAAGAAGGTCTACGAAGGCCAATCGCTGGATTACGAGTTTTCAGGCAACTCGATGCGCGAACACTGGCAGGCGGGGCTGGACGACACCCGCCGCACGCTGACGCACAAGGACTGGCTGGCGATGCCGACCGAGGCTGACGGCGTGTCGGTGCACAACGTGCATCAGGAAGACCCGACCTGACCGCCCTGCCCGGCGCATATGCCACGTCTGGCGCGGCTTGGCCGGGCCGGTAAAGGGCGCTAGGTCTTTGGGGCAAAGACCGGAGGCCCGATGCTGCTGACCCTATCAGGTGTGACCAAGGTCTTTCAGACCGGCGAAGGGCCGGTGCGGGTGCTGGACGGGGTCGGGCTGACCCTTGGCGCGGGGCAAAGTCTGGCGCTGACCGGGGAATCCGGGTCGGGCAAAAGCACGCTGCTGCATCTGGTGGCCGGTCTGGAAACCCCGGATGCCGGGGCGATCGTGGTGGCGGGCACCGATATGGCCAGGGCGACAGACACGGTGCGCGCGCAGATGCGGCGCGGCGTGGTGGCGGTGGTCTTTCAGCAATTCAACCTGATCCCGTCGCTGGACGTGGCCGCCAATCTGGCGTTTCAGGCGCGGTTGGCGGGACGGCATGATCCGGCATGGGTGGCCGATCTGGCGCAACGGCTGGGGCTGGGGGCGGTGCTGGCGCGCTATCCCGAACAATTGTCGGGCGGCCAGCAACAGCGGGTTGCCATCGGGCGGGCCTTGGCGCTGCGCCCGCAACTGGTGCTGGCCGATGAACCCACCGGCAATCTGGACGAGGCCACAGGTGACGCGGTGCTGGACCTGATGCTGGGGCTGGTGGCGCAGACCGGGGCAGGGTTGCTGATGGTGACGCATTCCCCCCGGCTGGCGCAGCGGTTGGGCGGGCAGGTGCGGCTGTCCTCGGGGCGGCTGGCGTGATCCGCGCCGCCCTAGGCGCGCTGCTGTCGTATTGGCGCAGGCATCCGATGCAACTGTCGATGCTGCTGTTGGGTCTGTCGCTGGCCACCGCGCTGTGGTCGGGGGTGCAGGCGATCAACGCCGAGGCCCGCGCCAGCTATGCCGAGGCGGCCGGGGCACTGGGGCAGGACCGGCTGCCAAGGCTGGTGGCGCAGGAAGGTGCGGTGCCGGTTGCCAGCTATGCCGCGCTGCGCCGCGCGGGGTGGGAGGTGTCGCCCGTGACCGAAGGGCGGCTGGAGGGCAACGATCTGCGGCTGATCGGGATTGACCCGCTGACCCTGCCCGCAAAGGCCCGGCAGATCGAGGTGGCGGGGGCCGATCTGGGCAGCTTTGTCTCGGCGCAGGGCATGCTGTTTGCCGATGCGGACACCGTGGCGCGGCTGGCGGGCGTGCAAGGCCTGCCCCTGCTGCGCCCCAGCCCCGACCTGCCCCCCGGTGTTGCGATCGGTGATATTTCGGTGGTCCAGCGGCTGTTGGGGGGCGCAGGGATTTCCTATCTGGTGCTTGGCCCCGCCGCAGCGCCGGGACCATTGGCCGAAACTGCGCCGGAGTTGCGGATGGAACCCGCAAAGGGCGGCGAGGATCTGGCCCGCCTGACCGACAGTTTCCACCTGAACCTGACCGCCTTTGGCCTGCTGTCCTTTGCAGTGGGGTTGTTCATCGTCTATTCCGCCATCGGTCTGGCCTTTGAACAGCGGCGCGGCGTGTTCCGCACCCTGCGCGCGCTTGGGCTGTCGGGGCGGGCGCTGATCGGGATTGTGCTGGCCGAACTGCTGGTGCTGGCCGGGGTGGCGGGGGTGGCAGGGGTCGGGCTGGGTTATCTGGTGGCCGCCGCCCTGCTGCCCGATGTGGCGGGCACGCTGCGCGGGCTGTATGGGGCCGATGTGCCGGGCACGTTGACCTTTCGCCCTTGGTTGTGGGGGGCGGGGGTCGGCATTGCGGTTGCAGGCACGCTGATCGCGGCGGGGCAAAGCCTGTGGCGGCTGTGGCAGATGCCCGTGCTGGCCCCGGCGCAGCCGCGCGCCTGGGCGCGGGCGTCGGTGGCGGGTCTGCGCTGGCAGGCGGGGGCCGGGGCTGTGCTGCTGATGGGGGCCTTGGGGCTGGGCGTGCTGGGGCAGGGGTTGTGGGCCGGGTTCGGGATGCTGGGGGCGGTTTTGCTGGGCGCGGCGCTGCTGCTGCCGTCGTTGCTGTGGGCCGCCACGACCATAGCGCAGCGCCATGCCAAGGCTGTGCTGGCGCAATGGTTCTGGGCCGATACGCGCCAGCAACTGCCGGGGCTGTCGCTGGCGCTGATGGCCCTGCTGCTGGCACTGGCGACCAATCTGGGGGTCGGCACCATGGTATCCAGCTTTCGGTTGACGTTTACCGGCTGGCTGGATCAGCGGCTTGCCTCGGAAATCTACCTTACCGCCGCCGATGAGGCGCAGGCCGCGCGGATGCTGGACTGGCTGGCACCGCGCACTGATGCGATCCTGCCGATCTGGCGGGCAGACACCACCCTGGCGGGCGAACCGGCCGAGGTGTTCGGCATGACCGACCACGCCACCTACCGCGACAACTGGCCCTTGCTGATGGCCAGCCCTGACGTTTGGACGGTGATGGCGGCGGGCCAGGCCGTACTGGTCAACGAACAGATGTATCGCCGGAGCGGCCTCGCGCTTGGCGACAGGGTGGCGCTGCCCGGAGGGGCCTTGCCGATTGCCGGGGTCTATTCGGATTACGGCAACCCCAAACCGCAGGCGATTGTCAGTACCGACCAGTTGGTACAGCGCTTTCCCGATGTGGCACGGTTGCGCTTTGCGCTGCGGGTTGATCCGGCAAAGGCGGCGGCACTGGCGGCAGCATTGCGGGCAGAGTTCGGGTTGCAGGGAGATGCGGTGCTGGAAAACGCCGGGGTCAAAGCCTTTTCCCTGCGGGTGTTCGAGCGCACTTTTGCCGTCACGGCGGCGCTGAACGTGCTGACGCTGGCTGTGGCGGCACTTGCCATGTTTGCCAGCCTGATGACCCTGTCGGAGATGCGCCTGCCGCAACTGGCCCCGGTCTGGGCCATGGGCCTGACCACGCGGCGGCTGGCCTGGCTGGATTTTGCGCGGACCATGATGCTGGCCGGGCTGGTGCTGGCGCTGGCGCTGCCCTTGGGATTGGGGCTGGCGTGGATCTTGCTGGCGGTGGTCAATGTGGCGGCCTTTGGCTGGCGGTTGCCGATGTATGTCTTCCCCGCCGACTGGCTGCGCCTGAGCCTGTTCGCGGCGCTTGCCGCCGGTGGGGCGGCGGCAGGCCCATGGGTCAGACTGGCACGGTTGGGACCGGGGGCCTTGTTGAAGGTGTTTACGAATGAACGCTAAAGGGTTGATCTGCGTCGTTTTTCTGGCCGCCGTGTCGCCGCTGGCGACCGCAGCGCAGGGCTTTGCCGGGCTGGGCCAGACGGCAGAGGGCTTTGCCATCCCCGATCCTGCGACACGGTTTTCCTTTCCGGCCGATCATGGCGCGCATCCGACGTTTCGGGTGGAATGGTGGTATGTGACCGCCACCCTGACCGGGCCGGATGGCACCGACTATGGCGCGCAATGGACGCTGTTCCGCACCGCTCTGGCACCGGAAGAAACCGGGTCAACCGGCTGGACCAGCCCGCAACTGTGGATGGGCCATGCCGCGATCACCACGCCCGACCGCCACCTGTTTGCCGAACGGCTGGCGCGCGGCGGGGTCGGGCAGGCCGGGGTGCAGGCGGTGCCGTTCGAGGCCTGGATCGACAACTGGCAAATGACCAGCACCGCCGCCGCCGGACAGGATGCGCTCTCGGGGCTGACCCTGACGGCGGGGGGCGAGGGGTTTTCCTATAATCTGGCCTTGCAGGCCACCGGGCCGATCGTGGCGCAGGGGGTGCAGGGCTATTCGGTGAAATCGGCGGCGGGGCAGGCCAGCCATTACTATTCGCAGCCATTTTACACGGTGACGGGCGATCTTGTGCTAGGGGAGGCCCGCATTCCGGTGACCGGGCAGGCCTGGCTGGACCGGGAATGGTCATCGCAGCCCTTGGGGCAGGATCAGACCGGGTGGGACTGGTTTTCGCTGATGTTCGAGGATGGCGCGCGGATGATGGGGTTCCGACTGCGCGACGGCGGGGCGGGCTATACCTCGGCCACGTGGATCGACGCCGACGGCACCGCAACCCCGGCCCCGCCCAATGCGCTGCGCGCCACACCCTTGACGGTGCAGGGCGGCGTGCCGGTCACGTGGCGGCTGGAATGGCCCGAGCGCGGCGTGGATGTCACCCTGTCGGCGCTGAACGCCGGGGCGTTCATGGCGAGGAGCGTGCCCTATTGGGAAGGACCGGTCCGCATCGCGGGCAGCCACAAGGGGCGCGGGTATCTGGAAATGACGGGGTACGAATAGGGTCAGACCGCGCGACGCAGATGTGCCAGCAGCGCCGCCACATAGGCGCGGGTGCTGTCGAGGCCAAGCGTTTCGACAATATGGGTTGCCCGGCGGCGCTTTTCGGCATCGGGCATCTGACGCGAGAGGATCAGCGCAAATTGCGCCTCGGTCATGCCGGGCCGGGCCATCACGCGGGCGCGTTGCAGGGCTGGCGGCGCGGTGACAAGCAGGGTCGCGTCAAGCTGGGCTTCGGTGCCGTTTTCAAACAGCAGCGGAATGTCGAAAACCGCGATGTCAGAGACTGTTCTGGCGGCAAAATCGGCCCGGTCGGCGGCGACGAGCGGGTGAACTATCGCCTCTATCCGGGCCAGGGCCAAGGGGTCGGCGGTGATCCAGGATTTCAGGGCTGAACGGTCGATGCTGCCGTCGATCAGCGCAGCAGGGCACAGGGCGGCAAGGGGGGCCACAGCGCGACCGCCGGGTGCGTAGAGCCGATGGACGGCGGCGTCAGCATCCCAGACGGGCACGCCCTGTTCGGAAAACATCGCGGCGGTGGTGGATTTTCCCATGCCGATCGAGCCGGTAAGGCCCAGCCGGAACGTCATGCCGACAGCACCGCGTCGCGGGTGGCCTGATCAACCTCTGGCTTGTGGCCGAACCAGCGTTCAAAACCGGGCACCGCCTGATGCAGCAACATGCCAAGCCCGTCGACAATGGTGGCCCCATGCGATTCAGCAGCGGCAAGGAATTGTGTTTTCAACGGGTTATAGACCAGATCGGTGGCCAACGCGCGGGGCGATATCGCGTCCATCGCGATGCGGAAATCCGGCTTGCCGACCATGCCGAGCGAGGTGGTGTTCACCACGGTCGCGCAATCCTCGATCATGTGGGCGGCCTGAACCCATTCCTGCACGGTGACTTTCGCGCCGAAATCGGACCGGATCGCCTCGGCTCGGGGTCTGGTGCGGTTGGCGATGCGGATTTCGGGCACGCCAGCCTCGATAAGCGCGGCCACCACCGCCCGCGCCGCCCCGCCCGCGCCCAGCACGGCGGCGGGACCGGCGCCGG
Source organism: Pseudomonadota bacterium (assembly GCA_040385825.1). Taxonomy (GTDB): domain Bacteria; phylum Pseudomonadota; class Alphaproteobacteria; order Rhodobacterales; family Rhodobacteraceae; genus JANNNF01. Next base: position 507,878 of record JAZKGQ010000006.1, on the reverse strand, counting down.
GGTTCCACTGTGGCGCATGCTGGCGCAGATTGGCGATAAAGCCGGTGCCGTCGGTGTTGTCGGCGTGAATACGGCCATCCTTGCGGAAGATCAGCGTGTTCGCCGCCCCGATCAACGCCGCCCGGTCGGTGATGATGTCGGCGATCTGCAACACGGCTTCCTTGTGCGGAATGGTGATGTTGACGCCGACAAACCCCATCACCGGCAACATCCGCAGGGCGGCCGCCAGATCGACGGGGGCAATGTCCATCGGGATGTAATGGCCCTTGATGCCATAACGGCGCAGCCAATAGCCATGCAGCGCGGGGCTGCGGCTGTGGGAAATCGGGTGACCGATCACGCCGGCCAGCGGGATGCGGGGTTGGTCTGTCATGTGGGAATGACCCCTTTGATGCGCAGCCAGGCCAGCAGCGGCAGCAGCGGCAGGCCCAGAATGGTAAAATAGTCGCCTCTGACATCCGAGAACAGGCGGATGCCTTCTTCTTCCAGCTTATAGCACCCAACTGCGTGGCGGATACTGTGCCAGTTGCGGCTGATGTAGTCTTGCAGATAGGCGTCCGAAAAATCATGCATGGTCAGTTGCGCCTCGGCCACATGGCGCCAGACAGGCTTGCCGCCGTCATAGGCCACGACGGCGGATTGAAGCCGATGGGTCTGACCGCGCAGGACGCGAAGCTGGTGATGGGCCTGTTCGGGCGAGTCTGGCTTGGCCCAGGGCTGACCGTCAAAATCCAGCACCTGATCACAGCCAAGGATCAGGTCGGCGGGATGGCGGTCGGCCAGCTTTCGCGCCTTCATTTCGGCCAGCGTATCGGCGATGTCGCGAGGGCTGGCGCCTTCGGCATGGAGGGCGGCAAGGATAGATGCCTCGTCGATGCGGGCGGGGATCGACCGCACCTCCAGCCCCGCCACCAGCAGCAGGCGCAGGCGAATTTCCGACGCGGATGCAAGGATCAGGGCCATGGGACCGCCTTGTGGATAAACTCGTTTTGTTCCGGGGATGTCTTGCGGGGGTAACACCGGATTTCCGGCAGAGGGGCGGGTTTCAGGCTGGCTTGTCAAGAGCCAGGACGGGTTATCCCGCTGTGCAGGACAGAAAACCGATGCTGGGGACAAGCTGTTGTCCCGAAGGCAGGGACAAACCGCGCTGTGGACAAGGACGCACAGGGATGCGCGGTATCCTGTTGAATTTGTTAATTTGTTTATGAAGGCAACGGAACATGCGCCTGTTGCCAGGTTCTTTTCCACAGGGTTTCCCTTGTGGGCGAATTTGTGGGCCGACGCGGATATCAAGATATCCACGGCCCCTACATCATCATCATTTCTTTTAAAGAATCTTCTTTATAGAAGAAGGAAGAAAGCGAGGAACAGAATGAGTGAGGTTCTAGCAAGCGCCTACCCTTGGGTAAAGTCGCTGCATGTGGTGGCGGTGATCGCCTGGATGGCGGGCTTGTTCTATCTGCCCCGGCTGTTTGTCTACCACGCCGAGACGGCAAAGCCGGGCAGCGAGACGGACCGGCTGTTTCAGACGATGGAGCGGCGCCTGTTGCGGGCGATCATGAACCCGTCGATGATCGCGACCTGGGTGTTCGGGCTGGGGTTGGTTGCCACGCCGGGGATTGTCGACTGGTCGATGGCCTGGCCCTGGGCCAAGGCGGGGGCCGTGCTGGCGATGACGGCGTTTCACATGTGGCTGGCCGGGCAGCGCAAGGTCTTTGCGGCAGGCGGGGCGGTATTGAGCGGGCGTAGCTACCGGATGATGAATGAAGTGCCGACCGTGCTGCTGGTGATCATCGTTGTCAGCGTGATCGTGAAGTTCTGATTTGTTGACTTTTTGTGGCTGGATGGTTAGGTGCAGGCTGCGGGGCCGTCCGGCCATGGCATTTCCCATTCCCACTCTGCTGTGTGTCGCCTTTTTTGGCGGCGACAAGCCCAAGGTATATCTGATGACTTCTGTTGCCCTGCCCGTTGTTGAACGCCTGAACCTGGCGGATCTGAAAGCCAAGACGCCTGCTGACCTGCTGGCGATGGCCGAGGAGTGGGAGATCGAGAACGCGCCAAGCATGCGCAAGGGCGAGATGATGTTCGCCCTGCTGAAAGAGCATGCAGAGGATGGTTGGGAAATTGGCGGCGACGGCGTGCTGGAAGTGTTGCAGGACGGGTTCGGCTTTCTGCGCAGCCCCTCGGCCAACTATCTGCCGGGACCGGATGACATTTACGTTTCGCCCGATATTCTGCGGCAGTTCAGTCTGCGCACGGGCGACACGATCGAAGGGGTGATTGCGGCGCCGCGTGAAAATGAGCGCTACTTCTGCATGACCAAGGTGACGATGATCAACTTTGACGACCCGGAACGGGCGCGTCACAAGGTGCATTTCGACAACCTGACGCCGCTGTACCCCGATGAGCGGCTGAAGATGGAAGTGGAGGATCCGACGATCAAGGACCGCTCGGCGCGGATCATTGATCTGGTCGCCCCGATCGGCAAGGGCCAGCGCGGCTTGATCGTGGCACCGCCGCGCACCGGCAAGACTGTGCTGTTGCAGAACATCGCCCATTCCATCGCGACGAACCATCCCGAGGCCTATCTGATCGTCTTGCTGATCGATGAGCGGCCCGAGGAAGTGACCGACATGCAGCGGTCGGTGCGCGGCGAGGTTGTCAGTTCCACCTTTGACGAACCGGCAACCCGCCATGTTGCCGTGGCCGAGATGGTGATTGAAAAGGCCAAGCGTCTGGTCGAGCACAAGCGCGATGTGGTGATCTTGCTGGATAGCATCACCCGTCTGGGGCGGGCGTTCAATACGGTGGTGCCGTCGTCGGGCAAGGTTCTGACGGGTGGCGTGGACGCGAATGCCCTGCAGCGCCCGAAGCGGTTTTTCGGCGCGGCGCGCAACATCGAGGAAGGCGGGTCGCTGACCATCATCGCGACGGCGCTGATCGATACCGGCAGCCGGATGGACGAAGTGATTTTTGAGGAATTCAAGGGCACGGGCAACAGCGAGATTGTGCTGGACCGCAAGGTGGCCGACAAGCGGGTGTTCCCGGCGATGGATATTCTGAAATCCGGCACGCGGAAGGAAGATCTGCTGATCGAGAAATCGGATCTGCAGAAAACCTATGTGCTGCGGCGGATTCTGAACCCGATGGGGACGACGGACGCCATCGAATTCCTGATCGGGAAGTTGAAGCAAACGAAGTCGAACAGCGATTTCTTTGACTCGATGAACTCGTAATTCTTTTCTGATCAATGGGTTAAATCGTCATGGATACGATTTACGCTTTGGCTACGGCGCGTGGCAAGGCTGGGGTTGCGGTATTGCGCGTCTCTGGCCCGGCGGCGTTTGCGGCCTGTGCTGCACTGTGTGGCGATGTGCCGATGGCCCGGCAAGCAAGCGTGCGGCGCGTGATCTGGGACGGGGTGGTGCTGGACGAGGCGTTGGTTCTGGCCTTTGCGCCGGGGGCGAGTTTTACCGGCGAGGCGGTGGTTGAGTTTCAGGTGCATGGCAGCCAGGCTGTGGTTGCGGCGGTTCTGCGCGCATTGGCGGCGCAGCCTGGGCTGCGGATGGCCGAGCCGGGGGAGTTTACCCGGCGGGCGCTGGAAAACGGCCGGATCGACCTTACGCAGGTCGAGGGTCTGGCCGACCTGATCGACGCCGAAACCGAGGCGCAGCGGCGGCAAGCCTACCGGGTACTGTCGGGCGCCTTGGGGCAGCGGGTGGAGGGCTGGCGCACGCGTGTCATCCGGGCGGCGGCATTGCTGGAAGCGACGATTGATTTTGCCGACGAAGATGTGCCGGTTGATGTGATGCCCGAGGTGGGAGCGCTGATTATGGGGCTGTTGGTTGATCTGCGGGCTGAGTTGGCGGGCTCAGGAGCGGCAGAGCGGTTGCGGGATGGCTATGAGGTGGCGATTCTGGGGGCGCCGAATGCCGGGAAGTCCACCTTGCTGAACACGCTGGCCGGGCGGGAGGCGGCGCTGACCTCTGATATTGCGGGGACGACGCGGGATGTGATCGAGGTTCGCATGGATATTGCGGGGCTGGCGGTGACATTTCTGGACACCGCCGGGTTGCGCAAAACCGCAGATACGCTGGAACAGATGGGGATTGACCGGGCCGTGGCCCGAGCGAAGCAGGCTGATCTGCGCATTTACCTGTTGAGCGAAGATGCCGATGTGCGCGAATGGTTGGCACCGCTGCCGCAGGATATTGTGGTACGGGGCAAGGCGGATCTGGCCTTGGGGCAGGCGGGTGTGTCGGGGAAGACCGGGGTCGGTGTTGATGCGCTTTTGGCGTCTATTGGCGGTACGCTCGGGCACCTGTCTGCGGCGGCCTCGATGATGACCAGGGCGCGCCATCGGCAAGCCGGGGTTGCGGCAATCGGGGCTTTAGAATTGGCGATGGATGAGGTAGGAACGGGGCGATCCGAAGTGGCGGCCGACCATTTGCGACGGGCGACCCGTGCGCTGGAAAGCCTTGTCGGACGGGTTGATGTCGAAATGCTGTTGGGTGAAATTTTCGCCAGCTTCTGTATCGGGAAATGAGGGTTGTTTCACGTGAAACATTTTGATGTCGTGGTGATTGGTGCGGGGCACGCGGGGGCAGAGGCCGCGGCGGCGGCTGCCCGCATGGGTGCTGCAACCGGGCTGATCACGCTGCGCCGGGCAGATATTGGCGTCATGTCGTGCAATCCGGCGATTGGCGGGCTTGGCAAAGGCCATCTTGTGCGCGAGATCGACGCATTGGATGGAGTGATGGGGCGGGTTGCGGACTATGCCGGCATTCAGTTCCGCCTATTGAATCGCCGCAAAGGGCCTGCCGTGCAGGGGCCGCGTGCACAGGCAGACCGGGACAGGTACAAGGTCGGAATGCAGCAGGCTCTTGGAATACAAGAGAATTTGCAGATCATTGAAGGCGAAGTTGTCAGCCTTGCGCTTGCGAATGGGGTTGTGTCTGGCGTTGTGCTGGCTGACGGGTCGCAGATTGCCGCGGCGTCGGTGATTCTGACGGCAGGCACGTTCTTGAACGGCGTGATCCACATTGGCGATGTTCGCAAGGCAGGAGGGCGGATGGGCGATGAACCTTCGCTTCTGCTTGCGGCGCAACTCGGCGCGCTTGATCTGACCCGCGGTCGGTTGAAAACTGGTACCCCGCCGCGGCTGGATGGCAAGACGATTGACTGGTCCGTGCTTGAAAGCCAGCCTGGCGACGACGATCCGACGGTGTTTTCTTTTCTGCATTCCGCGCCGATTGCGCCGCAGATTTCATGTGGAATCACGCATACAAATGAGGAAACCCACGCGATCGTGCGGGCAAACCTTGGCCGATCGGCGATGTATGGTGGCCATATCGAAGGCGTTGGGCCGCGATATTGCCCGTCTATCGAAGACAAAGTGGTTCGTTTTGCCGACAAGACCTCGCATCAGGTGTTTCTGGAACCCGAGGGATTGAGCACGGACACAGTCTATCCGAATGGCATCTCATCCTCTTTGCCTGAGGAAGTGCAACATGATTATGTTCGTAGTATCAAAGGGTTGGAGGCTGTTCGCATCTTGCAGCCGGGCTATGCGATCGAATATGACTTCTTCGATCCGCGTGGCTTGAAGCCGACTTTGGAGCTTAAGGCGCTGACGGGGCTGTACTTTGCAGGCCAGATCAACGGCACGACCGGGTATGAGGAGGCGGCGGCTCAGGGAATGGTTGCCGGGCTGAACGCGGCGGCAGCGGCGCTTGGCCGCGCGCCGGTGACCTTTTCGCGGACGGAGAGTTATATTGGTGTGATGGTCGATGATCTGGTGGGTCGTGGAGTGACGGAGCCTTACCGGATGTTCACCTCACGGGCCGAGTTCAGGTTGACGCTGCGCGCCGACAATGCCGATCAGCGGCTGACGCCGGTCGGGCTTCGGGCAGGCTGTGTTGGCATGGATCGCGCAAGGGCGTTTGCACAAAAGGCCGAAGCCCTTGCTCGCGGCAAGGCGATACTTACCCATCAGCAGTATTCGCCATCCGAAGCGGCTGCTGTGCATATTCGCGTCAGCCTTGATGGTGTTCGCAGGTCGGCGTTTACATTGCTGTCCTTCCCGGATGTTTCCTTTGATCAGGTTCTTGATCTGTGCCCAGAGGCAGCAGAAATCACGCCCGATATCCGGCAACAGCTTTGCACAGAAGCACTCTACGCGCAGTACGCAGACCGGCAAGACAGCGATGCCGCTGCCTTGAAGGCTGAAGAACAGGCTCTGATACCGCCTGGTTTTGCGTATTCTGCCATTTCTGGCCTCTCGACAGAGTTGAAGGCAAAACTTTTGCGCGCCGGTCCGTCAACCATTCGGCAGGCGGCCATGATTGAAGGGATGACACCGGCTGGCCTGGTTCTTATTTTGGCACACCTGCGCAAGCAGCCTGCTGTCGTGGCTGCAAGATGATTTCAGTCTCGAAGGCCGGTGATCTGGAGAATGTTTCACGTGAAACATTTGATCGCCTGAAGGCGTTTGGATCCATGCTGGTGAAATGGAATGGAGCGATCAACCTTGTGGCGCGGGGGACAGTCGAAGACATGTGGTCGCGGCATTTTGTCGATTCGGCGCAGATTCTGCAGTTCTGTCCACCTAGCTGCGATCATTGGGCCGATCTTGGCACTGGAGGCGGCTTTCCCGGCCTTGTCATCGCAATTCTGGTGAGGGAGTCACGCCCCGACACCCGCTTTACCTTTGTGGAATCTGATCAGCGCAAGGCAGCGTTTCTACGGCAGGCATCCCGCGAAACCGGCGCCAATGTGACGGTCCTTGCAGAACGCATTGAACTGTGTCCGGCGCTGGCTGCCAATGTGGTGTCCGCACGCGCGCTGGCGCCGCTGACAACTCTGTGCGGCTATGCCGCGCGGCATTGTCAGGCTGGCGGTACGGCCATCTTTCAAAAGGGCGCAAGCTATAGCGAGGAATTGGAGGATGCCCTGAAGAACTGGCGCTTTGATCACAGCCTGCACCCCAGCCAGACCGATCCGGCCGCGGTTATTCTGAGCATAACCAACCTTTGCCGCCTGTGAGCCTGATGACCAAATCCCCGCATATCATTGCGATAGCCAATCAGAAGGGCGGAGTCGGCAAGACGACGACTGCCATTAACCTCGCTGCGGCATTGGGAGAGCGTGATTTGCGGGTCCTGCTCATTGACCTTGACCCTCAGGGCAACGCGTCGACAGGGCTTGGTATAGCCACCGAAGATCGCAAGATGACGACTTATGACCTGCTGCTGGACGAGGCTGCGATAGATGATGTCGTCCGGCAAACAGCTACGCCCGGTGTCTGGATCAGCCCTGCCACGACGGATCTGGCCTCGGCCGATATTGACCTGGTCGCCAATGAAAAGCGCAGCTTCTTGCTGCATGATGCGCTGCGTCAACCGGGAATGGAACGATTTTCGTTTGATTACATACTGATAGATTGCCCGCCCTCGCTCAGCCTTCTGACTGTCAACGCCATGATTGCCTGCAATTCTGTATTGGTCCCGCTTCAGGCAGAGTTTTTTGCGCTTGAGGGCCTGTCTCAGCTGATGCTCACCTTGCGAGAGGTGCGCCAGTCCGCAAACCCCCAGTTGCGGATCGAAGGGGTGGTTCTGACGATGTGTGACCGTCGCAACAACCTGTCGCAACAGGTCGAGGCGGACGCCCGGCAGAACCTTGGCGATCTGGTGTTCAAGACGGTGATTCCAAGGAATGTCCGGGTCAGTGAGGCGCCCTCTTTTGCGATGCCGGTGCTGACCTATGACACAGCATCCAAGGGGGCTGAGGCTTATCGAGCCCTGGCACAGGAAATTGCAGGTCGGCATTCCGCCATGCCCAGACAGGAAATGGACGCAAGATGACAGACAAGAAACCCGAAAAGCGCAGTCTGGGCCGTGGTTTGTCGGCGCTTATGGCAGATGTGAACCTTGAGTCCGGGGATGGGACGGGTCAGCCTTTTCGCCGGCCGGATCAATCTGTGCCTGTGGAAAAGCTCATTCCCAACCCGTTGCAGCCCCGTCGGGACTTCGACCCCGAGGCTTTGGCCGATCTGGCGGCGTCCTTGCGGCAGAAGGGCGTCATTCAACCCTTGGTCGTCCGGCCGATTGCGGGCACGGATCAGTATGAAATCGTTGCTGGTGAGCGTCGCTGGCGCGCGGCCCAGTTGGCGCAGTTGCATTCGGTGCCAGTGGTTGTGCGCGATTTTGACGATACCGAAGTGCTGGAAATCGCCATCATCGAGAACATTCAGCGGGCAGACCTGAATGCCATTGAAGAGGCGCTTGGTTTTCGGCAGTTGATGGATCGCTTTGGCCATACCCAGGATCGTTTGGCCGAGGCCATGTCCAAAAGCCGCAGCCATATCGCCAACCTGCTGCGGCTTTTGACCTTGCCGGAGGATGTTCAGAACCTCGTGCGCACGGCAAAACTGTCTGCCGGCCATGCGCGGGCACTGATCACCAGTGGAAATGCGTCAGAATTGGCCCGTCAGGTCGTGGCCCGGTCGCTGTCGGTGCGCGATACCGAGCGTTTGGCCCGAGAGTCGATTGGCAAGACGGCTTCTGCATCTGCACAGCCCAGACGTGACAGGTCCGAGGTTGATGCAGATACTCGGGCGATCGAGGCGGATCTCTCTGCAAATCTGCGGATGATGGTTCGGATCAATCACGAACCGGGCGGTGACCGGGGTACGATGACAATTCGCTATGATTCGCTGGAGGATCTGGACCTGTTGTGCCAAACTTTGTCGGTCATGCGGCGGGATATGGCGGTTTGATCTGGCGATCAGTCCGACAACAGTGACCGCAGGACTGCATTCAGAACAATTCGGCCAGTTCCGGTGGCGATCAGCTGGCTGCCTCTGCGGTCCAGATGGCCGCTTTCGACAAGATCGTGGACGCTCTTTTCAGAGATCGGGCGGCCATTCAAGGCAGAATAGCGTTCCAGATCAAGCCCTTCCGTCAGACGAAGCGACATAAGGGCCAGTTCCGTCGCCCGATCTGAACCTGACAGGGCTTCTCGGGCCGATTCGCCATTTTGATGTTTCTCGACCGCATCCAGCCATTTCCCTGGCGCCAGATGCGATTCGGTGGCAAATCGCTGCCCGGCAAGCGTCAGCCGCCCATGTGCACCGGGGCCGATACCGGCATAGTCCCCCATCCGCCAATAGATCAGATTATGCCGAGACTCGGCCCCCTGGCGGGCATGGTTGGAAATTTCGTAGGCTGGAAATCCGAACCTGTCACAAACCTCTTGCGTCAGGTCAAACATGTCGGCCGCTAGGTCTTCGTTTGGCAGGCCGCGCAGTCCTCCCCGCGCCAATCTGTCGGCGAAGGCTGTGCCTTGCTCGACGGTCAGCTGATATAGCGACAGATGATCCACTGCCAGACCCAGTGCCCGCGTCAGCTCGGCCCGCCAGTCGGCAAGGCTTTGATCCTGTCGGGCATAGATCAGGTCAAAACTGACCCTGTCAAAAACGGTCCGGGCCACATCAAACGCCCTCAATGCCTCCTCGGCGCTGTGAAGCCGCCCCAGTCGCGCAAGGTCGGCGTCGTTCATGGCCTGCATGCCCATGGACACGCGATTGACGCCAGCCTCGGCAAAGGCACGAAACCGGCCCATTTCGACGGAACCGGGGTTGGCTTCAAGCGTGATCTCCAGATCGTTTGCCAGGCGCCATCGCGCGCGGACATGATCCAGAACACCGGCAACAGTATCTGGCTCCATCAGTGAGGGGGTGCCACCCCCGAAAAAGATGGTGTTGACGGTGCGGTTCTGCGTAACGGCATGAATGCGGTCAATCTCGGCCCTGTAGGCGTTCAGCCATCTTGTTTGATCGATCCGTGTCGCGACATGGCTGTTAAAGTCGCAGTAGGGGCATTTCGACTGGCAGAAGGGCCAATGCAGGTACAGGCCGAACCCGGCAAATTGCCAATCTTCCATGATTTTACCCCTTGAAGGCGGTGATTTCGATTTCCACCTTCATTTCTTCGCGGATCAGCCCTGCTATAACCATCGTGGCTGCCGGCCGAATGTCGCCAAGGGCCCGGCCCAGAACGGGAACAAGATCGGTGACGAGGTCGGCGCTGACAACTGTGTATTGAACGCGCACAATATCAGACATGCTGAATCCGGCAGTTTGCAGCACGCCATCGATGGTCGCAAAACAGTTGTGGGCCTGATCGGCAATCCCCTCGGGCATCACCATGGTCGCATAGTCATATCCAGTAACCCCGGAAACGAAACACCAGCCGCCCTTCACAACGGCGCGGCTATACCCCATCGTTTTTTCAAAGGGCGAGCCGGTTGAAATTTGTTTCACGTGAAACACTCCGCGACCAGTTTGCGAAAGGCATCGGCACGATGGCTGATCAGGTTTTTCGCCCAACGGTCCATTTCGCCAAATGTCTGGTCAGACCCGTCAGGCTGAAACATGGGATCATATCCATGCCCCTGCGACCCGCGCATCGGCCAGACCAGATGGCCGGGCATCACGCCTTCAAACACCATGTCCCTGCCATCTGGCCAGGCAAGAACGAGCGTACAGCGAAACTGCGCCCTGCGCGGGAAATCCGCAGAAACAGTCTCTAACTCGGCCCAAACGCGGGCCATTGCCATTCCGAAATCCCGCCCAGACGGCGTTTCTGCCCAATCGGCAGTATAGACCCCAGGCGCACCACCCAAGGCGTCAACCGTCAGGCCGGAATCATCAGACAGGGCCGGCAGGCCCGACGCCTTTGCCGCAGCATGCGCCTTGATGCGGGCATTGCCCACAAACGTCGTCTCTGTTTCGGCAGGTTCGGGCAAGCCAAGCGCAGCCGCAGAAAGGACGGCAACCGAAAACGGCTGCATAAGATGCGCGATCTCGTCCAGCTTGCCTCGATTGTGCGTCGCGACCAGCAATTGGCTGCCCTGAAACACTGGCATCAGAGGGCGCCCAAGGCGGCCTTCTGCGCCTGCACCAGCGCAGCACAACCAACCTCCGACATGTCCAGCAGTTCGGTCATTTCGGCGCGCGAAAACGTGGCCCCCTCGGCCGACATCTGCACTTCGATCAGCCGCCCACGCCCGGTCAGGATAAAGTTGCCATCGGTTCCGGCTGTGGAATCCTCGGCATAGTCCAGGTCCAGCACTGTCTGCCCCGCATAAATCCCGCAAGACACGGCGGCAACGTGGTCCACAATCGGATCGCTGACAATCGCGCCGGACTTCAGCAGCTTGTTCACCGCCAGCCGCAGCGCCACCCAACCCCCGGTGATCGAGGCGCAGCGCGTGCCGCCATCGGCCTGCAACACATCGCAGTCAATCACGATCTGCCGCTCGCCCAAGGCCGACCGATCCACCCCGGCCCGCAAGGCGCGCCCGATAAGCCGTTGAATCTCTTGCGTTCTGCCAGATTGCTTGCCGACCGCCGCCTCTCTGCGCATCCGCGAGTTGGTGGCGCGCGGCAGCATGCCATATTCCGCAGTCACCCAGCCCAGCCCGGTGTTCTTCAGAAACGACGGCGCCTTGTCCTCGATCGTGGCCGAACACAGCACATGGGTTTCACCCATCTTGATCAGACAAGACCCTTCGGCATGTTTCATCACGCCGGTTTCCATCGAAACCGCGCGCATTTCGTTCAAAATTCTGCCAGAGGGGCGCATGAGATCAGTCCTTCCAAATCGACATGGCCAAAACCTCTCGGCCAAAGATGCCGGGTCAGATATGCAAGGCTTGGCCTCGGATGCAACCCCGATTGACGCCGCCGTGATCCGGCCCCAAGGTCAATCGACCCAGCGGACAGGATAACATGACCGACGGAACCCGTATCCTCTCCGAAATGAACGATCGCTCGCGCGAGGTGTTTCGCCGCGTCGTCGAGGGCTATCTGGATTCCGGCGATCCGGTTGGCTCGCGCACCCTGACGCGCAGCATGTCGGAAAAAGTGTCAGCGGCGACAGTGCGCAACGTCATGCAAGACCTTGAGTTTCTTGGCCTTCTTGACAGCCCCCATATCTCTGCCGGGCGCATCCCGACCCAGCTTGGCCTGCGCATGTTCGTCGATGGTCTGCTCGAGGTGGGCACCCTGGCCGATGCAGACCGGCAGAGGATCGATTCCACCACCGGATCGGGCGATCAGGACGTGGCCTCGCTGCTGGATCAGGTGGGGGCTGCGCTGTCTGGCATCACGCGGGGGGCCAGTCTGGTCTTGGCACCTAAACACGAAGCCGCGATCAAGCATATCGAGTTCGTCAGTCTGGCTGCCGACCGGGCGCTTGTCGTGCTGGTGCTGGCGGACGGCCATGTCGAAAACCGGGTGTTCACGCCGCCCGTGGGCCAGACCGCCTCATCGATGCGCGAGGCGGCAAATTTTCTGAACGCGCTGGCCACCGGCAAAACCCTGTCCGACCTGCGGCGCAGCGTGGCGCAGGAGATCACCAATCGTCGTGCCGAGATTGATGTTCTGGCGCGGCAAATGGTCGAAAGCGGCGTGGCCCTGTGGGAAAATGCCGGCGAATCATCCGAACGCCTGATCGTGCGCGGCCGTGCCAATCTGATTGACGCCGCCCCCGATCAGGCCGATGTCGACCGCATCCGCAGCCTGTTCGACGATCTGGAACGCAAGCGCGACATCGCCGAGTTCCTCGACCTGACCGAGGCAGGCGAGGGCGTGCGCATTTTTATCGGCTCGGAGAACAAGCTTTTTTCACTTTCCGGTTCAAGTCTGGTGGTTTCTCCCTATATGAACGCAGATCGAAAGATCATCGGTGCGGTTGGCGTCATCGGCCCGACCCGGCTCAACTATGGCCGGATCGTGCCTATCGTTGATTACACCGCGCAGCTCGTCGGGCGTCTTGTGTCCGAACGTGGCAAAGGCTGAAAGCATAAGAACGAAGGACGGACCCTAGGATGGCGCAGGATCAGGCGAACCCTGAAAACATCGGCCTCGACGATGTCGGAGCTTTCATCGAAGAGGCAGAGCTTGCCGCGTTGCGCGCCGAGCGGGACGAGATGCGCGACAAGTTCATGCGCGCGCTGGCCGATGCCGAAAACTCGCGCAAACGGGCAGACCGTGACCGGCGCGAGGCAGAACAGTATGGCAGCACCCGGCTGGCCCGCGATCTGCTGCCGGTCTACGACAACCTCAGCCGCGCCCTTGGTGCCGCCAGCGACGAGGCCCGCGAGGCCTCTGCCGCCGTGTTCGAAGGCGTGGAACTGACGCTGCGTGAATTGTCGAACGTCATGACCAAACACGGCGTCGCCCCGATCAGCCCCAAGATCGGCGACCTGTTCGACCCGCAACTGCATCAGGCCATGTTCGAGGCCCCCGTTGCGGGCACCAAGGCGGGCCAGATCATTCAGGTGATGACCGAAGGGTTCATGCTGCACGACCGCCTTCTGCGCCCGGCGCAGGTCGGTGTGTCGTCCATGGCGGGGTAGCTTGCTGCATTGAGGCCGGGAGGGCTGTCTGCCCTCCCGGACCCTCCCGAGGATATTTCGGCCAGTATGAAAGCCTGAAAGTTTAAGGCTTCATCATTTGCTTCAATTCATAGATCAGCTTCAGCGCCGCCATTGGCGTCAGATCGTCCGGCAGTGTTTCCGCCAGCCGCGCCTCAATGCCTGAAGGTTTGACGACGACCCGCGGGGCGGGGGGCGGGGCGGCGCGGAAAAGCGGCAGATCGTCGATCAGCGTCTTTTGCCGGGTGCCGCCGTCGCGCTCGCCTGATTCCAGCGCCTCCAGCACCACCTTGGCGCGGTCCACCACCACCTGCGGCAGGCCCGCCAGCCGCGCGACCTGCACGCCATAGCTGCGGTCGGCAGCGCCTTTCCAGACCTCGTGCAGAAAGATCACGTCGCCGTCCCATTCCTTGACGGTCACTGTGGCATTTTCGACCCCCACCAGCTTGCCCGCCAGGGCCGTCATTTCATGGTAATGCGTGGCGAACAGCGCGCGGCAGCGGTTGGCGTCGTGCAGATGTTCCAGCGTGGCCCAGGCGATCGAAAGCCCGTCATAGGTCGCCGTGCCGCGCCCGATTTCATCGAGGATCACAAGTGCCCTGTCATCGGCCTGGTTGAGGATCGCCGCCGTTTCGACCATTTCCACCATGAAGGTGGACCGCCCGCGCGCCAGATCGTCCGACGCGCCCACCCGGCTGAACAGCTGGCTGACAAGGCCGATATGCGCCTGTGTCGCTGGCACAAAACTGCCCGCCTGCGCCAGCACCGCAATCAGCGCGTTCTGTCGCAGGAAGGTGGATTTGCCCGCCATGTTCGGGCCGGTCAGCAGCCAGATCGCCGGCGTCTTGTCTGGCGTCAGCGCGCAGTCATTGGCGACAAAGGCCGCGCCATTCTGCCGTCGCAAGGCCCGTTCCACCACCGGATGCCGCCCGCCTGTCACGATGAAGGCGCGGCTGTCATCGACCTGCGGTTCCGCCCAGTTTTCGGCCACCGCAAGGTCGGCAAACCCCGCCGCCACATCCACCTCGGCCAGCGCGCGGGCGGTGGCGGCAATCGGGGCGGCGGCGCCCAATATGGCAGCGCGCAATGCCTCGAAATGTCTGCGCTCAATATCCAGCGCGTGATTGCCCGCGTTCAGGATGCGGGTTTCCAGTTCCGACAGTTCCACCGTGGTAAACCGCACCTGCCCCGCCGTGGTCTGGCGGTGGATGAAGGTGTCGGGCATCGCGCGCATGGTGGTTTCGTGCGTGGTGGTGGTTTCAATAAAATAGCCCAGCACGTTGTTATGCTTGATCTTCAGGCTGGAAATCCCGGTCAGTTCCACGAACCTGGCCTGCATCCCGGCAATCACGCCCCGGCCTTCATCGCGCAAGGCGCGGGTTTCATCGAGGTCCGTATCATAGCCCGCCGCGACAAACCCGCCATCGCGCAGCAGCAGCGGCGGTTCGGCCACCAAGGCCCGCTCCAGCAGTTGGATCAGCGCGTCATGGCCAACCAGAGCCTGCGCCGCTTCGGCCAGAATGTCGGGCGCTCCCACCAGCCGCGGCGCAATCCGCTGCGCCTGTTCCAGCCCCGCCCGCATCGCCGCCAGATCGCGCGGCCCGCCCCGGTCCAGCGCAAGGCGTGACAGCGCGCGGTCAATGTCGGGCACCCGGCGCAGATTGTCGCGCAAGTCACCGCGCAACCCCGCATCCTGCACCAGATGCCGCACCGAAGCCTGCCGCGCATGGATCAGCGCCAGATCGCGCGAAGGGGCTGCAATCCGCCGTTCCAGCAGCCGCGCGCCGGGGGCCGTGACGGTACGGTCCACCGCCCCCAGCAACGACCCATCCCGCCCGCCCATCATCGCAGAGGTCAGTTCCAGACTGCGCCGGGTGGCGGCGTCAATCTGCATGGCTCCGCCGGGGCTTTCCTTGACCGGGGGGCGCAGTAGCGGCAGCTTGCCGCGTTGGGTCAGGTCCAGATAATCGACCAGCCCGCCCAAGGCCGACACTTCGGCGCGGTCGAAATTGCCGAACGCCTCCAGTGACGCCACGCCAAAGATACCGCACAGCCGCGCCTCGGCCCCCGTTGAATCGAAACTGCCGCGCGACAGCGGGGTCAGGGCGGCCCCAGTGTCTTCGATCAACCCCGCCAGATCGCGTTCTCGGGTTTCCGACACCAGCACTTCGCGCGGGGCCAGCCGCGCCAGTTCCGGGCCGAGGCGCACCAGCGGGCAGGCCATCACCCGCACCTCGCCGGTCGAAATATCGACCCAGGCCAGCGCCGCCTCATCGCGCACTTCGGCCCAGGCGCAGAGGTAATTGTGCCGCCGCGCCTCCAGCAAACTGTCCTCGGTCAGGGTGCCGGGCGTGACCAGCCGCACCACATCGCGCCGCACCACAGATTTGGAACCGCGCTTTTTGGCCTCGGCCGGGTCTTCCAACTGTTCCGCAATCGCCACGCGAAAGCCTTTGCGGATCAGGGTCAGCAAATACCCCTCTGCCGCATGGACCGGCACGCCGCACATGGCAATCGGCTCGCCCTGATGAAACCCCCGCTTGGTCAGCGCAATGTCCAAGGCGACCGAGGCCGCCAGCGCATCGTCAAAGAACATCTCGTAGAAATCGCCCATCCGGTAGAACAGCAGAGCGGCGGGGTTGCGGGCCTTGATCTCCAGATACTGCGCCATCATCGGCGTTACGGCGTCATCGGTCACGAAGCTCTCCCTGTCAGCGCGCAACCTTACGAAAGCTGCGCGCCGTGGGGAAGGGTTCTACAGCACATAGCGCGACAGATCGGCAGACCGCGACAGCGCGCCGATGTTGTGCTCCACAAAGGCGGCGTCCACTGTGACCGCTTCGCCCGCGCGGTCGGGGGCGGTGAAGGACAACTCCTCGAACACCCGTTCCATCACGGTATACAGGCGGCGCGCGCCGATGTTCTCCACTGTGGCGTTCACTTCCGCCGCGATGCGGGCAAGGGCCGCGATGCCATCGGTGGTGAAACTCACAGCCACATCCTCGGTGCCCATCAGCCCCGCATATTGCAGGGTCAGGGCGTTTTCGGTTTCCGTCAGGATGCGGACGAAATCGGCCTCGGTCAGCGGCTGCAATTCCACCCGGATCGGCAAACGCCCCTGCAGTTCCGGCAGCAGGTCCGATGGTTTGGCAATGTGGAACGCACCAGAGGCGATGAACAGGATATGGTCGCTTTTCACCGGCCCGTATTTGGTGGAAACCGTGGTGCCTTCGATCAACGGCAGCAGATCGCGCTGCACGCCTTCGCGGCTGACATCCGCCCCGCGCGCATCGCTGCGCGCACAGATCTTGTCGATCTCATCCAGAAACACGATCCCGTTTTCCTGCACGGCTTCCAGCGCCGCCTCTTTCACCGCCTCGTCGTCCAGCAGCTTGTCAGCCTCTTGCCCGATCAGCACTTCGTAGCTGTCTGCCACCGACAGGCGTTTGCGCGTGGTCCGCGCGCCAAAGGCCTTGCCGAACAGGTCTTGCAACCCCTGCATCTGCGCCTCCATGCCCGGCTGACCGCCCATCATCGGCATGGCGGGGGCCGCGTCGGTCACGTCAATCTCGATCATCGTGTCGTCCATTTCGCCGCGTTTCAGCTTGGCGCGGAACATCTCGCGTGTTTGCTCGCGGGCGTCCTTGCCGGCCAGTGCGTCAATCACCCGGTCCTCGGCCGCCTTCTGGGCACGGGCCTTCACGTTTTCACGCATCCGCGCACGGGTGTCGTTGATGGCCACATCCATCAGGTCGCGGATGATGCTGTCCACATCGCGGCCCACATAACCCACTTCGGTAAACTTGGTGGCTTCGACCTTCAGGAACGGGGCCTTTGCCAGCCTGGCCAGACGGCGGCTGATTTCGGTCTTGCCCACCCCGGTTGGCCCGATCATCAGGATGTTTTTCGGGTACACCTCATCGCGCAGATCGTCGCCCAACCGCTTGCGCCGCCAGCGGTTGCGCAGCGCCACCGCGACGGCGCGCTTGGCATCGCGTTGCCCGATGATGAAACGGTCAAGCTCGGACACGATCTCTCGCGGCGTCAGGTCGGTCATATTGCGGCTCCGTAGGGGGGCAGGCGGGTTTTGCCGGGAAAGTCGGGCAGAGCACGCATCAGGCGGCTGCGCAGGCGTTCCCATTGCGCGCCCAGCAAGACAAGGCCAAGGCCCAGGAACACGATCACCAAGGATGATCCATCAAACAGCGTGAAGGCCAGCGCCACGGCATAGGCGGCGCCGGACACCAGAAACGACCGCCGGTCGATCACGATGGCAACGGCGGCGATGACCAGAAGGAAGGTCAGCAACAGCAGTTGCGCCCCTGCCACGCCACTGTCCAGCAGGTTCAGCGCGATGGTGTTCACGATCAGCGGGGCCGATACCACATGCAGCCAGAACCCGGTGGTGGACCGCGTGCTGACCCGGTGGGGATCCGACATGTCAAACCGCATCGCCAGCGCAAAGGTCACCAGCCCGAACACCACCGACAACCACGCCAGCGACCCGCGCCCCGAAAAGCGCAGCAGCGCTGCCCCTTCATCCGGCACCAGATTGCTGGCGGCCAGCAGCGACCACAGCGTGGTAAAGGCCGCGCAGGCGATCAGGGCGGCGTCAAACGGCACGCGGAAGGTGCGGTAATGCAGCAGCATCACCACCCCCACCGTGGCCCAGGCGAAAGCCCCGCTGTTCAGCGCGGAATCCACCCCGAACTGCGATGACAGCGCCCAGCCCAGAGTGCCCGCCGTCAGCGCAGACATGATCGACAGCGCGATGGAGGGCGCAATCATCCGGCGCTTCAGGGTAAAGTAGTTGGACAGCAGCGCCAGCCCGCCAAGCGTGATCAGCGCCATCAGGATGGTGTCAAACCCCGCCGTTTCCCCCCAATCCCAGCCGATAAATGCCGTCAGCGCACACCAGCCGCCGAACAGGATGGTCAGGCCGACAACAATGAAGATCTCGTTAAAGCCCTTGAACAGCACAAAGGGTTCTTCGACCGGGCTGGTGGTCGCCTGCGCCATCCGCCGGGATTCCGCCAGGGCCGCCATGCTGGCCGCCTGTTCCTCGCTGATCAGCCCCCGCGAAACGGCGGCGCGCAGGTCGTTGGGGTCTATGGTCATAGGGGGGCCCTGATGCTTTCAACGGTCAGCTTGCCGTTGGTGAAAACGCAGATGTCGGCGGCGATGGCCATGGCGCGGCGGGCGATGTCCTCGGCGGGCAGGTCGGAGGTCATCAGCCCGCGCGCGGCGGCAAGGGCAAAATTACCGCCCGACCCGATCGCCGCCACGTCATGTTCCGGTTCCAGCACATCGCCCGCCCCGGTGATCACATACAGGTCACGCCCGTCGGTCACGATCAGCATGGCCTCCAGATTGCGCAGGTATTTGTCCATGCGCCAGTCTTTCGCCAGATCGACACAGGCGCGGGCCAGTTGGCCGGGGGCGGATTCCAGCTTTTTCTCCAGCCGTTCCAGCAGAGTAAAGGCATCGGCGGTAGATCCGGCAAAGCCTGCGACCACGTCATGCCCGCCGGGGGCCAGACGGCGCACCTTGCGGGCGGTGCCCTTGATCACGGTATTGCCAAGGCTGACCTGCCCGTCGCCCGCGACCACCACCATTCCACCCCTGCGCACCGCCAGAATTGTGGTGCCGTGCCAGCCTGGAAATTTATCGTCCGCCATAGGAAACCCCGGTTGTACTGCCCCTATATGGCCGTGCAGGATGCGCCGCACAAGACGGGGGTTACGGTGGCTAGGACGCTGCACATCTATCTGCATTCGCCATGGCGCGAACAGGCCGAGGCGGGAAGCGTGAACTTCTTTGAACGTCTGCGCGCCGCCTTGCCGGATTGGCGGCTGGCCTTTCATCCCGATACCGAAGCCGAACGCCTGCTGGCGATAGGCCGGGGCTATGGGCTGTTCCACATGCAGGAACCTGTCGGCGACCGTATCCTGTGCCTGCGCCGCGCCTATCACTTTCCGTTCTGGCGCATCGAGGCCACCAATGAACGCTGGCATTTCGACGTGGCAAAGACCGCCTTCGATGCGGCCGAGGTGCCCGCCGATCAGGCGGCCGCCTTTCATGCCCGCTGGCAGCCCAGGATTTTCCGCGATGGCCCGGTTGCGCGCGACGGATTTGTGTTCATACCCCTGCAAGGCCGGATCAGCGACCATCGGTCGTTCCAGTCATCCAGCCCTTTGGCGATGATAGAGACTGTTCTGGCGCAAGACGCGCGCCCCATCCGCGCCACCCTGCACCCCAAGGAAAGTTATTCCCCCGCCGATCTGGCAGCCCTTGATGATTTGGCGAGGCGTTTCCCCCGCTTTGCGGTTGTGCAGGCCGATGCCAAAGACCTGCTGGCGGGCTGCGACTATGTGGTCACGCAAAACTCGGGTGTGGCGCTGACCGGTTATTTCGCGGGCAAGCAGGCGGTGCTGTTTGCGGGCAGCGATTTTCACCACATCGCGGGGTCGGTGCCGCGCGACGGGGTGGATGCGGCCTTTGCGCAGGCCACCGGCCCCGCCCCCGATTTCGCCGCCTATCTGTGGTGGTTTTTCAAACGCCATGCGATCAACGGCGGCGCGCCTGAGTGCGAGGCGCAGATCCGGGCGCGGCTTTCCCGCCACGGCTGGCCGACAGAGGGGGGCTGACATGGCCGAAGCTGCTTTGATTGCCACTGCGATGCAGGCGTTTCGCCGCCTTGCGCGGCCTCTGGACCTGAAGCTGGGGCAGTTCAGCGCGACCGTGGTTTCGGCCAGCGACGACCCCGCCCAGGCCGTGCTGCGGCTGACCGATGGCGACCGGGTGCTGATCCTGAAATGGCACAGCCAGCCGCAGGCGGTGCGCGCATTGGTGAAATCGGCCGAGGCGCAGACCGCCGCAACAGCCAGCCTGCACGGCGTGCCGGGCCTGCATGTGCCGCAGGTTCTGGCCGCGGGTCTGGCGGAAAAGGCGGTGCTGCTGGAACCACCCTTGGGCCAGCCCTTGCAGGATGGCGGCACTGATCTGGGCCGCGTGGCGCATTGGCTGGACGTGTTCCATGCCAAGACCCTGACCACGCCGCGCGCGTTTCAGCCGAAGTTCATGGTGGCGCATGTCGAACGGATGGCGGCAGACGCCGCCCGACGGCCAAACGCGCTGCCCGATGTGCCAGAGTTTCAGCGCTGCGCCAGTCTGATCGTGCAGCAGGCCGACCGCGCCGAGGGCCACAGCATTGCCGTCGCGCAAAGCCACGGCGATTTCGCCGCGCGCAACACCCATCTGACGCCAGACGTGGTTTCGGTCGACTCCTTCCGCCCCGCCAGCGCCGCCCCGGTGGCGTTCGATGTGGCGCGCCTCTTGATGGATATTTTGCCGCTGTCAGACATGCCGGCGGACGATGGCCTGCCAGCGGCGGTTCTGGATGGCTTCTTTGCCCGCTACACCCATCTTGCGCCCGATGATCCGGTGCTGATGTTTCTGCTGAAAACCCGGCTGCTGGCAGAATGGCGGATGATACCCGCCAAACCCGCCACCCATAACGCCCGTCAGGCGCGGCGGTGGCAGGGCGTACAGGCGCTGGCTGGCAAACTGCTGACGCAATGAAAAAGGCCCCGCAAAAGCGGGGCCTTTCAGCATGTTATCAACAGCTTAGATCGCCGATTTGATCCAGGTTTCCAGCGCCGCCTTGGGGGCAGCGCCCACCTTGTTCGACACGACCTGACCGTCCTTGAACATGAACAGCGCCGGAATGCCGCGCACGCCCAGCACAGCCGGGCTTTCGGGGTTTTCGTCCACGTTGACCTTTACGATCTTGATTTTGCCCGCATATTGCACGGCGAGTTCTTCCAGTGCAGGGCCGATCTGGCGGCACGGGCCGCACCATTCGGCCCAGAAATCCACCACAACCGGCACGTCCGATTTGCGGACTTCGGCATCAAAGGTGGCATCGGTCACGGCGACGGTGGCAGCGCCCATGGCAAGTCTCCTGAATGGACAAAGGGTCGGATTGCGAAGCTATGTATTAGCGGAAGGAACGTCAAGGGATCGTGGTGCGCAGCAAGGCCGCCCTCACCATATCGGGATCAAGCGCCATAAGATGTGGCGCCCTTGTCCACAGGATCGACGTGTCGATCTGCCGGTCTGGGTAAATCTGCGCCACTGCATGGGCATAGGCCCCCATCTGGCGCAAATACCCTTCGGGTACCGCCGCCGCTGTGGCGGGCACCACACGGTTGGATTTGAAATCCACGATCAGCGCCCGGCCGGGGGTCAGGATCAGCAGATCGATGCTGCCAGACAGCCGCTGCCCGTGCAGATCGGCGGTGATCGCCACCTCGGCCAGCCCGCCGGGGGCAAACAGGGGGGCAAGGGCCGGGTCGGACAGGACGCCTGCCGCCTCGGCCAGCAGTTCGGCGCGCTGAACCGGATTGGCGATCAAGGCCTCGGCCATCGCGGACCAATCACCGGGGTCTGCGGCGGGCAGATGTTCCAGCAGCAGATGCAGCAGGCGGCCCCGCAGCTTGGCAGACTCCTCGTCCAGATCGCCCGGATCCCCCGGCAAAGCCTTTGGCCCGCCCAGACCCGACGGCGACAGCGGCTTGACCGGGCCGGGCACATCGCGCGCCGGGTGGTGGACCCAATCGGGCAGGGTCACGGCGATGTCGGCCTGTGGCGGCGCAAGCTTCGGGTCCGGCCACAGGCCGAACTGATGCCGCAGCGCCCCGCCCGCCAAAGGCGACAGTGTCAGGCCCTGCGCCCCCGCCGCGATCAGGTTATACCAGCAATCGGACGATTTCACCTCGCCCGCTGCCGCCACGATCAGCCAGCAGCGCGCGCGGGTCAGCGCCACATACAGCAGACGCAGATTTTCCTCATCGCGCCGCAGGGTGCGGGCCTCGCGTTCCGCGGCAATCAGCGCGGGGCTTTCGGACGCCGGAGTTTTCCACACCACACGGTTGCCGGGCAGGCGGTACAGCTCGTCACGATCCTGCGGCCTGCGGTCGGCGGTGTCGGGCAGAATGACCACCGGGGCCTCCAGCCCCTTGGCGCCATGTACGGTCATCACCCGGATGCGGCGGCCTTCGCCGTCCATCTGGCGCTTGACCTCGACCTCGTCGGTTTCCAGCCAGATCAGAAACCCGGTCAACGAAGGGGTCTGCGACTGTTCATAGGCCAGGGCCTGCGACAGCAGCTCGTCAATGCCGTCTTCGGCCTCTGGTCCCAGCCGGGCCAGCAGCTTGCGCCGCCCGTCATGCCGGGTCAGCATGCGTTCGATCAGCTCGAACGGACGCAGGAAATCGGCACGGTCCCGCAGGTCTTGCAGCACTGTCAATGTGGGCAAATGCGTCTCTGACATGGCGCGCATGGCCTCCCAGAGATAGGTTTTCCGGCCTTGCGCCAGCGTGTAAAGTTGGGCTTCGGACCAGCCGAACAGCGGTGATCGCAACACGGCGGCCAGCGACAGATCATCCTCGGGCAAGGCCAGAAAAGACAGCAGCGCCGCCAGATCCTTGACCGCAAGCTCCGCCCCCAGCTTCAGCCGGTCTGCCCCCGCAATCGGCAAACCGCGCGCCTTGCAGGCGCGGATCACCTCGGTAAACAGGGCCGACCGGCGCTGCACCAGGATCAGCACATCGCCCGCGTGCATCGGGCGATAGCCGCCATCCACCGGAATCTGCGTGCCGCTGGTGATCATGGCGTCGATTTCCGCCGCGATCTTTGCTGCCAGACGGGCGGCGGGGTCTTCCTCGGACACCATGTCGATGGGGTCGAACCACGCGCCATCTTCGGATTTCTCGGGCTTCGGGATCACCGGCCACAGATCCACCCGCCCTTCCAGCGCCTCCTTGAACGGCAGATGCGCGACAGCCCCGCCCATGGCGGCGTGGCTCGCATCGCGGAACGTGGCATCGACAAGCGCCAGAATGGCTGGCGAGGACCGGAAGGAATGATCCAGGCTCAGCGACTGGAACGGCAGGTTGACCGTTTCCAGCTTGGCCTGAAACGCGTCGCGCATCTGGTCAAAGGCCGCGACATCGGCACCCTGAAAGGAATAGATCGACTGCTTCTTGTCGCCCACCACAAACAGGGTGCGCTGCCGTGTCTGCCCGCCATCGCCTGCGGTAAATTCGGCGGCAAGCGCGTTGATCACGCCCCATTGTTCGGGGCTGGTGTCCTGTGCTTCGTCCACCAGAATATGGTCAATGCCGCCATCCAGCCGGTACAGCACCCAGGCCGCCAGCGACGGATTGGTCAGCAGCCCGCGCGCACGGGTGATCAGGTCGTCAAAGTCCAGCACCCCGCGCGCGGCCTTGCGTGCCGCATAGCGCGGCAGATAGGCGGCGGCAAAGCCGTGCAGGACAGCCGTCTTTTCGGCCGCCATCAGGGCAATCCGCTGCGGGCGGGCGGCCTCGACCCGGCCCATCAGGGCGTCCAGCCGGGGCATCACGGCCTCCAGCCGCTTTTGTGTGGCTTTGGTCGGAAAGCTGCCGATCTTGGCGCTGAACGGCTCTTTCGCGGCGGCACCGGTCAGGAACACATCTTCAAACGTCTCTGACATGGCCAGATCGGGCTGCGACGGGTCGACTTGCGCCAGCTTTGCGCCGGCCTTGTTATCGGTTACCGACCCTGCTTGCAGGGCGGCGATCACCACTGGCAGCCAATCGGCCTCGTCGCCCAGCATCAACCCCTGCGCCAATGTCTGCGCCGTGACCCCGGCAGGCACGTCAAACAGCGCGCGACAGGCGGCGTCATTCAGCGGGGTCGCGAAGGCCCCGCGTTCACGGGCGATCTGTTCGACCAGCGATTCAATATCCTCGCCCGTCCATGTGGCGGCCAGACGGGCGATCACCTCTGGCGCGCCATCCTCGGCCAGTTCCTCGACGATCTCGGCGCGCATCAGGCGGGCGGCGCGGTCGTCAAGCTCTCTGAACCCCGGCGACACGCCTGCCTCCAGCGGAAAGCGGCGCAGGATGGTGGCGCAAAAGCTGTGGATGGTCTGAATCCGCAGCCCCCCCGGCGTTTCGATCGCGCGGGCGAACAATTGCCGCGCGCGTGACAGGCCGTGGGCGGTCACATGCGCGGCCTCGCCCAGTTTGGCCAATTCGTCGCGCAACGCGGCGTCAGGCTTCATCGCCCATTCGCCAAGCCGCTTGAACAGCCGGTTCTGCATCTCGGACGCGGCGGCCTTGGTGTAGGTCAGGCACAGAATATGCTGCGGTTCCACCCCGCCCAGCAACAGCCGGGCCACCCGGTCGGTCAGCACCCGTGTCTTGCCGGACCCCGCATTGGCCGACAGCCAGGTCGAGGTTTGCGGGCTGGCCGCAGTGGTCTGGCGCTGTGAGGCGGCGTTGGTCATCCGACATCCTCGGGCAGGGCGGCGTCGGTCATATCCCATTCGCCAAGACGCGACAGATGGTCGTAATCGCCGGGAAAAGCCGTCTCGAACATGGCGCGGCGGGCGGTATAGCCTTGGGTCGGGGTCAGATAGCTGCCGATCAGCTTGTGCAGATCCTCCCACACCCGGCCGGTCAGGTCGGGGGTCATCACCGTTTCCACGGATTTGGCATCACCCTTGATGCCAAGATAGGTGATCTTTGCCACCTCGCGCGGTCCCAACCCCCTGAAGCCCCCCTGTTCAGCCATCGCGGCGGCCAGCAGAAGCTGCTTTTCAAACGCCGCCTGCTTTTTCTCGGACGGCGGTTCGCCGGTCTTGTAGTCGATCAGATGCAGCCGCCCGTCGGGCAGCGCGTCGATGCGGTCTGGCGTGCCGAACAGGGTAAAGGGCAGCGGCGCCAGCAGGACCGACCCCATTTCTTCGACCGCGACCGGGGTGCCGCCGGTTGAGGCGTCCAGCGCCAGAATCCCCGCCGCCGCCCGCGCCATGCGCGCCGCCCAGACCGCGCGGGCGGTGGGCCAGGGCACGGTTTCGGCCAGCACCTGCTGCGCCACCATCAGCAGTCGGTCATGGGCCTGATCAGGCAATTCGGCGTCGGGGCGAGTTTTCGTGAAGGTTTCCAGTATCTTGTGAATGACAGACCCCCGCAGGCGCGCGTCGGCGGTGTGGCGCAGCGGGTCCAGCTTGTACAGGCGCAGAATATGGCGGGCATAGATGGCATAGGGATCGCGGATCAGCCGTTCGATATTGGTCAGCGACAAACGGTCGGGTCGCGCCGCAGCGGGCGGGCGCGGCGATGGCCGATGCGCGGGCCTGACCGTTGCAACCGGCGCTTCGGTCGCCATGGCCAGCGCCGCCCAAGCCGCCCCGCGGGCGCGCATCGCCGCCAGCGCCTGCGGGCCATTGCGGTCTGGCAGGCCGGTCAGCAGGTTGATCAGGCGGTTCAGCCAGCGCGAGGGCACGGTTTCAGCCTCGGCATTGCGCAGGGCGCGGGTCAGGATCACGCGGGGCGCGGCAACCGCCTGCTGATAGTCATGTGCCGACAGGCCGATCTTGCGCTCGGGCAGCAGCAAGCCCGCCTCGGCGCGCATCTTGCGGTTCAGCCAGGGGTCGGCGGGCGGGGCGGGGGGCCAGATGCCATCGGTCATTCCGCCCAGAATGACCAGATCAGCCCCCTGCACGCGGGCCTCCAGCGTGCCCCACAGCATGATGTGGGGATGCACGCGGGGGGCCTCACGCACATCGGTCCCGGCCACGACGGCGGCGAACAGGGCGGTGTAATCGGCGGGCGAAATCGTGCCGCCATAGGGGGCTTCGCTTTCAAGTTCGGCAAACAGGGCAAGGGCGGCTTCGCCTGCGGCATGTGCCCAAAGACCGCCGCTGCCCAGGGGGGCAGTTCCGCGCGCCGCCGCCTCGGCCACGCGGCGGTGCTGCGTGACATGCGCCAGAAGTGCCATGTCAGAGACGCTTTCCAGCCCGTCCAGCGCAGATGTGATCGCCATGGCCCAGTCCACGGCCCCCTCGCCGCGTTGGGTCTGCGCCCAGTCCAGCAGGAACGGCGCGGTGGGAAAGGCCGGGCCGTTGCGCCGCAAGTGCAGTTCCAGATCACGCGTGCGGCGCAGATGATTGCCGCGATCCTGCCCTGTGAAGGCAAGCGGATGTTTCAGCAGCGTCAGCAGCGCCTCGGCGGTCAGTTTGCGGCCTGACATTTCGGCAACATGGCGCAACAGCCGACCCGGAGCCGACAGGGCCAGCGGGCTGCCCGCGGAATCGTCGGGCAGAATGGCCCAACGGTCCAGCGCCGCCGAAACCTGCCGCGTCAGGTTGCGGTCCGGGGTGATCAGCGCGGCCTTGACTCCGGTTTCCGCAGCCTCGCGCAGCACCAGCGCAATCGCCATCGCCTCGGCGCGCGGCGAGGCAGTTTCGATCAGCGTCATGTCCGTGGTGGCGGTGATCAGATCGGGCAGATCCGCGCCTTCGGTCAGCCATTGGTCGGTGACAGGGGCAGGGCGCAAGGACAATGAGATCAGACGGTTGCGCGCCACACTGGGCGGGGCCACATCGCGCCAGGCCTGAACCGCCGTGGCGGGCAGCGCCAGCGCCTGCAAGACGCGGCGAAAGCGGTACTGCGGGTGATCCTCGGCGGTCATCGCATCGGACAGCGCGTCCCACACCGGGGCGGGCATGTCGAAATCAAAGCCGGGCAGGATGATCGCGCCTTGGGGCAATCGCGCCACCGCCTGCATCAGCAGCGCGGTATTGCCACGCGACCCGGTGGACCCCGCCACGATCATCGGGCCTTGCGGCGGAGTTGCGGCCCATTGGGCGGTCAGCCGCTCGATCACCATGCGCTGACGGGCCTGGGTGTCTGGCGCGTCGGTCTGGGCGAAAAACTGCGCGATGATGGCCAGAAACGCCTGCGTGCGCGCCCAGTATTCGGAATGTGCGGTCACATCAAGGCTGGCGACCCTTTGCGGGTCGACGCCTTCGCCCTGCATTTCATCCATCAGATCGGCCAGACTGTCGGCCAGATCAAACAGCGAGCTGCGCGGCGCCAGATCCGGTTGCGCGGTCAGCAGTCGGTCGATCAGCACGGTCAGTTCCAGCCGCCGCCGCAACGGCGACACGGCGGCAGGCAGGCCCGCGAAGGGCATTTCCACCCCCAGATCGGTGACCAGCCGCAGCCGTGGCAGGAAATGCGCGCCCGAGGTGGTGAAGATTTCAGTTACCCGCCGCAGCATGCGGGTGGTGTTCAGAAACAGGGTGACGCCCGCCATCGCCTCGGGGGGGTGGGGGCGCATGCGGTCTTGCAGGCCCGCCACCAGATGGGTCGGAAAATCGACGCCGGGGGGCATGGCGAACAGGCGGGGACCGGTGGTGTCAAACATCGCGCAGCATCGCCTCGGCGGTGGTGATGCCTTCGGGGTGGCCCACGTCGCACCAGCCGCCCTGATGGATCACACCGAAAGCCCGGCCTTGGGCAATCATCGCGTCCCACAGCAGGTTCAGCGAAAAAACAGGCTCTGATATGGCCGAAAGCCTGTCCGTACGCAGGATTTGCGCGCCCAGATAGACCGCGCCCGCCGCCCCCTTGGCGCGGGTGATGCGGCCATCGGGGGCCAGCAGAAAATCGCCCGTGCCGCTGTGCCCGCTGGCCTTGGCGGCGGGCAACAGCAGCAGCAGGGCATCCATCCTGTCATCCTCCCACGCCGCCTGCAACTGGGTCAGCGGGTTTTGCCCGGTCCAGACAGCATCGGTGTTCAGGGTCATCACCGGACCCGCGCCCAGCAAGGGCAAGGCGGCGCGCAGGCCACCGCCGGTTTCCAGAATCCGGTCCCTTTCCCAGGACAGGGCGACGTTGCGCCCCGCCAGATGGGCCGCAAGCTGCGCGCCAAGGTAATGCAGGTTCGCCACACATCGGGGGATGCCTGCCTCATCGGCCAAACCCAGGGCATGGTCGATCAGCGGTCGCCCGGCCACCGGGATCAGCGGTTTGGGCCTGGTGGCGGTAAGCTGGCCCATCCGGGTGCCAAACCCGGCGGCGAACAGCATCAGGGGCAAGGGTGTTGGCCGCATTGGTCGGTGATCCGGGACAGGGCTTCGGGGCTGGGGTCGGGCAACAGTTGGGCGCAGATATCGGCCAGAGGCGCAAGGGCCGGGTGTGCGAGGTTGCGCTGCAACTGGCCCCAGACGCGGGGGATCAGCGCGACATAACCGGGCTTGCCCGCCACAAGGCACAGCCGCGCAAAGATGCCCAGAATGCGCAAGGCCCGCTGCGCGCCAAATGCGGCATAGGCGGCGGGGAATGTGTCGGGTCGGGCTTGGGTGGCGGCAAAGCGCGCGACCAGCGCGGCCTCGGTTTCTGGCGCCACATCGCGGCGGGCATCCTGGCACAGCGACACAAGATCGTAACCGGGCTGGCCCATCTGGGCGAGTTGAAAGTCCAGCAGGCCGACGCGGGCAATCCCTTGGCGGTCGGGCAGCCACAGCAGGTTTTCGGCGTGGTAATCGCGCAGGATCATCACGCGCGGGCCATCGGCATGGGCGCGCAGGGTCTGGGTCAGGGTCTGGTGAAAGGCAGCGGGGTAAATGCGGCTGCCGGTGATCGCAAAGCGATACCAGTCCAGCGCGAAACAGGCGGCTGTGGCCCAATCGTCGGCCGAAAGGTCTGGCAACCCTGTGGGCGCGGGGTGTTGGTGCAGATGCAAAAGCACATCGATTGCGGCGTCATAGAGCCGCATTTCCAGCGCGGGCGTGGTGCCGGTCAGCCGGGCATAGGTGTCGTCGCCCAGATCCTCCAGCAGCAGAAACCCGTGGGTCAGATCCTTGGCCAGCAGCCGCGGGGCAGACAGGCCAAGGCTGGTCAGGTGATCGGCGATGGCCAGAAACGTCGCCGGATCGTCGCCCTTGCCGGGCGGGGCGTCCATCAGAACGGCGGTTTTCGCGCCCATGGTCAGCCGGTCATAGCTGCGGTCTGAAGCATCGCCCGCAAGAAAGCGGCGCTGTGCGCCGCCCCAGCCCGCGCGGGCGACAAAGGCCTGTGACAGGGCGGCGCGGTCAGTCATGCAGGGCCGCCAGCAGGGTGTCGGGTCCGGTGATCGTGGCAAGCCGCCCGTCGCCGTCATGCGACAGAGTGATGGAAATGGCATCGGGTGGCAGGTGGCTGCCCAGACGGTCGGGCCATTCCACAAGGCAGATCGCGCTGTCAAAGGCCTGATCCAGCCCCAGTTCCCACACCTCATCCGGGTGCGACAGGCGATACAGGTCGGTATGCCAGATCTCGACCTGATCCGCCTGATAGGTCTGTACCAGCGTGAAAGAGGGCGAAGGCACATCCTCGGCCCGGCCCAGACGCGCCTGGATCAACGCGCGCGCCAGATGGGTTTTGCCCGCCCCGATCGGGCCAGACAACAGCACGGTATCGCCCGCCCGCAACAGCGGGGCCAGCGTCTGGCCCAGATGCGTGGTGTCGGCATCGGTCGCAAGGGAAAGGGTCGTGGTTGCCATGCCCCGTTCTATCCGGCACAGCATGCGTCTGCAAAGCTAAAGCCTGCTGCCGGCCGTTGTCTGCTGCGGGGCCTCACAACTTGGTGTGCGCACGGGCTGTCGGGTCGGAATGGCGGCGGGGTCGTGTAACACTTGGCAGGTCTGATGCGAAGTGAAAGGCAATGATGACGCAAGCGTCTGATCCATGGGCCACGCTGTTGCGTGCCGCGAATGCAGGCGATGCAAGGGCCTATGCCCGGTTCTTGCAGGCGATCACACCTGTCTTGCGCGGCATCGTGCGCAACAAGGGGCGGGTTCTGGGCGAGGCCGTTTGCGAGGAGGTGGTGCAGGACGTGCTGTTGGCGGTGCATCTGAAACGGCACACCTGGCGCAGCGATGCGCCGCTGCGGCCGTGGCTCTATGCGATTGCGCGCTACAAGGTGGTGGATGCGTTCCGCGCGCGGGGCACGCGGATCGATCTGCCGATTGACGATTTCGCCGATGATCTGGCCGCCCACTCCGGCCCCGACCCGACCGAGGCTGCCGACATGCAGAAGATGATCGCCATGCTGGACCCGCGCGCGCAGGCGATTGTGCGCAAGGTGGGGCTGGACGGGGTCAGCATTGCCGAGACGGGGCAGGATCTGGGGATGAAGGAAGGTGCTGTGCGGGTGGCCCTGCACCGGGCGCTGAAACAACTGGCCGTCTTGCGGCAGAGGTATGTCGAATGAAGACCGAGGATCTGATCCGTAGCCTTGCGGCAGATACCGCGCAGCCGGGTCGGCTGGGCGTGACGCTGGCCATGGGGCTGATCCCGGCTGCGGTCATCGGGCTGGCGGCGGTCTGGGCCGTGCTTGGGTTTCGCCCCGATGCGGTGGCGGCATTGGCCAAACCGGTGCCCGTGCTGCGCCATGTGCTGACGCTGATCCTGTTTGCAACCGCGCTGCGCATGTGCCTGACGTTGGCCCGGCCCGAGGGTCGGGTGCGGCTGTGGCCGCTGCTGCTGGTGCCGCTGGCGGCTTTGGCGGTGGTGATCTGGGCCTATGCCAGCCTGCCGCCGGGGACGCGGGCGATGGCGCTGTTTGGCAAGACGATGGTGGTCTGTCTGGTGACGGTGCCGCTGATTTCCGTCCTGCCGGTGGCGGCGATCCTGGCGATGTTGCGGCGCGGGGCGGTCACGCGGCCAACGCTTGCCGGGGCTTTGGCGGGGTTGGCGGGCGGCGGGCTGGGTGCCGCGATCTATGCGCTGCATTGCACCGAGGACAGCCCGCTGTTCTATGTCACATGGTACGGGCTGGCGATACTGATGGTGACAGCGGTGTCGGCCCTGATCGGGTCACGGCTGCTGCGCTGGTAGGGCCTCGAACCAGTCCAGCGCCAGGGTGGTCCAACCTTCCGGCACCCCGTGCGACCCCGGATGCAGCGCGAATTCCAGCGCCGAACCGGGGGCACAGCCGGTCCAGCGGCGAAGCCAGAACCTGCCGGTGTCGCCAAAGCTGTCCGGGTTCTGGCGCAGGCAGCCGTTGGTTGCGCGCCACAGGTCCATTGCGGCAAAGACATCGCCCTGCTGGCGGTTGCCGCCAATGATCCGGCCTTCCAGCGGCACGGTGCTGTCGGTCCAGCCATGGCTGTGCAGCAGGCGCACCGGGCCTGCGCACGCCGCAGGAAGCGGGCGCCAGAAACTGCCCGCCACCGGGGCGAAGGCGGCAAAGGCGGTGGGGTCGGCGCAGGCGGCATAGCTGGTCATCGACCCGCCGATGGAAAACCCCGCCAGCAGAATGCGGTCACGGTCGATGTCAAACCGCGCGGCAGCATCGTCGGCCACGGATTTCAGAAAGCCCGTCTCATCGCGCCGGGCCGAGCCATCGGGAAAAAAATCCCAGGTGCGGCCCTCGCCCTGTGCGCGCGGCTGGCCATCTGGGGCGATCACGGCATAGCCGCGCGCAAGGGCGGCCTCGACCATGCCTCGGTTTGCCATGGTGCCCGCGCCCGACCCGCCCCAGCCATGCAGAAACATCACGGCGGGAAAATCGGTGCCGGTGGCGGGCAGTTCGATCTGGTAGCTGCCGGTCGGAACCTGACAGGGGGCGGCGTCGGCGCCACAGCCTGCTGCAGCGGGGCCTGCAATCATGATCAGCAGGCCCGCCAGTTTCATGCCGCCGCCCTTGCGGAAAACAGCGGCAGGCGTTGCGCATCGCATGATACTAGCGCCGCAAGCGGCACTGACAGGCACAGGCAGATGGCCACGGGCAGCAGCCAGGGCGTGACGAACCCCGCCAGCGCAAGGGCGGTCAGCCCCACGCCCAGCCATGTTTCGGTGGCGTGAAACCGCAGCAGGGTTTGCAGGCTGGGGCGGCCCTGGTCATGCGGCGCCCACCCGCCGTCAAACCCGGCCCAGGTGCGCAGCACGGCGCGCACCTGATGCACCATCAGCATCGGGGCCATCAGCATCGACAGCACCATTTCCGCCAGCACTGTCGCGGCAAAAGGCAAGGCCCGCGCAGCGGGCAGATTGCCGTCGCGGATGTAGGCGGCAATGCCGATCAGCTTTGGCCCCAGCAACATCGCCGCGACCAGACCCGCCATGGCAACCGGGGTCACCAGCGGCTGATCCGGCCAGATCGGGAACAGCCCGTTGGTGGCCGAGAAATAGCGGATGGCCGACCCATCGCCCAGCACCGCCCACAGTCCCAGCAGGAACAGCCACCACACCGAGGCAAGATAGGCCATCGCGCCCTGAAACAGGTGAAACCGCGACAGGGGATGCAGCCCCGGCATCGCGAGCAGGCGCAGATGCTGCATGTTGCCTTGGCACCAGCGACGGTCGCGGCGGATATAGCCGATCAGGGTGGCGGGGGTGTCTTCAAAGCTGTCGGCCGCCTCGGGCAGCATCTTCACGCCCCAACCCGCCCGGCGCAGCAAGGCCGCCTCGACGAAATCATGGCTCAGGATGCAGCCGCCCAACGGCCTGCGCCCCGGCAGATGCGGCAGGCCTGCACAGGCGGCAAAGGCGCGGGTGCGCAGCACGGCGTTGTGGCCCATGAAATTGCCTTCGGTCCCGGTCCACAGGGTAAAGCCGCGGGCAAGGTTGACGCCATAGACCTGACTGGCAAAGGACTGCATCCGCTGCCACAGGGTGTCGCCCGGCAACACGCGGGGGATGCTTTGCACCAGACCAAGGCTGCCGTCCGAGGCGAGCGTGTCGGTCAGCGCCAGCACGGCGGCAGGTGACATCACGGAATCGGCGTCCAGCACCAGCATGGCCTCATGGGCCGCCCCGGTGCGGGTGACCCATTCGCGCAGGTTGCCGGTCTTGTAATCGGCGTTGTCGGTGCGGTTGCGGTACTGGATTGCAAGGTAGGGATTCTGGCTTTGCGCCAGCCGCACCACCGCATGTTCCGCCGAAACCGCCGCCGCATCGCGGGTATCGGACAGCACATGCAGGCTGAACCGATGCGCGGTGTCGGTCAGGCTCAGCCCGCGCAGCAGGCGCACGGCCTCGCCAATCGTCTGGGTCGGAGCCTCGCCATACATCGGCAGCAGGATGGCGCAATCCACCCCGGCCAGCGGTTTGGCAATGGCGCGGGGCCGCCACAGCAGGCCCAGCAGGGCCGACATTACCGACAGCAGCATCCAGAAATAGGCAAAGCCGGTGGCCAGCACCAGACTGCCCTCGACCCATGTCAGCTGATCATCCGCCGTGAACCAGTCGAACGAGGCCCAGCCAAGGGTGACGCTGGCCGCCAGCGGCAGGCCAAGGCACAGCAGCCGCGACAGGGCGACAGCGGGGGTCAGATGCAGGCGGCGGGTGGCGGCAGGGTCGTGGAACGGCGCGTCGAACCGCTGGTTCGGCATGGCAAGGGTCGCGTCACCCTGCGGCTGTGGCGCAGGGTCTGCCGGATCCGGCAGGGCGGTCTTTGCCGCACGGGCCAGGGGAAAGCGCTGAAAGATCGTCATGCCTCGGCCACCCACCGGTACAGCCACACTTCCGATACCCGCACGCCGCCGCGCCACAGTTCCGCCCGCAATTCCGACGCCCGGTCCGCGTTGCCCCGCAGGGTCACGTCCAGCCGCATGCCGCCGGTCGCAGGGTTGGCTTGCAGCAGCGGGTTCATCACCTCGCCCGAACTGGTGAAGGTGCGGACCTCGATCTGGGTCGGATCGTCGCCCAAGGCGGGGTGGGATTCAAAATCCACGGTGAAGATGCGGCCTTCCTCAAACACCCGTGCGCCGGTGCGGCTGGCGATCACCCGTGCCACGCTGCCTTCGGCCGGACCCAGGGCGCACCAGTGCAGACGATAGTCGAACGCGTGCATCATGCCCGGCTCCAGCGGCGCGGTGGGCCGCCAGAAGGCGATGATGTTGTCGTTGATTTCCTTGTCGGTCGGAATCTCGACCAGAATGACTGACCCCGTGCCCCAATCGCCCATGGGTTCGACCCACAGCGACGGGCGGCGTTCGTAGCGGGCCACCAGATCGTTGTATTCGCCGATGCCGCGCGCGCGCTGCATCAGGCCAAACCCGCGCGGCGAAGTGTCAGAGAAGGTGCTGACCTCCAGCGCCGCCGGGTTGGTCAGCGGACGCCACAGGGATTCGCCCGCGCCGTTCAGCATCAGCAAACCGTCGCTGTCGTGCACGGCCTCGCGGAAGTCGTCAAACTTGGTGCGGTTCATGTCGTTGAACAGGAACATCGAGGTGCCCGTGGCAATGCCGACCTGATCCAGAGCTATGCGCGGATAGACCTTGGCCTGCACCTCGATCAGGGTGGTTTCGCCCTTGGTGATGGTGAATTTGTAGGCCCCGGCCACGCTCGGGCTGTCGAGCAGCGCATGGACAACAGCGGTCGGTGCGCCCGGTTCGGCGGACTCGATCCAGAATTCGCGGAACACCGGAAACTCCTCGGGGCCACCCGAGGCGGTGTTCAGCGCAAGGCCACGCGCCGACAGGCCGTAATACTGGCCCTTGCCGATGGCGCGGAAATAGCTGGCACCCTGAAACACCGCGTATTCCTGAAACTGGCCTGCGGCCTCCAGCTCACCCAACAGGCGGAACCCGGAAAAGCCGTTGCCGCCTTCGGCCAGTTTGGGGAAGCGGTCGGTGGTGTCGAACACCCGCATCTCGAACATCACCGGGCGGGCCATGCCCTTGTCGACGGCGTTGATGGCGATTTTGGAGTTGAAGAACAGACCGGCGGGGAAAAACTCGGCCTGCACCGCGCCTTCGGTGTCGCGGTACAGCGAATGGCGGGTGTCGAACCAGATCTCGCGGTACTGGTCATAGGTCAGGTCCAGCCAGTCCTGCGCCACGGGGGCGGGGGCGGCATAGGGGGCTGCGGCCAGCGCCTGTGCCTTGGCGGCGACGATCCCTGCGTCAAACGCGGTGCCGCTGCCAAGCGTAAGGCCCACCCGTTCGGGCGTTTGTGCCAAAGCGGGCGCAAAGCCAAGCGCGGCAAGGCCCGCCAGCACGGACATGGCATCGCGGCGGTTCATCATCGGATCGGTCATGCCTGCACCCCATTGGTCAGAGCTACAGTTGAATCAACGCGCGGCGCGGGCTTGGCCGCGTCTTTCCACGGTTGGCGCTTGATATAGGATACCCCGTAGGCGACCCCGATGATGATGGCAAACCCGGCCAGATTGACCGCAAGCACCACCAGCGGACCCCGGCCCGCCTGTTCCATGATCGCGCCCAGAACACGGGCCATGATCATCGACGCGGCAAACACCGCCAGCGACTGCTGGCCCACCCGGCGGAACACGGCGACGATCCTGACCCGCAGAGTGCCGCGCGACAGGCGTTCGCCGCGGGGGCCGACGGCGACCCAAGCCAGATAGGCCAGCGCCAGGAAATGCACGAAACGCAGGATGCCAAAGCCGGGCTTGCTGTACAGCACCGCCCATTCCGCCCGCCATTCGCGGATCCAGGCAAAGGCCCCGATCGATTCATGCCAGGCAAAAGGCACCGACAGGATCACCACGGCCCCCGCCAGCACCACAAGGGCGGCAGATACCGGCGGTGCGGGCAGCCAGCCCGACATGAAGGCAAAGCCGGTGAAGAACACAAGCTGCCAGGCAAAGGGGTCAAAGAACCATTGCCGGGACGAGGCAGGCCAGAACCAGTATTCGGCGGGCAGGTTGAAGCCGTTCAGCGACGACGCCATCCACAGCGCGACCGAAACCACCATCACCAGTCGCGTGTCGATTTTGGCCAGCGCCATCACCACCGGGATCATCGCCAGAATGACCAGATACATCGGCAGGATGTCGAAGTAATTGGGCACATAGGTCAGCGTCATCAGCCCGATGATGTTTTCCGGCATCCGCAGGAAGGGCACAAGGTTCAGCGCCTTCACCTCGTCGCGGTCGAACAGGCCGGATTGGTTCATCGCCAGCATCAGCATCAGGGTCACAAGGAACACCCCGATATGCACCCAGTACACCTGCCACATCCGGTGCAGGATCCGCAGCGTGCCCATCAGCCAGCCGGCGTTGGAAAACAGCGCGCCAAAGGCCAGCGCCGAGGCCATGCCGGAACAGAACACGAAGATCTCGGTCGCATCCGAAAACCCGAACCGTGCGGGAATCCACAGGGTCCATGGATTGTCGGTGATATGCGCCATCAGGATGATGAACATGCCAAGGCCGCGGAAGAAATCCAGTCGAGGATCGCGGAACTTGGGCGGCGTGGCGGTGGACATTTTTTGCTGGGCCTTCGGAAACACACATGGTTGGTCTCTCAGACTGCCTGCGCGTGGGCGGCGTCGATCAGGGCCATGCGACGGGCTGTATAGCCATCTTCGCAATTTCCGCGTAAAGACGTTCGCTCTTGCAGCAATCTGCGAGCCGTGTCGGTGTAGCCACCCCGCAACGCGGCCTCAATAGTTATTCTTGCAAACACATCACGTTGCGCGTGACTTCCGCCGATATGCTGAAAATCCGGGCGGGCTTCGCGCAGATGCAGCCACGCGACGGAATATTCACCAGAAGCAAAGGCTTGCAGCCCTTGCGCCAGATGCAGACCGGGTTTTGCGATGATGCGGGCGGCTTCACCCGCGTTATGCTGCGTGCGCGACATTCTGCCGATCAACCGCGCAGCCGCAGCATCACGGTCCCCGCCACACAGGGCGAGCAGGTAATGCAGGTCGGCGAAGGCAAGGCAACCATCGGTTGCGCGATTCTCTGACAGGTCGGCCAGTTCTTCCCAACGGCGGCCGACAGTGACCCCTTCCAGTTCCAGCCGCGACAGCAAAGATGCCGCATTGGCGATGTCGCGGTAGTCGTCGGTCTTGTCAGCGCGGATGTCGGCGTCATAGATCGCAAGGGCGGCGTCATAGTCTTGCAGGTCAAGGTGCATCAGGGCGCGGTGCCACCAGACGTGAAAGCGAAAGTTGTTGCAATGCGCCCAGCTTGCCTCGCGCCCGGTCAGAAATGCCAATCCATCGGCGGCGCGGGCGGTCATGTCATGCACATGCGCCACCGCATGCAGGCCCCAGGCATCATCAGGGGCCAGGTCCACCCCGGCGCGGCCAATGCGTTCGGCGGCGGCATAGTCGCCGGTTTCTTCCAGCGCAAAGGCATGGCAGCCCATCAGATAGCCTTGCGCCGGATGGTCGGTCCACTGGCCCAGCACGGCTTCGACCGACCGGCGCATCAGATCGGGCCGGCCCATCACGAAGTGGATCGCCTGCACCATCTTCATCGCCAGCGCGTCTTGCGGGTGGTCCTGCATCACCCCTTCGATCCGCCCCGCCGCGCGCGACGGGTGGCCATGCAGCCAATCGCCCAAGGCCAGCACAAACGCCTGTTCGCGCGGCGTGCCGGGGGCAGCGGCCAGTGCCGCCTGATGGGCCTCTGCCGCCACGACGACCATTTCGGCCCGGCCCAGCAACAGACACGACACCCCGCGGATCGCCTGACCCAGGGCAAAACCCGGCGCGGCGGCCAACAGAGCGTTCAGGTCCGGCCCGGTGGATGCCGCATGCGACAGGATACCCCGGATCACCCGGTTCCAACCGGCAATCAGGTGGGGGGGCAGGCTGGTCGGCAGTCCGCTCAGATCTTCGGGCAGGGACATGGGCGGTTCCTTTGCAAACGGGTCATGCTGCCAAATTCGCGCCGGATCTGCGCTTCGTTACCAAAAGCGGCGACATTTCAACCCTGTCACAGCGAAGTGAGCCTGTGTCCTAAAACGCGCCGTCATAGGCCCGCCGCCCGATCCGGCAGGCGAGCAGGGTAAACTGCGGGCGGGTCTGCGCGGCCTGCGCTTCCCTGCGCAGGGTTTCCACATCGTCCACCCAGACGCCATGCCCTCCAAAGGCACGGGCGAGCGCCGGAAAGTCGGTGCCGCCGAAGGTGACGCCAAGGTTCGGGCGTTGGCTGGCGCGTTGCTTCATCTCGATCAGGGTCAGGCTTTCGTCCACCAGCACGCAGATGATCACCGGCAGGCGCAGGTCGCGCAGGGTGGCAAGCTCGCCTGCCCCCATCTCCAGCCCCGCATCGCCGACAAAGGCCACCACCGGTACCTCTGGCCGCCCGAGTTTCGCCCCCGCCGCAAGGGGCACGGCACAGGCCATGGTGCACAGGGCCGAAGATTGCAGCATCAGGCGGGGGCCGGGGCAATCCCACATCTGGCTGACCAGAATCCGGTGCGCGCCGCTGTCGGCGGTGGCGATGGTTTCGGGGGGCAATTCTTCGCGCAGCGTGCGAAAGACGGCATGTGGGCCCCAGTGGTCCGGCCCCTTGAACGCGGCTTTCAGCGCCGCGCGCTGCGGGGCCACCGACCAGCGCGGCGGGGCGTCATGCTGCAAGGCAGCCAGCGTGTCGCCCAGATTGCCGCACAGTGCATGGTCCACCCGGTGCATGCCATGGGGGCGCAGGACGGGGGCAATCTCGATCACCGGCTGATCGGCGCGCCAGGGGTTGCGCCAGCCGGTGCGCATCTCGATCGGGTCATAGCCCAGCAGCAGAATGGCATCCGCCTGCGCGATCAGCGGCATCAGCACCTTGTCGGCCTTGGGCGACAGCCCCGCGCCACCAAGGCAAAGCGGGTGATCCTCGGGCAGCAGGCCCTTGCCTTTGTAGGTGGTGATCAGGGGAATATCATGCGCGGTGCAGAAGGCGGCAATCGCGGGGCCAGCGCCTTCGTTCACCGCATCCACCCCCGCAATCGCAACCGGGCGCCTGGCCCCGGCCAACACCGCCCGCGCCTTTGCCAGAAGGCCGGCAGGCGGCAGACCGGGCAGGGCGGCGGGAACGGGCAGGGCGGGGTCGGCCTCTGCCCCTTCGGCCACAGAAATCGGCACGTCGACATGGACCGGGCCGGGTTGGCCCGAGGTGGCAATCGCAATCGCCTTTGCCATCACGGCGCCAACCGCCCCGGCGCTGGCGCGCAGCGAGGCCTTGACGACGGGGCGCAGCATAGCCTGATGGTCAAACACCTGATGCGTATAGGTTTCAGCCTCGGCCGCATCGACGCAGCCGGTCAAAAAGATCAGCGGCACCCGGTCTTGCATGGCGTTTGCCACCACGTTGACCGCATTCGCCACCCCCGGCCCAAGGGTGGCCACCAGCACCGGCAACGCGCCTGTCACATGCCAGTGGCCTTCGGCGAAGAACCCGCCGCTGTTTTCATGCTTGACCAGCACGAACCGCACCCCGGCGGCGTCCAGCCCCTGCATCAGGGCCAGAACCTCGCCGCCCGGAATGCCGAAGGCATGGCTCGCCCCGGCGCGGACAAGGGCGCGGCCGATCACATCGGCGCCGGTCAGGTCTGTGGCGCCGGTCTGTTCAGGGTGGGTCAAAGGGGCCTCCGGCCTGTGCTGCATCTGCCGACAGGGTGGCCGGAAAGCGGCTAGTCCGCAACCGGGGCCGCCGAGGTGAAATTGGGGATGATGTCACCCGACGCGATCGCCGGTTCCAGCCCGGCCCAGTTCTTTTCGGACTTGGCCAGATTGCCGGAAATGTCTTCTTCCCAGAAACCGACCACGTTCTTGGTGATGTTCAGATACAGCTTGCCATCCACGATCCGCCACAGCGTCGGGTTGCCGGGAACCTTGCCGCCCTTCGACACGCCATAGGCGCAATGCCCGTCATATTGCGGCACGAAGGCCGACGGGTTGGCGACAAAGGCATCGCGGTTGGCCGTGGTCGCAAAGGCAAAACGCCCGCCGTTGTACTCGGCGGTGATGCTGGACTTGCCCGGCAGCGGGGCTGGCTGCGGCGTGCCGACGGGCGCCTGTGGCAGCGCGAAGTAGGACACCACATCATAGCCCGACACCGCAAACCCCGTGGTGTCGATGTATTGTTCCCCCGCCAACGCGGCTCCGGGCAGCAGGGCGATCCGGGCGACAAGCAGGGCGGCAAGGGCGGTTCTTCTGATCATGGCGGCAACCTTTTGCTGATGTCTTCACAAGGCATTTCGCCCGCCGGGTCCGCGCGTTACCGGCCTGACGGAATCGTGAACTGGGCTGGCGGAAAGTTCCCGGCAGCCTTGGGTCGGACAGTGACGAAGCCGTTCGCGCAGGTTAGGGTCGCCTCGCTTGAAGCTGCCTTTGCCGCCGCGCGAACAGGGAGACACGGACATGACCCCCGACGTGATCATCATTGGGTCCGGCATGGGCGGGGCCACGCTGGCGGCGGCCCTGGCCCCGACCGGGCGGCGCATCGTGATACTTGAACGCGGTGAGAGGATGCTGCCATCGGCACAGGCGCGCGATCCGGTGGCGATTTTCGCGCGCGGGCATTTCCGGCCGGATGAGGTCTGGCTGGACGGCGCGGGCAAGCCCTTCAATCCGGGCAATTACTATGTCGCGGGTGGCAATTCCAAATTCTACGGGGCGGTGCTGGTGCGGTATCGGGCCGAAGATTTTTCGCCCCTGCGCCACATGGGGGGCACAACCCCTGGCTGGCCGATGGATTACGCCGTGTTGGAGCCGTTTTATCAGCAGGCCGAAGCCCTGTATCAGGTGCGCGGCAGTCTTGGCCAAGACCCCACCGAACCCCCGCATTCCGGGCGCTATGACTTTGCCCCGGTGCCGGACGAGGCCCCGATTGCCGAGTTTCGTCGCAGGTTGCAATCGGTTGGCCTGCACCCGTCATCCTTGCCTTTGGGCGTCGACATCGACCGCTGGCTGGCGCATGGCAAAACCCCGTGGGATGCCTTTCCCGACACCTGCGGCGGCAAGATGGATGCCGAAACCGTGGGGCTGGCCTATGCCTTGCAGCACCCGAATGTCACGCTGCACACCAACGCGCGGGTGACGCGGCTGGTGGCAGGCGGGGGCCGGATCACGGGGGTCGAGGTGGCGGGCATGGGCCTGCTGACTGCCCCGGTGATCGTGCTGTCGGCAGGGGCGGTGATGTCGGCGGCGCTGCTGCTGGCGTCGGCAGATGCGGCACATCCAACCGGGCTGGCAAATACGTCCGATCAGGTGGGGCGCAATTTCATGAACCACAACCTGTCGGCGGTGCTGGCGATACACCCGTTCCGGCGCAATGACGGAATTTACCAGAAAACCTTGCAGGTCAACGACTTCTATCTGACGGGCGGCCCAAATGGAGAACCCTTGGGTAACATGCAATTGCTGGGCAAGATCTCGGGGCCGATCCTTGCGTCGGACACGCCGATCCCGCTGCCGGTGGCGAACTGGATTGCGACCCACTCTGTCGATCTTCTGGCGATGTCCGAAGATCTGCCGAACCCCGACAGCCGCGTCACGCTGCGCGACGGGCAGGTCTGTCTGGATTGGAAACGGTCGAACTGGGACGCGCATCTGGCGCTGGTCGCCCGCATGAAAACCCTGCTGCGCCGGGCCGGATACCCGATTGTCCTCAGCCGTGCCTTTGACAGGCGCACCCCCAGCCACCAATGCGGCACCGCGCGGATGGGGCATGATCCGGCCACTTCGGTCGTCGATCCGTTCTGCCGGTCGCATGACCATGAAAACCTGTTCATCGTGGATGCGTCGGTGCTGCCCACCTCGGCGGCGGTCAACCCCGCGCTGACCATCGCCGCCCTTGCGCTGCGCACGGCGGGCCATATCACCGAACTCGGGTTTTTCGCATGACGGCCATCATTGACGGCCTGCCGCCCGCCCGGTTCCTGCGCGCCCTGTTCGACCGGGCGGTCGAGGTGGCCGACCCGATGCGGTCGCTCGCCCGCCATTTGCCGCCCCGGCCAGCGGGGCGGGTGGTGGTGATCGGGGCGGGCAAGGCCAGCGCCCGGATGGCCGAGGCGGTGGAAGCCGCATGGGGGCCGTGCGAGGGGCTGGTGATCACCCGCACCGGCTATGGTCGCCCCTGCCGGGGGGTCGAGATTGTCGAGGCCGCCCATCCGGTGCCAGATGCCGCCGGGCTGGCGGCGACGGCGCGGATGATCGCCCTGTGCCAAAGCCTTGGTCCCGATGATTTCGTACTGGCGCTGATTTCGGGCGGGGCCTCGGCGCTGTTGGTGGCGCCGGTGCCGGGGGTCAGCTTTGCCGAGAAGCGGGCGGTCAATGCGGCGCTGCTGGCGTCGGGCGCGCCGATTTCGCAGATGAACACGGTGCGCAAGCACCTGTCTTGCGTCAAGGGCGGGCAGTTGGCGGCGGCGGTCTATCCGGCGCGGATGCTGGCCTTGATGATTTCGGACGTGCCGGGGGATGACCCCGCGTTCATCGGGTCTGGGCCAACTGTGGGCGATGCCACCACGCCCGCCGATGCGCAGGCGGTGCTGGACCGTTGGCAGATTGCGGTGCCTGCATCTGTGCGGGCCGCCCTTGCCGCGCCGTCACGGGTGATTGCGCCGGGGGATCTGCGCCTGTCGCAGGTGGAAAACCGCATCTTTGCCGCGCCCATGCAGTCGCTGGCGGCGGCCGCAGATCTGGCCCGCGCGGCAGGTCTGCCGGTGCAGATTCTGGGCGACGCGCTGGAAGGCGAGGCGCGGGCGGTGGCGGCGGATATGGCCCGGCTGGCACTGGCACAGCTTGGCCCGATGCTGCTGCTGTCGGGGGGAGAGTTGACCGTGACCCGCCGGGGCGCCGGGGTCGGCGGGCCGAATGCCGAGTTCTGCCTTGCGCTGGCCTTGGCCTTGCAGGGGGCGGCGGGCATTCATGCGCTGGCCTGTGACACTGACGGCGTTGATGGCGGGGCCGAGGTGGCGGGGGCGGTGATCGGGCCGGAGACGCTGGCCGCCGCCGCCCGTGCGGGGCTCGACCCGCAGGCGGCGCTGGCGCAGAATGACGCGCACGGCTTTTTTGCCGGGCTGGGGGCGCAGGTGATCACCGGGCCGACCCTGACCAATGTGAACGATTTTCGCGCCATCCTGATCTTGCCGCCGACCTGAGTGCAGCGGGATTTCTTGATCGGCGGCCAAGCCGGGGCTGGACAAAAGCGCCACGTCGCTTCATGGCAAAGAGGCGCGAAAGCGGCGCCAACTTATACCGAAAAGGATATGCGATGTTGACTGGAACGTTGACTGGCAAGCATCTGATTGCAGGCACCTGGGTTCAGGGCGCGCAGACCTTTGCCTCGTCGCCCGCCACTGGGGCTGCGCTGGTGGTATCGGTTGGCACCCGCGCCGATGTGGACGCCGCCTGCATGGCGGCAGAGGCGGCGTTCTGGTCCTATTCCGCGCTGCCCCGCACCGACCGGGCGGCCTTTCTGGACCGGATAGCCGATGAGATCGAGGCGCGGGGGCCGCAGATCACCGCCATCGGCACCGCCGAAACCGGCCTGCCCGCCGCCCGGCTGGAGGGCGAGCGGGGCCGCACCACCGGGCAGTTGCGCCTGTTTGCCAGCCACATCCGCAAGCCCGATTTTCTGGACCAGCGCACCGATGTCGCCCTGCCCGACCGCGCCCCGCTGCCCCGGCCGGAAATCCGGCTGATGCAGCGCGCGGTTGGCCCGGTTGCGGTGTTTGGCGCCTCGAACTTTCCGTTGGCGTTTTCGACCGCAGGGGGCGACACCGCGTCGGCGCTGGCGGCGGGCTGCCCGGTTGTGGTCAAGGGGCACCCGGCGCATCCCGGCACGGGCGAGATCATCGCCGAGGCCGTGCTGGCCGCGATCACGGCCTGCGGGCTGCACCCCGGCGTGTTCAGTCTGGTGCAGGGCGACGGGCGCGAGGTGGGCGAGGCGCTGGTGAAGCATCCGCTGATCACCGCTGTCGGGTTTACGGGCAGTCTGGCGGGCGGGCGGGCGCTGTTCGATCTTTGCGCGCGCAGGCCAAATCCGGTGCCGTTTTATGGCGAGCTGGGGTCGGTGAACCCGATGTTTCTGTTGCCGCAGGCGGTGGCGGCGCGCGGCGCGGCGATCGGCGCGGGTTGGGCCGGGTCTTTGACCATGGGGGCGGGGCAGTTCTGCACCAACCCCGGCATTGCGGTTGTGATGGCAGGGCCGGAGGGCGAGGCCTTTGTGGCCGCCGCACAGGCAGCACTGGCGCCGATGGGCGCGCAGACCATGCTGACCGAGGGCATTGCTGCGGCTTACCGCGCCGGGCGTGACCGGATCGCGGCGGCTGCCGAGCGGGTGGTCGGGTCGAAGGATGCAGGGCGCAGCGCCGCGCCAGGCCTGTTCCGGGTGACGGGCGACGCCTATCTGGCCAACCCCGCCCTGTCGCAAGAGGTGTTCGGGCCGGTGGGCATTGTGGTCATGGTGCGCGACGCCGATCAGATGCTGGAACTGGCGCGCGGGTTGGAGGGGCAGTTGACCTGCACCCTGCACATGGATGCGGGCGACACCGATCTTGCCCGCGCCCTGTTGCCGGTGCTGGAACGCAAGGCAGGCCGGATTCTGGCCAACGGCTTTCCCACCGGGGTCGAAGTGTCCGAGGCGATGGTGCATGGCGGGCCGTATCCGGCCTCGACCAACTTTGGTGCGACTTCGGTGGGGACCATGGCGATCCGGCGTTGGCTGCGGCCTGTCAGCTATCAGAACCTGCCCGCGGCGCTGGTGCCGGACGGTCTGTAGCCATGGTCAGGCGGTCATCCGGTCGGGGCCGGGGGCAAG
The DNA here is from genome assembly GCA_040385825.1 of Pseudomonadota bacterium. Classification (GTDB taxonomy): domain Bacteria; phylum Pseudomonadota; class Alphaproteobacteria; order Rhodobacterales; family Rhodobacteraceae; genus JANNNF01. The sequence goes on along the minus strand of JAZKGQ010000006.1, from coordinate 463,097 downwards.
GCCAAGCTGGGTGGTTTCTGCCAGGGCAGGCCGGAACGACACCAGCGTAGCCCCCCCCGCCAGCCCGGCAAAGCGGCAACCGATCAGGCGGCCGTCGGACAGGCGAACCTCGCCGTCCCAAGGGTCGCGGTCGCCGAGAGTGTAGACATAGCTTTCGGCATCATCCCACATCAGGCTGGGGGCGGAATTGTCGCGCCACCAGCGGTTCAGCGACCGGATGCCGGCATCCGACAGCAGTTCTGCCGGGTTATGCTGCCACAGGCGGCAATAGGCGGCGTTGGTCATCACCAGATTGCCCGATTGCGAAAACACGGCGATGCCTTCCTCCAGCGCGTCAAAGACAGACTGGCTCAGCTCCAGATCCGCACGGTAGCGGCGGGTGCGCGACATTTCGGTCGAAATGTCTTCAAACATCAGGGCCAGCGCGCCGTTGGGATGCGGCCTGCCGATGACGCGGTAGGTCTGCCCGCCCGGCAGGCTCCATGTGTCTTCGTAAAGACCCGAGGAGGCGGCCTGTTCCAGATCCATCATCTGCTTGCGCCAAGTGCGGTAATCCTTGGGTTCGGGGATCATCGACCGTTCCCGCATGGCATCCAGCACCGACATCAGCGTAGGGCGGGCTGACAGGAAATCGGGCTGCAAGGCGGTCAGGTCCAGCAGGGCCGGGTTGAACAGTTGCAGCTGACGGTTGCGGTCAAAGATCGCAAGGCCGATGGGCAGATGGGCGAAGGTCTTGGTCAGGGTCTGCATGAATTCGCGCAGCGAGGATTCCGCCGTGACGGTGGCATCGGCGGGCAAGGCAAAGACCATGCGCCCGTCGCCATCTGCCACCCCCATCAGATCGTACCACAAAAGCCCGTCGGGCATGTCCAGCCGCTGACGCTGCCCTGCCGCGCCCTGGGTGCTGGCGGTGCGGTCAAACATGCGCGGCAAGGGCCAGGACAGTTCCTGCCCGGTCAACAGCCGGTCGGTGGCACGCAGCAGATAGGCCGAGTTGGCCCAGATCACCTCGCCGTCGCGGCGTTCGCGCCAGATCAGCACCGGGGCATTGGACACGATCAGCCGCAGGCTCTGCACCTCGTCCTGCAGGGACAGCAGGGTGGCGGAATCGGTGCCTGTGCGGTTGGCGTCGCCTTCGGGGTCGATCAGGGTCAGGCGCGTCAGCCCCCCGGCCATTTCCCCCTTCAGCAGCAGGGGCGCGCCATCGCCCGTCGCCGCCAGCATGAATTGGCCCGACTCGCCCAACAACAACACACGGGTTTCCAGATCGGGAAAGCGCGGCCCCAGTCTGGCCACCAGCCGCAGCCATGCCCCGCCCCGCACCGGGCTATCGGTCAGCAGGGCGCGGGCGGCGGGGGTGGCATCGACCAGCGTGTCGCCATCAAACAGGAAATGCGTGCCGGTCACGGCCATGCCGGGCGCGAAGCCGGCAAACAGGCTGTCGGGCGGGCCGTCCGGCGCCTGGCGCAGACTGGCCAGCGACAGCAGCCCGACACAGGCCGCAAGAACCGCAGTCAGCATCAACCCGACCGACGAAATCCAATCAAACACCATGTGCTATCCCAAGGGTTGCAGGATTCCACTTAGGAGCGAGAAAGTTAATGGCTCGTTAAATACAGTGCGGCCTGTGCAAAAAACAGGTTCCCTACGGATAGAAGGGAACGTTCTTGCCCAGGGCCTGATCTGCCGGCGCCAGGATCTTGGGCAGCGCCCAGATCACCTCGACCACGGCGCCGGACCGTTCGGGCCGGTCCTCGGGGGCCAGAAACGGGTCCGAGGCATTGGCGAAGGTCAGGTCCGCGCCCGACCGTTCCAGCAGGGTCTTGGCGATGAACAGGCCCAGACCCATGCCTTCATATTCGGGCCGTTGGTCCAGATCCTGGTCAAAGGTGCGCGCCCGCACGAAAGGGTCGCCGATGCGGCCGATCAGGTGGGGCGGATAGCCGGTGCCATTGTCGACAATGCGCACGGTCAGGGTGGTGGCGGTCCATTCGGCCTCGATCCACACGGTACTGCGGGCGAAATCAACGGCGTTCTGAACAAGATTGCGCAGGCCGTGAATCACCTCGGGGCGGCGCAGGATCACCGGCTGGCGGTCGTCGGCCAGCGAAAACTCCACCTGTTTGCCCCGCGCCAGATGCGGTTCTGCGGCCTCGCGCAGCACGGCCTCCAGCGGGGCCTGCCGCATCAGCAGGTCATCCTTGCCCGCCCGCCCCATGCTGTGCAGGATATCGCGGCAGCGGTTGGCCTGATCGCGGATCAGTTGCGCATCGGCCGCAAGGTCGGGGCGGTCGGCCAGTTCGTCCATCAGCTCGGCGCTGACAAGTTTGATGGTGGCAAGCGGCGTGCCCAGTTCATGCGCGGCAGCGGCGACGACCCCACCCAGATCGGTCAGCTTCTGTTCGCGTGCCAGCGCCATCTGCGTCGCCAGCAGCGCGTCCGACATCGAGCGGATTTCTGTGGCGACCTTGCGCGTATACAGGCCCAGAAAAAGGATGCCGATGATGATGGCCAGCAGATAGCCGAATTCAAAGATCGGCGGGACGTTCAGAATGGTGCCATCATCAAACCGAAGCGGCACATGGAAAAAGGCGGTAAGGGTGATCAGCGAGATCGCGGCAAGCCCCAGCAAAACCGTGGTGCGCAGTTCAAGCGCCGAGGCCGAGATCGTCACCGGGGCAAGGATCAGCAGCGCAAAGGGGTTGGTCAGGCCGCCGGTCAGGTAGATCAGGAACGATAGTTGCGACAGGTCGAACAGCAGGGTCAGCAAAGCCTCGGATTCCGACAGGCGCTTGTTCTGCGGAAAGACGAAAATCGAGATCAGGTTGGCGATGATCGACGCACCCACCGCCAGATAGCACAGCCCGAGCGGCAGTTGCAGCGCATAGATCCGGTCGGCGGCGGTGATGGCGGCAAGCTGGCCCAGAATGGCCATCCAGCGCAGCATGATCAGCGTGCGCAGGCGAACCCAGTCGCCGCGGGTGTCGCGCGATCGCAGGGTGAAGGATCGCAGGATGGGGGGCAGAGCGGTGGGCGGGGGCAAGACCATCGGATATCCTTGGTGGGCAAAGTGACCCATTGCGAAGGGCGGGTTCTTGGAAGATCACTGCGCGACAAGTATCTGTTGGTGGAGTGCACAATGACAAGGCTCTATGCCGGGCTGGCGGCGGGTGCGGTGGCGGCCCTGCTGGGGGGATCGGTCTGGTTTGTCTACAGCCAGCAGACGGACAACCTCTTTGCGTCCTGTCAGGGGGGGCAGATCGGCGGCGGGGATATTGGCGGGGCGTTTACGCTTGTTGATGAAACCGGCGCGACCGTGACGGATGCGCAGGTATTGACCAAGCCATCGCTTGTCTATTTCGGCTATACCTACTGTCCGGATGTCTGCCCGATTGACAGCAGCCGCAATGCCGAGGCGGTCGATATTCTTGAGCAAAAAGGTCTGGATGTGCAGCCGGTGCTGATCACCATTGACCCCGACCGGGATACGCCAGAGGTTCTGGCCGAATATACCGCCAATCTGCACCCCCGAATGATCGGGCTGACCGGATCGGCCGAGCAGATAAAGACGGCCTCGCTGGCCTATAAGACCTATTACAAAAAGCAGGCCGGCGCAGACTATCTGATGGATCATTCCACCTTTACCTATCTGATGCTGCCGGGCATCGGCTTTGCCGATTTCTTTGGCCGCGAGGTGACGGCGCAGGCCATGGCTGACCGGGTGGCATGCTTTGTCACGGCAGCCGGGGGCAGGGCGTCAAATTGACGGCACAGGGCCAGCGCCCTATGTCGAAGGCAACAAGACAGGTTTTTGGGGGCGATGATGGGCGAGGAAATCGGGGTTGATCTGGGCGTGGATCGCAGCCTGCTTTTGGTGGATGATGACGAGGCCTTTGTAAAACGCCTCGCCAAGGCAATGGAAAAGCGGGGCTTTGTGCCGGAAACCGCAGAAAGCGTGGCGGCGGGCAAGGCGATCGCGCTGGCCCGACCGCCAGCCTATGCGGTGGTGGATCTGCGGCTGGAGGATGGCAATGGGCTGGACGTGGTGGAAACCCTGCGTGACCGCCGACCTGATTGCCGGATTGTGGTGCTGACCGGATATGGCGCCATTGCAACGGCAGTTGCCGCCGTAAAGATCGGCGCAATAGATTACCTGTCCAAACCGGCCGATGCCAATGAAGTGACCAATGCCCTTTTGGCGCGGGGCGAGGCATTGCCGCCACCGCCCGAAAATCCAATGTCGGCAGACCGCGTGCGTTGGGAACATATTCAGCGCGTGTATGAGATGTGCGACAGGAACGTATCAGAAACGGCCCGCCGCCTGAGCATGCACCGCCGCACCTTGCAGCGCATTCTTGCCAAGCGCAGCCCCAAGTAATTCAGCATCACATTGCCAAATTGAAATGTCCGCTCTAAAAGAGATCACTTTCTATTTTGAAAGGATATCGAGGTGGACATGAATCTGAATACTCTCTCGCTGAAAGATCTCAGGGAACTGCAATCCCAGGTTGCGAAGCATATTGCGAACTATGAAGACCGCAAACGCAAGGAAGCCCTTGTTGAACTGGAAGAAAAAGCCAAGGCGATGGGCTTTACCCTGGCCGAACTGACCGGGACTGCCGTGCCGCGCAAGCGTTCTCCGGCGGTGGCGAAATATGCCAATCCGGCCGATGCTACGGACACATGGTCGGGGCGTGGCCGCAAGCCGCGCTGGTTTGATGCGGCGCTGAAGTCGGGACACAAGCCCGAAGATCTGGCGATATAGACCACGCGCCGATCCTGTGGGGGGGTCGGCTTTGCGCGCATCGGGGTTGGGCAAGTCACTCTGCCGCTGGGCCTGATGCTAGACCAACAGCGCGGCATGCCGCGCCACATAGTCCGCCCGCACGATTGCGGGCGGACGTAACCTGATCTCCAGCCCGCGCAAGATGCCCCCGGCGGGCTTGCCGAACAGGCGGTCTGCCTCGGCTTCGGTAAAACCCGCGATCTGCACGGCCTCCATCCAGGCCGACAGTTTGTCGGCGGCCTTGATCGCCTTTTTGATCGGTGCGGGCAGGGTGGCAGGCAGGCCAAAGCGGATGTGGATGGCGGCGGTCAGGCGCAGGTCAAGTTCGCCATATTCCGGGCCGACGGCGGCCTTCACCGGGCTGATCATGTCGCCGATCACATATTCCGGCGCATCATGCAGCAGCGCCGCCAGTTGCCAGCGAACCGCAATATCGGGATTGGCACGGCTGAAGATCTGTTCCACCAGCAGCGAATGTTCGGCCACCGAATAGGGCCAGTCACCACGGGTCTGCCCATTCCAGCGGGCGACGAACGCCAGACCATGGGCAATGTCCTCGATCTCGATATCCACCGGGGTCGGGTCCAGCAGATCAAGCCTGCGCCCTGAAAGCATCCGCTGCCATGCCCTTGTCTGCCTGACCATGATCGCTCCTGTGCGCCTGTCTTGCCGATACCCTGCGCGCCTGTTTGCTGTAAAGAGCAGCAGCTTGCGGGCCATGGCAACAGGCCAATCGGGAACCAGACCGCAATTCAGCGCGTTAGTCTGGTAACATCGGAACAGACGGAACCCATTCCGCCCAACCGCAATGACCGGAGTTTTTACCATGAACCCTATTCCCTTTCTTGCCCTTGCGGCTGTTGCCTCGGCCTATGGCGTAGCGACGGACAGGCTGAATCAGAAGTTCGACACGATGCCGCAGCCGGTTCTGACCAGCTATGCCGCGCAAGCCTCGGGTGATCTGGCGGTCTATGACGTGCTGTCGCATGGGGCAGAGCCGCTGGAACAGCCGCTGTGTCAGGGCAATCTGGAACTGGCCGCCACGCTGACCAATGACTTTGCGGAAATGCCGGTGGCCCAGACCCTGACCGAAGACGGGCTGGCGATGCAGCTGTGGTCGTCGACCCTGATGGGGACGTGGACGCTGGTTCACAAGGGCGATGACGGCATGTCGTGCATCGTGTCGTCGGGCACCGGCTGGACCACGCAAAGCAGCCCCGAAGACGTGTTCGACGCCGAGATTCTGGCAAGCTGACAGCGTTGCCGACAGGCCCCTGTGATGGTATGGACCCGCCAGCATCACATAGGAGCCACATTGCATGGCCGACTACATCGTAAAAGACATTGCCCTCGCCGATTTTGGCCGCAAGGAACTTGTCATCGCTGAAACCGAAATGCCGGGCCTGATGTCCTGCCGCGAGGAATTCGGCCCGTCGCAGCCCCTGAAGGGCGCGCGCATTGTCGGTTCGCTGCACATGACCATCCAGACCGCTGCCCTGATCGAGACGCTGGTGGCCCTTGGCGCCGATGTGCGTTGGGCATCGTGCAACATCTTCTCAACCCAGGATCACGCAGCGGCGGCGATTGCGGCGGCGGGCATTCCGGTGTTCGCCATCAAGGGCCAGACCCTGACCGAACATTGGGATTATCTGGACCGGTCCTTCATGTTCCCCGAAGGGGCCAACATGATCCTCGATGATGGCGGCGACGCCACCCTGTATGTTCTGCTTGGCGCGCGGATGGAGGCAGGCGAAGACGTGCTGTCTGTGCCGCAATCCGAAGAAGAAGAAGTGATCAAGCTGCAGATCCAGAAGCGGATGAAGCAATCGCCGGGCTGGTTCGCGATGACAAAGGCCGCCATCAAGGGCGTGTCGGAAGAAACCACGACGGGCGTTCACCGCCTGTATGATCTGCACAAGAAGGGCCAACTGCCTTTCCCGGCGATCAACGTCAATGACTCGGTGACGAAATCGAAATTCGACAACAAGTACGGCTGCAAGGAAAGCCTTGTTGATGGCATCCGCCGCGCGACCGATACCATGATGGCGGGCAAGGTGGCTGTGGTCTGCGGCTATGGCGATGTGGGCAAAGGGTCGGCGGCCAGCCTGCAAGGCGCCGGTGCCCGCGTGAAGGTGACCGAAGTGGACCCGATCTGCGCGCTGCAAGCCGCGATGGACGGGTTCGAGGTGGTGTTGCTGGAGGATGTGGTGTCTGCCGCAGACATCTTCATCACCACCACCGGCAACCGCGACGTGATCCGGATCGAGCATCTGCGCGAGATGAAGGACATGGCCATCGTCGGCAACATCGGCCATTTCGACAATGAAATTCAGGTCGCCGCGCTGAAGAACCACAAGTGGACCAACATCAAGGATCAGGTGGACATGATCGAGATGCCGAATGGCAACCGGATCATCCTGCTGTCGGAAGGCCGCCTTCTGAACCTTGGCAACGCCACCGGCCACCCGTCTTTCGTGATGTCGGCGTCCTTTACCAACCAGGTGCTGGCGCAGATCGAGCTGTGGACCAAGGGCGACGACTATCAGCCCGGCGTCTATATCCTGCCCAAGGCGCTGGATGAAAAGGTGGCCCGCCTGCATCTGAAAAAGATCGGGGTAAAGCTGACCGAACTGCGCAAGGATCAGGCCGATTACATCGGCGTGGCGGTGGAAGGTCCGTTCAAGTCGGAACACTACCGCTATTGACCCAAAAACCCGCGCGGCCCCGCATCACGACCGGGGCCGCGCGGCGGGGAACGGCGGCCGGATTTTCCCTTTGCCGTTGGTTTTGGTTGCCCTAAGCTGCCCCACGCTCTGCCGCCCGTAAATCGGGGGCAGTTTCAGGGACAGTCAGGGAACGAGGACCAAGGGATGAGCAAGAGAGACGAGTTGATCGCGCAATATGCGGATGACCTGAAGACCAAGTGCAAGATTACGCCCGACATGGCGTTGCTGACCAAGGTGACCATCGGTTGCGGCCCGGCGATCTACAACGCCGACAGCCAGACCGTCTCAAGCTCCAGCAAGGACGAGCTTGAAACCGTGAAGAACAATTTCCTGATCAAGAAGCTGGGCCTTGCCGATGGACCCAAGCTGATGGAAGCGATCAATGCCGTGGTCGAAACCTATGGCAAATCGGAACGCAACAAATACCGCGCCGTCGTCTATTACATGCTGGTCAAGCATTTCGGCAAAGAGTCCGTCTACGGCTGATCTGACCGGTTGATCAAGACTTTGCGGCGGACATTGCCAATCCCTGACAGCCGCGCCATGGTGCCGTGCTGTCAGCACCGAAGGTTGCCATGTCCGCCACTCCTCAACCCGCGCCGGCTGTTCCTGATACGACGGTGGTGCCCATCATCTTTGCGGTGGCGATCGGTCACTTCCTGAACGATCTGATGCAGTCGCTGATCCCGGCGGCCTATCCGTTGCTGAAGGAAAACCTGGGGCTGAGCTTTTCGCAGATCGGGTTGATCACCTTTGTATTTCAGGGCACCGCATCGATCCTGCAACCGCTGATCGGGCTGTACACCGACCGCAGGCCTCTGCCCTATGCGATGGCGGCGGGCATGGCGTCGACCGGGGGCGGGCTGATCCTGCTGGCGCAGGCGCAGACTCTGGGGGTCGTGCTGGTGGCGGTGGCGCTGATCGGGCTGGGGTCGGCGATTTTCCACCCCGAAGCCTCGCGTATCGCGCGGCTTGCTGCCGGAATGCGCCCCGGCTTTGCGCAATCGCTGTTTCAGGTGGGCGGCAATGCCGGGTCGGCCATGGGGCCGCTGGCGGCGGCTTTTGTGGTGATGCAGCGCGGGCAGGTGTCGATCGAATGGTTTGCCGCCGTGGCGATTGCCGGGATGGTGCTGCTGTGGGGGGTGGGGCGCTGGTACAAGGCGGTCGGGGCCGGCCGTGCGCTGGCCCGCAGATCGCGCGCCCGGTCGTCTGAACCGCTGCCATCCGCGACGGTGCGCTTTGGCATGATCATCCTGATCATCCTGATGGTGTCGAAATTCGTCTATTCGGTGTCCTTCTCCAGCTACTACACCTTTTATCTGATCGAGCAGTACGGCCTGACCACCAACCAGTCGCAGATCTGCCTGTTCATCTTTCTGGTGGCGGTGGCGGCGGGCACCATCATCGGCGGCCCGATCGGCGACAGGATCGGGCGCAGGCGGGTGATCCTGTGGTCGATCCTTGGCATTCTGCCGCTGACCATCGCGGTGCCCTTGCTGCCGCTGGTTCCGTCCGTGATCGCCGCCGCCCTGGCCGGGATGATCCTTGCCTCGGCCTTCCCGGCGATGGTGGTCTATGCACAGGATCTGATGCCGCAAAGCACGGGGATGGTGGCCGGGCTGCTGTTCGGTCTGGCCTTCGGCATCGCGGCCTTCGGGGCGGCGGGGCTGGGGGTTCTGGCCGATTACTGGGGCATCGTCGCGGTCTATCAGATTTGCGCCTTCCTGCCGTTGCTGGGGCTGGTGGCCTTTCTGCTGCCCGAACCCAAGGCCTGAAGCATTTGCCTTAAATGCCGGGCGCTTGGCCTTTGCCGGGGGCCTGCGATTCGGAGTATCCATATCAGGCAGGGCAGTACGCCCGGAACCTTTTCAGAACACGTGCGGTGCTTGGGGAGCGCGTGGGGTGGATGGAGGGTTCCGTAGGGGTGCGGGGCCCTCCATTTTTTGGACCGTCAGGTCAGCCCGCCCATGCCACAGACGATCTGCCATTCCTCGGGCGTCACCGGCTGCACAGACAGGCGCGCGGTGGTGACAAGCGCCATCTTTGCCAGCCCCGGATGCTGCTTGCAGTCTTCCAGCGTCACCGGGCGCAGAAAGGGGCGTACCGCGCGGATATGCACGCAATCCCAACGCGGGTCGTCGGTGGTACTGTCGGGGGCGCTGGTCTGGCTGACCTCGACAATCCCCACCACCGCCTTGCCGATGTTGGAATGGTAGAAAAACCCCAGATCGCCGACCTGCATCGCGCGCATGTTGTTGCGCGCCTGATAGTTGCGCACCCCGTGCCATTCCTCGCCCGCCGCACCGCGCGCGACCTGATCATCCCAACCCCAGGTGTCGGGTTCGGATTTGAACAGCCAGTGCTTCATCCGATGACCTTTTTCCATTCGGTCAGGGTGACGGACTGGAACAATCCGGCCAACGCATAGGGGTCGGCGTCGGCCCAGGCCTGACCTTCGGCCAGCGTCTCCACCGACAGGATGATCAGGCTGCCCGACATCTGCCCCTGTGCGTCCAGAAACGGACCGGCCATTTCCACCACGCCCGAGGTCTGGATATGGTCCAGATGGGCGGCGCGGGTATCAAGGCGGATGTGCAGGGCACCGGGCTTGTCAATGCAGATCAGGGCAACGCGCATGGGCTATTCCTCTTTCAATGGGCGGGACATCAGGGTCTGAACCGCTTGTTCCACGCTGATCTTACCCGTTGTGACGGCGGCGACCATAGCGGCAACAGGCATCGACGCAACCATGCCAAAGCGCAGCGCCTGCTGCACCACGGCCTGCGCGGTGGCCACCCCTTCGACAGTGGCCGCAGCGGGGGCAACCCCGCGCCCCAGGGCCAGACCGTGGGCAAAGTTGCGCGATTGCGCCGAGGTGCAGGTCAGCACCAGATCGCCAAGGCCGGACAGCCCGGCCAAGGTCTGTTCCCGCGCGCCCAGGGCCACGCCAAAGCGCACCATTTCGGCATAGCCGCGCGTCATCAGCGCGGCGCGGGCAGATTCGCCCAGACCCGCGCCGATCACGATGCCTGCCGCAATGGCGATGACGTTCTTCAGCGCGCCCCCCAGTTCGGCCCCGGTCACGTCGCTGCTGCGGTAGAGGCGCAGGGTGGGGGTGGACAGCAGATGTTGCAGCGCCTCATCCCCGCCCGCCAGCGTCAGGGCGGTGGGCAAGCCGCGCGCGATGTCGGCGGCAAAACTGGGGCCGGTCAGGATGGCGGCGGGCGAGTCCGGGCAGGCATGGGCGATCACCGCCGTCGGGCCGCGCAGGGTGGCAAGGTCCAGCCCCTTGCAGCAGGCGATCAGCGGCAGGCCGTTCAGAGGCGCGCCGTGGCTGGCCAGAAACCCCTGCAAAGCCTGCATCGGCAACGACAACAGCACCGCCTGCGCCCCGGTCAGATCGGCAATTTCCGCGGTGACAGAGACGTTCCGGGGCAAATCCACCCCCGGCAGGCGCGCGTCATTGCGCCCGGTTTCCCGCATCTGCGCCACATGGTCGGCATCGCGCGCCCAAAGCCGCACCGCGCGCCCGTCGCGCGCCAAGGCGATCGCCAATGCCGTGCCAAATGCGCCTGCCCCCACCACCCCGATCATGCCTTGGCCCCCTTCTTGCCAGACCCGATCATCGCGGGGGCGCTGGCATCCAGCGGCCAGCGCGGGCGGGCGATCAGGTCGGCGCTGTCCGTCAGGCCCAGTTGATACCGCTCTATCCCCGCCCAGGCGATCATTGCCGCGTTGTCAGTACACAGCCGCAGCGGCGGGGCCAGAAACCGGGTGCCATGGGCGGCACAAACAGTCTCCAACCTTGCACGAATCGCCTGATTTGCCGCGACGCCCCCTGCTACGGCAAAGGCCGGAACGGCAGGGTCAGATGCCAGATATACCGCCAGTGCGCGGGCGGTCTTTTCGGCCAGCACATCGGCGACGGCGGCCTGAAACCCGGCACAAAGGTCGCGCCGATCCTGCACCGTCAAGCCGCCCTGCGGGGCAATCAGCGCATCCCGCGCGCGCAGCACGGCGGTTTTCAGGCCAGAGAAGGAAAGATCGCAACCGGGGCGGTCCAGCAGCGGCCTTGGAAATTTGAAGCGGCGCGCATCGCCCAAACGCGCTTCGGCCTCGACCGCCGGGCCGCCGGGTTGGGTCAGGCCAAGCAGTTTGGCGGTCTTGTCGAACGCCTCGCCGGGGGCGTCGTCGATGGTGCCGCCAAGGCGGCGGAACTGATCCACCCCGTCGGCGATCAGAAACTGGCAATGCCCGCCCGACACCAGCAGCATCAGGTAGGGAAAGCGCAGCCCGTCGGTCAGCCGGGGGGTCAGCGCATGGCCTGCCAGATGGTTGACCCCCACCAGCGGCAAGCCCGTCGCCGCCGCCAGCCCCCGCGCCAGCATCACCCCCGACAGCACGCCGCCGATCAGCCCCGGCCCGGCGGTCACGGCGATGCCGTCCAGATCGCGCAATCCCACCCCGGCCAGTGTCAGCGCCTGTTCGACACAGGCGTCCAGCCGCTCGGCATGGGCGCGGGCGGCGATTTCGGGCACCACACCGCCATAGGCCGCGTGCAGCGCGGTCTGGCCTTCGACGACCGAGGACAGGATCTGCGCCGCAGACCCCGGTACATGGCGCACCAGGGCGGCGGCGGTGTCGTCGCAGCTTGATTCGATGCCAAGAAAGGTCAGGGGTCGGGACATGCGGGGGCGTTGCCTAAAGGGTATGTCGCAGGTAACACCTGTGACATGGCCAGACAATCCCGCGCCCATCCCGAACCGCTGCCGGTGCTGCTGACCCGGCCTGCGGCGCAGGCTGCGCGTTTTGCCGCACAACTGGCTGACCGGTTCGGGGCACGGCTGGTGCCGGTTTTGTCGCCGTTGATCGTTCCGCGCTTTCTGACCCCTGACGTGCCGGCGATGCCTTGGGCGGCGGTGGTGCTGACCTCGCAGACCGGGGCCGAGGCAGCAGGGCACCTGCGGCAAAATGTGCCTTTGCCCGACCTTGCCTATTGCGTGGGCAGCCGGACCGCGCAGGCCGCGACCGAGGCGGGCTTTCGCGCCATATCTGCCGATGGCGATGCTGACGCGCTGATTGCCCTGATCCTTGGCGCAGGGGAGGCGGGGCCTTTGCTGCATCTGCACGGGGCGCAGACGCGCGGCGATGTGGCGGCGCGGTTGTCGGCGGGCGGGGTGGAATGCCATGCCGCCGTGGTTTATGTCCAGCACCCTCAACCCCTTGCGCCACAGGCCCTGGCGGTGTTGCAGGGGGCTGTGCCGGTGGTCGTGCCGCTGTTTTCCCCCCGCACGGCACAGCTTTTTGCGGCGGCTGCCCAAGATGCCACCGCGCCGCTGTGGATTGCCGCCCTTGGCCCCGCCGTGGCCGGGGCCTGCCCGCCAAATGCCTTGATCTGCACCGCCGACCGCCCGGATGCCGGGGCCATGCTGATGGCGATAGATCGCCTGCTGGCGGGTGAAACTGTTTGAACTTTGGCAGACAGCCCGCCACCCGGCTTGAACCGTACCCCGGCGGATGATTAGGTAGCGTCTGGGGTCCGGCCATACCGGGCTAAAGCGGGGATGACTGCCATGGCCGATGCCGACAAGCCCAACCCGGACGGCCCCCCCGATCCTGAAACGGATACCGCCCTTCTGGATGTCGTCGCGGCGACGGAACCCGATGCCACCCCCGCCGTTGTTCTGGATGAACCCGGCCCCCCCGATCTGCCACAGGATATGCCTTTGCCCCCGCCGATCACGCCCGCGCCGCCTGTTGTGACCCGGCCTGCCCGTTCGGGCGGGTTCATCCCTGCGGTGTTTGGCGGCTTGCTGGCGGCGGCGGGCGGGTTTGCGGCCTCGCATTACGACCTGCTGCAATTGCAGACCCCGGTGGATACTTCGGCGATCGAGGCCAGCCTTGCGGGGCAGGCACAGGAAACCGCCGCGCTGAAGGCCGAACTTGCCGCCTTGGCGGCGCAACCTGCCCCTGATGCGGGCCTGGCCGACAGGTTGGCCGCGCTGGAACAGTCGGTTGCCGCTGCCGATACAGGTGCGCTGGCGACCGCCCTTTCCGCGCTGGAGGCCCGTCTGGCAGCCATCGAGGCGATGCCGTCTGACGGCACGGGGGCCTCTGCGGCGGCGCTGGTGGCCTTGCAGGCCGAGGTTGCCGCGCTGAAAGGCAGCGGGGCGGCCCTGGGGCAGGACATCGGCAAACTTGCCGCCGATGCCGAGGCGCGGCTGGCCGAGGCCGAAGAACAGGCTGCCGCGATGAAGGCCGAAGCACAGGAAATCGCGCGCAAGGCCACCGCTGCGGCGGCGATTGGCCGGGTGCAGGCCGCGCTGGAAAGCGGCGGGCCTTATGCGGCCGCGCTGGTCGATCTGGGGCCGGTCGATATTCCCATGGTCTTGCGGGAAAGTGCGACCACGGGCCTGCCCACCCTGGCCAGTCTGGCGGACGCCTTCCCTGCCGCCGCGCGTGCCGCGCTGGATGCGTCGTTGCGGGCGAACATGGGCGAAAGCTGGTCTGAACGGGTGGCAACCTTCCTGCGCAACCAGTCGGGTGCGCGGTCGCTGACCCCGCGCGAAGGCACCGATCCCGATGCCGTGCTGTCGCGCGCCGAAGCGGCCCTTGTGGCGGGCGATCTTGCCACCGCGTTGACCGAGCTTCAGGGCCTGCCAGAGGTGGGCCGCACCGCGATGGCCGACTGGCTGGCGCTGGCCGACGCGCATCTGGCGGCACAGGCCGCATTGACGACGCTGGCTGCAACGGTTGGGCAATAGGGGGTGGGAATGATTTGGTCGCTGATCAAGGTTCTGCTCTTTGTCGCGGTGATTGCTGCGCTGACCCTGGGGGCCGGCATTCTGCTGGATACCGGGGGCGGCATCCGGGTGGCGGTGGCGGGCTATGAATTTCTGCTCGGCCCGTTGCAGGCGGTGATCGTGGTGCTGGCCATGGTGCTGATCCTGTGGCTGGTGATGAAGATTGTCGGGCTGCTGGTCGCCATTCTGCGCTTTCTGAACGGCGATGAAACGGCGATTTCCCGCTACTTCGACCGCAACCGCGAACGCAAAGGCTATCTTGCGCTGTCCGAAGGCGTGATGGCGCTGGCGGCGGGCGAGGGGCGTCTTGCCTATTCCCGCGCGCAGCGGGCCGAGAAATACCTGTCGCAGCCCGAACTGACGACCCTGCTGGTCGCGCAAACGGCCGAAGCTGCGGGTGACACAAGACGCGCGACGGCGGCGTACAAGACCCTGCTTGGCAACCCGAAATCCCGCTTTGTCGGCATCCGGGGGCTGATGCAGCAAAAGCTGGCCGAAGGCGATACGGCCACGGCGCTGAAACTGGCGGAAAAGGCCTTTGCCCTGAAACCCAAACATGCCGAGACGCAGGACATCTTGCTGCGCCTGCAATCCGAGCAGTCAGACTGGAAAGGCGCGCGCACCACCCTTGGCGCCAAGCTGAAGGCCGGGGCGCTGCCCAAGGACGTGTATCGCCGCCGTGATGCCATTCTGGCGCTGCAAGAGGCCAAGGGCGTGATGGACGAAGACGCCAGCGTCGAGGCCCGCGAAGCCGCGATCGAGGCCAACAAGCTGTCGCCCGACCTGATCCCGGCCGCGGTGATGGCGGTGCGCGGCTATATCGCCAAGGGTGATCGGAAATCTGCAACCCGCGTGGTGAAAAAGGCCTGGGGCGTGCGGGCGCACCCCGATATCGCGGCGGTCTTTGCCGAGATCGAACCCGAGGAAACCCCGGCGGCCCGCGTCAAGCGGTTCAGGCTGCTGACGGCCGTACACCCCGATGACGACGAAACAAAACTGCTGCTGGCCGAACTGCACATCGCGGCAGAAGACTTTCCTGCCGCCCGCCGTGCGCTTGGCGATATTCCCACCCGTCACCCCACACAGCGCGCGCTGGCCATCATGGCGGCCATCGAGCGCGGCGAGGGCGCGGATGATCAGGTCGTGCGGGGCTGGATGGCCCGCGCGCTGACGGCCCCGCGCGGTCCGCAATGGTGCTGCGACAAATGTCAGGCGATCCACGCCGTCTGGCACCCGATCTGCGACAACTGCGGCGGCTTTGACACCCTTTCCTGGCGCGAACCGCCCGACACCGGGGGGCCATCTGCCACCGGGTCCGAACTGCTGCCGCTGCTGGTGGGGCAGCCCGCCAAGCCCACTGTCATCCATGACCCCGACCCCGATCCGGTGGACGAGGTGATAGACCTTGAGGCCATCGGCCGGCGCGCAAATTAGGGCTACACAGGGCAAGGGGTTGATGCTAAAAGCCAGCCGACCGCAGGCTGGCCGCCCCTGGCTGCCGCCCTGCACGCCGTGCCGCACTAGCTCAGTTGGTAGAGCATCGCATTCGTAATGCGGGGGTCGGGGGTTCGAGTCCCTCGTGCGGCACCAGTTTTCTTTGGCCTCATATCATCCGTTCGGCGCAGGCCCTTTGGCTGGCTTTGCGAATCTGCCCGCCGCGACCGAAGGAAAACACGCTTGGATTGCAAGGCTTTTGCCCATATGGCGGGGCAGTCTGTTCCTGTGGCGCGCAGAAAACGGGCAAGCGGCTTAGTCAGCCGCCAACGCGGTTGCGGTGCCGGGCAAGACAGCCCCGCGCAATGGTTTGATTCAATAGGCCAAAATCCGCCGATCCTGAAACCGCCGCGTCGGGCCGCCGCCTGTTCTTTCGGAGATGCGACAGCGTTGATTTTCTAATCACTTGTGCTAAAATATAGGCTTATTTGAGAGTGCGCCTGCCGTGTAATACACGTTGTGATTGTTTTCTGTGCTTAAACTGACCGGATATTTGATCCGGATGTCGTGAGTTGTCTGGTTTGGACGACGAGTGGTAATCAAGTGGATATCTGTTGAATTGGAGACAGATCATGAATATAAGCATCGTTTCTAGAAATATCATTTTCAGAAATGCCGTTGTACAATTATGTGCCGGCCGTGGCATCGCGATTTCTGATTCCGTGGATTCCTGCAGCAAACTGACCCCGGATACGGTGGGGCGGGTGTTGCTGCTGCATATCCTGGATCATGATTGCGACCCGGTTGAAACGGTGTCCGGTCTGCTGCACAGGTTTGCCGCAATAAAGATCGTGGCGCTGTTGCCCGAAACGCTGGATGTCAATTTCGACGGTAAGTTCGGCGACAGGGTAACGGCCAGCATTCCCGATACCGTGCCATCAGAGGCGCTGTTAAGCGCGCTGTATCTGGCGGACATGGGGTACAGCGTGCGCAATCCCGGTCAGCCTGCGGGCACTGTCAGGGCGGCGGCCATGGCTTTGCCCGATCCGGTAAGACAGGCTGACGAGCCGGAAACCGGCAAGCATCAACTTTCCAACAGGGAATTGTCGGTGCTTGCGCATTTATGCGCCGGACATTCCAACAAGGTCATTGCGCGGTCATTGGGGATTTGTGATGCGACGGTGAAAGCCCATTTGCGATCGTCTTTTCGACGCATCGGGGCCAGCAACCGGACCCAGGCTGCAATGTGGGCCTTGCAGAATTTAAGCCATATCCAGACCGGGCAGCCCTGACCCTATCAAGACGCGATTGCGCCTTTCATCCTGCGCCCGCAATCGCGGGGCGTGTGCATTTGCCTGCACGCACCCTGCCTGGGGCATAGTCCGAATGGCGTAGTCCGCACCCAAAAGATTACGCCATATATCCAAAAGACAAACCTTGCCGAAAAGATACAGTGAAACAAGTAAAAGAATCGTGTTGCCGCTTCGGGGGGGGTTGGCTAATGAATAGTGTTTTGGTGCCTGCCCAAATTGCAGGACAAGCGAATTTTAGTCTCAGATTGCGCCGGAATTTTTCAGCGATATCGGATACGGTCATTGTCCATCTGAATGCGCCACTCGGCAGCGTGCTGCTGTGCAGTGGTGATAATGCTGTTCAGACGGGCCCCACGCCTGATGATCTGATGCAGGTGCCAGGCAGGTTTCTGTCCTGCCACGAAATGCAATACAGTCACGCCGACCTTGCCCATCTGACCGATGCCGTCATGGCGCAACGGGCTTTGCCAGAGGGGTGTTCGCGCGTCTGGCGGATGTTTTCCTGCCGGTTTGACTGTGGCACCGAGGACCGGCTGGCGCTGATCTTGCCACAAGAGGCAGACAGAAAGGCGACGGTCGATGTGCTGTCCACCATCTGGCCAGTGCTACGCGAAGATTGCCTGCGTGATCTTTATGAAGCAAAATCAGATGTTTGCGACAAGGCCATGCTGTGGATGATTGCCAGCAAGATCGATGTGTCGATTCTGGTGATGAATTCGCGCGGCGTGATGCTGCGTGCCAATGCTGCTGCCAAGCATCTGCTGGAACGTGAAGACATCCTGCGGCGCACGCCGAACGGCATTCATTGCGTAAACCCTGCCCAGACGCGGCAGTTTCGCGCGGCGCTGGCGCAATCGGCCAATTCCGATCCTTGCGGGCCAGAGACGGTGATCTTTCTTGACTCGGCGACACCGGGGTTGCGGGTGCCGGTCACGATGTCGCGGTTCTGGTATGAAGGCACCGCGACCGATCTGGTTGCCGTGATGATGCCCACCCCGCCCGACAGCCGGCGTGTTGAAATGCTGGCGCGGGCCAATGGACTGACGCCCGCCGAGGCCCGTGTGGCATCGCTTCTGCAAATGGGGCTTTCAAACAAGGACGCCGCACGGGTCGCGGGTTTGAAAGAGCAATCGGTATCAACCTATGCAAAGCGCGTGCTGAACAAATTGCATGTGACCTCGCGGGCTGAAATGGCCCAGATGTTGACATGGCAAGCTGGCGGGGGACATTTGAAATGACTGAGATTCAATCTGGAGCCGATTTTAATTCACCGCCTGCAACCCCGATGGTTGATTTTAAGGCAGCGCGCATGACCCTGCAGGACGACGATCTTCAGAATATATATGCCACGCTGACCCGTGGCGATGGTGCCCTGGCCAAGCGCCGCGATCTGGGCGAATTGCACAAGCGGCTTGTCGCCATGGTCACGACGATCAATCAGGGCCTGGGCGAGGCAACAGCCACAAAGGCGGCCGAGGATCGTGCCCAGATTGACCAGCGTCTTGACCGGATGGAACGCGCCGTCAACAGCATGGAGGGCGCGCTGCGGATTGAATTGGAACCGATGCTGCGCAGCCTTGTATCAGATGCGGTTTCCGCCAGCTCTGCAAAACGTCAGGGGCGGTTGTTTCCTGTCGTTCTTGCCAGCCTGGTGTTTTTTGCAGGCACTGGGCTTGGCGTTGTTTTTCAAGAACAAATCCTGTCGGCCGGGGCGCAGTTTCTGCCTGCCGGCCTGACCCGGACTATTCCTTAATCATCCCTTAATGGGGGCAGAACGCGAGGGTCGAATCTGTTGAACTGAGTTTATCCAAGGGCTGATTTCTGTCCTTTGGTCGCTAGGTTGGCCTTCGCATTTAACGTCGTATTCGTGGCGCTGTGCGGGTCAATGATTTTAACAAATTGGGAGGAAATTACTATGGAAGAATATGTTGATCCCACTGACGAGTGCGATGTCGCACCGTGGGGAGAGTGCGTGGTTCCTGAGTGTGACGTTGATCTTTCCAAGGCCAGCGGCAACAATCAGGTGACGGGCACGGGCACGATCGGCGATGATTGGGTGGACCTGCGGCTTGCCGGTTCGCCTGACAACTATGATGCCGGATCGGGCGGTGATTTTGTTGTGGCCAATGGCGACAACAACGAAATCAATGGCCAGGACGGCGAAGACACCATCTATGGCATGAGCGGTGACGACAAGCTGTCCGGCGGCGAATGCGATGACCTGATCTATGGCGATGACGGGCATGGCTCGGGCGTCGAGGGCAATGACTGCATCGACGGCAACGAGGGCAATGACACCCTGGTTGGCGAAGGCGGCGATGACATCATCGACGGCGGCACCGAAAATGACGTGATCTACGGCGACTACATTGGCGGCACGAGTGACGGCAATCCGAACTCGCCTGCGGCGGCAACTTTCAATGACGGCGTGCTGGGCGGCGAAGGCAATGACCTGATCTATGGCGGTCAGGGCATGGATACGCTGATCGGCGACGATGCTGACGAGAACTCTCTGGATGATGGCAGCGACACCATCTATGGCGGGTCGGGCAGCGACTGCATCGCCGGTGAAGCAGGCAACGACTGCCTGCATGGCGAGTCGGGCGAAGACGCCATCTATGGCGGCATGGGTGACGACGGCATTGACGGCGGCACTGAAAACGACAGCATCTCGGGTGGTCTGGGCGCAGACTACATTCTGGGCGGCGACGGCGACGACGAAATCTTTGGCGATATCCGTCAAGGCAATCTGTCGGATCTGGACGTTGGCTCGGACACCTGGACCGGTGGCAACCAGTGGGACTTCTACGGGTCGGCTGACACCATCTTTGCCGGCAATGGCAGCGACACGGTTGATGGCGGGGCTGGCAAGGATCTGCTGTTCGGCGAGGCCGGTCAGGACCGTATCTTCGGGGGCCGTGCTGCGGACCACATCGAAGGCGGGTCGGATGACGACGCCCTGATGGGCGACGAAGGTGCCGACACCATCCGTGGCGGCTCGGGGGATGACTGGATCCGCGGTGGCGCGGGTGCCGATCTGATCTATGGCGACAACGGCGGATCCAGCGTTATGGTTGCAGGCGACGATTGCCTGGATGACGACGGCAAGCCCGATTTCGACGAAGGCCCGGATGGCAACGACCTGATCCTGGGCGGCGACGGTGCCGACCAGATCTATGGTGAAGGCGGCTGTGACGAGATCTATGGCGGCAACGGCAGTGACAAGCTGTATGGCGGTGACGCGAATGATCTGATGCATGGCGATGCCGGCAACGATCTCATGGGCGGTGATGCCGGCAATGACACCATGTACGGCGACCTCGGCAACGACCGCATGAACGGCAACGACGGCGACGATGCCATGTATGGCGGTGATGGCAACGACTATGTTGCAGGCGATGCCGGCAACGACTACCTGTCGGGTGGCGAAGGCTCTGACACCCTCGTTGGCGGTGCTGGCAATGACACCATGTATGGTGGCAATGGCGGCGACAGCATGTACGGCGGCGCTGGTGACGACGTGATGAGCGGCGATGCTGGCAACGACTACATGGGTGGCGGCATCGGCAACGACCTGATGTCGGGCGGCGCGGACAACGACATTGTCAACGGCGATGCCGGCAACGACACCCTGTATGGCAACGGCGGCGACGATGACCTCAGCGGTGGCCTCGGCGACGATCTGGTGTCGGGCGATGAAGGTGATGACCTGGTCGACGGCGACGACGGGAACGACGATCTGTCGGGCGGCGAAGGCGACGACGACCTGAATGGCGGAAAGGGCGACGACGACCTTGATGGCGGCGAAGGCTCTGACTTCCTGTGGGGCGGCGAAGGCAACGACGACCTGACCGGCGGCGACGGCAAGGACGTGTTCGAGGTGCACCTGACCTGGGATGGTGCGAACTTCACCTCGACCGATGGCAGCGACACCGTCTACGACTTCGACATGAACGATGGCGCAGATGTGCTGACGTTCGTGATCGACGATACGACCAATTCGGCAAATCCGACCGCGCTGTTTGCGGCCCTGGACGCGGCGACTACGGTCTTCGACAATACGACCGATACGGCGATCAGTGTTGGTGGCGCGTCTATCACCCTGCTTGGGGTGCATGGCGACCATCCGTTCACCTTCAACGAGTTGAGCGATATCAACGACTACAGCGATGGCAACTATCTCTATGAAGCCGTCGATATCGTAATCGTCTGATCTGTCGAGCAGGACGGATGTGCCCGGTGTTATTTTCACCGGGCACATCCTAGCCCCGGCTCGACAAGGAAGGGCTTGGTCCCCCGACCGGTATTTCTGAATTGGGCTGGGGTGCCGTCACTGAGTGAGACGAGTTTTCTATTCGGGGGGGATGTATTTTGATGAAATCCAGAAAAGTCTTTGACGGGCAGCGGGGCGTGATATTTTTCATCGCCATCGCCAGCCTCTTCGTCAATCTGCTGAATCTGACGGCACCGCTTTACATGTTGCAACTGTATTCCCGAGTGATGTCTTCGGGAAGCATACCGACCCTGATCGCCCTGACTGTCGGGGCGTTTCTGGCTTTGGGGTTTCACTTTCTTTTCGATGCCATCCGTCAGCGCCTTGCCAACCGCCTGGGCACCCGGCTGGAGGCCTCGCTCGGGGCGTCGGTGCTGGGCGGGCTGGTCGACGATCCTGCCAGCCGCGATTCGGTGGGGGTGCAGCCCCTGCGCGATCTGCAGGATCTGCGCGGATTTGTCAGCGGGCCGTTCTTCATTGCCCTGCTGGATGCGCCCTGGTCGCTGATCCTGGTTGCCTTCATCTTTTTCATTCATCCCGTGCTGGGCATCGTGGCTTCGGTGGGGATGCTGGCGCTGTTCTGTCTGGGCGTGCTGAACGACCGGATCGGGCGGGCGCCAAACAAATCGGCCAATGATGCGGCCCAAAAGGCCAACCGCAGCGCAGAAGAAATCCTGCGCAATGCCGATATCGTCCGGTCGATGGGAAAGACCGGGTCGATGGTGCATCGCTGGCAATCGAATGCCTTTGCGTCGATGCTGTTTGCCACCGTCGCCGCCGACCGGATCGCCATTCTGGGGTCAATGGCGAAAACCCTGCGCACAGGAATGCAGATTGCAATTCTGGGTGTCGGGGTCTGGTTGGTGATGATCAATGAAATGACCGCAGGCTTGCTGATGGCCACCTCGATCTTGCTGGGGCGGGCGGCAGCACCGGTGGAACAGTCGATCACCGGTTGGCGCGCGCTGATGTCGGTGCGGGTGTCGGTGCAGCGCCTGAACGACCTGCTGGCGCGGCAGCAGACCCGCGAAGATCTGCTGGAACTGCCCGAACCCCTGGGTCATCTGTCGGTCGAGGATGCCACGGTGGTCTTGCCCGATCTGCAAAACCCGGTGGTGTTTGGCGTCAGCTTTGAACTGCTGCCGGGCCGGTCCCTGGGGATCATCGGTCCCAGTGGTGCCGGTAAGACCACGCTGGCGCGCGCGCTGGTCGGCTTGCAGCCGTTGTCGCGCGGCTTTGTGCGGCTGGACGATTCCGCGTTGCCGGACTGGTCGCCCGATCAGCTTGGCCGCTATGTCGGCTTCTTGCCGCAGCGGGTGGAGCTGTTCAACGGGACGGTGGCCGAAAACATCGGCATGATGGATGCCGAGGCCGCGCCTTCGGCGATCGTAGAGGCCGCCAAGCGCGCCGAGGTGCATGATCTTATCCTGACCCTGCCACGGGGCTATAACACCCAGGTCGGCGCCATGGGCGAACGGCTGTCGGCGGGGCAGCGTCAGCGTATCGGTCTGGCCCGCGCGTTCTTTGGCGACCGCCGGTTGATCGTGCTGGACGAACCCAACGCCAACCTTGACCCCGAGGGCGAAGAAGCCCTGGCGCGCGCGGTGGCCAATGCCACGTCGCGCGGGGCCATCGTCATTGTGGTGACGCACCGGCTCAGCATCCTGCGCCGCGTCAGCCACGCCGCGGTGATGGAAAAGGGCCGCCTGATCCGCTTCGGGTCGGCGCGCGAGATATTGGACGCCACCGTGCATCCGCTGGCCCAGCAAAAGCCGGGGGACGACAAGGTTACCGTGCTGCGCCGCGCCGAAGTCGGGCGGCCGGATGCGGCAAAGCCGGCAGAGCTGAAGTTTTCATCCAAGCGCCATGGAGCAGACACATGACCGGGACCGCCATGATCCGCGCAAGATCCACCGCTGTCGGGCTGGTCGACAGGATGCCCGAACCCCTGACCCGCGTGGTGCCGCCCGTTTCGGTGCGCGGGTCGGTGATCTGGCTGCTGGTGCTGGGCTTTGGAGTGTTCGGGGTTCTGGCGGCCTGGGCCGCCGTGTCGCCGATGCAAAGCGCCGTGGTGGCCAGCGGATTGTTCCGCGTGGTGGGCGACCGGCTGGTGGTGCAGCATCTGGAAGGCGGCATCATCCGGCAGATCAACGTAAAGGAAGGCGATGTGGTGCAGGCGGGGCAGGTGCTGGTGGGGCTGGATGACACCCGGTCGCAGGCCGCTGTCGACATTCTGACCAATGAACTGGTCAGCGCCCTGTCGGCACAGGCCCGGTTGCAGGCGGAATATCTGGAATCGCCCAAGATGGATGTCTCGCCCGAACTGGCGCAGCTGCTGACGCTGAACCCGTCCTTTGCCGACATGTACCAGACCCAGGTCGATGTGTTTGCCTCGAACACCCGCATTTCTGCCGGGCAAATCAGCATCCTGCAGGAACGGATTGCCCAGTTGAACGAACAGAAGGCGGGTATCGAACTGCGGCTGTCCTCGCAGGAAGAACAGCTTGCCCTGATGCGTGAAGACATGGCCGCCCGCCAGGAATTGCTGGAAAAGGGTCTGACCACGAAAAGCGCCATGCTGTACATGCGTCGCGACGAGGCCGGCCTTGAAGGCAACGCGGGCGTCACGCAAAGCCAGTTGCAACTGGTGCTGCAACAGATCGCCGAGGTCGAGGCGCGCAAGTTGCAGGTGCGGCGCGAGACGCTGAAGGAAATCACCGCAGGACGGCAGACGATAAATCAGCAGATCTTCGACATCCGCCAGCGGCTTGCTGCCGAACAGGATGTGGCCGACCGCCTGACCCTGCGCGCGCCGCGCGGCGGGCGGATCGTGGGGTTGCAGGTCAATACGCTTGGCAGCGTGATAGCACCGGGCGAAAAGCTGATGGAGATTGTGCCCGACGATGCAGGCTATGTGATCGAGGTGCAGGTGTCGCCCAACGATGTCAACCAGGTGGCTGTGGGCGGGGCGGTGCGGGTGCGGCTGACGGCCTACAACTATCGCACGACGCCGATGGTCGAAGGGGTGGTGACGGCGGTATCTGCGGATTCGCTGGTCGATGCCTCGACCGGGTTGCCGTTCTTTCAGGTCGATGTGCGGATAACCGAGGGTCAGCTTGAACCGCTGAAAGAGGTGCAGGTGGTGCCGGGCATGCCCGCGCAGGTGATGATCGCCACTGGAGAGCAGACCTTGGCGAATTACATGCTCAGTCCGCTGATGGGCGGGTTTGAACGGGCGCTGACCGAAACCGAGTGATCAGCCCTGGCCCAGAACCAGCAGGGTCTGAAGATCGCCGAACAGGCGGGCAACATCCTGGCCGCCGTGGCTGCCGGGGTCGGTCATGCAGATGTGGATGATGCCCTGGGTGGCCAGAAACACCATATGGGCCTGCGCCGGGTCGGGGCAGCGGCGGAACAGGGCCGACACCTCATCCCGAAACGCCAGCATCGGGGCGATGAAGCCGGGGTCTTCGGCCATTGCCGCCAGACAGCCCGCCATCGGTTCTTCCGACTGGCACAGCAATTGCCCCCCCACGGTCAGATAGGCCAGCGCCCCGGCCAGTGCGGGGCCGTCGGGCCGTTGCCAGCCAGGGGCCATCGCGTCCATGTCGCTGCGCATGGTGTCGACATGCCGCGCCACAACTGCCCGCAAAAGCGCCTGCTTGCTGGGAAAGTGATACAACAAGCCGCCCTTGGAAATGCCGGCCTCGGCTGCAACCCCCTCCAGCGACAGGTGTGCAGGGCCCAGTTTCAGACTGATCGCATTCGCCGCTTCCAGAATCCGGGTCTTTGTATCAGTCTTTTCCAACAGCTTTACCGACAAATCAGCCTCCCGTCCGATTGACTTTACCGACTGGACGGTACAGTAAACCCCCGTGTGAAGTAAAGCACCCCTGCATTCCACTGCTTACCGGAGCCTGCCATGTTCAAACGCCTGATTATCGCCGTGATCTTGTTGGGTCTGATCGTGGGGGGCATCGTGTGGTTCAACATCTACCGCGGCCAGATGATGGCGCAGTATTTCGCCACCATGAAACCGCCCGCCCAGCCCGTGTCGGTGGAAGAAGCCCGGCCGATTGTCTGGACATCGGGGATCGAGGCCATCGGCACCGCCCTTTCGGCCCAGGGCGTCGATCTGGCAGTCGAGGCTGCGGGTCTGGTGCGCGAGGTGAAATTCAAGGCCAATGACCGCGTGACGCTGGACCAGCCTCTGGTGCAGATCGACGAGTCGATCGAGCAGGCCAATCTGGCGGCGTCGACGGCCTCGCTGGAACTGGCGCAGGCTGATCTTGAACGCACGCGCACCTTGCAGGCCCGCGGTATCAGCGCCACCAACACGCTGGAACAGGGCGAGGCGCAGGAAAAAAGCGCGCAGGCCGATGTGGCCCGTCTGTCGGCCATTCTGGAACAGAAGGCACTGAAAGCGCCGTTTGACGGGGTTATCGGCATCGCGCAGGTCGAAGCCGGGGAATATGTGGTGCCGGGCACCATCTATGCGACCCTGCAAAACCTGGACAAGATGCAGGTCGATTTCGCGGTGCCCGAACAGCAGATCGGCCTTGTCGGCATCGGCACCGCCGTCACCGCCAGCACCGAGGTTGGCGATGCCAGCTATCAGGGCCAGATCCTCGCCATAGAACCGCGCGTCGACGCGGGATCGCGGCTGGTATCGGTGCGGGCTGAACTGGTCAACACCAACGCGAAACTCTACCCCGGCCAGTTCCTGCGCGTGCGTGTCGAACTGCCCGAAGAACAGGGCATCCTGGCCCTGCCGCAAACGGTGATCAGCTCGAACCTTTACGGCGATTCCGTCTTTGTGGTGCGCGACGGTGCGACGCCCGAGGAGCTGACGGTGGAACAGGTGTTCGTCAAGATCGGCCGCCGGTCGGGCGGACGGGCCGAGATCATCGAAGGCATCAAGGCGGGCGACCGCATCGTGACGGCGGGGCAGAACCGCCTGACCAGTGGCGGCCCGGTGTCGATTGACAACACTGTCGCCCCCGCAGCGGCTTTGGCAGATTGAGGGCAGCATGAACATCTCTGAAATCTTCATCCGTCGCCCGGTGCTGTCGACGGTTCTGGCGGCGCTGATTCTGCTGCTGGGTTTGCAGGCCATCTTCAGCCTTGCGGTGCGGGAATACCCCGAGGTGGAGGAAACCACCGTCACCATCACCACGACCTATCCGGGGGCCTCGCCCGATCTGATTCAGGGCTTCATCACCTCGCCGATTGCCGCAGCGGTGTCGACGACAGAAAACATCGACTATGTGACCAGCCAGTCGCTGCCGTCGGCCTCGGTCGTGTCGGTGCAGATGAACCTTGGCGCGAACCCTGACGTGGCGCTGACCGAAGTGCTGGCCAAGGTGCAGCAGGTGCGCGGGCAACTGCCGTCCGATGCCGAGGATCCGGTGATCGTGAAGGGCACCGGCCAGACCTTCGCGCTGATGTATCTGGCGGTGCAGAACCCCAACATGACGCCCGAACAACTGACCGAGTATCTGGAGCGGGTGATCCGGCCCCGCGTGTCGACCATCGACGGCGTGGCCGAAATGCAGATCATCGGGGCCGCAAACTATGCGATGCGGGTCTGGATCGATCCGCTGAAGCTGGCCGCGCGCAATGTGACCGCGACCGAGGTGCTGGCGGCCATCCGGGCCTCGAACTTTCTGTCTGCCCCCGGCAAGACCGAGAATGAGTATGTCGCCTATTCGATCAAGCTGGAATCCACCCTGCAAACGCCCGAGGCCTTTGGCGCCTTGCCGCTGACCACCACGTCAAGCGGTGTCGTGCGTCTGCGCGATGTGGCGCAGATCGAGCTTGCCGCCGCCGAACAGGCCGAGATCGTGACGTTTGACGGCAAGGGCGGCACCTTCATCGGCCTGACCCCCACCCCGGCGGCCAACCCGCTGGATGTGGCGGCGGCGGTGATCGCCGAACTGCCGCTGATCAACGCCAGCCTGCCCAATGGCATGACGATGACCATGGTGTACGATTCCACCGAAACCATCAGCGCCTCGATTGAAGAAGTGTTCAAGACCATCGCCGAGGCCGTGGTGATCGTGGTGGTGGTGATCTTGCTGTTCCTGGGGTCGTTCCGGTCAGTGCTGATGCCGGTGGCGACGATCCCGCTGGCGCTGATCGGGGTGTGTTCGCTGATGCTGGTGATGGGCTATTCCATCAACCTGCTGACCCTGCTGGCGATGGTGCTGGCCATTGGTCTGGTGGTCGATGACGCCATCGTGGTGGTGGAAAACATCCATCGCCATATCGAAGACGGCATGACACCGGCACAGGCCTCCATCGTGGGGATGCAGGAAATCACCGGGCCAGTGGTGGCCATGACCATCACGCTGGCTGCCGTGTTGGCACCGCTGGCCTTTACCGGCGGTCTGACCGGCGCGCTGTTTGCAGAGTTTGCGCTGACGCTGGCGGGGGCGGTGATCATTTCGGGCGTGGTTGCGCTGACCATCACGCCGATGATGGCCGCGCGGCTGCTGACCCATGGCGCGCCGGGCCGGTTTCAGCGCGTCGTGGACCGCACATCCGAGGCGGTGTCGGACTGGTACGAACGCCGGGTGTCGACCTCGCTGGATTACCGGCCTGTCACCTTGCTGATGGTGGTGGCCTTGCTGGGCGGCACCGGGTTCATGTTCCTGAACACCACGACCGAACTGGCCCCGGCCGAGGATTCCGGCGCGCTGTTCGCGCTGGTCAATGGCCCGCGCTATGCGACCACCGATTACACCAGCCTGTACACCGACCGCATCTCTGAAATCACCGGCGACATCGAAGAGGTGAAGACCAAATTCTCGATCGCGGGGTTTGGCGGCGCGACGAATTCGGGCATCTTCATCTGGTCGCTGAAGGACTGGGCCGACCGCAGCCGCGGTCAGGCCGCGATTCAGGCTGATATTCAGGCCCGACTGGACAAGCTGACCGGCATGCAGGGCTTTGTCTTTGCGCCCCCCACCTTGCCGGGGGCGGGCGGCGGCCTGCCGATTTCCATGGTGATCCAGTCGATCTATGCGCCCGAACGGGTGGTCGAGGTGGCGGATGCGATCAAGGCCCGCGCCATGGCCAGCGGTCAATTCATCGTGGTGCAGAACTCGCTGTCGTTTGACGCGCCGCAGATCACCGTCACCATTGACCGCGACCGCGCCGCCAGCCTGAACGTGCCGGTGTCCGAGATCGGCAATACGCTGGGCTTGCTGGTCGGTGGCGGGGGGGTGGCGCAGTTCGACCGCGATTCCAACAGCTATGACATCATCACGCAGGTCCCTGCCGAATGGCGCAACAATCCCGAAAGTCTGGGGCAGTTCTTCGTTCGCTCGGCCACCGGGGTCATGGTGCCGCTGTCGTCGGTGGTCACGATCAAGACCGGGGCTGCGGCGGCGTCGATCGAGCAGTTCAACCAGTTGAACTCGGCCACCCTGACGGCGCTGCCCGCACTTGGCACGTCCACCGGCACCGGCCTTGCCAATCTTGAAGCGATCGCCGCCGAGGTGATGCCGGACGGGTTCTTCATCGACTATTCCGGCCAGTCGCGGCTGGAAAAGGCGCAGGGCAGCGCCATCCTGATCGCCTTTGCCGCGGCGATTGTGGTGATCTATCTGGTGCTGGCCGCGCAGTTTGAAAGCTTCCGCGACCCGCTGATCATCATGATGTCGGTGCCGTTGTCGATCTTTGGCGCGATCCTGCCGCTGAACCTCGGGCTGGGGACGCTGAATATCTATACGCAGGTCGGGTTGATCACGCTGATCGGGCTGATCACCAAACACGGCATCCTGATGGTGGAATTCGCCAATCAGCAGCGCGATGAAAAGGGTCTGTCACGGCGGGCGGCGATTGTCGTCGCGGCCCGCACCCGTTTGCGGCCCATTCTGATGACCACCGCCGCGATGGCGCTGGCGGTGGTGCCGTTGATCATCGCCGAAGGGGCCGGGGCTGCCGCGCGGCAGGCCATGGGTCTGGTGATCTTTACCGGGCTGATCATCGGCACCTGTTTCACCATGTTCGTGGTGCCGATGTTCTACACGCTGATCTCCAGATCCGACGCGCAGTATTTGCTGTCGAAAAAGGCGCAGACCAAGATGTTCGGCGATACCAGCCACGCAAGCTGACCCCCTTGCCCCCCCGCGAGTCGTCGCGGGGGGCAAGGGGGGATGAATTTTCATGGAACCGGTCCTGTTTTCCTGTCTGCCTTTTTAAGATGCACGATGAGAGGGCAATGCCCGCGCGAGGGGGCGGTCGGGCATTGCCCGGCGCGCTACGCGCTTGATTCCGGGCAGAAAAGGCCGGTCCCTTGGCAGGTCATCCCGCGCTAACTCACGCTCTGCACCAGCCACCAGACCCCGGCGGTGGCCCCTGCCGTGCTGCCCGCGATCAGCAGGGGCCGCCCGCCGCGCAGCGCATGCAGGGCAAAGGCGGTTGCCAGCACCAGCAGCACCTGCGCGGCCTCGATCCCCAGATTGAAGCTGATCAGCGCGGTGGCGAACTGCGCGCCCGACAGATTGGCCCCGGTCAGGATGGTGGCAAACCCATAGCCGTGGATCAGCCCGAAGAACGCAGCCGAGGCCGCGCGCGGACCGGGCAGGAACGGGCGGATGTTGTCTATCGCGGTCAGAATGATTGATACTGCGACCAGCCCGGAAATCAGGTCGGTGGGCGGGCGCAGCAGGGCGGTCGACGCGGCGGTCAGGGTCAGCGCATGGGCCAGGGTAAAGCCGGTCACCGCAAACAGGATCTGTGCCGCCGCCGCGCGGGCGCCGATAACGGTGGTGATGGCCGGCAGGATCAGCAGCAGCAGAAAGGCGATGTGGTCCGGCCCGGTCAGCAGGTGTTCGACCCCGGCGGCAAAATAGGTGCGGGCGGTGCCGCGCGCCGATCCGGCTACCGCGCCTGCGGCGATCACCGCTTCTGGTGCGCTGCTGCGCAGAATGGCGGTGGTCGTGCCGCCTGCCGTTGTGGCGGTCAGAAACAGCCGGTGATCGGGGTCGATGTCGGCAAACAGGCGCGACCGCACGGTCAGCGGGGCGGTGGCCGAAGGACACTGGCCGCCAAGCGTCAGTTCCAGATAGTCGATGCCGCCATCGCTTGACGCCCCCGCAGCGGTCTGTGTCAGGGGGCAAGCCTCGCCGGTTGCCAGCGTCAGGGTCGCGTTTGCATAGGCGGTCACGGCCTCCAGCCGCCGTGTGGCCTCGGCCCAGGTGACCTGACCGTCCAGATCCTCGTCGATCCAGACCACGACCTCGATGTCACGAAAGGCCACGCGCAGGGTGGCGGTCACATCGGCGCCCTGCCGGGTGATATCCAGATAGGAGCGGGTGGTTTCATGCGCAAAGGCCGGGGTGGCCAGCAGCAGGCAAAGCAGCAAAGCGCGGATCATGCCGTACCTCCCAGGCGCAGCGCCAGCATCAGACAGGCGATGGCCACCAGCCAGGATCCTGCCACCCGCAACACGATGCCGCGTGGCGGCGCGCGCAGCACCCCCGCCAGCGCCATGGCGTTCAGCAAGATCAGGCTGGCGGCGACTATTGTGCCCGTAGTGGCGGCAAGCCCTGCCGCGCCGGTGTCTGTCTCTGTGCCCAGCACGGCCCCAAGCAGCAGCGCCAGACCCGCCAGCACCCGTGCCCGCAGCCGCATGTCCGCCGCCAGCACACCGCCAAGCGCCAGGGTCAGCAGCAAGATGACCACCGGACCCCAGGGCAGGGGCTGTGCCCAGGCCAGCCCCGCGATCAGCCCGGCCACAAACCCCGCCACGGGCAGGCGGGTCTGCAAGCGCCCCGACAGCAGGCCAAGCGCCAGCACGGCCAGCAGATGGTCCAGCGCGACCACAGGATGCAGCGCGCCGGAATAGAACCCGCCACCGCCGGGCAGGGTGCCATGCGCCATGGCAGGCCCGGTCAGCATGGTCAGGGGAAGGGCAAGGGCAAGCCGGATCATGCGATGCCCCCCAGAAAGGCGCCACCAGCCAGGGCGATCACCGCCCCCGAGGCCCGAACCACAACCCTGCCCGCAGGCCATTTCACCAGCATCCCGATGGCGATGCCCGCCAGATGCAGCAGCCCCGTCGTCACCACGAAGCCAACGGCATAGGCCAGCGGATTGGCCGTGGCTGGCAGTTCGCTGCCATGCGCATGGCCGTGAAACACCGCAAACACCGACACGATCCCTGCCGCCACCCAGATCGGCGGGCGCAGGGCAAACAGCACCATCAGGCCCAGCACCACCCCCGACAGGCCGATGCCAGCCTCGACCCCCGGCAGCGGAACCCCCATTACCGCCAAGGCCCCGGCCAGCGCCATCACCAGCGGAAACGCCACAGGCAACTGCCACAGGGCGGGGGCGCCAAGGATCGCGCCCCACAGACCCACCGCGATCATCGCCACCACATGATCCGGCCCGCTGATCGGATGCAGCAGCCCTGCCACCAACCCGCCCGCCCCCTCGCCGTCATGGGCCAGTGCGGGCAAGGCGGTCAGGACGGTCAGGGCAAGCACGGTCAGGCCAAGCGGGGCAAACAGGGTGGTCAGCGCGGCCTGTGTCTTGCGGTTCATCTGGTCACTCCGATGAGGGGCTTGTACAGGTACGGGCGGGGTCGGGGATGGTTTCAGGCCATTGGCAAGGATCGTCATTCTGGCAGCCTCGCCCCTGTGCGGCGCATCCAGTCCTGCACCGGCTGGGCTGCGGCGGTGTCGCCCGTCGCGGCGGCGGCGGCGATCAGCAGGGTGGCATCCTCGATTTCATGCTGCAATTCCCAGTTCACCTTGGCCCGTGCGAGGGCCAGAGCCGGATCGGGGGCAATCCTGGAAAAGTACATCGCTTCTTCGCGGGAATGGGCGGTCAATCCCAGGTCGAGGTTCAGGGCAAACCGTGCCGCCAGGGTGTCACGCATCGGCCCTGCCGTCGCGGGGTCGGCCAGCACCCGGCGGATCAGCACGCCATCGGTATCTGGGGCGGGGGCCAGTAGGGGTAGGACCTGTGCCGCCTGCCCGGTCGCCAGCAGAAGGTCGGCCAGCAGCAACCGTTCGCGCAGCGCCAGTGGATCAAGCGCCAGCACATCCTGAAATGCGCGGGCGGCGGTGGCCGTATCGCCCTGTTGCACGGCAATCTCGCCCACCAGCCCGATGGCCCAGGGCCGCAGCCCTGCGTCCAGCACGCCGGGCTGCGCAAGAATGGTGTTGATCCGGGCGGCATAGCCCGGTCCCTCATCGGTCAGGGTGTGGCTGGTCGCCATGCACAGGAACCCCACCGCAGGCTGGCCAAGCTGGCTGATCTGCGCACAATCGGCGCGGGCGCTGTCAAACTCGCCCTGCACGATGCGGATGGTGGCGCGGGTCAGCCGGGCGTTCACGTCGCCCGGATCAAGCGTCAAGGCCCGGTCCAGCAAGGCCAGCGCACCGGGAAAGTCGTGCTGGTACTGCCGCGCGGTGGCCGCCAGATACAGCGCCTGCGGATTGGCATTGGTCAGGAACGGCCGCAGCACCCCTGCCGCCCCGCCCACCAGCCGGGAATCGCCCTGCTCGCGGCCAAAGGCAATCATCCCGCGCGCGGTTTTCAGCGCCAGCGCCGCATCGGCGGGGGCGGCCCGTTGGGCGGCAATATCGGCGGCCAGATCGGCAGGATAGCGCGCCCCGCTTTGCAACTGCGCCACAACGCGGTCCGGCGGGATGGTGCCCGCACTGGCCACCGGGGCATCGGTCAGCACGGTCGATGCCATGCCCAGCACGGTCGCAAGCAGCGCACTTGCGGCCAGATACAGTACAGCGGTTTGGTTCTTGCGCATCAGTACAACCCATCGATTTCCACCGGCAGCCGCCGGACGTTCTTTTTCCTGCCAAGGATGCTGCCCTTTTCGGGCGGGGCGGCCTCGATGGCCTTCAGCCGCTGAAAGCGGTTGTCAGATACGGCCGACACATCGGCGCGTGTGCGCAGGATGGTGGGGCGCATGAACACGAACAGCGTCTGCCGCCGCGCCTGTTCCGACCGGTTGCGGAACAGCCCGCCGATCACCGGCACGCGGCCCAGACCCGGCACCTCGGACCGGCTGGATTGCCGGTCATCGGTGATCAGCCCGCCCAGAACGATGGTGCCGCCATTGTCGGCCAGCACGGTGGTCTTGATGCTGCGGCGGTTGGTCACCAGATCGGCGGCCCCCTGCACCGCCTGATTGGTCAGCGAGGACACTTCCTGGCTGATGTCCAGCTGGATCACATCGCCCTGATTGACCCGCGGCACCACGCGCATGGTGATGCCCACGTCCTTGCGTTCGATGGTGTTCTGGGTGGTGCCTTCGCTGGTGAAAGATCCGGTGCGGAACGGCACGTTCTGGCCCACGATGATCTCTGCCGCCTGATTGTCCAGCGTGGTGATGCTGGGGGTCGACAGCAGGTTGGCCTTGGTCGAGGTGCCAAGCGCCTGCAACAACACCCCGAAATCATCCTTGCGCGACAGCCCGATCGACAGACCGCTGCCAACCGAATTGGCGGCAGGCGACCCAAGCAGACGCAAAATGTTCTGCAAAGATGGCCCGCTGCCGGAAAAGGACGTGGCGGTAAAATCACCGGGCGGAGTGGCGGTGCCAAAGCCAAGTTGCACGCCCAACTGTTCGGAAATGTCGCCCGACACCTCGACAATCGCCGCCTCGATCAACACCTGCGGGCGGCGCTGGTCCAGCTCGGCTATCAGGCGGGCCAGATCGCGCTGCACCTCGGCCCGCGCGCGGACCACGATGGAGTTGCTTTCCAGCACGGGTTGAATGGTGATCTCCTCGGCGCTGAACGACCCGACCGCCGGGGCCACCAGCCGCACATCGGCGCCTTCGACCGCGATGCCGGTGGCGGGGTCGATCACCGGGGCCAAGGCCCCCGCCACCGGGTTGCTGACCGTGGCCCCCGACCCCACCAGCCCGCGCAGCACATCGGCCAGCGATGCGGCATCGGCAAAGCGCAGGGCATAGACCTGCGTCACAGGCACGGTCGACGGAATCGCCCGTCCCGGCACATCCAGATCGGCGACCACCCGCTGCACCAGCGCGTAAGTTTCGGGATCGGCGTTCAGCAGCAGCCGGTTTGACCGCGCATCCACGGTGACGCGCGGGGCGGCGCTGCCGGTGGCGCTGGACCCAAGCACGCTTTGCACCGCCGCCCCCACCTCGGCCGCATCGGCGTTGCGGATGGGGATGGTGTAGATTTCCTGCCCGTTGTCGGTGTCCAGCGCGCGGGCGATGCCTTCGATCCGGCGCACGTTTTCGGCGGTGTCGGTGATGACCAGCGTGTTGGTGTCGATCACCGCCTCGATATAGCCAAAGCTGGCGACCAGCGGGCGCAGCGCGCCGACCGCCGTCGCCGCGGGAAAGTTCTTCAGCGGCACAAGGCGGGTGATCACATCCAGCCGCCCGATCTTTTCCGGGCTTTCCAGCACTGACCCGCCCTCGCGTACCGTGGCCTGCGGCACGATCCGCCACAGCGTGCCCGAGGGCAGCGCGGCATAGCCCTGCACCGACAGCACCGACTGAAACAGTTCCCACACCCCGTCCTTGTCCAGCGGCTGCGTGGAAATCACCGTGACGATGCCGGTGACATTCGGGTCAAGGATCAGCGTGCGGTTGGTGATGTCCGACACCTGTTCCGCCAGCAGGCGGATGTCGGCGTCGCGCAGGTTGATCACAAAGCTCGGGGCCTCGGGTTCCTGTGCCGCCACGGGATGGGCCAGAAGCAAGGCCAGCAGGATCACACGCAAAAGGGTCATCGGGGGCCTGTTCATCGCAAGGGGAAGGTCATGGTCAGGGTCTTGCCTGCCCGTTCGGCGGTCAGCGTGATGCGGCCAGAGGCCACGATGGCATCGAAAAGCGCCATGTCAGTGTCGATATTGCCGACCGGCTGGCCGTTCAGCGTAGAGATCACATCGCCGGGGCGCAGGCCCGCCTGCACCAGTTCGGTCGCGGCGGCATCCTGCACGACATAGCCTTGCGGCCCGGCGTCCAGCCCCAGCCCGGCCAGAAAGCCGTAAGGATCGCGGTTCAGCGCGGCGCGGTAGGTGGCGATGCGCGCATCCGCCTCGGGCAGGGTGACGGGCGGGGCGGGGGCGGTGGTGACCGGGATCAGGTTGGCCAGATCGGGGCCGGTGGCGGCGCTGGTCACCTCGGCACTGGCAGTCTGCGGAAAGGTCAGGGTTTCCAGCCGTCCGTTCACCCGCAGCACGACATGGCTTTCCTTCACCCCGGCCAGTTCGATGCCGGATGACACCCAGGCCCCGATGGCATAGCTGCCCACCGCCGTATCCCCCCCCGCAATGATGGCGCGGGATGCGGTGGCAGGGCGGGCCAGCGTGATGCCCAGAAGGGTCAGCCCGGTCTGGGTTTCCACCGGGACGGCGGTGTCGGCGGCGGCCTTTGGTGCTGTGGTGCTGCCAAAGGGGGCAAAGGCCAGCACCGGGCCAAGGTCGGCGCGAAAGGGTTGTGGAAGAAGGGCGGGCTGGGGGGCGGCAAGGGGGGCGGGGCCGGCCGTCAGGCGCTGCACCAGGGGGCGGGCGGCCAGCGCAAGGCTGGCCATCGCGGCCAATGCCGTGCCAAGCAACAGCAATGTGCCCGCCCGTGGTGTCATCTCGGGCTGTCCAGAAAGCCGGTCAACCGGGCGTAGACCATGCTGCGCGCCGTATCTGCCGCCGTGATGTCGATGCGGGACAGGTCGGGATCGGCGGTCGGTGTCAGGGTGGCGGCAAGGGCAAAGCCCATGCCCAGAACGCTGGCTTGCGCTGCGGGTTGCAGGCCAAGCGCCCGTTCCGCCAGATAAGTCTCTGCCGCCCACAGTGCCGCCGCGCGGGTTTCCAGCGCGCCGATGCGCGCGACATGGGCCTGCACCGCGCCCAGGATCGCCACCGCCGAAACCGACAGCACAGCCAGCGCCACCAGCGTCTCGATCAGGGTGAAACCGGCGTCGGGCTGGCGGGTCATAGGGCAGGCCCTGCCGCAAAGGTCAGCCCGTCGAACGCGACCTGCCAGATGCTGCGGTCGGTATACAGACGCAGCGCCACGGCGGGGCCAAGCCCGTCGGCGGCGATCGTCACCGCACCCGTTTGCCCATCCGTCCGGGCCAGAGTGACCGAGGCGGGCAGCGCGTGCACCGCCAGACGCGGGTTGGCGGCGGGGCGCCATTCGCCATCCGACCAGCGCTGAAACCCATAGCCCCGCGGCGTCCACACCAGTTCCACCGGCACGCGCGAAATCAGCGCCTCGTCCACCGCAAGCGACATGTGGGCGGCCAGCCGCAGGGCCTCGTCCTGCGCAGAAGTATCGCGGGTCAGCGCCTGAACGCCCAGCATGCTGGCGGCGCTGGCGATGCCGACAATGACCAGCACGACCAGCATTTCGATCAGCGTCAGCCCGGCCTGTCGGTTGCGGCGCGCGCGTGTCATCCGGCCGCCCCCAGGGCGATGTCGGCATCCACGCCTTCGCCACCTTCGGCACCGTCGGCGCCCAGGGACATCAGGTCGAACCCCGCCCCGGTGCCGGGGCTGCGGAACACATAAGGGTTGCCCCAAGGGTCGGTCGGCACGTTGGGCAGATACCCCCCCGCCACCCAGTTCGGCGGGGCGGGGGCAAGGGTCGGCGCGGCGGTCAGCGCCTGCAAGCCCTGATCGGTGGTCGGGTAGGTGCGGTTGTCCAGCCGGTACATTTCCAGGCTGGCGGCAATCGTGCGCAGATCGGCGTTGGCCACCGCCACACGGGCCTGATCGGGGCGGCCAATCACGTTGGGCACGATCAGCGCGGCCACGATGCCGATGATCACCAGCACGATCATCATTTCGATCAGGGTGACGCCTGCCTCTGGCTGGCGTTTCCGGCGGCGGTTGGGGCGGTGGAACATGGCGGCACTTCCTGCTGTCGGACCATTTATGTTGATACGAGGGTGAAACTTTCTAAGTTTCATCCCGTACCTCTGTTCATGGAAAATACTTCGGCCACCGGTCTGATGCCCCGGATCATTTCGGGCTGGCGCAGGCGAAAGCCCGCGCAAGTGGTTGATCTGGCTGGCGTTCAGGATGTGGTGCCGGGTCTGCTCGCCCCGCCTGGGGCCGCCTGCGTACCTGCCCAGGATGTGCTGCTGCTGGCCGTATCGCTGCCGCGCATGACCGCAGCACAGCGCCGGGTGGCGGTGGCTTTCGCGGTCGAGGATCAGATTTCCCGCCCGCTGGACGAGGTTCATGTCGTCGCAGGCCCTGCCTTGCCGGACGGTCGCTGGCTGGTGGCGGTGGTGGCGCGCGATGTGCTGGCGGCGCATCAGGCGGCGGCACCCGGTCTGCGCCTGTTGCCCGAGGCGCTGGCCCTGCCGGTGCCAGACGAGGGCCAGTGGTCGGTCTGGCAGGGGGCGGACCGGGTGGTGCTGCGCCGCGACGATGGCACCGGGATGGCGGTTTCCGCCAGCATGCTGCCCGCCCTGCACGCCATGGCGGGGGGGCCGGGGATCGTTCTGTATGGTGGTGTGCTGCCTGAGGGTCTGGTGGCGCAGTCCGTCCTGCTCTTGCCACCGATGCCGCCGCATCCGGGCCTTGATCTGCGCCGTTTCGCGGGGGGGGCCGGCTTTGCGCTGCCACGGGCGGCCCGGCGGATTGCGGCGGTTCTGCTGCTGGCACTGGTGGCGCATCTGGGCATTCTGCTGGCCGACCGGGTGGTGCTGGGGCGGCAGCTGGCGGCGGTGCAGGCCGATCTGCGCGCAGCACTGGCGTCTGCCGGGCAGCCGGCCGGGGGCGATCTGGACACCGCTTTGGCGCGGTTGCTGCGCCGGGGGCAGGCGGCACAGGCATCGCCGTTCCTGCCGCTGATGGCAGGCGTTTTCGCCAGCATAGAGCCGCTTTCCGGCCGCGTCTTCCTGCGCGATCTGCGCTATGTGGCGCAGACCGCCACCCTGACGCTGATGACAGAGGCCCCCGATCTGGCCACCCTGCAAGAGCTTGAGGTTGCCTTGGCCGATGCCGATGTGCAGGTAACGGCGGGGGCTGCGACCACATCCGGCGGGCTGGCCGAACAGCAACTGGTGTTGCAGGGGCGCACGCCATGACCGCGCTGGCCGCCTTGCTGGCAGACCGCACCCCGCGCGAACGGCGGATGCTGGTCGGGCTGGCGGTGGTTGCCGTGGCGGCGGGCAGCATCGCGGGGGTGTGGCAGCCGCTGCGCGCGCAGAACGCGGCGCTTGCCGACAGCATCCTGCGTCACGAACGCGCGCTGGCGCAGGTGCTGGCGCTGCCTGCGCAGGCTGACGTGCCCGATGCCCGCCCGGCCCCGGTGATCGTCACCGAAGCAGCCGAAACCTTTGGTCTGCAAATCCGCCGACTGCAACCGCAGGGCAGCGCGGTGCAGGTGGCGCTGGACGAGGCCGCCTTCGATGCCGTTCTGCTGTGGGTCGAGGCACTGGAGCGCGACCATGGCTTGCGGCTGGCCGACCTGACCCTGACCCGCCGCCCCGCCCCCGGCACCGTCGCCGCCACCCTGACACTGGAGGTTGCCGATGCCGATTGACGCGCTGCCCTACAGCTTTGCCCGTCTGCATGGCGTTTTGCTTGGCGGCGATGGCTATGGCCCGCTGTGCAGCCACCGCCCCGATGCGCCCCTGTCTGCGATAGCCGAGGTGTTGCGCGTGGCGGGCCTGTCGGTGCGGCTGGACCCGCTGACGCCCGAGGCGTTCGAGGCGCGGCTGGCGCTGGCCTACCGCGACAACGCAGCCGACGCGTCGGCAGCGGCGGGTGCGGATGACGACCTTGGCCGTCTGGCCGACAATGCCGCCGTGGTGGACGATCTGCTGGACCAGTCCGAGGATGCCCCGGTGGTGCGGCTGATCAACGCCCTGCTGTCCGAGGCGATCAAGGAAAACGCGTCCGACATTCACATCGAAACGCTGGAACGTCGGCTGGTGGTGCGGTTTCGCATCGACGGCATATTGCGCGCGATGGTCGAACCCAAACGCGCCCTTGCCCCCCTTCTGGTCAGCCGGATCAAGGTGATGGCGCGGCTGGATATTGCCGAAAAACGCCTGCCGCAGGATGGTCGCGTCAGTTTGCGGGTGGGCGGGCATGAGGTGGATGTGCGTGTTTCCACCATCCCGTCGCAATATGGCGAACGGGTGGTGATGCGCCTGCTGGACCGCAACGCCACAAGGCTGGGGCTGGATCATCTGGGGATGAGCGCGCGGGATGCAGGCGTGTTTGCAAGGCTTCTGGCGCGGCCCGACGGGATGCTGCTGGTCACCGGGCCGACGGGATCGGGCAAGACGACTTCGCTTTATGCGGCGCTCGATCATCTGAACGACCAGACCCGCAACATCATGACGGTGGAAGACCCGATCGAATATTCGGTGGATGGCATCGGCCAGATGCAGGTCAACCCGCGCACCGACCTGACCTTTGCGCGTGGGTTGCGGGCGGTGCTGCGGCAAGACCCCGATGTGATCATGGTGGGCGAAATCCGCGACCGAGAAACCGCGCAGGTGGCGGTGGAATCGGCGATGACCGGGCATTTCGTGCTGTCCACCCTGCACACCAACACCGCCATCGGCGCGGTGTCGCGGCTGATCGACATGGGGGTCGAACGGTTCTTGCTGGCGCCCATGCTGGTGGGGGTGGTGGCACAGCGGCTGGTGCGGCGGCTGTGCCCGGATTGCAAGCAGGCGGGCACGGCAACGGCGGCAGAGGCCGCGCTGATCGACGGGCTGGAGGAGGGTGATACCTTGTGCCGTGCCGTCGGCTGCCCCGCCTGTCAGGGGGCGGGCTATCGCGGGCGGTCGGGGATTTATGAGGTGGTTGCCGTCACCCCGGCGATAGAGGCGATGATCCATCAGGGGGCTGCTGAGGCTGATCTTGTGGCGGCCGCCCGCGCCGATGGGCCGGGGCTGGTGGCCGATGGGCTGCGGCAGATCCGGGCGGGGCTGACCACGGTCGAAGACGTGGCCCGCGTGGCGCAGGAGGCTTGAGGCATGGCCGCGTACCGCTACAGGGCGATGGACGAGGCGGGGAAAACCCAGGCCGGCATGGTCGAGGCCACCAACCCCGTAGCCGCCCGTCTGGCCCTGCGCGGCAAGGGGCTGCTGCCGATGGAACTGGTCGCTTCGGCGCAGGCGGTTC
The DNA here is from genome assembly GCA_040385825.1 of Pseudomonadota bacterium. GTDB lineage: Bacteria > Pseudomonadota > Alphaproteobacteria > Rhodobacterales > Rhodobacteraceae > JANNNF01. Next base: position 422,649 of record JAZKGQ010000006.1, on the reverse strand, counting down.
CGGCAAACAAGGCTCTGACTTCGCCAAAAGGCGTCAAGATCTCGGGTGCTGCACTTACTTTGGCAACCCGGCAGATGGCCACGCTGCTGCGGTCTGGTCTGCGGATCGAGGAGGCGCTTGCCACCATCGCCAGCGGCCAGCCGCCACGGGTGGCGGGGGTGTTGCTGACGGTGCGGGCATCGGTGCTGGAAGGGCGCAGTCTTGGCGCGGCGCTTGGGGCCTATCCGCTGATCTTCAGTGACTTCTACCGGGCATCGGTGCGGGCAGGCGAGGCTTCGGGGCGGCTGGATCAGGTGATGACCCACCTTGCCGCCTTTGTCGAAAGCCGGGCGCGCAACCGGCAGACCGTGCAACTGGCGCTGCTGTACCCGGCGCTTCTGGGGGTGGTCAGTCTGGGGATCATCACGCTGCTGATGGTGTTCGTGGTGCCGGACATCGTGAAGGTGTTCCGTGACCGGGGCGCTGACCTGCCCCTGCTGACCCGCGCGCTGATCGGCATTAGCGCGGCGATACGGCTGGGCGGCGTCTATGTGCTGGCAGGCATCGTCCTGGGGTCGCTGGCCTTTGCCCAGTGGTCGCGCAGGCCTGCCAACCGTCTGCTTGTCGACCGGGTGCTGGCGAAGGCCCGCCTGACCCGGCGTCTGGTGCAGCGGATGAATGCGGCGCAGTTTGCGGGCACGCTGGCGACGCTGCTGCTGTCCCGCGTGCCCTTGGCCGAGGCTCTGGTGGCCGCCGCCGACGTCACGCCCAACCGGCATATCCGCGCGGCGGTGACGGTCGTGACCGACAAGGTGCGCCAAGGCATGTCGCTGCACCGGGCGATGACCGAGGCCCAGGTCTTTCCGCCGATGATGGTGGCGATGGTGGCAAGCGGCGAGGCCAGCGGCGATCTGGGCACGGCGCTGGACCATGCCGCGACCGAACAGCAGCGCGATCTGGATGCCTGGGTGCGGGCGATGGTGGCGCTGGTTGAACCCGCTATTCTGCTGATCATGGGGGGGCTGGTGATGGCGATGGTGCTGGCGATCCTGCTGCCGATCATGTCGCTGAACGGGCTGGCCGATGGTTGATCCGATGTCAGAGGAGGACGTGCAATGACCCATTCCATCACGCGCCGGGGCCTGCTGCGGGGGGGCTTGGCCTGCGGCGTTCTGCCCGTGCTGGCCGGATGTGGCGACATGAGGCTGGCTGCCGCCCCCGATGCGGGCGGGCGGGATACCGCGCTGCTGTTGCCGCTGACCGGGGGGGCGGCAGGGGTGGGGCAGAACATGGCCCGCGCCGCCAGTCTGGTGACGCTTGGCGATGAAGGGTCGGCCCCGAGGGTCCATGACACCGGCGATACGGCCGAAGGCGCGGCGGCGGCGGCAAAGGCGGCACTCGCGGCGGGGGCGAAAATCCTGATCGGGCCGCTGAAGGCGGATCAGACCCCGGCGGTGCTGGCCGTGGCGGGGCGGGTGCCGGTGATCAGTTTCTCCAACGATGACGGGCTGGCCGCGCAGGGCGCCTTCGTGATGGGCGTGACGCCTGCGCAGTCGGTGTCCACCATGTTCAGCTATGCCCGCGCCCAAGGGATCACGAAGGTCGCGGTGGTGGCAAGGCCGGGGCCTTTGGGCGAGGCCACCGCCACCGCCGCCCGCCAGATTGGCGCGGCTGGCGGGATCGAGGTTACTGCCGTTCTGCTGGGGGAACCGGGCGGCAGTCTGGCGCTGAACGGCGCGCAGGCGGTGTTCCTGCCCGATGGCGGCAAGGCTCTGGCCGGGTTTGCCCGCGCGTTGAAGGGGGTGCAACTTCTGGGGTCGGTGCAATGGGGCGTGGCGGATATTGCGGGCGACGCCAATCTGGCGGGCGCGTGGTTTGCGGCACCGCCGCCCGATCTGTTCCTGCCCTTTGCCGACAGGTTTCAGGCCGCGTTCGGCGAAGCGCCCGGCGTGGTGGCAGGCCTTGGCCATGATGCGGCGTTGCTGGCGGTGGGCTTGGGCAATGGCCGCGGTCTGACCCGCAAGGGCATTACGCGGGCGGCAGGGTTTACCGGCGTTCTGGGCGGGTTCCGGTTTCTGGCCAGCGGGCGCTGCCAGCGCGATCTGTCGGTGCTGACGCTGAACGGCGGCGCCCTTTCCGTGCTGGCCGAGGTGACGGGGACGTGACCCTGCGCAATGCCCAGTCCGGGGTGACGCTGATCGAGATGATGGTCGCCCTTGCGATCTTTGCGCTGATCGGCACGGCGGGGTTTTCGATGCTGGATCAGGTGCTGCGCACCCAAAGCCGCACCGAAGGGCGGCTGGAGGCTTTGGGCGATCTGCAACGCGGGTTGTATCTGGTGGGGCTGGATGCCGCGATGGCAGAGGCGCGCAGCGTGGCAGGGTCGGGGGAGGCGGTGGCCTTCCTTCGCAGCGGCGGCGTGGGGGTGCGCTACGGCTTGCAGGACGGGGTTCTGCGCCGGGGCCTGACCGATGCGCAGGGCCGGGGGCTGGCGGATCAGCCGCTGATCAAAGGGGTGCAGGCGGTGCAGTGGCGCTATCTGGACGGGTCGATCTGGGCAGAGGCCTGGCCCCCGGTCGCCCGCGTTCCGGGTTTTGACGCGCCGCCCAACCCCAGGGCGCTGGAACTGGTGGTGACGCTGGCGGCGGGGCAGGTGCGGCGGGTGCTGCCGCTGCCGGTGGACATTCCATGAGGCGGCCCGACGACGGCGTTGTGCTGGTCAATGTGCTGGTGGTGCTGGCGCTGTCGTCGGCGGTGTTGCTGGCGATGATCCGGGTCGGCGACATCGGCATCAGCCGCAGCCAGACCTTTGCCGATGCCGCACAGGGCCGCGCGCTGATTGCCGGGGGCGAGGCCAGCGCCATCACCGCCCTGCGCCGCGACATGGGGGATGCCCCGCAGACCGACCATCCGGGCGAGCCTTGGGCCAGTGCCAATCAGGCCGAGGTGCGGATTGATGCGGGCACATTCGCCCTGACCATCAGCGATGCGCAGGCACGGTTCAACCTGAACTCGATTGCCGCAAGTGGGGCAATCGGGCCGCAGATTCTGGTCCGGATCACGCAAGGGCTGAACCTGCCCGAAACCGTCGCCCCCCGCATTCTGGCGCGCATCGGGCAGGTCCGGCCTTTGCGGCAGATCGACGATCTGGTGGCCGAAGCAGGCCTGACCCCGGCCGAGGTCGATGCGCTGCGCCCGTTGATCACCGTCCTGCCGCAGCGCACGGATGTCAACCTGAACACCGCGCCCGAAGCCCTTCTGGTGGCGCTGACCGATACGGCGGTGCAGGCCGGGGCGATCACGGCGCTGCGCGACCGACGGGGGTTTCTGACGCCCGCCGATCTGGCAGCGGCGGAAGTGGTGCTGTTGCCGGGGGTGGGGTTTGCCTCGCAGTATTTCGAGGTGGTGGTGCAGGTGACGGTGGGGCGCGTCACGCAAAGCCAGCGCAGCCTCTTGCACCGCAGGCAGGATGCGGACGGACAACCCGCTGTGGCCGTGGTGGCGCGGCTGCCGTGAGGGCAGGATAAACCCTTCATGGAACCGGGCCTGTTTTCCGGTGACTTTCAACCTGCGCGACGATAGGGCGATGCCAGACCGCCGGGTGGGCAAGCAGCATCAGTTCTACGCAGTTTATGGTTCAACACATCCGACGGATTTTCTGCTGGTGCCGTTGCATAATGCCCGCCCGAGGGGGCGGTCGGGCATTGCCCGGCGCGCTTCGCGCTTGATTCCGGGTGGAAGAAGGAAGGTTCAGCGAAGGGTCATCACACTCCAACAAAAAAATGGGGCGGGGTCTTTTGACCGCCGCCCCAAGTCTACCGATAAAGACGTTACCGCTTAAACCTGTCCGATCACCCGTTTGTCGCACCACCAAGCGGGCTGTTCAGATAGGGGAACTTGTTCTGGAAATCGGTGGCGCGCAGCGGTGCGCCATCGGTCAGGGCCGCGGTGCCGACCGGAGCCTGATCCGGCGAGCAGATGCCAAGGTTCACAAAATCGCTTGGCGTGTCTTCGACTGCGCCCGCGACACCCAGTTCCGTGGCCAGCGGCAGCGGATGGCACAAGGCCCCCATCACCACGCGCAGCGCGATGTCGACGGTATCATCGCCCGGACGCCGCCCGTTGGGGAAGCCTGCCAGATCTTCGGCGACCAAACCAAAGGTGTTCTGACGCCCGCGCGGGGTGACCGGGAAGCCGGTGTTCAGGCGCAGCATTTCCGACCCGGTGACGGTGGCCAACTGGTTCACGCCGGGAAAGCCGGTCAGGAAGGCGGTCACAAGGTCATTGCGCGGAATGTTGGTGGGGGCAATGTTCGAGGTTGCGCCAACAGCATCGCGGAACAGCAGGTCAACCAGTGCGGGCAGGGTCGGGTTGGTGACATAGCCTGCCAGCGCGCCATCCTGGGTGGGTTCGGCGGCGTTGAACAGATCCTTGTCCTTCAGACCGATGACCACTTCGTTCACCAGCGGGTTCGACAGGCGCGACACCTGCACCAGCGGCCCGGACTGGGTGGAGGTCGCGTTGTAGGACGGCCCGGCAGACCGCACCACGTTTTGCGGCAGGCTGGCGGTGGTCCAGCCGCCGATCACGCCATTGCCCGTGCCTGTCAGGCACGAGATCGGCAGTTCCAGCGCGATGGAGGTGACGTTGGCCTTGCCGACCAGATCGTCATTGGCGCGGTCCTGCATGATGCCGCCCGGAAAGCGGTTCGGGGTGTTGTACTGGTTCCAGGAGGGGTTGCTGGCGCCCTGGATCGGCACAAGGTTCACCAGATCGAACACGCGGCCCAGATTGACCGCGAACCCTTCGGCGCGCTGGCCGACAAAGACCTTGCCGGGGGTGTCGCAGCCCGGAACCCGGATCGGCGTGATATGCGCATCGGCATAGGCGGGATAGTCGGGGATGGTTTTGCTGCCGATGTTGTCGATCGGCTTGGTAAAGGTCCGGGCGGTGTTGTTGCCAAGACGGTTGACCGGGCGCACCTCGCCGGTGCGCCGGTCGCCGCGGACCACGTTCAGGGTATAGCTTTCGGTTTCGTTGATGCTGGGGCTGCCGACCGTGGTGCCGATGGCACCGGCCTGCCGCAGCGGGATACCCACATTGGTCCCGCCGATGTCCAGCGCGATGCCGGCGCCTGCATTGGCAAGGGCGGTGCTGAAATCGAACTGGAAGGTCAGATCCTCGATCGCGTCGCCGGTGTTGTCGATGAGAATTTCGTACACCGCGTCATTGTCGAGCGTGAAATAGTTCGGCCCGCCGTAGGGGGCTTGTATCGGAATGTAGTTGGCGATCAGCGTCACGAAAGCTTCGCGGCCGGGTTCATAGCTGCGGAACATGTAGAAATCGGTGGCATCCACGCGGGGCATGCCGGCTATCGCCGGGGCCTCGCGGTGGCTGGATGCCGTGGCCATGGGGGCCGACAGGGCCATGACTCCGGCCAGTGCCGTGCCCATCATGTAGCGAGTTTGTGTTTTCATCAGATCCTCCGTTCTGCCGGTGCCAGAAACCGTGTTGTGACCGCGTCAATGCGCTGTATGTTTTCGTTGCAGCCGCCGGGTTGCCTGTGCGGCTTTTCGGTGGCTGATCTGGCTTGTGTGGGATACGCAGCCGGGGGGCGGTAAGTTTCAGGCCCCCGCGCAAAGCCGCGAAAAACACCGCCCCTGCCACAACACGATTTGGTGACCGACACTGTGATGCAATTGTTTTCCGGGTCTGATGCCGTGATCTGGGCCGCCACGCTGATCCTGACGCTGGCGCTGCTGGCCATTGCGCGCATCGATGCGCGCAGTCTGCGCATCCCCGATGTGATCAGCCTGCCGTTGATCTGTGCCGGCCTGCTGCTGGCCGCCGCGCAGCCGGGGTGGCAGGATCATCTGATCGGCGCGGTGGTCGGGTTTGCCGTGCTGGGCGGCCTTGGCGAGGCCTATTTCCGCCGCACCGGGCGCGAGGGGCTGGGGCTGGGCGATGCCAAGCTGTTTGCCGCCGCCGGGGCCTGGCTGGGCTGGCAGGCCCTGCCGCAGGTGCTGTTGATCGCGGCACTGGGCGGGCTGGCCTTTGCCGCGCTGCGCCGCCAGACAGCGGGGGGCATCGCCTTCGGACCCTGGCTTGCGCTTGGGTTCTGGCTGGTCTGGATGGGGCAGCGCGTGATTTCGTATCCGGGATGAAACTTTTCGCCCCGCTCCCGCGTAGGTCACTCGACACTAGGGGTTGGGGGGCAATTCATGCGTGTGACGGGCGGTTCCTGCTCCAGACCACCGCAGGGCTGAGGTGCGCAATCAAGCCACTTCGGATCTGATCGTCCGCGTCGCTGCGGGCGACAGACTGGCATTCGGGCGGCTGTATCATTCCACCTCGGGGCTGTTGCTTGGGGTGCTGGTACGGATGCTGGGCAACCGGCAAGAGGCCGAAGACGCGCTGCAAGAGGTGTATGTCCGGGTCTGGTTGCGGGCGGCCAGTTTCAACCCCGACCGGGGGCAGGGCAAGACATGGCTGGTGTCGATCGCGCGCTATCACGCCATCGACCAGCGTCGCCTGTCACCTCCCCCCGCGATGGCCGACATAGAGATGGACAGCCTGCCCGCCCTTGGCCCCGGCATCGAACAGCGTCTGACCGCCCGCGCCGATGCCCGGCAGATCATGGCCTGCCTGCGCCGTCTGGACCCCGCCCATGCCGCCGCCCTGCAGGCCGCCTACCTGAACGGCGACAGCTATGCTGATTTGTCGCGCCGCCATGACGTGCCGCTGAATACCATGCGCACCTGGTTGCGGCGCAGTCTGCAAAAGCTGCGCCGCTGCATGGAACAGGACGCGGGCTGAGGCAAAGCTGACCCTCGGGGAAGACGGCAAGTGTAACGTCTTGCATAACGGGCAATCTCGCGTCTTACTGGGCACATATCCCGCCGGAGGTGTGATGCCCGACCCGAACCCGCGACCCGAAGCGATCCGCATTGACGGCCTGCGCAAGTCGTTTGGGCCACTGGAGGTGCTGAAAGGCGTGTCGCTTTGCGCGCATGAAGGCGATGTGGTGGCGATCATCGGCGGGTCGGGGTCAGGCAAATCGACCATGCTGCGCTGCATCAACTTTCTGGAAACCCCGACTTCGGGCCGCATCGTCATTGGTGGCGAGGAAATCGCGCTGCGCCCCGACGGGTCCGCCGCCAACCGCCGCCAGATCGAGGCCGCGCGGCAACGGTTGGGCATGGTGTTCCAGAGCTTCAATCTGTGGACGCACAAGACCATTCTGGAAAACCTGATCGAAGTCCCCGTTCATGTGCTGAAGGTGCCCAAGGCCGAGGCTGTGGCCCGTGCGCGAAAACTGCTGGACCGGGTCGGGCTGGCGGCCAAGGCCGATGCCTACCCCGCCTTCCTGTCGGGCGGCCAGCAACAGCGCGCCGCCATCGCCCGCGCCCTGTGCGTCGAACCCCGTGCGATGCTGTTCGACGAACCGACCAGCGCGCTTGACCCCGAACTAGTGGGCGAGGTTCTGGGCGTGATCCGCGATCTTGCCGCCGAAGGGCGCACCATGATCCTTGTGACGCATGAGATGAAATTCGCCCGCGAGGTCGCCAGCCACGTCATCTATCTGCACAACGGCGTGGTCGAAGAAGAAGGCCCGCCGGACCGGCTGTTCGGCGCGCCACAATCCGAACGCTTGAGACAATTCCTGAAATCCGTCGCCTGAAGGCGGGTCAAAAATACCAACAAGAGGTCTGACATGAAAAAGCTGCTGATCACCGTTGCCGCCCTTGCCCTTGGCACCGCCGCCATGGCCGAACCGATCAAGGTGGGCATCGCGTCCGAACCCTATCCGCCCTTCGCCGCACCGGATGCCTCGGGCACCTTTACCGGCTGGGAAGTGGACCTGATCAACGCCGTCTGCGCCGCCGCCGCGATGGAATGCGTGATCACGCCTGTCGCTTGGGATGGCATCATCCCGTCGCTGACCGGCGGACAGATCGACGCGATCATGGCCTCCATGTCGATCACCGATGAGCGGATGAAGACCATCGATTTTTCCGACAAGTACTACAACACGCCGACCGTGATCGTGGCGGGCAAAGACAGCGGCATCACGCCGGATGTGGCGGGGCTGACCGGCAAGATCATCGGGGTGCAGGTGGCCACGGTGCACGAGGCCTATGTGCAAAAGCATTTTGCCGGGGTGGCGGGCGAGATCAAGATTTACCAGACCCAGGACGAGGCAAATCAGGATCTGGTCGCAGGCCGGATTGATGCCACCCAGGCCGACAGCATCGCCTTGGGCGATTTCCTGAAATCCGAGGCAGGCACAGCCTGCTGCGCCAGCATGGGGGCCGTGGCCGACGACCCGGAAGTGTTGGGTCTGGGCGTGGGCGTCGGCCTGCGCAAGGGCGATGAAGAGCTGAAGGCCAAGTTCAACGCAGGCATCGCGGCGGTGATCGCCGACGGCACCTATGACAAGATCTCGGCCCCGTATTTCGCCACTTCGATCTACGGGAACTAAGCCTTTTGTCGGCGCTTGCCGGGGCTGCATTCGCGGCCTCCTCGCTGGACCTGCTGGCCTATTCGCCCCCCGGTTGGGGGGCGAACCTGCTGCGCGGTCTGGTCAATTCGGTGCTGATCGCGCTTGGCGCGTTCGGGGTCGGGCTGGCGATCGGCACGGCGGGGGCCTACGGCAAGCTCTATGGCAGTCCGGTGGTGAAAGACCTGCTGGCGATCTACACGACACTGGTGCGGGCGGTGCCGGAACTGGTGCTGATCCTGATTCTGTATTTTGGCGTCACCGATGCGGTCAACCGGCTGCTGATTTCCCTTGGCCATGAGGCCATCCAGATCAACGGGATCGTGGCGGGGATTCTGGTCTTGGGCGTCGTGCAGGGCGCCTATGCGACCGAGGTGTTGCGCGGCGCCATCCTTGCCGTGCCCGCAGGCCAGATCGAGGCCGCGCGCGCCATGGGCATGCCTGCCGGAATGCTGGCGCGGCGGATCACGCTGCCCTCGATGCTGTCCTTCGCGCTGCCCGGCCTTGCCAACCTGTGGCTGGTGGCGACCAAGGACACCGCCCTGCTGGCCGTGGTGGGCTTTGCCGAGCTGACGCAGGAAACACGGCAGGCGGCAGGCACCACCAAGGCCTATTTCACCTTCTTCATGGCGGCGGGGGGGCTGTATCTGGCGCTGTCGCTGACCTCTACCTTCGTGTTTTCGCGGATCGAGAAACGGGCACGGCGCGGGTTGCGCAGCGCCAGCGGGGCCGGGCGATGATGGTGGGCATTCCCCTGCGCCGCTGGGTGATGGCGGGCATTGGCCTTGCCATCGTGGTCTGGTGCGTGGTGGCCCTGCGGTGGGACTGGCTGCCGAAATACGTGCCGCTGGCCGCCATGGGCATCTGGCGCACGATCTGGATTTTGTGTGTGACGACCGTTCTGGGAATGGCGCTGGCGATCCCGTTGGGGTTGGCCCAGGCTGCCGGTCCCTGGTATCTGGCAACGCCTGCGCGGGTGTTCTGCACGGTGATCCGGGGCACGCCGCTGTTGCTGCAACTGTGGCTTTTGTACTTTGGCCTCGGGTCACTGTTCCCGCAGATCCCGTGGATCCGGCAAAGCGACTTCTGGCCCTTGTTGCGGCAGGCCTGGCCTTACGGTGTGCTGGCCCTGACCCTGTCCTTCGCGGCCTATGAGGGCGAAATCATGCGCGGCGCGTTCAAAGGCGTGCCGGGGGGGCAGTTGGAGGCCGCAAAGGCCATGGGGATGCCGCGCCTGACCATGCTGCGCCGCATCTGGCTGCCACAGGCCATTCACCGCGCCCTGCCGACCCTGGGCGGGGAAACCGTGCTGCAACTGAAGGCGACGCCTCTGGTCGCCACCATCACGGTCGTCGATATTTACGCCGTTGCCAGCCGGGTGCGGCAAGATACGCTGATCATCTATGAACCCCTGCTGCTGCTGGCGGTGGTCTATATGGTGATCACCGGGCTGATCGTGCTGGCGTTCAGATGGCTGGAAAACCGGGTGCCGGCGCGGACGGCTTGAAGCATTTCCAGCAAAAGTGGGAACCGGTTTTGCGGTTCGGAAATGCGCAGAACTTATATCCTGACGATGTGGTTATCCCACAGCGTCGCGTGGCGGGCCAGCGGCTGTAGCCCGTCGTCCTCCACCGCCCACAAGGCCCCCGCGCCGTCGCTGGCGATGAAGCCGGCCCCCGTTGCCGCCATCCCGCAGACATCCGCCCGCCGCCACGTCGCCAGATGCGCGCCGCTGGCGGCAAAGCGCATGACGATGCCGCCCTTGGGCGAGGTGATGGCGATGTCGCCGGTCGCCGCGTCCACCGCGATCGACCCGGCATAGCCCTGCATCGCATAGGCATCGGCATCGGGCGCGGGGCACAGGATCGGGGTCTGGCCGGGCGTCCACAGGCCCAGCAATGGCACCGGGTCGGCGGGGTCGCCTTCCCACTGCATCGCAAAGGCCACGCCGGTTGCCGTCAGCGCCAGATGGCGGATCGAGTTTTGCAGCAACTCGGGCAGATCGACCTGCGCCAGCACCGCGCCATCCGGGGACAGTTGCGTCAGGTTCGGGCGCATGGTGGCAAGGTTCAGCTTGGTGCGGTCGGTCGGGTCGGTGACGATGCCGCCATTGGCGACGATCAGGCTGCCGTCGCCCAACCGCTTCATATCATGCGGGCCGATGCCGCCGCTGGCCCATTCGCCGATGCGGGCATAGTCGCTGCTGCGCCACAGACCGATGCGACCTTCGGACGTTTCTGCCACCACCTCCGAGGTATAAAGCGTCTCTGCATCGGCAGAAAACGCGCCATGGCCGTTGAACTGGCGGCCATCGGGCGGGGTGATGCGGTGCGTCACGCGGCCATCCACACAGTCGATCACCAGCCCGAAGGTGCCGGGGCGGCGGGCAAAGGCCACGGCCACCGGACGGGTCGGATGCGCCGCCGCCGCATGGCCGCGCGCGGGCAGGGGGATGGAAAACAGGCTGTCGCCCGTCGCCGTCAACCCGTGCAGGGCGTAGGCCTCGCCCAGCTTGCCCGCCGCCAGATGCGTCGGGCTGCCTGCGTCTGCCCATGTCGGCAGGGGCAGGCCTGACGCCAGCAACCCGGCCAGAAAGCCGCGCCGGGTGGCCATCAGTCACCATCCTGCGCGTTGAAGCCCAGGCCCACACCCAGGGCGGGCGCGAGTTCTGCGACCACCGCATCGCGGGCGGCGCGCACCGACTGTTGCAGGATTTCTACCTTCAGCCAGCCCTGCGGTTCTGCAATCCCTGCCAGTTTCGGGTCGTCCAGCGCCGCCACCAGCCTGGCCGCGCGATCAAACGCGGCTGTTGTGATGGGGATATTGGCGTCCAGTGCCAGGGCCATATCCCGCAGCGCGGCCACCGAAAGGCCGATGTTGCGCAGGCTGCGCGACGAGGCGCGGGCCTCGGCTCGTTCGGGCCTCGGTTTGTCAAAAGTGCCAAGCGGGCGGCCGATGCGGCCTTCGGCCAGCGCCTCGATCCCGGTGGCAAGCTGGGTGAACAACGCCTGTTTGCCTTCAGCCTCGGTCAGATAGACGCTGTTGCCAGGTTGGCCCGCCGTCGCAATCACCTGCGCAAAGGCGGGCCAGTCACGCGCCACCTCAGCCGCCATCCGGGCAAGGTTGTCGGCTGTGGCGCGGATCAGCGGGCAGGGGTCGGCGGGGGGAGCCTCGGCGGGGTACAACAGCCGTTCCAACCCCATCAGCCCGCGCGCGGCGACAGATTGCTGGGCAAAGGTTTCAGGCTCCAACATCGCCGGATCACCGGTCAGCAGCCAGCGCTGTGCCTTGGCGCCCAAAGCCTTGGGGTCGGGCCAGAACGCAATCGCCAAAGCCCGCCCATCCTGTTCGACCGGGCCAAGGCGCAGATGGGCCACGGCCATCCACGCATCAAAGGCCGCGTTGAACGCGGGTTGCAGGGCCGCCGCATCACAGGTCTGCGCGGCAGCATCGGCAAGCGTGGTGGCCGCCGCCGCAAAGCCGGCATAGTCCTGGCCGATCTGGCTCAGGGTGCCTGGCACATCGGCCTGGGCGGGGGTGGCAAGGATCAGCGTCAGGGCAAGGGTGCGCAGCATTCAAAGGCTCTCCAGAAACGCGATCAGGGCGGTGCGGTCGGCGGTGGGCAGGGCAATGGTGGCATCACGGGCAGGCTGCGCCTCGCCGCCATGCCACAGGATCGCCTCAAGGATCGTGCGGGCGCGGCCATCGTGCAGCAGGGCGGTCTGGCCCGACACAAGTTCCGTCAACCCAAGCCCCCACAGCGGCGGGGTGCGCCATTCCGACCCGGTGGCCACGCCTTCGGGGCGGTTGTCGGCCAGCCCCTCCCCCATGTCGTGCAGCAAAAGATCGGTGTAGGGCCAGATCAGCTGAAAGCTTTGCTCGGGCTGGTCTTTCAGCCGGTTGGTGACGTATTTCGGCGTGTGACAGCCGGCGCAGCCCATGTCACGGAACAGGGCCTTGCCACGCAGCACCTGCGGATCGGCGATGTCGCGGCGTTCGGGCACGCCCAGATTGCGGGCGTAGAACGTGACCAGATCAAGGCTTTCGGCGTCCACCTCCAGCCCGTCGCGGATGCCCGGCTCCTGCCCGTGCAACGCCGACCGGCAGGTCGCCTGGGCTGCGGTGCACTCGCCCCAGGGGGCGGGGAACAGCGGGTTTGACAGGCCCATATCGCCCGAAAATGCCGCCGCCGATTGTTCGCGCACAGTGGCCGCCCCGGCCTTCAGCCCGAATCGGCCCAGCATGGGTGCGCCATATTCGGCACTGATCACCACCGAGGGGTGGCCCGAAATGCCATTGCCATCGGCATCGTCGGGGTCGGCCTGCGCCAGAATGTCGGCGGCAGGGATCGCCTCCAGCAACCCCAGCCCGATCATCTGCGGGGCCACGCGTGGCGACAGCATGATACCGTCCTGAAGCGGGCCATAGGCAAGGTCCGAAACAGCATAGCTGGGCTTTCGCAGCGACACGATGCTGCCATCGGCCAGCGTCACCGGCACTTCCGCATATGTAACCTGCATCCGCCCTTCAGCCGCCTGACCGGGGCTGGCAAAATCCTGCAACTGACCGCCGTAAACCGGGTCTGGTTGCGTGGCGAGGTAGTCCTTGATGGCCTCGGGCGTGGGGCCGCCCGGTACGGACAGGCGCAGGAACATCGACACGCGGGGCGCATCAGCGCTTTCTGGCGGGTGGCCGCGCCCGTCTTTCACGTGGCAATCCTGACAGCCGCGCGCGTTGTACAGCGGCCCCAGCCCATCGGACGCCAGCGTCGAGGCGGGCGAGGCGATCCATGTCTTGCGGAACAGGGCGTTGCCCAGTTTGAAGGTCAGCTCGCTTTCAAACGGGGTGTTGGCGGAAAACTGCGAAAACGCATCGGGCGTCTTGCGGGCGCGCACGGTGGCCGCGCCGCCGGATTTGGCCTCGAACGCCTCGGGCCGGGTGAAATCGGTTGGCGGGGCCAGAACCTTGGCGATCTTGGCCATATCCGCAGCGCTGCGCGGAATGACGGACAAGTGGCGGTCATCCAGACCCTGCGCAAATGACGGGCCAGCCAGAACAGCCGCAAGCAACAGGGGGCGCAACATGGGCATGTCCTTTCGCCCCCCGTGGTAGCCGATATTTCCTGATAGTTTCAATCAGAAAGGCGTGACCGCCCTGTGTTATTCTGCCGCGTTGGCGGGCGAGGCGTTCAGCAGCGCATAGCCTTGGGCGCCAAGGCTTTCGTGCAGGTCCAGCTGGGTTTCGAGAAAGTCGATGTGGCCTTCCTCATCGGTCAGAATCTCGTCGAACATGGCGCGGCTGACGTAATCGCCGACGCTGTCACAATACTGCCGCGCCTCAATGTACAGGCTGCGCGCACCGTGTTCGGCGGCAAGATCGGCCTCCAGCGTTTCCCTGACGGTCTGCCCGATGCGCAGGCTGTCGAGCTTTTGCAGGTTGGGGTGGCCTTCCAGAAAGATGATCCGCGCGATGAACTTGTCGGCGTGGTGCATTTCCTCGATGGATTCGGCGCGGGATTTGGCGGCCAGTTTGCCCAGACCCCAATCTTCCTGAAGCCGGAAATGCAGCCAGTACTGGCTGACGGCGGTAAGTTCCGACCGCAGGCCCGCGTTCAGATACTCGATGACTTTTGCGTCGCCCTTCATGGCGTCACTCCCCTTCGTTGCGCGGGACTGGCCCGCCGGCTGCGTGATGTCACAAAGCTAGAACGCAGCGGGGCGTCTGTCCATGGGGAGCGCGACATTTTTTAGAACGATTCTAAAATTGACAAATTCCCTCTACTTCAGGCGCTGCGCCCGCATCCGGGTCAGGGTCGGGATCTGCGGGCGGTCGCCGGTGCGGCCAGCGACGCCAAAACTGTCACAATCCCGCATGGTATCCAGCAGCAGCGGCATGCAGCCGCCGCAATCGGCGCGCTTGCCAAGGGCGTGATAGACCTTGCCGGGGGTGATGATGGTGGCGGGGTCGGAGGCGCGCATCCAATCCACCGCCGACCGGATCTGTTCATCAGAGATGTTCTGGCACTGGCAGACAATCATTACTGAAATACCGCTTCGGGGTTGTCCAGGCTGTCAGACCCTTCAAACGCGACCTTCGACAGGCCAAGCGCGGTCACCGCGCGGTCGATCGAGGCGGTCTGGGTCACAAGGCCGGTGATGGCGGCGGTGATAAGGGCCTCGCCTTCGGCATTGCCTGCTGCCAGCATCTGGTCATAGGCGAAACCGCCCTCTGCCGCTGTCTTGATGGCCCCAAGCGCCGCGACCGAAATGCCGAGTTCGGCCTTCAACTGGGTGTCGATGCCCGCATCGGCCGCGGCCACCAGATCGGACAGCGAGGGGCCAGAGACGACAGTGCCATCGACACGGGCATAGCTGCCCAGATAGACGTTCTGTATGCCCACGCCGTCGTAATAATGGCTGTTGTGGGTGTTGTCGGAAAAGCAGTCATGCTCTTCTTCCGGGTCGTTCAGCATGAGCCCCAGCTTCATCCGCTCGCCCGCCAGTTCGCCATAGGACAGGCTGCCCATGCCGGTCAGCATCGCCAGAAGCCCGGCCTGCGGATCGGCGGTCACGGCGGCGGCCCCGGCCCCGCCGGGTGCCCAGGCGGCGGCCATGTAGTCCAAATCAGACACCAACAAGGCGGTTACCGCAGAAAGATAGTCCGCACGGCGGTCGCAATTGCCATTGGTACAGGCGTCGCCCGCCGCATAATCGGTGAAGGGGCGCGCACCAGCGCCCGGCCCGGTGCCGTTCAGATCCTGGCCCCACAGCAGGAATTCGATGGCGTGATAGCCCGAAGCCACGTTGGATTCGATGCCGTCAGCCTCTTGCAGGGTATCGCTGATGAAGGCGGGGGTGATGTTGGTCGCGTCAATCTCGGTGCCCGACAGGGTGAATTTCGGGGTCGCAATGATGTTCAGCGTGGACAGCGGGTTTTCTTCGGATTTGCCGTAGCTGGCGTCGACATAGTCGATCAAGCCTTCGTCCAGCGGCCAGGCGTTCACCTTGCCTTCCCAGTCATCCACGATGGCGTTGCCAAAGCGGAACACCTCGGACTGCTGATAGGGCACCCGCGCGGCCAGCCAGGCATCCCTTGCGGCGGTCAGCGTCGCATCCGAAGGCGCGGCGATCAGCGCCTCGACCGCGGTTTGCAGCGCCTGTGCCGTGGTCAGCGAGTCGCCATAGGTGGCCGCCGCAATCGCGGCATAGGTTTCCACCACCTGCGCGGGATCGGCGGCAAAGGCCTGCCCGGTGGTCAGCGCAGAGGTCATCAGGGCAGCAAACAGCGGGCGGGTCATGGGCGGTCCTTTGAGGAAGAATTGGCCTTTGAAGAAGAATTGGCCTTTGGGCGATGTCAGGGTCATTTCGTCAGGATCAGTTTGCCCGCCCGCGTGATGCGCAGCGAATAGACCTGGCCTTGCAGCACGATCCGCGCCTGCGCGCCGCCTGCGGTCAGATGCAGCGCGTCATGCAGCGGCGTGGTGTCGACAGGGCAAAGGGCCTGCGCGCCGGCCATGTCATTCATGGCTGGCGCATCCGGTGAAAAGGGCGGGTATCGGGATGCGCCATTGCAGGCTCCAAGCAAGTTACCTTTCGCCAAAGTTGACAAAAAAACTTGGAAAGGTAAAGCCCGATTCTTTTACTTGGGTATCGCGGGGCCGGGTGACAGGGAAAGAAGCCCCGCACTGTGCCGGGTTTGACCCGCGCTGCGGGTCAGCGTTCGCGCAGCGCCTCGTTCGATTTGTACAGAGGCTTGGTCAGATAGGTCAGAATCGTCTTGCCGCCGGTCTGCAATTCAACCTCGGCCAACATGCCGGGGCGGATTTCAAGGTTCTGCTGGCGGTCGTTCAACTGGGTCAGATCGACCCGCAGCGTCACGATGTAATGGGGGTCGCCATCCGGCGTGCGGGCGCGTTCGTCCAGAAACGTGTCGGCGGAAATGAAGGTCACTTCGGCCTTCAGGCTGCCATAGATGGTGTAATCATAGGCCGACAGCTTGATGGTGGCCTGCTGGCCCTGCCGCACGGCGGCAATATCGCGGGGCTTGACCTTGGCCTCGATGAACAGGGCCTCGTCCAGCGGGATCAGTTGCAAGATCTCTTCGCCCGGCCGCACCACGCCGCCGATGGTGGTCACCGACAGCTTGTTCACCACGCCCCGCATCGGGGCCAGCAGGGTGGTGCGGGCCAGTTGGTCTTCGCTGATCTTCAGGTTCTGCCGCAGCGAGGTCAGTTCCTTCAACGCCTCGGAATAGTCCTTGGCCCGTTCCAGTTCCATCTGGGTGATGGTGTCGGACAGGCGGTTTTCGGCATCGCGGTGTGCCTTGCGGGCGCGGGTGACTTCGATCTGCGGGGCGACATCCTGCTTCAGCATACGCTCCATGATGTCCAACTCATTGACCGCCTGATCCAGCACCGCCTGTGCGCCATCGCGGCGCGCGGCAAAGTCGGACTGGCGGGCCTTCAGCAAGGTCGCCTCAGAGGCCACGATGTCTGGCACGCGGGCGGCAAGACTGGCCGGCACGCGAAATCTTGACGCGCCGGTCATCTCGGCCTCGATCCGCAGGCGGCGAATGTCCAGCGCGGCAATCTGGTCGCGGTAATCATCCACCGCCGACTGGTACTGCGTCGATTGCAGCCGGGCGAGGGTCTGGCCCGGTTCCACGATGTCGCCTTCCGCCACCGCGAGTTCGGCCAGAATGCCACCTTCAAGGTTCTGGATGATCTGCGGTTTGGACGAGGATACAACCGTGCCCTGCGCCCGAACAATCTCATCCACCCAGGCAAACGACGCCCACAGGATGAACACCACCATCGTCGCAATGATCATCCAGATGGTGATGGACGGGCCGCGCGTGCGGGTGTCGAACCCGTGGTCGATGGTGGTCATTGCGCCCCGCCCCCCTGTGCCTTGGCAAGATGGGCCAGCACGGCCTCTTTCGGCCCGTCCACCGCCAGCCTGCCGTTCTGCAAGATCAGCGTGCGGGTCGTCAGTTGCAGGATCGGCACCCGGTGGGTGGCGATGATCGCGGTGCGCCCTTCCAGCCAGCCTTTCAGGCGGCTGACAAGGGTGGCCTCCAGCGTCTGATCCAGGGCTGCGGTCGGTTCATCCAGCAGCACCACCGACGGGTTCTGCAACCACAGCCGCGCCCAGCCGATGCTCTGGCGCTGACCGACCGACAGGCCTTCGCCCAGTTCCCGGATTTCCAGATCAAGCCCGCGCGGGTGGGTCTTGACGAACGGCCCGAGGCCCGCAAATTCCAGCGCCTCAAGCAGGCGGTCGTCGTCGCGTTCCAACTGACTGAGGTTCAGGTTGTCGCGGATGGTGCCTGCGATCAGCCGCACCTCTTGCCCCAGATAGCCGATGCTGCGGCGCAGATCGCGCGGATGCACCTGCCCCATGTCAACGCCGTCCAGCAGAACCCGGCCCTTGGTCGGCTCATACAACCCCGCCAAAAGCCGCAACAGGGTCGATTTCCCCGACCCGTTGCTGCCCAGCACCGCCACATGCTGCCCTGCCGGAATGGCCATCGCGGCGATTTCCACCGTGGGCGACGATTGCGGGTCATAGCGGAATTCCACATGACGCAGCTCGAACGCCCCCGCCACCCTGGCGCGGCGCAGATATTTGCGGCCTGCCTCCTCGGCCTGCCGGGCGTTGGCGATGCTGTCCAGCCCGGTCAGCGCGGATTTGACGTTGGACCAGCGCGCCATGGTGGCCGACAGTTGCGCCAAAGGCCCAAGGGTGCGCCCGGTCAGGATGCCGACCGCAATGATGGTGCCGACGGTGAAATCGCCCGTGAACACCAGAAACGTGCCCACCACCACGGCGGCGATATAGGTCGCCTGCTGCACCCCTTGCGCCCATGTCGTCAGGATCGTGGTCAGTTTGCGCTGGTCCGATGCCTTGGACGCCGACAGTGCGTTCAGTTCGTCCCAGATGCGGCTGACCCGATCCTCGCCGCGCTGCGTGGTGACGGTTTCATGCTCGAACACCGCCTCATACAGCAATCGCTGCGACCGCATGCTGGCCCCTTGGGTGGCGTGGGTCAGGGCGACCATGCGCTTTTGCATCAGGAACCCCGGCACGACCATCAATATCCCGCCGAAGATCAGCACCCACACGAGGTTGCCTCCGATGGAGGCGACGAGGGCCAGAAACACCACCAGAAACGGCAGGTCGGCCAGCGTGCCGATGGTCGAGGCGGTAAAGAATTCGCGCACCGACCCGAATTCGCGCATCGACCCGAAAATCTCGGACGGCTTGCGTTCGCCCGGTCCCATCTTCATGCCCAACAGCCGCGTCATCAGCCGCGCCTGTACGGCCAGTTCGATGCGTTTGCCGGTGTTGTCCATCAGGGCTGACCGCGCGAGTTTCAGGAACCCTTCCATCATCACCGCCAGCAGCGCGCCAAGTGCCAGCACCCACAATGTCGGTTCCGACTGATACGGGATCACCCGGTCATAGATCTGCAAGGAAAACAGCGAGATCGCCACGGCCAGCAAGTTGGAGAACAGCGACGAGGCCGCCACTTCCATGAACGGGCGTTTGTAGTGCCGAAACTCGCCCCAGAACCAATGCGCGGGTCTGCTGGCGTCGATGTGGCGGGCCTCAAGATCGGCCAGCGTGATGCGGGCGCGCAAGATGCGGCCGGCAAAGACCTGCATGAATTCGTCCTGCGCCACGTCAAGGCGCAGATCGTCGGCGGCCGGGTCGTACAGGGTGACGCCGTCGTCGGTCAGCGCCAGCACCAGCACCATCTGGCCGCTGGTCATTTCGGCCAGCGCAGGCCAGATGCCGTCTTGCAGCACGGGCAGCAGGTCCAGCCGCACCGTCAGGCCGGTGGCTTGCAGGGCGGCGGCGACCTCGGGCAGGGCCACGCTGCCATCGGTCCGGGCGGCGGCAATGTGGATCTGGTCCAGCAGGTCGGCGGCAGACACCTCGGCCCCCAGCAGTCCGGCATAGACCGAAGCCAGTTGCGCGCGGTTCACGGCGCGTTCGCTGTGGCGGGGGGCTTGCGGGCGGGCCGCAGGGGCAGGGCGTGCGACGATGGGGCCGGCAGCGGCGACGCGGCTGGCGTTCATGTCAAACGCGATGACCCGGTCGTCCGTCACATCTGCGCCCCGCTGACCAGCGTGCCGCGTTCGCGCGCGACATCCAGCCGAAGGGCCGCAATCTCGTATTTGAGCGAAGCCTGTTCGCGCCGCATCCGGGTGTAGACCTCGAACTGGCTGACCAGCTCCAGCAGGGTCTTGCGGCCCGCGCGGTACTGTTCGGTGAACAGGTCCAGGTTGCCGGTGGTCTGGCGCAGCACTTCGGCGCCATCGCGTTCCTGCGAGATCAGAGCCGCAATTTCACGGTCTAGCGCCACGATCCGGCGGTTCGCGGTTTCCCTGGCCTCGTCCACCTTGCGGGCGGCCACGGTTTCGGTTTCGGCCAGCGCCTTCAGCGCGTCGCCTGTGCCAAAGCCCAGCGTGCCGCCGCCAAGCGTCAGGCCCGATGTCACGGCGCCGCCATCATCCAGCGCCGCCTGCGCGCCAAGGCCGGGCAGATGACCCGCCCGTGAAACCTTTGCCTGCGCGATCATCCGCGCGCCATCGCCGCGGGCCAGCAGCACCGAAAGCGGCTCTGACAAGGCGGAATCCGTTGTAATGCCTGCCAGCCCCCGCAGCCCGTCCAGCGGGCGCGCCGACATGGCGGTCAGTTCGGCGCGGGCGGTGGTCAGGGTTTCGCGGTCTGCCGACAGGGTGGCCTGCATTTCGGTGTATTTCTGCCGCAGCACCTGCTGTTCCGACCGGTCGGACAGCCCGCCTTCAACCCGGACCGACATGATGCGTTCAAATTCGCCCATCCGGGCAATCGACGCCTCGGTCACGGCGATCAGGTCCATGGACCGTTGGCCGGAAATGTAATGGCTGAGGCCCTGATAGACCCGTTCGTTCAGATCGGACGCCAGCGTTACCGCCGCCACCTCTACATCCGCTGCCGCATAGGCGCGTTCGGCGCGGCGGCGGCCATTGTCGAACAGCGCCTGATCCAGCAGCAGGTTCGCCGCCGTGGCGCCAAGCGAGGTGAGGCTGATGTTCGGCCCGATGCTGGGCAGCCAGTTCCTGGATTTTGCCTGGGCAGTCAGCCGGGCCACCCGCAACTCGGACTGGGCCGCCCCCTTGCTGGCCTCCAGCACGGCGGCTGCGACCTGATCATAGGGCGATCCCGGCACCAGCACAGAATTGCGGGCTGCAAGCCCGTCGATCAGCGGCGATACCACCTGGCCTTTGCCGGTCAGATGTGGCTCTGACACAGCGGAAACGGCAGGGTCACTGGGACCATTGCCCTTGCCAAAGCTGAACATGGACGCCAGAGGCAAATCCCTGCCGACGCATCCCGATACCAGCAACAGCGCCGCCAGCACCGGCCCGGATGTTGCGCATCGCGGGCCGGCTGTGCGGAGACGGATCAAGGGCATAGGCCCTCCTCCCCTTCCGGTCAGATCACAAGGTTGATGTCATCGTCCAGAAGCAGGGTCGCCCCGCTGCTGCCAAGGGTATAGATCGTGTAGGACTGCCCGTCCGGCCCTGTGGTCTGCTGGCCGGTGTTGACAGCCCCCAGTGCCGTGACCTGATCGTCGCCGTCCGACATGATGATCAGACGGTCATCCGGCCCGGTCAAGTCGCGCAACTGGGCTTCGGTGATGGTCAGGCTGGCCTGAGCCGCCTCGCGCAGGTCGATGACGCTGATATCCAGCCCCGTCAGCCCGTCGCGGCCCAGATCGACGTTGATCGCGCCGGTGCTGTTTTCGATGAACAGGGTCGAGGCATGGTTCTGCGCGCCATCTTCGGCCCGGATCACCAGATAGCTGCCATCCGGTACCGGGCTGACAAAGCGGTTCGTGGTGTCGTTGAACATCGCGTCATAGTTCTGGCTGGTGGTCAGTTCGGTCTGCACACCTGCGGCGGTGATCTCGAACACGTCATAGGCCCCGTTGCCCGCCGTCACGATCGAGGTCACACCGCCCTGCACGTTTTCGGTCAGGTCGGTGACCAGGGGCGCTGTCGGGGCAACCGTGTCGATCTTGAAGGTTTCGGTGATTTCCCGCGTGTTGCCAAAGCTATCGGTCGCCGCGATGGTGGCGGTGACCGAAACCTCGTTGCCGGTGGGCAGGGCGCTGGCCGGGAACGTGACCGACCACAGCCCGTCTGCCCCGACCGCCACAGTCTGGGTCGCGCCATTGGTCAGCGTTACGACAAGGGTCGAGTTCGCCTCGACCGTGCCGTTCAGCGTCAGGCCCTGCGCGCGCTCGGCGGCGTTCAGCGTGTCATCGGCGGTGATGTTGCCGCCGGGGCGGGTCAGGTCGTTGACGATCCGGTCGACGATCACCGACTGGGTGATCGGGGCCGAGACGTTGCCATAGCGGTCGGTCGCCACCGCGGTCATGCTGACCGTGGTTTCGCCTGCCGGGATGGCGCTGGTCGGGATCGTGGTGGTCCAGGTGCCATCGGCACCGGCCGTCACGGTCAGGGCTGCGGCGCTGCCGAAGGTCAGTTGCACGGTCGAGAACGGTTCGACCGTACCCGTGACCGTCACGCCTGCCAAAGCCTCGGCGCCGCTGATGCCATCGGTGCCCGAGGACAGCGAGATGATCGAGAACGGGTTGACCTCGGTGTCGATCTTGACCGCATGAGTGGCGGTGGCGGTGTTGCCTGCGGCATCGGTCGCGGTGACGCTGATCGCACTGTCATAGGTGCCGCTGCGATAGTCAGCGCTGGTGTAGCCGGCCGTCCAGACGCCGCTGGCATTGGCGGTCACGGTGCGGCTGACGCCTTCAAACGTCACGGTGACCGAAGCGTTTGCCTCAGTGGTGCCAGTAAAGCTGATGCCTGCGCCGCGTTCCGACCCCGAGGCCACATTGTCGCCGCCAAGCTGGCCCGCGTCGACCGAAACCGAGGTGCCGGTGTCGATCTGGATGTTGCGGGTGGCGGTGGCGGTGTTGCCTGCCGCATCCGTCGCGGTGACGGTGGCGGTGGTCGAGATCAGCGTGGTGCTGCTGGTGATCGTGCTGGCGGCAAAGGTCACCGACCACGACCCATCGGCCGCAACCGTTGCGGGCAGGGTGGTGCCGTTCCAGACGACGCTGACGCTGGACCCGGCCTGGGCGGTGCCGGTCAGCACCACGCCATCGGCGGCTTCAACCCCGTTCACCACGTCGTTGCCTTCGATCAGCGCAGGGGCAAAGGCCACCGAGGTAAAGGTATCCACGCGGAAGGTGTGGGTCGTGGTGCTGGCGTTGCCTGCGGCATCGGTGGTGGTGGCGGTCAGGGTGGCGTCATATTCGCCCGCCGTCAGGGTGCCCGCAGCCCAGCTCAGGGTAAAGCTGCCATCGGACGCCACCACGACCTGCTGGGTGATGCCCTGCAAGGTGATCGACAGGGTGGCCCCGGCAGTCGAGGTGCCGGTGATGGAAAAGCCAGCCGTGGCTTCGGCGCTGTTGACCATGTTGTCGGCGGTCACCGGGTTGAAGGCAATCGGGTTTGGCACGGTGTCGACAACCAGCGTGTCGTTCAGGACCGTGGTGTTGCCCAAGGGGTCGGTCGCGGTGACGACCATGGGGATCTGGTATTCGCCGGGCGGTACCTGGGTGGTCGGGAAGGTGACGGTCCAGGTGCCCGTGGTGGTGACGGTCGTGGTCTGGGTAAAGGTGCCGACCTGAACGCTGATGGATGCGCCCGGTTCGCCTTCGCCCGAAATCGTCACGCCATCGGCATATTCGGCAAGGTTTTCGACATCATTGGTCGACAAAGCGCCTTCGGTGACTTCAACCGCAGGCGGGGTCAGGTCCAGAATGAAGGTCGGGCCGGTCAGCGGCGTGGTGGTGCCGTCAGGCTGGGTGACGACAGCGGTGGTCAGATGGGTGCCATCGGCGGGCAGGTCGGTACTCGGGAAAACCACAGCCCAGGTGCCATCGGTGGTGATGGTGGTGGTCTGGGTTTCGGTGCCGATGGTCACGACGACCACATCGCCAGGCTCGCCCGTGCCGGTCACGTCCAGATCCTGGTCGGGGGTGTTGGTGGTCACGGTCTGCGTGGTGCCGGTGCCGTCAATGGTGGGGGTCGCGCGGGTGTCGACCGGATCGGTGCCATCGCCACCGCCGTCACCGCCGCCGCCGCCACCGCCACCGATGACTGCGCCGATCACGCCAACCCCGGCCAGACCCGCGCCGACACCGCCAAGCCCGACCAGCCCCGGCAGGAACGCGGCCATTCCGGCTGGCTCGTCGGTTCCGGCATAGGCCAGCGCCATGTTGTCGCTTTCGCCAAAGCGCAGATCGTCAAGGGTCGAGAACTTGTCCCAGCTGTCGGTCGCGCCGTAGGTGGCAGACATGGTGCCGTTGCCGGCGCCTGCCAGATCGACGGCGATAATCTCGCCGTTCTGCGACAGGTACAGCAGGTTCGGCTCGCCACTGGTGGGGAAATAGCCCGACAGAGTGATCGTCTGGCCATCGGCCAGCGACACGACCAGATCGCGCCCTTGTTGCACATATCCGGTAACGCTTTCCCGCGCGAGGTTCAGCGAGATCTCCTCGCCAGCCCCCATCTGGATGAAATTGCTGCCGCCGCCTGCAACCGCACCGCGTACGACTTCGCCCGCAGCATCGCGGACGACGAAATTAATCGCCTCAACCATTGTACTACTCCGCCTCAGATCGTCGGATCTTCGCCCGACATTTGGTGTTGAGAACTGTTTGTCCTCTATTACCCGAAGCGATAGCCGTGTTTGGCCAGAATTTCTAGTAGGGCCTTTCTGAAAAGTGCCAAGGTGACGTTTTTTCCCCCCATTTCCGCCACTATTGCGACCTATTCGCCATAGCTGTTGCAAAGGCGACTAGGGAAGGTAGGCAAACTTTGCCTTACCGCAATCTGTTGCCCTGTGGGTCAAAGTGGAAAACCCGCACAGGATCGGGGGTTACATGAACAACCTCATCCACCCGGCAGTCATGTTCGCCGAACAGCCGGATGGTCAGCAGGCCATGCACATCGGTCCGCACATAGACCAGCGTTTCGCCGCCCAGTTTTTCCACATGGCTGACGGTTCCGGCAATCAACCCGGCCTCGCGCGACAGGGTCAGATGTTCGGGTCGCACGCCTGCGCTGTCGCTGGACATGCCCAAGGCGGCCGATTTCAGGAAGTTCATCATGGGGCTGCCGATGAAGCCCGCCACAAAAGTATTGGCGGGGTTGTTGTACAATTCCATCGGTGCGCCGACCTGTTCCACCTTGCCCGCCCGTAGCACCACGATGCGGTCGGCCAGCGTCATCGCCTCGACCTGGTCATGGGTGACATAGATCATCGTGGCCTTCAGATCGCGGTGCAGGCGGGCAATCTCGATCCGCGTCGCCACGCGCAGGGCGGCATCGAGGTTTGACAGCGGTTCATCGAACAGGAACAGCTTGGGCGTGCGCACGATGGCGCGGCCAATGGCGACCCGCTGCCGCTGCCCGCCCGACAGTTCGGCCGGCCTGCGGTCCAGCAACGGGCCAAGCGCCAGCATGTTCGCCGCCCGGTCGGTCGATCTGGTGATCTCGGACTTTGAGACTCCGGCCTGTTTCAAGGCCAGCCCCATGTTGTCGCGCACGGTCAGATGCGGGTACAGGGCGTAAGACTGAAACACCATCGCCAGTTCCCGCCTGGCCGGGGCCACGTCGTTGACGCGCCGCCCGTCCAGCAGAATATCGCCGCCCGACGCATCCTCCAGCCCCGCGATGATCCGCAGCAGGGTGGATTTGCCGCAGCCGGACGGGCCGACAAAGACGCAGAACTCGCCTTCATTCACCGTCAGATCGACGCCCTTGATGACCTCGGTGGTGCCGAAGGATTTGGTGATGTTCTTCAGATCAAGCGCGCCCATGGTCGTCTCCGTTCTGCCTTGCCTTGCCGAATTGCTGCCTCCCCTCCCCCTGGTGGGGAGGGGTTGGGGGTGGGGGGCGTTTTGCACGCCGCCTGTGGCCCCCCACCCCATCCCTCCCCACAAGGGGGAGGGGGCCGCCGTTGGCCGGGGTCAGCGATGGATGTGAAAGGGCGGTCATGGTTGCAACCGCACCGGCAACCCCGACCGCACGCTTTCATCTGCCGCAAGGCAGATCGCCAGCGATTGCACCGCGTCATTCATGTGGCG
Organism: Pseudomonadota bacterium; assembly: GCA_040385825.1. Classification (GTDB taxonomy): domain Bacteria; phylum Pseudomonadota; class Alphaproteobacteria; order Rhodobacterales; family Rhodobacteraceae; genus JANNNF01. The sequence goes on along the minus strand of JAZKGQ010000006.1, from coordinate 397,001 downwards.
GGTCAGATCCAGGCCTTCAAGAATGGCCTTTGCGACAAAGGCCTGCTCGCGTTCGCACAGATCCTGATGCCCCGGTTCATCGGCCATCGACAGGTCTTGCCGGGGCTGGCCCACCTTGTGCAGCCGCAACATCGCGGTCTTGGTATGTGTGTCCACGTCATCGGACCGCGCATCATCCGGCATGCGGATGGACACCGCGCCATTCGGGCTGACCACATCCTTCACGAAAAACGCGGTGTCAGACATCATCGGGCCCCAGCCGGCCTCGTACCAGCCCAAAGAGCCATCGTCGAACAGCACCTGAAAATGGCCGTAATTGTACATGTCCGGCGCAATCTCGTTCGACAGGCGCAACCCCATGCCCCGCACTTCGACCGGCTGGGCATCGGTGATCTGGCACATCACATCGACATAATGCACCCCGCAATCGACAATCGGCGGCGTGGTCTGCATCAGCGCCTTGTGCACATCCCATGTCGGGCCGCTGCTTTGCTGGTTCAGGTTCAGGCGGAACACATATGGCCCGCCAAGGGCGCGCGCCTCGGCGATCAGCCTGATCCAACTGGGGTGATGGCGCAGGATATAGCCGACAACGACCTTGCGCCCCAACCGATGCGCACATTCCGCCACCCGCCGCGCATCGGCCACCGTCGTCGCCAGAGGCTTTTCGACGAACACATCCGCCCCGGCCTCCATCGCGGCCACCGCATAGTCGGCGTGGCTGTCGGAATAGGTGGAGACACAGACCAGATCGGGCTTCAGCCGTGCCAACGCCTCGTGGAAATCTGGCGTGATCGCATACCCCGCCAGTTCCGGGTCCAGCGTCGGGGTGGACCGATTGACCAGCCCCACCAGATCGAACGCCGGATTGCGGTGATAGGCCAGCGCGTGGCTGCGCCCCATGTTGCCAAGCCCTGCAACCAATACACGGATCATTTCACCGCTCCTGCTGTGATCCCGCGGATCAGTTGACGTGAGAAGATCAGATACATCACCAGCACCGGCACGATGGCGAGGCTGAGCGCCGCCAGCACCGCGTTCCAGTTGGTGACGAACTGCCCGATGAACACCTGTGACCCAAGGGTGATGGTCTTGGTTTCCTCGGCAGGCGCAAGGATCAGCGGGAACCACAGGTCGTTCCAGATTGGGATCATGGAAAACACCGCGACGGTGGCCATGGCAGGCCGGACCAGCGGCAGGACCAGCGTAAAGAAGATGGCATACTCGCTTAGCCCGTCGATGCGGCCCGCATTCTTCAGATCATCAGACACGTTGCGCATGAACTCGCTGAGGATGAACACCGCCAGCGGCAAGCCTTGCGCGGTATAGACAAGGATCAGCGCGGTCAGCGTGTTGACCAGACCGCTGGCCACCATCATCTGCAAGATTGCCACTGTGCCCAGCCGTATCGGGATCATGATGCCAAGCGCCAGATACAGGCCCATCAGGCTGCTGCCCCGGAAGCGGTATTCAGACAGCGCAAAGGCCGCCATCGCGCCAAACAGCAGCACGAAGAACAGGCTGGCAACGGTGACGATCATCGAATTGCCAAAGTAGGCAAAGAAATCGCCCTGCTTCATCACGGTCTGATAGCCGATCAGATCGAAACTGGCCGGGCCGGGCAGCGACAGCGGGTCCGCAAAGATCGCCCGGCGGGATTTGAAGCTGTTGACCACGATCACGAAGACCGGGAACAGCGCGATCACGGTATAGGTGATCAGCACGGCATGGGCGGCGATGGTGCGCCCCAAAGACATACGCGCGGTTGCCATCAGAATTGATACCTTCTCAGCCGGGTCTGAATGCCGAACAGATAGATGCACACGCCGATCAGGATGATGCCGAACATCGCCCCCGCAATCGCCGACCCCATGTAGGGATCGCCCAGTTGCAACTGAAAGCCAAAGAAGGTGCGATAGAGGAACGTGCCCAGAATGTCGGTGCTGAAATCGGGGCCGGCCAACGCGCCTTGCGCCACATAGATCAGGTCAAACGCGTTGAAGTTGCCGACGAAGGTCAGGATGCTGATAATCCCGATGCTTGGCAGGATCAGCGGCAGCTTGATCTTCCAGAACTGGCTTGCCCCCGTCACCCCGTCCATTTCGGCGGCCTCGATCACCTCGTCGGGGATCGACAGCAGGGCGGCATAAATCAGCATCATCGGGATGCCGACAAACTGCCAGACGGAAATCAGGGCAAGGGTGGTCAGCGCATATTCCTCGCGCCCCAGCCAGGGGGCGAACAGGCTTTTCAACCCGATGAAATCCAGCATCCCCGGTGCGATGCCCCAGATCGGTGACAGGATCAGCTTCCACACGAAGCCCACGATCACGAAGGACAGGATGGTGGGAATGAAAATGGCGGTCCGGTAGGCCGCCGCCATCCGCAGCTTGGGCGTCGACAGGATCGCCGCCAGCAGAATGCCGATCGGATTCTGTACCAGCATGTGCACCACAAAGAACCAGGCGTTGTTGCCAAGCGCATTCCAGAATGCATCCGCCCACCTTGGGTCGCCAAACAGGGTGGCGAAATTCGACAACCCGACAAATTCCCGCGCGCCATCCACCTTGTTGAACAGTGAAAGGTTCAAGGTGCCAAACAGCGGAACAATCATCATCGCGGTGTAGACCAGCACAGCAGGGGCCAGAAACACCCCGATATGCCAGCGGACAGGTTTCCGGGCAGCCATCACGCCTCCTGCATTTTCTGTCTGAAAATATCCCACGGGGGTCCGGGAGGGGTGTGACCCCTCCCGGTTGTTGTCACAGGCGATGCCCGGTCAGGTCGGGGAAGATCACTTCTGCGGTTCGTACCAGCTTGCCAGCCCGTCTTGCAGACGGGCCGCTGCGGCTTCGGGCGTTTCGGTGCCCTTGATCACATTGGCGCTGGCATTCCACGTCTCATTCTCAAGGTTCGGGGTGCCGCGCGACAGGATCTGATAGGTGGACCGGATGGTGGACTGGCATTTGCCGCGCCAGGACACGAATTCCTGCGCCAGCGGATCGGCCATTTCCACCGGGGTAGAGTTCAGGCTGAAGAAGCCCGGCAGGGCGTTGGCGTACAGAGTGGCAAACTCGGGGCTGCCGATCCATTCCAGCAGGGTCTTGGTCTGGTCCGGGTAGGCGGTCTTGGCGTTCATGCCCATGCCGATATCGGTGTGGTCGCTGATATAGCAGGTGTCGCCTGCCGCCTGCACCGGTGGGGCAAACGCACCCATCTTGAAGGTGGCCTGCGCGTTGAAGCCCGCGATTTCCCAAGACCCGGCCGGATAGACCGCAGCGCGGCCAAGGGTGAACAGGTTCTGGCTGTCGGGATAGGTCTGGGCTTCAAACCCGTCGCCCAGATAGTCCTTCCAGCGCGCCAGCGTCGCAAAGGGGGCCACCCATTGCGGATCGGTCAGCTTCTGTTCGCCCTTGATCAGCGCCAGACGGCCTTCCTCGCCCTTCCAGTAGTTCGGACCGATGTTGTTGTAGCCCATGGTGGCGGCTTCCCATTGGTCATTGGTGCCCATGGCCATCGGAATGTAGGTGCCGTCGGCCTTGATCTTGTCCAGGGCCGCAAAGAAATCGGCCTCGGTTTCCGGCACGGCAATGCCAAGGGCGTCAAACGCATCCTTGTTGTAGATGAAGCCGTGGATCACGCTTGCCATCGGCACGCAGAAGGTGGCCGCGCCATCATCGGTCTGCCAGGCGGATTTGGCGACGGGGCTGAAATTGGCCATCGAGGCAAGGCCGGTCAGATCGGCCAGTTGGCCTGCGCTGTACAGCGCCAGCGACGCATCGAAGGGGCGGCAGGTGATCAGATCGCCCGCAGACCCGGCCTCCAGCTTGGAGTTCAGCACGGCGTTGTATTCGGCAGGGGCGGTCGGCGCGAAGACCACCTTGATGCCGGGGTTCTTGGCCTCGAACGCCGGGATCAGCGTGTCTTGCCAGATGGTCAGATCGTCGTTGCGCCAAGATTCAATGGTCAGCGTCACATCCTGCGCCGAGGCAGCGCCCGCCAGCAAGGTGCTGGTCAGCAGCGCGATACGAAAGGTCTTGGTCATGGTCGTCTCCCGGTTGGCGGGCTTTTGCCCGGTTATTGGTCAGGCAGTCAGCAATGGGGCAAGATGCCCCTTGCTGGCCGCAAGGGCAGATCGGGCCGCATCGGGGGTGTGGCCCCGTACGACCAGAATGGCCGACTTTACCGCGCCGTCGGTGGCATTCAACGCGGCTTTGGCCACCGGCAATGTCGCGCCCGTGACATCGGCCACGATCCGCGCGGCGCGGTCGATCAGTTTGGCATTGTCGGCCACCACATTGACCATATGGCCGTCATGCACATGGCCTAGGCGAATGCCCATCAGCGTGGAGATCAGGTTCAGCGCCACTTTCTGCGCGGTCGCGGCCCCCATGCGGGTGGACCCGGCAATGACCTCGGCCCCGGTGTTCAGGCAGATCGCCACATCGGCCAGCATCAGCAGCGCTGCATCCGGCGTGTTGGCGATGCCGATCACCGCCACCCCCGCCGCCCTGGCCGCGCGCGCCACCGCAATGGTGTACGGGGTGGACCCGGAGGCCGAGACGGCAATCAGCACATCGCCTGGTGTCAGGCCTGCCGCGTCAAGATCGGCCTGCGCCTGTGCCGGGTCATCCTCGACCCCGCCGGTCAGGTGGATCAGCGCTGCCGCCCCGCCCGCAAACAGCATCGGCGTCTGCTGTGGTGCGATGCCGAAGGTGCCTGCCAGTTCCAGACAATCCGACAGCGCCATCACCCCCGACGACCCCGCCCCGGCATAGGCCAGCTTGCCGCCCCGCGCCACGGCCGCAGCCGCCAGATCGGCGGCCTGTTCCATCTGCGGCAGCGCAGGACGCAGGGCGCCAAGCGCGCTCGCCTGCGCGTCCAGCAGCAGCGACAGAATCCCCGCCCCATCCCGCAGGTGCAGGCCCCGTGCGTCTGGATGCAGCATTTCTGTCGGGCGGTCGGCCATCTGATTCCTCCTGTTGCGTTAACAATGCCAAAATAATACCACTTGTAAAGAGTGTTGTTGCAAATCTGTCTTATCCTTCGTAAACCGCCCCATAATCAGGCGATAACAAGATACCACTTCCCAAAAGGTATTGTTTTGGTATCCTTGATGCAGAGGAGATTCGGGATGCAGCTTTACCTGGGCATAGATGGGGGCGGCACGGGGTGCCGGGCGGCTGTGGCCGATGCCTCTGGCCGTGTGCTTGGGGTGGGGGCTGCGGGTCCGGCCAATGTCACCACCGATCTGGGCGTGGCGCGGGGCAACATCCTGTCGGCGGCGCAGGCGGCATTGCGGCAGGCCGGGGCGGGGGATCTGTCCGGTCTTCGGGCGGGTCTGGGGCTGGCGGGGGCCAATGCGCTTGGTCCGCAGGCCCTGGGGCAGCTTGACCTGCCCTTCGCGCGGGTGCGGCTGGAATCGGATGCGATTGCGGCGGTGAAGGGCGCGCTTGGGCCGGGCGACGGCATTGTGGCGGCCATCGGCACGGGGTCGGTGTTTGCGCGGCAAACGGCTGGGGCGATCCGGCAGATCGGCGGCTGGGGCGCGGTTCTGGGGGATGAAGGCAGCGGTGCCGTGCTGGGCCGCGCGCTGCTGGCGCGGGCGTTGCGGGCGGTGGACGGGCTGGACCCGATGACGCCCCTGCTGGGCCGCGTGCTGGCCGAACAGGGCGGCGCGGCGGGTGTGGTGCAGTTTGCCCGCACGGCGCAGGCGGTGGATTTCGCAGCCTTTGCACCGCGCATCGTCGGGTCGGATGATCCGGCGGCGCAGGCGGTTCTGGCGCAGGGCGTGGCCGATGTGGCCCGCGCGGTGGATCATTTGCAGGGATCGGCCCCGTTGCCGGTGGTGTTCATCGGCGGGTTGGGTCCGGCCTTTGCGCAAGCCCTGGCGGGGCGCTGGCAGGTGGCATCGGCCCTTGGCACCGCGCTTGACGGCGCGCTGCTGCTGGCGCGGGAGGGGCCATGATGGACCTGATCTTTTCCCCCGCCGGGTTTGACGAGGCCGGGGCCGGGCCGCTGTATCTGCAACTGCAACGCCGGATTGCCGATGCTGTGGCAGGGGGCCGCCTGTCCCCCGGTGACAGCCTGCCCGCCGAACGCGACATGGCGGTGATGACCGGCCTGTCGCGCGTGACCATCCGCAAGGCGGTGCAGGCCCTGGTGGCGCAGGGTGCCTTGGTGCAAAAGCGCGGGTCGGGGACCTTTGTGGCGCAGCGGGTGGAACGGCTGGAACAGGCGCTGTCGCTGCTGACCTCGTTCACCGAAGACATGGCCCGGCGCGGCAAGGTGGTGGAATCGGTCTGGATCAGCCGCGCCCTGCATGCCCCCGCCCCCGAAGAAGTGATGGCCCTTGGCCTTGGCACTGACGACCGCGTGGCGCGGCTGGAACGGGTGCGCCGGTCCGATGGCGTGCCCCTGGCGATCGAACGCGCGGCCCTGTCGAACGCGGTGTTGCCGGACCCGATGGTGGTCGACACCTCGCTTTACGCGGTGCTGGAGGCGCGGGGTCTGCGCCCGGTGCGCGCCGTGCAGCGCATTTCGGCGGCCAGCCTTGGGCCGCGCGATGCCGAATTGCTGGGCGTGGCGGCGGGGTCTGCCAGCCTGCGGATCGAACGGATCAGCTATCTTGCCTCGGGGCGCGTGGTGGAATTCACCCGGTCCCTATATCGCGGCGATGCCTATGATTTCGCTGTGGAATTGAAACTTGCGCCAGAGGGCGAAAGGAACACCGAATGACCGCACCCGTCGCACAACAGTCTTACATGGCCCGCGAGGTGGCCGAAATTCCACAGGCCGCGCGGCGGTTTCTGGATGCCTCGGCAGGGGCCACGGCAGCGGCGGCGGCAGCCTTGCGGGCGGCAAATCCGCCGGTGATCGCCACTGTGGCGCGGGGGTCGTCGGACCATTCCGCGACCTATCTGAAATACGCGACCGAACTGGTGGCCGGGGTTCCGGTGGCCTCGCTTGGCCCCTCCATCGCGTCGATCTATGGGCGGGCCTTGAGGTTGAAGGGGGCGGCCTGCATCGGCATTTCGCAATCGGGCAAAAGCCCCGACATCGTGGAAATGCTGCGATCTGCGGGCCGGGATGGCGCGCTGACGGTTGCGATCACCAATGTCGCGGACAGCCCGATGGGTGCTGCTTCGGCGCATTGCCTGCCGTTGCAGGCAGGGGTGGAACATTCGGTCGCGGCGACGAAAACCTTTGTCAGCTCGGTCGTGGCGGGGTTGGCGCTGCTGGCCGAATGGCAGGACGACGCCGATCTGCGCGCCGCCGTGGCAGGCCTGCCCGATGCCTTTGCCCAGGCCCTGACGCTGGATTGGGAGCCGTTGTCGGCGCGCCTGTCACGGGCACAGTCGCTGTATGTGCTGGGCCGTGGCCCTGCGATTGCCATTGCGAATGAAGCCGCGCTGAAGTTCAAGGAAACCTGCGGGCTGCACGCCGAAAGTTTCTCGGCGGCCGAGGTGCTGCATGGCCCGTCCGCCATTGTGCAGGCGCAGTTTCCGGTGCTGGCGCTTGGCGTCAAGGATGCCGCCTTGCCGCATGTTGCGGCGACAGTGCAGCGTCTGGTGGCGCAGGGGGCGGATGTGTTTCTGACCGGGGCCGAGGTGCATGGGGCGGTGACCCTGCCCTCGGTGTCGGGGCTGCATCCGCTGGTCGCGCCGCTGGTGCTGGCGGTCGGGTTCTACCAGTTCATCGAAGGTCTGGCGCGGCGGCGCGGGTTCGACCCCGACGTGCCCCCCTACCTGCGCAAAGTGACCGAGACGGTCTGATGGCAACCCGGTTTCAGGGCGCTGCCGTGTTTGATGGCACCCGGTTGCTGCCGGGGGCGTCGGTGCTGGTCGCAGAGGGCAGGGTGGTGGCCGATGGCCCGGCGGATCAGGTGGTCGATCTGGATGGCGGCATCCTTGCCCCCGGCCTGCTGGATTTGCAGGTCAACGGCGGGGCGGGGCGGATGGTCGATGGCAGCACCGATGCAGGTTTTCTGCACCAGATGTGCGCCGTTCATGCGGGCCTTGGGGCGACGGGCATCTTGCCCACGCTGATCACCGATACGCCGCAAGCCACGGCTGCGGTGATCGCCGCCGGGGTGCAGGCGGCGCGCGACGGGGTGCCGGGGTTTCTGGGCCTGCATCTGGAAGGCCCGCATCTGGACCCTGTGCGCAAGGGCGCGCATGACCCGGCGCTGATCCGCCCGATGGAGGACGCCGACCTTGCCCTGTTGGTGGGGGCGGCGGCGGATCTGCCGTCGCTGATGGTGACGCTTGCGCCGGAATCGGTGCGCCTCGACCAGATCTCCCGCCTGCGCCGCGCGGGTGTTGTCGTCAGCCTTGGGCACAGCGACGCGGGCTTTGCCTCTGCCACAGCGGCCCTGGCCGCAGGGGCGACCTGCCTGACACACCTGTTCAACGCGATGAGCCAGCTTGGCAATCGTGAACCGGGGCTGGTGGGGGCGGCGTTGGCCTGCGGCACCTATGCCGGGCTGATCGCGGATGGCATCCACGTCGATCCTGCGGCGATGCGGGTGGCGATGGCGGCCAGCCCGGATCATCTGTTTCTCGTGTCGGACTGCATGGCCCTGGCGGGCAGCGATGCCACCGAGTTCACCCTTGGCGGGCGGCGGATCCTGCGGCGTGACGGCCGGCTGACGCTGGCGGATGGCACGCTGGCCGGGGCCGACCTGACCCTGCCAAAGGCGATTGCCCAGATGATCCGCAAGGTGGGGGTCGCGCCAGAGGTGGCGCTTGCCATGGCCACCTCGCGCCCTGCGGCCTGTCTGGGGCGCGGCGCGGATCTGGGCCATCTGCTGCCGGGGCGGCGCGCCGACATGGTGCATTTCGGCCCCGACTGGGCCTTGCGCGGGGTCTGGCGTGGCGGGCAGCGCATTCTGTGACCCGCATGGTCGCTTTTGCACAGCCGCTGTTCGCCATTCTGCATTGAAGCGCACCGATAACCCCGCTACAAAAAGCCCGTTCTCAGGGCGGGGTGCAATTCCCCACCGGCGGTCACAGCCCGCGAGCGCCTTCGGCAACGAAGGGTCAGCAGATCCGGTGAAACTCCGGGGCCGACGGTATAGTCCGGATGAAAGAGAATGGTTGTTCGTCGTCCTTTCGGGGGCAACGGGCGGCTGCTCGTGCTCTGGGGCCTGACGAAACGCAAACGTAAGGTTCCACAATGTCCAACCCAACCGCCAAACCCGCCCGGATCGCCTTTATCAAGGCGCGCTGGCACAATGATATCGTCGACCGCGCCCATGACGGGTTCGTGGCCGAAGCCGCGCAGGTCTTGCCCGGTGCCGTGATTGATGCCTTCGACGTGCCCGGCGCGTTCGAGATGCCGCTGCTGGCGAAGAAACTGGCAAGGACTGGCCTTTATGATGCCGTCGTTGCCGCTGCCTTTGTGGTGGATGGCGGGATTTACCGGCATGATTTTGTCGCCGGGGCTGTCGTCACCGGGCTGATGAGCGCGCAACTGGAAACCGAAGTGCCGGTGTTTTCGGTGTCGCTGACCCCGCACAACTATCAGGAAACCGATCTTCTGACCGGATTCTATCGCGCGCATTTCATCAAGAAGGGTGCCGAGGCCGCCAATGCCGTGGCCCAGGTTCTGGCGCTGGATGCGCGGCTTGCCGGTCTTCAGGCCCCGTTGCGCAAATCGGCATAAGGCCGTTGCGCTGCCGCAGGTCGGCAACATGACCCCTAAGAAACAAGAAACCCCGCAACCTGTGAAGGTTGCGGGGTTTCTTTAGTTCGACTGGTGCCCAGGAGAGGACTCGAACCTCCACGTCTTGCAACACTGGTACCTGAAACCAGCGCGTCTACCAATTCCGCCACCAGGGCAGGTGTCGTGAGGGGCGATGTAAATGTGTGCGACGGCGGTGTCAACACTGGGAATGGAAAATTCGTGACAGGCTTTGGTCTTGCCGCAACGGGGCGGGAAAGCTAATACGGCAGGACAAAGACCGGGGCGGGTTTCGCCCCATGCCAGAAGGATTGCGCCGATGAGCAAACTTGTCACGATCTATGGCGGTTCCGGCTTTGTCGGGCGCTACATCGCGCGGCGGATGGCCAAGCAGGGCTGGCGGGTGCGGGTGGCGGTGCGCCATCCCAATGACGCGATTTTCGTGAAACCTTATGGTGTGGTGGGGCAGGTCGAACCCGTGCTGTGCAACATCCGCGACGATGCCTCGGTGCGCCGCGTGATGCAGGGGGCGGATGCGGTGGTCAACTGCGTCGGCATCCTGAACAGATCGGGCAAGAACACGTTTGACTCGGTCCAGGCGGACGGGGCCGGGCGCATTGCGCGGATCGCGGCGGATCTGGGTGTGGGGCAACTGGTGCATCTGTCGGCCATTGGCGCGGATGCAGCGTCGAACAGCGATTATGCCCGCACCAAGGCGGCGGGCGAGGCGGCCGTTCTGGCGGCCTATCCGGCGGCGGTTATCCTGCGCCCCTCGATCATTTTCGGCAACGAGGACGGGTTCTTCAACCGCTTTGCCAGCATGGCCCGGTTGGGGCCGATCCTGCCGGTGGTGGGGGCCAGCACACGGTTTCAGCCGGTCTATGTGGATGATGTGGCGCAGGCGGCGGTGCAAGGCATTCTGGGGCAGGCTGCGCCCGGCGTCTATGAACTGGGCGGGCCGGATGTGGAAACCTTCCGGGGTCTGATGCAGCGGATGCTGCGGGTGATCCAGCGCCGCAAGCTGGTGGTCGGCATCCCGTTCCTTGTGGCGCGGATCATGGCGGGGCTGCTGGATTTCGTGCAGTTTGCCACGGGCGGGCTGATTTCCAACGGCATGATCACCCGTGATCAGGTGCGCAATCTGCGCCGCGACAATGTGGTGGCGCCGGGGGCCAGGGGGCTGGTCGATCTGGGGATCGTGCCCACCGCGATGGACGGGGTGTTGCCCGAATACCTGTGGTGCTTCCGCCCGTCAGGCCAGTATGCGGCGATCAAGAATTCGGCCAAGAACCTGAAGGCGTAAGCGATGGAAAGTCAGACCCTGACGGCGGCATTTCTGGGCCTGCTTGAAGGGATGACCGAATTCATCCCTGTGTCCTCGACCGGGCATCTGCTGCTGGCAGGGCACTTTCTGGGGTTTCAGTCGGAAGGCAAGACCTTTGAGGTGGTGATCCAGCTTGGCGCCGTGCTGGCGGTGCTGACCATCTATGCCGCCAAAGTGACCAGGCTGGTGCTGGGCATGGGCCACGATCCGGCGGCCCGGCGGGCGGTGGTCACGGTGCTGCTGGCGTTTTTTCCGGCGGTGGTGATCGGGTTGCTGGCGTATGATTTCATCAAGACAGTGCTGTTTGAAACCCCGATGATGATTGCGGTCATGCTGATCCTTGGCGGGATCGTGCTGCTGTTCGTCGACCGGATCGCCCCGCCCCCCGTGCATCAGGATGCGTTGGCCCTGCCGTTCCGCAAGGCGCTGGCCATCGGGTTCTTCCAGTGTCTGGCGATGATTCCGGGGGTGTCGCGGTCAGGCGCGACAATCGTGGGCGCGCTGATGATGGGGGTCGAAAAACGCGCGGCGGCCGAGTTTTCGTTCCTGCTGTCGCTGCCCACCATGGGGGCGGCGGTTGCCTATGATCTGTTCAAGAACCGCGATGTGCTGGATTTTTCGGCGCTGTCGGACATTGCAGTCGGCTTTGGCGTGGCCTTTGTCAGTGCCGTCTTGGTGGTGCGTTGGGTGCTTGGCTATGTTGGCAGGAACGGCTTTGCGGTGTTCGGCTGGTGGCGAATCATCGTGGGAACCGGGGCCTTGATCGCGCTATGGGCCGGGTTCTAGGCTGTTAGGTATCATGTGCTGACCTAATTTCAGGGTGAAGGGGTGAAAAAATCCATCAGCCGCTGAAAAATCTGCAAACAAGGTAAGTATTGCTGACTTTTATTTGACACCAAGCCCAAGTATCAAGGCGCACCTGAGATATCCTACCGGGAGGCGCAGCCATGGCCACGCAGAAGATGCTGAAATTCGTGTCCGTGGGCAAGGAAACCCCCGAGAAGCGTCCTCCGGTTCTGCGGTCGCAGGACTTTCATGAGATTTACCGCGAATACGCCGCCGAAAAGGCCGCCGAGCAGGCGGGCCGGTGCAGCCAGTGTGGCGTGCCCTATTGCCAGTCGCATTGCCCGCTGCACAACAACATCCCCGACTGGCTGCGCCTGACCGCCGAGGGGCGTTTGCGTGAGGCGTATGAGCTGTCGCAGGCCACCAACACCTTCCCCGAAATCTGCGGCCGCATCTGCCCGCAAGACCGGCTGTGTGAAGGCAATTGCGTGATCGAACAATCGGGCCATGGCACCGTGACCATCGGGTCGGTCGAAAAATACATCACCGATACGGCCTGGGAAAACGGCTGGGTCGTGCCCGCGCGGCCGCATACCGAACGGGTGGAATCGGTGGGCATCATCGGGGCCGGGCCGGGGGGGCTGGCCGCAGCCGACATGCTGCGCCGCAAGGGCGTGCAGGTCACGGTCTATGATCGCTACGACCGCGCGGGCGGCTTGCTGACCTACGGCATTCCGGGCTTCAAGCTGGAAAAGCCGGTGGTGATGCAGCGGATCGAACAGTTGGAACAATCGGGCGTGCAATTCGTGCTGAACTGTACGGTGGGCGTCGACATCAGCTTTGACGCCATCCGGGGCCAGCATGACGCTGTGCTGATCGCCACCGGCGTCTACAAGGCGCGCGACATCGAGGCACCCGGCGTGGGGGCCAAGGGCGTGGTAAAGGCGCTGGATTATCTGACCGTCAGCAACCGCAAAAGCTTTGGCGACGATGTGCCGGAATTTGAAAACGGCGATCTGAGCGCAGCTGGCAAGCGGGTGGTGGTGATCGGCGGCGGTGATACCGCGATGGATTGCGTCCGTACCGCCATCCGGCAGGGGGCGGTGTCGGTCAAGTGCCTGTACCGGCGCGACAAGGCGAACATGCCGGGGTCGATGCGTGAGGTACAGAACGCCGAGGAAGAAGGGGTGGAGTTTGTCTGGCTGTCGGCGCCCAAGGGCTTTACCGGCGGCGTCGATGTGGAAGGAGTGATGGTGCAGAAGATGCGCCTTGGTGCCCCCGATGCGACCGGGCGGCAAAGCCCCGAAATCATCGAAGGTGCCGATTACATCGAACCCGCCGATCTGGTGGTGCAGGCCCTGGGGTTTGAACCCGAGGCGATCCCGTCGCTGTGGGGCGTGCCGGAACTGGCGGTGACCCGTTGGGGCACCATCAAGGCGGATTTCCGCAGCCATGCGACAAACCTGCCCGGCGTCTATGCCGTGGGTGATATCGTGCGCGGGGCCAGCCTTGTGGTCTGGGCGATCCGCGATGGGCGCGAGGCCGCCGAGGCGATGCTGGCCTATCTGGCGCAGCCCGCCACCGTGGCGGCCGAATAGCCCGCGTTTGGGAGTGCGTGTGTTGAAAACACCCTTGTTGATTGCGGCCCTGCTGGCGCTTGCGGCACCTGCCTATGCAGGCACCTACACCCCGCCCGAAGGCTGCACGATGTTCATGACCGTGCAGTCACGGGCCTGCCGGGTGTCGAACCACTATACCTGCGCCGCAGATGCGCCGGGCGATCAGTGGCGCGCGGACTTTGATCAGGAAGGCATCTTCTTTCAATCGCAGATCAATTCTGAATCCGAGTGGATTCAAAGCCTTGATCTGCCCGCAGGCGTGGTGCAGCGGCTTGTGCCGGGGGCCGCAGACCCCGCGTCCTTTTCGGAACTGCTGTCGTCCGGGCTGGACACGTTCGATTTCGGCCTGACCCGCGACAATGGCGAGGATACCAGGGTCACCGGCTTTGACCGGCTGACCGGGAAAACCTGGGTGATCGACGGGGTGACCCTGTCGGAAACCGAGTTCGAGTTCACCGAAACGGACATGGCGGGCAACATCCTGCGCCAGTCGAACGGCAAAGAATACATCAACCCGCAGCAGCGGTTGTTTTTCAGCGGCCCCTCCAACTGGAACGGCGGCGATGGTGAGTTTCTGCCGATGGACGGCAGCCCGATGCAGTTCATCAACCCCGGCGAGCCGGGGTTTGGCGCGACCCAGCCGATCTTCGATTGCGATGCCATTCTTTCCTCTGTGCCCAAAGCCCAGAACCCAGCCAAGGAGGCCCTTAGCCATGACAACCTATGATGAAGCCTGGGTACGCGCCGAAGAAACCAAGCGCGCCTGGATGGATGCCAATGGCCTGTACAAGACCGAGGATGAACATTCGTCTTGCGGCGTGGGTCTGGTGGTGGCGATTTCCGGCAAACCGTCGCGCAAGGTGGTGGAAAGCGGCATCAACGCGCTGAAGGCGATCTGGCACCGGGGGGCTGTCGATGCCGATGGCAAGACGGGCGATGGCGCGGGCATTCATGTGCAGATCCCGGTCAGGTTCTTCTATGATCAGGTCCGCCGCACGGGGCACGAACCCGACACGTTCAAGCTGATTGCCGTGGGGCAGGTGTTCCTGCCGCGCACAGACTTTGGCGCGCAGGAACGCTGCCGGACCATCGTGGAATCCGAAGTGCTTCGGATGGGCCATTACATCTATGGCTGGCGGCATGTTCCCGTGGACACGTCGGTTCTGGGCGAAAAGGCCAATGCGACCCGGCCCGAGATCGAGCAGATCCTGATCCGCAACGAAAAGGGCATCGACGCCGAGGCGTTCGAGCGCGAGTTGTACATCATCCGCCGCCGGATCGAGAAGGCGGCACTGGCCGCCCAAATCCAAGGGCTGTATCTGTGCAGCCTGTCGTGCCGCAGCATCATCTACAAGGGCATGATGCTGGCCGAACAGGTGGCGGTGTTCTACCCCGATCTGATGGATGACCGGTTCGAGTCTGCCTTTGCGATCTATCACCAGCGGTACAGCACCAACACCTTCCCCCAGTGGTGGCTGGCCCAACCCTTCCGCATGCTGGCCCATAACGGCGAGATCAACACGCTGAAAGGCAACGTGAACTGGATGCGCAGCCATGAAATTCGCATGGCGTCCAACAACTTTGGCGAGGCTGCCGAGGATATAAAGCCGATCATCCCGTCGGGCACGTCAGACTCTGGCGCGCTGGATGCGGTGTTCGAGGTGCTGGTGCGGTCTGGCCGGTCGGCCCCCATGGCGAAAACCATGCTGGTGCCCGAGGCCTGGTCCAAGGCCACCACCGACATGCCACGCGCCTGGGCCGACATGTACGCCTATTGCAACGCGGTGATGGAACCCTGGGATGGCCCTGCGGCATTGGCGATGACCGATGGCCGGTGGGTCTGCGGCGGGCTTGACCGCAACGGCCTGCGCCCGATGCGCTATGTGGTGACGGGCGACGGGATGCTGATTGCCGGGTCCGAGGCGGGCATGGTGCCGGTGGATGAAACCACGATCCGCGAAAAGGGCGCGCTTGGGCCGGGGCAGATGATTGCCGTCGATATGGTCGAGGGCAAGCTCTACCACGACACCGCGATGAAGGACCGTCTGGCCGGATCGCAGCCTTATGGCGAGTGGATCGAGAAGGTTGTCGATCTGAACACCCTGCTGCGCGACGTGCCGGAAACCGCACAATTCAGCGGGGCCGACCTGCGCCGCCGCCAGATTGCGGCGGGCTATACGGTTGAAGAACTGGAACAGGTTCTGGCCCCGATGGCCGAGGATGGCAAGGAAATGATCGCCTCGATGGGCGATGATACCCCGGCGGCGGTGCTGTCGAGCGTCTATCGCCCGCTGTCGCATTTCTTCCGCCAGAACTTCAGTCAGGTGACAAACCCGCCGATTGACAGCCTGCGCGAAGGCCGGGTGATGAGCCTGAAGACCCGCTTTGGCAACCTGCGCAACGTGCTGGACGAAAACTCCAGTCAGACCGAGATTCTGGTGCTGGAAAGCCCGTTCATCGCCAATGCGGAATTCGCGGTGATGGTTGAAAAGTTTGGCGCGCAGGTGGCTTTCATCGACTGCACCTTCCCGGTCGGGTCCAGCCTTGACGACCTGCGTGTGGGGCTGGAACGCATCCGCGCCGAGGCAGAGGATGCCGTGCGGTCGGGGGCCGGGCAACTGGTGCTGACCGACGAACATCAGGGACCGGACCGGGTGCCGATGCCGATGATTCTGGCGACCAGCGCCGTGCATAGCTGGCTGACCCGCAAGGGGCTGCGCACCTTCTGCTCGGTCAACGTGCGGTCGGCGGAATGTATCGACCCCCACTATTTCGCCGTGCTGATCGGCTGTGGCGCGACCACCGTGAACGCCTATCTTGCGCAAGACAGCATTGCCGACCGCATCGGCCGTGGCCTGATCGACGGCAACCTGACCGACGCCACCCGCCGCTACCGCGACGCGATTGATGCGGGCTTGCTAAAGATCATGTCGAAGATGGGGATTTCGGTTGTCTCGTCCTATCGCGGCGGTCTGAACTTTGAGGCCGTGGGTCTGTCACGCGCCATGGTGGCCGAATATTTCCCCGGCATGCAAAGCCGGATTTCCGGCATCGGCCTGACCGGCATCGAACAGAAGCTGGAGGAAGTGCACGCCAAGGGCTGGCGCGGCGGGGCCGATGTGCTGCCGATTGGCGGCTTCTACAAGGCGCGGCGGTCGGGCGAAAAACACGCCTGGGAAGCGCAGACGATGCACATGCTGCAATCGGCCTGTGACCGCGCCAGCTATGACATCTGGAAACAGTATTCGGCGGCCCTGCGCGCCAACCCGCCCATCCACATCCGCGATCTGCTGGACATCAAACCGCTTGGCAAACCCGTCCCGATCGAGGAGGTGGAAAGCATCACCTCGATCCGCAAACGGTTCGTGACGCCGGGGATGAGCCTTGGCGCGCTTGGGCCAGAGGCGCACAAGACGCTGAACGTGGCGATGAACCGGATCGGGGCCAAGTCGGACAGTGGCGAAGGCGGCGAAGACCCTGCGCATTTCCTGCCCGAAGCCAATGGCGACAACCCGTCGGCCAAGATCAAGCAGGTGGCATCGGGGCGCTTTGGCGTGACGGCAGAATATCTGAACGCCTGTGAAGAATTGGAAATCAAGGTGGCCCAGGGGGCCAAGCCGGGCGAAGGCGGGCAGTTGCCGGGGATGAAAGTCACCAGCCTGATCGCGCGCCTGCGCCATTCGACGCCGGGGGTCACGCTGATCTCGCCGCCGCCGCACCATGACATCTATTCCATCGAAGACCTTGCGCAGTTGATCTATGACCTGAAACAGATCAACCCGCGCGCCAAAGTGACGGTCAAGCTGGTGTCGCAATCCGGCGTCGGCACCATTGCCGCCGGAGTGGCCAAGGCCAAGGCGGATATCATCCTGATCTCGGGCCATAACGGCGGCACCGGGGCATCTCCCGGCACCAGCATCAAATACGCGGGTCTTCCGTGGGAAATGGGCCTGACCGAGGCGCATCAGGTGCTGTCGATGAACAACCTGCGCGAACGGGTGACGCTGCGCACCGATGGGGGCCTTCGCACCGGCCGCGATGTGGTGATGGCCGCCATGCTGGGGGCCGAGGAATACGGCATAGGCACCGCCGCCCTGATCGCCATGGGCTGCATCATGGTGCGTCAGTGCCAGTCGAACACCTGCCCGGTCGGCGTGTGTACGCAAAACCCCGACCTGCGGGCCAAATTCACCGGCACGGCGGACAAGGTGGTCAACCTGATCACCTTCTATGCGCAGGAAGTGCGGGAATTGCTGGCATCCATCGGCGCGCGGTCGATGGACGAGATCATCGGGCGGGCTGATCTTTTGACGCAAGTGTCGCGCGGGGCGGCGCATCTGGATGATCTGGACCTGAACCCGCTGCTGATCACCGTCGATGCCAGCCACAAGATCACCTATGACCGGTCCAAGCCGCGCAATGCGGTGCCCGACACGCTGGATGCCGAGATCATCCGCGATGGCGCGCGCTTCTTTGAAGACGGCGAAAAGATGCAGCTGTCCTATGCCGTGCGCAATACGCTGCGCACCATCGGGACGCGGGCCAGCAGCCATATCGTCAAGAAGTTCGGCATGCGCAACTCGCTGCAATCCGACCATCTGACGGTTAAGCTGTCGGGGTCGTGCGGGCAGTCGCTCGGGGCCTTTGCGGTGCGCGGGCTGAAGCTGGAGGTGATGGGCGACGCCAACGATTACGTCGGCAAGGGCCTGTCGGGGGCGACCATCGTGGTGCGCCCGCAGATGGCCTCACCGCTGCGGCCCGAGGACAACACCATCATCGGCAATACCGTGCTGTACGGCGCAACTGACGGGTTCCTGTTTGCCAGCGGTCGGGCGGGCGAGCGGTTCGGGGTGCGCAACTCTGGCGCGTCGGTGGTGGTCGAAGGCTGTGGGTCGAACGGCTGTGAATACATGACCGGCGGTGTGGCGGTGATCCTTGGCCGCATCGGTGCCAACTTTGGCGCGGGCATGACGGGGGGCATGGCTTATATCTATGACCCGAAGGGCGTGGCCGAGGATTTCATCAACCTTGAATCCCTCGTGACCTGCGGCCTTGGCCATCCGCATTGGGAGGCCCAGTTGCGCGGGCTGATCGAGCGGCATGTGGCAGAAACGGACTCGAAGATCGGCGCGCGCATTCTCGCCAACTGGGCGGCCGAGCGGGTGAATTTCCTGCAGGTCTGCCCGCAGGAAATGCTGGTCCATCTGCCGCATCCCCTGACGGATGAAGCAGCGAAAGTACCCGCCGAATAACGCAAAAGGCCCCCGGTTCGGGGGCCTTTTCATTCGCGCAGCGTGGGCGGTATGTCGCGGGCGGAATGCAGGATGCGCGTGACCGCAATCGTGTTGGTGGCCACGGTATAGAAAACCAGGTAGGGAAAATCCCGCATCGGCCACATGCGCAGCGTGGAAACGCCGGAAACAGTGCCAAAACGGGTTGAGCCTGCTTCCGGGTTGTCTGTGATCAACTTGAGAGCATCAGTCAGTCGGTTCTGAAATGCCATGGCAACAGGCCGACCGCCACCATCCTTGTAAAACTTGGCAATCTCGCGCGCGTCCATGCGCGCTGTAGGCCGCAGGATAACGCGCATCAGCTTTCTATCATCGCGCGCAGTTCGGCCATCACCTCATCCGCAGGCTGCCCCTCGCCCGAATCGATCCCTTCCTGGATCATCGCGCGGAAGGTTTCGATGTCTTTCTGCTGGCGGATCAGATCGCGGATATATTCGCTGGACGACATATAGCCGCGGGCGCGGACCTGTTCGTCGACAAACGCCTTCATGTCTTCGGGGAGGGAGATGTTCATGGTGCTCATCCCGCAAAGATACCCGAATGGCAGGATTTGGCAAGTTTTGCCAACAGCAGGATGATGCAAGAATCCACACTCAAAGCGCTTTGGCTGTGCTATGACAGCGCATCCACCCTTCAGGAGTTGCACATCATGTCCGACCTGCTGATTCTTGCCTTTCCCGATGAGGCCACCGCCTTTGCGCTGCGTGGCGAACTGGTAAAGCTGCAAAAGGAATATCTGATCGAAATGGAAGATGTGGTCGTCGTCACCAAGGCGACAGATGGCACCGTGCAGCTGCATCAGGCGGTCAATCTGACCGCCAATGGCGCGATTGGCGGCGGATTCTGGGGCGCGCTGGTGGGGCTGCTGTTCCTGAACCCGCTGGTCGGCGCGGCGGTCGGGGCCGGGGCGGGGGCGCTGGCGGGGCGGGCGGCCG
This sequence comes from Pseudomonadota bacterium, assembly GCA_040385825.1. Lineage (GTDB taxonomy): Bacteria > Pseudomonadota > Alphaproteobacteria > Rhodobacterales > Rhodobacteraceae > JANNNF01. Next base: position 377,362 of record JAZKGQ010000006.1, on the reverse strand, counting down.
ATATCGGGATCGAGGACGAGTTTCTGCGCAATGTGGGGGCCTCGCTTGACAAGGGCGGCTCGGCGCTGTGCCTGCTGGTGCGCAAGATGACAGGGGCCAAGGTTCTGGCCCGGCTGGAGGCTTTCCGGTCCACCGGGCGGGTGATCCAGACCTCGCTTGAGGAAGGCGCCGAGGCACGGCTGCGGGCGTTTCTGGAACGCAGCACGCCGCTGGCCCCGACCGCCGATCAACTGGGCGGCGGTCGGGCACAGGCTTGACGAAACCGCGGGGCGGGCGTCTAACGCATCCCCATGACTGACGCCGAACCGGATGCCCCGAAACCCCGCAAGCCCCGCAGCCGCAAGGTGGCGGGGCCTGAAATCGTGGTGCCTGAAACCGCTGTCCCCGTCCGTCGGGGCGCGCTGTGGTGGATCGGGCGGGGGATCGGCGGGGTCTTTGCGTTCTACGGGGTGCTGATCTTGTTGTTTTCCTTTCTGCCGCCCCCGATCAATCTGTATCAGCTGCAGGAAAGCTGGCGTCTGGGCGGAATCACGAAGGACTGGGTCAGTTGGGACGAGATTGCCCCGGTGGTCGGCCGGTCGGTGGTTGCGGCAGAGGATGCCAATTTCTGCGCCCATTGGGGGTTTGACATGGCCGCGATCCGGGCGGCAATCGATCAGGGCGGCAATCGCGGCGCGTCGACCCTGAGCCAGCAGGTGGTCAAGAACACCTTCCTGTGGCAGGGGCGCAGCTGGTTGCGCAAGGCGCTGGAGGCCATGCTGACCCCGGTGGTGGAACTGGTCTGGTCCAAGCAGCGCATCCTGGAAGTCTATCTGAACATCGCCGAATTCGGCAGCGGCGTATTCGGCGTGCAGGCGGCGGCGCAGTACCACTTCGGCGTCGATGCCCGCGATCTGACGGCAACGCAGGCCGCAAGGCTGGCGGCCGTGCTGCCCGACCCGAAAAACCGCAGCGCGTCCGACCCTTCGGATTTTGTGCGCAAGCGGACCCGCGCCATCATGTCGGGGGCCGAAACGATTGCGGCAGACGGGCGTTCCGCCTGTTTTGACGGCTGAGGCCGGGCGGGGGATTGAATTTCCCGCAGGGGCGCGGCAATGAAGGGGGGACCCCATAGGTGCCTTTTCCATGAACCGACTTTATCATATTCCCCTGTCGCCCTTCTGCCGCAAGGTGCGGCTGACCTTGGCCGAAAAGAAGATCGAGGTGGAACTGGTCGAAGAACGCTACTGGGATCCTTCGCCCGAATTTCTGCGCCGCAACCCGGCGGGCAAAGTGCCGGTCCTGCGGATGGACAACAAGCTGCTGAGCGAAAGTCAGGCGATCTGCGAATATCTGGAAGAGGCCTTTCCCCAGACCCCGCTGATGCCGCGCGATGCCGATGGCCGCTACGAGGTGCGCCGGGTCTGCGCGTGGTTTGACGACAAGTTTCACCACGAGGTCACATCGAAACTGCTGTACGAACGCGTGAACAAGAAGATCACCGGCGCGGGTTATCCTGACAGCAAGAACGTGAAATCCGGCGCGGCGCGGATCAAGTATCATCTGGATTACATGGCCTGGCTGCTGGATCAGCGGCGCTGGCTGGCGGGCGATGTGATGAGCCTGGCCGACATCACGGCGGCGGCGCATCTGTCCTGTCTGGATTACATCAGCGATGTGGACTGGCACCGCCATGCGGTGGTCAAGGACTGGTACGCCAAGATCAAGTCGCGGCCCAGTTTCCGGCCCTTGCTGGCGGATCAGGTGTCGGGTTTTCCGCCGCCTGCGCATTATGCCGATCTGGATTTCTGATCCTGACAGGGCCGAGGGCCAGCCCCCCAGCCATCGGTCACTCGGACCAATGGCTACCCCGAGGATATTTTAGCCAGTATGAAAGAGCAGGTTCGCGCCAGAGCGGTCATGGAGGGGTTCTCTGCCATGGGCGTCTGTGCACCCGATGCAGCGCCCGATACTGCGGGCCGGTTGGCGGCGTTTCTGGACGCGGGGCATCACGGGCAAATGGGCTGGATGGCCGAGCGGGCGCAGTGGCGCGGCGATGCGGCGGCGCTGTGGCCGCAGGCAAAGTCGGTGATCATGCTGGCCGAGGTCTATACGCCCGACGCGGACCCGCTGGCCGTGCTGGCGCAGCGCGACCTAGGGGCGGTTTCGGTTTATGCGCAGGGCCGCGATTACCACGATCTGGTCAAGCGCCGCCTGAAACGGCTGGGCCGCTGGATGGTCGAGGCCACGGGGGCCGAGATCAAGGTGTTTGTCGACACCGCCCCGGTGATGGAAAAGCCGCTGGCGCAGGCGGCGGGGTTGGGGTGGCAGGGCAAGCATACCAACCTGCTGAGCCGCAATCTGGGCAACTGGTTCTTTCTGGGCGCGATCTTTACCACGCTGGACCTGCCAAAGGACAAACCTGAGATCAGCCATTGCGGCAGTTGCACCGCCTGTCTGGACATCTGCCCGACCAAGGCGTTCCCTGCGCCCTATCAACTGGATGCGCGGCGATGCATTTCCTATCTGACCATCGAACATCACGGCCCGGTGGACCCCGATCTGCGCGCCCTGATGGGCAACCGGATCTATGGCTGCGATGATTGTCTGGCCGTCTGCCCGTGGAACAAGTTTGCCCAGGCCGCGACCGAGATCGGCTATCAGCCGCGCGTCGGTGCGCCCGAACTGGCGGAACTGGCAGCTCTTGATGACGCGGGTTTCCGCGCACGGTTTGCGGGCAGCCCGATCAAGCGGATCGGGCGCAACCGCTTTGTGCGCAACGTGCTGTATGCGATCGGAAATTCCGGGATGCCGGGGTTGCGCGGCGTGGCCCAAAGGCTGGTTGCAGACGCCGATGCGACCGTGGCCGATGCGGCGCAATGGGCGGTCGGGCGGCTGAGATGAGGCCAACCCGTGCTGCCACCCTAGGTTCCGGGCGCGATTCGGGGTAGTCTGGTGGCCTGACACCCAAGGAGGGATCGGCCATGACACGACACATTGCAGACCACCGCGTTGCATCCAAGGGCGGGCGGGTGAAGCATTTCGTGCGGCTTGCACGGGCCGAGCGCGGACCGTGGCATCGCCCGCATGCCGCCCCCGGATCGTCGCGTCTGGTGCATTTCCTGCGCATCGCGCGGGGCAAGCTGGCCTAGATGTTCAGTCCCGGCATTTGATGGATCGGGTTTAGGGTGAACCTTTCGGGTTCTATTGTCCATTGTTTGCAGATGAACTCGTAGGGCGTGAGGCCTTTGAGGGTCTCCAGCCTTCGTCCGAAGTTGTAGGCACTGATGAAGTTGGCGAGGTGCTGGCGCAGCTGATCGTGGTCGTCATAATGGAAGCGTTTGACGGTCGCATCCTTGATGGTGCGGTTCATGCGCTCGACTTGGCCATTGGTCCAAGGGTGCTTCACCTTGGTCAATCGGTGTTCGATTTCATGTTCCCGGCAGACGCGATCGAAGATATGTTCGAAGGCATAAATATGCCGGTCGTGATGTGTGAACTGGATGCCATTGTTGGTGAGCACAATGTGGAGTCTGTAGGGCACGGCGGCGATCAGGTTGCGCAGAAAGGCAGCGGCGGCCATTTTCCCGACCTTCTGGTGCAGTTCCACGAAAGCGAACTTGGAGGTGCCCCTCTCGGCGATTGCAAGGCAATCACCTGCCGGGCAACGGGTCGATGGCGACGAAGAGATACAACTTGCCCTCGGCCGTCTGAACCTCAGCAATATCAACGTGGAAGTAGCCGAGCGGGTAGGCCTTGAACTTTTTCTTCGCTGGCTTGTCGCCGTCAACTTCGGGCAGGCGGCTGATATCGTGCCGCTGAAGGCAGCGGTGCAAGGATGATCGGCTTAGGTGTGGTATCGAAGGCTGCAATGAATAGAGGCAATCATCCAGCGGCAGCAGAGTATGCCGCCGGAACGCGACGATGATCGCCTCTTCGTCAGGCGTCAGAACTGTCGACTTGGCATCCTTCGGACCGGTAGGCACATCCGCGACCGATGTCCGCTTGCGCCACTTCGCCACGGTCTTCTGATTGATCCCGTAACGCGCCGAAAGCGCCCTCAAGCTCTCTTCACTATTTTGTATTGCTCTACGGATTGCCTCAGTCGTGGTGGCGCTCCCGTGAAGAATCTGGCCCATAGTACCTCCTTCCATTCCAAGGAAAAGATTCCACCATCAAACTCCGGGATCAAACACCCTAAAGCAGCGTTCCGGCCCAGACACCCAGACCCGCGATCACCGCCCCGGCCAGCACCAGCACAACCGGGTGATAGCCGCGCCGCACAGCAGGGGGCGGCGCGGGGTTGTTCATCTTGATCAGCTGAGCTTCCATCAAGGCAGGCAATTTCGGCCCGAACCTTGCCAGAACGCGCGCTGTCTTGGCCAGATCGGCAAGCAGGGCCTTGGGTCCGATGCTTTTCTTGATATAGCCTTCGACAATCGGCTTGGCCACTTCCCAGATGTTGATATGCGGGTCCAGACCGCGCGCCACCCCTTCGACCACCACCATGGTCCGCTGCAACAGGATCAGTTCGGTCCGGGTTTCCATGCCAAAGCGTTCGGTCACCTCGAACAGGTAGGACAGCAGCCGCGCCATCGAAATCCGGCTGGCATCCATGCCGAAAATCGGTTCGCCCACGGCGCGCAGAGCGCGGGCGAATTCGTCGATGTCGCGGTCGGCGGGCACATAGCCGGCCTCGAAATGCACTTCTGCGACCCGGCGATAATCCTTGCGGATGAAGCCGAACAGAATTTCCGCGTAAACCCGGCGGGTATATTCGTCGATCCGGCCCATGATGCCGAAATCATAGGCGACGATATCACCGTTGGCCGCGATCTTGAGGTTGCCCTGGTGCATGTCGGCGTGGAAATACCCGTCGCGCAGCGCGTGGTTCAGGAACAGTTGCAGCACCCGCGCGCCCAACACGCGCCGGTCATGGCCTGCGGCGTCAATCGCGTCATTCTCGTTCAGGCCGATGCCTTCGACCCAATCCAGCGTCATCACCGTACGGCCCGACAGAAACCAGCGCGGTTTGGGCACCGAAAACCCGGCATCGTTCACCGTATTGGCGGCAAATTCGGCGGCGGCCGAGGATTCGAGCCGCAAATCCAGCTCTCCCATCACCACGCCCTCAAAGTGGCGGATCACGTCCATCGGGCGCAGGCGGCGGGCCGAAGGGGCCAGCAGTTCGATCCCGCGCGCGGCCAGATAGAAGGCGTCAATGTCCTTGCGGAAGGCGCGCTCGATGTTGGGACGCAGCACTTTGACCGCCACTTCCTCGCCGGTTTCCGCCATCCGCGCCTTGTGCACCTGCGCAATCGAGGCGGCGGCGACAGGTTCGGAAAACTCGGAAAACAGGCTGTCGACCGGTTGTTCCAGTTCCGCCGCGATCATCTTTTTCGCCACCGCAATCGGGAAAGGCGGCAGTTTGTCCTGCAAATACTTGAGTTGCAGGGCCAGTTCCTCGCCGACAATATCGGGGCGGGTGGACAGAATCTGGCCGAACTTGATGTAGGCCGGGCCAAGGGCGGTCAGGGCGCGGGTGGCGGGCGGCAGATCGGGGTCGCCTTTCAACCCCAGCCATTTGAACGGCCAACCCAGCAGACGGGCCGCGAACCGCAGGCGGGGGGGCGCACGAAACGCCTCCAGCACCACGTCCATCGCCCCTGTGCGTTCCAGCGTGGCCCCGGTGCGGATCAGCCGCCAGATGTTATGCGGACCCCTCACAGTTTCCAGCCGGAATGCAGGGCCGCGACACCCATGGTCAGGTTGCGGTATTTCACCTGACCAAACCCGGCAGAGCGGATCATCGCGGCAAAATCTTCCTGCACCGGAAACTTTCGGATGGATTCGACAAGGTACTGATAACTGTCACGATCCCCGGCCACGATCTGCCCCATCACCGGGATGACGTTGAAGGAATAAATATCATAGGCCTTCTGCATCATGTCATTGGGAATGCGCGAAAATTCCAGCACCATCAGCCGCCCGCCGGGTTTCAGCACGCGGTAGGCCTCGCTCAGCGCATCGCCGATCCGGGTCACGTTCCGGATGCCGAAAGAGATTGTGTAAACATCGAAGGATTTGTCGGCAAAGGGCAGCGCCATCGCATCGCCCACCACCCAGTCCAAAGGCGCGCCTTCCGCCTCGGCCCGTTTGCGGCCCTCGATCAGCATGGGTTCGGTCAGATCGCAGACCACCGCCGAAGACCCGCCCCGTTTCAGAAACCGGAACGCCACATCGCCGGTGCCGCCCGCCACGTCCAGCAACCGCTGGCCGGCACGAGGGGCCAACCAATCCATCATCGCGTCTTTCCACAGCCGATGCACGCCGCCCGACATCAGGTCATTCATCACGTCGTATTTGCTGGCCACGCGGGAAAACACGCCATGCACCATCCCGGCTTTGTCGGCCTCATGCACGGTCTGATAGCCGAAATGCGTGGTCTGGTCTGGATCGCTGCTCATGGGGTCTTGCCGTCCTATCGCTTCCCCTTCCTTATAGGTCGGTCCTGCGCCGCTGCAATGCGCCCCAATGTCCGAAAGCCGCCATGCCCGAATTGCCCGAGGTTGAAACCGTACGCCGTGGGTTGCTGCCCGTGATGGAGGGGCGGTTGATCCGCCATGCCGCCGTCAACCGCCCCGATCTGCGCTGGCCGTTTCCGGTTGGCATGGCGGAAAGGCTGACCGGCGCGCGGGTTCTGGGGCTGCGGCGGCGGTCCAAGTATATTCTGGCCGACCTGTCATCGGGCGAATCGCTGCTGATTCATCTGGGCATGTCGGGGCGGATGCTGATTTCGGGTGCCCAGATCGGTGACTTTCACCACGCCCATCCGGCCCCGCAAAAGCATGATCATGTGGTGCTGGATATGGAGGGCGGGTCGCGCGTCACCTTCAACGATGCCCGCCGCTTTGGCGCGATGGACATGATGGCGACGGCGCGGGCCGACGGCCACATGCTGCTGGCGGGGTTGGGACCAGAGCCTTTGGGCAACGAATTCAGCGAATCCTATCTGGTCGGGCGGCTGAAGGGGCGCAACACGCCGATCAAATCGGCGCTGCTGGATCAGGGGGTCGTGGCCGGTCTGGGCAATATCTATGTCTGCGAAACCCTGTACCGGGCGGGCATCAGCCCGCTGCGCAAGGCGGGCGATCTGACGGCGGCACAGGTGGCGGGGCTGGTGCCGATCATCCGCGCCGTGCTGGACGAGGCGATCGAGGCGGGCGGGTCGTCCTTGCGCGATTACCGCCAGGCGGATGGCGAGCTGGGCTATTTCCAGCACCGCTTTGCGGTGTATGGGCGAGAGGGCGAACCGTGCCTGACCCCCGGTTGCGGATCCGTCATTGCCCGTACCGTGCAGTCTGGCCGGTCGTCCTTCCATTGCCCCACCTGCCAGAGGTGACTTGCCAACCGCCGCCGGGGTGCTAGGAGTCTGGCTGCACAGCATGGGGATGATGCGATGGCCTATGAAACCCTGATCGTCGAGATTGAGGACTATATCGCGCTGATCCGGCTGAACCGGCCCGATGCGCTGAATGCGCTAAACTCGCGGCTCATGCAGGAACTTTCGGCCGCGATGGCGGCGGCGGATGCGAATGACAAGGTGCGCTGCATCGTGCTGACGGGGTCCGAAAAGGCCTTTGCCGCCGGGGCCGATGTGCGGGAAATGGCAGAGAAATCCTTTACGGACGTGTTCTTTGACAACCTGTTCGGCCCCGAAGCCGAGGCGATCAACCGGGTGCGCAAGCCGGTGATTGCGGCGGTTTCGGGCTATTGTCTGGGGGGCGGCTGCGAACTGGCGATGATGTGCGACTTCATCATTGCCGCCGATACCGCCAAGTTTGGCCAGCCCGAGATCAACCTTGGCATCGTGGCGGGCATGGGCGGCACGCAGCGCCTGTCGCGCTTTGTCGGCAAGGCCAAGTCGATGGACATGCACCTGACCGGGCGCTTCATGGACGCGGCCGAGGCCGAACGCTGTGGTCTGGTGTCGCGCGTGGTGCCTGCAAAATCGCTGATCGAAGAGGCGATGAAGGCCGCGAGCAAGATTGCCGAAAAATCGGCGATCACGGCGATGGTGGTCAAGGAATGCGTGAACCGGGCGTTCGAGACGACGCTGGCCGAAGGGCTGCTGTTTGAACGCCGCATGTTTCACGCCGTCTTTGCGACCGAGGATCAGAAAGAGGGCATGGCCGCCTTCCTTGAAAAGCGCCAACCACAGTTCCGCGACAAATAGGCGTTTTTCCGGGTTTTCTTTCGGTGTGCCCTGGCGTATAGGCAGCGCTGACATGCGCGTGGGCCCGCTTAAGGCAAGAATCGATCCCGTCCTTTGAGGCGGGGCCTTGGGGTTTTCGCGTGACCAAACGCAACAGATATCAGACCCCAGGAAGATCAGCCCCATGGCAAATACCGCCCAGTCCAAAAAGCGCGCCCGTCAGTCCGAAGCCCGCTATGCCGTGAACAAGGCCCGCCGTTCGCGCATCCGCACTTTCCTGCGCAAGGTTGAAGAAGCCTTGGCCGCCGGCAATCAGGACGCGGCTGCTGCGGCGCTGGCGCTGGCCCAGCCGGAACTGGATCGCGGCGTGTCCAAGGGTGTGCTGCACAAGAACACCGTTGCGCGCAAAATGTCGCGCCTGACCTCGCGTGTCAAAGCGGTCGCTGCGACCGTCTGATCCGGCTTTCCTCATCGTGACCTAGGGCGCGTCCGCAAGGGCTGCGCCCTTTTTCGTTTTGCGCAAGATTGTTTCGTTTCGGGCATCGAAACAGTGCAAAAAGCGGGGCCGTTGCCATTTTGCCCACCCTTCGGGATTCGCTTTGCCTATCCCCCTGTCAAGCGCGTTGTTCGATTGCGAAGCCTGCGGACGGCTTGCTACCTTGCCCATGCGATTCACTTCGTCGTGGGGGACATGACGTGGTCGCAACCTGAAAATAGTATGCCAGTTCGCTGCCAAGCTGCCCGCATGAAAGACTATTTCGGTTTGCGAACAATTGGTTACGCCGGGCGCTGTTTGACGCGCACGGCATGGCTGCAGGATCGGCGCCCGCAGGATTGCGGCGCCGTGCCTGTGTTGTGTTCCCCTGACGCCAGAAAACATCCGGCCGCGTGCTGCGCGGGGCCTGGGGTTCTGGCGTTGATGGCGCTGAAATTGCAGCGGTATTTGTGGGGGCTATCGGCAGTCTCGTCTGTCCGGTGAAAAGAAAAACAGGTCAAAGAAAAAATGACGAACGAAACTTGGGGGCGGGTTCGGGAAGAACTGATCACGCACGTCGGCAAGAACAATTATGTGACCTGGATCGAACCTCTGAAGCTGGCCCACCTGAATGGCGGTGTGGCGCGGTTCGAGGTTCCGACCACGTTCTTCGGCGACTGGGTGCAGCGCAACTATTCCGACCACATCCGGGCACAATTGCTGACCTCCGGCCATGAAGTCCACCGGGTGGAGTTTTCTGTGTCTGTCATGAACCCGGCCGACCGGGCCGCTGCGCGCGCTACCCCCGTTCGCGCGGCCAAACCGCGTGCGCCCGCCGAGGATGAATTGCTGGGCGCCCCTCTGGACGCGCGCTTTACCTTTGACAGCTTTGTCGTGGGCAAACCCAACGAGCTGGCCCATGCCGCCGCGCGCCGGGTGGCCGAGGGCGGCCCGGTCAGCTTTAATCCGCTGTTCCTGTATGGCGGCGTCGGTCTGGGCAAAACCCATCTGATGCACGCGATTGCGCATGAATTGCAGGCCCGCCGCCCCGATCTGCGCGTGCTGTACCTGTCGGCAGAGCAGTTCATGTACCGCTTCATCCAGGCCCTGCGTGACCGCCAGATCATGGATTTCAAAGAGCTTTTCCGGTCGGTCGACGTGCTGATGGTCGATGATGTGCAATTCATCGCCGGCAAGGACAGCACGCAGGAAGAATTTTTCCACACCTTCAACGCGCTGGTCGATCAGAACAAGCAGATCGTCATTTCCGCTGATCGCGCGCCGGGTGAAATCAAGGATCTTGAGGATCGGATCAAAAGCCGGATGCAATGCGGCCTGGTCGTTGACCTGCATCCGACTGATTATGAACTGCGGTTAGGTATCCTTCAGCAGAAGGTCGAATTCTACCGCGGCCAGTATCGCGGCCTTGTGCTGGCCGATGGCGTGCTGGAGTTTCTGGCCCACCGCATCACCACCAACGTCCGCGTGCTGGAAGGCGCGCTGACCCGCCTGTTCGCCTTTGCAAGCCTTGTGGGTCGTGAAATCACGCTGGAACTGGTGCAGGATTGTCTGGCCGATATTCTGCGGGCCTCGGATCGCAAGCTGACGATCGAGGAAATCCAGCGCAAGGTGGCCGAGCATTACAACATCCGCCTGTCTGACATGATCGGTCCGAAACGCCTGCGCACCATCGCGCGGCCGCGCCAGGTGGCGATGTATCTGTCCAAGCAACTGACCTTGCGATCCCTGCCCGAAATCGGCCGCCGCTTCGGCGGGCGTGATCACACCACCATCATGCACGGCTGCCGCAAGATCGAGGAACTGATGGCGATGGACAGCCAACTGGCCGACGACCTGCTGCTTTTGCGCCGCCTGTTGCAGGGTTGATCGCAAATTGGCGGGGAGAGCCTTGTTTTCCCCGCAATTTCACGCAAAATCGCTTGTGAAGCGGCCAAAACCGGATAGGTTCGGCCTCCCCGCAAGGGGTGCGGCCAAGGGGAAGAAACATGAAAATCAGCATCGAACGCGGGGCGCTGCTCAAGGCGCTGGCTCAAGCTCAATCGGTTGTCGAACGCCGCAATACGATTCCGATTCTGGCCAATGTGCTGATCGAGGCTGAAGGTGCGCAGGTCAGTTTCCGTGCCACCGATCTGGATATCGAGGTGTTGGACCGCGCCCCGGCCATGGTCGAACGCCCCGGTGCCACCACGGTTTCCGCCGTGATGCTGCATGAAATCATCCGCAAACTGCCCGATGGCGCGCTGGTCAACCTGACCGAAGATGCAGCGACAGGGCGGCTGACGATCATGGCGGGGCGGTCCACGTTCAGCTTGGCCACCCTGCCGAAAGAAGATTTTCCGGTGATGGCGACATCCGAATATGCCTGCAATTTCGCGGCCCCGGCCCCGGTGCTGCGCCGCTTGTTCGACAAGGCAAAATTCGCCATTTCTACAGAAGAAACAAGGTATTACTTGAACGGCGTCTACATGCACGTCTCGACGGGTGACAGTGGCCCGGTCCTGCGCTGCGTGGCGACCGATGGCCACCGTCTGGCCCGCATCGACGCCGCTTTGCCGGAAAATGCGGCCACGATGCCCGGCGTGATCGTGCCGCGCAAAACGGTGAACGAACTGCGCAAGCTGTTGGACGATGACGAGGCCACCATCGCCGTTTCGGTGTCGGAAACCAAGGTTCGCTTTGCCACCCCGGCGATCACGCTGACCTCCAAGGTCATCGACGGCACCTTCCCCGATTACACCCGCGTCATTCCCACCGGAAACACCCGGCGGCTGGAGGTTGACGCATCGGAGTTTGCCAAGGCGGTGGACCGCGTTGCAACCGTGTCGTCCGAACGGTCGCGCGCTGTCAAGCTCAGCCTTGATGAAGACCGCCTGATCCTGTCGGTCAACGCCCCCGACAGCGGTGCTGCCGAAGAAGAACTGGCCGTCGCCTATTCCGACGAACGGCTGGAGATCGGCTTCAACGCCAAGTATTTGCTGGAAATCGCCAGCCAGGTTGACCGCGAGAATGCGGTGTTCCTGTTCAACTCGTCCGGCGATCCGACGCTGATGCGCGAGGGCAATGATCTGTCGGCGGTCTATGTCGTCATGCCGATGCGGGTTTGACGACCCGTCCAGCCGCGTGTCCGGCCTTGCGATCACCGCCCTGACCCTGTCGCATTTCCGCAGCCATCTGGCGGCGGAAATGTCATTTGACGGGCGGCCTGTGGCGATCGTCGGGGCCAATGGGGCGGGCAAGACCAACATATTGGAGGCCGTTTCGCTGCTGTCGCCCGGTCGCGGCTTGCGGCGGGCAGCCAGCGAGGATCTTGCGCGCAAACCACAGAACATCGGCTGGAAGATCACCGCCGCGGTGAATGGTCTTCATGCAGCGCATCAGCTGGAAACCTTTGCCCAAGGCACCGACAGCCGGCAGGTTCGGCTGGATGGCAAGGCCGCAACTCAGGCCATGCTGGGGCAGATCTGTCGCGTTTTGTGGCTGGTTCCCGCCATGGACCGGCTGTGGATCGAGGCTGCCGAAGGGCGTCGCCGCTTTCTCGACAGGCTGACCCTGTCCTTCGCGCCTGACCATGGTGAACTATCGCTCACATATGAAAAGGCGATGCGCGACCGTAACCGTTTGTTGCGCGATCAGGTCATGGACCCGCATTGGTATGGCGCGCTGGAAGGTCAGATGGCCACCAGCGGCGCGCGGATTTCGGCCAATCGCCGCCACACGCTTGCCCGCCTTGCGCAGGCGCAGGACGGGGCCGAAACGGCGTTTCCGCAGGCGGTGCTTGGCCTGACAGGCATGGAAGACTGCGATGAAGGCGACGACCTGGCCCAGACGCTTGCCGCTGGTCGCCGCCGCGACATGGCTGCCGGCCGCACCCTGCACGGCCCGCACCGGGCCGATCTTGCCGCATTGTTTGCCGCCAAGGGCGTGCCCGCCGATCAGTGTTCGACCGGCGAGCAGAAGGCCCTGCTGATCAGCCTGATCCTTGCCAACGCACGCGCCCTGACGCAAGATCTGGGTGTCGCGCCCATTCTGCTGCTAGATGAAGTGGCAGCCCATCTGGATGCTGCCCGCCGTGCGGCATTGTATGATGAAATCTGCGCCCTTGGCGCGCAGGCCCTGATGACCGGAACCGAGGCCGCGCTGTTTGACAGCCTTGGAAATCGCGGGCAAACCCTGTGTGTCGCCGATCACGGCGGCCAATCAAGGATTTCGTGATGACTCCGCAACGCGTGACCCTGATCACCTTGGGCGTGGCCGATCTGCCAGCCTCCCGCGAATTCTATGCTCGGCTTGGCTGGACCGAGCATTCCGACAGCCAGCCATCTGTTGCCTTCTTCCAGATGCACGGCGCTGTGCTTGCCTTGTTCGGGCGCGAGGATCTGGCGGCAGATCAGGGGCGGGAAGGGGCGGTTCTGGGCACTGGTGCTGTCACGCTGGCGCAGAATTTCACCACCGAAGCCGAAGTTGACGCGGCGTTTGCCGCCGCCTTGGCCGCCGGTGGGTCGGCCTTGAAGGCGCCTGCCAAAGTCTTCTGGGGCGGCTATTCCGGTTACTGGTCCGACCCGGACGGACATGTGTGGGAAGTGGCGATGAACCCGTTCTGGCCCTTGGCAGAAGATGGCTCGCTGAGGTTAAGTGAATGACTGTTAGCATTCATCAACTGTTGCTTTATGCGGGCGGCATGGCCTTGCTTTGGGTGATCCCCGGCCCGGTCTGGGTGGCCCTTACGGCGCGCGCCTTGTCGGGTGGTTTTGCCGCCGCCTGGCCTTTGGCCGTGGGCGTTGCGGTTGGCGATGCGATCTGGCCGCTGGCGGCCATCTTTGGCTTGTCCTGGGTTCTGTCTGACTACGGCGGGTTTCTGTCTGCCCTGCAATGGGTGGCTGCGGCCACCTTTGCCGTCATGGGATTTCTGCTGATCCGCAAGCCAGCCACCAGCCCCGCCGCAGACAGCGCCCTGACGCGCCCCGGCCTTTGGGCCGGGCTTGCCACCGGGGTAGCGGCGGTGATCGGCAACCCCAAGGCGATCCTGTTTTACATGGGCGTCCTGCCCGGTTTCTTTGACCTGTCGCGCGTCACCGGCCTTGATATCGCGGCGATCCTTGTGGTTTCGACGCTGATCCCGATGATCGGCAACCTGTCGCTTGCCCTGTTCCTTGACCGCGCACGCAGCCTGCTGTCCAGCCCGTCCGCGCTGCGTCGGCTGAACCTGATTTCCGGCGTCCTGCTGATGGGTGTGGGCATCGTAATTGCGCTGACCTGACCCCAAATTTCCCCTCAACGCGTGACATTCCTGCCCCGAGTCGCTATAAACCGCACACAAGACAAGGGGTTCAGACCATATGGCCGAAGAAGCCAAGAAGCCGGACGCATACAGCGCCGATTCCATCAAAGTTCTCAAAGGGTTAGAGGCCGTTCGCAAACGTCCCGGCATGTATATCGGCGACACTGACGATGGGTCGGGCCTGCACCATATGGTGTATGAGGTCGTCGACAACGGCATTGACGAGGCGCTGGCCGGTCACGCGACGGCGGTGACGGTGAAAATCCACGCCGACAGCTCGGTTTCGGTGCGGGACAATGGTCGTGGCATCCCGGTCGACATTCATCAGGAAGAAGGTGTGTCCGCCGCCGAAGTGATCATGACGCAGCTTCACGCGGGCGGAAAGTTCAACAACACTGACGATTCCGGCAATGCCTACAAAGTGTCGGGCGGCCTGCACGGGGTCGGCGTTTCGGTTGTGAACGCGCTTTCGGAATGGCTGGAATTGACGGTCTGGCGCAATGAAACCGAATATCGCGCCCGGTTTGAACATGGCGATTGTGTCGTGCATGTGCACGAGGTCGGCCCCGCGCCGGGCATGCGCGGCACAGAAGTCCGCTTCCTTGCGTCGGCGAAAACCAACATTCCTGAAGGAACGTTCTCAAACCTCGACTATCAGTTCAAGACGCTGGAAAATCGGCTGCGGGAACTGGCCTTCCTGAACTCCGGCGTGCGGATCATCGTCGAGGATGAGCGCCCTGCCGAGCCGTTGCGGACCGAGCTTTTCTATGACGGTGGCGTGCGGGAATATGTGAAGTATCTGGACCGGTCCAAATCCTCGATCATGCCCGAGCCGATCTATATTGTGGGCGAGCGTGGGGGGATCGGCGTCGAAGTTGCGATGTGGTGGAACGACAGTTATCACGAAAACGTACTGCCGTTCACAAACAACATTCCGCAGCGCGATGGTGGCACGCATATGGCTGGTTTCCGGGGTGCCTTGACCCGGACCATCAACAATTATGCGCAGACCTCGGGGATCGCCAAGAAGGAAAAGATTGATTTCACGGGCGACGACGCGCGCGAAGGTCTGACCTGCGTTCTGTCGGTGAAAGTGCCAGACCCCAAGTTTTCCAGCCAGACCAAAGATAAACTGGTGTCGTCAGAAGTGCGCCCTGCCGTTGAAAACATGGTCAACGAAAAGCTGTCGGAATGGTTCGAGGAAAATCCGGCCAACGCCCGGATCATCGTCGGCAAGATCATCGAGGCGGCTCTGGCGCGCGAAGCTGCGCGTAAAGCCCGCGATCTGACCCGTCGCAAGACCGCGCTGGATGTGGCGTCCTTGCCGGGCAAACTGGCCGATTGTCAGGAACGTGACCCGTCGAAGTCAGAGCTTTTTCTGGTCGAGGGTGACAGTGCCGGCGGGTCGGCCAAACAAGGGCGCAGCCGCGCCAATCAGGCCGTTCTGCCCCTGCGCGGCAAGATCCTGAACGTGGAACGCGCGCGCTTTGACCGGATGCTGGGCAGCGCCGAGATCGGGACGTTGATCACCGCCTTGGGCACGGGCATCGGGCGGGATGAGTTCGATCTGAAAAAGCTGCGGTATCACAAGATTGTCATCATGACCGACGCTGATGTGGACGGCGCGCATATCCGCACGCTGCTTCTTACCTTTTTCTTCCGGCAGATGCCGTCGCTGATTGAAGGCGGGTTCCTCTATATCGCGCAGCCGCCGCTCTACAAGGTCGCGCGTGGAAAATCAGAGGTTTACCTGAAGGATCAGGCGGCACTGGACGACTATCTGGTCGAAATGGGTATCGACGGGGCCATCCTGAAACTGCAAGATGGCCAAGAGATTGCGGGCAATGATCTGGCCCGCATCGTGGAAGGCGCGCGTCAGTTCCGCCGGATTCTGGATGCTTTCCCGACGCTGTATCCGCGCGGGATTCTGGAACAGGCGGCACTTGCGGGGGCGTTTGAACCCGGCCGCGCGGATGCCGATTTGCAGCAGGTGGCCGATACCGTGGCCCGGCGTCTCAACATGATCGCGCTGGAGTACGAAAAGGGCTGGGGCGGGCGGATCACGCAGGATCATGGCATCCGTCTCAGCCGCGTTCTGCGCGGGGTCGAGGAATTGCGCACGCTGGACGGCGCGGTGTTGCGGTCGGGCGAGGCTCGCAGGCTCAATCAGGTTGCCGCCAACACCAAAGACATCTACCGCGATCCCGCCCGCCTGATGCGCAAGGATCGCGAACAACTGGTGCATGGCCCGATCGACCTGCTGAAGTCGATTCTGACCGAAGGCGAAAAGGGCCTGTCGCTGCAACGCTACAAGGGGCTGGGCGAAATGAACCCTGAACAGTTGTGGGAAACCACGCTGGACCCCGAAGCCCGTACGCTGTTGCAGGTCAAGGTAGACGATCTGGCTGAAGCAGACGACATTTTCACCAAACTCATGGGCGATGTGGTCGAACCGCGACGCGAGTTCATTCAGGCCAATGCGCTGAATGTGGAACATCTCGATTTCTGAACGATCATTCGCAATTCAGCGAACGATCATTCACATTGGCGCAAATATCCCACGCGGGTCCGGGGGTGTGAAACCCCCGGCGGGTTGTCACACAGCCCGCGTCCCAAGACTTGCCACAATCGCCCGTGCGGCGGCAGCCGGATCTGCCGCCTGCCAGACCGGACGCCCCACCACGATGTGATCCGCCCCGTCGGCAATCGCCTGCGCCGGGGTGGCCACACGTTTCTGGTCGCCCAGAGCGCCGCCCTCGGGCCGCACGCCCGGCGTCACGATCAGGCGGCCCTTGGCCTGTGGCAGCGCGCGGATCATCGCGGCCTCTTGCGGGCTGGCGATCACCCCGTCTGCCCCGGCCTCCAGCGCGCGGGCGGCGCGTTCCAGCGTGATCTGGTGAATGTCCCCCGGCTTGATCAGGTTCGCGTCCAGATCGGCACGGTCGAGCGAGGTCAGCACCGTGACGGCAAGGATTTTCATGCCCGATCCGCCCTTGCCCGTCGCCGCCGCAGCCACGACCTGCGGGTCGCCATGCACGGTCAGAAAATCCAGATCATATTGCGCAAGGCCGCGCACTGCGGCCTCGATGGTGGCGCCGATGTCAAACAGCTTCATGTCCAGAAAGATGCGCTTGCCGAAATCCTGTTTCAGCTCGTTGGCCAGCGCGAGGCCCCCCCCGGTCAACATGCCCAGCCCGATCTTGTAGAAGCTGACCGAATCGCCCAACCGGGCGGCAAGGGCTTGTCCGTGGACTATGTTCGGCACATCCAGCGCCACGATCAGGCGGTCATCCATTGCAGTCTCCGTGGTTTCAGGCGTCATGCGGTGCCAGGGGCGGGGCTGTCAAGCCGCAGCAGGCCGGTTATGCTGCGGACAAAGCGGAGAAGCGAATGATCTTGTGTTTCGATATCGGCGGGTCGCGCATCAAGGCCGCGCTGGCTCAAGGGGGCAGCCTTGTGCCTCTGGGCGAGGCGCCGACCCCCACAGACAGTTTTGAGGCATTTGCCGCCACGCTCGCCTCGTTTCAGGCGGGGCGTCCGGTGCGCGGCATCGCGATTTCCGTGGCGGGCGTGGTCGATCCGGCCAGCGGCAGGATTACCGTGGTGAACATTCCCTGCGCCCATGGCCGCAGCCTTGGCCCCGATCTTGCCGCCGCGCTTGGCCTGCCGGTTCTGGTGCTGAACGACGCCGATTGCTTTGCCCTGGCCGAGGCCCGGCAAGGCGCGGGGCGGGGGCATGACTGCGTGTTCGGCATCATTCTGGGCACCGGTGTCGGCGGGGGCGTGGTGATCAACGGGCAGGTGCTGACCGGGGCTGCGGGCTATGCCGGCGAATGGGGGCATGGGCCGATCGTGCGCGAGGCCGATCTGCAACTGGCCTGCGGTTGCGGGCAGATGGGGTGTCTGGATACCATCGGCGGCGCGCGCGGTATCGAACGGCTGCACCTGATCCGCGAAGGTCAGGGGACGGGGTCGGTGGCCTTGCTTGCGGCGTGGCGGGCGGGCGATGCGGCCGCAGGGCGGACGGTGGGTCTGTGGCTGGACCTGCTGGCCGGGCCGCTGGCGATGGTGGTCAATGTGCTGGGCGCGTCGGTGGTGCCGGTCGGCGGCGGCTTGTCGAATGCGCCTGATCTGGTGGCGGCCTTGGACGCTGCCGTTCGGGCGCGCATCCTGCGCCATGCGCCGCAGGGGTTGCTGGTGCCCGCCACCTGTGGTCCCGATGCCGGGCTGATCGGGGCGGCAGAGGCGGGCGCCCTGGCATTCCCATGCTGATCGAGGTCTGCGTGGACAGTGCCGCAGGCCTGGCCGAGGCGGTGGCGGGCGGGGCGGACCGGATCGAGCTGTGCGCCGCACTGGAGCTGGGCGGGTTGACCCCGGCGGCAGGACTGATGGCGCATGCGGCAGCTTGCGGGGTACCGGTGTTTGCCATGATCCGGCCACGGGCGGGGAATTTCGTGTTTGACAGCACGGAACGCGCCATCATGTGTGCCGACATTCACGCTGCGCGGGATGCCGGGTTGGCGGGCGTGGTTCTGGGGGCAAATCTGCCGGATGGGCGGCTGGATGTTGCTGTCCTGTCACATCTGGTCATGGCGGCAAAAGGCATGGGTCTGACCCTGCACCGCGCCTTCGATCTGGTGCCGGATCTGGCCAAGGCGGTCGAGTGCGCGACCCTTCTGGGCTTTCACCGCATCCTGACCTCGGGCCGCGCACAGACGGCAGCGCAGGGCGAGGGCGATCTGGCCCGCACCATCGCTTTTGCCCGCGGCCGCATTTCCGTGATGCCGGGGGCGGGCATCGGGCCCGCCAGTGCCCCTCTGCTGCGCCGTCTGGCCGTGACCGAGGCGCATGGGTCTTTCGCGGCGCCGCATCCGCAATCCGGCCCGGTGGTCGATCTGGGCTTTGCGCCTGCCGTCCTGCGCCACACCGATGCCGCCCGCATTCGCGCCCTGCGCGCGGCGTTGGCCGATTGACAGCAGCCCGCGTTGCGGGGACGTTGCTGTGCGAACAAGGGGACTGCCATGGACATCAACATCAGCTTTGACCGCCCCGAAGAAGGCCCGAAATCCGGCCCCATTTCGGTGGGCTGGTTCCTGACCTCGGACAAGGGGGCGGTGATGTATGACCCGCCTGAACGGGTGGTGTTCCGGCAGACCAACAAATCCCATGCCAAAAGCGCCAGCCGCTGCCCCGCCGTGGTGCAGTTGGAAAGCCGCTATTTCATGGTGAAATGCCCCTATGACATCAACGTGGGCTTTGGCCGCGATGACAAGGGCAAGCCGCATCTGGTCAACCGCAACGGGGTCAGCTCGTCGATCCGGTCGAACAAGCTGGGCGAGGTGCTGACGCTGGTGAACGAGGCCGAATGGCGCTACCCCGACCGCCCCACCGTGCAACTGTCGCTGCCCTACTGTTTCATCGCCGACGAGATGGTCTATGTGACGCAGCTTTCGGCCTTTCTGCATTACCGCCGCGATCCTTTGCCGGGCACCATCTTTGGCGGGCGGTTTCCGCTGAACGTCTGGCCGCGGCCGTTGATGTGGGCGTTTGAATGGCACGAACCGGAAAAGGACATCGTGCTGAAACGGGGCGAGCCGCTGTTTTACTGTCAGTTTGAAGGCGAAGGCCCGGATCGCCCGGTGTCGATGGTCGAGGCCGAACGCACCCCCGAGTTGCAGAAGTATATGGAGCAGGTGTCCGGCGTGGTGAACTATGTCGGCCAGACCTTCGGCCTGTTCCGCGCCGCCGAGGCCTTGCGCCCCGCCAGACTGCTGACCCCGAAAGCGCGCGAGTGAAATCGTCGCTGGAACTGTGGGACATGGCGGCGGGTATGTCCCGCGTTGTCCTGCAAACTGCTGCCCGGATCGAGGCCCCGAACTGGTCGCCCTGCGGCACCTACCTGATGGTCAATTCCGACGGGCGGCTGTTCAAGGTGCCCTTGTCTGATCCCAAGCTGGTCCCGCTCGACACGGGCTTTGCCAACCGCTGCAACAACGACCACGGCATTTCGCCGGATGGCAAGACCATCGCGCTGTCGCATCACCGCGAGAATGGGGCCGAGATTTTCCTGATTCCCGCTGCGGGCGGCACGCCCCGCGTCCTGTCCCTGCAGGCCCCCAGTTGGTGGCACGGCTGGTCACCCGATGGCGCGCGCATCACCTATGCGGCGGCACGCGGCAGCCGGGGGATCGACATTTACACGATGCCCGTTGCGGGCGGGTCAGAGTCGCGCCTGACCATGGGCGAAGGCCAGTCGGACGGCCCCGATTATTCGGCGGGTGGCAGCCACATCTACTACAACTGCGACCGGTCCGGCCACGCGCAGATCTGGGTGATGGCGGCAGATGGATCGGGACAGCGCCACCTGTTCAAGGACGATCATGTGCTGTGGTTTCCGCATCCGTCGCCCTGCGGCAGGCATCTGATCTGCCTTGCCTACCCGCCCGGCACGCCCGGCCACCCCCGCGATCTGGCGGTGGAAATCTGGATCATGGCCCCCGATGGCTCGGGCCGCCGCAGCCTGTTGGCGTTCACCGGCGGGCAGGGCACGATGAACGTGCCGAACTGGCGGGCCGATGGCGGGGCCTTTGCCTTTGTGCGCTATACCGCCTGACCACGGGCAAAGCCGCAAATCGCCGTCACCAGACAATCCAGACTGTCGGTGAAGGGCACCTGCACCCCGCCCGTCAGCAGCGACAATTCGGTGCAGGCGACCAGCACATGGTCAGACTGCGCCGCCATTTCTGCCGCCAGCCGCGCCATCTCGGCCTGCCCCCCCGTATCCCCCGCCTTCACCCGCCGGATCAGCGCCAGCACCGGCGCCTCATCCGCAGGCCAGACCGGCACCATCCCGGCCTCTGCCATCACCGCATCGAACGCCCCGGTGATCCGCATGGCAGGCGAGGCCAGCATTCCGATCCGCCCCTTTGGCAGGGCCGCAACGGTCGCCTTGCGCATGTCCAGAAACGGCAGCGGCGTGGCGGCCATGATCTGCGGCGCATAGGCGTGGGCGGTGTTGCAGGGCATCGCAATCGCCTG
Source organism: Pseudomonadota bacterium (assembly GCA_040385825.1). Lineage (GTDB taxonomy): Bacteria > Pseudomonadota > Alphaproteobacteria > Rhodobacterales > Rhodobacteraceae > JANNNF01. The sequence goes on along the minus strand of JAZKGQ010000006.1, from coordinate 356,356 downwards.
CGCCCCTGCGGCCGCAAGCCCCTGCGCCATACGCGCCAGCACCGGGCCGGGATCATCGCCCACTCCGTCGATCAGCCGCGACAGGCGCGATGGCACGGCAGGGTTCTGATGCACGATCAGGGGGATATGGTCTGCGTCATCGGCAGCGTCCACCGCCTGCAAGACGCGGCTCAACAGCAGCACCGTCGCCTCTGGCCCCATGCCGCCAAGGATGCCGACTGTCCTCATGCTTGGGGCCTCATGCTTGGGGCCTCATGCGTGCGGCAGGACGTGGGTGTATCCGGTCAGGCCAATCGCCCCGCCGGTGTGCAGGAACACGATGTGCTGGCCTTTGGTGAACTGGCCCTTGCGGATCAGGTCAATCAGGCCCGCCGCCCCTTTGCCCGAATAAACCGGGTCCAGCAAAATGGCCTCGGTCCGGGCGAAAATATCAATCGCCTCCAGCGTCGAGTCTGCCGGAATGCCATAGCCCTGCCCGATGTAGTCGCAATTCGCCACCACATCCTCGCGGCTGACCACGCCAGCGGTGCCCAGCTTTTCCTCGACCGCCTGCGCCAGCCGGAACACGTTGGCCTCTTGCACCTCGCGCGCCGCGCGCACCCCGATGCCCAGCAACGGCAGTTGCGCGTTCAGCGCTTTCAGTCCGACGATCAGCCCGGCCTGGGTGCCCGCAGACCCCGTGGCCGTGACCATGTGGTCAAACACGATCCCGCCCTCAACCATCTGCCCCAGCAATTCCAGCGCGCAGTTGACATAGCCAAGCGCCCCCGTCGCGTTCGACCCGCCGCCCGGAATGGCATAAGGCACCGCCCCCATGGCGCGAAACCCCTCGGCCACCGCGAACAATTCCGCGTTCATGTCCAGCCCCGGCCCGCGGTGTTCAATGGTTGCCCCGTGCAGCACGTCCAGCAGCACATTGCCGTTCATGCGGTAGTTGGGTTCGTTGTACCCGGTGCGATCCTCGAGGATCAGGTGGCATTTCAGCCCCAGCTTGGCCGCCGCCGCCGCCGTCTGCCGCGCGTGGTTGGATTGCGTGGCGCCTTGGGTCAGCACCATGTCGGCCCCCATGGCCATCGCCTCGGCCATCAGAAATTCCAGCTTGCGGGTCTTGTTGCCCCCGGTCGACAGCCCCGTGCAATCATCCCGCTTGATCCAGAGTTCCGGCCCCCCCAGCAAGGCCGACAGCCGCGGCATCGGTTCCAGCGGGGTGGGCAGGTGGCCAAGGCGGATGCGGGGAAAGCGGGACAGGTGCATGGTGGCTCCTTAGGTATTCAGGGCAATGTCGGGTGCTGCGGCCAGTTTGGCAAGGCGGATGTCGGCGGTGCGGGCATGGCCTTCCATGCCCTCAAACCGGCTGATATTGGCGGTCACTTCGGCCAGCCGGGGCAGGGCCTGCGGCGTCACCTGCTGCCATGTCACGGTTTTCAGAAACTTGTGGACCGACAGCCCCCCGGTATAGCGCGCCGCCCCCGACGTGGGCAGCACATGGTTGGTGCCCGCCGCCTTGTCGCCAAAGGCCACTGTCGTCTCGGCCCCCAGAAACAGCGACCCATAGGCCCGCAGCCGACCCTTCCACCAGCCCAAGTCCGCCGCTTGCACATGCAGATGCTCGGGGGCCACCTGATCGGCCACCCTGGCCATCGCCTCGGGTCCGTCGCACAGGATGATCTCGGCCAGACCGGCCCAGGCCGCAAGCGCCGCCGTGCGGTTCGGCTCGGGCAGTTCGGCGGCAAACAGCGGGGCCAGACGGGCGACCTCGGCGGCCAAAGGCGCATCATCCGTCACCAGCCAGACGGGGGAATTGGCCCCGTGTTCGGCTTGGCCCACCAGATCCCAGGCCACCACCTCGGGGTCGGCTGTGGCATCGGCGATCACCATGCTGTCGGTCGGACCTGCCACCATGTCGATGCCGACGCGGCCATACAGCAGCCGCTTGGCCTCGGCCACATAGGGGTTGCCGGGGCCGACAAGGATATCGGCGCGCGGCAGGCCGAACAGGCCAAAGGCCATGGCAGCAATGCCCTGCACCCCGCCAAGCGCCAGAATCCGGTCCGCGCCACAGGTATGCAGCGTATAGAGGATGGCATCGGGAATCCCCCCCGCCCGCGGCGGCGAGACGGCAGCGATATGCGCCACCCCGGCCACCTTGGCGGTGGTCACCGTCATCATCGCGGATGCAATGTGGCTGTAGCGCCCCCCCGGCACATAGCAGCCCGCCGCCTGAACCGGGATCAACCTTTGCCCCACTGTCAGGCCGGGGCGCAGTTCGACCGTCACTTCCTGCACAGACTCGCGTTGGGCCACAGCAAAGCGGGCAATGTTTTCATGGGCATAGGCAATGTCGTCTTTCAGGCTCTGCGGCACCCGCGCACAAGCCGCGGCAATCGTCGCGTCCGACACCACGATGTCGCCCTGCCAGCCATCCAGATCACGCGCCATGCGGCGGGCAGCCTCATCGCCCCCGGCGTCAAGCTCTGCCAGCATCGCGGCAACGCTGCCCGACACGGCCTCGGCCAAGGGAGCGGACTGGCCGCGTTTCAGATAGGTGAACGCCATGCAGACTGCCCCCGGTTGCTGCGGCCATCGGGGGGCAAAGCGTGACGGCTGGCAAGATTTGATCGCCGCGTTTCAGGATTTGGAAGCCGACCGTCCAGAAACTTTAACCAACCGCCGACAAGCTTTGTCCAACTTTCGCCATAATTTTAACTTAATTGGCAAGATGAGCAGAAATCGACACGAGAGCAAACTCTCGGTCAGCGGGCAGGCGGGCACAGTTTGGCAACCGTTACGGGTGGTAGTGGCAACGATACTGCCCTGGCGGGCACCGGATCGGCCGATGTCATATATGGTGGCGCAGGAAATGACCGGCTGTTTGGCGGCAGCGGCAACGACACGCTGTTTGGCGGGTCCGGCAATGACAGCCTTGATGGCGGCAGCGGCACAGATACCGCCGACTATACCGGATCGGCGGCAGGCGTCACGGTCAACCTGACCACAGGCACCAATACCGGCGGCGACGCGCAGGGCGATGTGCTGAACAGCATCGAGAACCTGACAGGCTCGGCGCTGAATGATGTGCTGACCGGCAACACCGGGGCCAATGCGCTGACGGGCGGCGATGGCAATGACCAGTTGTTTGGCGGGTCCGGGTCGGACAGCCTGTATGGCGGGGCGGGGGACGATACGCTGGTGGGCGGGTCGGGCAGCGACCGGCTGGAAGGCGGCACCGGCATCGACCTTGCCGACTACAGCAGCGGCACGGTCGGGGTCAGCGTCAACCTGGCCACCGGCCTTGGCAGCGGCGGCGATGCGGGCACCGACACGCTGGTCGGGATCGAGAATGTCACCGGCACCACCCTGGCCGACACGCTGACCGGCAATGCCGAGGACAACGTGCTGACGGGCGGCGCGGGCAACGATCTGCTGGCCGGGGGCGGCGGCGAAGACACGCTGATCGGCGGGACTGGCAATGATACCGTCGACTACACCGCCTCGGCGGCCGGGGTCAGCGCCAGCCTTGCCACCGGCACCGGCAGCGCAGGCGACGCGGCGGGCGATGTGCTGTCGGGCATCGAGGCGCTGACCGGGTCTGCGTTCAACGACACGCTGGCAGGCGATGCCGGGGCCAATACCCTGACAGGGGCTGCGGGCGACGACCTGCTGTCGGGCGGCGCGGGCAATGACAACCTGTCGGGCGGGGCCGATGACGACACGCTGGCGGGCGGTCTGGGCATCGACATTCTGGATGGCGGGTCCGGCAATGACACCGCCGATTACAGCGCGGCGGCAGCGGCGGTGGCGGTCAGCCTGACCACCGGCCTTGGCACGGCAGGCGAGGCTGTGGGCGATGTTCTGACCAACATCGAAAACCTGTCAGGTTCGGCCTTCAATGACACGCTGACCGGCAGCCTTGGCAACAACACCCTGACCGGCGGTGGCGGGGCCGATGTTCTGGCGGGCGGGCTGGGCACCGATACCGCCGACTATTCCACATCCTGGGCGGGGGTTTCGGTCAACCTGACCACCGGGGTCAACACCGGCGGCGATGCGCAGGGCGACAGCCTGTCGGGCTTTGAAAACCTGTCGGGGTCAGGCTTCAACGATACCCTGACCGGCGATGGCGCGGCCAATGCGCTGTATGGCGGCGCGGGCAATGATGCGCTTTACGGTGGCGCGGGGTCCGACAGCCTGTATGGCGGCGATGGCAACGATACGCTGGTGGGCGGCGCGGGCAGCGATCTGCTGAACGGCGGGGCGGGCAGCGGTGATGTGGCCGATTACTCGGCCTCGGGGTCTGCGGTCAACGTCACCGCTGGCGGCACCGGCAGCGGCGGCGATGCGGCGGGCGATACCCTGACCGGGGTCGAGCATCTGATCGGGTCGATCTACAACGACACGCTGACCGGGAACGACGACAACAACCATCTGTTCGGTGGCTCTGGCGCGGACGGGCTGTTCGGCGGGCTTGGCAATGACACGCTGGCCGGCGGGGTCGGGTCCGACACGCTGTATGGCGGCGAGGATATGGACTTCCTCGACTATTCCGCCTCGAACGCGGCGGTCAGTGTCAACCTAGCCTCCAACACCTCCAGCGGGGGGCATTCGACGGGCGATGTGTTTGCCTCGGTCGACGGGATCATCGGGTCGGCCTTCAATGATACCCTGATCGGTTTTGACAACCAGGGCCTGACGGGCGACGTTTATACCAACATCTTCTATGGCGGGGCCGGGTCCGACTATATCGACGGCGCGGGGTCCGACGACATTCTGTTCGGCGGCACCGACAATGACACGGTTCTGGGCGGCAGCGGCAATGACGAAGTGTCGGGCGATGCCGGCAACGATCTGGTGTCGGGCGGGCTTGGCGAGGATGATGTCTATGGCGGCGACGGCACCGACACCCTGTCGGGCGACGCGGGCAATGACAGTCTGGATGGCGGCGGCGGCAATGACGCGGTGTTTGGCGGTACCGGCAACGACAGCGCCTATGGCGGCGACGGCGATGACACGGTCGAAGGCGGCGAGGGCAATGATCTGGTCGGCGGCGGGGTCGGCAATGACCTTGTCAGCGGCGGGCTGGGCAATGACAGCCTGACCGGCGACGCGGGCAATGACAGCCTGTCGGGTGACGAGGGCAACGACAGCCTTGACGGCGGCACCGGCGACGACAGCCTGTTCGGCGGTCTTGGCAACGATGCCCTGACCGGGGGCGAGGGCAATGACGCGCTGACCGGCGGGGATGGCAACGACAGCCTGTTCGGCGGCCTTGGCAATGACATGCTGTACGGCGGGGCAGGGGCCGATTTCTTCAGCGGCGGCGACGGGTCCGACATCTTTTATGCCGGGATGGGCGATACGGTCGACGGGTCCGAAGATGTGGGCGAAACCGACCAGATCGACCTGACCGGGCTTGGGCGGCACCGCATCGTCTATGATCCGATGAACCCGGAAAACGGCGTGGTGCAGTTTCTGGACCTTGCCGACAATGTCATCGGCACCCTGACCTTTTCCAACATCGAAACCATCGTCGCCTGCTTTACCCCCGGCACGATGATCGCCACCCCGCGCGGCCAGACCGCGATCGAACACCTGTCGGTCGGCGACATGGTGATGACCCGCGACCACGGCCCGCAGCCGCTGCGCTGGATCGGGTCCAAGCGGGTGTCGCCGCAGGTCCTGGCCCGCGATCCGTCGTTGCAGCCGGTCCTGATCCGCCGGGGCGCCTTTGGGCCGGATCTGCCGCAACGCGACATGATGGTGTCGCGCCAGCACCGCATGCTGCTGACCGGCGCGCGGGCCGATCTGCTGTTCGGCGCGGATGAGGTTCTGGTGCGCGCGGCCCATCTGATCGGCCAGCCCGGCATCACCGAGGCAGGCGTGGCGGACGTGGCCTATGTGCATCTGCTGTTCGACCGGCACGAGATCGTGCTGGCAGACGGCGCGTGGAGCGAGAGCTTTCAGCCCGGCGACCGCACCCTTGGCACCATGGATCAGGGCCAGCGCGATGAACTGGCCAAGCTGTTCCCCGACCTTGCGCATCAGCCCAACCCGCCGCAATTCGCCTCTGCGCGGCTGACGCTGAAATCCTACGAAGCGCGGGTGTTGCTGGCGGCGTGACGGCCTGCCCACAACCCGGTGGCAAGGCAGGCGGTCAGCAGATAGCCCCCGGTCGGGGCCTCCCAGTCCAGCATCTCGCCGCAGGCGAAGGTGCCGGGCATCGCCTTGATTTCCAGATGGTCGGTCAGCGCCGCACGGGTGATGCCGCCCGCCACAGAAATCGCCTCGTCCATCGGGCGCGGGCCTTGCAGCGGCAGGGGCAGGTGCTTGATCACCGCCAGATCGGCCCCGCGTGCGCATTCCATCACCAGCGCAATCGCGGCGGGCGACAGCCCCAGCTTGCGCAGCTTGTTGGCCGCCGTCTCGGCCGGTTTCAGGCGCGACAGGCGCAGGGTCAGGTCGGCGGGCGTCACATCGGGCAGCAGGTCCAGCGTCAGGCTTGCGCCTTCCCTTAACGCGCGCGATACCGCATAGATGCCGCCGCCTTCCACGCCCTTGGCCGTGATCACGAACTCGGCCCGTGTGCGGCGGCCCTCCACGATCAGCACCGCCCCCTTGATCGGCTGGCCGAAATGCCGCTGCATATGGGGCGACCACGCCACGTCGAACCCCATGTTGGCCGGGCGGAACGGCGCGACCTCTACCCCCTTGGCCACCAGCCACGGCACCCAGGCCCCATCCGACCCCAACCGCGCCCAACTGGCACCACCAAGTGCCAAAACGGTGGTGCGGGGGTTCAGGGTAACAGCGCCCTCCGGCGTCTGGAAGGAATGCCCCGTCGCCATCGGCCCCAACCAACGCCAGCGGGTGCGGATCTCCACCCCCTTGCCTGCCAACCGAACCAGCCATGCCCGCAGCAGGGGTGAGGCTTTCATCGCCTGCGGAAACACACGGCCCGATGACCCGGTGAAAACCTCTTGCCCCAAGTCCCGGCACCATTGCGCCACATCCTCAGGCTCAAACGCCCGCAGCATCGGTTTCAGCCAATCGCTGTCAAAAGCAGCGAGGAAGGCAGTCTCTCCTTCATCCTTGGTCACGTTCAGCCCGGATTTCCCGGCCATCAGCAGCTTGCGCCCGACCGAAGGCTTCGCCTCGCACAGCACCACGCGCCGCCCGGCATCGGCCAAGGCCTCGGCGGCCATCAGCCCGGCAGGCCCGCCGCCAATGACCAGCGCATCTGTCACGGCTTGGAGCCTTTGATCTCGATCACCCGGTGCGGATAGGGCATCTCGATCCCTTCGGCCTTCAGCGCATTCCAGATGGCGAACAGCACCGGAGAGCCATATTTGTTCTTGCCGTCGTCAATGCCGTTTACCCAGTATTCCACCGCGAAATCCACCGCAGATTCGCCAAACCCGCGCAACTCGCAATCGGGGCCATCGGGGGCCTTCAGCACAAAGGGCAGCGCCGCCACCGCCGCGTCGATGATCGCGGGCACCCGGTTGATGTCGGTGTCATAGCTGACCGAAAACAGCGCCTCATAGCGGTTGGCGGACCCCTGATCGGAATAGTTCACCACTCGCGTCGTGATGAAATGTTCATTCGGCACCACGATCCACTTGCCGTCGAACGTTTCCAGCACGCAGGCGCGGGCGGTCATCTTGACGATGGTGCCCTTCTCGCCGCCGTCCAACTCGACGTAATCGCCCACCGTGGTCTGGCCTTCGACCAGCAGGATGATGCCCGACACGAAGTTCGCGGCAATCTGCTGCAACCCCAGCCCGATCCCCACGCCAAGCGCGCCGCCCAATACCGCGATCGCGGTCAGATCGATGCCCATGATCGACATGAGCAAAAGGAAGGCCGCGCCGAAAATGACGATCTCGGCGGCCTTCACCGCCAGTTCACGGGTGGCAGGGCGCAATTCCTGCTGCGCCTTGATGTAGTCCGCACTTTGCCGGTTCGACCATGACCCCAGCCAGAACAGCAGACTGCCCGCGATGATCCCCCGGATCAGCGACATCACCGAAAACCGGATGTTGCCAAGTGCCACCACGGTTTCTTCCAGCCGCAGGGTCAGATCGTCCAGCACGCCCAAGGCATACAGCGCGGCCACGGGCAGCAGCACATAGCGCCCCAGCAGGCGCAGGAACCCGTCGGTCAGCACGTCGCGCACCAAGATGCGGGCGGCGATGAACAGGAACACCCGCTTGCCAAAGGCGATCACCTCGCCCGACCCGAACAGCGACCGGGTCACTTCCTCGCCCGTGGCGGTCAGGCCATAGGCGATCAGCGGCAGGATCAGCGGCAGCAACCGCAAGGCAAACCGGCGGGCGGTGGCGATCACGCCCTCACGCGCCTCGCCGGGGTCCATCAGCCGCGACAGGGGCGGGATCAGGCGGCGGGTGATCAGGCGGGCCACAAGATAGGCCATCGCCAGCAAGGCAAACTGCGACCAGGCGGCAGGTGACAGCAGCCAGCCCATGGCAATGGTGCCGGCCTGATCCAGCCAGCCCATCACCTTGCCCAGGATTTCCGGTTGGCCTTCCATCGCGGCCTCCTTGCTTTTGTGCGTCGATTTACCAGTGGCAAAGAACGCAACCAAGGGCAAGCAGGCGGGCAACGGTCAGGCCCGCCAACGATGTCGGCGCAGGCCCGGTGAAAGACAGCAGCAGCGGGTGGATTTCGCAAGGCGGGTGCGATAGGGCTTTGGACCAGATGAGGAGCCTTGCGCATGAGCCTGAACACCTTTGGACATCTGTTTCGCGTGACCACCTGGGGCGAGAGTCACGGTCCGGCGATTGGTTGCACGGTGGATGGCTGCCCGCCCGGTATCGCGCTGTCGGAGGCGGATTTGCAGCCCTGGCTGGACCGCCGCAAACCGGGGCAGAACAAATACACCACGCAGCGGCAAGAGGCCGATGAGGTGCGCATCTTGTCGGGCGTGTTCGAGGGGGTGACGACAGGCACGCCCATTCAGCTGATGATCCAGAACACCGACCAGCGGTCCAAGGATTACGGGGCCATCGCACAGGCCTTCCGGCCCGGCCATGCGGACATCACCTATCACCAGAAATACGGGCTGCGGGATTATCGCGGTGGCGGGCGGTCGTCGGCGCGGGAAACGGCATCTCGGGTGGCGGCGGGCGGTGTGGCAAGGGCGGTGCTGGCGGCGCTGTGCCCCGGTCTGCGGATCACCGGCTACATGGTGCAGATGGGGGTGCACGGGATCGACCGGGCGCGGTTCGATCTGGCGGAAGTGGAGCGCAACCCGTTCTGGGTGCCCGATGCGCAGGCGGCAGAAACCTGGGCCGCGTATCTGGACGACCTGCGCAAGGGGCTGAACTCGGTCGGCGCGGTGATCGAGGTGGTGGCGTCGGGCGTGCCTGCGGGGCTCGGCGCGCCCTTGTATGGCAAGCTGGACTCTGACCTTGCCGCAGCGATGATGTCGGTCAACGCGGTGAAGGCGGTCGAGATTGGCGACGGCATGGCGGTGGCGGCCCTGACGGGCGTGGACAATGCCGATGAAATTCGCATGGGTCCGAACGGGCCAGAGTTTCTGTCGAACCACGCCGGGGGCATTCTGGGCGGCATTTCGACCGGGCAGGATGTGGTCTGCCGCTTTGCGGTCAAGCCCACCTCCAGCATCCTGACCCCGCGCCGCACGATCAACGCGGCGGGCGAGGAACTGGACCTGATCACCAAGGGGCGGCATGATCCCTGCGTGGGTATCCGCGCCGTGCCGGTGGGCGAGGCGATGATGGCCTGCGTGCTGCTGGACCATCTGCTGCTGGACCGGGGCCAGACGGGCGGCGCGCGCGGGGTGATTGGCTAGGGCATCTGCCAGAGGGAGGGCATGTGGTGAAGCGGTTGGTGCTGCCTTTGGCCGGGCTGCTGATCCTTGGGTTGGCGGCGGTTGCGGCCATCGGGGCCACGCGGTTCTATCTGGCCGAAGGGCGCAGCCGGGCCGATGCCACGCTGGCCCTGACCATTCAGGCGCTGGACGGGCATTTGCGGCGGTTCGAGGCCGTGCCCGACCTGCTGGCCGATCAGGAAACCATCGCGCGGCTGGTGGCGCAGCCGGATGACCGGTCGCAGCGGGCGGCGATGGACCGCTGGCTGAAGGCCAAGAACGCGAGCCTTGAGGCGTCGGACATCTACATCATGACCCCCGATGGCGTGACGATTGCCGCCAGCAACTATGACCGGCCCGACAGTTTCGTGGGCCAGAACTTCAGCTATCGCCCCTATTTCACCGCCGCCTTGGCGGGCGAAAAGGGGCGGTTCTATGCAATCGGCACCACATCGGGCGTGCGGGGATACTATTTCACCGCCCCGGTGCGGGATGACGAAGGCACGGTCCGGGGGGTGGTCGCCGTCAAGATCGGGCTGGATCTGATCGAAAGCGAATGGCGCACGCAAGAGGCCCGGATCATGGTCACCGACCCCGAAGGCATCGTCTTCCTGTCGACCGATCCGGGCTGGCTGTACAAATCCCTGCTGCCCCTGTCGGCGGACCGGATGGCGCGCACGGCGGCCTCGCGCCGCTATGCCGATGTGACCGTGGCGGCCCTGCCGCATCAGCGGACGGATGGTGTGATGTCGGTGCAGGGCAGCGATGGGTTGCGCGAATATGTGGTGGCGGAGGCGCTGATGCCGCGCGCCGGGTGGACGGTGCATGTGCTGCTGGACACGCGCTATCTGCGGGCGCAGGCGCGGCTGGCGGTGGCGGCGGTGCTGCTGTTGCTGGGCGCGGCGGTGGCCTTGGCGGTGCTGATGCGGCAACGGCGGCTGCGGCTGGCGGAACGCATCGCCTTGCAGGAACAGGCCAAGGCGGAACTGGAACGCCGGGTGGCGGCGCGGACGGCGGACCTTGCCCGCGTCAATGTGCTGATCGAGGCCGAGGTGGCCGAACGCCGCGCCGCCGAGGCCGAGCTGCGCCGCACCCAGGCCGATCTGGTACAGGCGGGCAAGCTGGCGGCCCTGGGGCAGATGTCGGCGGCGCTGAGCCACGAGATCAACCAACCGCTGGCGGCGGCGCGCAACTATGCGGATTCGGCGGCCATTCTGATCGACCGGGGCGAGGCTGCGCGGGCCAAGGAAAACGTCGGGCAGATCTTGTCGCTGATCGACCGGATGGCGGCGATTGCGCGGCATCTGCGCAATGTGGCGCGCAAACCCGATGCGCCGTTGAAGGACATCGCGCTGGCGGCGGCGGTGGACGAGGCGCTGGTGGTGGCGGCGTCGCGGCTGGAGGGCATGACCGTGGTGGTCGCCCTGCCCGACGATCTGCCCTTGGTGCGGGCGGGGCCGGTGCGGTTGCAACAGGTGCTGGTCAACCTTTTGTCCAACGCGGCCGATGCGGTGCAGGACGCGGCGGACCGGCGGATCGAACTGTCGGCCAAGGTCGCGGGCGCGCGCGTTCTGTTGCAGGTGCGCGACCATGGCCCCGGCGTGGCCCCGGCGATTGCCGACCGGATTTTCGATCCGTTCTTCACCACCAAGCGGGTGGGGTCCGGTCTGGGGCTGGGCCTGTCGATTTCCTACAACATCATGAAGGATTTCGGCGGCGATCTGCGGGTGGCCAACGCGCCGGGGGGCGGAGCGGTGTTCACTGTCGATCTGGCGGTGGCCGCCAGACGGGCGGAGGCTGCGGAATGATGCCGGGGCGTGTTCTGCTGGTGGATGACGACGCCCAGATGCGGGCGTCTACGCTGCAGGCCTTGGAACTGGCAGGGTTGGCGGTGACGGGTTTTTCAACCGCCGAGGAAGTGCTTGACCATGCGGGGCCGGGTCTGAACGGCGTGGTGGTCAGCGACATCCGCATGCCGGGGATGGACGGCATGACCCTGCTGCAACGGCTGCGCGACATGGATGCCGACCTGCCGGTCATCCTGATCACCGGCCATGCCGAGGTGCAACTGGCGGTCGAGGCGATGCGGCGCGGGGCTTATGACTTCATCGAAAAGCCCTTCATGGCGCAAAACCTGATCACGGTTCTGCGCCGCGCGATGGATCACCGGGCGCTGGTGCTGGACAACCGCCGTCTGCGGGCGGCGGCGGGGCAGAAGGACGATCTGGAGGCCCGGCTGCCGGGGCGGTCAGCGGCGATGATCGATCTGCGCTATCGCCTGCGCGCGATTGGGGCATCCGAGGCCGACGCCCTGATCTTCGGCCCGGTGGGCGCAGGCAAAGAGGTGGTGGCGCGGGCCATGCACGATCTGTCGCAGCGGGCGGCAAAGCCGTTCGTGGCGGTGAACTGCGCGGCCCTGCCCGCCGCGCTGATCGAGTCGGAACTGTTCGGCCATGAGGCCGGGGCCTTTGCCGGGGCGATGCGGGCGCGGTTCGGGCGGTTTGAACATGCGCGCGGCGGCACCGTGCTGCTGGACGAGGTGGGCCAGATGCCGCTGGACGTGCAGGCCAAGCTGCTGCGCGTGTTGCAGGACCGGGTGATCACCCGGTTGGGGTCGAACGACCCGATCCCGCTGGATGTGCGGTTCATCGCCACCTCGAAAACCGACCTTGCGGGCGAGGTGGCGCGCGGCGTGTTCCGCGAGGATCTGTACTGGCGGCTGAACGTGGCGCTGATCCGGGTGCCGCCGCTGGCGGCGCGGCGCGAGGATATTCCGCTGCTGTTCCTGCAACTGGTGCGCGAGGCCGCCGCCCGCCATTCCGCCCCGGACCGTGCCCCCGAACCCGAAATGCTGGCCGATCTGGCAGGCCGCGACTGGCCCGGCAACGTGCGCGAACTGCGCAATGCCGCCGACCGGTTCGTACTGGGGCTGGACTGGATGCCGGGGGCGTCTGGCCCGGATGCCCCCCGGCTGGCCGACCGCGTGGCCGGGTTCGAGCGGTCAGTGATTGCGGGGGCGATTGCGGCCCATGGCGGGCATTTGCGCCGGGTCTATGAACAGTTGGGCATCTCACGCAAGACCCTGTACGAAAAGATGCTCAAGCACGGGTTGGACCGGCGGCTGGTGGAGGACGAGGAGTAAGGAGCAACGGCATTCCGTCGGCTGAAAATTAATAGTAGACAACATGTATTTTATTACGCTACACAAAAAGCAAGCTACCTGATTCAGGCTGACGGCAGCGTGAATCGTGAAGGAGAGCGGCGTGGAACCGGAAAACCGAAGCAAGAAGGCCCTTTGCGTGGACGACCTGCGCCGCCGGGTTCTGACCCAGGAGCTGGAGCCGAGCGCCTATCTGGACGAGACGGATCTGTCGGAAATCTATGGCATTTCCCGCCCGCCGCTGCGCGAAGTGCTGCGCCAGCTTGCCGGCGAAGGCTATGTCGTTCTGCATGAAAACCGCGGGGCGCAGGTGGCGCCGATGACGCACAAGACGCTGCGCAATTTCTTTGTGGCAGCCCCGATGATCTATGCGGCGACCTCGCGGCTGGCGGCAGAACATGCGACGCCTGCCCAGATCATCCGGCTGAAGGAATCGCAATGGGCGTTCCGTCAGGCGATCAAGGGCGGGGATGCTGCCGAACGCGCGCTTGGCAACGAGCGGTTCCATTCCATCATCGGCGAGATGGCGGACAACGAATATCTGCTGCCGTCGCTGCGCCGCCTGCTGATCGACCACACCCGCATCGGCATGACGTTCTACAACCCGCGCAAGCTGCATCTGGCGCCGCAGCGCGAGCTTGCCGCCGACCAGCATGACCAGTTCATCGCCGTGATCGAGGCAGGCGACGCCGCCGCCGCCGCGGCCTTGGCGGTGGCGCATTGGGAACTGTCGCGCGCACAGATCGAAAGTTTCGTCACTCCGGACGGCATCAACATTCCGCTTGGCCGGGCGCCGGGCGTGGCATAGCGCAGAGGATCTTCATGATATTCGAGGGCATCTACACACCCGTCATCACTCCGCATTTCGAGGATGGCAGCATTGATCGGGACGGCTTTGCCGCCATGATCGAGCATCTGATCAGTGCCGGTGTCCATGGCCTGATCAATGGCGGATCGACCGGCGAATATTATGCGCAGACCATGCAAGAGCGGCTTGAGATGGCCAGTCTTGCCAAAGACATCATCGGCGACCGCGTGCCCTTGATCCTGGGCACGGTGGCGATCCGGCTGGAGGATTCGATCACCATGGCCGAACATGCCGCCAAAATCGGCGCGGCGGCCCTGCTGGTGGGCAGCCCGCCCTATTCGGTGCCGACCGAACGCGAAAACGCGCTGAACGCGCTGGCCATCGACCGCGCCGCCGATCTGCCGATCATGCTGTACAACTACCCCGGCCGCATGGGCATCAGCATGGGCGAGGAGTTTTTGGACCGTGTGGGCCGCAGCCGCAATTTCTGCGCCATCAAGGAAAGCAGCGGCGACATCAACCGGGTGCATCTGCTGGCGCGCGACTATCCGCATATCCAGTTGTCCTGCGGCATGGATGATCAGGCGCTGGAATTCTTTGCCTGGGGCGCGCAAAGCTGGGTCTGCGGCGGGTCGAATTTTCTGCCGGCCGAACATGTGGCGCTGTGGCGCGCCTGTGTGGTCGAGGGCAACTATGCCAAGGGCCGCCGCATCATGTCGGCGCTGATGCCCTTGATGCGGGTGCTGGAACAGGGCGGCAAGTTCATTCAGTGCATCAAGCACGGCTGCGAGATGAACGGTTTCCATGCCGGCCCGCCGCGCCCGCCGCTGAAGGGGCTGAACAAGGACGACAAGCGGCAGCTTGAACAGGTGGTGCGCGTGCTGAAGCGTACCGTGGCCGAAATCGAGGCGGAGTAAGACCCATGAGCGACCTGCTGACCACCCAAGAATACAAAGCCATCGCCGCTGGTCTGACCTTTCCGACCCAGGCCTTCATCGACGGGCATTTCCGCCCCGCGCTGTCCGGCAAGACGTTTGACACCGTGAACCCGGCCACCGGCGCTGTGCTGGCAAAGGTTGCCGCCTGCGACGCGGCGGATGTCGACCTTGCCGTTGCCAAGGCGCGCGATGCGTTCGAGGACGGGCGCTGGTCGCGTCTGCATCCGCGCGACCGCAAAGAGGCGCTGATCCGTCTGGCCAGGCTGATCCGCCGCAACGCGCGCGACCTGGCGGTGATGGAGTCGCTGGATTCGGGCAAGACCATCTATGATTGCGAAACAGTCGATGTGCCGGAAACCATCAACTGTCTGACCTGGCATGCCGAACTGATCGACAAGATCTATGATCAGGTTGCCCCCGCCTCGGACAACCACATCGCCATGATTGTGCGCGAGCCGGTGGGCGTGGTGGGGCTGGTGCTGCCGTGGAATTTCCCGCTGCTGATGCTGGCGTGGAAGATCGGCCCGGCGCTGGCGGCTGGCTGTTCGGTGATCGTGAAACCCGCGCTGGAAACCAGCTTGACCGCGCTGCGCGTGGCCGAACTGGCGCTGGAGGCGGGCATTCCTGCGGGGGTGTTCAACGTGGTGCCGGGCGGCGGCGATGCCGGCGAGGCGATCGGGCGGCACATGGACATTGACGCCGTGTCGTTTACCGGGTCCACCGCCACGGGACGGCGGTTCCTGAACTATGCGTCCGAGTCGAACCTGAAGGAAGTCACGCTGGAAATGGGCGGCAAGAACCCTGCGGTGGTGCTGGACGATGCCGAAAACCTGGACCGGGTGGCCGCCCATATCGTCAACGGCGCGTTCTGGAACATGGGCGAGAATTGCTCGGCCGCGTCCCGCCTGATCGTGCAGAAGGGCGTGAAGGACGCCCTGCTGGCCCGCATCATCGCCCATGCCCGCGAATGGCCGATGGGCGACCCGCTGAACCCGGTCAACCGGGTGGGGGCGCTGGTGTCCAAGGCGCATTTCGACAAGGTTTGCTCTTACCTTGCAAAAGGCCCCAAGGTTCTGCTGGGTGGCAAGGCAGAGGGCGGCTTTGTCGAACCGACGATCCTGGACGTGGGCCGCGACGCCAAACAGGCACGCGAGGAAATCTTCGGTCCGGTGCTGTCGGTGCTGACGGTCGACAATTTCGACGAGGCCATCGCGCTTGCGAATGACAGCGACTACGGTCTGGCGGCGTCGATCTTCACCGCAAATGTGAAGCGCGCCATTCGCGGCGCGCGGGCAATCCGGGCGGGCACGGTGACGGTCAACAGCTTTGGCGAGGGTGACATCTCGACCCCGTTCGGCGGCTTCAAGGCCTCGGGCTTTGGCGGGCGTGACAACGGCATCCATGCCCATGACCAGTATACGCAGATCAAGACGATCTGGGTGGATCTGGCCGATGACGGGGACGAGGCGGTCGCATGACGCAGCATGATGCCCGGCGCAGGCCGGTCCATCGCGGGCCGGCGGCCTGGTCGGTCCTTCTGGCCGACCCGCCGCCGCCTGTCGTGCTGCACGGGGATATAACCGTCGATTTCGCGCTGGTGGGCGGCGGGTTTGCCGGGCTTTCGGCAGCGCGGCGGCTGGCGCAACTGAACCCCGGCGCGCGGATCGCGGTGATCGAGGCCGGTGCGCTGGCCGAAGGGGCCTCGGGGCGCAACTCGGGCTTCATGATCGACCTGCCGCATGACCTGTCGTCGGATGATTATTCCGGCCATGGCGACGACCGGGCGATGATTGCGCTGAACCGTCAGGCGATCGGCTTTGCCCGCGAGGCGGTAGAAGAGTATGACATCGACCGGAATTTCTTTGACCCGGCGGGCAAGATCAACGGCGCGGCCAGCGCCAAGGCCGATGCGCTGAACCGCAGCTATGCCGACCACCTGACCGGCATGGCCGAGCCAAGCCAGCGGCTGGATGCGCAACAGATGCAGGATCTGACCGGCAGCCGCCATTATGTCTCGGGCCTGTACACCCCCGGCACAGTAATGCTGCAACCGGCGGGCTATGTCCGCGGCTTTGCCCGCGGGTTGCGCCGCGATGGCATCGGGGTGTTTGAAAACAGCCCGGTCCTGAAAATGGACCGCCACGGCCCCGGCTGGACGCTGACAACCCCGCAGGGCCGGGTGCGGGCGGGCAAGGTGATCCTGACCAACAACGGCCATCTGGAAAGCTTCGGCTTTGCCCGTGGTCGGCTGATGCATGTGTTTCTCTATGCCTCGATGACGGTCGAGCTGGGCGGGCCTGAGTTGAAGGCGCTTGGCGGACAGCCCCGCTGGGGCATCACGCCATCCGACCCGATGGGCACCACCATGCGCCGGATCGACACAGGGCAGGGCGGCAACCGCATCATCACCCGCACCTGCGCCACCTTCGAGCCGGGGATGCAGGCCTCGGACGCGGCGCTGCGCCGCGCGGCCCGCGTGCACCGCGAAAAGTTCGACGAGCGCTTTCCACAACTGACCGGCCTCGCGATGGAACACAGCTGGGCGGGCCATCTGTGCCTGACCCGCAACGGCGTGTCGGTGATGCGGGCGCTGGACGAGGGCCTGTACGCCGCCTGCGTCTGCAACGGCCTTGGCACCGCCCGCAGCACCCTGACCGGCATGGCCGCCGCAGACCTTGCCTCTGGCCAGGACAATGCCCTGACCCGGCATTTTCTGGCTGAAACCCAGCCCATCAGATTGCCGCCCGAACCGGCCTCGGCGCTTGGGGCCAATGCCTACCTGCGCTGGAAGGAATGGCGCGCAGGCAGGGAATAGGCGTCAGAGGGCGATGCTGACGCTGCCCTGCGGGCGGGCGCAGCAGGCTAGGATAAGGCCGGCGGCGATTTCGGCGTCAGAAATGCCGCCGTTGTGCACCATGGTCACGTCGCCCGACAGTTTCTGCACCTTGCAGGTGCCGCACAGGCCAAAGTTGCAGCTGGACGGAATGTTCAGCCCCGCGCGCTTTGCCACCGCCAGCACGGTATCGGACCCGTCACAGGCCATCGTCTTGCCGGACCCGGCAAAGGTGATTTCCGACACCGCCGCCGGCGCCACGATTTCCACGGGCACCTCTTGCAAGGCGGGGGCGGCGAAACTTTCCTCGTGATAGCGCGCCATGTCATAGCCAAGCGCGCCCAGCATCTCGCGCACCGCGCGCATGAAGGGTTCAGGCCCGCAGCAGAACACTTCGCGTTCCAGATAGTCGGGCGCCATCAGGCCCAGCATGATCTGCGACAGCCGCCCGCGATAGCCCGGCCAGACGGTGAAGGGTTCGACCGTTTCCACCGTGAACTGCAACTGAAGGCCGGGCACGCGGGCTGCAAACTGCTCCAGCCGGCTTTTGAAGATGATCTCGGTCGGTTTGCGCGCCGCGTGGACGAACACGATGTCGGGCATCTCGCCCGAATCCCAGGCCCAGGTCGTCATCGACATCATCGGCGTGATGCCGGACCCTGCCGAGATGAACAGGTATTTCCGCGCCGGATGCCGCAGAAAGGTGAACTGCCCGGCAGGCCCGTGGGCCTTGATCCGCATTCCCGGTTTCAGATGGTCCAGCATCCAGCGCGTGCCGATCGACCCCGGCTGCGCCTTGACGGTGATCGACAGCGACAGCGGACGCGAGGGTGACGAGGAAATCGTGTAGGTGCGCTGCACGGACCCACCCGGCACAGGCAGGTCCAGCGTCAGAAACTGCCCCGGCTGGTAATCGAACCACGCCCCCGACGGCGCGCGAAAGGCGATGGTGGCGCAATCGGGCGATTCCGGAATGACCATGGCGCATTCCAGCAACTCGCCATCCTGCCATGGGGCGGTCGCCCAGTTCTGACGCGGCTTGTCCATCCGCTATTCCGCCGCGATCTTGGCGGGGCCGGATACCGCATCGGTCAGCTTGCGCAGATACCAGTTGATGAACTGCACCACCCCGCTTTCCTGCTTGGCCGAATAGGGGCCGGGCACATAGGCGGGCGAGGTGATGCCCTTCTGGTTTTCCTCGACCACGCGGCGGTCTTCGTCATTGGTGGTCAACCACACCTCGGTCAGGCGGGTCAGGTCGTAATCGCGGCCTTCCACCGCGTCCTTGTGGACCAGCCATGTCGTCGTCACTTCGGTTTCCGTGGCCGATATGGGCAGCACGCGGAAATTCAGCACATGGTCCGACAGGAAATGGTTCCATGTGTTGGGGTAATGGAAAAACAGCAGCGACCCCGCATTGGCAAAGGGCATGCCGGGGATCAGCGGCGCTGCGGCCAGACCATCCATCGTATAGCTGACCGCATCGCCGACAAACGGGATGCGCACCAGCCGCCATTGTTCCTCGTCGGAAATCAGATAGCGGGCGGGCAGGCCAGCATCCTCGCAGCGGTTCACATGCGCGGCCCCGGCGGGCGACGACAGGCTGTCATCCGATCCGACCAGATCGGGGTCATCGTTGAAGGTGCGGCACAGCGACGGATGCGCCCCCGCACAGTGATAGCATTCGCGGTTGTTTTCCAGCACCAGCTTCCAGTTGCCGTTTTCCACGATGCGGGACTGGTGGGCCACCTTCATCTCATCGACCCGGTGGCGCGCGGTATAGCGTTCGGCGGCGGCCTTCAGATCGGCAAAGGGCGGTGCCGTTTCGGCCAGACACAGGAACACCATGCCCGCCGCCTGCATGCAATGCAGTTGTTTGAGGCCGTGCTGCGCGGGTTGAAACTCTGGTCCCATGTCGCGCGCCCACAACAGGCGGCCATCGGTTTCATAGGTCCACTGGTGATAGGGGCAGACCAGTTTGGTGACCTGCCCCGAGGGTTTGGAACACAGCCGCTGCCCGCGATGGCGGCAGACGTTGTGGAAGGCGCGGATTTCCCTGTCTGCGCCCCGCACCAGAATGATCGGATATTCCCCCAGTTGCAGCGTGACATAGGCCCCCGGCGTGGGCAGTTCTGCCGCCGAGGCCGCGAAAATCCAGTCCTGATACCAGATATGCGCCAGATCGGCCCGGTACAGCCCTGCATCGGTATAGAAGGGCCGTGTCAGGGCATGGCCCGGAGTCTGCGCGTGCAAAAGGCCAGAAAGGGTGGCGTCGTCGGTCATTGTGCTGGTCCTTGGGTGTGGCAAGTGGGCTGGCCCGGTGGTCAAGCCCCGAACGCTGTGTCTGCTGTAGAAATCGGCGGAAAGGCGGCTTGGCACAACTGCACAAATACTCGACCGATCCATAAATTCAGGTTATGTATCGCAGGGTGATTGCAGACGGATGCCGCCCCCCATGCCCCCCATGCCCAACCTTCGCCGCAGCGTCCCGTCGATGAGCGCGCTTGCCTCGTTCGAGGCCGCGGCCCGGCTGGGCAGCTTTACGCAGGCTGCGGCGGAACTGGGGGTCACGCAGGCGGCGGTCAGCCGGCAGATCAAGCTGCTGGAAGACGATCTGAACACCCGGCTGTTCGTGCGGGCCAACCGGCGGGTGGTGCTGACGCCGCCGGGGGCGGCGCTGGCGGCCACGGTGTCGGGGGCGTTTGGCAGCATGGCCGAAATGATCGAAACCATCCGGCAGCCATTTGCGGCAGATACGGTGACGGTGGGGGCTACCCTGGCCTTCAGCCATTTCTGGATCCTGCCCCGCCTTGCCGGGTTTCGCGCCGCCCACCCCGCGATCAAGCTGAAACTGGTGGCCGATGACAGCCTGACCGATCTGCGCCGTGACCGGCTGGATGTGGCGATCCGGTTCGGCAAGGCCCCGTTCGCCGATGCCCGCAGCCTTGCCAGCATGCCCGATGCCGTGTTTCCGGTGTGCAGCCCCCGGCTGCTGGCGGCGCATGGCATGACGGCGGCGCAGGCCGATCTGACCCGGCTGCCCCTGATCGCGTCTGACACGCTGAACCCGACCTGGCTGACCTGGCGGTCCTGGGCGCAAAGCGTGGGTCTGGGGCCCGCCATCGGCAGGGCGTCCGATCACAGCACGCTGCGGTTCAACCACTACACCGACACGATTCAGGCGGCGGCCAATGGCGAAGGGGTGGCTCTGGGCTGGGCTGCCCTGCTGACCGCACCCTTGCAGGAAGGGCGGCTGGTCCGGCTAGGGTCCGACAGTCTGGCGCTGACGGAACGCTATCATGTGCTGGTGCCTCTGGGGCGGGAACCGGGGCCGTCGGTACAGGTGTTCCTGCACTGGCTTGCCGGCAATTTTGCCGGGGCAGAGGTGGCGGCCCCTTGATCACCCACCCCGCCCATGGGTGGAAATCCACACACCGATCTGCGGGCGATGATCCCTTTTCCACCCATTCCGGCGGCTTGCAGCCTGATTTCCGGGCAGGCAGGCCGCAGGCCGCTTGCCACAGGGCGGTTTGCGGCGCGTAGGTAAGGGCAACCGTGCCGCCCGAGGAGGGGCGCGCGGGGCTTATCGCCAGTTTTGGGAGGAACCAATGGCTCTATCCGTCAAATTCGCCGCTGTTGCGGCGGCTGCCGCGCTGACCGCATCAACGGCCTTCGCGCAAGCCTACCCTGACCGCACCATCACCATGGTCGTGCCCTTTGCCGCTGGCGGGCCGACCGATACCGTGGGGCGTCTGGTGGCCGAAAAGATGTCGGCCGAACTGGGCCAGCAGATCATCGTGGAAAACGTCGGCGGCGCGGGTGGCACCCTTGGCGCAGGCCAGGTGGCAGCGGCCGAGGCCGATGGCTATACCATCTTGCTGCACCACATCGGCATGGCAACCTCGGCCACCCTGTACCGCAACCTGGCCTACAAGCCGCTGGAAGCCTTTGAATATGTCGGCCTCGTGACCGAAGTGCCAATGACCATCGTGGCCCGCAAGGATTTTGAACCCGCCGACATGGCCTCGCTGATTACCTATGTGAAGGCCAATGCCGACAGCATCACCATGGCCAACGCAGGCATCGGGGCGGCATCGCATCTGTGCGGCATGCTGTTCCAGCAAGCCCTGGATGCGCCCATCGTGACCGTGCCCTACAAAGGCACCGGCCCTGCGATGACCGAACTGCTGGGCGGTCAGGTTGACCTGATGTGCGACCAGACCACCAACACCACCGAGCAGATCAAGGGCGGCACCATCAAGGCCTATGCCGTCACCAGCCCGGCCCGTCTGGACATCTTCCCCGACCTGCCGACCGTGGCCGAAGGCGGCGCGCCCTCGATGGAAGTCGGCATCTGGCACGGCATCTACACCCCCAAGGGCACCCCCGCCGAGGTGAATGACAAACTGGCCGCTGCCCTGCAAAAGGCGCTGGCCGACCCGGAAATCGTCGCCAAGTTCGGCGAGCTGGGCACCGTGCCCTCCTCTGCCGCCGATGCCACCCCTGCTGCGTTGAAGGCCAAGCTGGAGGGCGAGATCGCCCGCTGGAAGCCGATCATCGAATCTGCGGGCGTGTTTGCCGACTGATCATTCCGGCCCCGGCGCAGGCCGGGGCCATTTTCCTTTTGCGGGGGGACACCCATGGCGACGATCAACAAGGCGGATTTCACCGCCGGGATTTTGTTTATTCTGTTCGGGGCCGTGTTCGGCCTGACCGCGCTGGACCTTGACATGGGCACCACCTTGCGGATGGGGCCGGGTTATTTTCCGATCATGCTGGCGGTGGTGCTGACCCTGCTGGGCATCGGCATCGTGGTCAGTTCCTTCGGCTCGGCGGGCGAGGCCATCGGGGCCTATGCCTGGCGCGGCATGGTGTTCATTCTGGCCGCGCCGATCTTTTTCGGGCTGACGGTGCGGGGGTTGGGGTTCGTTCCGTCGATATTCTTCACCACGGTCATCGCGGCACTGGCCGGGCTGAAGATGAAGCCGCTCTATGCCGTGGTTCTGGCGGTTGGCGTGACGATCTTCACCACGCTGGTCTTCAGCTATGCGCTTGGCCTGCCGTTCCGCAGGTTCGGCCCCTGGCTGCCGTTTTAAGGGGGGCTGGACATGGATCTGCTTGCAAACCTCGGGCTTGGCTTTGCCACGGCGGCCAGCCCGGAAAACCTGCTGTTCTGCCTGATCGGCGTCATTCTGGGCACCCTGATCGGCGTGCTGCCCGGCATTGGCGCGACGGCGACCATCGCCATGCTGCTGCCGATCACCTTTCAGCTTGAACCTGTCTCGTCACTGATCATGCTGGCGGGCATCTACTATGGCGCGCAATATGGCGGGTCGACCACCGCCATCCTGATCAACATGCCGGGGGAAAGTTCCTCGGCGGTGACGGCGATTGACGGCTATCAGATGGCCCGCCGTGGCAAGGCGGGCACGGCGCTGGCGGTGGCGGCCCTGGGGTCGTTCTTTGCAGGAACCGTGGCCACCCTGCTGGTGGCAATTTTTGCCCCGCCGCTGACGGTGATCGCGCTGAAATTCGGCGCGGCCGAATATTTCAGCCTGATGCTTCTGGGTCTGGTGTCGGCCATCGCCCTTGCGCATGGGTCGATCCTGAAGGCACTGGCGATGGTGGTTCTGGGCCTGTTGCTGGGTGTGGTGGGGACGGACATCTACACCGGTACACCCCGCTTTACCTTTGGCATCACCGCCTATGCCGACGGGCTGAACTTTGTGGCGCTGGCGGTCGGGGTGTTCGGTATCGCCGAGATTCTGCGCAATCTGGAAGGCGAGCAGGATCGCACGGTTCTGGGCACCAAACTGGGCGCGCTGTGGCCGTCGAAGGAAGACCTGAAGGCGATGATCGCGCCGATGGTGCGGGGCACGGCGCTTGGCTCGGCCCTGGGCATCTTGCCGGGGGGTGGCGCGGTTCTGGCGGCGTTTGCCAGCTACACCGTCGAAAAGCGCATCTCCAAAACGCCCGAGCAGTTTGGCAAAGGCGCGATTGCCGGGGTGGCGGGGCCGGAATCCGCCAACAACGCAGGCGCGCAGACCAGTTTCATCCCGCTGCTGACGCTTGGCATTCCGGCCAACCCTGTGATGGCGCTGATGGTGGGGGCGATGATCATTCAGGGCATCGTGCCGGGGCCGAATGTGGCGACCGACCAGCCCGCTTTGTTCTGGGGTATCATCGCCAGCATGTGGATCGGCAACCTCATGCTGATCGTGCTGAACCTGCCGCTGATCGGGCTGTGGGTCAAGCTGCTGAAAGTGCCCTACCATGTGCTGTTCCCGGTGATCATGGCGTTCTGTTCCATCGGGGTCTATTCGGTGAACTCGAACGTTTATGACCTGTACGCCGTCGCCGGGTTCGGGCTGCTGGGATACATCCTGCTGAAACTGCGCTGCGAGCCTGCGCCCTTGCTGCTGGGCTTTGTGCTGGGACCGATGCTGGAGGAAAACCTGCGCCGGGCGATGATCCTGGGGCGCGGCGATCCGACCACCTTCCTGACCCGTCCGATTTCGGCAACTTTGCTGGTGCTGACCGTGGCCGTGCTGGTGGTGGTGCTGCTGCCGACGGTCCGCAAAAAGCGGGCAGAGGTGTTTGTCGACGGGGACTGATGCCGGGAAGCCCCCCACCCCAGCCCTCCCCCACAAAGGGGGGAGGGAGGCGACAGATGCCCGAGCCAGAGCCTGATGGAAATGAGGCGCCTCCCCTCCCCCCCCCGTGGGGAGGGGCTGGGGCTGGGGGGGTCTGCACAGGGTGGGGGGCTACGCCGCCCTAGCCCGCGACAGTTGCACGGCAAGGATGCCGACCATCACCACCACAACACCCAGCACATCCAGCGGCCCGATGGACTCGCCAAGCAGCAGCGCCGCGATGGTCACCCCGAAGAACGGGTTGAGGAAGTGGAAGGTCGACGCACGGGTGGCGCCGATCCGGCCCACCAGCCGGAACCACAGCAGGGTGGCGGCGAGGCCGGGAATGAGGATCTGATAGGCGAAGGCGGCGATCAGGGAGGGCGTCCAGGTCACCACCGGGCGTTCCAGCACCGCCCCCGCCAGCCCAAGCGCCAGCGACCCCACCAGCATCTGCAATCCGACGATCATCAACAGGTTGCCGCCGCCTGACGCCCCGCGCACCGACAGCGTGGCGACCGCCAGCGCCGTGGCCCCGCCGATGCACAGCACGACGCCCCAGGGATCTGCGCCGCCCTGGACCCGCGTGCCCATGATCAGCCCGACCCCCGCCATCCCGAGGATCAGGCCGAGAAGGCCAAGCGGGGCAACCCGCTGGCCCCGCACCAGCCAGTCCAGAAGGGCGACGATCAGCGGCAGGGAGGCTGCGATGATGACGGCCAGAGAGGCCTCGATGGTCTGCATGGCAACGAAGTTGAGGCCAAGATAGAGGGCGTTCTGGCACAGGCCGAAGATCACCACCGACCGGGCCTGCGACCGGCTGATGCGCCAGCTTTGGCCGAGGGTGGCGGCGATGGCCACCGCGATGCCGCCCGAAATCAGGAAGCGGGCCGACAGGGCCAGCAGGGGGGGCGCGTCGGCCACGATGAGGCGGGCGGTGGCAAAGGCCGACGACCACATCAGAACGAAGGCGAGGCCCATGAGCAGGGCGCGAAAATCCATGAAATCTCCGGGGCGCGATCCGGGCCGCAACGCGACCGCAACGGGGCCGACCCTTTCGCAAGGCGGGGGTGGGGGCAAGGGCCAAAGTGGGTTTGCAGGCGTCGCCCCGAAGAAGCGGCGTCTTTTTGAAAACCGCGATCAAGGGGTTGGCGGCGGGCCAAATCGCTTCAAGTTTCGATGGAAGCGGCGATTGCTGCCTCTCGCTGCGCGCGAACGCGCTTTCCGATGCCCGTGTTTCTGGCAGAATCTGAAGTTTCCGGCAGAACCTGAACCGCTCTACAGCACCAGATCAAGCGGCAGGTCTGCGATGTCACGCAGGCGTTGACCATCGATCATGGTTTCCACCAGTTCCAGAGTCTCTCTTTCCTGATCCCTGAGCACCTGGACAAGTTCCGGCAGGGCAAAATGATACACGCAGTCTATGTCCCCTGTTCCCAGGGCGATGGCGGCAATGCGGGTGGGGGTCGGTTCTGCGGTAACGGCGGCAATGTGGGGCAGCCGCCCCTTTCTGTTGCGAATGAGGTTTAGCGCCTCTGATCGCGTATTCTGCACCCGGTCGGACCGGATGGTCAGCTTGCAGCTGATCGACGCATGCAGGGTGGCCCTCGCGCCATTCGCAACCCGAAGCGCCGAAAGGGATGCGACACTGGCGTCGACAAGAAACGCATCTCGGTTGATCTGCGCGTCCTGTTGCGCCGGACGGATCACCACGATGTCCGGCTTGATCAGGTAATCGGTTCCAAGCAGCGTTTTCAGTTCGCGGCTTGCGTTGGCAAGGGCGCGCAGTTCTTCCAGATGGGCGTATTGATCAAACTGGACAATCGACAGCCCCCGCGCCACCTGCAACGGTCCGGGGCGGAGGTGATCGAGCTGTTTCAGGGCATCGGCGAGAAAGGTCATGCAGACCCGCTCGAACGCGGCACCGGCAGTCTGCCCGGAAGGTTTGTGCGAAACATGGCCGGCAAGGCCGATTTTGCGGATCAGCGCGGCAGAGATTTCGCGGCTGGCCTTGTTGTCGACATCGGCAATGCTGGAGATGCCGCCCGTTTCAGAAATGGGGCCGCTGAGACAGGCGGCATGAAACATGCGCCGCGCTGCGGCAAGCCACGGCTCCATCAGGCAACCGCATGCAGGCGGCGCGTCGAAATTGCCGCGAGAATGCTTTTGCCCACCGCTTCGGCCACCGGAGGCGGGAAGGCATTTCCGACCTGGCGATAGGCGGCCGTCTTGCGCCCGGCGAATTGCCAGTCGTCCGGAAACCCTTGCAGCCGTGCCACCATGCGGACCGTCAGGCGGGGCATGCCTTCAAAGTCGGGGTCGGGCGGGCCTTCGGCAATGCTGCCGCCGTTGACCCCGAGTGACGCCCAGGCCTTGCGCGCACGGGTCGGTCCAAGGTCCGGTCCGCCGTGCTTTTTCGATCCGCCGACAACCGTGGGGGCAATTTCGTCGGCCTGCTGTCGCCAGGCCTCTGCGCCCGCCCAGCCCCGGCTTGCCATCAGGTCGTGCAGCGCGTTGCCAACCGTTGGCGGGCGGGTCGTCAGGCCGGTGGGCCATGCAAAATCTTCGGCATAGCGATCTTGAATTGCAACGATCACCACGCGCGGACGCAGTTGCGGCACGCCAAAGTCGGAGGCATTGTAAAGATGCCAGTCGGCAAAGCTGTACCCCAGCTTCCGAAGCTGTTCCTTCAGCTTGTGCCGGTAGTCGACAAAGACGGAATCGAGAAAGCCGCGGACGTTTTCAAGCATCACCGCCCTGGGCCGGGTTTCATCCACGATCCGCAGGGCCTCGGGGAACAGATCACGTTCATCTGCCGAGCCAAGCTGTTTTCCTGCCACGGAAAATGGCGGGCAGGGCACGCCGCCGGCAACCAGATCGATCCCCCGATAGGGACGGCCGTCAAAGCGGGTCAGATCGGACTGCACGCCTTCGACGACGTTCCACTCTGGCCGGTTCAGGCGCAGCGACGCGCGTGACCAATCGTCGATTTCTACCAGGGCCTGGTGGGAAAAACCCGCACGCTCCAACCCCAGGGCCTGACCTCCTGCGCCTGCACACAACTCGATTGAGGACAGGCTCGGGCGCATCATGTATTCCACCAGACAGCTAGGCCAACATATCGCGCAATGCCCTGCCGGATGTCAACGCGTCCTGTGGCGGGCGGTCCTTGGCCATGCAGGTGGCCGGTTTGCAAAAGCGGTTCAGGTCTGGGCGAAACCGGAAAACGCTGCTTCTTGCGGCGCTCGAAGGCGTTTTCCGGCATCCTGTTGTTCTGCCCCCCGTCTGGCGAGGGGGGCAAAGGTATCAGCCGTTGACCACGTCTTTCAGGGTCTTGGCGATGGCGAATTTGACCTGCTTGTCGGCGGCTTTGGTCATCGTCTCGCCGGTTGCCGGGTTGCGGACCTGACGTTCCGGGCGGGCCTTGCAGGCCACCTTGCCCAGACCCGGCAGGGTCACGGTGCCGCCTGCAGCGACTTCGCGGGCCACAACGGCGGCGATGGCATCCAGTGCGGCGCCGGCGGTTTTCTTGTCTGCGCCCATGGCATCGGCAATGGCGGCCACCAGTTGGGTCTTGGTCATCGGTTTCATCATGGTTTGCATTCCTTTTTTCTTTGGTGCCGCGCGAGGCGGCACAAGCGCCTTTGCCCTTCGGCGAATGACGCCCTTACCACAGGTTTTTGCGGCGCAGTTCAAGCCCTTTCCCGCAGTTTCGCCCGCAAATCGCTGCGTCAAAGCGGATGTTTGCTACAGGAACGCCGTTTCCTCGAAGCTGCGCAGTTTGCGGCTGTGAATCCGCTCGATCGGGGTGTGCGACAGGCGCTCCATCGCGCGGATGCCGATTTGCAGGTGGCGGCTGACTTGGGTTTTGTAGAAGTCGGAGGCCATGCCGGGCAGCTTCAGCTCGCCGTGCAGGGGTTTGTCGGACACGCACAGCAGGGTGCCGTAGGGGACGCGGAAGCGAAAGCCGTTGGCGGCGATGGTGGCGGATTCCATATCCAGCGCCACGGCGCGCGATTGCGACAGGCGGCGGACGGGGCCGGACTGGTCGCGCAATTCCCAGTTGCGGTTGTCGATGGTGGCGACAGTGCCGGTGCGCATGATGCGTTTCAGCTCATACCCTTCAAGCTGGGTCACTTCGGCCACCGCCTCTTGCAGGGCGATCTGGATTTCGGCCAGCGCGGGGATCGGCACCCAGATCGGCAGGTCGTCGTCCAGCACATGGTCTTCGCGCAGATAGGCGTGGGCGAGGACGAAATCGCCCATCGACTGCGAATTGCGCAGGCCGGCGCAATGGCCGACCATCAGCCAGGCATGCGGGCGCAGCACGGCGATGTGGTCGGTGGCGGTCTTGGCGTTGGAGGGGCCGACGCCGATGTTGACCAGGGTGATGCCGTTGCCGTCGGCGCGTTTCAGGTGGTAGGTCGGCATCTGCGGCAGTTTGCCCGGCGGGTGGATCACGCCATCGGGGGTGGTGATGATCTGGTTGCCGGTGGCGACGAAGGCGGTGTAGCCCGACGCCGCATCGCCAAGGGCAGTGCGGGCGTAGGATTCAAATTCATCCACATAGAACTGGTAGTTGGTGAACAGCACATGGTTCTGGAAATGGGTGGGGTCGGTGGCGGTGTAATGGGTCAGCCGCGACAGGCTGTAATCAACCCGCTGGGCGGTGAACGGCGCCAAGGGGGCCGATCCGTCAGGATAGCGGGTCAGCACGCCGTTGACGATATCGTCATTGGTGGTGGCAAGGTCGGGCACGTCGAACACGTCGCGCAGCGAAAATTCCAGCACGCCTTCTTGGGGCACGGACACAGCCGGGTTGTTGGCGACGGCAAAATGCACCGGGATCGGCGTGTCCGAGGGGCCGATGATCACCGGGTGGCCGTGGTTCTGGATCAGCAAGCCGATCTGCTGGATCAGGTAATTGCGGAACAGGTCAGGCCGCGTGATCGTGGTGGCATAGGTGCCGGGGCCCGCGACATGGCCAAAGCTGAGGCGGCTGTCGGTCTTGTCAAAGCTGGTGACGGTCAGGCGAATTTCCGGGTAATAGGCGCGTACCCGGCGGTCGGGGCGGCCTTCGGTCACGATGGCGGAAAAATGCTGTGCCAGAAAGGTCGTGGCTTGGGTGTAAAGCTCTTCCAGCCGGTCAACGGCGGCGGCGGCATCGGTAAAGGCCTGCGGGGCTGTGGCATCAGGGGTCAGCGGGCCGGGTGTGGCGCCTGTCGGGTCGTCGTGCATGGCTGTCTCTTTGAAAATCATCCGGCATATAAGCCGAAAGCCGGGGGCCGCCGCAAGTGAAGCCTTGATGACGCGGGATATGGCAGGGTGTCAGGCGGCCCAACGGCGCTGCGGCGGGCGGCTGGCCACTGCGCGTTCGGCAGGGCCAAGGTCTGCGGCGTGCAGCACACCCGCGACATGGCAGGGCAGGAAGGGCAATTCGGTGCCGATGGCCAGAACATCCTGATCGTCCTGCACAAACAGGAACGGTGATTCCAGCAGGGTGCCCAGCCAGTGGTCAGCGTGCTGCGCCGTGACCACGACCCAAAGCGACTGATGATGGGTGAAGGGGTGATCGTTCTGGTCCAGAAAGCCGATCTCGAACAGCAGGCAGCACAGAGCGCCGGGGGCGGCGCCCTGTGCCGGGTTGCTTGCAGGGTGCAGGCAGAACCCGTCTTGTTCCAGTGTGGGCAAGCTGCGTGACATGGTCCCCCGACCGTGTTTGAACCTGACGCCACTTAGCCATCCGACTCTGGCGGCATTGCGGCGCTGCAAAGGTGATTGCGCGGCAACGCGCGGGCCGCGATAACGGGGGTATGAACACGCTGCTTTCCCTTGGCCACGGGTATTCGGCCACCGCCCTGTCACGCCGTCTGATCCCGCAGGGATGGGTGGTGATCGGTACCACCCGCGACCCGGCCCGCGCGGCAGCGATGGCGGCAGAGGGTGTCATGCCATTGATGTGGCCGGGCGATCTGGCCCCGGCGCTGGCGCAGGCGACGCATGTTCTGGCCTCGGCCGCGCCGGATGCGGCGGGCGACCCGTTTCTGGCGGCGGCGGGCGATCTGCTGGCGCAATCCGGGGCGGGGTGGGTCGGCTATCTGTCGACCACCGGGGTTTATGGCGACCATCAGGGGGCCTGGGTGGATGAAGACACCCCCCTGACCCCCGGCACCGAACGCGGGCGGCAGCGCGTGCTGGCCGAGGCGCAATGGCAGGCCACCGGGTTGCCCGTGCAGATTTTCCGGCTGGCGGGGATTTATGGCCCCGGTCGCGGCCCGTTTGAAAAGGTGCGCGACGGCACCGCCCGGCGCATCATCAAGCCGGGCCAGATGTTCAGCCGCATTCATGTGGACGATATCGGCGCGGTGCTGGAGGCGTCGATCCGCAAGCCCGATCCGGGGCGCATCTATAACGTCTGTGACGACGACCCGTCGCCGCCCGAAGATGTGTTGGGCCATGCGGCGGAATTGCTGGGTCTGCCGATGCCGCCAGCCGTGCCGATCGATCAGGCCGAGATGACGCCGATGGCGCGCAGTTTCTATGCCGAATCGAAACGGGTGCGGAACGACCGGATCAAGGATGAACTGGGGGTGCGGCTGGCCTATCCGACCTACCGCGAAGGCCTGGCCGGGCTGTTGAGCCGGGTCTAAGGCGGTTTACCGGGGGGCCGCGGCGCGGCGCAGCCTGTCATTGATCGCGCGGCCAAGGCCCTGTTCCGGGACCGGGGCAAAGGCGATGCGGCCTTGTGGCCCGGCCAGCAGGTCTGCCGCGCGCAGGGTGTGGAACAGGGCAGCGGCGGCCTGCACCAGATCACCGCCTGGCGACAGCGACAGATCGGCCTGCATCGGGCCAAAGCCCACGAACACCTCTGCCCCGTCTTTGGCCGCTGCGTTCAGGCGAACCGCCGCGCCGGGGGCGTAATGCGAGGCAAGCTGGCCCGGCGCGGTGGGTTTTTCCGCATTGCCGCCTTGGTTTAGGGGGTGGCCCAGCAGGGCCTCAAGTGCTTCGGCGGGGACACCGCCGGGGCGCAGCAGGCCGGGGGGGCCGTCCAGCCCCAGAATGGTAGATTCGACGCCCACGGCACAGGGGCCACCCTGCACCACGGCGGCGATGCAGCCTGACAGGCCGTCGGTCACATGGCTGGCGCGGGTGGGCGACACCCGGCCTGACGGGTTGGCCGAGGGGGCCGCCAGCGGCCCGCCAAACGCCCGCAGCAGGGCCTGCGCCAGCGGATGGGCGGGGATGCGCACCGCCACGGTATCCAGCCCCGCCGTCACCAGCGGCGACAGGCCGGCATCGTGCCGCAGCGGCAGAACCAGCGTCAGCGGCCCCGGCCAGAAGGCGGCGGCTACGGCGCGGGCGCGGTCGTCGAACAGGGCGACGGTCTGCGCCGCGGCAAGGTCCGGCACATGCACGATGAGCGGGTTGAAGCGGGGTCGCCCCTTGGCCTCAAAGATCCGGGCCACCGCGATGTCCGACCGCGCATCGCCGCCAAGGCCATAGACCGTCTCGGTCGGGAAGGCGACCAGATCGCCGCCGTGCAGCAGGGCCGCAGCGCGGGCAAGGCCTGCGGCATCGGGGGGCAGGGTTTCGGTGATCATGTGACGCAGCGTTGGCCTTGATGCACGGGGCAGGATAGTTAGCCTAGGTTCAAAGCCCTTACGCGACCGCACCCGTTTTGCCAAGACTTGCCCCATAAGACCGGAGTTTCCCGATGCCCTACCGCGCCCCCGTGACCGAGTTCCGCTTTCTGTTCGATCACGTTGTCGGCCTGCATCAGGTGGCCGCGACCGACCTTTTCGCCGATGCGACCCCCGACACGGTAGAGGCGATCCTGACCGAGGCCGGGCGGCTGGCCGAAAACGTGCTGGCCCCGTTGCAGCGCGCGGGCGACAAGCACCCGGCGCGGCTGGAAAACGGGGTGGTCCGCACCTCGCCCGGCTTTGCCGACGGGTATCGCGCGATTGTCGAGGGCGGCTGGGTCGGCATGTCGGCCAGCCCGGATCAGGGCGGCATGGGCCTGCCGATGGTGGTGGCGACGGCGGTGAACGACATGATGGCCTCGGCGTGCCTGTCATTGCAACTGAACCCGCTGATGACCCAAGGCCAGATCGAGGCGCTGGAACATCACGCCTCGGACGCCATCAAGGCGCTGTACATCCCCCGGCTGATTTCGGGCGACTGGTGCGGCACGATGAACCTGACCGAACCGCAGGCGGGGTCGGATGTGGGGGCGTTGCGGACCAGGGCCGAACCCCTGGAAGATGGCAGCTATGCCGTGACGGGGCAGAAAATCTACATCACCTGGGCGGATAATGATTTCACGCAGAACGTCTGCCATCTGGTGCTGGCCCGTTTGCCGGGGGGCGGCGAGGGCACCAGGGGCATCAGCCTGTTCATGGTGCCGAAGTTCATTCCCGATGTGGACGGAAACCCTGGGCGGCGCAACAGCCTGAACGTCGTGTCGCTGGAACACAAGCTGGGCCTGCACGGCAGCCCGACGGCGGTGATGCAGTATGACGGCGCTGTGGGCTGGCTGGTGGGCGAGGCGCACAAAGGCATGGCCGCGATGTTCACCATGATGAACAACGCGCGGCTTGGGGTGGCGGTGCAGGGCGTGGGGGTGGCGGAAGGGGCGTTCCAACTGGCGCTGGCCTATGCGGTGGACCGCAGGCAGGGCAAGACGCCGACCGGGGCGGGGGCGATCATCGACCACGCCGATGTGCGCCGCATGCTGGCGGTGATGAAGGCCGAGACGTTTTCGGCCCGCGCCATCGCGCTGTCCTGCGCCGTGGCGATCGACATGGCGCGCGCCACCGGGTCGGCAGACTGGCTGGCGCGGGCGGCGTTGCTGACCCCGATTGCCAAGGCCTACGGCACCGATGTCGGCAACGAGGTGGCGCAGATGGGCGTGCAGGTGCATGGCGGCATGGGGTTCATCGAGGAAACCGGGGCCGCGCAATTTGCCCGCGATGTGCGGGTGACGACGATCTATGAAGGCACCAACGGCATTCAGGCGATGGACCTTGTCGGCCGCAAGATGATGGACGGCGGCGAGGCCGCGTTCCGCCTGATCGACGAGGTGGAAAAGGCTGCCCACGCCGCCCGCGCCACCATGCCCGACCTTGCAGGCGCTGTCTGGACCGCCGCCGAGGCGCTGCGCGAGGCGACGGAAAGCTTGGTCGCGCAAGGTATGAACGACCGTTTCGCCGGGGCCGTGCCCTACCTGCGCGCCTTCGCGCGGGTGCTGGGCGGGCATTTCCACCTGAAGGCCGCGATGGCGGACGAAGGGCGCAAGGCTTTGGCTGCGGTGGCGATCAGGCGGCTGCTGCCGGAACATGCCGCCCTGCTGGCACAGGTGCGCGAGGGGGCTGCGGGGCTCTATGCGCTGTCGGCCGAGGATCTGGCGGGTTAGGGTTTCTCCAGCGCTTTGGTGTTGAAGTGGGTGGGGGGGGTGATTGCGCGGTACGGGTTGCGGCATGCTGTTTTCGGGGGGTGCCATTGCAAGACTGGTCACCCGGCGAAGGCGGGGCCTCGGTGGCAATGCACAAACATCCGGGGTCCCGGCCTTCGCCGGGACGAGAGCGTCTGACGGGGTGAAGATTGATCAGGTAGGTATGTTGCAGCATGGTGTTTTCAGGGGGGGCCATTGCAAGACTGGTCGCCCCGGCGAAGGCCGAGGGCCTCGGTGGCAATGCACAAACATCCGGGGTCCCGGCCTTCGCCGGGACGAGAGCGTCTGACAGGGTGCAGATTGATCAGGTAGGTTGTTGCGGCATGGTGTTTTCAAGGAGGTGCCATTGCAAGACTGGTCGCCCCGGCGAAGGCCGGGGGCCTCGGTGGCAATGCACAAGCATCGGGGTCCCGGCCTTCGCCGGGACGAGAGCGTCTGACGGGGTGCAGATTGATCAGGTAGGTTGTTGCGGCATGGTGTTTTCGGGGGGCCCATTGCAAGACTGGTCGCCCCGGCGAAGGCCGGGGTCTTGGTGGCAATGCACAAACATCTGGGGTCCCAGCCTTCGCCGGGACGAGAGCGTCTGATGGAGTGTCGTTCGGCAATCGCGCGGATATGGCGATGGTTGCTTCCCCCTTCCCCCGCCATCTGCCATGAAACCGGCATGAGTGACGCCATCCATCATCCGTTTCCCGACGCCCCCGCCGAAGGGCAGGCCGTTCAGGTGGCCGAGGGGATCTTGTGGATGCGGCTGCCGCTGCCGATGGCGTTGGACCATGTGAACATCTATGCGTTGGAGGATGGGAACGGCTGGTGCATCGTCGACACCGGGTTTGACAGCAAGCGGGGGCGGGCGGTCTGGCAGGGGTTGATCGACGGGCCGCTGCGGGGAAGGCCGATTTCCCGTGTTCTGGTCACCCATCACCACCCCGACCATATCGGCCTTGCGGGCTGGTTGCAGGCGCGGGGTGCTGCGCTGATCACCACCCGCACCGCCTGGCTTTACGCGCGGATGCTCTGTCTGGATGTGCAGGCCACCCCCACGCCCGAGGCGATGCAGTTCTACCGCCGGGCAGGGCTGTCCGAGCAGGCGTTGCAAAAGCGGGCCACGGAACGCCCGTTCAACTTTGCCGATGTGGTGGCCCCCCTGCCGCCGACCTTTACCCGGATTGCCGAAGGCGACAGGTTCCATGCGGCGGGGCGGGACTGGGTGGTGCGCATCGGCCACGGTCATGCGCCGGAACATGCGACGCTGTGGGCGGATGGCATCGTGCTGGGCGGCGATCAGTTGCTGCCGGGGATTTCAGCCAACATCGGGGTGTACCCGACCGAACCCGAGGCCGACCCGCTGACCGAAT
This sequence comes from Pseudomonadota bacterium, assembly GCA_040385825.1. Lineage (GTDB taxonomy): Bacteria > Pseudomonadota > Alphaproteobacteria > Rhodobacterales > Rhodobacteraceae > JANNNF01. Next base: position 321,323 of record JAZKGQ010000006.1, on the reverse strand, counting down.
GGCTGGAGTCTTGCCGGGCCTTCCTGCCGCATGCGCGGGCAGGCGACCTGATCCTGCCCGGCCACAAGCTGCCGTTCACCGGGTTGCCGTTCCGGCTGACCCAGATGATCGAAAACCATGAAAGCGCGTTGCTGCGGCTGCTGGATCATCTGAAAACGCCGCAGGTGGCCCGAGGCTGTTTTGTGCCGCTGTTCAAGCGCGAGATCGACGGGGCGGCGGAAGGCATGGCGCTGGTCGAGGCGGTGGCGCATCTGAACACTCTCTTGCGGCGGGGCGCGGTTTCCCGTTTCCTGAACCAGGATGGCGCGTGGATGTGGCAAAGGGTGTAGCGGCAATGGCGAAACGGCAGGCGGCGGCGCCCAAAAGCCCCCCCAAAAGCCCGGCAGAATGGGCGCATGACCGGCTGGTGCTGTACATCCGCGATTTTGAATCGCAACTGGCGGCGCGTGACGAGATCGCCATGGGCTTTGCCGGCGGCGAGGCAGGGGTGTTGCGGATCGAGGGGCTGGGGTATTTCGACCCCGACATCATCACCTTCTATGGCCGCGACGCCGAGGGCGCCAAGACCCAGCTTGTCCAGCATGTCAGCCAGTTGTCGGTGATCCTGCGGGCGGTGCCCAAGGCGGCGCGCGATGAAGAACCGGCGCGGCGCATCGGATTCAGGCTGGCCAACGGCATGGGCGCGGGCTGGCTGGGCGGCGAAGGCGGCGACGCGTCAGCCTGACGCAAGCCGGGGCCGAATGGCCCCCCTGACGAATGGCCCCCCTGACGAATGGCCCCGTGACGAATGGCCCCCGTGACAGGCCGGACTGAATCGGCTATGGCGAAGACAAGACCTGACCAAGACATGGGAACCCCGACAATGGCCGATCATTCCACCCCCGAACACAAGCACGGCAGCATGGACATCCGCGTTCAGGAAAAGACCTTTGCCGGGTTCATCCGCCTGTCCACCTGGGGGGCCTGCATTTCCATCGGCATCCTGATCTTCATGGCGCTGGCAAATTCCTGATCCGTCCTGCCTGCTGTCTTTTGCCTGACCCAAAGCGCCCCGGAGGCCCGATGCTGCGTCCCATTCTTTGTCTGCTGGCTTTTCTGAGCCTTACTGCCTGTGCCGGTTTCAATCAGGATTTCGCCACGGATGCCGAAGTGCAGGCGGCGCGCTATGAATATCCCGGCCCGTCCTCGATCACGCTGTACACGGTGGTCAGCACCCGCAACGGGTCTGGCGCACATTCCGGGCTGTTGTTGAACGGGTCGGAACGGGTGATGTTCGATCCGGCCGGCAGCTGGTTCAACCGCAGCATCCCGGAACAGGGCGATGTGCATTACGGCATGACCGATCAGGCGGTCAACATGTATATAGACTATCACGCCCGCGAAACCTTCCGCGTGGTCGAACAAACCATCGAGGTGCCGAAAGCCGTGGCCGATATCGCGATTGCGCGGGCCAAGGCTTACGGCGCGGTGCCGCAGGGGCAGTGCAGCAATTCCATCTCGAAGATCATGTCCGGGGTGCCGGGGTTTGAAGGTCTGCGCAAGACCTGGTTCCCGAACAAGTATTCGGAAGAATTCGCCAAGCTGCCGGGGGTCCGGACCCGCAACATCACGGATGATGATTCTGATGAGAACAAGGGCCTTCTGGCGCAACAGGCTGTGCTGGCACCGCCTGCGGTCAACTGACCGGCTGGGCCATCCGGCAGGGCCTGCCCCCCGCCCTGCGCGCGGATGCTGCCCTGCTGTACTGGCAGGCGTTCGGCGGCAAGCTGGGGCGGGTTCTGGGGCCGGATGCGGCGGCGCTGGCGTTTCTGCGCCGGGTGATCCGTGAGGATCACTGTTTCGTGGCGCTGTCGCCGGCGGGGGAATTGCTGGGCATGGCGGGGTTCAAATCTCCGGCGGGCAGTTTTGCCGGCGGCGGCATGGCCGATCTGCGCGCCGTCTATGGCTGGTGGGGCAGTCAGTGGCGGGCGGCGGCGCTGTGGTGGCTGTCGCGCGAGGCGGACAATGACCGCTTTCTGATTGACGGCATCTGCGTGGCGCAATCCGCGCGCGGGCGGGGGGTGGGCACGGCGCTGGTGGCCGCCCTGTGCGCCGAGGCGCGGGCGCGGGGCTATCCGTCGATCCGGCTGGAGGTGGTGGACACCAACTGGCGGGCGCGGGCGCTGTATGCGCGGCTGGGCTTTGGCATCACCCGGACCGAAGGTCTGGGACCATGCCGCCACCTGTTCGGCTTTTCCGCCGCGATCACCATGGTCAAGCCGCTTTAGATCCGGAACAATGGCTGCACCAGCCGGGGCAGCATATCGGTAAAGCGCAGCGGCGCATCGGTGGCGGCAAGGCAGATGCAATCCATCCCTGTCTCGGCCACCGGGGTATGCTGCATGTCCTGATCGGCGATTTCCACATCACCGCGGCCAAAGCGGTCGCTGCTGTCGGAAAATGCGCCTTGCAACACCAGCGTCAGTTCCAGCCCGCGGTGGCCGTGGTCGGGCACCGCCCGCCCGGCCGGAATATACAGCAACCGGGCCGAGGCCGCGCGGTCGGTGGGCAGGATCGCCTGTTTGACACCCATGCCGATGGACCGCCATTTCACCCGGTCCAGATCGCCGCCGACATAATCCGCCAGCGGCGTGGGCAGCAGACCTGCGGCGCGAACGCGGGGGCGAACGGGGGGGCGAACGGGGGGGGAGGCAGGGGTGTCGAGCCGGGCCAGAACGGCGTCAAGACTGCCCGCATCCATCACCGCGGGTTCGGCGCGGTCGATCAGGGCACCGCCCACGGCGTCAAAGGTCGCCGCCTGCGCGCGGCAATCGTCGCACATCGACAGATGGGTGGCGACAACCAGACTGAACGCCTCGGGCAACTGGCCTGCGGCATAGGCCATCAGCAACGGGTCGGAAAGATGGTGGCGAATCGTCATCGTGATCTTGCTTCCTCAGGTCATTGCGTGGCGCAGCCGGTCCAGCGCCAGCCGGATCCGCGATTTGATGGTGCCCAAGGGCAGCCCGGTTTCGGCGGCAATCTCGCTGTGCGACAGATCGCCGAAATAGGCGCGTTCGATCAGGGCGCGCTGTTTTTCCGGCAGGTCCGCCATGGCGCGGCTCAGCCGGTCGGTGTCTTGCCGGGCCTCCATCACCTCGGCCTGATCGGGGGCGGGGGCGGGGCCCCAGTCCAGATCCTCGGGTTCGGCGCGGCGGGCCTTGCGGGCGGCGTCGATGCGGCGGTTGCGGGCGATGGTGAACACCCATGTCGCCACCGAGGCGCGGCTTTCGTCAAAAAGATGCGCCTTTTGCCACAGGGTCGCCATCACGTCCTGCGCGCATTCCTCGGCCAGTGCCGCCCCGGTGCCGGAGCGCATCAGAAAAGACTTCACCCGCGGGGCAAAGTGCCGGAACAGGGCGGCAAAGGCCGCCTTGTCCTGCTGGTCGCGCACCCGGATCATCAGGGCCGCCCAATCGGTGTTCATCTGGTCAGAAGCCAAGCGAAAGCCTTTGTTACGGCGCAGACGTGCCAGTGTGGCCACAGCATACTGCTGTGGTAACACGTCTGCATCGGGATAGGTGCTGTCTGTGGCATCGAACATCATGATAAAACATACGCAGCATCCCGCTTGCCGGATCAGTTGCGCGTAAACCTGGTGCAAGTTTTGTGTTGGTCAAGTCGGTGGGTGTCGCGCCGCAGCGTTATGCCTGATCCAATGCAGGTGCCCCCGCGTATGCCTTTGTAAACGGAGTTTGTCTGAATGTCGCTTGATGCCCTGCCTGCCCGCCGCCGTCGCATTGCTGTCATTGGCGGGGGGATTTCCGGCATGTCGGCGGCGCATCTGCTGGCGCCCGACAATGACGTGGTGCTGTTCGAGGCAGCCCGCCGCCTTGGCGGCCATGCCCGCACCGTGCTGGCAGGCAAGCGGGGCGATCAGCCGGTCGATACCGGGTTCATCGTGTTCAACCGGGTGAATTACCCGCATCTGGTGCGGCTGTTTGAATCGCTGGATGTGCCCGTGGTCAAAAGCAGCATGAGCTTTGGCACGTCGATCGGGGATGGGTTTCTGGAATACGGGCTGGCCTCGGTCGATGTGCTGTTCGCGCAGCGGCGCAATCTGCTGCGGCCGCAGTTCTACAAGATGCTGGCGGATATCAACCGGTTCAACACTAAGGCTGCGCTGGTCGCCAAACCCGGCATGACCATCGGCGAGCTGTTGGCGGCGCTTGGTACGGGCGATTGGTTCCGCGATTATTACATCACGCCGTTTTCCGGGGCGATCTGGTCGACACCGACGCGCGGTATCATGCAGTTTCCGGCCCATGCGCTGGTGCAGTTCTTTCAGAACCACGCGCTGATGTCGCCCAACGGTCAGCATCAGTGGTACACAGTGCAAGGCGGGTCGATCCAGTATGTCACCCGCTTGCAGGCGGCACTGGCGGCGCAGGGGGTGGATCTGCGCCTGTCTGCCCCGGTGGCCGGGGTGCAGCGGGGCGACGCGGGAGTCATGGTCCGCGCGGTTGGGGGCGAGTGGGAGGCGTTTGACGAGGTGGTGATGGCCACGCATTCCGACATATCGCTGGCGCTGCTGGCCGACCCGTCGCCAGCGGAAGCGGCGGCCTTGGGCGCGGTGAAATATCAGCCGAATGTGGCGACCCTGCATTGCGACGAGTCGCTGATGCCCCGGCGGCGCAAGGTCTGGTCCAGTTGGTCCTATGTCGAGGCTGCGGGCGGGCCGGGCGACAAGATTGATCTGACCTACTGGATGAATTCGCTGCAACCCATACCGATGGATGACCCGCTGTTCGTGACGCTGAACACCGCCCGCCCGATCCGCGAGGACAAGATTTTCGACACCACAACCTTCCATCACCCGGTCTACGATCTGGCCGCCCTGGCCGCGCAAGGCAGAATCCGGGCGATGAACGGCAGGCGAGCCACATGGTTCTGCGGCGCGTGGATGAAGAACGGCTTTCACGAGGATGGCATCGGGTCCGCCGTCGATGTGGTGAATGCGATGCGCGCGGCCCGGATGCAGCCCGCATGACAGGTGTTGATCTGATCCGGGGTCAGACCTTCCATGGCAGGAAGGGGGCGGTTGCCAACAGCTTTCGCTATACGGTGGATTATGTGCTGCTGGACCCGGAAACGGCGGTTGGCCCGTGGCTGTTTTCGCGCAACCGGGGCAATCTGACCTCGGTCTGGGACGCCGACCATGGCGGTGCGCCGGGGCAAGGGCGGGGGGTGCGCTGGGTGCACGAGGTGCTGGCGCAGCACGGGATGCCGGGGACGGACCGGGTGTTGCTGCTGGCGCAGCCGAGGGTGCTGGGCCATGTGTTCAACCCGGTGGCGTTCTGGCTGTGCTACGACGGGGCGGATCTGCGGGCGGTGATTGCCGAGGTGACGAACACCTATGGCGACCGGCATTGCTATCTGTCGCACCGGGCCGACCATGGCCCGATCACCGCGCAGGACCGGCTTATGGCGGTGAAGATCTTCCACGTCTCGCCGTTTCAGGACATCGTGGGGACATATGCGTTCCGTTTTGACATCCGGGCAGACCGGATCGGCGTCTGGATCGACTATGCCACGGCGACGGGCGGGCTTTACACCAACCTGACCGGGCCACGGGTGCCGCTGACCAATGCCGCCATTCTGCTGGCCTGTCTGCGCCGCCCCTTCGGATCGCGCCGGGTGCTGGCGCTGATCCATTGGCAGGCGCTGAAACTGGCGGTCAAGGGCGTGCGCTTTCGCCGCCGCCCCACGCCACCACCCAGGGACGTGACATGAGCCTTGCGCGCTGGTCGCTGTTTGCGGCGATGATCGCGGCGGCGGGCTTGCCGATCTACATTCACGCGCCAAAGGTCTATGTCGACAGCTACGGCTTGTCGCTGACCGCCCTTGGGGTCACGCTGGCGGCCTTGCGCCTGATCGACGTGGTGCAGGACCCGCTGCTGGGTTGGCTGGCCGAGGCGACCAGACCCCGGCGCGGGCTGTGGGTGGCGGGTGCGTCGGCGCTGATGGCCGCGTCCATGCTGGGCCTGTTCGCCGTGCCGCCGCCGATGGCACCGCTGGCATGGTTCGCGCTGACGCTGACGGGGGTGTTTTCGGCCTTTTCCTTCCTGACCATCTGCTTTTATGCCGAAGGGGTGGCCTTTGCCGCCCGCCTGGGCGCAGGTGGCCACGTCCGGCTGGCAAGCTGGCGCGAGGCGGGATCGTTGCTGGGCGTCTGCGCCGCTGCCGTGGCCCCGGTGGCACTGTTGCCGCTGACGGGCGCGCCCTTTGCGGCCTTCGCCATCGGGTTTGCAGGCCTCGCCCTGATCGCCACCTATGCCATGCGCCGCAACTGGGGCCACGGCGCGCCTGCCCGCGCAGAAAACCCGCTCGCCCTGTTCCGCCCCGTGCTGGCCGACCCGCTGGCGCGCCGGTTGCTGCTGATCGCGCTGCTGAACGCGGCGCCGGTGGCGGTCACCTCGACCCTGTTTTTGTTCTTCGTCGAAAGCCGCCTTGCCGCGCCGGGGCTGGAGGGGCCGCTCTTGCTGGTGTTCTTCCTCTCCGCCGCCGCCTCTACGCCGCTGTGGCTGCGCGCCGCGCGCAGATGGGGCGAAAAGCGCAGTCTGCTGGCGGGGATGGCTCTGGCGATCCTCGCCTTCCTTGGGGCGCTGACCCTTGGCGCGGGGGACGCCGCGCTGTTCGCCGCCATCTGTGCGGCCTCGGGGGCCGCGCTTGGGGCCGATCTGATGCTGCTGCCCGCCATCTTTGCCCGCAGGCTGGAAACCCTGGGGAAAGGGGGCGAGGCGGCGGCGTTCGGCCTGTGGAATTTCGTCTCCAAGCTGTCCTTGGCGCTTGCGGCGGCCACCTTGCTGCCCGCATTGCAGGCCTTTGGCTTTGCGCCGGGGGCCGCCAACAGCGCGCAGGCGCTGACCGCGCTGTCGCTGCTCTATGCGGGCGTGCCCTGCGCGTTGAAACTGCTGGCCATCGGCCTGCTGGCGCGCACCGATCCCGCGCCAAGAGTTGGTTGACAGAACGGTCCCGGCAGCATGTGCTGGGCAGATATCGCGGGAGGTGCGGATGAGGAATTTTGCCGGAAAACGCTATTGGCTGGTGGGCGCGTCCGAAGGATTGGGGCTGGCGCTGGCGCAGATCCTGAACCGGGCGGGGGCCGAGGTGATCCTGTCCGCCCGCAGCGCCGAGGGGCTGGACCGCGCGCTGGAAACGCTGCCGGGGCGGGCGAATGCGATGGTGGTCGATGTGGCCTCCAGCGCCTCGGTGCGGGCGGCGGCGGCGGCGATCGGGCCGGTGGACGGGGTGGTGTTTCTGGCGGGGGTCTACTGGCCCACCTCGGCGCAGGACTGGAACCCCGATCAGGTCGAGGCGATGTGCGATGTGAACTTCACCGGCTGCGCGCGGGTGGTGGGGGCGGTGCTGCCCGCGATGCTGGCGCGGGGCCACGGCCATCTCGTGATCACGGGGTCGCTGTCTGGCTTTCGCGGCTTGCCCGGCGCCATCGGCTATGCGGCGTCCAAGGCGGGGGTGATGGTGCTGGCGGAATCGCTCTATGCCGATCTGCGCCGCACGGACATCGACGTGCAGCTTGCCAACCCCGGCTTCATCCGCACCAGATTGACCGAAAAGAACGACTTCGCCATGCCCTTCCTGATGGAAGCCGACGAAGCCGCGCGGGCGATGTTCGAGCATATGACCACCGACCGGTTCAAGGTCAGCTTTCCAGGCGTGTTTTCCTGGCTGTTCCGGGGAGGCAACTTTCTGCCCGACTGGCTGTATTACCGGATGTTTCCGCCAAAAGTTTGAAAAATCTACAATTTATCTAAAATTTGCATCCTCTGTGCAAAAATATCCCACGGGGGGCCCCGGCCTTCGCCGGGGCGTGGGGGTGTGAAACCCCCAGTTCCGACATTACCCCAAGCGCAGCCGTGCCATGAAGAACCCGTCCATCCCGCCCTGTTCTGCCCAGTAGTCCGGCCGCAACCGCAGCCCGCCCGCATCTGTCACCCACTCGGGCGAAACCCCCTCAACGGCAACCGGATCGACCACCAACCCCGGATGCCGCGCCAAGGCGCCTGCCAATTGCGCCTCGCCTTCGTCGGGCAGCAACGAGCAGGTGACGAACACCAGCCGCCCGCCGGGGGCCAGCCAGCCAAGGGCACGGTCCAGCAGGGCGGCTTGCAGGGCGATCAGGTCGGGCAGGTCTGACCCGTCCTTGATGAAGGGCAGGTCGGGGTGGCGGCGCAGGGTGCCGCTGGCCGAACAGGGCGCGTCTAGCAGGATCGCGTCAAAGGGCGCGTCGGGTTGCCATTGCATCGCATCGGCCACCACCAGATCGGCAGTCAGCGCCATGCGCGCCAGATTTTCGGCGACCCGCGCCATGCGGGGGCCGGAAATGTCAACCGCCGTCACCCTGGCCCCGGCATCGGCGAGTTGCAGCGTCTTGCCGCCCGGTGCGGCGCACAGGTCCAGAACGCGCTCGCCCGGCACCGGGGCCAGCAGGCGCGCGGCCAGTGCGGCGGCGGCGTCCTGTACCCACCACTGGCCGGTGGCATAGCCGGGCAGGCCGGTCATCTGCCCCGGATCGGTCAGGCGCAGCGACCCGGTTGGCAGCATCACCCCCTCGGGCAGGTCGGTCGCCCCCTGCCGCAGGGTCAGGTCCAGCGGCGCGGGGCGGGCCTGCACGGCCTCGATTGCCGACACCGCATCGCGGCCATAGGTGTGGACCATGGGCTGGCGCAGCCAGCGGGGCATGCGTTGCGGCGGCTGGCCGTCCAGCAGGCGCTCGTCCGGCAGGGCGCGCAGCACGGCGTTGACCAGCCCGGTCAGATGCCCTGTGCGGTTGCCGCGCCGGACCATTTCCACCGCCGTATTGACCACCCCATGCGCCGCAGCCCCCATGCTGCGTTCGACCACGGCCAGCCGCAGCACGTTCAGCGCGGTCAGCGGTGGGATCTTGCGCAGGTGTTTCGACAGCAGTTTGTCCACGGGTTCGATCTGGCGCAGAACGGCCGCCGCCAGCCGCAGGGCGCGGGCGCGGTCTTGTGGGCCAAGGCCGGGGGCTTCGGGGATTTGCGACAGCATGGCCCCTTCGCCCAGAACGGCGTCCAAAAGCGCCACTGCGGCCATACGCGCCGCCAGACCTTCTGTCATCGCCGTCCCCTTGCTGTTGTGCCTGCAGGGCGTATATCAGACAGGTGCAAGGCACAAGGAAACGTGAAATGTCTGACCTGCCGCCAGATGTGGCCCCCGATCTGCCCCCCGCTGCGGTTCGTGCCCTGGCCGAAGCTGAGGCCCGCCGTCAGGCCGCCGAGGCGAAAGACATGCCCAGAGAACTGGGCGGGCGCGACGGGCCGGAACCCGTGCGCTATGGCGATTGGGAACGCAAAGGGCTGGCAATAGATTTTTAACGTAGCTTCAGCACAGCCGACTGCCCGGCCCCCTGATCGACCGTAAAGCGGATGTCCGTATCGCCCCTGGCCTCGACCAACTGGCAGTTATAGGGGATCGCAGTCCCGCTCCAGTCCATCTCGCGGCAGAAATAGCCGTCTTTCCACGCCCATGATCCGGTGATGTCCCAACCCAATGCGCTGCCCGAGATCGCCCCGTCCGGCGTCAGCCGCAGCGACAGGTCATACAAGCCTATCCGCAATTCGCGCCCGTCGACCAGCGACAGGAACGCTGCCTTGTCGCGCACGGCGGCATAATCGGCGGCCTGTGCCGGGAACGCGGTGAGCGACAGAAAGCCCAGGATCGGGAAAACACGGGTCATAGCGGCCAGCCTCTTGATCGACACATCCGTTACGCAGGGGAACCCCCGCCGGATGCGTTTGCGTCAACAAGATCACGCCGCTGTGAACAAAGGGCTAGAGCACGATGACCATTCGCTGAACCACTTTCTTCTGCCCGGAATCAAGCGCGTAGCGCGCCGGGCAATGCCCGACCGCCCCCTCGGGCGGGCATTCTGCAACCTCACCAGCAGAAATTCGGTGGGAGAAGTTGACCCATAAACCGCGTAGAACTGGCGTTGTCTGCCCACCCGGCGGTCGGGCATTGCCCTCCCGTCGTGCATATCAAGAAGGCTACAGGAAAACAGGGCCGGTTCCATAAAGGCTCATCCCGCTTTAAAGGCCCAGCACATCCATCATGTCATATTCGCCCGGCTTCTGCCCTTGCCCCCAAAGGGCGGCCCGCAGCGCGCCGCGGGCGAACACCCGGCGGTCGGTGGCGATGTGGCGCAGGATCACCCGCTCGCCATCGGCGGCAAACATCACGTCATGTTCGCCCACGATGTCGCCACCGCGAATCGCCGAAAACCCGATGCTGCCATGGGTGCGCGCCCCGGTGATGCCATCGCGGCCCGACACGCGGGCATCGGCCAGCGAAACGCCGCGCCCGTCGGCGGCGGCCTGCCCCAGCATCAGGGCGGTGCCGGATGGCGCGTCCACCTTCATGCGGTGATGCGCCTCGATCACCTCGACATCCCAGTCGGCATCCAGCGCCTGCGCCACCTTTTGCGTCAGGCGGACCAGCAGGTTGACCCCAAGGCTCATGTTGCCCGCCCGCACGATCACGGCGTGATGGGCGGCCCAGGCGATCTTGTGCAGATGTTCGGGCTCCAGCCCCGTGGTGCCGATCACATGCACCGCGCGCGCCTGTGCGGCAAGCGCCGCAAATTCGACCGTGGCGGCGGGGGCGGTAAAGTCGATCACGGCCTGCGCCCTGGCGAACACGTCCAGCGGGTCTTCGGTCACAGTGACGCCAATGTCGGCGCCCCCCATGCAGGCCCCCGCATCGCGGCCCACCCAAGGGTGACCGGGGCGTTCCAGACAGCCCACCAGACGCGCCTTGCCGGATGCGGCCACCATCTGAATCAGCATCTGCCCCATGCGGCCCGAGGCCCCTGTAATCACGATCCCCGGCAGGTTGGTCATGGCATTCTCCCTTGGTTGCCCTCGCGTTTAGCGCCGATCCGCACGGGGCAAAAGCCCGCCGTTGCGGTGCGGGGCAAAAAGGCATACATGCGCGCCATGTCAAACAACCGCACCTCCTCGGGCTCCGGCTCCTCCATGCGTCAACTTCGTGTTGGCGAACTGATCCGCCGCACGCTGGCCGACATGCTGAATCGTGGCGATATTCATGACACCGCGCTGAATGCCATGTCGATCACGGTCAGCGAAGTGTCGCTGTCGAATGACCTGAAGGTGGCGACAGTTTATGTCATGCCGCTGATGGGGTCGGTCCCGGTGGACGAGGCGATTGCGGCGCTGGCGCGCAACAAGCACGAATTGCGCCGCCGTCTGGGCGGCGAGATGACGTTGAAATACGCGCCCGACCTGAGGTTCCGCCCGGATGAGACGTTCGACCGGCTGGATGAAACCCGCCGCCTGTTTGAAGACCCGAATGTGCAGCGCGACCTTGCGGCGACCGACGAGGACGACACTCCTGGCGAGGCTTGAGGCGATGTGGCGGGTTCTTGCGCTTTTCCTGCTGCTGCCGGTGTCTGCCGCCGCTGCGTCCGACTGCCGCGACATGGAGTTCGACGGGCTGCCCTATACCGTGTGCGAGGTGGCCGCGGGTCAGGATCTGCGGCTGTTCCAGTCTGGCCCGGACGGGGTTCTGGGCAGCTTTTCGGCGGTGAATGACCTGCTGGCGGCCGAGGGCAAGACGCTTGGCTTTGCGATGAACGCGGGCATGTACCGGCCCGACCGCAGGCCGGTGGGGCTGTATGTCGAAGACGGCGTGGCGCAGACCCCGCTTGTCACCCGCGACGGGCCGGGCAATTTCGGGCTGCTGCCCAACGGGGTGTTTTGCGTCGGCGATGGCTTTCGGGTGATCGAAAGCGTCGCCTTCAAGGCCGAGGCCCCGGCCTGCCGCTATGCCTCGCAATCAGGGCCGATGCTGGTGATCAAGGGCAAGCTGCATCCGAAGTTTCTGGCTGACAGTGACAGCACCTACATCCGCAACGGGGTGGGCGTGTCGGCCGACGGGCAGCGCGCGGTGTTTGCCATTTCCAACCGGGCGGTGAATTTTCACAGCTTTGCCCGGCTGTTCCGCGATGGGCTGGGGTTGCCCGATGCGCTGTATTTTGACGGCAGCATCTCGCGGCTCTATGCGCCCGAGATGGGGCGCAGCGATCTGGGGTTTTTCATGGGGCCGATGGTCGGCACCGTTGTTCCGAAAGGCTGAATGTCGATGGCGCGCACGAAAAAGGGGCGGGTCGTTTCCGGCTGGCTGGTGGTGGACAAACCGGCCGGGATCACCTCGACCGCCGTGGTGAACAAGGTGAAATGGGCGTTCGAGGCGCAGAAGGCGGGCCATGCGGGCACGCTGGACCCCGATGCAACCGGGGTTCTGGCGGTGGCTTTGGGCGAGGCGACCAAGACGGTGCCCTATGTGACCGACGCGCTGAAATGCTATCGGTTTGTGGTGACGTTTGGCGCGGCGACGGATACCGATGATGCGTCGGGCGCGGTGATTGCCATGTCAGAAGCGCGGCCCACGGACCAGGCCATCGCGGAGGCTCTGGCGGCGTTCCGGGGGGATATTCAGCAGATCCCGCCGCAATATTCGGCGGTCAAGATTGACGGCGAGCGCGCCTATGATCTGGCGCGCGAGGGGGCGGTGGTGGACATCGCCGCCCGGCCCTTGTGGGTCGAGCGGCTGGAGGTGATCGCCCGCCCCGATGCCGACCATCTGGAACTGGAAATGGTCTGCGGCAAGGGCGGCTATGTGCGGTCCATCGCCCGTGATCTGGGCGCAGCTTTGGGCTGCCTTGGCCATGTGGCATGGCTGCGCCGTACCTGGTCGGGGCCGTTCGTGGCGGGCGAAGGCATTTCGCTGGACGAGGTGCAGCGCATGGCCCGGACCGAGGAACTGGACGGCTGGCTGAAGCCGCTGGAACTGGGGCTGGCCGATCTGCCGGAACTGGTGGCGACGCCCGAAGGGGCGGCCCGGTTGCGCAACGGCAACCCCGGCATGGTGATCGCCTCGGGCGTGGAATGGGGCGAGGAAGCCTGGGCCAGCTATCAGGGGCGGGCGGTGGCCGTGGGGCAGTACAAGGCGGGGGAATTGCACCCCAGCCGGGTTTTCAATTGAGCGGTGATCTTTCGGATGGGGGCCGGTCTTGGGCGGCATCGAGCCGCCGCGCGACCGGGCTGACGCGGTAGGCGGCATGGTGCTGCGCCAGCATCAAAAGGGCGATGCGGCGTCAGAGGCGGTGTATTCGCCCTGTTTGCAGTACCGCTATGTCCTGACGCGGGTGTGGGATGCGGCGGGCGGCAAGGTGGTGTTCGTGATGTTGAACCCGTCGACCGCGACCGAGGCGCAGAATGACCCGACGGTGGAACGCTGCGAACGCCGGGCGCGGGCCCTGGGGTTCGGCGCGTTCCGGGTGGTGAACATCTTTGCCTTTCGCGCCACAGACCCACGCGTGATGCGCGCACAGGCCGACCCGGTGGGGCCGGGCAATGATGCGGCGATTCTGGACAGCGTGGCTTGGGCCGACCGGGTGATCTGCGCCTGGGGCAGCCATGGCGCGCATCTGGGGCGCGGGGCGGCGGTGACGGCCCTGCTGCGCGGGGCGGGGCAGCCGTTGTGGCATCTGGGGCTGACGCAGGCGGGGCAACCGAAGCATCCGCTGTACATCGGCTATGACCGGCAACCAGAGATATGGCAACCAGAGATCTGGCCGGCCCCGTAACGCTGCTGTCAGGCGGCGGCGAGCCGGATCTGCGCCAGATCGACGGGATCACCGCCCGCCACCACGCCGATGGGCGCGCCGTCCAGCAAGATGGTGGTCTGGCCCGAGGCGGCATCGGTTTCCAGCGACAGTTGCGGGTCGGCGTGGGCGGTGCTGTCATAGACCACCACGATTTCGTCCTGTTCGGCATTGTAATCGGAAATGTTGGCGATGCCGCCCTTGGCCACCCAGTCGGCAAGGGTGAATACGTCCGCGCCCTGCCCGCCGCTGGCTTGATCGCCAGCGCCGAGGAACAGATCGTCGTCGCCTTCGCCGCCGTTCAGATAATCCGGCGTGTCATCCCCGGAGCCATACAAGCTGTCATTGCCAGCGCCGCCGTCCAGCGTATCGCTGCCCGCGCCGCCTGTCAGCGCATCCGCATCGGCGCCGCCCGCCAGCCAGTCATCGCCCGCGTCGCCCGCCAGACTGTCGGCACCGCTGCCGCCCATCACGGTGTCATCACCGGCCCCGCCGTCAAGGCGATCATCGCCGTCATGGCCGGACAGGCTGTCGTTGCCCGCATCGCCGCCCAGAAGGTCGCTGCCCGACTCGCCCTGCAGGCTGTCGTCGCCGGACCCGCCGGTCAGCGCATCATCGCCCGCGCCGCCAAAGCCGACATCCGCGCCATCGCCCCCCGACAGCGTGTCGTCGCCGGATTTGCCATCCATCTGGTCATTGCCATCGCTGCCCGACAGGCTGTCGTCATTGCCCGCGCCCGACAGCAGATCATCGCCTGCGGTGCCGTCCAGATCGACTGACGCGTCTTCGGGTGCAGGCAGATCGTCGGAGGTGGGCATGCCTTCTGTCGCAGGGTCAGGCCCGTCTTCTGCGCCATCACTGTCGCCGTCATCACTGTCAGCGCCATCACTGTCTGCGGCGTCGATCGGCATGGTTTCAGGCGCCGCCTCGTCGTCCGTATCCAGGGTGTCATCGTCCTGTGATTCTGCGGCGGGGGCAATCAGGGTTTCTGCCACCACCCCCGCGAACAATGCGCCCATAAGGCCAAACAATGCCAACATCTGACGTTCCTTACACCCGACCAAGACCCCGAAGCCACGCCGCACCCCACGGCGTTAACCATTTTTCCTGTTAACCTTTTGACAGAAAACAAGAAATACACAGGTAACATGCCACGATTCGGGTTTGGGTGATACCCTCTGCGGTTGCGGGCGGCAGAGTTTTTGTCACGACGGTTAAAGACATGTGACCGGCGCGGGCAAGGGGCACCTGCCGAGGCGGGACAAGTTGCGCCTTCCCATTTCGGCGAAAACGCCCTATAGGCGCGCATCTGCCATGGTCATGGCGATACCCCGGCCTTGCTGGACGACATCCCGGCCTGCGCCTTCACCCTCTTAACAGGAGATCACGATGTCGATCACCGTCGAAGAAAAAGCCCGCCTGATCAAGGAATATGCCACCAAAGAGAACGACACCGGCTCGCCGGAAGTTCAGGTGGCCATTCTGTCGTCGCGGATTGCCACGCTGACCGAACACTTCAAGGGCCACAAGAAAGACAACCACTCGCGTCGTGGTCTGTTGATGATGGTGGCACAGCGCCGCAAACTGCTGGACTATCTGAAGGGCAAGAACGAAGGCCGTTACACGTCGCTTATCGCACGTCTGGGCCTGCGCCGCTAAGCGCCCCCTGCATCGCCTGACATGCGCCCGTACCGAAAGGTGCGGGCGTTTTGCATGTCTGGGGCAGGGTCAGGGGGCAAATTCCTCACGCGTGTAGCCTTGCAGGTACAGCAGCGCCGTCAGGTCGCCATGATTGATGCGGATATCGCATTGCGCGGCAACCGACGGCTTGGCGTGCAGGGCCACTCCCGCGCCCGCAAGGCCCAACATGCCAAGGTCGTTCGCCCCGTCGCCCACAGCAATCGCGTCCTGCGGGGTCAGGCCAAGCCGGGCCGAGATCTCTTGCAAGGCCGCCACCTTGGCCGCTTTGCCAAGGATGGGTTCGGCGACCGTTCCGGTCAGCTTGCCGCCCGCCATATGCAGCACATTGGCGCGATGTTCGTCAAAGCCCAAGGTCGCCGCGATGGCGCCGGTAAAGGCGGTGAAGCCGCCCGACACCAGCGCCGCATGGGCGCCGTTCGCCTTCATGGTGGCCAGCAGCACGGCCCCCCCCGGCATCAGGGTGATGCGGTCGCGAATCACGGTGGCGATGGTGGCTTGGGCCAAGCCTTTCAGCAGGCCGACCCGTTCGCGCAGGGCCGCGTCGAAATCCAGCTCGCCGTTCATCGCGCGGGCGGTGATGTCGGCGACGTAAGGGCCAACGCCAGCTTCATCGGCCAGTTCGTCGATACATTCCTGCTGGATCATCGTGCTGTCCATATCGGCGATCAGCAGGCGCTTGCGGCGGTTGGCGGTGGGTTGCACGGCCAGATCGATGCCGATGGCTTGCAGGCCTGCCCACACGTCCCACAGGTTGGCAGGCACCGCGTGCACGGCAAATTCCGCCGCCACACCGGGGTCGAGCCAGACGGCATCTCCGCCGCCCCAGGCATTGCGCAGGGACTCGACCGTCACGCGGTCCAGCACGGGGCGGTCGGGGTTGGTCAGAAGGGTGGCTGTGAACATGGCTGTTTCCGATAGTGGCGTGCCCGACGGGCCGGGTGTCGCAAATCTGCGCTGATGGGGCGCTTTACGACGAAAATCCCCCTTGCGCCAGCCCGTGACCCCCCGTAAACGCGGTCTTGGGACACCCTTCCCCAACGAAGGGTTTGGTTCATGCCTGTTTTTTCCTTGTTTTGCTGATAGTTACCTGTTGCGCGATTTGGCCTTGTGTCAGATTTGTGCCAAAAAGCGCATCCGTCACGGTCGGATCATTTACAGCGTGGGCGTAGTATTTCATCACCGTGGCAACGTCCTTCCAGCCGCCCATTGTGGCGACGGTCTTGGGGTCTTTCCCGGCCTGCAACAGCGTCGTGGCAAAGCCGTGGCGGCAGGAATGCGGGGTCAGTCGGGCGATGCCTGCGCGGGTTATAGCGTTGTCCCAAACTTGCTTGACGTTGCCCGCCTCGAGATAGCCGAACACCAGATCGTCAGATTTGCGGTCCCCGCCGATGTTTGCCATTGCGGCCCAGACAGGCGGGGGCAGATGCGCGCGACGGGTCCACGGCTTTGGCTTGCGGCCGGATAAGGTGGCGAACCGGGTGGACAGATCCACATCGCGCCAGGTCATGCGCACGGCCTCACCGATGCGCGCGCCGGTGCCAAACATGAACAAGCACAAAGCGCCCAAGTGCGGCGAAGCATGTGCGGCGAAGGCTTGCACCCATTCAACAGTTGCCGGGTCTTTTGACTTTGCTTCAATGTCGAACCGCTTCACCTTGATCGGGATGCACCAGCCCAGCGCTGCCGCGTGATTGATTATGGCTTGCGTCGGGACGATCACTTGGCGGTTGCGGGTCGCGCCCTTGGCCTTGGGATAGAGCGTGATAGCAGACTGCTTGATGCCGCCCGAGGTGATTTCTCGGATCGCAGTATCTTTCCAGTGAGCTGCCACCTTGGCGATGAAGCGCGACGGCTTCTCAGCGTCCAGGTATGCGAGTGTGGCTTGTGCGAAGGTCACTTGCGCCCCCGGTCCATCAAGATGACGCTTCCACTGTTTTGCTTCGGCTTCCGCTGCGACCCTTTGGGCGATGCCTTTGTCAGACGTGCCGCAAGTGCCGCGTAGTCGCCTGCCGGATACTGTCCCGCGATAGTGCCAGATTTCGCCGCGCTTGTAGATTTCGTGGGGCATGGCTTCAAAGCCTCCATAAGCAGAGGAATATCTTCGGGCAGAAAGATCATCGTTTTGCCGATGACACGGCAAGCTTGCGCGTCAGTGGCCTTTTTCCGCAATGTCCGCACTGAAATGCCCAGATGCCCCGCCAGATCGGCAGGGGTCACATAGACAGGCAACAGGGCGGGGCTTGCGGCCATCAGTCGGCATCCCCCGACAGAACGCGGGCACACGCCGACAATTCGCGCCCACCAAATGCCTTCTCAAAGCGCAAGCCCTTGGCGGTGTATTCACTAACGCCGAGCAGCAGCTTACCCCAGTGTTCGACGGCTTCGCCCCGCTCTGCTGCCGCATCGTGCCAAGCATAAAACTGGTGCAGGAACACGAAAGACTGCTGCCCGCCGATCTCAACGGGATCAATGTCCAGCGCAAGCAGCTTCGCCGCAAACGCGTCGGCAAAGTAAAATTCGATTGTCCCTGTCGGAAACGGCCCGCCGATTGAGACTGTCAACTCTGGCCCCGTGTAATCCCATTTGTGAACGAATGGCTTTTCCACATTGCGGATGATCTGGTCTGCTTTGCCTTCGACAAACAGCGTCAAGATTGCCGTCAGAAAGTCCAGAAACAGTGCATTTTCTGTCAAACCCATCTCAGCACACAGCGCGTTGTAGATTGCGGAATTCCATCCCGTCTTGGAAAACCCGAGGTTCGCGTAGCGGAGAAAGAAGCCGGTTCCGTCAAACTTAGAAAGGCCGTCATTCTCAGACGTTGCGAGAGACTTCGGACCATCGGACAGGATAGAGAGCAACAGCTTTGCCGCATCCGATACGGTGATAGATGAAGCGCCGCGCCCGCGCTTTGTTTTCGGCCACCAAGACATGCGCCGAAGCTCGAGCGCGTACGCTTCAACGGTCGGATTGCTCCAGCCGATCTCCGTCGCCAATGCCTCGATCAGTTTTGCAGCAGACGCCATAACCTTCACCTCGCTTGCGTTAACCTAGCGCGAAAGGAAATAGTTGTCAATTCCTGTTGCGCTAAGTTAATCAAGCCGCCCGCGCCTTGTGCAAACTCACCGAGTCCAGACCGCAATTAATTTCGTTCGCCACCTTTTCGGCCGCCTCGATCACCGTCAGGCACAAGTCCGACCGCGCCGGGTCTGCTATGGCGGCACAGAGTACGGCCATCAGGTTTTCAATCAACAGCGCCTTGTCTTGCATGTTGCCAAGGTGTTCGCCCAGTTCGCGGGATACCTCGTGCGCGGTCATGCCGATGCCACTTGCAGCCGTTCCATGGCCCCGTGGCTGATGCGGATTGCAAGGCGCTGGTGAATGACGGCATTGCGCAGGAACGCCGGGTTGAAGTCCTCGGGGCGCTCGCCCAAGGCATCCAGCGCCAGGGTCAGGAAGTCATGCAGCTCATTCCATACGGCAGGCGCAAGGACGCCGCAGGGCTCGGCAGCAGGCAAGCCGGTATCGGCCCGAGAAATGCGGGTGTGTTTGGTCATGGCATTGATTCCTTCGGTTCAGGTGGTGGGGTGCAGGTCGGTGCGGGTCATCGCGGCCCGGATCGCCCGGATCACTTCAGAGTTCTGGGATGAGGCGTTCTTGTCGGCTTCGGCCTTGAGCCATGCTTTGAGATCACAGGGTAGGCGCAGTTGAAGGGGCTTGCGGTCGGTCATGGTCGCCTCGCGTAATGTCACCGTGACTCAGTAGTGTCACCGTGCCGCCATGGCGTCAACACATTTCTTGTGTCACGGTGACATGGTGCAACGTGAGGAACGATATGGCTGCCCCGATAAGCCGCGAAAGCGACAAATTCATGCTTCGATTGCCCGAAGGGATGCGCGACCGGATCAAGGCAGCGGCTGACCAGAACGGCCGCAGCATGAACGCCGAAATTGTGGCAACGCTCGATGAACGGTATCCATCGCCAGAATCGTTTGACGCAAGTGTGGCGAGGATGATCATAGCAATAGGCAAAAATATCAAAGTTGCGCGGCCGGGGACCGAAAGGACTCAAGCGATAGAGAAATTTGTGGGCCTCCTTAAAGAATCAGGGTTGTCGGACGAACAAACCGCCTATTGGCTTGACCGCGTCCAGAAAGACTAAGGCCGGGAAGGGCGTCGCCGGTGCCGACACCCTCCACACTATGGAGGGTAGCAGCAAAAGGGGTCTATGTTGAACATAGACCCCTCCGCCTTCCAAGGGCCGCGCGCCGCTTGGAATGAACGCCACGCCCCCGAAAGGGGTGGGCCGCGTTCTGTCGGGGTTTGCCCACTCGCCGACTTACGGGGTTGCGTTGCCCATGCCCAGGCGGGCGCAACCTGCCCAGATGCTTCGCGGCCTTCACACGTGCCGCAGGGTGCATCCCGACCCTATGCCAGACCGTCGCCGCCGCCGAAGTTGACAGACAGCAAGGCCGATTCCATTTGTGCCGGTGACAGGCCCAGTTCCTTGGCCCGCCCCATGGCTTCGATGATCTGCGACAAGGCCCGCGCCCGCCCGCCTGCGTCGAACGCCTGCAATGGCCTGCCCACGTCGATCATCACCTCAGTGCCGAGTTTGGCGCTGCATTCCTCTGCCAGCACTTCGGCAATGGGTTGCAGCACCCACCCGGCAAGATGCCGCTGTGCCTCGCGCACCATCGGCCCGGTGGTGGCGCGGTACATCAGCCCCGGCAGGACGCCGAACGCGCCACAGATCGAATCCCGCGCCGCCATGAGGGTTTCAGCCGTCATCGAACGCGACAGGTCAGGGCCGATCTGATCTGCCCGCTGCCCGATCTGCGGATTCATGCCCGCCGCCGTTGCCTGCGCCACACCCTCGACAATCAGCGTGGAACCGCGACGGCCCCGGAAAGAGGATCGCATCACCGCCATATCGTCGGATGATCCATCCGGCAGGGGTAGGATCACCGAACCCAAAGGCGCATCGCGGTACACATCGCGCAAGGCGCTTTCCACCTCTTGCAACAGGCTTGCCGTGAGGCTGGCCCGCCGCAATGGGGCAGACCCTGACCACGGGGCCACCATGTCCGATCCGATGCGCAGGTGAATGACCTCTGCCGCAAGGGCGGTTTCGGTGCGACTGCCGCCCGCCTCTGACACAGACAGCCGGTAAGCGCGCGGGATGCCGCCACGGGTGGACAAGTCCCAATCCGCACAGGGCAACAGCCCCGCGCCGGTGATTAGCATGACCGCTTCCCCGCGCAGCGCCACAGAGCGCGCCAGCAGGGCCATATGTGCCCGCGTCAGCATGTCGGTGCCCGCCACATCGGCAAGGGCGAACGCGCCTTCCCACAGGGTCACACAGGCTTGCACCGTGGCGGTCAACTCGCCCAAGCCAGATGCCCCGCTAATGTAGGACTCGCGCGCTGCCATGATCGCGGCGGTATAGCCCGACCCGCTGGACCGGGTTTCGTTTGCCGGTTTTCGTTTCAACCATCCGAACATATCAGGCCCTCCAACGGTTCAGCGTACGATGCAAGCCTGCGTCCAGGTCGTGCGATTGCTCCGAGCCCGCCACAGCCCAAGCGCGTGCCTCGATCTGTGCTGCCGGATAGGCAGGCACGGTGACTGCCGAGACCTCGAACAGATCAGCGGCAACGATGGTGCGCAGAATGTCCGCGCTGCGTTGCTCGATCCGTTCGCCGCCCGGTGCGACCCGGAACCCCGGCGACAGACCCTTAACCAGCCCCGACGCGTGAGCTGCCAGAAAGTCGCGTGCCCAGCTCGTGCCTGCGTCAATCCGCGCCTCGATCACAAGTGCGGCGTCAGTATCGGTCAAGGTCAAGGTGCCCGCCGATCTGGACGCAAGCGGCTTGTCATAGTCGTGACCGGCAAGGAAATGAATCTCCTCGCCGGTGTCGATCCGCGCGGAAAAGGCGCGGCGTGTGATGACTTCCTTGCGGGGTCGCGCACCGCCCGACAGCACGGTTTCCCGGCCATAGGGGAAGGTTGCCCGAAGGCGGGTTTCCCCGCCCTCAGTGCGCAGTTCCAGCCCGCCCTGATGCGCGCCCCAAAGCATCATGCTTGCCTCACGCCGGTCAAGATTTCCAACTGCGCAGGACGCGCCACGGTCAGATCCATGGTGGCAAGGGCCGTGATGCGCAGACCGCCCGACTGTGCATCAGAGAACGGATCGCGGATCACGTCCACCGCCCCCCAAGCGCCGATGAAGATCGGGGCCACACCGCCCGCCGCCGTGGTCAAGACAGCGTTGGACGCAAGCGGCGTGCCGGTCGGGGCGGCAAGGGCATTGGTCGTCATCACAACCTCGCCCAGAGCCTCGACAAGGCGGTCAAATTCAAACTTGAACCCGCCATCACCCACCATCAGGCCATCCATGTAGTTCCAGATTTCCGGCCGGATCAGCGCCTTGACCGACTTCGGCCCGGTGGCTGCGTTCGCTGTCATAAACCGCACCACAGCAGACCGGAACGCGGCCCACGTTGCTGCCGCCGCGATTGCCGTGCTGGTGATGCCGTAGGTCGCAGCGCCGGGGATGATGCCCAAGGGCTGCCCGTTCGCGCCGGTGCCGAGGAACACCGCCGCATCCATCGCGGCCCCCATGGCCCCGCCCATATCGCGCCGCACAGCCTGTTCCAGCGCATCGCCCGATTGCTTCAGGGCCTTGCGGCTGATGCGCATCTGGACGCCCAGATTGTGATCCGGGGTGAGCGGGCGGTCGGTGGTCGCGTAGACGGTCGGCCCCGCCACGTTCGCGATTTCGCCGTCAGCCCAGCCTGCCGAGACAGCCGAGGTCGTAACCGGCCATTCCACAGCACCAGAGTCGATGCTGATCATCTGAGCGCCCATCCGCGATGCCACCGAATCCGGGAACAGCCGGTCGATGATCGGGCGGGTTTGCACGGGGTTGGGCGTGCCGCTGGCGATGGTTTCACCCACCCGCTGTTCCAGCGCGCCCCAAGGCACCGGGAAGCCGCGAAACCCGCCCGCGTTGCGCAGTTCCGTCACGATTTCCGCCGTCTTGCCAGACAGGGCGCGGCCTTCGTCCAGGGCAAACGCAATCTGGCGCAGCTCAAAGCCTGCCATGAGTGCGGCCCATTCGGTGCTGGACCGGGTTTCCAGTTCTGCCCCGGCCTCGCGGCGTTCGGTATCCTCGCAGATCAGCGCGGCCCGGTAGCGGGTTTCGTTGCTGCGGAATTCCAGATCAAGGGTTTCGATGCTGCGGATTTCGTCTGCCGTGGCATCGGTCTTGCCCACCAGTCCCGCAAGGGCTTGGCGGATTTCCGACTGGCGCCGGGTGATCTTCACTGAATCAAGCACGATCTTTTCCTTTATGCTCGTTGCCTTTTTCGTCGCGCATCAATGCGTCAACGCTGTTCCGCCATGCTTGGCGGTCCTCGGGAACCGGCTTGAAACCGATTTCCAATCTGGTTTTTTGCGTGTGACAGGCAGGGCAAAGAGCCTGTAAATTCGCCGTCACATGCGCCAATTCGGGGTGCGTCCGAACCGGGTTGATATGGTCAACCTCGAGCCGCTTTTGCGACCCGCACTTGACGCAAGCCCACCCGTCACGCTCGAGAACAGCCATGCGCAGCACATGCCAGCGCGCGCCCCGCGTGATCTTTCGGGAATGGCGGAAATGCTCTTTCATGCCCATGCCACCCGTGCCTTCTGCATCGGTGCAGCCTTGCGGCGCTGACCCTCTGCCACGGCCAGCACAACCGCCGCCGCCGCGTCGATCCGGCCCAGAGAACGTGCCTTTGCCAGCTTGTGATTGCCTGCCGGGTCCACCAGTGTGATCGCATCGGAAAAGGCCGAGCGCAGCAGCAGCGACGGGGCCACCTTCACATCGCCGTCGAACAGCGCGCGCCGGAACCGCTCCACATCCTCGGACCCATCTTTCCAGCCAAAGCCGCGCCACATGAACGGGACTTTCAGCGCCGCCTTGTTCATGGCCTCGACAAACTCAGCGTGTCGGAACCGGTCGCCCACGATGCAGGCGATTTCGCCCCCATCCACCAGCCGCGTAAGCGATGCCAGCCACGGCCCCGGTGGCACGGTATTTTCGCCCAGAACCGACAGCTCGCCCCGGTCCTGCATTTCGACATAGCGGCCCGACACACCGTCAGCCCCGCCACGGTCCAGCAGCGACGGCATGGCCGGGAACGTGCCCACCGCTTCAATGCGCCCGGTATCCGGCCAATAGAACGCCGCCGCCGACATACTGCGCGACCCGCCAAGGTCCACGCCAAGGATGCAAGGCCCGTCACGCGGGGGCAGATCATCGGGGGCAACCTCTGCCGATAGCCATTCATCTACCGTCACCAGCACCGAACGATCCTCGCTCGAGACCCGTTCATTGCGGTTCAAGTTTCGGAACGATGACAGCGCCGAGCCGCCCCGCGCTATGGCGCGCCGAGCCTGCGCCACCAGCCAATCCAGAGACGCCCCGATGCCCTCAGACGCGCCGGGATTTGCCACCAGCAGGCTTTCCACATCATCGGCAGGCAGGCCGAACGCGGGGCGATGCTCCTGCACATAGGTGCCGGGGGGTGTGTCATCCATCCACCGCGAAAAGGTATTGGACGCATCCGGGGCCGAAGTGCTGATGATCAGCGCCCGCCCGTTGCGTTTGCCAAGGCCCGAAAGGATTGCGTTTTCCAGCGCATCGCCCTTGTCGCGTTCCCATGCCGCGCGTTCATCCATGATCGCAAGCGTGGGTGCGCCGCCCAGAATGGACTTGCCGTCAGCCGGGATCACGCGCAGCAAGCCGCCGCCGTTCGCGCCATATTCGATTTCCAGCTTGTAGCCGCGGCGAACCGTGAACAGTTCCTGTTCCGCATCCGGCAGGCCCTCGATGAAACCGGCCACGAATTGAAAAGCCGTCTTTGCCTGATCACGGTTCCGCGCCGCAATGATGATTTCCCGCTTGGGCTGCGCATCCCAAACACCCATCAGCGCACCCAAAGCGATGCCGCCCGCCGTGGCGGTTTTGGCATTGCCCCTGCCGATCGACAGCAGGCCCACCATGATGCCGTCAGCCATTGCCCCACGGATGAACCGCTTCTGAAATTCGGCCAGCACCAGCGGTTTCCCGGCAAGCGGCCCCTCGGGAATGCGAAGGGTTTGCAGAAATTCAATCGCGGTTTCTGCGATTTCCCCCTCTTTTTTTGCCGTGGGAGAGAGCGGAACACCCCCACATGCGGTTCCCCCTAGGCCGGGGCTGGGGGGCATTGGGACCATTTGAGAGCCGGTCATACCGCAACCCTCCGATAGCGTGCGCAGATGCGCGCTGTGGCTGCCGATAGGCCTTGCTTCACATCATCATCACCGCGCTGCCCATACAGGCGCACCACATGGTCACAGATCGCATGGCTCAGGTCAGCAGGCAGGGCCGTGGCATCAGCGCCATAGCCTGCCGGGTATGTGATGCGCAGTGGCCCAGTAGGGGCAGTGGTGAAGCGCAGGCAGGCATAGCGCCCCACCTCGAGCCAATAACCCGAAGGCACAAGCGTTGCCGTGCCATCATCACCGATGGTGTGGACTGTCACCGCCGCACCGTCAGCCACAGGGCCAACAGGCAGGGCAATGACGCAGCCGGGGTCGGCATCGGTGATCGCCGTGATGGTCTGGGTCAGCAATGCCAGAT
Organism: Pseudomonadota bacterium; assembly: GCA_040385825.1. Taxonomy (GTDB): domain Bacteria; phylum Pseudomonadota; class Alphaproteobacteria; order Rhodobacterales; family Rhodobacteraceae; genus JANNNF01. Next base: position 296,247 of record JAZKGQ010000006.1, on the reverse strand, counting down.
CGGTGTATTGCTCTACCTCGAGCGCAGTAGACCTGATCAGCGCATCAAAGGCCGCATCCTCAAATCCGCTGGTGACGCGGGCATAGTCCTTGGCACTGGTGAGCGTGACAGGCAGGGCGGTGAGCGTTTGGGTGCGGGTGTATTTCATTCGATCAATCCCTCTCCTTTGGGGTGAAGCCCGCCCCAAGCGGGTCTTCAAACCCATGGGGGGTGTGGGGGGGTGTGTGCGCGGGGGTTTGAAGGGGGTTTGAAGGCACCTTGAAGCCACTTTGAAGGGGGGGTTTGAAGGGGGTTTGAAGGGGGTTTGAAGGTTTCATCCGACAATCTCCAAACGCTGCAGCGGGCGCGTATCTGGCCCGGACCGCACAATCTTCAGCTTGCCCTGTGCAAGCAAAGCGTCTCGAGCTTGCGTGAATGCTGCCTTGCGGATGCCCTCAGATTCAGAGCTGGCGGCGAAGTTTGCGGGGGCCATGGTCGGGTTCGGCGGCCTTCCTTGGATGGTCCAGAGGCGCACCAGTGAGAGGAAAACCCGTTCCGCCACGGCATTGCGCGCGACCCGATCTAAGCCTGCCTCTCGCGCGTCCAGTACGAAAACGCCATCGCGCCATGTCACCATGGTTTCGGAACCGCTGCGCCCATAGTTGACCTTCTTCGTGGTCAGCACGCGCGCATCGGGGTTATCCTCCTGCCCAGCCTCCTCAATCCGCTTGAAGTAGAGGCGCGAACGCGCGCTGTTGCCCCAAGCGACATTGCCCGATGTGCCGGTGCCGCTCGCCATGCCGGACATTGAAGGGTGCGCCAGCGTGACGACAGCGCAGTCGTGGCGGATCGCCAGCCCTTTCAGGATGCCAACGAATTGTCGCACCTGCGCCTTGTCGTTCTCATTGCCGGGGAACAGGTCGGCCAAGGTATCCAGCACCAGCAAAGCAGGCTTGAGGTCGGCCAGCAGAGCGTCGATTTCTTCGCATAGCGGCGTCGGCAGCAGGGGCTTATGTGGCCCCTCAATTTGCGCCAAAAGCGCATCCTCGCCCGCCATGCTGCGAAGGGTCAGGCGGTCCAGACCTGCAAAGTCTGCGCCCTCATGCGCAAGTATGTCGGAAAGGCGTCGGTGCAGTTCATCGGCTTCATCTTCAGCGGACAGGAACACGCACTGCCCACCTTGCGTTTCCCTGCCAAGCCACCGCTGCCCGGTCGCCACAGCTACGGCCAGTTGCAGCGCCAACAGGCTTTTCCCCGTGCCACCGTCGCCGTAAAGCAATGTCACCGTGCGCGCCGGTATCAGATCAGGCACCAGCCATTTGCGTTCCGGTACAGCACGACCTGCCAGTGTGGCGGCGCTGTAGAAGCGGCTGGCACGTTCGGCCTTGGGAATGATCGCTTGGTGTTGCTGCCCCGGTGCCTGGACTGCATCTGCCTCGTATGCGCTCAGGGGCGGGCGCGGCACGTCATCCATGCCGAGAGACCGCTCAAAGCGTACAACATTGGTTTCGGCCAATGGGATGATGTCGGCAAAGGGATCATGGCCGCCGACAGGGATGATGTCAGAGAACGGATCATAGGCCGGATCATTCCAGTCGCGCGGTTGCTTTGTCATACCGCCCCCCAGTGCGCTGCATTGAAGGTCATTTCCCGGTCGGCAGGCTCAAGGGCGCGCAGGGCCGCATAGGCGATGCTGGCCAGCTCGGCAGTCGTCAGGCGCGCGGTCCAGACAGTGATAGTGCCGTGCCACAGATCGGGCGTCCCGGCGGTCAGCGCAAAGCCCAGCATCCGCGCCGCGCGCTTGTGGCGGTCATGGGCATAGAGCTGCATTGCGTTGCCGCCCCGTTTGCGATACTCTTTCGCCTCGAAGCCTTGCGCTTTTTCATGCTGATTTGCCCCGGTAGACCCTGCACGGTCGCCGGGGTCTTCTTTTGCGCAAAGCGGAACAGACGCAGAACCGGCTGTGTCAGATTTGTGCCAAATCTTATCGCACGTTCCTGCATCGTTCTGCGGCAAGGTGCCCGAACCGACACCCTCAGCCGTGTAAACGACATTGGCGCTTGCTATTTTTCTGAGGGTTTTATAGGTGCCGTCTTGGGACACCCTTCCCCAACGAAGGGCATTTATCTGTGAGGATACCATGGCTGATCTGATCGCCCCGGCTGCGCGCCCGGCCAACCCGCGCTTTTCCTCTGGCCCCTGCGCCAAGGTTCCCGGTTATTCCCTTGACATGCTGGCTGACGCGCCCTTGGGCCGCTCGCACCGTGCATCGGTTGGCAAGGCCAGGCTGAAACAGGCGATCGACCTGACGCGAGAGATTCTGGGCGTGCCCGCCGACTACCGCATCGGCATTGTCCCCGGTTCCGATACCGGCGCGGTCGAGATGGCGATGTGGTCGCTGCTTGGCGCGCGGCCGGTTGAGATGCTGGCGTGGGAATCGTTCGGCGAAGGCTGGGTCACCGATGTCGTCAAGCAGTTGAAGCTGGACGCCAAGGTCAAGATCGCGCCCTACGGCCAGATCGTGGATTTCGCGACCGTCGATTTTGACAGCGACGTGGTGTTCACCTGGAACGGCACCACCAGCGGTTGCCGTCTGCCCAATGCCGATGCCATTCCGGCGAACCGTCAGGGGCTGACCATCTGCGATGCCACCTCTGCCGCCTTTGCGATGGATCTGGACTGGGCCAAGCTGGATGTGACGACGTTTAGCTGGCAAAAGGTGCTGGGCGGCGAAGGCGCGCATGGCATGATCATCCTGTCGCCCCGCGCGGTGGAGCGGCTGGAAAGCTATACTCCGGCATGGCCGCTGCCCAAGATTTTCCGCATGACCAGCAAGGGCAAGCTGATCGAGGGGATTTTCGTCGGCGAGACGATCAACACGCCGTCGATGCTGGCGGTGGAAGATTACCTTGTGGCGTTGAAATGGGCGCAATCGGTGGGCGGGCTGAAAGGTCTGGTGGACCGTGCCACCGCCAATGCGCAGGTGGTGTGGGATTTCTGTGCCGCCAATCCGTGGCTGGTCAACCTTGCGGAAACGCCTGCGATTGCCTCGACAACCAGCGTGTGCCTGAAGTTCAGCGACGCGCGCATCAAGGATGGCGAGGCGTTCGCCAAGGCCGTGGCCAAGCGGCTGGAGCAGGCGAAGGTCGCCTATGACATCGGGGCCTACCGCGATGCGCCTGCGGGCCTGCGGATCTGGTGCGGCAGCACGGTGGAAACCGCCGATGTGGCCGCGCTGATGCCTTGGGTTGCCCATGCGTTTCACGCGGAACTTGCCGCGCAAGCCTGATCGGGATGGCGGGGTGAACCCCGCCCTACCCACATCCGCAGGGCGGGGTTCACCCCGCCGCCCCCTCATACAATGGAGTCCCCAATGGCCCCCCGCGTTCTCGTATCCGACGAACTTTCCGAAACCGCCGTGCAGATCTTCCGCGACCGTGGGGTCGAGGTGGATTACATGCCCAAACTGGGCAAGGATAAGGACGCGCTGGCCGCGATCATCGACCAGTATGATGGTCTGGCGATCCGGTCGGCGACCAAGGCCACCGAAAAGCTGCTGGAGGCAGCGACCCGGCTGAAGGTGATCGGCCGCGCCGGGATCGGCGTTGACAACGTCGACATTCCGGCGGCGTCCAGAAAGGGCGTGATCGTGATGAACACGCCGTTCGGCAACTCGATCACCACCGCCGAACATGCGATTGCGATGATGTTTGCGGTGGCGCGGCAACTGCCCGAGGCGAATGCCTCCACCCATTCCGGCAAATGGGAAAAGACCCGTTTCATGGGGGTGGAACTGTTCAACAAGACCCTCGGCGTGATCGGGGCGGGCAACATCGGCGGCATCGTCTGCGACCGCGCCGTGGGTCTGCACATGAAGGTTGTCGCCTATGACCCCTTCCTGTCGGAAGAACGCGCCAAGCAGTTGGGCGTGACCAAGGTGGACCTGGACGAATTGCTGCACCGCGCCGATTTCATCACCCTGCATGTGCCGCTGATCGACAAGACCCGCAACATCCTGTCGGCGGAAAATCTGGCGAAAACCAAGAAGGGCGTGCGCATCATCAACTGCGCGCGTGGCGGGCTGATCGACGAGGCGGCCCTGGCGGCGGCGCTGAAATCCGGCCATGTGGCCGGCGCGGCGCTGGACGTGTTCGAGGTGGAACCTGCCACCGACAGCCCGCTGTTCGGCCTGCCGAACGTGGTCTGCACGCCGCATCTGGGCGCATCGACCACCGAGGCGCAGGAGAATGTGGCGCTGCAAGTGGCCGAACAGATGTCGGATTACCTGCTGACCGGCGCTGTGCAGAACGCGCTGAACATGCCCAACGTGACGGCAGAAGAAGCCGTCGTGATGGGGCCGTGGATCAAGCTTGCCAGCCATCTGGGCGCGTTCATCGGCCAGATGACCGACGAGCCGATCAAGGCGATCAACATTCTGTACGACGGCACCGTGGCGGGGATGAATCTGGCGGCGCTGAACTCGGCGGTGATTGCGGGCGTGCTGAAGGCGCAGAACCCGGATGTGAACCTTGTGTCCGCCCCCATCGTGGCCAAGGAACGCGGCATCCAGATCTCGACCACCCGGCAGGACAAGACCGGCACCTTCGACGCCTACATCAAGGTGACGATGGTGACGGACAAGCGCGAACGGTCTGTCGCGGGCACCTGCTTCAGCGATGGCAAACCCCGGTTCATCCAGATCAAGGGCATCAACATCGACGCCGAGATCGGCGCGCACATGCTCTACACCACCAACGACGACGTGCCGGGCATCATCGGCCTGCTGGGCATGACCATGGGCAAGAACGGCGTCAACATCGCCAACTTTACCCTGGGCCGCTCGGGCGTGGGGCAGGATGCCATCGCCATCCTCTATCTTGATCAGCCCATCGATCCGCGCGTGATCGACACGCTGGAATCGACCGGCATGTTCAATTCGGTCAAGGCCTTGCAGTTTGAGGTGGGCTGACCCCTTTTCGTTTTCTCTTTGCTGAAATACTCATCTGACCGGAGGGCCATGCCATCCGGTCATTCATCTTGCACGCAGGCCCCTCATGCGCAGCTATGCCATCGGCGACATTCACGGCCATATCGATCTTCTGAAGGGCATTCATGCCCGCATCGCCGCCGATCAGGCCAGCCATGGCCCGGCCCCGATCATCCATGTCGGCGATCTGGTGGACCGGGGGCCGGACAGTGCGGGCGTGGTGGAATATCTGCGCGCAGGCATCGAGGCCGGGCAGGACTGGGTGGTGCTGAAGGGCAACCATGACCGGATGTTCACCGGCTTTCTGGCCAGTATCAAACACCATGATGACGGCCTGCGCCCCGATCTGTCCTGGCTGCACCCAAGGTTGGGCGGCGGCACCACGCTGGCGTCCTACGGGGTGGAAAACGCCAGTGACCGCCCCGTCGCCAAGGTTCATGCCGAGGCTGTGGCCGCCGTACCCCATGCGCACCGCGCGTTTCTGGAAACCCGGCCCACCTGGCATCGCCGGGGCGATGTGGTGTTCGTGCACGCGGGCATCCGCCCCGGCATTGCGATGGAACAGCAGGATGAAACCGATCTGGTCTGGATCCGCAAAGGCTTTCTTGAAGATTTCCGCGACCATGGCCCGCTGATCGTGCATGGCCATACCGCGCTGGACCTGCCGACCCATTATGGCAACCGCGTCAACATCGACAGTTCGGCCGCCTATGGCGGGCCATTGTCGGCCATCGCGCTGGACGGGCGGGCGGTGTTCTTGCTGACGGAAACCGGGCGGGTGCCGCTGCTGCCGTAAGCGTCAGATCTGGCGGTATTTCCACAGCCGCCAGCCCGACCAGACCGCCGTGCCGCCAAAGAACACCGACGCCAGCCCCACCACCTCGACCAGCGCGGGGCCAGAGGGCAACCCGCGTATGAACAGGGCCGCGGCCAGCAGCGCCAACCCGGCCAGCGAAAACAGCAACCGCCCCCAAAGCTCGCCGCGTGTCGGCCCGAATTTGTTCATGGTGCGTCTCCCTTGCCGGTGAACATAGGCGGGGCTTGCGGAAAATCCTGCAAAACTTGAGGCGAGTTTTGGGCAATGATCGCCGGAAACGGCGGCATGGCCCCAGCCCGTCGCAAGCCTTTGTTAACCTCGGGCTGGCAGCCTTTGATCCGTGGGGGCATCGCTTGGGGAAGGGATGCAGAATGACGGTCGAAATCATTGACGGGATCAGGGTGATGAAATTGCGCGATGTGGCAATGCCGGGGCAGGTCGGCGCACAGGATATGGCCATGCTGCATATCTGGCGGCTGTTGTCGGGCGGCCATGACTTGCGCGATGCGACGGCCTGCGACCGGCAGTTTTCCTGATGATCCGGTCAGCGGTTCAGGCTGCGGGTCATCACCAGCGCGGCCAGCGTCAGCGCGCCGCTGACAACGGCCATCAGCCAGAAGAACCCGCGGTCGCCCATGCCGTCCAGCACCGATGGCAACAGCAGGGGGGACAGGATCCCCCCCACCAGACCCGACAGCAGGATGGTCGGGGGCACGCGCAGATCCTCGCCCATCTTGCGGCTGGCGGTGACGTAATAGCCGGGAAAGAACAGCCCGGCACAGACGCCAAGCGCCACGAAGAACAGCGGCGGGCTGATCAGCGCGGCCCCGGCAGAACAGACGGCGGCCACAGCCATCGCCCCGGTATACAGGGTGAATGACCCGATCAGATGCGCGGTAAAGATCAGGACCACCCGCGCCAGCAGAAAGGCGGCAAAGAAGGCCGACAGCAGCTCGGCGGCTTCGGTTTCCGTGGCCCCGGCGCGGATCAGGGCGGTGGGGCCAAGCCCGATCAGGCAGGCCTCCATCCCGATTGCGACCATGCCGAAGGCAAGGATGCCCCAGTGCGGACGAAACGGCGCCGTCTGCCCAACCTCGGCCACAGGGGCTGTGCTGCCCGCAGGCCCCGACGCCAGCCAGACCAGCAGGCACAGGGCGGTGACGATGGCAAAGGTGGTCTGCGGGTTGTTGCCCAGCCAGACAAAGACCAGCGGTGCCGCAATCGCGCCAAGGCCGAAGGTGGCGTTCAGCAGGCTGAGCATGGCAGGCCCGCGCGCCCCGAACGCCCGCAGCATGCGCGGGTTGAACACGGCGGTCGCACAGCCATAGCCCACCCCGAACACCACCGCGCCGATCACCGTCAGCCCCCACCCGGCCAGCAGGGCGATGCCCGCCATGCCAAGCCCCATCAGCGCCAGCGCATGACGCGGCGTGATGCGGGCACCAAAGGCAAACATGGCGCTGACGCCGATCAGGCATCCCACCCAATGCGCCGAAATCATCAGGCCTGCATCCCGCACGTCAATGCCAAAGCTGCGCGAGAACGCGGGCAGGGCCGGCCCGTACAGCGATTGTCCTGCGCCCATCAGAATGAAGGTGGCCAGTCCGGCGAACAGCAAGGCCGCATTGGCCTTCATCAAAGTCTGCACAAGAGTCTCCTGTCGATGCGACGGTTTCCCCCGCCGCATCGGCAGTGTCAACGCCTGCCGGTGCCGCGCGTCGGGCGAATGGCAGGCGTGGCGGCAGTATCGCCCAAACTTCGGGCAATCGCCTGTCAGCGCACCCGCACCGACGCCCGCGCCGACCGGCCCGCCGCATCAATCACCGACAGGGTGACAAAGCCCGCGCCGGGCAGGGCCAGTATGGCCTCGCGCGTGGTTTGCGCCATGGCCAGCGGCACGCCGTCGGCCATCCAGGTGAAGGGGGCGGTGCCGCCGCGCACCCGGACCAACAGGCCATCGGGCAGCAGTTCCACCTCGGCCCCGTCGGGGGGGAAGGCCACGGCGGGGGCATCCTGTGCGGGCTGAAACGCGGCGCTGCGCGACCGGAAGCGTTGCAGGGGCTGCGGCAGTTGCGCGTTGGAAACCAGCAGGGTGGCGGCCGGTGCGGGGGGCTGCGGCGCAAAGTCGGGCTTCAGCCGGTTGAAGGCCTGAAACAGCACCGGGGCGGCAAGATCGGCGCCAAACACGCCGGGCACCGGCGAGCCATCGGCGCGGCCCATCCAGACGCCGATCACATGCGCGCCGTCAAATCCGATGGCCCAGGCGTCGCGGTGCCCATAGCTGGTGCCGGTCTTGTAGGCCAGCCGGTTTGCGGGGGCACCGGGCGGCGGCGCGAGGCCCGCCAGAATATCGCCGATCTGCCATGCGGCAACCGCCGACAGCACCCGCTGGCCCTCGGCCGCATCGCCCGACAGCCGGTAGGTCAGCGGTCTTGTGACACCTCCCCTTGCGATCATGGCATAAAGTTGCACCATATCTTGCAGCGTTACCCCCACGCCGCCCAAGGCCACCGCCAGCCCCGGCTGATCGCCCGGCACCTCGACCTGCATTCCGGCGCGGGTCATGGCCGACAGCAGTCTGGCAGGGCCAAGCGCGTCGGTCAGCACCGCCACGGGCAGGTTCAGCGACAGTTGCAACGCCTCGCGCACCCGGATGGTGCCACGAAAGATGCGGTCAAAGTTCTGCGGAGCATAGGTGCCGAACACGGTGGGGCGGTCTTCGATCATGGTTTCGGGATGGGTCAGGCCGTCGTCAAACGACAGCCCGTAGACCAGCGGTTTCAGCGTGGACCCCGGACTGCGCAGCGCGGTGGTCATGTCGACAAACCCCTGCCGCTGATCGGCCTTGAAGGCGGACGATCCGACACTGGCCAGTATTTCGCCCGACCGGTGGTCCGCCACGACAATCGCCACCTGCAACTGCGCGCCCTGACCGGCGATGGCCTCGGCGGCCAGCGATTCCATCTTGGTCTGCAAGCTGCGGTCGATGGTCAACGCGTGGCGGGCGGCGCCGGGGTTCCCGGCTCGGGCACGGTCGGCCAGATGGGGGGCGAGCGCGGGGAAGGGCTTGCGCAGGCCGGGCACGGCTTCGGTCAGCGCGGCGGTGCCTGCCCCCGCGTCCAGTATGCCGCCCTGCACCGCGCGGGCCAGCACGCGGTTGCGGGCGGCGGTGGCACGGTCGGCGGCGCGGTCGGGGCGGCGGCCCTCGGGCGATTGCGGGATGGCGACCAGCAGCGCAGCCTCGGCCGGGGTCAGGCGGGTCGGTTCCTTGCCGAAATAGGACAGAGACGCCGCGCGCACCCCTTCCAGATTGCCGCCGAACGGCGCCAGATGCAGGTACAACTGCAAGATCTGATCCTTGGTCAGCCGCCGTTCCAGCGCCAGTGCGACCCGCATCTGCCGCAGCTTGCCCGCCACGGCCCCGGTGCCTGACTCCTCCAGCAGCCGCGCCACCTGCATGGTCAGGGTGGACCCGCCCGAGATCACCCGCCCGTTCCATCCCGCCTGCCAGACCGCCCGCAGCATGGACCGCGCATCGACGCCGGGGTGGCTGCGGAAACGGCGATCCTCATACTCCAGCAGCATGGCGACATAGCCCGCATCCACCTGGTCGGGGGCCACCGCCAACCGCCAGCGGCCATTGGCCACCGTGTAGGCGCGCAGCAGATCGCCGTTGCGGTCAACCACTTCGACCGAGGTTTCCACCATCAGTGGCGGCAGGATGGTGTGGTCAATCCACGCGTCTGCCCCGTCGCGGCCAAGGGCTGTCAGCCACAGGCCGACAGCCCCCGCCAATATCCACCGCGCGCGCATCACGGGGTGCGCATCATTGGGAAATCGTCACCGTGCCCGCATCGGTCCGGGCGCGGAAATCGGGGCGGTACATGTCTTCGACCGAGGCTGCCGGATGGTGGAACACCCCCGGCGACACGGCCCGCACCACATAGGCCAGACGGAAGCTGTCGGCCGAGCGCCAGTCGATGGCGGTCAGGAAACGGTCTTGCCGGAATTCGGAATGGGCAACCTCGACCTGGGTATCCAGCCAGTCAAACGCCGCAACCGACCCGCCCGACATCAGGTTGGGATTGTCGATCTCGAACCCGGCGGGCAGCGGGTCGCTGACCATCAGGCGGGCTTCAGAATTGCCGAAGGGCGTCACCTCCAGCACCGTGACCAGCCGGGTGCCAGTCGCCACATCGGCCAGTTCCATCTGCGTCCCGTCAAGGCTGTAGTAAGTTCGGGTGATGGAATACCCGTTGCCGCCCGCAGGTTCCGCCGTCTCTGGCACGCCATAGGCGGTGACGGTCAGCGTGGTGTCCGCGCCGTCATTCCTGACGACCACGGGGGCGGCCGCGCCGTTCAACACCCGCACCAAAGGCCCCTCGGTGGGCGTGCCGTCAATGGTGATGCCGTCCGCGCCGGGGCGGTCGATCAGCGCGTTCGCCGCCAGCAGCGCCCAGGTGGTTTCCTGCGTGGACCGGTTGCCGCCGGTGGTGGCGATCTGGTCGGTCAGGGCCTCGCGGTCCACCGCGGTTGACCCGGCTTCGAGCGCCAGCGTCAGTACCGCCGCCGCATCGCGGTAGCGCGTGCCGTAATCGACGCGCCAGACCTGTTCCGTTTCCGGCCCGGACTGCGCGTTCAGCCTGGCCCCGGCCTTGCGGAACATCGCATCGGCGCGGACCTGATCGCCGTAGGAGGCAAGCGCCGCCCCCAGTTGCGCCTGCGCAATCGGGGTGGCAAAGGCATCGCCCTTCACATCGGCGTAATAACGCAGATCGCCAATCGCCGCCGCGCCTTCACGGGCCAGAACCATCAGCGCATAGGCCAGCGCCTCGCCGCCGCCTGTGGTGGTGCCGTCGAAATCAGCGGCGTAGTTCACCTGATTGCGCAGCGCCGTCAGGGCATTGCGGAACGCAAGGTCAGGCACCGCATAGCCCTGGGCACGGGCGCGGCTCAGAAAATCGGCGACATAGGCATCCAGCCACAGATCGCCATTCCCCGGCCCCCAAAGCCCGAACGACCCTTCGGCCCCCTGGTTGGTCAGCACTTCGGCCACCGCCTGATCAATCCGGGTCTGGATATTCTCGGCCCCTTTCAGGGCCATCACCTGCGCCACCTCGTCGAAATACAGCAAGGGCAGCGCGCGCGAGGTGATCTGTTCGGTGCAGCCGTAAGGATAGCGATCCAGCGCCGCAAGCAGGCCCGGCGCGTTCAGCCGGGCAAGCGGACCAACGGCCATGGTCGCCGTCGCAGACCCCGGCACCAGACCGGTGAACGCGGCCTGATCGAAGGTAAAGGACTGCCCCCTGGCAAGGTCGAACCGGGTGATCCGCGCCACCTCGGGGTCGTTCATCTGCACCGGGATGGTCAGGGTTTTCTTCAACTGTTTGCCATCGGGCGTGGTCAGGGCGACCTCGACCGTCTGCACGCCAACCGCCCCGGCGGTGACGGGAATAGCGTAGACCGCCTTGGCCTTGTCGCCCAGATCGAACCCCGATGGCACAGCGCCAAGGGTCAGGCCAGAGGAGGACACATCAAGGCTCATCCGCCCCGACGGTCCGGTAGCATGGACAATCTCCAGCAGCAGGCGCGACTGGTCGCCGGGCGACAGAAAGCGCGGCAGGCTGGCCGTCACCACAACCGGGTCACGCACCAGCACATCCGCCGTCGCCTGCCCCACGCCCTTGGCCGACCAGACCACCGCCATCACCCGGACGGTGCCGTTGAACGACGGCAGGTCGAACGAGGCACGGGCATAGCCATCGGTGCCCACCTGCACCGGGCCGGTGAAATAGGCGACCAGTTCCTCGGTGGGGGGCGGGGCTTGCAGGCGGGCCTGCGCGCCGGAATCGCCGCCCGACCGCACGATGCCTTCGGCGCCGTTCATGCCGTCGATCAGGCGGCCATAGACATCGCGGATGCCCACGCCGAGTTTGCGCTGGCCAAAGTAATGGCCCTGCGGATCGGGGGCCTCGAAGCCGGTCAGGTTCAGGATGCCCACATCGACGGCGGCAATGGTGGCATAGGCCGTATCGCCGGGGGTCAGCCCTGCGACCTTGACGGCCACGTCCATCGGGCCACGCGGGGCAGCCTCGGGCGCGGTTTCAATCGTCGCTTGCAAGGCGCGCTGGCCGGGGTCGATGGCGGCATGCGTCAGGCCAAGCGCGCGGGCCGGGTTGCGGCCTGCGGCCACATCCATCGGGCGCAGGACGGACGCCGTGACATAGACGCCCGCCCCCCAGTCATCGGTCACCGGCAGCGGGATCAGGTTTTCGCCCGCCTGAACCTCGACCGCCTGCATCGCCACCAGACGGTTCGACAGCACGCTGATCAGCGCGGTGCCCGCCGCGCGCGGCACGATGCGCAAGCTGGCGGTGTCGCCCGGTTTGTAGGCGGGTTTGTCCAGGCTCAGCTCCAGCGTGTCAGGCGTGGCAGAGGTGTCCGCAGGTGCATACCAGCCCGCAAAGAAGGTGGTCGAGGTGGCGGCAACCGCGCCATCCGACCGTTCCACCAGCAGTTCATATTCGCCCCAGGTGACGGGGGCCGCAATTTCCGACGGGCCGGTGCCGATGTCTGCCGTGCCTTCGGCCACCAGCGCGCGCGAGATCACGGGTTCCCAGTTCCAGTTGCCAGAGTTCTGATACCATTGATAATTTGTCTCGATCCGCGTCAGACGCCAGGTGACCTGCATCGGCTCGGGTCTGGTGTCGGCCCCCACCCCGATCAGGCTGAACCGGGCTTCGGTGCCCTCGGCCACCACGTCGTCGAACAGCGGCTTGACCCCGATCATCGCCTGCGACGGCGTCAGCAGTTTGGTGATCTGGCGTTCCACCGGGCGGCCCGACCCTTCGGCCACGCGCACCGTAAAACGCGCCTCCAGCGGGCGCAGCGGGTCTTCGGTTTCGGGCAGGGCAACCGACAGCATGGCGTTGCCATCGGCATCGGTCGTGTCGCCGGAAAGCGAGTCCATCCGCGCGTCAAAGGGCGCGTCGTGGCGGCCAAAGACATAGCCCGGAAAGGCGGGCAGTTCCTTGGCGGCGCGCAGCAGCACCTCGCCCTCAACCGCAAGGTCGGCACCGGGGGCACCGAACAGATACCTGGCGGCAATGGTCAGATCGGCGGCATCCCCAAGCCGCAGGGGCGCATCGGTCAGCGACAGGGCAAAGTCGATGCGTTCGGGCAGGAAATCCTCGACAAGGAAGGTCTTGGCGGCCAAGGGGGCGGCCTCCAGATCGGCCAGCACCTCGAGCCGCCAGACGCCGCGCGGGGCGGCATCGGCAATGGGCAGAGCAAAGACATGGCCGCCCGCACCGCCATCGGCCACCTGCGCGCGGGAATATTCCACACCGTCGGGCCGTTTCAGAATGGCGGTCAGTGGCAGGCCGGGCAGGGCGGCAGCGGCGGGGTCGCGCGCCAGAGCGGTGGCAAAGACGGTTTCCCCCGCACGGTAGGCCCCGCGATCCGTGGTCAGGAACACATCAACCGGCGGGGCGGGTTCGCGCCCTTCGACGCCCCGGTCGGAGAGATCGAACTCCGGGTCGGTCAGCGACAGGAAGGCGATGTCATCGGCCCCTTCCTTGGCCACGATCATCGCGGGCGCCGACGCCCCCACACCCCGCGTCAGGCCCGCATCAAAGCGGGCATAGCCCATGGCATCGGTCTTGGTGCTGCCCAGAACGGTATTGGCGCGGTTCAGCAGGTCGACGGTGACGCCTTCCTTGGCGCCCGCCGTGCCCAGACTGCGCACGAACACATGCAGACCATCGACCCCCGACAGCGTGGTCAGCCCCAGATCGGACACCACAAACCATTGCCAGCCCGCGGGGCTGACATAGGGGTCCACCCCCGGCACGGCAGCTTTCAGCGCGTAAATCCCGGCGGGCTGGCCTTGCAACGCCGCATCCATCGGCAGGCGGGTGGTCACGTCGGTATTGACCTCCATCCCCACGGTGGCGGTGCCGGACCACAGCTTTTCGCCGACCTCATCGGTGAAATAGCTTTCCTGATACTCGGGCATGGGCGTTCCGAAATAGCTGTTCTGGATGGCGCGCAGCAGGTTGCGGTCGGTGACGCGGAACAGGGTCAGGTCCAGCGCGTCGGCATTGACCGTTTCCACCGGAACCGCCGCCCCGGCAGCCTTTGGCAGCACATAGCCGCGTCCCGGAAAGCGCACGCCGGGGCTGCGGTCGCGGACATAGGCGGTGATCGGCACCGATTTGGCCATCACCTGCCCATCCGCCGCAGGCAGCCCTTCGCGGAACGTCACGGTATAGCGCGCGCCATGCTGCACCCCCGCCACGCACAACTGCCGCCACCCCCCGGTTTCCACCGTCAGGCCGGGATCGGGCAATTGCACAAAGCTGGAATAATCCACTCCCGCCGCCACCAGATCTTCGGAAAACGTCACGCAGATGCGCGGGCGGGCCAGATCGGATTCGACCGAGTTTTCGGCAATGCGAAAGCCGTATTTGCCGATGGCCGCATCCAGCAGCACCGCCGTATCTTCTCGCGCCGCCAGCGATTGCGCCAGACGCAGCGCCTGCACGGTGTCGCGCCCCCGGTCCAACCGTTCCAGCGCGTCGGCCATGGTCACAAGCGCGCTGTGGCGCAGGGCGGGGTTTTCAGCCCGCAGATAGGCGTTGACCGACGCGGCAAAGGCCCGGTCCAGATAAAAGCGCTGATCGTTGCCCTGCGGCTTGCCAGCCTCCAGTTGCAGTCTTGCATAGTCAGCCCAGGTTTCGGGCGCGTCGGTCAGGTTCAGCGCGGCCCCGGTGAACGCCGCGGCCTGAACCATGTCGCCGCGGGCTTCGGCCTCGGTCGCGGCTTGCAGATGGTCTGCGTCAGACCATGGCCCGGTGGTGTGCTGGCGGCCAAGGCCGGTCGCCATGTCCTGCGCGGCCTGCACATCCCCATCGGACAGGAAGGCCAGCTCGGCCCGGCGGGCGGCGGGGTCTGTTTCAGGCGCGGCATCAATCACTTGGGCGGAATAGGCCCCCTGAAAGAACACGCCTTCGCCCGGACCCGATTTGACAAAACAAGCCCCGTTGCGGGTGTTGAACGTATAGGCCGTGCAGCGGGAATTGGTCAGGCAGGCGCGCTCGCAAGCCTCCAGCGTGGTGTCAAGGACAGAGGCGATGTCGCCGCCCGGCAAGTCCTGATCCTGCGTCAGCACGGTGCGCCGTTCGGGGATCAGATCCTGCGCCGGGGCAAGGGTTGGCAGGGTCAGCCAGAGTGTCGCCAATGCCGCCGCTACAAAACCACGCATGCTGAAATCTCCTGCTCTGATGGGCGCAACGTCGCATGCACGGGCGGCGCGTGGCAAGTCAACTTGCGTGACAATTGCCGTTAAGCCCGTGTTCACACTGATGCGCCAGATTGGCCGCTGACGGCCGGGGAGGTGCCCCGGCGCAGCAGACAGAATGTCGATGCAGGGGCCGCATGGAACTGGTGGAACGGCTGGCAAAGGAACGGCGGGGGCGGCTGGCGGCGGAACGGCTGCTGGAACAAAAACAGCGCGAACTCTTTGCTGCGAATGAAAAACTGGCGCTGCATGCGCGGTCGCTGTCGGACCAGATCGTCGAACAGCGGCAGGTGGTGAAATCCGCCCTGTCCGAGGCCGAGGTGCTGAAGGGCCAGAATCTGCGATTCGTCAGCGACCTTGATCTGGCGCATACGGCGGCGGTGATGGCGGAACGGCGGCTGTGGGATTCGATCGACACCATCCGCGATGGTTTTGCGGTGTTCGATTCTGCGGGCAAGCTGGTGGTCGCCAACCGCGCCTATCTGGCGGCGTTTGACGGGCAGGCGGTGGCGCCGGGCATTTCCTATGCCCGGATCTTGCAGATTTCCGCCACATCCGGCCTGATCGACACGGGCGAGCAGTCTGCCGATGACTGGGTCGCCGCCATGCTGGCCCGCTGGGACAGCGACCCGATAGACCCGCTGACCGTGCGCTTTCGCAACGGCCAGTGGATCAAGCTGGTGGACCGCCGCGCTCGCGATGGCGACATGGTCACGCTGGCGCTGGATATCACCGAACAAATGCGCATCTGGGCCGCGATCGAGGCGATCCCCGATGGTTTCGTGCTTTATGACAGGGAGGAACGGCTGTTGACCTGCAACCAACGCTACCGCGATCTGTACCCCGCCACCGCAGGCGCCATGGTGCCGGGCGCGCGGTTTGAAGACATCCTGCGCTATGGTCTGGTGCGCGGTCAGCACGCCGATGCCGTGGGGCGCGAAGAAGACTGGCTGGCCGAACGCCTGCGCCAGCACCGCGCGGCAGACTGCGTGCATGAACAGGCGCTGGCCGATGGCCGCTGGCTGCGGGCGCATGACCACCCGACGCCGGATGGCGGCCGGGTGGGCCTGCGGGTCGACATCACCATGCTGAAGGAACAGCAGGCGGCGCTGGAACACGCGCGCCTTGCGGCCGAGGCCGCGAACCGCGCGAAATCGGCGTTCCTGGCGAACATGAGCCATGAGATCCGCACGCCGATGAACGGCGTTGTCGGCATGGCGGAACTGCTGTGCGACACCAATCTGTCGGAAGAACAGCGCCTGTTCGCCGACACCATCCGGTCATCCGGCGAGGCGCTGCTGGTGATCATCAACGACATTCTGGACTATTCCAAGATCGAGGCTGAACGCCTGACCCTGCACCCCGAACCCTTTGATCTGGAACGCACCATCCACGAGGTGGCCATGCTGCTGCAACCGCGTGCGCGGGCCAAGGGCATTGATCTGATGATCGACTTCGACATGTTCCTGCCCACCCGGTTCATCGGCGATCCGGGGCGGCTGCGGCAGGTGTTGACTAACCTGCTGGGCAATGCGGTCAAGTTTACCGAAAAAGGCCATGTCCTGATCCGCGTCGTGGGGCTGGAGGATGGTAACGGCGCGCAGCAACTGCATGTGACGGTGGAAGATACCGGCATCGGCATCGCGCCCGACCACATCGACCACATCTTTGGCGAATTCAATCAGGTGGAAACTGCGCAGAACCGCAAGTTTGAAGGCACGGGTCTGGGCCTTGCCATCACGCAGCGCCTGATCGACCGGATGGGCGGCGAGGTCTGGGTGGACAGCGAGTTGGGGCGCGGGTCCAGCTTTGGCTTCCGCGTCACGCTGCCGGTGGCCGAAGAAGCCGCCGCCCCGCGCCTGCCGATCACGCTGCGCCGGATGCTGGTGGTGGATGACCAGTTCATCAACCGCACCATTCTGGAACGCCAACTGGTGCCTTGCGGCATCAGCGTGACCCTGTGCCGGTCGGGGGCCGATGCGCTGGCGGTGCTGGCGCGGGACGGCGCGTTCGACGTGGTGCTGACCGACCATGACATGCCGGACATGGACGGGCTGACGCTGGCGGGGCGCATCCGGGGCCTGGGGCATCAGATGCCGATTGTGCTGCTGTCGTCAAATCCGGCGGCCGCGCGGGACGGGGCAGGGGCCGTCCATCTGGCGGCAGTCCTGCAAAAACCGATCCTGCGGTCTGACCTCTACCGCCGCCTGACCGCGCTGACCACGCCGGACGCCGAGGCCGCAGCCCCACCGCCGGACGACACCCGCCGCGTGATGCGCGTGCTGGCCGCCGAGGACAACCGCACCAACCAGCTGGTGTTCCAGAAAATGGTCAAGGGGGTGGAAATCGACCTGGTCTTTGCCAACAACGGGCGCGAGGCGGTCGAGCAGTTCGTGTCCTTCAGGCCCGACATGATCTTCATGGACATCTCGATGCCGGAAATGGACGGGCGCGAGGCTGCGCGCGCCATCCGCGCCATCGAAAACGGGCGGGGCCATGTGCCTATCGTGGCGCTGACCGCCCATGCGATGGACGGTGACGATCAGGGCATCCTTGCCGCCGGGATCGACCGCTATCTGACCAAACCGCTGCGAAAGGTCGCCATCGTCGGCGCCTTGGCCGAGTTCTGCCCCCCCGACGCGCGCCCGGTGGAACCCGCCGCCGAGGTGGCTGCGTGACCTCAGGCGGCCGCCACTTGCGCGCGGTGAAACACCATGCGGTCGCCGTCCGACAGGTCGGCGCGGTACGCATAGCCCCCGGTCTGAAAGCCGCGCAGATCGGCCGGGTCGGTCAGGTGATGGTCGCAGACATGCCGCGCCATCGCGCCGCGCGCGGTCTTGGCGTGGAAGCTGACGATCCTGGCGCTGCCGTCCGGGCCGTCCAGAAACACCGGGGTAATCACCCGCAGCGTCAGCGCCTTGCGGTTGGCGGCGGTGAAATACTCGACCGAGGCGCAGTTGATCAAGGTGTCGGTCCCAACCTCTGCGGCCTGCGCGACCAGCGCCTTGGCGATCCTGTCACCCCACCACGCGTAAAGATCGGCCCCGCGCGGCGTGGCCAGCCTGCTGCCCATCTCCAGCCGGTAGGCCTGTATCGCATCGAAAGGGCGCAACAGGCCGTAAAGCCCCGACAGAATCCGCAGATGCCCCGTGGCCCAGTGCAGCGCATCGGGCGACATGGTTCTGGCCTCCAGCCCCGTATAGGTGTCGCCGGCAAAGCAATGGATGGCGGGGTAGGTCACATCTGGCCCCGGTTTTGCGGCAAAGCTGGCAAAGCGGGCGTGGTTCAGCCGGGCCAGCGGGTCGGAAATATCCATCAGATGCCGCAGATCCGCGACCGACAACCCGCGCGCGACGCGGGCCAGCGCCACTGCATCGGCGGCAAACAGCGGGTCGGTCAGGGCAAGCCCGGCCACCGGTTTCTCGGTCAGCTTCTTGGCAGGGGAAATCACGGTCAGCATCAGGCTCTCCTTCAACAGCCGACATGGCAGGGCGGGCTGGCTGCGGCTAGGCCTGCCGCAGCACATCCAGAAAGGCGGCACCAAAGCGTTCGGTCTTGGCAGCCCCCATGCCCTGAATCCGGTCAAGGTCGGACAGGGTGGAAGGCTTGCGTTCGGCAATCTGGCGCAGGGTGGAATGGGTGCAGGACAGATATTTGCCGGTGCCGTCATCGCCGCGGGCAAGCGCCACCTGCACTTCGGCCAGCCGGTCGAACACATCGCCCGCCTCGCGCCCCGCCAGCCGCATGCGCGACGGGTGCAGGGTCTGGGCGGCCGCGCCGGTGATCACCTCCAGAAACGCCGCGCCATAGCTTTCCAGCTTTTTCGCGCCGACCCCGGTTATGCCCATCATCTGGTCCAGCGTTTCGGGGCGGCGTTCGGCCATTTCAATCAGGGTCCGGTCGGGAAAGATCACATAGGCTGGCACCGATGCGGCCTCGGCCAAGGCCCGGCGTTTGGCCTTGAGCGCGGACATCAGCGGGGCGTCCTCATCCGACACCAGCGCCTTGACCGCCACGCGCCCGACAGCCGACTGAATGGTGTCGCGGCGCAGGGAAATGCTGGCCTCGCCGCGCAGGATGGGGCGGGCAGCATCGGTCATGCGCAGGGCACCGAAACGGTCAGGGTCGGGGCGCACAAGGTCGCGGCCCATCATCTGGCGAAACACGGCGCCCCACGCAGGTTTGGACATGTCGCGCCCGACGGCATAGGTGGGCAGCGCGTCATGGCCCTTTTCGCGCACCTTGGCGGTGGGGTTGCCGGTCAGAATGTCGATCAGATGGCCCGCGCCGAACCATTCGCCGGTGCGCAGGATCGCCGACAGCGCCTTGCGCACGGCCTCGGTCGCGTCGAACACATCGACGGGGCGGTCGCACAGATCGCAGTTGCCACAAGGAGTCGCCTGCTCGCCAAAGTAGCCAAGCAGCACTTGACGGCGGCACGCCACAGCCTCGGCCAGCCCCAGCAGGGCGTTCAGGCGGCCATGGTCGGCGGCCTTGCGGTCGGGGGGGGCGGCGCCTTCGTCGATCTGGGCGCGGCGCAGGCGAATGTCGTCAGGGCCATACAGCGTCATGGTTTCGGCCGCCGCGCCATCGCGCCCGGCGCGGCCGATTTCCTGATAATAGCCCTCGATCGACTTGGGCAGATCGGCGTGGGCGACCCAGCGGATATCGGGTTTGTCGATGCCCATGCCGAAGGCGACGGTGGCCACCACGATCAGCCCGTCGTCCTGCTGAAACCGGATTTCCACCTGACGGCGGTCTTCCGGGTCCATGCCGCCGTGGTAAAAGCAGGCCGGATGCCCGGCCTCGCGCAGCGCCTGCGACAGGGTTTCGGTCTTGGCGCGGGTGCCGCAATAGACGATGCCCGACTGCCCCTTGCGCGCGGCGGCAAAGCCCAGGATCTGCGTCCGCGGGCTGTCCTTGACCGCAAAGGCCAGGTGGATGTTCGGCCGGTCGAACCCGCGCAGGAAGGTGGACGGGGCGATGCCGCCGAACAGGCGGGTGACAATCTCGGCGCGGGTTTCTTCGTCCGCCGTGGCGGTAAAGGCGGCAAGCGGCACGTCAAGACTGCGGCGCAGATCGCCGATACGCAGATAGTCGGGGCGGAAATCATGGCCCCATTGCGACACGCAATGCGCCTCGTCGACCGCGATCATCCGGGTGTTGATGCGGCGCAGCAGGGCCAGCGTGCCGGACGAGGCCAGCCGTTCGGGGGCCATGTACAGCAGCTTTATCCGGCCTGCGTCCAGTGCGGCGAACACGTCTTCGGTCTGCGCGTCGGTGTTGCCCGAGGTCAGCGCCCCGGCCTCGACCCCCGCTTCGCGCAGGGCGCGGACCTGATCGCGCATCAGGGCAATCAGGGGGGAAATCACCACCGTCACGCCTTCACGGCACAGGGCGGGCAGTTGGAAACACAGCGATTTGCCGCCCCCCGTGGGCATGATGGCAAGGGTGTTCTGCCCGGCCATCACCGCATCGACAATTTCCTCCTGACCGGGGCGAAAGCCGGGGAAGCCGAAGACAGAGGCCAGAAGGTCGGAAGGGGCGGGCATCTTGGCCTTTGCAACAGGAACGGCGGGCAGATTGCCCCGGCAGCGGTCAGAAAAGCGGCAAGGTCAGAAGAACGCGGCGGCGTTGTTCTGCAGCACGATCTTCAACCCGTAGATCACCAGCAGCACGATCAGCGGCGCAAAATCGATGCCCGACATCTGCGGCAGGAACGACCGCACACGCGCGTACAAAGGTTCCAGCGTGCGGTTCAGCGCGTTCCAGATTTGCGCGACCAAAGGCTGGCGCGTGTTCAGCACGGCAAAGTTGATCAGCCAGCTCATGATGATATGCGCCAGCACGATGAACTGGGCCACATCCAGCAGCAGCATCAGAATTTGGAAGAGGGATTGCATGTATCTGGGCCTCGGCTACCATCTGTTGTGTCAGAGGTAACGCCCAAGGGGTCAAAGGGCAATGGCTTCCGCAGCGTTTTGCTTGACCAGGGGGGCGGCGCACGGCAGGGAAATGCCAAACCGGAGGCCGCGATGTACCCTTATGTCCGCATGTTCAAGGAACTGCACAAATTCCGGGCGGCGCCGCCGCTCGGCATTTTCGACACTCATGTCAGCCATCACCGCTGCTGGCCGCAGGACATTGACCCCTGGCGCGAGCTGAACAACGGCCGCACGCTGACGCTGTATGATCTGGGCCGGATTCCCTTGGGCCAGCGCACCGGGCTGCACCGGGTGCTGAAGGCCAGGGGGTGGAGCATGACGGTCGCCGGGAACACCACCCGCTATCGCCGCCGGGTGCGGTTGTTCGACCGGGTGGAAATGCGGACCCGCTGTCTGGGGTGGGACGGGCGGTTTTTGTACATGGATCAAAGCATGTGGAACCGCGGCGAGTGTACCTCGCAAGTGTTGATCCGGTCGGCGGTCACATCACGCGCAGGCATCATCCCCCCCGCCGAGATGGCCCGCGCCCTTGGCGTGTCCGAGATCAGCCCGCCGCTGCCCGATTGGGTACAGGCCTGGATCGCGGCGGATGCACAGCGGCCCTGGCCTCCGGTCGCCTAAGCCCGCGCTTGCGCGGCCCCGGTTTTTCAGGCTTGACTGCGGGCAACGAAAAACGGGGGCTAGGGCATGATTTCGGCACGCAAGCGCATCTGGGGCTGGTACTTTTTCGACTGGGCCAGCCAACCCTACAACACCCTGCTGCTGACCTTCATCTTCGGCCCCTACTTCGCCGAGGTGGCCCGTGAATACTACATGGGGCAGGGGTTGGAGGCCGATGCGGCGGCGGCGGCGGCGCAGGCCTATTGGGGCTGGGGTCTGGCGATTGCGTCCATTTCGGTTGCGCTGCTGGCCCCGATCCTAGGGGCGATTGCCGATGGCACCGGGCGGCGGCTGGTCTGGGTGTGGTTCTTTTCGGCCTTTTACATCGTGGGGTCTGCCGCCCTTTGGTATGTGGAGCCGGGGCTGACCAGCCTGTTCTGGGCGGTGGCATTCTTCAGCCTTGGCTTCATCGGGATGGAATTTGCGACGATCTTTACCAACGCGCTGATGCCCTCGCTGTCGGACCATGATGATCTGGGCGCGATTTCGGGGTCGGGGTTTGCCTTCGGCTATCTGGGCGGGTTGCTGGCGCTGGTGCTGATGCTGCTGCTGTTTGCCGAAAGCCCGACCACCGGCAAGACCCTGCTTGGCATCGACCCGCTGTTCGGGCTGGACGCCGAAGCCCGCGAGGGCACCCGCGCCGTCGGGCCGTTCACCGCCATCTGGTTTGCGGTGTTCATGACCCCGTTTTTCCTGTGGGTGCGCGAGCCAAGGATAGAGGCGCGGCCCCTGCATGTGGCATCCGCCATCGCCAGTCTGTTTGATCTGATCAAAAGCCTGACTTTCCGGCGCAGCCTTGCGGCCTACCTCATGTCCTCGCTGTTTTACCGGGACGCGCTGAATGCGCTGTACGGGTTTGGCGGGGTCTATGCGTCGGGGGTGCTGGGCTGGTCGATCATCCAGATCGGGGTGTTCGGCATTGTGGGGGCAGGGGCTGCGATCATTGCAAGCTGGATCGGCGGGCGGGCAGACCGGAAATATGGCCCCAAGCCGGTGATCGTGCTGTGCATTCTGGTGCTGATCCTTGTCTGCCTGATCATCGTCGGCATGACGCGCGACAGCATCTGGGGCATCGCGCTGGATTCGGCCTCGTCGATGCCGGACCAGATCTTCTTTGCCTGCGGGGCGCTGATCGGGGCCGCCGGGGGCGCGTTGCAGGCGGCCAGCCGCACCATGATGGTGCGCCACACCACGCCCGATACCGCCACGCAGGCCTTCGGGTTGTTCGCGCTGTCGGGCAAGGTGGCCAGTTTCATGTCGCCCGCCCTGATCGCGCTGATCACCACCATAAGCGGATCGCAGCGCATCGGCATTTCGCCGCTGATCGCGCTGTTCCTGATCGGGCTGGTTCTGCTAATCTGGGTAAAACCCAAAGGAGAGCAGGCCGTTACATGATCCGTTTTGCATGTCTTGCGGCGCTCTTGGCGCTGCCCCTGCCGGTGCAGGCCGAAAAGCTGGCGAACAAGCTGTTCGGCGCCCATTCCATACCGTCCCAGCAGGCGCCGATGCCGGTGGGCAGCTATGCGCGCGGCTGTGGTGCGGGCATGGTGGAACTGCCCGAGTCCGGGCCAAGCTGGCAGGCCATGCGCCTGTCACGCGGCCGCAATTTCGGACAGCCGGTTCTGGTGGGGTACTTGCAAGACCTCAGCCGGTCGGCGCAACAGATCGGCTGGGGCGGGCTGTACATCGGCGACATGAGCCAGCCGCGCGGTGGCCCGATGACCTCTGGCCATGCCAGCCACCAGATCGGTCTGGATGTCGATGTCTGGATGCTGCCGCCGCGCAGCCTGTCCCTGTCTGTCAGGGAAAGAGAGGCCATTTCATCGCTGGTGGTGCGGTCCGATGATCAGCGGTCTGTTACCAAGGGCTGGACCCGCAGTCACCGCGAGGTTCTGAAGGCTGCGGCCTCGGATGACCGGGTGGACCGGATCTTTGTCGCCGCGGCCGTCAAGCTGGAGATTTGCAAGACTGCAAAGGCCGCCGACAAGGGCTGGCTTCAGAAACTGCGCCCGGTGGCGGGGCATGAAAGCCATTTCCATGTGCGGCTGAAATGCCCCAAGGGGGCCAGGCTGTGCCAGACACAGAAACCGACGGTCGCGGAACTGTCCAAGGGGGGCAACGGGTGTGATTCCACCCTGACATGGTGGGTCACGGATTATCTGAATCCGCCAAAACCAACGAAAAAGCCGTCAAAACCCGCCAAGCGCGAGAAGACGCCACGGGAATTCACCATGGCCGATCTGCCCGATCAATGCCGCGCCGTTCTGTCTTCGGAATAGCGGCGGGGGTGCTGCTGGCGGCTGGCCTGCAAGGCAGCGCCAGCCCCAAACCGCCCGCCGGTTATCTGGCAAGTTTTGCCTGGCGCGATGACCAGCCCCGCTTTGGCGGATTTTCCGCCATAGAGATGCGCGACGCCACCCGTTTTGTCGCGCTGTCGGACCGCGGGGCCTTTGTCGAGGGGACGCTGACCCGCGATGCGCAGGGGGTGATCACCGGGGCGACCACCGGACGGATCACCCTGCTGACCACCGACGGGGTCAAACCGCTGAGCGTGCCGCGCAGCGACAGCGAAGGTCTGGCACTGGCCCCGGATGGCCGGTTCTATGTGTCGTTTGAAACCGCGGCGCGCGTCTTGCAATATGACGTGCTGACCGGGGCCGCCCGGAACCTGCCCACCCCGGAGGCCTTTCGCCGCTTTCCGCGCAATGCGGGTTTTGAATCCGTGGCGGTCGGCGGCGACGGCGCGGTCTATGTCATCCCGGAACGGACGGCGCCGGCCAAGGGCGGGGTGTTCTCGCGCTACAGCGGCACCGAGGACGAGCCGGATTTCCCCGTGTTCCGCTTTCGCAACGGCGTCTGGGAACAGCCGTTCGATCTGCCGCGCAGCGGCGCCTATCTGCCGGTGTCGGCAGATATAGGCCCGGATGGGCGGCTGTATGTGCTGGAGCGGGCGTTTCACGGTCTGGCGGGCTTTGGCAGCCGCGTGCGCAGTT
This sequence comes from Pseudomonadota bacterium, assembly GCA_040385825.1. Lineage (GTDB taxonomy): Bacteria > Pseudomonadota > Alphaproteobacteria > Rhodobacterales > Rhodobacteraceae > JANNNF01. The sequence goes on along the minus strand of JAZKGQ010000006.1, from coordinate 271,565 downwards.
TTGCCATGACCTCCACCGCATTGACGCAGCCCGTGACCCTGCTGGAAAGCCCGGTCGGTCTGCATGACAATCTGGAAGGCATGTCGGTCTGGCAAGACGACAGCGGGGCCTTGCGGCTGACCCTGATTGCCGATGACAATTTCCGCATGTTCCAGCGCACCGAGATTGTCGAATACCGCTTTGCCCAAGGCAGTTGACGCCAGACAGCGGGGGCGCTATCCCGCCCCGTCCCCATGGTGGGGCCAAGTCTCCGCGACCTTGTAAAAAACGGATGCAAAACATGTACAGACTTCTGCCCGGCATCATTGCCATGGCCATCATCGTGGTGGCCTCGAACATCCTTGTGCAGTACCCGCTCGGCGGCTGGCTGACCTGGGGTGCCCTGACCTACCCGTTTGCGTTTCTGGTCACCGACCTGACCAACCGTCTGCAAGGGGCCGCCGCCGCCCGCCGCGTGGTGCTGGCGGGCTTTGCCACCGGCCTTGTCTGTTCGCTGATCGGCACGCAGATCATCGGCGAATTCGGCCCGCTGGTCACCTTGCGCATTGCCGTCGGGTCCGGTCTGGCCTTTCTGGTGGCGCAGATGCTGGATGTGGCGGTGTTCGACCGCTATCGCAGCGGCGGCTGGTGGCAGGCACCGCTGATTTCAACCCTTGTCGGGTCCAGCCTTGATACGGCGATCTTCTTTACCACCGCGTTTTCGGCGCTGCTGATCCCGCTGGATCCGGGCACAGACGTATCCTGGGCCACCGCCCCCGGCCCGCTTCTGGGCCTTGGGCCGCAGGTTCCCTACTGGGTTTCGCTGGCCGTGGCCGACTGGTGCGTGAAAATTGGGCTTGCTCTTGCAGCGCTAGTGCCTTTCCGCATCATTGTCAGAAAGTTGACCACAGGGGTTGCGTAAAAACTTTTGACAAACACAAAATCTGTGTCACCTTCTGGGTATCGGCAACCAATTTGAAAGGAGGTGATCCAGTGTCTAGAGTGATGTTGGAGAGTTGTGTCGGGACAGTCGCGGGGGGTGTTTTCTAGAGGCAGACCTCTGGCGAACAAAACCTGCGATTGGGATGATGCCTAACTGGCCCATCTCCTTTAAGCTCGGAAAGGGTTGCCGCACACCGGCAACCCTTTCTCTTTTTCACCACCGGATTGCGTTGTTCACATGCTGCATGTCACCGAAACCCTGAGCATCGCCGACTGGGAACTGACCGAAAGCTTCATGCGCGCCTCCGGCCCCGGCGGGCAGAACGTCAACAAGGTGTCCACAGCGGTCGAATTGCGGTTCGAGGCCGACCGGTCGCCAAACCTTGGCCCCGGCGTCAAGGCGCGGTTGCGCAAGCTGGCCGGGCGGCGCTGGACGACCGAGGGCGCGATCGTGTTGCAGGTCGAAGACACCCGCAGCCAGGCCCGCAACCGCGAGATCGCCCGCGAACGGCTGGTGGAACTGATCCGCGCGGCACTGGTGGCCCCGAAACGCCGGATCGCCACCAAACCCACCTACGGCAGCCAGAAACGCCGGATCGCGGCCAAGGTGCAGCGCGGCGAGGTGAAATCGCTGCGCGGCAAACCGGGGGATGAGGAATAGCGGTTCAGGTCTCGGAGGAATCGGAAATCGCTGCCTCTCGTCTCACTCGAACGCGTTTTCCGATGTTTCTTGTTTGGGTGAAAACCTGAACCGGTTTAGACAACCACATCCATCGCCGCCTGTGCGCCCACCCCGAACACCCGCTTGTAGCGTTCGATTTCCCCGGCAGGCCCCAAAGCCTTGTTCGGGTTGTCCGACAGTTTGACCGTGGGCCGCCCGTTGGCCGATACCGCCTTGCAGACCAGACTGAAGGGCGCAAGCCCATCTTCCGGCACCAGCCCACGGAAGTCATTGGTCAGCATGGTGCCCCAGCCGAAGGACACCTTGACCCGGCCCCGGAACTGGCGGTGCAATTCCTCGATCTTGGCCACGTCCAGCCCGTCCGAGAAGATGACCAGCTTTTGTGTCGGGTCTTCACCGCGCGAGGCCCACCATCTGATCGCGGTTTCCGCGCCCACAGCCGGATCACCGCTGTCGATGCGGATGCCGGTCCAGCTTGCCAGCCAGTCGGGCGCATTGGCCAGAAACCCGGTGGTGCCATAGGTATCGGGCAGCATGATGCGCAGGTTGCCGTCGTGTTCTTCGTGCCAGTCGGCCAGCACCTGATAGGGGGCCTGCGCCAGTTCGGCGTCGGTTTCCGCCAGCGCCGAATAGACCATCGGCAATTCATGCGCGTTGGTACCGATCGCCTCCAATTCACGCCGCATGGCGATCAGGCAGTTCGAGGTGCCGGTGAACTTTCCCTCCAACCCTTCCTGCATCGCCTGCACCGCCCAGTCCTGCCAGAGGAAGCTGTGGCGGCGGCGGGTGCCGAAATCGGCGATGCGCAAGCCATCTATCCCGCGCAGCCGTTCGATCTTTTCCCACAGCTTGGTCATCGCGCGGGCGTACAGCACCTCCAGCTCGAACCGCCCCATCCTTTCCAGCACGACGCGCGACCGCATTTCCATCAGCACGGCAAGGGCGGGAATTTCCCACAGCATGACCTCGGGCCATTTGCCTTCAAAGGTCAGTTCATACTGCCCGTCGACCTTTTCCAGATGATAGGGCGGCAGGCGCAACCCTTCAAACCATTCCATGAAATCGGGGCGGAACATCTGGCGTTTGCCGTAGAACGTGTTGCCGCGCAGCCAGGTGCTTTCGCCGCGCGTCAGGCTCAGCGACCGCACATGATCCAGTTGTTCGCGCAATTCGCCTTCGTCGATCAGGTCGGCAAGGCGGATGGTCCTCGAGCGGTTGATCAGGCTGAAGGTGACGGTCGTTTCCGGCTTGTTGCGGAAAATCGACTGGCACATCAGCAGTTTGTAAAAGTCCGTGTCGATCAGGGACCGCACGATCGGGTCGATCTTCCATTTATGGTTCCAGACCCGCGTTGCAATATCGACCACGATCTACTCCTTCAACGCCACGCCTGCGGCGCGCATTTCACCCTGCATCCGGGCCAGCGACCCGCCCAGGTCAATCGCCCGCGCCGCCCCTTGCAGGACGGTCACGCCAAACCCCAGCCGGGCGGCATCGATCGCCGAATAGGCGACGCAATAATCCAGCGCCAGACCCACCAGCGTCACCTGTGCAACGCCCCGCCCGCGCAGATAGCCTTCCAGCCCGGTGGGGGTGCTGCGGTCGTTTTCAAAGAACGCGGAATAGCTGTCGATCTGCGCGCGAAAGCCTTTGCGGAGGATCAGATCGGCGGGGTCTGTGTGCAGGTCGGGGTGAAACGCGGCCCCCGCTGACCCCTGCACGCAATGGGTGGGCCACAGGGTCTGCCGCCCGTAAGGCATGTCGATTTCCGAAAACGCCGCCGCCCCGGCATGGTTCGCCGCAAAGGAACTGTGATCCGCCGGGTGCCAGTCCTGCGTCAGCACGGTAATGGCAAACTCCCCCATCAGCGCGTTGACGCGGGGGATGATCGCATCGCCCCCCGCCACGGCCAGCGCGCCGCCGGGGCAGAAATCATTCTGCACGTCAATTGCGATCAAAGCGTGCATGGCGGCCTCCGCGTGGGGTCAATGCCCTTGGGTAAGACGGGGGGGCGCGTGCGTCAAGGGAAGCACTTGAAATTGCGCCCTGTTGCGGGCATGCAAAGCGCCATGCTGACCGTCGCCGCCCTGTATCATTTCACCCGTTTTCCCGACCCTGCCGCCCTGCGCGGCGGGACGCTGGCGGTGTGTCAGGCGGCGGGCGTGATGGGGTCTTTGCTGCTGGCGCAGGAGGGGATCAACGGCACCATCGCGGGCACCCGCGACGGCATTGATGCCGTGTTGGCGCATCTGCGGGCCTTGCCCGGCTGCGCGGATCTGGAATGGAAGGAAAGCCCCGCCGAGGTGATGCCCTTTGGCCGGATGAAGGTGCGGCTGAAAAAGGAAATCGTGTCGATGGGGGTGCCGGATGTGGACCCTTTGGCCCGCGTCGGCCACTATGTGCAACCTGCCGACTGGAACGCCCTGATCGCCGACCCGGATGTGGCGGTGATTGACACCCGCAATGACTATGAAGTGGCGATTGGCACCTTCGCGGGCGCGGTCGATCCCGGCACCGCGACGTTCCGCGATTTTCCGGGCTGGTGGCAGGCCAACAAGGACCGTTTTGCAGGCAAGCGGATTGCGATGTTCTGCACCGGGGGCATCCGCTGCGAAAAATCGACGAATTACCTGATCAGCCAAGGGGTTGAGGATGTGTTCCACCTGAAGGGCGGCATCCTGAAATACCTGGAGGATGTGCCGGCCGCAGACAGCCGATGGCAGGGCCAGTGCTTTGTCTTTGATCAGCGGGTGTCGGTCGGCCACGGGTTGATCCCCGGCGATCTGGTGCAATGCGGTGCCTGCGGGCGGCCAGTGACGGCCGACCAGAAGGCCCATCCGCAGTATGAACGGGGGGCCTCGTGCCCCCAGTGCATCGACGAATATTCCGACAGCGACCGCGACCGTTTTCGGATGCGTCACCGCCAGATGGCGCTTGCCGCCGCCCGTGGGCAGCGGCACTTGGGGCGTTAGGCCGCCGTCTGCGTCGCCAGCATATCCCGCACCATCGGGATCACCTGCTCACCGTACAGCCTCAGCCCTTCCATCAGCGTGTCATGCGGCATCGGCCCGGTCGAATACTTCATGTCGAACCGCTGCAAGCCCAGGGCGCTGACCGTGCCCGCAATCTTGCGCGCCACGGTTTCCGGCGATCCGACATACAGCGACCCATGCTGCACCTCGGCCAGATATTTCTCTTTGGTCACAGGGGGCCAGCCGCGTTCGCCGCCGATCCGACCAAACATCTCGCGGTAATGCGGCCACAACTGCTCTTGCGCCTCGGCATCCGTCCGCGCCACATGGCCGGGGGAATGCACGCCCACCGGGCGAATGGGGCGATCCATCTGCGCGCAGGCGCGGTGATAGAGGTCGATGTAGGGCACGAACCGGCGCGGGTCGCCGCCGATGATCGCCAGCATCAGTTGCAGATCCTGCCGCACCACCCGCACCACCGATTCCGGGCTGCCCCCGACACCGACCCAGACGGTCATGCCCTCGGGGCCAAGCGGCGGATAGACACGCTGGCCCATCAACGGCGGCCGGGTTTCGCCCGACCAGGTGACCGCCTCATCCCGCAGGACATGGGTGAACAGGTCCAGCTTTTCCTCGAACAGCCGTTCATAATCCTGCATGTCATGGCCGAACAGCGGATAGCTTTCGGTGAACGACCCCCGGCCAAGGATCACCTCGGCCCGCCCGTTTGATATGGCGTTCAGGGTGGAAAACCGCTGAAACACCCGGATCGGGTCATCCGAAGACAGCACGGTCACCGCCGACCCCAGCTTGATCCGACGGGTTCTGGCGGCGATCGCGGCCAGCACCACTTCGGGCGCGGAAATCGCGAAATCGTCGCGGTGGTGTTCGCCCAGACCGATGAAATCTATGCCGACCTGATCGGCCAGCACGCCTTGTTCGACCACATTCCGCAGCACCTGATCCTGCCGCAGCCGCACACCATCTGCGCCAAGCGACACATCGCCGAACGTATCCACACCCAATGAAACCTGATGATCCATGACCACCTCCTGTCGGGCTGAACATAGGCACCGCGCCGCCCGCCGCAAACCCTGCATCTGCGCAGGGCGACCTTTGCAACGCTGCACTCTCGACATGTCGCGACCCCCGAGGCAGGATCGGAAAAAAGGAGATCACATGTCCGCCCCCGAAGCGCTTGCCCTGCACATGGGCCTCGACATTCCCGATTTCGACCGCACCGGCTATTACGGCGCCGATTACGGATCGATGAAGCCCTATCACCGGGTCGGCAGCCTGCTGTTCCTGTCAGGTCACGTCGCGCAGATCGGGGCCGAGGTGACGCACAAGGGCCGCTTGGGCGAAACCCTGACCACGCAAGAAGGCTATGCTGCCGCGCGGCAGACCGGGCTGAACGTGCTGGGCGGCATCCGGCAGGCAGTCGGGTCGCTGGACCGGGTGAAATCCATCATCCGCACGCTGAACTTCGTGGTCTGCACACCGGGGTACGAGGATGTGCACAAGGTATCCTCGGGCCTGTCCGACCTGCTGGTCGAGGTGTTCGGCCCGGAACGTGGCCTTGGCGGGCGGGCCACCATCGGCGTGGTGGCCCTGGCGCAAGGCGTGTGTTTCGAGACGTGGGCAACGGTAGAGATCGCCGACTGAGCCGAACATCATCTGTTCAAAAATATCCCACAGGGGGTCCGGGGGACGTGAAGTCCTCCGGGGTCAGCCACGCAAACCACCGTCAGGCCACGTCGCGCGCCAGCAACTGCCCGCCCGGCCCGGATTTCACCTCGAACCGGCTGATCTTGCGCACCAGGTCTGACAGTTTCGAGCTGCCATAGGTGCGGGTGTCGAAATCGGGGTTGGCCTGGGTGATGTACTGGCCGACCTGACCCAGCGAATACCATTCGCCTTCCGGGTCGATTGCCCGCATCGCGGCAATGATCAGCGGAATGGCCTTGGCCGGCGCATCCTTGGTGCCGGGTCTGGAGGCCGCTTCGGGGGCGGCCTCGGGCGCTGTTCCGGGGGCGGACGGGCGGGGGGGGTCGCGCAGATCGTCGCTGATGCCAAGGTTTTCGACATAGATGAAGCGCTTGCAGGCCATGCGGAAGGCTTCGGGCGTTTTCTTTTCGCCGATGCCGTAGACATCCAGCCCCTGTTCGCGCACGCGGGCGGCCAGACGGGTGAAATCGCTGTCGGAACTGACCAGAATGAACCCGTCAAACAGCCCGGAATGCAGAAAATCCATCGCCGCGATCACAAGGCCGATGTCTGACGCATTCTTGCCCTTGGTATTGGAAAACTGCTGATCCGCCACCAGCCCCAGGGCCGCAACCTTTTTGGCCCAGGCATTCAGGCGTGTTGCCGACCAATCCCCGTAAATCCGCCGGACCGAAGCTTCGCCCAATGCGGCGATTTCTTCAAAGATCGCCTCGGCATAGCCTGCGGGCACATTGTCGGCATCAATCAGTACACAAAGTCTGGGGGCGCGTGCATCGGCCATGGGCTGTCCTTTTTGCCCGATTGTGCCCGATATGCGCGGCGGGCGAAAGGGGCGATGCCGGGGGTGTGATGGGGGGGGCCTTGTTGCCTGTTGTTGCGGCAGAGTTCGCAAACCGCCAAAACATCGGGCCACGTCAAACCTGATTCCTGGACCGAATGATTAAAATTTAGTCACTTTGGCGACAGCGCCGCAACAATCCTACAACTCTGGATTGATGGAATTGGTTGACCAATTATCAGGGTTGCGTAAAAAGTATAATTTTTCTGACATTTTTAGAAATTAAACACTTGTTGGTCAAATTGTTGCCGCAGTCCAATTGACGTGGTGCAAACGATTCTGTCTTGTCGGCGGGCAGCCTTGGGGGGTGTGCTATTTAGTTGGTCGCCTGATTGTTCGCACCCTCTGCGGGTTTGCGTCTTCGTGCGCTTGCGTGCTCCTCAAACTTTTATTGTTTTTGAGGAGTTAAGAAATGAATGCACCCATCATTGTGACCGGCGCCACCGTTGCCAATGCCGCTTTCGCAGAAGACACGCTGCTGCAGGGGCCCAACAACACCCATTCGGTCACAGCGACACAGCGCATTTCATTTTCCGATCCCGGCACTGGCGTCGGCCCTGCGGCCCCCGGCGCGGGCGAGGCCCACAATCTTCTGCTGACCTCGCCGGGCAATGCGATCATGGGGGCCGTGCTGTCGGCGGTGATCATCGACGAGGCCACAGGCCCTGCCGACACCGAAGGCTTTGTCGAATGGTCCTATTCGGTGCCGACCGCCGCGCTGCAGTATCTGGCTGCGGGGCAGGTGCTGGTGCAGACCTACACGCTGGAAATCTTTGATCTGGACGGGCAGTCGGTCAGCCTGCCGATCACCATTACCATCACCGGCACCAATGACGCGCCTGTGATCAGCACATCTGCCCCGACCACGACGTTCGGCGAGGATGCAACGATTGCCGTGTCGTCGTCGCTGTCGTTCAGCGATGTGGACGTGACCGATACCCACACCGTTTCCGCAACCGTTGCGGCCACCGGCACCACCGCAGGCATGCCGTCCGGCGTCAATCTGCTGGCCCTGCTGACCGCCACTGTGACCGAAGTGGAACCCGGCACCACGGGCACCATCAGCTACAGCTTTGCCAGCAGCTCGGCCAATTTCCAGTATCTGGCGGCGGGCGAGTCGGTGACGCTGACCTATACCCTGTCCCTGTCGGACGGGCAGTCGGGCGTGGCCACGCGCGATGTGACCATCACCATCACCGGCACGAACGACGCGCCGGTTCTGGCCCCTGTGACCCTGACGATCACCGACACAATTGCCGACGATACCTTTGCCGACCTGACCGGCAGCCTGACCGCCACCGATGCCGATGCGTCGGATGATCTGGTCTACGACATTGCAAGCAGCCAAGACTCGACCGAGATGGGGTTCGATCGCCAGGTCGTGTCGGACGTTGGCACGCTTTTCCTGAATTCCGCGACCGGCAGCTACAAGTTCGTGGTCAATGATGCCGTAGTCGAAGGGCTGAGCGCGTCTACCCTCATCAACTTCAACATCAACGTGGCGGATGGCAATGGCGGCAGCCATGTCAGTTCGCTGAGCATCAATCTGAACGGCACCGAGGATGCAGCCGTGATCGCCGGCACAATTGCTGGGGCCGTGACGGAAGATGGCGTGATGCCAGGCGTCGCCACCGCGACCGGCACGCTGACCCACACCGACCGCGATGCGGATGATGCCGACAACGAATTCACCCCCTCGTCGCAGACCAGCAGCTATGGGGCACTGACCCTGCTGGCAAACGGAAGCTGGACCTACACGCTGAACAACGCGGCGACGGCGGTGCAGGCCTTGAACGCGGGCACTGTGACCGACCTGTTCACCGTCACCACCTCGGGCGGGACGGAACAGGTGATCACCATTACCATCACGGCTGCCAATGATGCGGCGGTGATCACCGGCACCAGCGCAGGGATCGTGACCGAAGCGGGCGGGCTGAACAACGCGGTTGTCGGCACGCCATCGGCCAGCGGCGACCTGAACGCGGCGGATGTCGACAACACCGCCGATCTGTGGGTCGCGGTCAGCGTGAGCGATGACCATGGCACGTTCACCATGACCTCGGCGGGGCTGTGGTCCTACACGCTGGACAACACGCGGGCCGCAACACAGGCGCTGGCGCAGGACACGGTTCTGGACAAGACATTTACCGTCACCACCGATGGTGGCACCCAGCAAGCGATCCTGGTGGAGGTGAACGGAACCAACGACACGCCGACCGGCGTGGCCTCGGTCGTGGTTGCCGACTATGTGGACGTGGCGAATGCTCTTGGGGGCATTCGTTTTGCAGAAGCCGGCGTCAATTTTCAGGGCGTTCGCGGTGGCAGCTTTGACGTTTCGGATGTTGATGCGGGCGCGGTCCTGACTGTTGGCAGCGACGGAACCTTCAACGCGGAAGATGTGCACGCCATTCGCGCGGCGGCGACCTTCGTGTGGACCGATGCAGACGGCGTGTTGAACCTGTCGTCCGGCCTCGATGGCGGCTTGCAGCCCAATGCGGGCGACATTCCGGGCAACAACGGCCTGACACTGGCCGACCGCGCCGATATCCTGAACGCATTCGACATCACCGGCATCAGCCAGTCCGGCGGCACGCTGACCGTCAACTGGACCTTTGACAATAATGTCGGCAACGGGGTCGGGGGCATTTCCGTCGATATTGACAGTGTCATGGGTCTGCCCACCAGCATTGGCGGTGCCAATGTCGATTTTCTTGCAGCGGGCGAAACCCTGGTTGTCACCTTCCCCGTCACCGTGACCGATCAGTTCGGCGCAAGCCATGTGGTCAATGTGCCGATCACCTTTGCCGGGGCCAACGATGCGCCGACCGGTACCGAAGACTGGACGGTCGCGCTGACCGAAGGCGCGGCCGCGCCGATCGGAACGCTGCTGTCGGGCGTTCATTCGATTGTGGTGCGCGACCTTGACGGCAGCCTTGACGATGTGAACGAAGGGTTTGCAATCGGCTATGCCGATCCGGACCGTACCGATGTGCTGCACACCGTGTCGACTTCGGTTCTGTCGGCGGCCTGGTCCTCGGGTACGGCCCCGGTGCAGGATTACGCATCCTACATGACCCCGTCGCTGACCCAGCGGGCGGAGGGCGGCACAGGTGAGATCAACTGGACCTTCACCGCGCCCGATGCGGCGTTCGACTTTCTGGCCGCGGGCCAGACCCTGACGCTGATCTATCAGTTCAACGTGACCGATGAGGATGGGGCCACCACCAGCTCGGCGGACCGCACCATCACCGTCACGGTGACCGGCACCAATGACGCGCCCAACATCACCGCCGCCAGCAGCGCGACCGGGGTGGACGAGGCCGACACCACCGCAGGCGTGCCGACCGTTTCGGGCGAGCTTTCGGGTGTTTCCGGGGCGAATTGGACCGATCTGGACAGCACAGAGGATGCAGGGCTTGCCATCACCCTTGGCAGCGCAGGCACGGCGCCGCAGGCGGCGCTGACCTTTGACCAAACCGTTCCGGGCGGCATGGATGCGACCTATGCCGTGATCTCGGGCACCTATGGCGCGCTTTATGTGCAGGCCGACGGCAGCTATACCTATGTGCTGGACAACGGATCGTCCGCCACGCAGGCGCTGGACGATGGCGACACCCCGACCGAGGTGTTCAACTACACCATCGGCGATGCACAGGGGGCCACCGCGACCCAGACCCTGACCGTCAGCATTTCGGGCAGCAATGACGCGCCGATCCTTGGCGTGATCACCCAACCCGCCGCCGTGACCGAAGATGTCAACGCAGAGGCGCAGGATATTGCCCTGACCGGCAGCCTGTCCGTGCTGGACATGGATGCCAATGACACTCTGACCGCGACAGTCGGCACCGGGGCGGCCTTCATCGGTGCGACCGCGTTCACCCTGCCCGCGGGGGCAGCGGCGCTGCTGACCGGGCTTGCCATCACGGGGTCCGTCAACTCGGCCTCTGGCGCGGCCAACAGCCTGACATGGGCGTTCGGCGCATCGGATGTGAACCTCGATTTCCTGGCGCTTGGCGAAAGCCTGACCATCCGTTTCCCCGTCACCATCGGCGACGGCGATGCCTCATCGAACAGCCGCGACATCATCATCACCATCACCGGCACCAATGACGGCCCGGTGGTAATGGCCGACTCCGACATGGTGACCGAGGCGGGCGGCACCGCCAATGGCACGGCGGGTGACGCATCGGCCGGCGGCAACGTGCTGACCAATGACACCGACGCGGACCGGGGGGCCGAGCTGGCCGTTATCTTCGTCAGCAACACGACCGACCCGAGCATTGCCGTCGAGGGGTCGCCCGTGGTGGTTCAGGGCACTTACGGCACCCTTGTCATCGCGGCAGATGGCACCTGGAGCTACAGCCTGAACAATGGCGATGCCGACACGCAGGCACTGGGCAACGGCGCCTCGGCGATGGATGTGTTTTCTGTCCGCGTCAGCGACCAGCATGGGGCTGCATCGTCGAACCTGCTGACCATCTCGGTCAACGGGACCAATGACGCGCCGGTGGTGACTGGTGTCGTCGTCACGGGGTCGACGGTCGAGGCAACGGACGGCGCGGCACAGGTTCTGTCGCACAGCGGCAGCTTCAGCGTCGTGGATGTGGATGCGAACGACAGCCTGATTGCCAGCGCAGGCTCTCCGGTGGTGGAACTGGACGGTCTGGCCTTTGTCTTGCCGGTGCAGGCGGCAGCCCTGATTGCGGCCGAGGCTCTGGGCTTCTCGCCGGGTGTATCCGGCGCGGGCACCCCTGCCAGCATCAACTGGAGCTATGACACCACCGCCAACCTTGATTTCCTGCGCGCGGGCCAGGTGCTGACGCTGGCATATCCGGTGACGGTGGGCGATGGCACCGACACGTCCAACACCCGGACCATCACCATCACCATCACCGGCACCAATGACGGCCCGGTGGCCGTGGCGGATGCCAACGGTCTGGATACGGTGACCGAAACGGGCGATCAGCCGCTGGTGGCGGGGGATGCGTCCGCCACGGGCAACGTGCTGACCAATGACACCGACCGCGATGCAGGCGATACGCAGACGGTAACCCTGATCTCGCATGGCGGCGATACCGTCGGCGTTGGCACCGGCAGTACCATCGTGGGCCTGTACGGCACACTGACGATCAGCGCCGATGGCAGCTGGTCCTATGCCCTGACCAACACCGACGCCGACACCAACGCGCTTGGCGCGGGCGAGTCCGGGTCGGATGTGTTCACCTACACGATGCGCGACGGCAGCAATGCCACCAGCACGGCATCCCTGACCATCACGGTGCAGGGCGCGAATGACGGCCCGGTAATCGCGGGCAGCACGGCCACCGGGGCGATCACCGAACCTGCGGGCAATCCGGGGGCGCCCATCACGCCGCTGACCGGCAGCTTTGCCTTCAGCGATGCCGATGCGACCGACCGGCCTGCGGTGACTGGCGTCACTATGTCGGCATCCGGCCTGACCGGGGCGCAGCTTCTGGCGGCCAATCTGCTGCTGGCGGCGTTTGACGCCGATGTTGCCATGGGCGGCACCAACACGGGCAGCATCGACTGGTCGTTCAGCCCCGCCACCGGCGCGTTGAACTTCCTGCGCGAGGCCCAGACCACCACCCTGACCTTCACCATCACGCTGGCCGATGGCAATGGCGGCACCGCGACCCGCGATGTGGCGATCACGCTGACCGGCACCAATGACCCCGTCACCTTGATCGAAGGCGGCACCGGCACCGGGGCCGTGACCGAACTGGCCGAAGGCGCGACGGTGGCCCCGTTGACCGCCTCCGGCACTTTCCAGTTCACCGACGAGGATCTGTCGCCGAACCTTGTGTCTGTTCTGGGCAGCCCCGGCACGCTTGGCGGCACCTTGACTCAAGTCACCGCACAAGGCGATGCGAACCCCGCGCTGCGGAATGTCACCTGGACCTACAGCATCGCGGATTCCGCCGTGAACGCGCTGGCGCAGGGCGAAACCGCGACCGAAACCTTCACCATCCGGGTGCTGGACCAGTCGACCGGCGGCATCCTGCTGCAACCCATCACCATCACCATCACCGGCACCAATGACCGCCCGGTGATCACCGATGTCGATGTGACCGGCGCGCTGACCGAAGGCGCTGCCGTCACCCTGACGGAAACCGGCAGCATCAGCTTTGCCGATGCCGACGCGTCCGACCTTAGCACCGTGAGCTTTGAACTGTCCGATGTGGGCGGCGATGTGGTGCCGAGCAGCGATCAGTTGGACGCACTGAGCGGGGCCTTCAGCCTTGGCGGCAACACCAGCGGCATGAACGACGGCACTGTGTCGTGGACGTTCGCGACCCCCTCGACCTCGGTCGATTTCCTTGCGGCGGGGGAAACCCTGATCCTGACCTATACGATCAGTGTTCAGGATGACTCTGCCACCCTGACCAATACCGACACGACCACGGTGACCATCACCCTGACGGGCACCAATGATGCGCCGACGCTGACTGCGGAAACCGGATTGTCGGTGGCGGATACGGCGGCGGTTGACAGCTTTGCCGACCTGACCGGCACGCTGGACGGGGCCGATCTGGATGCCAGTGACGACCTGACCTACGGGCTGGCCATGGGGCAAAGCGGCGTGGGTGACTTTGGCACGCTGACGGTGAATGCCGATGGCACCTATACCTATGTCGTCAACGCGGCAGCGGTGAATGCGCGGCCCGTGGGGCCGGTGTCCGATGTGTTCGACGTGTCGGTGACCGACAGCGCAGGGGTTGTCACCAGCAGCACCCTGACCGTCAACGTCACAGGCGCGAATGACACGCCCGATGCGCAAGGCACCACCGCGACCGCGACCGAAGACGCCGGGCCCATCACCATCGACGTGGCAAGGCTGACCGCAGACCGCGACGCAGGCGATGTGCTGACCGTGACCCCGACTGTCGACCCGGCGCAGGGCACGGTGTCTGTGCTGGGGACGGTGATCACCTTTACCCCGGCGGCCAACTTCTTTGGCGCCGCCACGATCACCTATACCGTGACCGACGCTCTGGGCCTTTCGGACAGCGCCACCATCGCGGTGACGGTGGCCCCGGTGGCGGATGTCGATACCATCACCACCAACGCCACGCTGGACGATTCCGCGTTGAAACCGGGCACGACCGATCTTGTGTTGGGCACGGGCATTCAGGGCACCGGCTTTGTCGTGGCCACCGATGCCGCCGACGCGCCGGGGGTGGAACTGGGCCTCAGCACCGTCATGCGCCTGCAGGGCACCGCCCCGCTGGACGAGGCCGATGCAACCGGGCGGACCTTCGTGGTGCCTGCGGGCGCGGCCCTGGGCACCGACAATGAAACCTCGTCGTCCGCCGACGATGGCTATGCCCGCTGGAACATCAACCTGTCCATCGCGGCGGACACCGATGACAACGGCGGCACGCTGGCCGATCTGGGGTATCGCTTTGCCATCTCGAAACAGGGGGCAGACGGCTTTGCCGAGGTGTTCAGCTTTACCCTGCAACAGGTGGCTGCCGCCTATGACACCGCCTTCGGATCGGGTTCCGGGAATACGTTCCTTGCTGGCGATCTGTTCCAGCAATCGCTGAACCTTGAATTCATGTCGGTCATGGGGGCGACCTTTGATCCGACCGAACCGGGCCATTATCAGGTCAGCGTCGTTGCCAGCACCCGCACCGGTGCCGAACTGCTGCGCGACACGATGTTCGTGCGCGTCAACTCGGCTCCGGTCGGGGTGGATGATGCAAACGGCACCGACCCGGTGGTCGAAGCCGGAAGTCTGGCAGGCGACAGCAGCGCGTCCGGCAATGTGCTGACCAACGACACCGACCCGGATCTGTACCCGGTGGCGGATGCCGGCGAACTGGTCGTGTCGGGGGCAAGCTTTGGCAGCGCCAGCGTGACGGCCGGGGCGGCGCTGGCGGGCACCTATGGCAGCCTTGTGCTGGCCGCCGATGGCAGCTGGACCTACACGCTGAACAACGACAGCGCCGCCACCAACGGGTTGTCACAGGGCGAGGTGGTGACGGAAGACTTCACCTATACCGTCACAGACCCCGATGGGGCCACCGATACGGCGACACTGACAATCACCGTTACTGGCACCAACGATCTGCCTGTGATCGCAGGTGGGCCGCAGGTCGGTGGGGTGTTCACCGAACGGACCCTTGCCAATGTCACCGAAGCGGGCAGCAACCCGGTGATGCCGAACGGGTTCGAGCCGACGATCAATCTGGATGCCCTGATCGGCCCGGATCTGGGCGCCGATCCGACCGCGATCGATGCCGTGCTGGCCAATGTACGTGCCGCGCTGCCGGCAGGGGCGACACAGGCCGAGGCGATTGCGCAGGTCTGGGATTTCCTTGATGACGGCTATGTCGCGGGGAACAACTACTACGACGTGGCCCTGAATCAGGCCTTTGCCTATCTTGGCCTTGCCTACGCCGAATATCTGCTGGACGGCGGTCAACCGCTGACCGACATCACCGTCAAGTATCAGCCGGACGGGGCCTTCTACACCCCGGATGGCCAGCCGGACCGGCTGCAATCGCTGCATGACAATCTGCTGGGCAACCTCAACAGCCTGGGCTTGACCGACCGGTTCGGCGCAGGCTCGCCGATCCTTGTGGCCATTGTGGACGCAATGACGGCGGCCGGCGTCGCGGACCTGCTGGACCGCCCGGTGTTCAGCGGCGAGCAGACTGCCAACGCGGCGGCGACGGTTGCCTTTGACGTGGCAAACGGATTGCGGCCCGCAGCGTCGGGGCTGCTGGTGGCAACCGATGCCGAAGGTGACACGCTGGTCTGGTCGGTTTCGGGGCCGGACACCTATGGCACCATGGCAATCAATGCGATGACCGGCGCATGGGCCTATACCCTTGCCGCCACGGATGCGGACACGCTGGCCCTTGGGCTGGGGCAGTCTGCGACCCAGGTCTACACGGCGACGGTCATCGACGGGAATGGCGGCTCTGCCAGCCAGACCATCACGATCACCGTCACCGGCACCAATGACCTGCCGGTGATCACCACGGCCATCGGCGGCAATGCAGGCACGGTAGAGGAAGGCGGCGAACGCAGCCTTGGCATCGTGGCAGGCACTGCCGTTGCCAGCGGGCTGCTGACCGCGACAGATGCCGATGCGGGCGAAACTTCTACGCTGGTCTGGTCCACGCCCGACACCTCGGCCTATGGCAGCTTCGTGCTGGCGGCCAACGGGGGCTGGACCTTCACGCTGGACGCCGCCCTGGCAAACAGCCTGACCGAAGCCGACGTGATCACCGAAACCTTCACCGCCACGGTGACGGATGCCCAGGGGGCGACCGCCACGCAGGTTGTCAGGCTGACCATCAACGGCACCAATGATGCGCCGGTGATCACCTCCAACACCGCCGCCGCCCTTGGCGCGGTGACCGAGGCAGGCACGGGCAGCACCGTACCCAACCCGGCCACCACCGCGACCGGCACCCTGACGGCAACTGACGTTGACACCGGCGATACCCCGGAATGGACAGGCGGCGGCGCGGGTCTGTACGGCGCGCTGGCGATCACCACCGCCGGGGTCTGGACCTATACCCTGAACGACAGCCTTGCTGCCACGCAGGCGCTGGCCACCGGGTCCAACGGCACCGACACCTTCACCGTCACCCTGACGGATGATGCCGGCGTGGCCCGGACCCAGGTCATCACCATCTCGGTCACCGGGGCGGACGAAGTGTTCGCCGTGGTGGGCGGGTCCGATGGCACCATCATCGGCACGGCCAATGACGACAGCATCCTTGGCAACACCGGCGACGACACCTTGTCGGGCGGGTCTGGCAATGATGAGATCTTTGGTGGCGCGGGGGACGATTTCATCTCGGGCGGGTCGCAGAACGACCTGCTGGTGGGCGGTGCCGGCAGCGATACCATCACCGGCGGGTCGGATATCGACTCGGCCGTGCTGTCGGGGGCCTGGACGGATTACACCATCGCCTTCAACGCGGGCACCTACACCTTCCTGAACCGCACCACGGGCCAGACCGAATCCGGCGACATCGACAGCCTGACCGGGGTCGAGTTCATCCGCTTTGGCGCAGGCAGCGCCGTGGCCATCGAAACGGTGCTGAATGACGCGCCGGTGGCGGTGGCCGATACCGGCCTGACGGTTGCCGAGGACGGCAGCATCGTGATCGTGGCCGCCACGCTGGCCGCCAATGATACCGATGCCGATACGGGGCTGGGCGATACGCTGACGGTCACGGGGGTCAGTGCGCCGGTGGGCGGCACGGTCAGCCTGCTGAACGGCAACGTGACCTTCACGCCGACCGCCAACTTCAACGGCCCGGCCTCGTTCAGCTATACCGTCACTGACGCGCATGGCCTGACCGCAACCGGCAGCGTCAGCCTGACCGTCAGTGCCGTGAACGACGCCCCGACCGGTGCGGCGACGGCGGTACTGGCGGCGGGGGCCGAGGACACGGCCTATACCGTGTCGGCGGCGGATCTGCTGGCGGGCTTTGCCGATGTCGATGGCGACAGCCTGTCTGTCACCGGGCTGACGGCCAGCAACGGCACGGCGGCCATGAACATGGACGGCAGCTGGACCATCACCCCGACGGCCAACTTCAACGGCGCGGTCACGCTGAGCTACACAGTCACCGACGGCACGCTGTCGGTGGCGGGGTCGCAGTCCTACACGGTCAGTGCCGTGAACGACGCCCCGACCGGGGCCGCGACGGCGGTGCTGGCGGCGGGGACCGAGGACACGGCCTATACCGTGTCGGCGGCGGATCTGCTGGCGGGCTTTGCCGA
>JAZKGQ010000006.1:0-253551 GCA_040385825.1 Pseudomonadota bacterium | reverse complement strand
TGGCGGGGTCGCAGTCCTACACGGTCAGTGCCGTGAACGACGCCCCGACCGGGGCGGCGACAGCGGTACTGGCGGCGGGCACCGAGGACACGGCCTATACCGTGTCGGCGGCCGATCTGCTGATCGGGTTCAGCGACGCCGAAGGCGACATGCTGACGGTGCAGGGGCTGACAGCCTCGTCGGGGACGGTGGTCGACAATGGCGATGGCACCTGGACGATCACCCAGGCCGCCAATGTGGCAGGAGAGGTGTCGCTGACCTACAGTGTCAGCGATGGCACCGACACGGTGGCAGGCGGCACATCCTATACCCTGACCGGGCAGAACGATGCCCCGACGGCGATCCGTCTGTCGCGGACCGTCGTGCCCGAGGTGATGGCCGTGGGTTATCTGGTCGGGCGGCTGACATCGGTTGACCCCGACACCGGCGAAGTTTCGACCTTTACCCTGCTGGACACGGCGGGCGGGCGGTTCGTGCTGAACGGCAACCGACTGGAAGTTGCGGACCGGACGCTGATCGATTTTGAACTGAACGCCAGCCACCAGGTGACAGTCCGGGTCACTGACGGGTCTGGGGCGACGTTCGATCAGACCTTTACCATCACCGTTACCAACGTGGTGTCCGAGGTCAAATCGGGGTCGGCGGGCAATGACGTGCTGGCGGGCGGACTGGGCACTGACAGCCTGCGCGGGGCGGATGGCGACGATCTGGTCAGCGGGGGTGTCGGCAATGACACTCTGCTTGGCGATGCGGGCAATGACACGCTGATGGGCGGCGCAGGCCGTGACGTTCTGACCGGCGGCAGCGGGTTCGACGTGGCATCCTATGCGGATGCGGCCATCGGCGTGAAGGTGTCGCTGCGCAATGCGGCCGCGAACACCGGCGAGGCGGCGGGCGATGTCTATACCTCGGTCGAAGGGGTGATCGGATCGGCGCAGGACGATACGCTGGTGGGTAGCACCAATGACAACCTGCTGGTCGGCGGCGACGGCGATGATCAGTTGCAGAGCCTTGCCGGCGATGACACCCTGATCGGGGGCGCAGGGGCCGACACGCTGGTCGGGTCTGCCGGTGCCGATGTCATGGTCTATTCCAGTGCCACCGAGGGAGGGGACTTCATCAAGGCGTTTGATGCCGATGACAGTTTCCAGTTCTCGGCCAGCGGCTTTGGGCTGGAAGGGTTGGAAGGGGCATTGCTGGCGGCGAATTTTGCGTCCGGCACCACCAATGCGGCGCAGGATGCGGATGACTTCTTCGTCTTCCGCACCACGGATGACACGCTGTGGTTCGATGCCGATGGCAATGGCGCAGGGGCGGCGGTGATGATTGCCGACCTGTCGACCAACTATACCCTGACCCACAGCCAGATCGTGATTGTGGCGGACACCCTGATCGGGTGATCCGCGTCCTTGGGCGGTACGAATGAAAAGGGGCGGCGCAGATGCGCCGCCCCTTTTGCCTTGGCCAGAGCCGTAGCTGTCAGTAGATCACCACCGACCGGATCGACTCGCCCGAGTGCATCAGGTCGAACCCCTTGTTGATGTCTTCCAGACGCAGGGTGTGGGTGATCATCGGGTCAATCTCGATCTTGCCGTCCATGTACCAGTCGACGATCTTGGGCACGTCCGTCCGGCCCCGCGCGCCGCCAAAAGCGGTGCCTTTCCAGACGCGCCCGGTGACAAGCTGGAAGGGCCGGGTTTCGATCACCGCGCCCGCCGGGGCAACCCCGATCACCACCGACACGCCCCAGCCCCGGTGCGTGCATTCCAGCGCGTCGCGCATCACCTTGACGTTGCCGGTGCAGTCAAAGGAGTAATCCGCCCCGCCGATCTGGTCGAAGGGGGTCTTGGTCATCTCGACAATATGCTGGACGACCGAGCCTTCGATTTCCTTCGGGTTGACGAAATGCGTCATTCCGAACCGTTCGCCCCAGGCCTTGCGGTCGTTGTTGATGTCAACCCCGATGATCATGTCGGCGCCCGCCAGCCGCAGGCCCTGCAACACGTTCAACCCGATGCCGCCCAGACCGAAAACCACCGCCTTGGCCCCGATTTCCACCTTGGCGGTGTTGATCACAGCCCCGACCCCGGTGGTCACGCCACAGCCGATGTAGCAGATCTTGTCGAACGGTGCGTCGTCGCGGACCTTGGCAAGGGCGATTTCCGGGACCACGGTGTGGTTGGCAAAGGTCGAGCAGCCCATGTAATGGTGGATCGGCGTGCCATCCAGCATGGAAAACCGGCTGGTGCCGTCGGGCATCAGGCCCTTGCCCTGCGTGGCGCGGATCGAGGTGCAGAGGTTGGTTTTCTGGCTCAGGCAGCTTGGGCATTCGCGGCATTCGGGCGTATACAGCGGAATGACATGATCGCCGGGTTTCAGCGTGGTGACGCCCGGACCGCAGGCCAGCACGATGCCCGCACCTTCATGACCCAGAATGGCCGGGAACAGCCCTTCGGGATCAGCGCCCGACAGGGTGAATTCGTCGGTATGGCAGATGCCGGTGGCCTTGATCTCGACCAGAACCTCGCCCCATTTCGGGTCGGCAAGGTTTACCTCCATGATCTCAAGTGGTTTTCCGGCCGCAATGGCCACAGCAGCGCGGGTACGCATGGTGAATCCTTCCCCTTTGGTTGCGCGGCAAACCTGTGCGAAACATGCAAGAAATGCAACGCGGGAAACGACGCAAGATGAAGGCTGTATCTGTGATGGTGGTGTTTGGTGTGGTCTGGGCCGCGATGGCCGGCGGGTGTGCAAGGGGGCGCGATCCGGCCATCACGCCGCCCCGTTTTCTGGGGCCGCCGGTTTCTGCGCCGCCCGGTGGCGCGCCGGCCGATCTGACGCCGGGCTTTGTGGACAAGGAACCTGACACCTGCAAGGCGGCGGGTTTGCAGGGGCTCATAGGCCAGTCGGCGGGCAATCTGCGCACTGTCGCGCTGACGGGCCCGGTGCGGATCATCGCTCCGGGGGAACTGGTGACGCAGGAATACGTTGCACAGCGGATCAATGTCGCGGTGGACGGCGCAGGCACCATCCGGCGGATTGATTGTGGGTGAGGCGGGGGGCGACCGTTGGAACAGCAGAGGGAGCGCGGGGCATGAGGACAGGACTGGCGGGGCTTTCCCCCACCCTTCTGGCGATCCTTCTGGCGGGTTGCGTGCAGGGTCTGGTGCCGACACCCGGCACGCCGCTGGTGCGCTGCGGGGCGGACCGGCTGATCGGGTTGATCGGCGACACTATCGGCGCTTTGCCGCCGCAACCCCTGGACCGTAGCGTTCGCATCTTGCGCCCCGGCGATGCCGTGACCGAAGACTACAGTGACCGTCGCCTGAATGTCATTCTGGATGGCCGTGACAGGATCACGGCGCTTAGCTGCGGGTGATCCGCGAAAGGTGTTCCCATGCGTGCTGTGTTGATGTCGGCAGCCTGTCTTGCGCTTGCCGCCTGTGTGGTGGTGCCGTTGCCCACTGGTGGGGGCGGCGTGACGCCCGCGCCCGAAGATGCCTGCGGGGCGTCAGGGTTGCAGGGGCTGGTGGGCCAGCCCTCTGCGGTGTTGCAGACCATGCGCTTTGCCGGGCCGCTGCGCATCATCGAGCCGGACATGGCGGTGACGATGGATTATTCCGCCGCCCGGCTGAACATCTGGCTGAACAGCGCCGGACGCATCGACCGCGTGACCTGCGGCTGAGGGGGTTGCCCCGGCATAAGGCCGGGGCAGGGGGCCTACATCCGGTAAGTGGTGTGGCAATCCTTGCAGGTGCCGCCCACGCCGCCCACCCCGGCCTTGACCCCGTCCAGCGTGGAGGCGTCGATCGCGGTTGCGGCGGCGGCCAGCCCATTGGCTTTTTTCACGAAATCTTCCCAGTTGGTCCAGACTTCGGGCTTGGCCTCGGAGGCCGGATCGGCGGCGCCCTGCATCTTGAACGCGACGGGGGCCTTGGCGCTGGCCTCGACCAGAGCCGCCTTGGCCGCCTCGGCGGCGGCGGCGTCAAACGCGGTCTTGCCGCTGGCCATGTCGCCCAGGATCTTGGTGTTGGCGGCCACCGCCTGCATCACGACGGCGCGCGCCTTTGCATCGGGATCGGTGCGTTCGCCCTTGGCATAGGCCATGCTGCCCGCCAGCAGCAGGCCCAGGGTCAGGCTTTTGACAAATGTATTGGACAGGGTCAATTTCTGGCTCCTCGCTGGAAAGACTGACCCAGCATAGGATGCCGCGCGCCGGATGCGGCAGGGATTTTCTGCGCATCCGCGGCGTTCACGCAGTTGTTATCGGTTCAAGGCCGGTGGCGACGGGGGCGCGATCTGGCCGACAGCCAAATCGCGCCCGTTCCCCGGATATTACCCCCGCAGCGTCCCGCCGGTGGCTTTCGACACTTTCTCGACGATGCGGGCGCTGACGGCCTCGATCTCGGCCTCGGTCAGGGTCTTGTCCTGCGGTTGCAGGCGCACGGTCAGGCCGATGGATTTCTTGCCCGCGCCCATCTGGGCCTCGGCCTTGTCGCCGGTGAACTGGTCGAACACGCGGACCGATTCAATCAGCGCCTTGTCCACCCCCGCGGCGGCATTCACGGCGGTCAGGGTTTCCACACCCTTGTCGACGACAAAGGCAAAGTCACGCTCAACGGCCTGAAGGTCGGACAGTGCAAGGGCGGGCCGGGTCGGGGTCTTGACCTTGGGCAGCGGCACATTGGCCACCAGCACGGTGAAGGCGACGGCGGGGCCTTTCACATCCATCGCGGCCAGCACGCGGGGATGCACCTCGCCAAAGGTGGCCATCACGTTCGGGCCAAGCCCGATCACGCCGGACCGCCCCGGATGCCACCACGCCGCCAGCTTGCGGGTGATCTGCACGCGGGCGGGGGCACCGATGGCGGCCAGCACCGCCTCGGCATCTGCCTTGGCGTCGAACACATCGACGGTGCGGCGGGCGGCGTGCGGGTCGCGCGGGGCGGTGTGGCCGATCAGCAGGCCGGTGGCTTGCAGATGCTGCTCGCCGGGTTCGCCGCCCTGAAACACCGGCCCCACCTCGAACAATGCCATGTCGGCAAAGCCGCGCGCCTGATTGCGGGCGGCGGCGCGCAGCAGGCCCGGCAGCAGGTCGGGCCGCAGATGCGACATTTCCGACGAGATCGGGTTATCGACGCGGACAGCATCGGTGCCCCCGCCGAACAGGGTTGCGGCGGCCTGGTCGATGAAGCTGTAGGTGACGCATTCGTTGTAGCCCAGAGCCGCGATGGTGCGGCGGGCGGACCGTTCGCGGGTTTGCAGCGGCGTCAGGATCGGGCGCGGCACGCCGGGCAGGGCACGGGGCAGCGGGGTGCCTTGCAGGCGCGACAGGCTGGCGATGCGGGCGACTTCCTCGACCAGATCCGCCTCGCCCAGCACATCGGGGCGCCATGTCGGCGGGGTGGCCATATCGCCGTTCAGGGTGAAGCCAAGCGCGGTCAGCGTGGCGCGCTGGTCCGCCTCGGGAATGTCCATGCCGACCAGCGACACCACGCGGGCGGTATCCAGCCGGTAGGCGCGGGTCACGTCCAGCGGCGCGCCGTCCTGCGCGATGTCTGACGCCTCGCCCCCGCACAGGTCCAGCACCATCCGGGTGGCTAGGTCCAGTCCGGGCAAGGTGAAGGCCGGATCGACACCGCGTTCAAACCGGTAGCGGGCGTCGGAATTGATCTTCAGCGCGCGGCCCGTGGTGGCGACGGTGATCGGATCCCACCATGCGGATTCAAGGAAGACATCGGTGGTGTCCGCGCTGCACCCCGATGCCTCGCCGCCCATCACCCCTGCAAGGGATTCCACCCCCTGATCATCGGAAATCGCCATCATTCCGGCGCGCAGGGTGTAGGTCTTGCCATCCAGTGCGGCAAAGGATTCGCCCCCTTCGGCGGCATGAATGAGCAGCGTGCCCTGCACTTTGCCTGCGTCGAAAACGTGCAGCGGGCGGTTGAGGCTGAAGGTGAAGTAGTTGGTGATGTCGACCAGCGCCGAAATCGGGCGCAACCCGATGGCCTTCAGCCGGGCCTGCATCCATGCGGGCGAGGGGCCGTTGGTGACGCCCCGGATCAGCCGACCTGCGAAATGCGGGCAACCCTTGGCTTTCAGGCCGGGCGAGATTTCAACCTTGATCGGGCAGGGGAAGCCTGCGGGCAAGGCCGGGTCGGCCATCGGTTTGAGGGTGCCCAGACCGCGCGCGGCCAGATCGCGCGCCACGCCGCGCACGCCAAGCGCATCGGGGCGGTTCGGGGTGATCTTTATGTGGATCATCGGGTCGTTCAAGCCGCGATAATCGATGTAGCGGACCCCGACCGGGGCATCCTCGGGCAGTTCGATGATGCCGTCGTGATCGTCCGACAGCATCAGCTCGCGTTCCGAACACAGCATGCCGTTGGATTCCACGCCCCGGATGACCCCCGGTTTCAGATCGACCCCGGTGCCCGGCACATGAGTACCCACGGGGGCGAACACGCCGACAAGGCCGGTGCGGGCATTGGGGGCACCGCAGACCACCTGCACCTCCTGCATCGCGCCATCGGGGCCGGCAGGCCAGGTGGCCACGCGGCACAGGCGCAGACGGTCGGCATTGGGATGCGGCACCGCCTCGATCACCCGGCAGATGCGGAAGGCGCCCAGGGCTTTCACGGGGTTTTCCACCCCCTCGACCTCCAGCCCGAGGTCGGTCAGCGCATCGCAGATCGCATCAACCGAGGCAGTTGTGTCCAGGTGATCCCGTAGCCAGGAAAGGGTGAATTTCATCGCGCAAACCCCAAGAAAACGTGCTGATGCGGCTTAGCGCATAGCGCGGCAAAGGGAAAGCGCCGAGCATGTGGGGCAGGGTTGCGGCCCGTCAGGGGCGACTGAAGATCGCGGCGATTCACGCCTAAGTTGAGGTTTCCATTTGTGAAACGGGTTGTCGCCGGATGCCGGCGGCCTTCGCCATATTTGGCCCGGCGGTTTGGCCTATAAGACCCGGATGGACGATTGGTTGCAAATCCCCCAAGGCCGCAAGCGGCTGCCCATTGTCAGGCTTTGCCTGATCCTCGGGCTGACGGCGCTGATCTATCTGGTGGTGGCCCCCAAGGTGTTTGCGGCCATCGTGCTGAACATGTCGGTGTTCTGACGCCCCCCGTACTGCCCCCTGTCTTGATGCAAGCCGGACGCACCCGCAGCGGCAACTGCGAAGGGAAGGCTGCGCCCTCTTGCCCTGACCGGGCTTCCGCGCATTATCGCCCGCAAGATCAACCGGGCGCGATGATCCGGGATGCTGGGGTGTGATATGCGGGCGGGTATTGGATTGGCGCTGATGTGCCTCGGCGGGCTGCTGGCCTGCACGCCGGAGGGCGGGTTGCCCGGCCCTGCGCGTCAGGCCGCGGTGCTGAATGGTGCGCTGAACGTCAGCCCGCCGCGCGGCTACTGCATCGACCGCGCCGCCAGCCGGAACACTGACGACAGCGCCGTGGTGCTGATGGGGCGCTGCACCGATGCGGTGCCGGTGGCGCCCGCCGTGATCAGCCTGACGCTGGGCAAGGCGGGCACCTCTGCCGTTCTGGCGGCAGGCGGACAGGCGCTGGCCGATTACTTCTCCTCTGCGCCCGGACGGGCGGCGGTGGCCCGGTCTGGCCGCGCCTCGGACGTGCGGGTGCTGGAAGCCTTTGGCAAGGGGCCGGGCGGGGGCGGGGCGTTCCTGCTGCACCTGGCCGACCGCCAGGTGGGCGACTACTGGCGGGCCGTGGTGGGCGTGCGGGGCCGGCTGGTGACGGTGACCGTCACCCCGCCCGAAGATCAACCCCTGCCACCCGAGGCCGGGCGCGACCTGCTGGAACAGGTGCTGGCCGGGCTGATCCGGGCCAATCCGGCGCCAACTGCGCCATGAACGGCGGGAAGATTGCACATCGGGCGGCTGCGGCCACAGGTTTGTGATGGTGCGTTAAGACTATTCGGGCAATAAGGGAATCGTTTCCGTACGCTCAACAATCTGCAACGCGGAACGCGGCAAAAGAAGGAACCCGCAGGGGCAAGATGGCAGGACGGATTGAAAGGCTGTTTGACCGGATGCTGTTCCGCCGTGCCATGCTGCGGTGGGGCCGGGTGGCAGAACAGGCGCCCGGCATGGATCTGGAAAAGCTGCGCGGCTTTCGCGGCCGCGCGCGGCAAATGCGGCGCGAACTGGACCGCGTGATCCACGAGGCCGAACATCGGCTTGCCTTGCCGGTGATCGGGTCCAACGCCATCCGCCGGGTGATGGGCACCGACTGGGCCTGGCGTCCGGCGCTGTGGCGCGGCCCGATTGCGGTGCCGGGGTTTTCGTCGGTTCCGGGCAAGGCCAGCATCTGTGAGGGGGCCACCCTGTTTCACGACTGCCGCCGCAGCGAACTGACCGTGCGCCAGATCCGCAACACCCGCGAAGCCGATATCGCGCCCTTCGGCTATCGGATGGATGTGTTCAAGTTTGACGGGTCGTTCCTGTCGCTGGTGCTGGACCTGCCCGAAGACGCTGGCCGGGGGCTGCGGCTGAAACATCTGATCCGGCTGGATGTCATTGTAGAGATGGAAAAACCGCTGGAAATCTTTGCCCGGCTGAACATCAAGCATGGCCCGAACGTCGAACAGATTGTCCGCGAACTGCCGCTGAACGAGGAGGAGGTGATGGTGGAATTCGACCTTGCCTATACCAAGATCAATGAAAAGCGGGTCGAACGGCTGTGGGTCGATCTGATCTTCGAGGGGCCGGAAATGAACCAGATCATCCTGCGCGACGTGACGGTCAGCCGCCGCCCGCGCGCCGATTTGTGAGGGCGCCATGACCGAGGCCAAGCTGACCAAGACCCGCATCCGGGCCGGCATCTGGGAAGGGGTCCTGTCGGGTGTCACCACCCCCCCGAAGATCGAGGTGCTGCATCTGGAACGCGCCCTGACCGGCGTGACCGTGCAGCCTGTGCCGGGCCGTGACGGCGATCATGCGGTGCGCATCCCGATTCCGTCCGATCTGCTCAGCGACGGGGTGCAGACCTTTGTGATCCGCGATGCGGCCTCGG
Source organism: Pseudomonadota bacterium (assembly GCA_040385825.1). GTDB lineage: Bacteria > Pseudomonadota > Alphaproteobacteria > Rhodobacterales > Rhodobacteraceae > JANNNF01. The sequence continues at coordinate 244,519 of JAZKGQ010000006.1, read as the reverse complement.
GCGACCGTCTGGCCCATTTCACCATCATCACCGGCGTCGCGCTGGAAGATGACATCCGGTCCGAAATCGACCTGCTGCGCGCGGAGCTGGACATGCTGAAACGCGCGTTCCGCAGGCATTGTCTGGAAACGATGTAGGGGCGGTCTGCTGTGCCGGCCTGCCTCCGGCGGGGATATTTACCGCCAGTATGAAAACGCAAGCCCAGACAATTTGACTAAAATTTTGCATCCCCTGTGCATAAATATCCCACGGGGTCGTCACATTGGCGTTGCCAATGTGACCTGATGAGCGATCAAAAACTCTCCAGTGGAGAGTTTTCGCGAAGAACGCACGGCCCGTGGCCGGGGGTGTGAAACCCCCGGCGATCAGCCAGGCAAACTACCCCCAGGTCGGATGAAACCTGCCCGCAGGCGAGGCGGTGAAGATCTCGCACCCTGTGGCGGTGACGCCGACCGAATGCTCGAACTGCGCCGACAGCGATTTGTCGCGGGTCACGGCGGTCCAGTCGTCGGCCAGCACCTTGGTTTCGGGGCGGCCAAGGTTCACCATCGGCTCGATGGTAAAGAACATGCCTTCTTCCAGCACAGACCCGGTGCCCGCCCGGCCATAATGCAGCACGTTGGGCGGCGCGTGGAACACCCGGCCCAGACCGTGGCCGCAAAAGTCGCGCACCACCGACATGCGGTTGGCCTCGACATAGGCCTGGATCGCATGGCCGATGTCGCCAAAGGTGTTGCCCGGCTTGACGGCGGCGATCCCGCGCATCAGGGCCTGATAGGTCACCTCGATCAGCCGTTCCGCCTTGCGCGGCAGCGCGCCCGCCACATACATGCGCGACGTGTCGCCAAACCAGCCATCCACGATCACCGTCACGTCGATGTTCAGGATATCGCCGTCCATCAGCACCTTGGCCCCCGGAATCCCGTGGCACACCACATGATTGACCGAAATGCAGGACGCGTGCTTGTAACCCTTGTAGCCGATGGTGGCCGACACCACACCATGCCGCGCGACCTCGGCCGTGATGAAGTCATCCAGATCGGCGGTGGTGACGCCGGGTTTGACCAGCGGGGCCACGGCATCCAGAATTCCGGCAGCCATCCGGCCGGCCAGCGCCATGCCGGCAAAATCCGCATCCTCATAGATGCGAATTCCGTCTCGGGTGATACGTCCGCGTGTTTCGTCCAAGGCTGGCCTCCGATTTCGCCCATAAATAGGCGGGGATGCGGGAAATGGCCAGAGGCCGGGGCTTTGAAACGGGGAATCCGCGCCCTATACCCCAAGGGGAACAGCGCAAAAGGTGGCAAGATGACGAATCCAACGGCGGCGATGCTGGTGATCGGCGATGAAATCCTGTCGGGCCGCACCCGCGATTCCAACATGCATTTCCTTGCAGGCGCGCTGACGGCGCGGGGAATCACCCTGTCGGAAGTCAGGGTTGTGGCCGACGATCACGCAGGCATCGTGGCGGCGGTGCGGGCGCTGGCGGCGGGTCATGACCATGTGTTCACCAGCGGCGGCATCGGTCCCACGCATGATGACATCACGGCGGATGCGATTGCCGATGCCTTTGGCGCGGCGATCACCCACCGGGCCGATGCGATGGCCCTGCTGGCCGCGCATTACGACCGGGCGGGGTTGCCGTTCAACGAGGCCCGGCAGCGGATGGCGCGCATCCCCGATGGGGCCGTGCTGATCGACAACCCGATTTCCACCGCGCCGGGCTTCAGTCTGGGCAACGTGCATGTGATGGCGGGCGTGCCGAAGATTTTCGAGGCGATGGTGGCAAGCGTGTTGCCCGGCCTGACCGGGGGCGCACCGTTGTTGAGCCAGACCCTGCGGGTGGACCGGGGCGAGGGCGAGATTGCCGGGCCGTTCGGCGCGCTGGCGGCGGAATTCCCCGATCTGTCGATGGGGTCGTACCCGTTCACCCGGAATGGCGCGCATGGCAGCAATCTGGTGATCCGGGGCACCGATGCCGGGCGGCTGGATCAGGCGATGGTGCGGCTCGCGGCGCTGTTCCCATGACGCCTACCCTGACCCCGGAAGTGTTGGGAGCCGTGATGGAGGCCACCTGGCCGCCGCTGCGGGCCTGGGGTCTGGGGCCGTTCACCCTGCGCGACGGGGCCGGGGGCGGCAAGCGCGTGTCGGCAGCGTCAGTGTCGGGGGCATGGGACGCCGCTGATCTGGACGCTGCCGAAGCCGCGATGGCGGACCCGTTGTTCCTGATCCGCGCGGGCGACGCGGCGCTTGATGCGGCGCTGGCGGGGCGGGGCTACCGCATTGTTGACCCGGTGCTGGCCTATGCCGCCCCGGTGGCGCGGCTGGCGGCAAATCTGCCCGCGATGGTGGCCTTTCCGCATTGGCCGCCACTTGGCATCGCGCGGCTGTTGTGGGCCGATGCGGGGACCGGCCCTGCGCGTCTGGCGGTGATGGACCGGGTTCGGGGGCCAAAGACGGTGATTCTGGCCCGTCTGAACGACCGCCCGGCAGGGGTCTGTTTTGTCGCGCTGGCGGGTGCGCATGCCATGCTGCACGCACTGGAGGTTTCACCTTTGCAACGTCGCCAGGGGCTGGCATCGCAGATGTTGCGGGCGGCGGCCAATTGGGCGCAAGATCAGGGGGCGGTCACCCTAAGTCTTGTCGTCACCGCGCAAAATTCCGCTGCAAATTGTCTGTATCAGTGCATCGGAATGGACGTGGTGGGCCGTTATCAGTATCGTATGCGCTGAGCCCAACAAGAGGCCAGAGCAGGTGAAAACACCAATCCATACCGCTGCCATTGCGGCCTTTGTGGCAACCGCATCGCCTGTGGCTGCCCTGACGCTGGACTATGCAGCCCCGGTTCTGGCGCAGGCGCAGACATCGGCGGCGCTGTCAAGCTATGCCATGCCCATCGGTCCCTTTGCCCGCAACGCGATGCAGACCCGCGCGGTTGAAGGCGCGGTGGACAGCCGCGCCCTGCGGCTGGATGCGCCGGGGGCGACCACGTTGCAATTGCTGGCTCCCCTGCGGGATCAACTGGTGCAGGCGGGCTATCGGATCGTCTACGAATGCGCGGCGTTTGAATGTGGCGGCTATGATTTCCGCTATGGGACCGAGGTGCTGCCCGAACCCGACATGCATGTCGACCTTGGCGATTACCGCTTTCTGGCGGCGGAACGGGCGGGGACCACGGATGCTGTCACGCTGCTGGTCAGCCGGTCGTCGCAGGCGGGCTATGTGCAGGTCGTGGCGGTGACGCCGGGGGCGGTGGTGCCGGACCTGACAGCCTCGACCAAATCGCCCGCGCCTGCGGCCCCGCAGGTCAGGGTGCTGGAGGATCTGGTGTTTGCCTCTGGTGCTGCGGTGTTGTCGTCGGGCCACTATCCGTCGATCCGTGATCTTGTGGCCACATTGCAGGCCGACCCTGCGGCAGAGGTCACTCTGCTGGGCCATACCGATGCCACCGGCCCGCTGGCGGCCAATCTGGCGATCTCGCAGCAACGGGCGGAGGCGGTGAAGGCGGCGCTGGTTGCTGGCGGCATTGCGCCAGACCGGATCGTCGCCACGGGCATGGGGCCGAAATCCCCCCGTGCCGGGAATGACACAGAAGAAGGCCGTCGTCAGAACCGGCGGGTGGAGGCTGTGATCACAGCCCCCTGATCACCAGTTGTCCGGCCCCTTGTCGATATAGCGCCGCGCCAGAAAGTCGATGAAGGCCCGCACCTTGGGCTGGGTAAACCGCCCCGGCGGATAGACCGCATAAATGCCCAGCACTTCGGTCGGCAGGCCCTGAATGGCTTCCTCAACCTGCCCCTGTTTCATCGCATCGGCATAAAGGAACGACGGCAGATAGGCGATGCCAAGGCCTGAAATGGCCGCGTTCAGCAAGGATTGACCGTCATTCACCGTCAGCCAGCCGACAGAGCGCACCTGCCGCTTTTCGCCGGAGGGCGCGGTGATCTTCCAGACGTTGCCATTGGCCTGGTTGGAATAATGCAGCAGCTTGTGTTCGTTCAGATCGTCGATCTTCAGGGGCCGCCCGAACTTCTGGAAATAGCCGGGGGCGGCGATCATCCGCTTTGTCGTCTCGGTCAGCTTGCGGGCGCGAAGGGAACTGTCCTCCAGCTCTCCCACCCGGATGGCAAGATCGAAACCTTCGGAAATCAGTTCGACATAGCGGTTGTTCAGCACCATGTTGACGGTGATGTCGGGGTATTCCAGCAGGAAATCCCCAAGGATCGGCGACAGCAGGTTGACGCCAAAATCGGTGGCGACAGAGATACGCAGCAGGCCCGACGGGGCCGATTGCATCGAGGTGACCAGCGCATCCGCCTCGCCCGCGTCGTTCAGAACGCGGCGGGCGCGGTCGTAATAGGCCAGGCCGATTTCGGTGGGCGACACGCGCCGGGTGGTGCGGTTCAACAGGCGGGCACCAAGACGCGCCTCCAGCGCGGAGACATGCTTTGACACCGCCGATTTCGAGATGCCCATTTTCTTGGCCGCATCCGTGAAGCCGCCCTGGTCCACGACCATGGCAAAGGCCTCCATCTCGGTCAGTCTGTCCATTGTTGTCCCCATGCCACCATATGCAAGATCATGTATCCTTATTGGACACCAAATCGGGCAAGATGGCGGCAGGGCCGCGTCCTATCTTGGGTATTCTCGGGGATCGTTGAAGGCAGCGCAACTATAGCAAGAATGGCAAGACAAGGCCGATTCCCCGATGTGGGCTGCGGCAAGGCAAGGGCAAGTTTGCGTGAGTGGCAGGTTTTGTCCTGCCCGCCACGCCCGGATTGGCGGCTTTCGGGCGGGCCGGATGGGGCGGTGTCATTTGCGGTGGAAGCCCGGTTCGTGACGGTTTACGCCAACCGCACAGTCAGGGTGGCATCGCCCTGGCGGGGCGGCGCTGTGTGAACATCCCCAATGCATTCGTTGCAGCGCCGCCCCTTTTTCTACAGCCGTGCCGCCAGCCGGGCACCCTGGTTGATCGCGCGCTTGGCATCCAGTTCCGCCGCCACATCCGCGCCGCCGATCACATGATGCGCCACCCCCGCCGCCGTCAGCGCGTCTGACAGATGCCGGTCCGGCACCTGGCCTGCGCAGAGCACCACGTTGTCCACCGCCAGCATCTGCGCCTCGCCGTTGATGGTGACCTGCACCCCTTCGGGCGTGATCGCGTCATAGGTGACGCCGCCCATCATTCTGACCCGCTTCATCGCAAGCGCGGCGCGGTGAATCCAGCCCGTGGTCTTGCCCAGACCCCGCCCCGGCTTTTCCGCACGGCGTTGCAGCAGCCAGACCTGCCGGGCCGGGGCGTCGGGCGCGGGGCCAGTGGGGGCCAGCCCGCCGCGATCGGTCAGCGGGTCAGACACCCCCCATTCGCGCCGCCACAGGGCGGCATTCTCGGTCGGGCTGTGGCCCTGATGCACCAGCGCCTCGGCCACGTCGAACCCGATGCCCCCCGCCCCGATCACGGCCACCCTTGGCCCCAGGTCCGCCCCCTGCAACACCTCGATATAGGACAGCACATTCGCCCCCTCCTGCCCCGGAATGCCGGGATCGCGCGGCACGACCCCGGTGGCGATCACCACCTCGTCAAACCCCGCCAGTCCCGCCAGATCGGCGGTCGTGTTCAGCGCCAGGGTGATCCGGTCCTGGCCCAGCATGGTGGCGAACCAGTCCACCAGCCCGTGAAACTCCTCTTTCCCTGGCACCTGTTTGGCAAGGTTCAACTGCCCGCCCACCTGCGCCGCGCGGTCAAACAGGGTCACGCTGTGCCCCCGGCCTGCCGCCACCATCGCCGTCATCATGCCCGCAGGCCCGGCCCCGACCACGGCAATCCGCTTGGGGGCATCGGTGGGCGGATAGGTCAGTTCGGTTTCCGCACAGGCACGCGGGTTCACAAGGCACGAGGTCAGCTTGCCGCTGAACGTATGGTCCAGACAGGCCTGATTGCAGGCGATGCACGGCGCGATCTGTGCCGCGCGCCCCGACGCCGCCTTGGCCACGAAATCAGGGTCGGCAAGGAAGGGCCGCGCCATGCTGACCATATCGGCCATGCCCTGCGCCAGCAGATCCTCGGCCACCTGCGGCGTGTTGATGCGGTTCGAGGTGATCACCGGAATCCCCACCTCGGGCCGCAACCGCCCGGTCAGATGCGCGAAGGCCGCGCGCGGAACAGAGGTGGCGATGGTGGGCACCCGCGCCTCGTGCCAGCCGATGCCGGTGTTCAGGATCGACGCCCCGGCCGCCTCGATGGCGCGGGCCAGCAGCACAACCTCGTCCCAGGTGGACCCGTCGGGGATCAGATCAATCAGCGAAATCCGGTAGATCAGAATGAAATCCGGCCCCACAGCCGCCCGCACACGGGCCACCACCTCGACCGGCAGGCGCATCCGGTTGGCGTAAGACCCGCCCCAACGGTCGTCGCGCTGGTTGGTTTGGGTCACAAGGAACTGGTTCAGGAAATACCCTTCCGACCCCATCACCTCGACCCCGTCATACCCCGCCTCGCACGCACGCACCGCCGCTGTCACAATATCGGCGATCTGCTTTTCGATCCCGGCCTCATCCAGGGCGCGCGGCACAAAGGGCGAGATCGGCGATTTCAGCGCACTCGCCGACACACATTCCGCCCCGTAAGCATAGCGCCCGGCGTGCAAAATCTGCATCGCGATCCGCCCGCCCGCGTCATGGACGCGGCTCGTCACCACCCGGTGGTTCACAATGTCCTGCGGTTTGAACAGCCCCGCCGCCCCCGGAAACACGCCACCCTCGACGTTTGGCGCCATGCCGCCCGTCACCATCAGCCCGACACCGCCCCGCGCGCGGGTGGCATAGAACTCGGCCACCCGGTTCCAGTCGCCCAATTCCTCCAGCCCGGTGTGCATCGACCCCATCAGCACCCGGTTGGGCAGGGTCACATGGCCAAGGTCCAGCGGGGCCAGCAGATGGGGGTATTGCATGTCTCTCTCCCGGTTTGCTGCAAGATGCCCCGGCCAGCCCAAGCTGTCACCGCAAACGCGGCGTCACGATCCGGCTTTCACATTGGCACAAATATCCCACGGGGAGGTCTGGAGGGGTGTGAAACCCCGCCAGCGATCAGCCAAACAAACCTCACTCGGCCAGATGGTCCCGGAACGCTGACACCACCGTCTCATAGACCGCGCGCTTGAATGGCACGATTGACGCCACCATTTCGGTCGCGCCAATCCATTTCCAGGTGGAAAACTCGGGGTGGTCGGTGGCAATGCGGATGTCGGCATTCCCACCCGTGAACCGGTACAGGAACCATTTCTGCTTTTGTCCCCGGTATTTGCCGCCCCAGACCCGGCCCAGCAATTCGGGCGGCAGGTCATAGGTCACCCAATCGTCGGTCTTGGCGACAAATTCCACCTTGTCGGCAGTCACACCCGTTTCTTCCCACAACTCGCGCAATGCCGCCACCTTGGGCTTTTCGCCCTCGTCAATGCCGCCTTGCGGCATTTGCCAGGCGGGGGTGGGGCTGTCGATGCGCTGGCCTGCAAAGATCAGGCCTGCCGCGTTGATCAGCACGACACCGACGCAAGGGCGGTAGGGCAGGCGTTCGGCATCGGCCATCGTTGCGTCCGCGATAAGGGAAAAGGCGCTTTCAGAAGAAAGACGGGGCGAACGGCGCGGGGCGGGGGCTTGCCCCCGCCCCGCGCCGGTTTCACGGTTCTTGCGGGGCGATGGTGGTCAGGCCCTTGATGATGTCGACGGCATAGGCCAACTGGTAATCCTCGTCGCGCAGCTTGGCCGATTCCTCGGCACGAGTGCGTTCCTCGACGATGATGCGGCGTTCGTCCTCGGTCATCGAATCATTGGTGATCGCGCCGCGCAGATCGGCCTCGGACCGGGCTTTTTCGGCCTCGGCGGCGGCGGCGGCTTCGGTGCCGGTGCCTTCGGGGGCGGGCTTGGGCTGGTTCACCACGATGTCGGGCGAAATGCCAAGCGACTGGATCGACCGCCCCGACGGCGTGTAATAGCGCGCCGTGGTCAGCCGCATCGCGCCGTCACCCTTCAGCGGGATCAGCGTCTGCACCGACCCTTTGCCAAAGCTCTTGGTCCCCACCACAATGGCGCGGCGGTGATCCTGCAAGGCCCCGGTCACGATTTCTGACGCCGAGGCAGAGCCGCCGTTGATCAGCACCACCAGGGGCTTGCCATTGGCCAGATCGCCGGGGGTGGCATTGTAGCGTTCGCCATCCTCGGGCGAGCGGCCACGGGTCGAGACGATCTCGCCCTTGTCCAGGAACGCGTCGGATACGGTGATCGCCTCGGTCAGCAGCCCGCCGGGGTTGTTGCGCAGGTCGATCACCACGCCGTCCAGCTTGTCGGCCCCGCCCAGTTCCTCGATCGCCTTTTTCAGCTCGTCATTCAGGCCGGTGGTCGTCTGGTCGTTGAAGGTGGTGATCCGCATGACCGCCGTGTTGCCGACCACCCGGCCCTTGACCGCCACCAGCTTGATGGTGTCGCGGATCAGCGACACGTCAAACGGCTCGGCCACGTCCTTGCGGACCACGGTGATGATGATTTCGGACCCGATCGGGCCGCGCATCTTTTCCACCGCTTCGTCCAGTTTCAGGCCCAGCACCGATTCGCCGTTTACATGGGTGATGAAATCCCCGGCCTGAATGCCGGCCGCGTCGGCGGGGGTGTCATCCATCGGAGAGACGACCTTGATGAAGCCTTCTTCCTGCGTCACCTCGATGCCAAGCCCGCCGAATTCGCCGCGCGTCTGCACGCGCATGTCGTCAAAATCCTTGGCCGAGAGATAGCTGGAATGCGGGTCCAGCGAGGTGAGCATGCCATTGATCGCGGCCTCGACCAGATCTTCGGTCTTCACCTCCTCGACATATTGCGCGCGGATGCGTTCAAAGATGTCACCGAACAGATCAAGCTGTTCATAGGTGTTGGCGGTCTTGTCGGCCTCTTGCGCGATCAGGGGACCAGCTACCTGTGTGGTCAGCAGCGCCCCTGCAACCGTACCGCCAAGGGCGGCCATCACGAATTTCTTCATGCTACTCTCAGTCTCCCGTAGTGGCGGTAGCTGCGAACCATTCCACCGGATCAACCGGTTCGGCCCCCTGCCTCAGTTCCATATAAAGCGTTTCCGTGCCCTGCGCGCCAGTGCCATCGGTGGTCCCGGCGATAAACTCGTCGGCACCGGCGGGTTGATCTGTGGCGGCCGGGGCGTCCGCCCCGCCCATCAGGCCCAGAGGGGCGCCTGCGGCGATCACCTCGCCGACCTCGCCATAGACGGTGTCCAGCCCGGCCAGGATCAGCAGATAGCCGCCCCCCGGTTCAAGGATCATCACCAGCCCATAGTCCAGCAGCGGCCCGCGATAGCGAATGGTTGCGGCCCAGGGCGAGGTGACCAGCGCGCGCGGCCGTGTGGCGATGGTCATGCCGGGGCGGCGCACGCCTGCGGCGTCGGCCTCGCCCGGCATGCGGATCACATTGCCCAGCACCGGCAGCGGCAGCGTGCCCCGTGCGGCGGCAAAATCGCGGATCGCCCCGGTTTCGGTTTCCGACAGGGCCAGCCCCGCAGCAAAGGATTCCAGCGTATCGGCGCTTTCCAGCAGGCCCAGCAGAACGCCGGGGTCTTCGGTAAACCGCTTGGGCAGGGTGGTGCGGTCCGATATGGCCTGCGACAGCGCGCTGCGGGCGGCTTGCGCCGTCTGCAACCCCGCCCCAAGCGTATCGCCCGCCGACAGTTGCAGGGCGCGCAGATCGGCCAGTTCCTGCAATTCGGCGCGCAAGCCTTCAGCCTCGGCCTGCAAGGCGGGGGTGACATCGGCCAGCATCATGCCCGACCGTGCCGTGCCAAGCGGCCCGGTCGGGTGCAGCAGCAGCAGGGGACCGGGGTCGGCTTCCATCTTGGACAGCACGCCCAGCAACTGTGCCACGCGGTCGCGCTTGGCCTGAAATTGCAGGGTCAGCGTGGACTCGCGCAGTTCGGCCTGACGCAACGCCTCGCGCAGCACGGCCAGCCCCTGTTCATAGGCGGTGATGGTCTGGGTCAGGGACGCCACCCTGTCGCGCGATTCCGTCGCCTGTTCCAGCGCCGCCACCGCCGTCGCAAGATTGGCCGAGGCCGAAGCCGCCATCTTTGCCACGTCTTCGGCCATGGCCGGCGCGGCACAGAACCACAGGCAAAAGGCGGCGCGGCGGATCATTTCAGCAGGCTGATCCCGGTCATTTCCGCCGGTTGCGGCAGACCCATCAGCGCAAGAACCGACGGGGCCAGATCACACAGCCGCCCGCCATCGCGCAGAGTCGCCCCCGCTGGCCCGCCCACCAGGATCACCGGAACCGGGTTCAGCGTGTGCGACGTGTGCGGCCCGCCGGATACCGGGTCGATCATCACCTCGCAATTTCCATGGTCGGCGGTGACGATCATCGCGCCACCCACAGCGCCCAGGGCGGCCAAGGCCCGGCCAAGGGCGCGGTCCACGGCCTCGCAGGCCAGAATGGCCGCAGGCAGGCTGCCGGTGTGACCGACCATGTCGGGGTTGGCAAAGTTCACCACGATCAGGTCATGCCGCGCGGTGATCGCCTCGACCAGACGGTCGCCGACCTCGACGCTGCTCATCTCGGGTTGCAGGTCATAGGTGGCGACCTTGGGCGATTGCGGCATGGCGCGGCTTTCGCCGTCAAACGGCACCTCGCGGCCGCCGTTCAGAAAGAAGGTGACATGCGGGTATTTCTCTGTCTCGGCCAGCCGGAATTGGGTCAGCCCGTGGCTGGCAACCCATTCGCCAAGCGTGTTGGTCAGGGTGCGTTTGGGGTAGGCGGTGGTCATATAGGCGGCATGGGCGGTGGAATATTCCACCATCCCCAGCATGGCCGACCAGTGGGGCCGGGGGCCGGTGGCAAAGGCGGCAAAATCGGGCGCGCCAAAGGCCGACAGAATCTCGCGCGACCGGTCTGCCCGGAAGTTCAGGCAGAACAGCCCGTCGCCGTCCCGCGCGCCCATGTAATCGCCGATCACCGAGGGGGCCAGAAATTCATCCGTCTCGGCAATGGCATAAGACGCCGACACCGCCGTCGCTGCATCGGGGGCGGTGGCCCCCAAGCCAAACACCATCGCGCCATAAGCTCGGCTGACCCGGTCCCACCGATTGTCGCGGTCCATCGCCCAGTAGCGCCCGGTGACGGTGGCGATTGTGGCCCCGTCGGGCAGGTTGGCGGCAAGCTGTTCGATGAACCCCAGCCCCGAGGACGGCGCCACATCGCGCCCGTCGGTGATCGCATGCACGACAACCGGCACCCCAAGCGCCACCAGCGCGCGGGCAGCGGCCAGCACATGCTGGATATGCCCATGCACCCCGCCATCAGACGCCACCCCCATCAGATGCGCCCGGCCCCCGGCGGCCTTGACGCGCCCCGCAAAGGCCAGCAGTTCGGGGTTCTGCGCGAACGACCCATCCTCGACCGCCAGATCAATCGCCCCCAGATCCATCGCCACCACCCGGCCTGCGCCGATATTGGTATGCCCCACCTCGGAATTGCCCATCTGCCCGGTGGGCAGACCCACGTCGGGACCATGGGTGATCAGGGTGGAATGCGGGCAGGTCGCCCAGAGCCGGTTGAAATTTGGCACATCGGCCTGTGCCGGGGCCGATGTTTCGGGGATCGGGCCAAGGCCCCAGCCATCCAGAATACACAGAACTACGGGTTTGCGGGTCATGGCGGGCACCTCTGGGTGGTTTTGAGTGTGATAGCGGGGCAGATGGCGCGCGGCAACCTGTCGTCACAGCCGCAGGGGCAAGGCGCGGCCCTGTGTGGCGCTGCGGCAGGCGTCGTCAACTCGCCGCTTTCCAATCGGCGGTTTTTCCTGTATCCGCCCGCAATCTGCGACGTGAGGCCATGCCCCCGGCCACATGCACGAGGATAGGGGGCGGCGGCAATGGGGCCGCGATGCAAGCGGAAGACACGGGCAGGGGCCTGTGAGGGCTTCCATAGAGGGAACGACAGATGTTCAACGTAACGACAAAATCAATCCAGTGGGGGCGTGAGACGCTGACCCTGGAATCGGGCAAGGTTGCCCGTCAGGCTGACGGCTCGGTCATCGCCACCTTGGGCGAAACCAGCGTCATGGCCAACGTGACCTTTGCCCGTGCGGCAAAGCCGGGTCAGGATTTCTTTCCGCTGACCGTGCATTATCAGGAAAAATACTATGCTGCGGGCAAGATCCCCGGCGGCTTCTTCAAGCGCGAAGCGCGCCCGTCGGAAAAAGAGACGCTGACCTCGCGTCTGATCGACCGCCCGATCCGCCCGCTGTTCGTGGACGGGTTCAAGAACGAAGTGCTGGTGATGTGCACCGTTCTGTCGCACGATCTGGAAAATGAGCCTGATATTGTCGCGATGATCGCCGCATCCGCCGCGCTGACCGTGTCAGGTGTGCCGTTCATGGGGCCGATTGGGGCTGCCCGCGTCGGGTTCTCGAACGGGGAATACGTTCTGAACCCGTCTGTCGATGACATGCAGACCCTGAAGAACAACCCCGAACAGCGGTTGGATCTGGTCATCGCCGGCACCCAGGACGCCGTGATGATGGTGGAATCGGAAGCCTATGAACTGACCGAAGCCGAGATGCTGGGGGCCGTGAAGTTTGGCCACGCCCAGATGCAGCCGGTCATCGACCTGATCATCGACTTTGCCGAAGATTGCGCGAAAGAGCCGTTCAACTTCAGCGCCCCCGACTATTCGGCGCTGTTTGGCCGCGTGAAGGCATCGGGCGAAACCCAGATGCGGGCCGCCTTTGCCATCAAGGACAAGCAGGACCGCACCAACGCGATTTCCGATGCCGTTGCCGCCATCAAGGGCGCTCTGGCCCCGGAAGATCTGGCCGACATCAACCTTGGTTCGGCGATCAAGAAGCTGGAATCGTCGATCCTGCGCGGTGACATCATCAATGGTGGCACCCGGATTGATGGACGTGATACCAAGACCGTCCGCGCCATCACCTGCGAAACCGGCATCCTGCCGCGCACGCATGGCTCTGCCCTGTTCACCCGTGGCGAAACCCAAGGCTTGGTCGTGACCACGCTTGGCACCGGCGAAGATGAGCAGATCATCGACGCGCTGCACGGCAACAGCCGCTCGAACTTCCTGCTGCACTACAACTTCCCCCCCTATTCGGTGGGCGAAGTGGGCCGCGTGGGGTCGCCCGGTCGTCGCGAGATCGGCCATGGCAAACTGGCGTGGCGCGCGTTGCAGGCGGTTCTGCCTGCGGCAACCGACTTCCCCTACACCATCCGCGTGGTGTCCGAGATCACTGAATCCAACGGCTCCTCCTCGATGGCGTCGGTCTGCGGTGGTTCGCTGTCGATGATGGATGCGGGCGTTCCGCTGAAGGCGCCGGTCGCGGGCGTCGCCATGGGTCTGATCCTGGAAGAAGACGGCCGCTATGCCGTGCTGACCGATATTCTGGGCGACGAGGATCACCTCGGCGACATGGATTTCAAGGTGGCCGGTACCGAAAAGGGCATCACCAGCCTGCAAATGGACATCAAGATTGCCGGGATCACCCCGGAAATCATGGAACAGGCGCTGGCACAGGCCAAGGATGGCCGACTGCACATTCTGGGCGAGATGGCGAAGTCGCTGACCTCGGCTCAGGCGTTCAGCCAGTACGCACCCAAGATCGAAACCCTGCAGATCCCGACGGACAAGATCCGTGAAGTGATCGGCTCGGGCGGCAAGGTCATCCGCGAGATCGTGGAAGTCTCGGGGGCCAAGGTCGACATCAACGACGAAGGCATCATCAAGATCGCGTCGAACAATGCCGACAACATCAAGAAGGCCTATGACATGATCTGGTCGATCGTGGCTGAACCCGAAGAGGGCAAGGTCTACACTGGCCGCGTGGTGAAACTGGTGGACTTCGGTGCCTTCGTGAACTTCTTCGGCAAGCGTGATGGTCTGGTGCATGTGTCCCAGATCGCCAACAAGCGCCTGAACCACCCGAACGAGCATCTGAAGGAAGGTCAGGAAGTGAAGGTCAAACTCCTGGGCTTCGACGACCGCGGCAAGGTGCGGTTGGGCATGAAGATGGTCGATCAGGAAACCGGCGCCGAGATCACCGAAACCGCCGAGGCGTAAGCCTTACTTGAGCGATCCCAGGGCCCCGGTGGAAACGCCGGGGCCTTTTGTATTTGGGATATGGGTGAAGGCGATACACAAGATTGCTTGAGTATGGGGCATCATGCACAAGGCCGCTTGTGAATGGTTTTCAAGCCAAAACCATTCACAACTTGATTTGTGTCTCGATCTCATGCAGAAGAAACTTTATGATCAGCAAATCAGAAATTATCATACACAACACAACATATGACTGCTCTGCGGCAGTTTTCTACCATCTGGGTGCATTCCCACCTGAAAATCTTGATCTACAAGCGCTGATAAATCCGCTGACCAACACCGCAATCGCCCTTACGCGCTTTGATACCCTGCTGCGCGCCCTGCCAAACAGCGAATTGCTGCTGGCCCCTCTGCGTGCGCGGGACGCCGTCGTGTCGTCGCGGATGGAGGGGACTATTTCGACATTGGAAGAGGTGCTTCGGTTGGAGGCCGAGGCGGTTGAGTCAGACGGCTCGCCGGTCGGGCGGAATGACACGGTGGAAGTGGCACTTTATGCGCGTGCTTTGCGGCAAGCGGAACGGCAGATGACGGACGGCTATCCGCTATCAGACCATCTGATCCGAACCGCGCACCATACCTTGCTCAGCTATGGGCGCGGTGCGGAAAAACGTCCCGGAGAGTTCAAGACCGAACAGAACTACATTGGTGATCGGCGTCGCAAGCGCATAGATTTCGTCCCCATCGCCCCCGAACACCTGCCGCCCGCCATGGCGACGCTGGTTCAGTTCATCAAGGCAGATAAAGTGCATCCGATTTTGCGCACAGCCCTCGCCCATGCCGAGTTCGAGGCCCTCCATCCGTTCGAGGATGGCAATGGCAGGGTGGGGCGTATGCTCATCACGCTGATGCTGTGGAACACGGGGGTTCTCAGCGCGCCGCATTTCTTTGTCAGCGACTACTTTGAACGCAACAAGGACGAATACATCGAACGTCTGCGCAATGTGTCTGCGAATGGTGACTGGACTGGATGGTGCATATTCTTTCTTGCGGCCCTGCAATCGCAGGCAGCCGAAAACATTGATATCGTAGGAAGAATCCAGACTCACTATGAGCAGATGCGCGAGCGCCTGCGCGATTTGCTGAAATCGAAATGGACTGGCGACGTGCTGAACTTCATCTTTGCCAACCCGATCTTCCGCAACAACCGATTTACACACGAGTCCGGCATCCCCAAACCTACGGCAAACGGTTTTGCCAACCGGCTGGTCGAGGCGGGTATACTGACGGTCCTTGTACCGTCTGCGGGGCGCGCACCCGGCCTCTATGCGTTCCCATCCCTGCTGGAAATCATGCAAGAACCGCGCTGACGGATTTGCCGCCGTCAGATCGGCTGGCCTGCCAGCAGCCGGGGCAGGTCGCCCGACAGGCCTGCTGCCTGCCGGATAAACCGGCGGCGCAGGCCGGGCAGGGCGCCGACAAGGCCCATACCCAGATCGCGCCCCAGGCGCAGCAGCGGGTTGTCGTTTGAAAACAGCCGGTTCACCGTATCCATCCCCAAGGCCAGCGCCGTTGCGTCAAAGCGGCGCCAGACCTGATAGCGGTCCAGCACATCGGGCGCGCCGATGTCTTCGCCGCGCCGTGCGGCCTCGACCAGCACCTGCGCCAGTGCCGCCACATCGCGCAGCCCAAGGTTCAGACCCTGCCCCGCAATCGGATGCACCCCGTGGGCCGCGTCGCCGACCAGCGCCAGCCGGTCGGCCACGAACCGTTCCGCCAGCGACAGCGACAGCGGATAGGTGAACCTGTCGCCTGCCAGCGCGATCTCGCCCAGAAAATCACCGAACCGGGGGCGCAGGGCGGCCAGATAGGCAGCGTCGGGCAGGGCCTGAATGGCGGCGGCCTCGGCGTCCGACGTGCTCCACACGATCGACGAATGATGCCCGCCTGCCAGCGGCAGAATGGCCAGCGGGCCTTCGGGCATGAAGAACTGATGCGCGATGCCGTTGTGCGGCAGCGGATGCCGGATCGCGGTGACCAGCGCCGTCTGGCCGTACCCCCAGCCCACCCGGCCAATCCCGGCGCGCAGGGCGGTGCCCGACCCGCGCCCGTCGCAGCCCACCAGCACCCGCCCCGACACCACCGCACCCGAGGCCAGCGTGACGCTGACACCCGGCCCTGCAACCTGTTGCGCCACAACCGTTTCACCGGGCAGCAGGGTGATCAGCGGCTGCGCCCGCATCGCGGCCAGAAAGCCCGCATACAGATGCCGGTCCTCGACCATGAAGCCCATCGGGCCTTCCTCGATCTCGTTGTGATCGAAGTGCAGGAAAAACGGCGCGCTGCCCTGGCCTGCCACCCCGTCCGATGCCTTGATCTGCAACATCGGCTGCGCATGGTCGGCCACGGCGGGCCAGACGCCAATCATGGTCAACAAGCGTCTGGACGCAATCGCCAGCGCATAGGCCCGGCCGTCAAAGCCGCGCGCGGCGCGGTCCGGCGCGGGGCGGCTGTCGATCACCGTCACGCGAAACCCGGCCTGCGCCAACGCCAGGGCCAGGGCGGGGCCGTTCAGCCCGCCGCCTGCGATCACGATGTCGGTTGCGAGGAATTCGGGTGTTTGTGTCATGGCACCAAGTATCGTGGCCCTTGCGGGATTGTCCATGTGATCATCCGCCGCTACCGTTGGCGCAAATAGGGGAATGGCATGAGCAACCTGTGGCGGAACATGACGGCGGCGGAATTGGGCCGGGCCATCGGGGCGGGCAAGATCAATCCGGTCGATCTGCTGGAAGGGTTTCTGGAGGCGATCGACAGCCACAGCCTGTCGCCGCGCATCTATGCCCGCACCACGGCCAGCCGCGCGCGTGGCGAGGCCATGGGGGCCGCAACCCGTGCCCGCACCGGCAACCGGCGCGGCGTGCTGGACGGCGTGCCGGTCAGCTGGAAAGACCTGTTCGACACCGCAGACATCGCGACCGAGGCCGGGTCCGCACTGCTGCGCAACCGCATTCCGCGCAGGGACGCCGATGTGGTCGAGGTGGGAACGGCGCAGGGGCTGATCTGCCTTGGCAAGACCCATATGTCGGAACTGGCCTTTTCCGGTCTTGGCCTGAACCCCGTTACGGCGACGCCGCCCTGCCTGAACGATGATGAGGCGGTGTCGGGCGGGTCGTCTTCGGGGGCGGCGGCGTCGGTTGCCTTCGGGCTGGCTCCTGCGGCCATCGGGTCTGACACCGGCGGGTCGGTGCGCATTCCTGCGGCATGGAACGATCTGGTCGGGTTGAAGACCACCTCGGGCCGCCTGTCCCTGCGCGGGGCGGTGCCGCTGTGCCAAGCGTTTGATACCGTAGGCCCGCTGGCCCATACGGTCGAGGATTGCAGCCTGCTGCTGGCCGCGCTGGAAGGCCGCCGCCCGCCCGATCTGGGCGGGGCCGATCTGTCGGGCCTGCGGCTCGCGGTGTTGGAGACCGTGGCGCTGGACGATCTGCGCGACGGCCCCGCTGCCGGGTTTGACGACGCGCTGCCGCGCCTTGCCCGCGCCGGGGCCAGCGTGACGCCGATCAGGGTGCCGCAGGTGGCCGAGGCCATGCGCCTTGCCGCGCTGCTGTTCACCGCCGAGGCCTATGCGATCTGGCGTGACACCATCGAGGCCGCCCCCGAAAAGATGTTCCCGCGCATTCTGGAACGCTTCCGGTCCGGTGCCGGCTTTGCGGCCGCCGACTATATCGCGGGCTGGCGCAGGCTGCATGTCCTGCGCGCCGAATGGGCGCAGGCCACCGCCGGGTTTGATGCGGTGATCCTGCCCACCTCGCCGATCCTGCCGCCCGATGCGGCCCGGCTGATGACCGACAACGACTATTACGTCACCGAAAACCTGCTGGCCCTGCGCAACACCCGGATCGGCAACCTGATGGACCAATGCGTGCTGACCCTGCGCACCAGCCAGCCATCCTGCGGCCTCAGCATCATGTGCCCGCCGGGGCAGGAGGACCGTCTGCTGCGCATCGGCATGGCCGCCGAGAAGGCGCTGCACTGACCTTGCAATTTGAATAAAGTTTGCATCCTCTGTGCACAAATATCCCACGGGGGTCTGGGGGTGTGAAACCCCCAGCCTTGATGCAGCCCACCCCAGATGATGGGCCAAAAAGACACAATCGCCGAACCCAACCCCTACACCTTGCTGCGTTTTTCTGGACCCCGGCGTTATCTGTGGCTAGTCTGGATTCAAACAGGGCGCAACGACCCTGAAGATGAGGCAGCAATGGCGTTTCCAGAGCGGTTTTCCAACCTGCCTGACTATGCGTTTCCGCGCTTGCGGGGGCTGCTGGACGCGCATGCGCCGGGCGGACCTGCGATTGCAATGACGATTGGCGAGCCGCGCCACGCGATGCCCGATTTCGTCGGTCCCATCCTTGCGGCCAATCTGGCGGGCTTTGGCATTTACCCGCCCAATGACGGCAGCCCCGAACTGCTGGCCGCGATTGCCGGATGGATCGCGCGGCGCTATGGCGTGACGATGCCGCTGGACGGCATCATGGCGCTGAACGGCACCCGCGAAGGGCTGTTCAACGCGGCGATTGCGCTGTGCCCCGAATCCAAGGCCGGCAAGGCCCCGGTCATCCTGATGCCGAACCCGTTTTATCAGGTCTATGCCGTGGCCAGCCTGACCGTGGGGGCGGAACCGGTCTATGTGCCCGCCACCGCCGCCACCGGCTTTCTGCCCGATTACGCCAGCCTGCCGCCCGAGGTTCTGGACCGCACCGCCATTGCCTATATCTGTTCGCCCGCCAATCCGCAGGGGGCGGTGGCCAGCCGCGACTATCTGGCCGATCTGATGGCCCTGGCCGAAAAGCACGATTTCCGCATCTTTGCGGATGAATGCTATTCCGAGATCTGGCGCGATGCGCCCCCGCCCGGTGCCTTGCAGGTGGCACAGGCCACGGGGACTGATCCCGAACGGGTGTTCGTGTTCCACTCGCTGTCGAAACGGTCGAACCTGCCGGGGATGCGGTCGGGGTTTGTCGCGGGCGGTGTCGACAGCATGGCGCGTATCCGCAAGCTGCGGGCCTTTGCCGGGGCACCTTTGCCCCTGCCCATTCAGCGGGTGTCCGAGGCGGCCTGGGCGGATGAGGCGCATGTCGATGCGTCCCGCGCCCTCTATCAGGAAAAGTTCCGCGTGGCGGATCAGGTGTTTGCCGGAATGCAGGGCTATCAGAACCCCGAGGGCGGCTTTTTCCTGTGGTTGCCGGTGCCGGATGGCGAACAGGCCGCGCTGAAGCTGTGGCAACAGACAGGCGTTCGGGTCCTGCCCGGCGCCTATCTGTCGCGGGATGTGGCGGGGGACAACCCCGGAGCCGGGTATGTACGGGTCGCGCTTGTGGCCCCAAAAGAAGAAACGCAGCGCGGGCTGACCATGCTCCGCGACTGCCTATACGATTGAGGACAGGGCAGATGGCATCCTATCAGGTACGGCAGCGCGACCCATTGGTGGACCAGTCCACCGCAGCCATGCTGGAACGTCGCGGGCGTGAACTGCTGGGTGTGGCCCTGCTGCTGGCGGGTCTGGCCTTTGCCGCCATCCTTGGCAGCTATTCGCCCGAAGACCCCGGCTGGATGGTCGCGACGGATGAACCTGCGCAGAACATGCTGGGCCGGTTTGGTGCTGCGGTTGCGTCGACCCTGATCATCATTGTGGGCAAGGGCGCCTGGGCGCTGCCCCTGGTGCTGATGGCCTGGGGGCTGCGCTTTGTGCTGCACCGGGGCGGCGAGCGTGCCGTGGGCCGGGTGATCTTTGCGGTGATCGCGGTGGCGCTGGCGTCGGTCTATGCGGCGACGCTGGTGCCGGGCGCGGACTGGCCGCATTCCTTTGGGCTTGGCGGCTTGTTCGGCGACACGGTTCTGGGCGCCATGCTGGGCGTGGTGCCGGGCGGGGCGGGGATCGGGCTGAAACTGCTGTCGCTGCTGTCTTTTGCGGCGATGCTGGGGATGATGCTGTATGTGACCGGCTTTGACCTGTTTGAACTGCGCACTGTGCTGCGGTTCTTGTTGCTGGGCGCGGTGATGACCTATTCGATGGTGCTGGGCGCGCTTGGCAAGGGCGCGCAGGGCACGGCGCAGGCCGCCCGCATGGTGCAGGACCGCCGCGCCGCCGCACGGGCCGATGCCGCCGTGGTGGCCCACGATGCGCGCTGGCAACCCGAGGCGCTTGCCCCCGCCATGGCGGCCTCTGCCCGCCGCCCGCCGCCTGTGGTGTCAAGCGGGGCCGAGTACGCGCCCGAACCGCTGCGCGCGGCCCAAGCCTGGAACGCGCCGTCCACCCTGCGCGCCGAACCGCGGCAGTTTGTGGCGCAGCCCGATCTGCCCAAGGAAAAGCTGGGCTTTCTGGCCCGGATGCGCCGCGTGGTGGACCCGGAACCCGAGCTGATCGAACCTGTCCTGTCGGCCCATGCCTATGACGCCGAACTGCCGTCCGAGGACCGGATCAAGGCCCGGATCACCGATGTCATCCGCTCGCGTGTGCGGCGGGGTGGGCCGGGGGCGGACGCCGGGCTGTCGGTGGTGTCTGCCGCCGTGGCCAATGCGCGGCGCGAACCGCCCGTGGCCCGCCTGCGCGGCCCGCACCCCCTGATCGCCAACACGAACCCTGCCGCCCTGCCGCCGGTGACGGCGCGCGTGGCCCCTGTGGTCATGGCTGAACCCGAGTGGGAAGACGACACCAACATGTTCGTCACCGACCCCGATGACGCCTGGGGCGACGAGGCCGAGGCCTTGACCTATGCCCCCCCCGCCCCGCCCCCGTCCTTGCCGCGCATGGCCACGCCCGACCGCCGCCCCGTGGTGCAGCATGTGGCGAAAAAGCCGGCCGCCCCGTCGCGGCAGGCCGTGGCCGAAAGCCAGCCGCGCCTGCGCTTTGACGACCCGGCGCAGGCCTATGAGCTGCCGCCGCTTGGCCTGCTGACCGCCGCGACCAGCGTGATGCGGACGCAGGTGTCCGATGACGCGCTGGAAGAAAACGCCCGCATGCTGGAATCGGTGCTGGAGGATTACGGCGTCAAGGGCGAAATCGTCTCCGTCCGCCCCGGCCCGGTTGTCACCATGTATGAACTGGAACCGGCCCCCGGCCTGAAGGCCTCTCGCGTGATCGGTCTGGCCGATGACATCGCGCGCAGCATGTCGGCGCTGTCTGCCCGCGTGTCGACCGTACCGGGGCGTACCGTTATTGGCATCGAGTTGCCCAATGCCATCCGCGAAAAGGTGGTGCTGCGCGAGATCATCTCGGCCCGTGACTTTGGCGACAGCGCGATGCGCCTGCCGCTGGCTCTGGGCAAGGACATCGGCGGCGATCCGATTGTGGTGAACCTTGCCAAGATGCCCCACCTGCTGATCGCGGGCACCACGGGCTCTGGCAAATCGGTGGCGATCAACACCATGATCCTGTCGCTGCTGTACAAGCTGTCACCCGAGGAATGCCGCCTGATCATGATTGACCCCAAGATGCTGGAACTGTCTGTCTATGACGGCATCCCGCATCTGTTGTCGCCCGTCGTGACCGACCCGAAAAAGGCGGTCGTCGCCCTGAAATGGGTGGTGGGCGAGATGGAGGAACGCTATCGCAAGATGTCCAAGCTGAACGTCCGCAACATCGACGGCTACAATGGCCGCGTGCGCGAGGCGCTGGAGCGGGGCGAGATGTTCAAGCGCACCATCCAGACCGGCTTTGACGAGGATACCGGCGAGCCGGTGTTTGAAACCGACGAATTCCAGCCCGTCACCATTCCCTATATCGTGGTGGTGGTGGACGAGATGGCCGACCTGATGATGGTCGCGGGCAAAGAGATCGAGGCCTGCATCCAGCGGCTGGCGCAGATGGCGCGGGCATCGGGCATTCACCTGATCATGGCGACACAGCGCCCGTCAGTCGATGTGATCACCGGCACGATCAAGGCGAACTTCCCGACGCGGATCAGCTTTCAGGTCACGTCGAAAATCGACAGCCGCACCATTCTGGGCGAACAGGGCGCGGAACAACTGCTGGGCATGGGCGACATGCTGTACATGGGCAACGGGCAGAAGATCACCCGCATCCATGGGCCTTTCGTGTCGGATGAGGAGGTTGAAGAAATCGTCAACCACCTGAAATCCTTCGGCCCGCCGGTCTACATGTCGGGCGTGGTGGAAAGCGTGGATGATGAACGCGACAACGAGATTGACGCGGTGCTGGGCCTGAACTCGGAAGGCGACGATACGCTGTATGATCAGGCGGTGGCGATTGTGGCCAAGGACCGCAAATGCTCGACCAGCTATATCCAGCGCAAGCTGGGCATCGGCTACAACAAGGCCGCCAAGCTGGTGGAACAGATGGAGGAGCAAGGCGTGGTGACACCTGCGAACCATGTCGGCAAGCGCGAGATTCTGGTCGAGGAACGCTAAGGCGGTGCCGATCCTCGCGTGACAGCATGGGCGGGTCTTCTTGCCCCGCCGCCACAGGATCTTTGCCCGCCTGCCCTGCCGTGTTTCCGGGCAGTCTGCTTGCGCCGCGTGCGGGCGCGGGCGTCCGGCGTTCACAACGACTTGATTTGACGCAGGCCAGCGCCTATACGCCAGATCTCGCCGCCCCGCGCGGTAACCTTTGGAGCATCCGTGATCCCCTGCCAGGGATCTGTCCGGAAGTGACATCGGGCTGGTCACGCGCCATGCCTGATGCCCAAGACACGCATCATGACATCACAGACATCGCAGGCCGGGTCAGCCCCGGCACCAACCCAGTTGTCCCTGTTTGACGAGGAAGAACTGGATATTGCCGACTATCTGCGGGGCGAAGGCGAAGACCCCCCGCCGCCGCACAAGAAACAAGGCTTTGCGGCGCTGGTGATCGGCGCGGTCGGGGTGGTCTACGGCGACATCGGCACCAGTCCGATCTATGCCTTCCGCGAGGCGCTGCGTCCGATTGCCAGGGACGGGGTGGGGCGGCCCGAGGTGCTGGGGCTGCTGTCGCTGCTGATCTGGACGCTGATCCTGATTGTGCTGGTCAAATATGTGCTGTTCCTGCTGCGCGCCGACAACCGGGGCGAGGGCGGGGTGCTGGCCTTGTATACGCTGGTGCGGCTGGCGATCGGGCGGCGGTCGGTGCCCGTGCTGACGCTGGCCATCGGCGGGGCCGCGCTGTTTGCGGGCGATGCGATGATCACCCCGGCGATTTCCGTGCTGTCGGCGATGGAGGGGGCGGGGCTGGTGTTCCCCACGCTGGAGCATTGGGTGGTGCCCGCCACGCTGGTCATTCTGGTGCTGCTGTTCTGGGTCCAGCGCAAGGGCACGGCGACAATCGCCGTGGCCTTCGGGCCGGTCACCGCGCTGTGGTTCCTGACGCTGGCGGGGCTGGGGCTGTGGCAGATCGGCAGCGCCCCCGGCATCCTTGCCGCGATCAACCCTGGCTGGGGTGTCGCGTTTCTGTGGACACATGGCGAGATTGCCTTTGTGGTGATGGGGGCGGTGTTTCTGGCGGTGACCGGGGCCGAGGCGCTTTATGCCGATCTGGGCCATTTCGGGCGCAGGCCGATCACCATTGCGTGGATCTTTCTGGTATTTCCGGCCCTTGTGCTGAACTATCTGGGGCAGGGGGCGCTGGTGTTGCGTGACCCCACGGCGATCAGCGACCCGTTCTTTCGCATGGCCCCGGCGCCGGTGTTGCCGATGCTGGTGATCCTGACGGCGGTGGCCACGGTGATTGCCGCCCAGGCGGTGATCTCGGGCGCGTTCTCGATGGCGCGGGCGGCGATCCAGCTTGGGCTGCTGCCGCGCATGTCGATCCGGCACACGTCGCATGACCAAAGCGGGCAAATCTATATCGGGGTGATCAACTGGGCCTTGTTGCTGGGGGTGGTCTGGCTGGTGCTGTCGTTTGAAACCTCGTCGGCGTTGGCTTCGGCCTATGGCATCGCGGTGACGGGGACGATGGTGATTACCACGGTGCTGGCGGTGTTGTATCTGATCAACGCGGGCATTCTTCGGTTGTGGGTGGCGCTGGTTCTGGTCGCACCGATCGCGCTGCTGGAACTGGCGTTCCTTGGGTCCAACCTGTTGAAGCTGTGGGACGGCGGCTATGTGCCGGTGCTGATGGCCATGGCAATCGGCGGGATGATGTGGGCCTGGTGGCGGGGCACGCAGATCCTTTTGTCAAAGTATCACAAGCTGGCCATCGCGGTGCCCGGCTTTGTCAGTTCCATGGGCCACAGTTCGGCACATGTCATTCCGGGGACGGCGTTTTTCCTGACGCCGGATCCCGATGTGGTGCCCACGGCGTTGCTGCACAACCTGAAGCACAACCGGGTCATCCATGAACAGACGGTGTTCCTGACGGTCGAAACCATGCGGGTGCCGACGGCAACGCCGGAAGAACGCGCCAGCTATGAACGGCTCAGCCCGCAGTTCGGGCGGCTGATCCTGCGGTTCGGGTTCATGGAAACGCCAAATGTGTCGCGCGCCATGGGGGCCGCACGGCGCGAGGGGCTGAAGTTCGACGTGATGACATCGAGCTTCTTCCTTGGCCGCAAGCGTCCCGTGGTGACCAGCCCCGCCGGGCTGGGGCGGTTGCTGGACCGGATTTATGCGCTGCTGTCGCGGTTCTCGGCCGATCCGTCAGAATATTATCACCTGCCACGCAATCGGGTGGTGGAACTGGGCGAACGAGTGTCGGTCTAAAGCGGGATGAACCTATGCTGAATCCTCTTTTTCGGCCCGGAATCAAGCGCGAAGCGCGCCGGGCAATGCCCGACCGCCCCCACGGGCGGGCATTCTGCAACGTCACCAGCAGAACTCCGGTGGGAGAGGTTGAACCATAAACCGCGTAGAACTGGCGTTGCTTGCCCACCCGGCGGTCGGGCATTACCCTATCGTCGTGCGGGCTGAAAGGCACTCAGAAAGCTACGACGGTTCCATCAAAGGTCATCCTGCTTTAGCGACCGGCCCCCCGCCGACCAGCCTTGTGCGCCAGCAGCGACAAGGTGGCCGCCGTCAGCGCAAACCCTGCGCCCGCAGCGGCCAGCGCCGGGTTCGGGCCTGCGGCCATCAGTTGCCCGCCGGTGGCCGACCCGAGCGACTGGCCCAGATACACGAAGGACGTGTTCAGCGCGACGGTGGCCGAGGCCAGCGTGGGCGCCATGCTGACCAGACGGCTTTGTTGCAGCGAATTGGCGGCAAAGCCGCCCAGACCCCACAGGCATCCGCCGATCAGGAAGGCCACATAGCCGCCCCACCCGGCCCAGATCACCGCCAGCCCCAGGGCCACGCTGAGCAGCGCGACCAGAATGCTGCGTTCCACCCCGAAGGCCCCGGCGAGTCTGGAGGCCGCAAAGTTGCCCCCCACCCCCGCCGCGCCGATTGCCAGAAAGGTCAGCGCGATCAGGCTGCCGCTGATGCCGTAAGACTCGCGCAGGATCGGGCCGACATAGGTGAACATGGTGAACTGACCCGACATGGCAAACATCGTCACTGCAAGCACGGTCAGCAACCGCAGGTCGGTCAGCACCCGGACCCAGGACGAAAGCTGCAAGGGCACCACCCGCAGCCCCCCCGGCAACACCGCCCAGATCACGCCGGCCCCGGCCAGCGACAGCCCTGCCATCGCCAGATAGGTCGCGCGCCAGCCGATCAGATCGCCCAGCAGACTGCCCAGGGGAATGCCCAGCACCGAGGCCAGCGACCAGCCGATGAAGATGAACGCAATCGCCCCGCCGCGCCGTTCCGCTGGCACCAGCAGCCCCACGGTGGCCGCGGCCTGCGGGGTAAAGATCGCAGCCCCCGCCACCATCAGCGCCCGGAAGGCCAGCAGCAGGGTGAAATCCGAGGTCAGCATCGCGCCCAGATGCCCCACCACATAGAGCCCAAGCGCAAAGGTCAGCAGCATCCGCCGGTCGATGCGCGAGGTGAAGGCCGCCAGCAGCGGTGCGCCAAACCCCACCACCAGCCCGCCGACCGTGATCAGCAACCCCGCTTGCCCGGCAGGCAGGCCCAGATCGGCCATCAGCGCGCTCAGCAACCCGGCGGGCAGCAAGACCCCGGTGCCGATCACCAGGTTGCCAAACAACAACGCCCACAAGGCGCGTTGCGATGTCTGTTCGGTCATCCCTGTCTCCTCGGGTTCGGCACGGCCCGCGACGCTAGCACGGGCGACGGGGGCCGAACACCTGTGGCCATGCCCTCCTTTGGTCATAGCCGCCATGCGGCGTGCGCATTGCAGCGCCTCGCCGCCTTGTGAGCGGGAAGGGGGATGCAGGATGGCCGCACCTCGCCTATATTGGGACCATGAAGATCAGAACCGCCCTGATGGCCCCGATTGTCGTTCTTGCCCTTGCCCTGCCCGCGCAGGCCGAGAAAATCTCGCTCGGGGCGCTGTCGAAATACCTGAACGGGCTGACCACCGCTGCCGCCGATTTTACCCAGGTGAACGGCGACGGGTCGATCACCACCGGCAAGCTGTTCATCAAGCGCCCCGGCCGGGTGCGGTTCGAATATGCCAAGCCCGACAAGTCGCTGGTGCTGGCCAGTGCCGGGACAGTGGCGATCTTTGATGCCAAATCCAACCAGCCGCCCGAGCAATACCCGTTGCAGCGCACACCGCTGAATCTGATCCTTGCCAGCAACGTCGATCTGGGGCGTGCCAGGATGGTGGTGGGTCACAAGGAAGACGGCACCTCGACCCGCATCACGGCGCAAGACCCGGCCAACCCCGAATATGGCACCATCGAGCTGGTGTTCACCGACTCTCCGGTTGAACTGCGCCAATGGGTGATCACCGATGACACCGGCAATCAGACCACGGTGATCCTGGGCGACATGCAGAAAGGCATGGACCTGAAGGGCAGCCTGTTCAGCATCGACGGCGAAATCGGCCGCCGCAACAACTGATCAGCGGCGGCAGCCCTGCAACTGCGCGCGGTACATTTCAGACCGCGCCCCGACGCCTGCCGCAACCTCGACCAGCCAGGGTTTTGCCAGATAGCTTTGGCTGACAAATCCGGTGCGGCCTTCGTGATAGGCCAGATACTGCGATTCCGCGTCTTGCCTGGAAATGCCGAGGCGCTGCGTGCTTTCGTTCATGTACCAGCCCATGAAATCGGCGGCATCCGAAATGCGGTCGCGCTTGGCCCCGCCGCGGCGTTCGGATTGCTGGTATTCTTCCCAGGTTCCGTTCAGCGCCTGACTGTAGCCATAGGCGGTGGATTGCCGCCCCATCGGGATCACCCCAAGCGCAAAGCGGTGCGGAGTGCGGGCGTTGCCGATGAACTTGGATTCCTGATAGATCGTCGCCATCTGGACATGCACCGGAATGCCCCATTTGCGTTCTGTCGCCCGCATGGCAGACAGATACTGCGGCCGCTGCTTCACGATCGCGCAAGCGTCGTCCAGATCTTTTGGCGCCGAAAAGTTGCCGCCGCCCCCACAAGAGGCCAGAAACAGCATCATGATCGCCGCACGGAGAAACCTGCTCATCTGCCCCTCGTACGTTTTTATTTTGTCTGGACGATAGGCGAAAAACTTCGGCATGTGAATGGTCTGTTGTCTGCAATCGGCCCCCGCGCCGATCAGTTTTGCGCGATCAGCGGGCCTGACGCGCGGCAACTGTCGGGATGGGGGCCACAGACTGTTTCCCCCTGACCCGCAGCTCTTGGATGGACAAGGCAGGGTGTGACGGAATAATAACCATATCCGGGGGATACCGCGCATGATGCAGACACAGGCCAAATACCACATCGGACAGGTGCTTCGTCACAAGAAGCATCCGTTTCGTGGTGTCGTGTTTGATGTGGATGCGATGTTTTCCAACTCGGACGAATGGTACGAAAACATCCCCGAAGACAGCCGCCCGTCCAAGGACCAGCCGTTCTACCATCTGCTGGCCGAAAACGACCAGAGTTTCTATGTGGCCTATGTGTCGGAACAGAACCTGGTCCCGGACGAAACCGGCGAACCCGTCGATCACCCCGATCTGGGCGATCTGTTCGGCGATTTCACCGATGGGCGCTATCCGCTTCAGTTTCAGATGAACTGACGCTTACCTGTTGATAACCCTTCGCCGCTATTCTGCCCGCAACACATGGATGGAGCAGGCAGATGGAGCTTTTGGCAGAACCGCGCGCAGGAATGCTGGTGGTGCGCGCGATGAACAACCGGATCGATGCCGCAGGCGCGATCCAGTTCAAGGAACGGATGCGCGAACTGGTGCAGGATGCCAGCCCCCGCGTGGTGCTGGATATGGCGCGGGTCGATTTTCTGGACAGCAGCGGGTTGGGTGCGGTCGTCGCGGTGATGAAATTGCTGGGGCCGGGGCGCAAGCTGGAACTGGCGGGGCTGACCCCCACGGTGGAAAAGGTGTTCCGCCTGACGCGGATGGATTCGGTGTTCCTGATCCATCCGGCGGTGCCCGAAAATCTGCGCAATGCCGTCTGACATGGGTGCCCCCGCCGTGGCCCGCATCGTCATTCCGTCAGACCCGCTGGCCGTGCGCGATGGTCTGCGCGCGCTGTTCGACACGCTGCTGTTGCGCAGTCTGCCCGAAGACCACCGCGGCACCGCCGAAATCGTTCTGGCCGAGGCGCTGAACAACATCGTCGAACACGCCTATGCCCGCGATCAGGGCGAGATCGAGCTGACGCTGATGCTGAACGGCACTGGGCTGGTTTGCCGGATCATCGACAGCGGCGTGCCGATGCCGGGCAAGGTCTTGCCCACCGGGGTTTTGCCTGCGCCGCCCGATGCAGCGGTGCCCGATGCGCTGGCCGAAGGCGGGTTCGGCTGGCATTTGATTCGTACCCTGTCGCGGGATCTCGCCTATGACCGGGTGGGGGGGCAAAACCTGCTGAGTTTCCGGCTGGAGGCCGGACAATATCCGCGATAACCCGGCACTGTTTCCAAAGCGTCAGAATTGACGCGGAAAAGCCCAAGTTTCCCCCTAAAACTGCCGCGCCCGACCCCGATATTCAGACATGTAGCTGCATAAAGCTTCACCTCGGCGTCGGGATCAATAGCCCCCACCCAGTCCTGACGCCGAGGGCCTATCTTCCCCCGCATCCTTGGCTTTCCCTGACGCAGGCCCTAGGCTGATGGCGAACCTTGGGGGGAACATGCGCGATTTTCACATGCCGGGCCGGTCGGCCGTCTATGCTGCCAACGGGGTCTGTGCGACTTCGCATCCGATTGCCGCACAGGTGGCGATCGAAACGCTGAAGGCGGGCGGCAATGCGGTGGATGCGGCGATTGCCGGGGCGCTGGTGCTGGGCATTGCGGAACCGCAGATGACCGGGATCGGCGGCGATTGCTTTGTACTGCTGCATCCGGGCGGCGATGCGCCGGTGGTTGCCCTGAACGGGTCGGGGCGCGCCCCTGCCGGGCTGTCGGCGCAGGCGATGCGCGACGGCGGCCTGACGGCAATTCCCACCTACGGGATCGAAGCTGTCACCCTGCCCGGTGCGATTGACGCCTTTTGCCGCCTGAACGCCGACTGGGGCAAACTGCCGCTGGACCGCGTGCTGGCCCCCGCCATCCACTATGCCACCGAAGGCATTCCGGTGGCCCCGCGCGTGGCCTTTGACTGGGCCGAGGATCTGCCGGTGCTGAAAGGTGCCGCGCGTGAGTTCTACTCACTGGGCGGTGCCGCGCCAAAGACCGGGCAGATTTTCCGCGCGCCGGGCCAGGCCGAGGTGCTGAAGCGCATCGCCCGCGACGGGCGCGCCGGGTTTTACCAGGGCGAGGTGGCCGAGGATATGATCACCTCGCTGCGCGCCCTTGGTGGCAGCCATACGCTGGACGATCTGGCCGGGGTGGCCTGCGACTATACCCAGCCCGTCAGCGGCCCCTACAAGGGCAGCGAGCTGATCGAGCATCCGCCAAACGGGCAGGGGGCGACGGCGATCCTGCTGCTGAACATCCTGTCGCATTTCGATCTGGCGGCGATGGACCCGTTCGGCGTGGCGCGCGCGCATGTCGAGGCCGAGGCGTCCAAGCTGGCCTATGACGCCCGCAACCGCTTTCTGGCGGACCCCGACCATACCCTCCGGCTGGACTACATGCTCAGCGCTGATACGGCGGCAAAGCTGGCCGCCCTGATCGACCCCACCCGCGCGATGCCCGCCGCCGCCCCGCTGACCGAGGCCATGCACCGCGATACCATCTATATCACCGTGGTTGACAGCAACCGCATGGCGGTGTCGCTGATCTATTCGATCTTCTGGGCCTTCGGGTCGGGCTTTGCCTCGTCGAAATTCGGGATCAATTTCCAGAACCGGGGCGCGGGGTTCACTCTGGACCCAGGCCACCCGAACGAGGCTGCGGGCGGCAAGCGCCCGATGCACACCATCATTCCCGGCATGCTGGCGCAGGGTGGCCGGGTGACGATGCCGTTTGGCGTGATGGGCGGGGCCTATCAGCCCTGCGGTCACGCGCGGTTCGTCACCAACATGGTGGATTTCGGCATGGCCCCGCAGGACGCCATCGATGCCCCCCGCTGCTTCAGCGGGCCGGAAGGCATGCAGGTGGAACGCGGCTATCCCGATGCCGTGCGCGCGCGTCTTGCCGAAATGGGCCATGACGTGTCGGTGCCGGGTGCCCCGCTTGGCGGCGCGCAGGCGGTGCTGATCGGGGCGGATGGTGTGCTGGTCGGCGCGTCCGACCCGCGCAAGGATGGCTGTGCTTTGGGGTATTAAGATATGAACTATCAGGAAGTTACCGACAGCATCCGCGCCCTGTCCCATGGTGAGACAGACGCCGTGGCCCTGATGGCCACCCTGGCCTGCGAGATTCACCATGCCCATCCCTTTGCCGACTGGACCGGGTTTTACCGCGTCACCGGGCCAGAGATGCTGAAGATCGGTCCCTATCAGGGCGGCCATGGCTGCCTTGTGATCCCGTTCTCGCGCGGGGTGTGCGGGGCTTGCGCGCGCACGGGGCAGGTGCAGAACGTGCCCGATGTCGATGCCTTCCCCGGCCATATCGCCTGCGCGTCGTCCACCCGGTCGGAACTGGTGCTGCCAGTGTGGAACGGGGCGGGCACCCTGCTTGGCGTGCTGGATATTGACAGCGACACCCCCGCCGCCTTTACCGACGCGGACGAGGCCTGGCTGGTGCCCCTGCTGGCCGAAGTCTTCAAGGACGCGAGGTAGACCATGGCAACGATCACCCTTCTGGACGGCGGCATGGGGCAGGAACTGGTCGCCCGGTCCGGCGACGCGCCCACGCCGCTGTGGGCGACCCGCGTGATGATCGACCACCCCGGCATGGTGCGCGACATCCACGCCGATTATTTCGCCGCCGGGGCCAGCCTTGCCACGACGAACACCTATGCCATTCACCATGACCGGCTGGTGCGCGACGGGCTGGATCCGATGTTCCACACCCTGCATCTGCGCGCGCTGGCCGAGGCGCATGAGGCCCGCGCTGCCCATGGCCGGGGTCTGATTGCGGGGTCGATGGGGCCACTGGTGGCCACTTACCGGCCCGAAGTGACGCAACCCGTGGCCGAGGCCGCGCCGAAATATGCCGAGATTGCCCGCATCCTCGGGCCGCATGTCGATGTGATCCTGATTGAAACCATGGCCTCGGTTACCATGTGCGAAGGCGCGGTTCAGGGGGCGCTGGCCTCGGGGAAACCTGTGTGGCTGTCGGTTTCCGTCGATGATCATGACGGCAGCCGCCTGCGGTCGGGCGAACCTGTGACCGACCTTGCCCGCCTTGTCGCCGCCTACCCGATTGCGGCCGTGCTGGCGAATTGTTCGGTGCCCGAGGTCATGGCCGATGCGCTGCGCGGGCTGGCAACCCTGGGTCTGCCGTTCGGGGCCTATGCCAACGGCTTTACCCATATTTCAGGAAACTTCCTGCAAGATGCGGCGAATGTGAAGGATCTGACCCACCGCCATGATCTGACGCCCGAGAAATACACAGGTTTTGCGATGGACTGGGTTGCCATGGGGGCCACAATGGTCGGCGGCTGCTGCGAGGTTGGCCCCGCCCATATCCGCCATCTGGCCGCAGCCTTGCGCAGCGCGGGCCACAGCATCGCATGATCCCCGATTTCGTCTATGCCCCCCCCGATGTGCCGCTGGAGGTGGTCTATCAGGATGCGCAGATTCTGGTCGTCAATAAGCCCGCAGGCCTGTTGTCGGTGCCCGGAAAACTGGCGGGGCGCGAGGATTGCCTGACCGCCCGACTGCAAGCCGCCCATTGGGATGCGCTGCTGGTGCACCGGCTGGATTGCGATACATCGGGCGTGATGATCTATGCCCGCACCAAACAGGCGCAAGGATTTCTGGGGCAGGAGTTTGAAAGGCGTCGGGCGAAAAAGACCTATGTCGCAAGGGTTTGGGGCCAGATGGCAGGCGAGGCTGGCCATGTCGACCAACCGCTTGCCACCGACTGGCCCAACCGCCCGCGCCAGATGATCACCCCCGACGGCCGCCCCGCCCAGACCGACTGGCAGGTGACCATTCGCAGCCCCGATGAAACCCGCGTGCGGCTGTTTCCGCTGACGGGCCGCAGTCACCAGTTGCGGGTGCACATGCTGCACCTGGGCCATCCGATTCTGGGCGACCCGATCTATGCCACGGGGGTCGCGCGGGCCTATCCGCGCCTGATGCTGCACGCCGAAACCCTGGGGCTGCATCACCCCGCCACCGGCGCCTGGATCAGCTTTTCCGCTCCCTGCCCGTTCTGAAGCAACAATTCCGTTAGGAATTTGTGTCCGAACGGCCTTAACCATCACTTCATCAGTTGCAGGTCATATGGGCCTGCTTGAGGGAGAGATGTGATGCAGTTTCTGCGCCTGCCGTTCGAGACGCGCTACATGCTGGTGACCGGGCCTGCGATTCTGGGCGTTCTGGCGTTGATTGCGGCCATGGTCTGGCCAGCGTGGGCGACGCCCGTGCTGACCTTTGGCGTGGCGATGGCGATGATCGTGGCCCTTGGCCTGCGCGATCTGACCCAGACCAGACATGCGGTGCTGCGCAACTACCCGGTGGCCGCCCATCTGCGGTTCCTGCTGGAAAGCATCCGGCCCGAAATGCGGCAGTATTTCTTTGAAGGCGACAAGGATGGCATGCCCTTTGCCCGCGACAAGCGCGCCATCGTCTATCAACGCGCCAA
The DNA here is from genome assembly GCA_040385825.1 of Pseudomonadota bacterium. GTDB lineage: Bacteria > Pseudomonadota > Alphaproteobacteria > Rhodobacterales > Rhodobacteraceae > JANNNF01. Next base: position 211,297 of record JAZKGQ010000006.1, on the reverse strand, counting down.
GCGCGATCTGGACAAGCGGCCCTTCGGCACCCAGTACGACGTTTATCAGGAACAGTATGAATGGCTGCACCATTCGATGGCCCCGACCCCGGCCTTGCCGCATCAGGCCATGCGCGTGACGGTCGGGGCCGATACTGCACAGCCCTATTCCGCCAGCTTGCTGAACATTTCCGCCATGAGCTACGGGGCCTTGTCGGCCAACGCCATTCGCGCGCTGAACAAGGGCGCGCAGGCGGGCGGGTTTTTCCATGACACGGGCGAAGGCGGCGTTTCGCCCTATCACCGTGAATTTGGCGGCGATCTGGTGTGGGAAGTTGGGTCAGGCTATTTCGGCTGCCGCGCCGCCGACGGCGGCTTTGATCCGGCCCGGTTTGCCGATGCGGCCGCAGATCCGCAGATCAGGATGGTGGAACTGAAACTGTCGCAAGGTGCCAAACCCGGCCATGGCGGGGTGCTGCCCGGCGCCAAGGTGACGGCAGAGATTTCGGCCATCCGGGGGGTGCCGATGGGGCAGGATTGCATCTCGCCCCCCAGCCATTCGGCCTTTTCCACGCCGGAAGGCCTGCTGGAATTCGTGGCCCGGATGCGCGAGTTGTCGGGGGGCAAGCCTGCGGGGTTCAAGCTGTGCATCGGCCATCCGTGGGAATTTCTGGCGATCTGCAAGGCGATGGTCGCAACCGGAATCACCCCCGATTTCATCGTGGTGGACGGCAAGGAAGGCGGCACCGGGGCCGCCCCGCTGGAGTTCATGGACCATGTCGGCATGCCACTGCGCGATGGGTTGACCTTTGTTCACAATGCCTTGGTGGGGGTTGGTTTGCGTGACCGCATCCGCATCGGGGCCAGCGGCAAGATCACCTCTGCCTTCGACATGGCCAAGGTGCTGGCGCTTGGGGCGGACTGGTGCAATGCGGCGCGTGGGTTCATGTTTGCGGTGGGCTGCATTCAGGCGCAGTCCTGCCACACCGGGGCCTGCCCCACCGGCGTTGCGACGCAAGACCCCGCCCGCCAACGGGCCGTGGTGGTGCCCGACAAGGCCGAACGCGTCGCCAGCTTTCAGCGCAACACCCTGCACGCATTGGCCGAACTGGTGGCGGCGGCCGGGCTGTCGCACCCGTCCGAACTGAAACCGCACCACTTTCTGCGCCGGGCTTCCTCTGACCGGGTGATTTCCTTTGCCGAACAATACGAACAGCTTGCCCCCGGTCAGTTGCTTGCCGATGCCGGGTCATCCCCCCGGTTTGGCGCGGCTTGGGCGCAGGCGCAGAAGGGCAGTTTTCAGGCGGCGGGTCAAAGCGAAATCCCTAGCTTGCGCCCTTCGTGAAACGCATAGGCCGCAAGGCGCGGGGCGCTGCAATCGCCGATCCGGTGGGTGGTCTTGCCTGCGAAGGTTTCAGGGAAGGGGTCAAAACTGCGGTTGGTGGTCGCCATCACCAGGGCCGCCGCGGGGATGGTTTCCTCTAGCCCCGTCAACAGGTTGCGCAGCGTCACCCCATTGCCGTGCCAGCGGGCAATCGCGTGTTCGGTCACGAACCGCACCCCCAGTTGCGCCAGCCGCTTGCGGGCCGGGCCGTCGGCGGCGGTGCGGGTGATCTCGCGGCCGACATAGGGGTCGGGGGTCACGATCGTCACCTGCTTGCCCTGTTCCGCCAGCGCCCAGGCGGTGCCCACCCCGCGCCAGTTGCCGCCTTCGTCATAGACCACGACCGCATCGCCCAGCCGGGCTTCGCGGCGCAGTACGGCCTCGGGCGACCAGACATTCCCGGCCTCGATCCCCGGCAGGCTGGGTTCATGCGGCAGCCAGCGTTGAAAACCTGCCTCATCGGGCAGCGAACCGGTGGCAAGGATCACGGTGTCGGCGGGATGGGCTGCGATGTCATCGCTGTCCAGATAGCTGTTCAGCCGCAGCGTGACGCCAAGATTTGTGAACTGCCGTTCATACCACGCCATCAGGTCGAGTATCTGCGCGCGTCGGGGCTGCATTCCGGCCAGACGGAACTGCCCGCCGACATGGGCCGAGGCCTCGACGATCTCGACCCGGTGGCCACGTTCTGCGGCGGCCCGTGCCGCCTCCAGCCCCGCCGGCCCGGCACCGACCACCAGCACCGAACGCGGGGCCTTGGCAGGCGTAAACCTGTCCCCACCCCATTCGAATTCGCGGCCGGCCGACGGGTTGATCAGGCAGGAAATCCAGTAATCCCGGCTGCGCCGCCCCCAGCACATCTGGTTGCAGGAAATGCAGCCGCGAATGTCGGATACCCGGCCTTCGGTGGTCTTGCGCGCCAGATGAGGGTCGGCGATCTGGCCCCGCACGATGGACACAAGGTCGGCCTCGCCCGATGCCAGAATGGTTTCGGCGTTTTCCGGCGTGCGCACCCCGGCCTCGGACGTGATCGCGGCGTGTTTGACCAGGGCCTTCAACTGCGCGGTCAGCGGCGTGGTCAGCTTTTCGGCATGGGTGAAGGGCGGGATGATGCCGTCAAACTCCAGATAGCTGCCATAGCCCACCGTCACATAGTCCACATGCCCGGTGCGGTCATGCAGGTCTATGATTTCGCATAAGGAGTCTGCCGACAGCGTGGTGCCGGAAAAGGTGGGGGAATAGCTGATCGCAAGGCCCAGGATGAAATCCTCGCCGCAGGTGGCGCGGATGCGGTCGATCAGCAGCCTTGAAAACCGGGTGCGGTTTTGCAGGCTGCCGCCCCATTGATCGTCGCGGCTGTTGGACCACGGGGTCCAGAACTGATCCAGCAAGGAATGATAGGCCGCCCAGACCTCGACCCCGTGGAAACCGCAGGCCTTGGCGCGGCGGGCGGCGTCGACATGGCCGTCCAGCAGCTCAAGAATCTCGGTTTCCGTCATCCGGTGCGAGCCGTCGCTGTCATGGTAGGACGGCCCGCCCGAGGGCGACCAATGCGGCGCAAAGCTGAGGTCGGAATCGCCATGCGCGCCAACATGGTAAATCTGCTGGATGATGGTGGCGCCTGCGTCTTTCACCTCATCGGTGATCTGGCGGAAATGCGGGATGATGGCGTCGGACCCAAGCAGCATGTTGCCGCGGGTCAGAATGCCGGTCCGATGCACCGGAACGGGTTCGCAGACGATCATGCCCGCCCCGCCAAGTGCCCGTTCCAGCAAGTATTTTCTCATGCGCGGGCCGGGGATGCCCTGATCCGACATGTTGTTGGTATGCGCGCCAAAGACGATGCGGTTGCGCAGGGTCTGACCGCGCAGGGCAAGGGGCGACAGGAGGTGGCGGTGCTGTGTCATGGCGGCCTCTGTTCACGATTGACCCAGAGAAGCCAGAATTGACAGGTGTGTCAAGTTTTCTGATCGCCAGAAAAAGCCCGCAGGGTGTGCTGCGGGCTATCTGGCCGTGCTATTCCGCCGCGCTGTCCAGTCCGAAGTCGTAGCCCGAGATGGCCTTGGCCTCCAGAAATTCCTCCAGCCCCCAAACGCCGCCTTCGCGGGCGCGGCCCGATTGCTTGACGCCGCCAAAGAACGACCCCGCGCCGCGCGATTTGCCGTTCATTTCCACCATGCCCGACCGCAGCTGTCGGCCGAGCCGGTTGGCGCGGGCGGCATCGGTGGTCTGCACATAGTTGGCCAGGCCGTAGGGGGTGTCATTGGCGATCTGCACCGCCTCGGCCTCGGTGTCGAAGGGGATGATCGCCAGCACGGGGCCGAAGATTTCTTCCTTCTCGATCGTCATGCCGGGGGCAACGTCGGCGAACACCGTGGGTTGCACATAAAAGCCGCGATTGAAGCCTTCAGGCAAGCCCGGCCCCCCCGCCACCAGCCGCGCGCCTTCATCAATTCCGGTCTGGATATAGCCTTGAATCTGGTCCCACTGGCGTTTGTTGACCACCGGGCCGATGTGGCTGCCCGCAACCGTGGCCGGGCCGATCTTGATGCTGGCGGCGACCTCGGCGGCTTTTGTGACCGTTTGTTCATAAACGCTGCGTTCCACCAGCAGGCGCGAGGGCGCGTTGCAGGACTGGCCGGTGTTTTCCATCATCCGCCGCACCGACCGTTCCACGGCGCGTGCATCGGCATCGGCGAACAGCAGGTTCGCCCCCTTGCCGCCCAGTTCCAGCGTTACCCGTTTGAGCGTGTCTGCCGCCGCCTTGGAAATGGCGCGGCCGGCGCGGGTGGACCCGGTGAAGGAAATCATTTCCACATCCGGGTGGGTCGAAAGCTGCGCGCCAACGCCTGCGCCGTCACCGTTCACAAGGTTGAACACCCCCGCCGGAATGCCCGCATCATGGCAGAATTCGGCGAACAGCATCGCGTTCAGCGGGCTTTCCTCGGACGGTTTCAGCACGCAGGTACAGCCCGCCAGCATGGCCGGAATGGCCTTCAGCGCGATCTGGTTGACCGGCCAGTTCCACGGGGTGATCAGGCCGACCACGCCGATGGGTTCCAGCACCACGGCCGAACCGGGGGCATGCGGGCCAAGCGGGCGGACCCATTCGATCTGATCGAAAGCGTGCAGGAAATTGGTGGTGTGCCAGGGCAGGCAAGGCGCCTGATCGGACATCGCAAAGTCGATGGGCGCGCCCATTTCCATCGCAATCGCCTCGGCGAATTCCTGCAGGCGGGCGTTGTACTGATCCAGAATCGCGGCGACCAGACGGCGGCGCATCGCGGGGGGCGTGGCCGACCATGCCGGGAAAGCGGCCTTGGCGGCGGCGACGGCCGCGTCGGTATCGGCCTGCCCGCCAAGCGAGATCACGGCGCAGGGGTCTTCGGTTGACGGGTTGATCACCTGACAGTCGCGGGGCACGGCGGGGGCGACCCATTGGCCGTTGATGTAGAAGTCGCGTTTGATCAGCATGGGCACGGTCCTTTTGCGGGGGTGCCGTGTCTTACCACATTTGCGCCCGGCTGCCGATGCGGATGCGACGGGGCATGTCGCCTCAGGACATCGCGGCGATCAGGGCGGCGTGATGCCGGGCCACCAGCGCGTGGTAGGCGGCCAGCTTTTCAGGCGTGAAATGGTGTTCCTCGGCCAGCAGGTTGACGGTGCCCAGCACCTCGGCCTCGGTGAAGATTGGAATGTTGATGCAGGACCCAAGGCCAAGCGAGGTGATCAGCGCATGGTCAAAGAAATAGCGGGCAAATTCGGGCGTGGTATTGGCGACAAAGGTCTGGCGGCCCGTGATGCAATGGTCGTACCAGCCATCGCGGGTCAGCGGTTTGGTGCCCGACACCGGGTATTCCACCGGGTGCGAGGTATAGGCGCGGCGGGCAAGGCCGGCCTCGCTGTCCTGGGTGCTGATGGTGAACAGCCGGGTGCCAAGGGCGGCGCAGGCCTGATGCAGGGTGTCATAGATCATGTCGGGGTCCATTCGGCGCGGGTGATCGTGACCCAGAGAGCGGGGGGAGTGGGGGCTGGTGGGGCGGTGTCCTGCCAGAACAGCAGGCGGATATGGTCGGGGTCGGTGGGGGTTTCGGCCATGGCGGCGATGTCCCAGACCATGCGGAAGCCTTCCAGCAGCAGACCTTCGGCGTAAAAGGCGATTTCCTCGGATTCGAGCGCCTCGGTCGGCTGTGCGTCCCAGCCGTTTGCGTCGCCCCAGAACACCAGCCCTTCGATCTCGGGCTGTTTCAGGGCGAGTTTGGCCAAGGGGGCCAGAAATTCCTCGATCGGGGTTTTTGCCGGCGGCATCAGCGGACCATCCTGTACCTGTGCATGGCGTCAGCGTTTCATCATCGCAAGCCGGATCAGCGCGCGTTCCATCAGCGCCATGCCCGGCGCACGCGACGAGGACCGCAGCGTCAGGTCGGTTTCCACCAGCAGGCTCAGCGCGGTTTCCAGCGAGGCGCGGCCCCAGTTGGCAATCTGCCGCTGCATCTGATCGCGGCGGGGGCCGAACAGCCGCCCGCCGGACGGATCGCAGGACGCGACATGCAGCATCTTGAAATGGCGCAGGGCAAAGATGCACAGGGTCACGGGTGCTGTGCCCTGACCTTCCAGCCGCCGCATCAGGTTGCCGATCGCCTGCGTGTTGCCATCGGCGGCGGCGTGGATCAGATCGTCCACCTCGGCCTCGATGGTTGCGGGGGCCATGGCGGCCACATCGGCGGGGGTCAGCGGGCTGGGGTCATTCCATTTGTAGAGCGCGATCTTTTCCAGCGTCTGGCGAAAATCGCCGGGGTCAAGGGCCGCCGCCAGTGCCGACAGATCGGCCATCGCGGCGCGGTCGATCTGCGCAAGTCCCGCCTTTTTCAGCTCATCCTCGATTTCCTCGCGCGTCGGCGGGTTGTCGTACAGATGTGCGGCAAAGGCGGCGGGGTGTTTTTCAAAGATGGATCGCAGCGTGGATTTGGGTTTCAGATCCCCGGCGGTCACGATGATGGTGGCATCGCCCGGACGCCATTCCTTCAGCGCGGCGATGATGGTTTCGGTCAGCGCGTCGGTGGCATCTTCGACAAAGGCCACGCGCGGACCGGGAAAAAAGCCCGCCGATTTTATCGCATCCAGCAACAGGCTCGCGTCCTTGCGCAGATCGCCCGCCGGAATGCGGCTCAGCCGCATTTCGGCTTCGCCCTGCGGGCCGATCAGGGCGGCGATCACCTCTTGCCGCTTCAGCGCCACGCGCATGGGATCGGCGCCCGAGATCAGCAGGCCGGTTTTTGACGGGTCGGGCTTGGCGAAATAGCGGGTCGCCTCGCCCCCTTTGAGGATCATGGAAAACTGGCGGAGGTGGCGATCAGCCGGGCCACGATCTGATCGGCCAGCAGGCGCATCAGCCGGTAGGCCGCGTCTTCCTCGGCCGCCAGTCCCACGACGGTCGACCCGGTGGCGGTGTAAGAGGTGAAGTTCTGCACCTTGCCCCCCGCCAGCCGCGCGCCGGTTTCGGCGTCCGACAGGGTCCAGTCGATCGCGCCGGTCAGGTTGTAACGGGTGATGGCGCTGTCGCTGGTGATGCCCACCCCGACCGGGGTGGTGGCGATGGTATAGGCCAGCGCATAGCGGTTGGCCTGTGGGCGGCCAAGCCGTTCTTCCAGCCGCTCGACCAGATCGAAGGCGTTCTTGTCGGTGGGATCATCGACCCGCACCTGATTGAGCAGTTTGGTCGCAGGCCCGCCCGGCGCATAGGCGGGCGTGAAGGTGCAGGCCGCCAGAACGGCGGGCAACAGCAGCAGGTGACGGCGGTTAAACCACGACATTGACGATGCGCCCCGGCACGACGATCAGTTTCTTCACAGGCTGACCTGCAAGGAACTTGATCACATCCTCATTCGCCAGCGCAATCCTTTCGACCTCGGCCGCCGCCATATCGGCGGGAACAGAGATCTCGGCCCGCCGCTTGCCGTTGATCTGGATGGGCAGAATGACGGTATCCTGCACCAGCAGGGCAGGGTCCGCCACCGGCCACGGGGCTTGGGCACACAGGCCAGTACCGCCCTGATAGGTCCAGATCGATTCGGCGATATGCGGCGTCATCGGCTGCATCAGTTGCGCAAGCGTGCGGATCGCGTGCTTCATCGCGGGGGTAGAAGCGTTGGCTTTCGACAGGGTGTTGGTGAATTCATAGAGCTTGGCGATGGCCTTGTTGAAGGCGAACCCGTCAATCGCCACCGTCACCTCGGCCACCGCGCGGGCGGTGGCGCGCAGCAGGTCATCGTCGCCGATGCCTGCATGGTCGGCGGGCATCTCGCCAATCCGCGAACACAGGGTCCAGACGCGGGCGAGGTGCTTGTAGGACGCCTCGGCCCCCGATGCCGTCCATTCCACATCGCGTTCGGGCGGGCTGTCCGACAGCACGAACCACCGCGCAGTATCTGCGCCGAAGGCCGCGATAATGTTCATCGGATCGACGACGTTCTTTTTGGATTTCGACATCTTGGCAGAGGGGATGATGTCGACCACCGTGCCATCGGCCAACCGCCCGTCCGTCACATCCTCGGGCAGATGATACACAGGCCGACCGTTGGCGTCGGTCGTCTTGTAAATCTCATGCGTCACCATGCCTTGGGTGAACAGCGCGTTGAACGGCTCGATGGCGCTGGCAGGCAAGTGCCCGGTGACGCGCATCGCACGGGCAAAGAAGCGGGAATACAGCAGGTGCAGAATCGCATGCTCGATGCCGCCGATGTATTGATCGACGTTCATCCAGTAGGCGGCGTCGTCGGCATCTGTGGGCGTCGCCGCATGTGGCGAGGTGAAGCGGGCGTAGTACCAGGAACTGTCCATGAACGTATCCATGGTGTCCGTCTCGCGCCGTGCCGGAGCGCCGCATTTCGGGCAGGTGCAGTTCCGCCAGGTCGGGTGGCGGTCCAGCGGGTTGCCGGGAATGTCGAAGGTCACGTCATAGGGCAGTTCGACCGGCAGGTTTTCCTTGGCCTCCGGCACCACGCCGCACGCTTCGCAATGCACCACGGGGATAGGGCAACCCCAATAGCGTTGGCGGGAAATGCCCCAATCGCGCAGGCGGTAATTGGTCACACCGTGGCCCACGCCGTTTGCCTCGCACAGGGTAATCGCGGCGGCCACCGCATCTTCACCCGTCTGCACATCCGCACCTGCGAAACCGCGGATATAGCGGACGCGCTCGGATTTCATCGGAACGAAGGCCTCGGTCAGCGGGGCGTCCTCGCCGTCTTCCGCCACGAACACCGACGGGATCGGCAACCCATATTTGGTGGCAAACTCGAAATCGCGGGCGTCATGTGCAGGGCAGCCGAAAATCGCGCCGGTGCCATAATCCATCAGGATGAAGTTGGCGATGTAGACCGGCAGTTCCACCGCATTATCAAACGGATGGAGCACGCGGATGCCAGTGTCCATGCCCTTCTTCTCTGCCGTCTCCAGCGCCTCGGCGCTGGTGCCAACCCGGCGACATTCGGCGACAAACTCGGCCACCGCAGGGTCGTGGCGTTCCAGATGTTTGGCCAAGGGATGGTCGGGCGAGATCGCAGCAAAGGACGCGCCCAGCAAGGTGTCGGGGCGGGTGGTGTACACCTCCAGCCGGTCGAACCCATCGGGTGCGCCTGTCGTCGTAAACGCAAACTGCAAGCCCCGCGACTGGCCGATCCAGTTGGCCTGCATCAGGCGCACCTTCTCGGGCCAATCCTTCAACCCGTCCAGCGCCGCCAGCAATTCGCCCGAATAATCGCTGATCCTGAAGAACCACTGGGTCAGCTCGCGCCGTTCCACGGGCGCGTTCGACCGCCAGCCCTTGCCGTCGATCACCTGTTCGTTGGCCAGCACCGTCATGTCGACCGGGTCCCAGTTCACCACCGCCGCCTTGCGGTAGACCAGCCCCGCCGCCATCATGTCGATGAACATGCTTTGCTGCTGGCCGTAATACTCAGGGTCGCAGGTCGCAAACTCGCGGCTCCAGTCGATGCTCAATCCCAGGGGCAACATCTGCGCGCGCATGTCGGCGATGTTGGAATAGGTCCAGTCCTTCGGATGCCCTCCCCGTTCCATCGCGGCGTTTTCGGCCGGCATTCCGAAGGCATCCCAGCCCATCGGGTGCAGCACGGAAAACCCGCAAGACGCCTTATACCGCGCGACCACATCGCCCATGGTATAGTTGCGCACATGCCCCATGTGGATGCGCCCCGACGGATAGGGGAACATTTCCAGCACATAATACTTGGGTTTGGCCGGGTCGCGGCGGGCGGTGAAGACCCCGGCAGCGTCCCAGGCAGCTTGCCATTTCGACTCGATCAGCTTGGGGTCGTAACGCGACATATCCGGCCTCTTTGTTCTGTGCCGCCGGAGTTACACAAAGCACAGGGCCGGGTCCAGCCTGACCGGCGCGGTCAAAGGCCCGCGTCACGCACCCGCAACTGGCGCGCCCGCGTCAGGATCGCATCTTCCACCGCGCGGGCGGTTTCGGTCGACACCGGCGCACCGCCCTGCGATTGCAGCGCGACCTTCAGGCTGCGGGCGTCCAGCGCGGGGTCTTGCACATAAACGGTCGCCCGGTAGGCGCGGCCCGCACCCGGCGGTCTGCCATAGCCGGTGACGATGACACCGGTAAACGGGTCGACGGATTCGATGGGCAGGAAGTTCAGCACTTCGAGCGAGGCCTGCCAGAGGTACTTGTTCACCTCGACGGTCGTGTTGGGGTCGCTGGCGTTGGAAAACAGATCCCAGATCGAGTTCTGGTTGCGGTCGCCTTCGCGCCCGGAGGCCTTTTCCTGTGCCGCCTGCACGGCGGGATCGGGCAGGTTGGCCGGGGCTGCGGCGCGGCGGCCACCGCCAAACAGGCTGCCCCCGCTGCCAAACCCGCCACCGCAGGCTGCAAGCGTGACCGCAAGGCCGCCAATCAAGGCTATCCGCGCAACCCGAGCAATGATCATCCGGTCCCTCACATGCAATATCTTTGCTGTCTAGCTTAGGGCTTGGGGCGTGCCAAGGCTTTTTGCTGTGCAGATAAGGGCCGGGCGGCGCAGCGCTTTGCCGCAATTTCCGGCCCCCGGCGATCCCCCGGCGATCACTGTGGCAAAGCTGCACCATCAGTTTCGTGTTTGACCCGGCGGGGCGGGATGCCGTTGCAATCGCCCGACCAAAGAGTGAAATAGCCCCATACCCAGTTCGGAGTCCCCCGAGTTGGGCAGCACCTTTGATACACGAGGGAAATGATGAAAAAGATTCTTCTTTCTACCGCTCTGGTCGTCGCAACCGCTGGCGTTGCTGCTGCTGAAGTGTCGCTGTCGGGTTCGGGCCGTTTCGGTCTGGCTTACAACGGCGGCGCCGCTGCTGGCACCGAGAAAACCACGATCTCCTACCGTCTGCGCGTGAACGTCGACGCTTCGGTTGAATCCGAGTCGGGCGTGACCTTCGGTGGTCGTATCCGCATGCAGAACACCGAAGGTTCGGGCGGCGCTGCTCTGAGCGCGGCTCAGGTGTTCGCCAAGTACAACGGCATGACCCTGCAGGTCGGCAACGTCGACACCGCCTATGACTCGGTTGCCCTGATGTACGATCCCGAAATGGGCTACATCGGCTCCTCGTTCGGCACCCCCTACGCTGCTGGCGGCGACTATGCTTCCTTCTCGTCGGGCCCGTACACCACCACTCCGGACCGCGTCGGTATCTTCTTCTCCTACGCGATCGAGTCGTTCAACGTCCGCGTGTCGGCTGTTGACCCGGACCAGACCGTGTCCTCGGACGCTTTGTTTGCAACCAATGACGAAGTTGAAGCCAGCATCTCGGCTGACTACACCACCGGCCAGTTCACCGTTGCTGCTGCTGCCGCTCAGAACGCTTCGTTCATCGACGGCAACGACGTCTACTTCTTGGGCGCTGCTTACAAGTTCTCGGACGCAGGCACTGTTGGCCTGAGCTTCATGGACAACGGCGACACCAACGGCGCACCGGCTGGCGACAACGGCAAAACCGTTGTTCTGTACGGTAACTACACCTTCGGCGCGACCACTCTGCGCGCTTACGTTTCGTCCAACGACGGCACCCTGGCTGGCGGCGGCGACTTCGGCGCCAACAGCAGCACCGCTTACGGTCTGGGCGCTGACTACGATCTCGGCGGCGCAACCCTTGCTGGCGCTGTCCAGCGCGGTTACGACGAAGAAACCGTTGCTGACGTCGGCGTGAAGTTCTCGTTCTGATCTGACCGATCAAACGATTGCGGAAAGAGCGGGCCTTGTGCCCGCTCTTTTCATTTGCGACATCTGCGCTCCGCAGGTGAAGGAAGCCGCCATGTCCCTGACCGACATCACCGCCCGCATCGCGCAGGCCGAACGGACCGCAGGCCGCAGCCCCGGATCGGTGCAGTTGATCGCCGTGTCCAAGGTGCAGCCAGAGGCGCGGGTGGCCGCCGTTCTGACCGAAGGCCACCGCCTGTTCGGCGAGAATTATGTGCAGGAAGCCGGCGCCAAATGGCCCACATTCCGCGCGCAGTTCGGCCCGGTGGCGGTGCATATGATCGGCCCGTTGCAGACCAACAAGGCCAAGGTCGCGGTCGATCTGTTCGACGCCATCCACACTGTCGACCGCCCGTCACTGGCGCAAAAGCTGGCCAGCCTTGCGCAGGCGCGCGGCCGCAGCCCCGATCTTTTCGTGCAGGTCAATACGGGGTCTGAACCGCAAAAGGCAGGTGTGCTGCCCGGTGATCTGGACGCATTTCTGGCCGATTGCCGGGGCATGGACCTGTCCCCCGTGGGCCTGATGTGCATTCCCCCCGAAGGCGCGGACCCCGTCCCGCATTTCGCCATGCTGGCCGAAATGGCCGCGCGCAACGGGGTGACCGGGCTGTCGATGGGGATGAGCAGCGATTTCGAGGCCGCGATTGCCCATGGCGCGACCCATATCCGCGTCGGCAGCGCCATTTTCGGGGCGCGGACCCATGCCGGGCCGGCGGGGTGAACCCCGCCCTACATCAGCCAAACCCGCGCATAGGGCGGCAGCGGGATGCGGCCATCATAGGTCTGCACCGTGCGGTCCGACAGGGCGTCATACAGCCGGGTGATGCCATGGGCGCGGGCAAAATCCTCGGGCAGATGGGTCCAGCTTTCGGTAAAGTTGAACACGCAGAGCAGCGGCCCGGTCGGGGCCGCATGCACAAAGGCAAAGACGCCGGGCATATCGGTTTCCACCACCCGTAGCGGATGCGCCGCATGCAGGGCCGGGGTATCCCGGCGGCGGGCCAGAATATGCTGCACGCCCAGAAACACCTGTGACGCCGGTGTCAGCCCGTCATGCCGCGCCTCGGCCCGCGCCCAATCCATCCGGGGGCGGTGAATCCAGCGGCTGTCATGCGCATGATCCGGCACATCCAGATAGCCGTGGTCATTGGTCAGCGCCAGCTCATCGCCCATATAGATCAAGGGGATACCGCCAAACGACGCGATCAGCGCATGGCCCATCAGGATGCGCTGCACAGCCGCCTCTTGCTCGGCCGCGTCACGCGCCGTCTCCAGCCCCGCAAGGCTGGCGAAACTGCCCGAAATCCGCTTGTCGCCCGTCGCCTCGTTCACCTGAAACAGCGCGCCCTTGGCAAAACTGCCGGGAAAGGTGCCCTCGTAGAAATCCGACAGAAAGGTCCGGTGCCCGTGGCCGGATGCGCCCAGAGCGGCGGCGTCCTCATCCGTAATGGCCCAGCCGATATCGTCGTGGCAGCGGATATAGGTGGCGTAGGTCGCATTGGTCAGCCGGTCGGGAAAGTGGGTGGCCAGCACATGCGTCATCAACCGCGTGTCGCGGGTGGCGAGCGAGGACCAGAACTGCACCATCAGGCTGTTGTGATAGGCAAGGTTCCCCTCGCGCCCGTCATGCCGCCCGCGCCCAAGGTAGGGCAGCATTTCCGCCGGGGCGACAATCGCCTCCTCCAGATGGATCACGGCGGCGCTGGCGATGCGCGAACACGCCCGCAGGGCTTGCAGCAGCATATGCACCTCGGGTTCCGACTGGCAGCGCGTGCCCATGCGTTTCCACATGAAGGCCACCGCATCCAGCCGCAGCACATCCACCCCCCGGTTCGCCAGATGCAGCATGATGGCGGTGATTTCCAGAAACACCGCCGGGTTGGCCCAGTTCAGATCCCACTGATGTTCGTTGAAGGTGGTCCAGACCCATTTGCCAAAGGCGGGGTAGTGGGTGAAATTGCCGGGGGCGTTGTCGGGGAACACCTCGACCAGGGTTTGGGAATAGCGGTCGGGCAGGTCGGGCGTGTCATACATCAGGTACATGTCCTGATGGGCGGCGTCGCCCTTGGCGGCCTTCTTGGCCCAAGCATGTTCCTTGGCGGTATGGTTCAGCACAAGGTCGATGCAGACCGAAATCCCCCGTGCGCGCAGGGCTGCCGTGACGGCCTCGAAATCCGCCATGGTGCCGAAGGCCGGGTTGATCTGGCGGTAATCCATCACCGAATAACCGCCGTCGCTGTCGCCGGGGCGGGGTTTAAGGCAGGGCATGAAATGGACATAGGTGATGCCAAGGTCGGTCAGATAATCCAGCCGGTCCAGCACGCCTTGCAGCGTGTCGTTGAAGCGGTCGATGTAGAAGACATAGCCCGCCATGTCGGGGCGCTGGAACCAGTCGGGTTCCAGATCGCGCGCAAGGTCCAGCAGTTTCAGGTCTGGCGCGCGGTCGGCCCAGCCCTTGCGCAGGGTTTTCAGCAACGATTTGCAGAAATCGGCATAATCCGGCCGGTGGCCATAAAGCGCATCGAGCATCGGCCACAGATCGGGGGCAGACCGTGCCAGCCGCAGATCGAAAATCTGATCATCCGCGTTGAGCAGCGTTCTGGCCATGGCTTCCCCCCGTATTTGGGCCAGATTAGGCGGGCCAAAGCGTTTTGGAAAGAGGTTTCAGGGCAGAATGATGACGCGGCTGTCATGGCGGATGCGGGCGGCGATCCATTTCAGATCAGCGGCGGCAAAGGCCACGCAGCCCGCGGTCGGGTGATGCGGGCTGCGCCAGATGTGCAGAAAGATCGCCGACCCCCGCCCCGGCACCGCTGAGGGCCAGTTCCAGTCGGTGACCAGGATCAGGTCATACTGCGGGTCTGGCCGGGTCAGCCGTTCATGGCGGAACGGGTGTGGCGCGCGGACCATCAGGTTGTAATCGGGGTCGCGCGGGTCGTCGGACCACAGGTCCACCGGGCCAAAGGGTTTCGCCCAACTGGCAGGTTTTGCGATCCGGTCGGGGCGGTAGAGCATGCCGACGATCCCATGCGTGCCGATGGGCGTCGCGCCATCCCCCTCACGTTTCCGGGTGGTCAGGCCGCCGCGCCCGATGGTGCAGGGAAACCGGCGGTTCAGGAAACGGGCATGGGTGCGGGTAACGACGATGTCCCAGGGCTTCACTTCAGATGCCCCGACTTCGCCGCCTTGGTCGCCAGATAGGCTGCGTTCTGCGCGGTTTCGCCCACATGCAGCGGCACCCGTTCGGTCACGGCCAGCCCGCAGCCCGCCAGCATTTGCAGCTTGCGCGGGTTGTTGGTCATCAGCCGCACGGCGGAAAATCCCATCTGGCGCAGAATGTCGGCCCCGATGCGGAAATCGCGCTCGTCATCCTCGAACCCCAGGCGGTGATTGGCCTCGACCGTGTCAAAGCCCTGATCCTGCAAGGAATAGGCGCGCATCTTGTTGGCAAGCCCGATCCCCCGGCCTTCCTGATTGAGGTACAACAACACCCCGGCCCCTTCCCGCCCCATTTGTACCAAGGCAGACCGCAGTTGCGGGCCGCAGTCGCATTTCAGGCTGCCCAGCACGTCGCCGGTGAAGCAGGCCGAATGCAGGCGGGCCAGCACGGGGGCGTGGCGGTCGGGGCGGCCGATCTCGATGGCATAATGTTCGGCCATGCCATCCTCGGGGCGGAAGACATGCACCCGGCCCGCATCGGATGCCACCATCGGTAGGCGGGCCGACACCACCTCGGCCAGCGGCGACAGGCGGGCGAGTTCGGGCGCAGCCTCGGGTTCGGTCAGCAGGGTCAGGGCATTTGCCGCCGCCAGCGTCAGCGCATCGCCAATCGGCACGAGCAACACGGCGGGCAGCAATTGCGCCGATTTGGTCAGCGCCACGGCAAGCCGGTGCAGGTCGGCCCCGCCGTCGCGCAGCGACCGCAAAGGCCCCTTCATCGGCATCCGCAGATCATCCACCGGGTCGGCCAGCGCGCGCAGCCAGGCCACATCGGCATCATGGGGCACCGCAATCCGCGCCACGTCGCCATCATAGGCCCGCGCCTTCAACGTTTCCGCCCGCCGCGCCGTCAGCACCAGTTCGGGCACGCCGTAGCTGCGCAGGATCGCCAGCCGCGCGGCATCCAGTGGTTCTACCGCCACCACCAGCGCCGCCTGGCCATCCCCAGTCAGCACGACCGGCACCCCCATGCGCAGATCGCCCCGCGCGCGGGACAGGCGTTCAACAAGGGTGGGGCCAAGGGTCATGGCCCCCTTTTAGCCCCCGGTGTCAGAAATTGAAACATACCGCCGCGAACCGACACGTCCGCGTGACAGCACCGTTGCAAATCTTGTCAGACCACAGGCGCGCGCGCATTTGTGAGCCAGACAGCAAACGGAGGCTTTCATGGCCCAACTTCGCAAGATCCTTCTGGTGGACGATGACGACGACCTGCGCGAGGCGCTGAGCGAGCAACTGGTGATGACCGAGGATTTCGACGTGTTCGAGGCGGGCACCGGCGCCGAGGGGATGGAGAAGGCCAAGGCCGCGATCTACGATCTGGTGATCCTCGATGTGGGTCTGCCCGACACGGACGGGCGCGAATTGTGCCGCCGGATGCGCAAGGCCGGGGTGAAATGCCCGATCCTGATGCTGACCGGGCATGATTCGGATGCCGACACGATTCTGGGGCTGGATGCGGGCGCGAATGACTATGTGACCAAGCCGTTCAAGTTTCCGGTGCTATTGGCCCGGATCCGGGCACAGTTGCGCACGCATGAACAGTCCGAGGATGCGATTTTCCAGATGGGTCCGTATACCTTCAAACCGGCGCAGAAGATGCTGCTGGACGAGAAGGATAAGAAGATCAGGCTGACCGAGAAAGAAACCAACATCCTGAAGTATCTGTACCGCGCACAACAAGGTGTTGTGGCCCGCGATGTGCTGCTGCATGAGGTCTGGGGCTATAACGCCGGCGTGACGACGCATACGCTGGAAACGCACATCTACCGGTTGCGCCAGAAAATTGAACCCGACCCGTCAAATGCGCGCATTTTGGTCACAGAAAGCGGCGGATATCGGCTGGTAGCCTAACGTCTTATTGTTGCCGGCTTTGCAACCTATAGGATGACCCTACGGCATTCGAGCCAGATCAGTTCCCACAGGCGCTTGCGCCAATTCAGTTCCCAAAGGCGCTTGCGCCAACCTGGTTCCCCTTGTCGCGTCGGGGTCATGGCGCGGCACCTCCCTGTTGGACCTGGCCGGGCCTTGTGCCCGGCCTCTTTTTTGGCAGCATCCGGGTCTTGTGCCCGGCCTTTTTTCTGGTGGTTGCGGGCGGGCGGCAGCCTTACAGTGCCCCGGCACAACCCGGAGTCTGCCATGCCCTTTACCCTCGCCACCTGGAACATCAATTCCGTCCGCCTGCGCGAAGGGCTGGTGGCGCGGCTGCTGGGCAATGAGGCCCCCGATATCCTGTGCCTGCAGGAATGCAAAAGCCCGGTCGAAAACATTCCCGTCGATCAGTTCCGAGCACTTGGCTACCGCTACATGGTGGCGCGCGGGCAGAAGGGGTACAACGGCGTGGCGATCCTGTCGAAACTGCCGCTGATGGATGCAGGTGAGCGTGATTTTGCGCAATTGGGCCATGCGCGGCATGTGGCGGCGCGGCTGGAAAACGGCGTCACCATCCACAACTGCTATATCCCGGCGGGCGGCGATATTCCCGACCGCGAGGTGAATGTGAAGTTCGGCCAGAAGCTGGATTTCCTGACCGAGATGCGCGACTGGTTCCGCTGGGAAAAGCCCGACCGCGCCATTCTGGTCGGCGATCTGAACATCGCCCCGCGCGAGGATGACGTGTGGGACCACAAGGCGCTGCTGAAGATCGTGTCACACACGCCGGTCGAGGTCGATCATTTCAACACGGTGATGGAGGCCGGGGGATGGGTCGATGTCACCCGCAACGACATTCCCACCGGCAAGCTCTACAGCTGGTGGAGCTATCGCGCCGCCGACTGGAACGCCGCCGACAAGGGCCGCAGGCTGGACCACATCTGGGCAACGCCGGATATTGCATCATCCGCCCACAGCAGCCGCATCCTGCGCGACGTGCGCGGCTGGGACGGCCCGTCAGACCACGCGCCGGTGTTTGCGACGTTTGATCTGTAACGCAGGGCGGGCGGCCTCACTCCCCCGCAATGAACCCGCGCAGCACGGCCTGGGCATCGGCGCTGTCCCATTCGGCGTCGCCGATCAGGCGGGCGACTTCGGCCCCCTCGGGGTTCAGGATCACGGTAGAAGGCAGGCCCAGCACGCCCATACCGCGCGCGAGGTCGCTTTGCGGATCGCGCAGGATCGGCAGGTTCACAACCGCTGCTTCGGCGTAGAAGCGCTTGATCCCCTCGACCGCGTTGCGCCCGGTGGCGACGGGCACCACCGCGATTTCCGGCATTGCGGCTTGCAGGCGGTCGAGCGAGGGCATCTCCTTGCGGCAGGGCGCGCACCAGGTGGCCCAAAAGTTCAGCACCACCCATTTGCCCTTGTATTCGTCCAGTGACCGCGGGGCATCCGCCGCATCCACCAGCCCGACGGAAGGCACGGCCACCGTCTCGGCGTGAATGGCCAGTTTCCGCATGTCGCCCGCCCGCAGGGCTGCGACCTCGGCCACCGCCATGTTTGCACCAAGAGCCAAGGCCGCATATACGACCAACAGAGTTTTCCGCATCATCCCTCGCAAGGCCGCATCCCCATGACCGCACCCGCCCAACCCCAAGCCGCCAACCAGATGTGGGGCGGGCGTTTTGCCTCTGGTCCCGACGCGATCATGACGGCGATCAACGCCTCTATCGGGTTCGACCAGCGGCTGTACGCGCAGGATATCGCGGGTTCACGCGCCCATGCGGCGATGCTTGCCGCCACGGGTATCCTTAGTCCTACGGATGCGGATGCCATCGGGGAAGGCCTGCTCACGGTGTTGTCAGAGATCGAGGGTGGAAAGTTCCAGTTCCGCACCGATCTGGAGGATATCCACATGAATGTGGAGGCCCGGCTGAAGGACATCATCGGTGTGCCAGCGGGGCGGCTGCACACGGCGCGCAGCCGGAATGATCAGGTGGCGGTGGATTTCCGGCTGTGGGTGCGCGACCAGTGCGATGCGGCGATTTCGGGGATCACCGCGTTGATGCAGGCGTTTGTCGCGCAGGCGGCGGCGGGGGCCGACTGGGTGATGCCGGGCTTCACCCATTTGCAGACAGCACAACCCGTGACATGGGGCCACCACATGATGGCCTATGTCGAAATGCTGGCGCGGGATCGGTCGCGCTTTGTCGATGCCCGTGCGCGGATGAACGAATGTCCCTTGGGGGCGGCGGCGCTGGCGGGCACATCCTTTCCGATTGACCGGCACATGACGGCCAAGGCCCTGGGCTTTGACCGGCCCACCGCCAATTCGCTGGACAGCGTCAGCGACCGCGATTTCGCGCTGGAGTTTCTGTCAGCCTCCAGCATCTGCGCCATGCACATGTCACGCTTTGCCGAAGAACTGGTGATCTGGTCCAGCGCCCAGTTCCGTTTCGTGCGGCTGTCGGACAAGTGGACCACGGGCAGTTCGATCATGCCGCAGAAGAAAAATCCCGACGCGGCAGAATTGCTGCGCGCGAAACTGGGGCGGATTCTGGGGGCGACGGTGGCCTTGTTCACCATCATGAAGGGGTTGGCGCTGACCTATTCCAAGGACATGCAGGAAGACAAGGAACAGGTGTTCGACGCTGCCGACACGCTGATGCTTGCGCTGGCCGCGATGACCGGCATGGTGGGCGACATGACGGCCAACCGCGAAGTGCTGGCCCAGTCGGCTGCCAGCGGGTTTTCCACCGCCACCGACCTTGCCGACTGGCTGGTGCGCGCCCTTGGTCTGCCCTTCCGCGAGGCGCATCATGTGACGGGTACGCTGGTTGCGATGGCCGAGGCCCGCGGCTGCGACCTGCCCGACCTGTCGCTGGCGGACATGACATCGGTGCATGACGGGATCACGGCAGAGGTGCATTCCGTGCTTGGGGTGGAAAATTCCGTCCGCTCGCGCCTGTCCTATGGTGGCACCGCCCCCGATCAGGTGCGCGCGCAGGTGGCGCGGTGGCAGACGGCTTTGGGCGTAGCATAAGGTGGAACCATGACAAGACTGATCCTGCTGGCAGCCCTTCTGGCCCTTGCCGCCTGCGGTGCAGACGGCCCGCCCTTGCGGCCCGGCACCAACACTCCCGGCCTTACGCTGTCGGGTGATGCCCGGTTCGGGGTGTCATCCTGACGACCGATCCCTTCGCAGACCAACGTAGCTTGGTCATGGGCAAAGGGGGGTGGTTCATCGACCGTCCCAACCACGCGCTGTCCTGGTTGCCGGGGCAGGTCAAGCGGCTGGTCGTGACGTTTGACAACCTCGCCGCCCTGCGCGAGACGGAAACCCGCAGCCCCTGGGGGCAGGCGTTTCTGGCGGCCCAAGGCTGGGACGTGCTGGGTGTGATGGCCAAGCGCAACGACTGGTTCCGCGACCTGCCGCTGTGGACGGCACTGGAAGGCTTGCGGGACGACGGGTTCTTTCGCCGCTTTGACGCGGTGTCGATGTACGGATCGTCGATGGGCGGCTTTGGCGCGCTGACCTTCGCGCCGCTGGCGCCGGGCTGCACGGTGTTCGCCATGGCGCCGCAAAGCACCCTGTGCCAGACCCGCGCGCCGTTCGAGAACCGCTATCGCCAGGCCCGCGCCTATACCGACTGGTCGGGGCCTTGGGCCGATGCGGCGGATGGCGTCAAGGCCGCTGGCCGCGCCTATATCGCCTTCGACCGCCATGTGCCGCAGGACGCCGCCCATGTGGCGCGGCTGATGGGGCCGAATGTGGTGCCGCTGGCCATGCCGCATCTGGGGCACAAACTGCCCCCTGCCTTGCAGAAAATGAAAATCCTGAAGGCCCTGTCCACCGAGGCCCTGTCGGGCGATCTTTCGCTGCTGCGCTTTGCCCAACTGTTCCGGGCGCGGCATGGGTCGATGCCATGGAAGACCGACCTGCTGGAACGGGCGCGGGAAAAGGGGCATCTGCCCCTTGCCCGCGCCTTGGCCGCAAAGCTGATGCAGGACACGCCGCATTGGCGCATCCGGCATCAGTTGAACGCGCTGTCCGAGGATTAACCCTTGGCCGGGGCCTTGGCAAAGCGCAGGTAGGGCAGCTTGATGTCCAGCGGGCCGAACTTGGCTTCGGCCTGTTCGTTGTTCAAGGACAGCGCCACGATCACATCCTGCCCCGGAACCCAGTTGGCAGGGGTGGCAATCGGCACGCCGTCGGTGGCTTGCACAGCATCCAGCGCCCGCAAAATCTCGGCAAAGTTGCGGCCCACGCTCATCGGATAGGTCATGGTCAGCCGCACCTTCTTGTCCGGCCCGATGATATAGACAGTGCGCACGGTCGCCGTATGGGCAGGCGCGCGGCCCTCGGTCGGCAGGTAATATTCGGCGGGAAGCATGTCATAGGCCTTGGCGACCGTCAGGCTGGTGTCGTCGATGATCGGGAAATCGGCGGGGGCACCTGCGAACGCCTCGATGTCGCGCTGCCATTTGCCATGGTCGGACACCGCATCCACCGACACGCCGATGACCTTGGTGTTGCGCTTGGCCCATTCGGCGGCCAGTTGTGCGACGGCGCCGAATTCGGTGGTGCAGACCGGGGTAAAATCGCGCGGGTGGCTGAAGATGATGGCATATTTGCCGTCCAGCCAGTCGTGGAAGCGGATGGTCCCGGCGGTGCTGTCGGCGGTAAAGTCGGGGGCGATGTCATTGATGCGGACGGACATGATGTTCCTCGGTTGACGGTTGCCCGCAGAACATAGTCAATTCGGAACGCTGTTTCACCCCCTGCCGGTGTCGCAGGGGGAAAACAGGCGAATGTTCGTCACGGCGCCGCGCGGGTGGAAAACCCTTCTCCGCAGCGCGGTCTTACGCCGAAAGCCCGCCTGCCAGATCGGGCATATCCAGCGCCGCAAAACCGTAGTGGCGCAGCCAGCGCAGGTCGGATTCAAAGAAGGCCCGCAGGTCGGGGATGCCGTATTTCAGCATGGCGATCCGGTCGATTCCCATGCCAAAGGCAAAGCCCTGCCAACGGGTCGCATCGACCCCTGCCGCCGCCAGCACCTTGGGGTGGACCATGCCGGACCCCAGAATCTCCATCCACTTGTCGCCCTGCCCGATCTTGAGCTGGCCGCCTTCCCAGGAACAGCGGATGTCCACCTCGGCCGAGGGTTCGGTGAAGGGGAAGTGCGACGCGCGAAAGCGCAGTTCGACCGAGGGCACCTCGAAAAAGGCGCGGCAAAACTCCTCCAGCACCCATTTCAGGTTGGCCATGGAGATGTTGCGGTCGATCGCCAGACCTTCGACCTGATGGAACATCGGGGTGTGGGTCTGGTCCATGTCCATGCGGTAGACGCGGCCGGGGGCGATCACCCGGATTGGCGCGCCCTGTTCGGTCATCGCACGGATCTGCACCGGGCTGGTATGGGTGCGCAGCACATGCGGCGGGCGGGCGTCACCCTCGGCGCGGTGCATGAAGAAGGTGTCGTGCTCCTGCCGCGCGGGGTGTTCGGGCGGAATGTTCAGCGCGTCAAAGTTGTACCAATCCGATTCCACCTGCGGGCCTTCGGCCACGGCAAAGCCCATGTCGGCGAAAATGGCGGTCAGTTCTTCCATCACCTGGCTGACCGGATGAATGGTGCCCTGACGACGCGGGCGGCCCGGCAGGGTCACGTCCAGCCATTCCGAGCGCAGGCGTTCGTCCAGGGCGGCATCGCCAAGGGCGGCTTTCCTGGCGCGCAGGGCGGCGTCGATCTCATCTTTCAGCACGTTCAGCATCGCGCCTGCGGCTTTGCGCTGATCGGGGTCCATGCGGCCCAGACCCGCCATCAGGGCCGAGATTTCGCCCTTCTTGCCAAGGGCGGCCAGACGCACATCCTCCAGCGCTGCCTCATCGGCGGCATTGGCAGTGGCGGTCAGGTATTTGGCCTTGAGCGTGTCAGCGGCGTCCATGGGATAACTCCGGTTTTGCAGGGCTGTGCTAGCGCAGACGGGGGGGCACATGCAAGCCGCGCAAAGAAAAACCCCGCCGGTTGGGGCGGGGCCAAGATCGTTCGAACGATCTTGCAAATTTCTGCGAAGAAATTTGGCTCAGGCCAGGGCGGCTTTCGCCTGCGCTGCGATGGCGTTGAACGCCTCGGGTTCATGCACGGCCAGATCGGCCAGCACTTTGCGGTCCACTTCGATGCCGGCTTTCGCCAGACCGTTGATGAAACGCGAGTAGGTGAACTCGATGTCGAACAGGCGCACGGCGGCGTTGATCCGCTGAATCCACAGGGCGCGGAAGTTGCGCTTGCGGGTCTTGCGGTCGCGCGTGGCGTACTGCTGGGCCTTGTCGACGGCCTGAGTCGCGGTGCGGAAGTTGGTGGAACGGGCGGCATAGTAGCCAGCCGCTTTCTTGATCACCTTGCGGTGGCGGGCGTGCGTGACGACGCCGGATTTGACGCGGGACATCGGCTGTTCTCCTTACCGGTCGTAGGGCATGTATTTCTTGACGATCTTCGCGTCGGACGGGTTCAGCAGCATCGTGCCGGACGCGTCACGAATGAATTTCGTCGTGCGCTTGATCATGCCGTGGCGCTTGCCGGCGACGCCGGCCTTCACCCGACCGGAGGCCGTGAAGCTGAAACGCTTCTTCGCCGCCGACTTGGTCTTCATCTTGGGCATTTCCATCTCCATGGTTTCAGGTGCTGCTCGGCATGCCACGTTGGCCGGCAACACGGGTATAGAAGCGGTTCCTATATGCGGGCTGCCGCTGCGGTGCAAGGGGGGTCGGTTCAGTTGAGGTAGCGGCCCACGACGTTCAGCATGATCGTCGGCACATCGCTGATCTGATAGCCGGTGGGTTTGTTGTTGGCGGCCACCGCCACCATGATCACCGCGACAAACACCATGATCGCGCCAAGGCGGGGGGTGCGGCCATCTGTCCAGGCTGACAGCAGCGACGGAATGGTCAGGACGCCAAGCACGACACCGATTGTCAGAAACAGATCGGGGTCCACCATGGCGTCCTCACATTTTCAATGGCTATGCCTGATTTACTCAGGGTCAGCGCTGGAAATCAACCGTTCATCACAAGGCGCCACCCGCAGGATGTTGGTGGTGCCCTTCACGTTGAACGGCACGCCGGCGGTCACCACGATCTGGTCTTCCGGCCCGGCAAAGCCGTGGTCGCGCGCGGCACGGACGGCGGCGATCACCGCGCCCTTGAAGCGGTCCTGCGGTTCGGCCAGCACGCAATAGGCCCCCCAGGTCAGCGCCATCCGGCGGGCCGAGGACATCAGCGGTGTCAGCGCGATGATCGGCACGCGCGGCCGTTCGCGGGCCACAAGGCTGGCCGTGGTGCCCGACTGGCTGAAGCAGCAGATCGCCTTGATGTTGGTGGCCTCGGCGATCTCGCGCGCGGCGACCACGATGCCGTCGGCCACCGTTTCGCGGCGCACGTTGCGGCTGGCCTCGATGATCGACAGGTAGGTCGGGTCTTTTTCGACCGACAGCGCCACGTTGTGCATCATCGTCACGGCTTCGATCGGGTATTTGCCAGCCGCCGATTCGGCCGACAGCATGATCGCATCCGCGCCTTCATAAATCGCGGTCGCCACATCCGACACTTCGGCGCGGGTCGGAACCGGGGCCTCGATCATCGACTCGAGCATCTGCGTCGCCACGATCACCGGCTTGGCGGCCGCGCGCGCGCCCCGCACCAGACGCTTCTGGATGGGGGGCACCGAATGGATCGGCATTTCCACGCCCAGATCGCCGCGCGCCACCATGATGCCATCCGACACTTGCAGGATCGCGTCATAAGCCTTTACCGCCGCAGGCTTTTCGATCTTGGACAGGATCGCCGCACGGCCCTTGGCCAGATGCCGGGCTTCCAGCACGTCTTCGGGGCGCTGCACGAAAGACAGCGCCAGCCAGTCCACGCCCATCTCGCAGGCGAATTCCAGATCGCCGCGGTCCTTTTCCGATAGCGCCGCCAGCGGCAGCACCACGTCGGGCACGTTCACGCCCTTGCGGTTGGAAATCGTGCCCCCCACGCTGACGGTGCAATCGGCGAAATCCTTGCCGCAGGCATCGACCACCAGACGGATCTTGCCATCGTTGATCAGCAGCGATGTGCCGGGTTCCAGCGCCGCGAAAATCTCGGGGTGGGGCAGGTTCACGCGGGTCACGTCGCCCGGCGCGGGCGACAGGTCCATGCGGAATTTCGCGCCCTCGACCAATTCTTCCGACGGGTTGGTGAAGGTGCCGACGCGCAGCTTTGGCCCCTGAAGATCGGCCAGAATGGCAATCGGACGCCCGGTGTCGGTTTCGACCTGACGGATGATCTTGTGACGGGCGCGCTGCTCGTCATGGGTGCCATGGCTCATGTTCAGGCGGAACACATCGGCTCCAGCCTCGAACAGGGCGCGGATGGTGGTATAGTCGCTGGAGGCCGGGCCCAGAGTGGCCACGATCTTCACACTACGAAGGCGTCTCATGCTGCCTCGATCCTTGTTTGGTTCGTTAAAGTGTCGCGGTGGGCCGCGCGTCTTATGGCCCATCTTTTGGCATGGGGCAACGCTGCTTTGGCGCCCGGACACGAATCCTTGGCCTTGATTTGCGCAACTGCCTGCAAAAGCGGCACGGAAAAAAGTTTCCTTTCGTCAGACGCGGTTTTAGTTGGTTTGCAGGCAAGATATGAAGGTCTGATGAACGCGGCTTTTCACATTCATGGCGAAACGCGGCCCGGTCGCTGGCTGATCACCTGTGATCACGCCTCGAACCGGGTGCCGCCGGATGTGGCGGGCGGCTGTCTGGGGGTGGATGCCGCCGACATGGCGCGCCACATCGCCTGGGATGTGGGGGCTGAAGGGCTGGCCCGCGCCTTGGGCGAACGTCTGGACAGCCCGGTGATCTGTTCCGATTTCAGCCGTCTGGTGATCGACCCGAACCGGGGCGAGCAAGACCCGACGCTGGTGATGAAGCTGTATGACGGCACCATCATTCCGGGCAACCGCAGGGTGGACGCGGTTGAGGTCGAACGCCGCCTTGCCAGGTTGCACCGCCCCTATCACGACGCGCTGGCCCGGCTGGCGGCGCGGCAGGCGGATACCGTCATTCTTGCCATTCATTCCTTCACCCCCTGCCTGAAGGGCCGCCCGCCGCGCCCGTGGCAGGTGGGGGTGCTGTATTCGCATCGGGACCCCGCCTTTTCGCAGGCGCTGATCGCGCGGCTGATGCAGGAACCCGATCTTTGCATCGGTGACAACGAACCCTACAATGGCCATCTGCCCGGCGATGCGATCGACCGCCACGCCCTGACCCCCGGTCGGCTGAACCTGCTGATCGAGCTGCGCAATGATCTGATCGGCACGGCAGAGCAGCAGGCCGCATGGGCCACCCGCCTTGCGCCGATTCTGTCGCAGGTTCTGTCCGGGTTTCGCTAGCTGTTGGCCGTCTGCGGCCCCATTGTTTCCAGCCCTGCCTTGAATTTGCCACAAAGGTTGACAGTCCAGCCCGTTTTGCCATCGTTGATCGGGATTGCGCAAAAGGGGTGGGGTTATGGAGTGGCTTTTGTTTCTGGGTATCTTGCCACTGATCTTTGTCGGCAGCGGCTCTGACGACGACGAACCCGCCCCTGAACAGCCAGACACCGAAGGCCCGGACACAGAAGGCACCGCCAGTTTTGGCGACGATGACCCTGCCGAGGTCACGCTGAGCGACGGGGACGATCTGCACCTTGCCAAGGACGGCCGCGATTTCGTCGAAGGCGGCGGGGGCGACGATCTGATCGCAGGCGAACAGGGGCGCGACACGCTGAATGGCGATGGCGGGAACGATCTGTTGCTGGGGGGCCTCGGCGACGACGTGCTGTCGGGTGGCGATGGCGACGATGAGATGATCGGCGGCATTGGCAATGACGACATGGAGGGCGGGGCGGGCGATGACGCGCTGGTGGGCAGCACCGGGGCCGACACCCTGAGCGGCGGCGAGGGCGATGACTTTCTGGTCGGTGTTGATGCGCAGCCCGGAAATTTCGTGACCGAGGCGCTGGCGACGACGGCGGCAGATGTGGCCGAGGTGTTGCCGGGCCTGTTCGACGGCGTTGTCGATGGCTGGCGCGCGGACCGGATTTCCAACGACATTCAATCGGCCAACACCGACCTTTGGCCGGTTTGGCCGGATGAGGTGAATGGCGATGCAGGGAACGACACCCTGCTGGGCGACAGGGGCGATACTCTGACAGGTGGCGAAGGGGTTGACGATTTTGTGGCCGTCGTTGGCCCCGACTGGTCAACTCCGGTTGCGATCACCGATTTTGCGCCAGCGACCGAGGTGTTGCAGTTGTTCATCGAGGGCGGGCCCAACCCCGCGACGGGCGTTGTCTCGGTTCTGGACCGGCTGGATGGCCTGGGGGCGGACGTGCTGCTGGATGGTCAGGTGGTGGCCGTATTGCGCGGGCTTTCCGCCGCTGCCGTGGCCCCCGACAGCATCCTTCTGGACAACACGCTGGCGGCCTGATGGAGGTTGGATGACACGACGGCCTTCGCAGGCTATGTCTGGTTTTTTCAGACCGAAAGGCCCGTCATGCGCCCCCAGATCGACCCCGCCACCCAGACAGAGCTTGAGGCCGCGGCCTTTCGCGCCCTGATGCACCATCTGCTGGAAAAGCGCCCCGAGGTGCAGAACATCGACCTGATGAACCTCGCCGGCTTCTGCCGCAACTGCCTGAGCCGCTGGTATCAGGAGGCGGCCAATGACCGGGGGATCGGGATGGACAAGGACACCGCCCGCGAGATCGTCTATGGCATGCCCTATGCCGATTGGGTCGGCAGGACCCAGACCGAGGCCGACGCCGCCAAGAAAGCCGCCTTCGACCTGGCCTTTGCGCAGAATGTGGGGCCAAAGCCCTGATCCGGGCGCTGGCTGTTTTCATTTGCCATGCAATTCGGCAGCGGGGGCGGGATTGTCCGCCTATCCGAATGTGGCAGAATTGTGTTGTTGACAGGGTGGCGCCTTTGCAGCGCTGTTAACGAATTGGCCCAGGGCATCCGTCTGGGCGTTGGTTTTTCGGGGGTTGCCATGTTGGAATTCTTCATCCTGCCGCTGCTGTTGCTGGGCGGGGCGGTGGTCGCGTTTGGCGACAGCGGGTCGGACGATGAGGAGCAGTGGGCAGAGGAACCCAGTCCCGGCAATGACGACGATGATGACCTGCTGGGAACCGACGAGGATGATACGCTCGACGGGGGTGAAGGTGACGATCTGCTGCAAGGCGGTGGCGGGAATGACACCCTGGCGGCGGGGTCTGGCGATGACACGGCCTATGGTGATCTGGGGAATGACTCGCTTTACGGCGATGACGGCGATGATGATCTGGACGGAGGAGAAGGCCGCGACCGGGTCTTTGCTGGCGCAGGCAACGACACCATAACCGACAGCGATGGCCGCGACACTCTTTTCGGTGGGGCCGGCAACGACACAGTCGTAATGCTGACCGATGGTGGCCCAGAACATGATGTCGTCTACCTGAACGACGGCGACGACACCATAAGTTCAGGATATGCACCCTCGGGAATTGATGTGTACGGCGGCGCTGGCAATGACCTGATGGATATGGATCGTGATTTTGCCTACGACGCTGGCGACAGCCGCCTTGATGCTGGTGCGGGCAACGATTCGGTTCAGGCCGGGGCTGGCGATGACACATTGCTTGGCGGCGATGGCGACGATTTGCTGTTCGGTGCTGAGGGTGCCGATCTGGTAAATGGCGGAGCAGGGAACGATACTCTGACAGTCCTTTCGGGTGATGGCCTTGATACATTGCTGGGCGGGTTGGGCGATGACCATGTCGACTCTTCATTAGCGACGGATGACATGTTGGTTGACGGCGGCGGAGGCAGTGACCGGATCGACGGAGGGGATGGCAATGATACGTTGATCGGGGGGGATGGAAATGACGGGATTCAGGACGGCGGCGGCAATGATCTGATCGAAGGGGGCGCAGGTAGCGATAATTTGCGCGCCGAGGGTGGGGGCAGTTGCACATTGCTGGGCGGGACCGGGAATGATTCATTGCTGAATTTATTTCGGTCTGGTGGGGGAAATGTCCTTGATGGCGGCTCTGGCAATGACACGCTGTATGGCGGGGCAGAGGATCAACTTATCGGTGGCGAGGGCGATGATTCCTTCTTCGTTGGCAGCGAATGGATAGGAGACAGGGATGGCGACGGCATCGGCGGTGATGTGATCTTCATCGACGATTTCACCCCCGGTGAGGACTACTTGTCGATAAGAATTACCTATGCCCCGTCAGATCTCGTGATGACGTTGGAAACAGCCGCAAATGGCACGGACACAGTAATCTTGTTCGACGATTTGCCGACGGTGCAATTACGCGGTGTCTTGCCCGAAGCGATCATTCCGGCAGATATTGAGGTAAACCTGCCAACGCCATCATAGCCCTGCGGCGAAAACCCCTACCCCCAGACCCACCGCATCCCCGCCGCGAGTGCCACCGCGATCAACGCCGCCGCCACGTCATTGCCCAGAAGGAACGTCAGCCCCACGGCGGCGGTCAGGGCCAGCGCGTCGGTGACGCCGCCCTGGGCCACCGCAAGCGCTGCGATGGCGGCCATGACGGATATGGGGGTGGCGCGCAGGGCGGCTTCCATCCGGGGTGTGATGGGCAGAAAGCGCATGGCAAAGAACCCTGCCCACCGGCAGAACAGCGCGGCTGCAGCCATCACCAGCAGCAATAGCCAGAACGACGGCATCATGCGGCCTCCGGTGCGCGCCAGACGGCAGCGGCCACCGCCGCACCCGCAACCCCTGCGGCGATGATCGCCCAGCCCGGCCCGGCCAGACCCATCACCGCCAGCGCCACCCCCGCGCCCACCCCCGCCGCCAGACAGGACGCCCGCCCCCGCATCATGCCGCCCATCATCGCGGCGGCAAAGGCGGGCAGCATCAGATCGGCGGCCAGCACCCGTGGGTCGGGCAATATGCTGCCCGACATCACTCCGACCGAGGTGCCCACCAGCCACCCCGCCAGCATCGGCACGCCGGTTCCGGCAAGATAGGCGCGGTCAACCTCGCCCTTGTCGATCGCGCGCATCACCAGCAGCCAGTTCGCATCGCCCAACAGCAACAGACTGCCATAGGCGCGCGGCGCGGTGGTCCGGCCCAGCCACGGCTGCAAGGCGGCGCTGAACATCACATAGCGCGCGTTCATCAGCAGGATGGTCGCGGCCAAGGCGGTCAGCGTGACCTGCCCGGTCTGGATCAGATTCAGCGCGGCCAACTGGGCCGAGCCGGAATAGACGGCAGCGCTCATCGTCACGGCCTGCGGCAAGGCAAGCGGCACCTGTGCCGCCACCAGCCCGAAGGCCAGGCCGTAAGCCAGAATGCCAACCCCAAGCGGCACCCCGTCGCGCATGCCCCGTCGCAGACCGTCATACGTGAACGGGGGTGTCACCGGGTCAGACCGCCGTCTTGCGCATTTCTTCCAGATAGATCTCGCGCAGACGCGCCGCCACCGGGCCGGGTGTGCCAGTGCCGATCTGCGCGCCGTCGATCTCGACCACCGGCATCACGAAGATGGAGGCGGCGGTGGAAAAGGCCTCGTCCGCTTCCTGCGCCTCGGCCACGGTGAAGGGGCGTTCTTCGACCACCATCTGGGCTTCGGCCGCAAAGCGCAGCACAGACGCGCGGGTGATGCCATGCAGGATGTCGGTCGAAAGCTGGCGGGTGATGATCGTGTTGCCCTTGACGATATAGGCGTTGTTCGATGTGCCCTCAGTGACGGACCCATCCGCCACGAACCAGCTGTCATCCACCCCGGCCTTTTTCGCCATCATCTTGGCCATCGACGGGTACAGCAGTTGCGTCGTCTTGATATCCACCCGGTCCCACCGCAGGTCGGGCACCGTGATCACCCGGAACCCGGTTTTCGCGGCGGGCGCATCGGCAAGGTTCGGGATGTTCTGGGTAAAGGCCACGATGGTCGACGGCACCGAGGCATCTGGGAACACGAAACTGCGGTCGCCGGGGTTGCCCCGCGTGATTTGCAGATAGATCATGCCCTGGTCGATGTCGTTCAGCCGCACCAGCTCGCGGAACATGTCGGCAAGGCCATCGTCGCTGATGGGGTTCGCCATCTCCAGCTCGTCCAGGCTGCGGGCAAGGCGGATCACATGGCCCTCAAAGTCGATCAGCTTGCCATCCAGCACCGAGGTCACTTCATAGACCCCGTCCGCCATCAGGAACCCCCGGTCAAAGATCGAGACGCGGGCTTCGGTTTCCGGCAGATACTCGCCGTTGACATAGACGGTGCGGGTCATGGTTCATCTCTTGATGGAAGCCGGGGACAGGAGCGTTGGCTGTGTTTGACCTTGCGGCATCAGGCGGTCAAGCCTTGCCTACCAGATCGGAAAAGTCGGCAAGACGGCAAACTTTGCCAGCATTTCCTGGGTTGCCGCCAGCGGGATGAAGGCAAGAAATACCAGCGCGTCAAACAGGTTGCCCCGCAGATGCGGTACGGAAAATGTCACCGCGGGGGAGGTGTGGAACCCCGACAGACGCGGCAGGATCATGGGCACGCGCGCTGAATATCTGTCATACGCGTCTCCGAAGGTTCCCCGCAGGAAAGCCTCTTCCCGGCGTGCCGTGGCGGTCAGAATGACAAATGTCAGCAGGCCAAGCACAAGGGTCAGCACGATGCTGCCCAGCATGAAGCCCAGACCCAGAACGCCGATGGTCGAAAACAGATACAGGGGATGCCGGCAGATCGAATAGGGGCCGTCCTGCATGATCTGCTGGTTCTTGTTTCCGCCAATGTAAAGTATGGCCCAGAACCGGCCCAGAACCGCCGTGATCACAAGCGCCACCCCGATGATCTCCAGCGCTTCAAAGGCAAGTTGCGGCCAGGCAGAGCGCGTGAAAAAGATCAGCGGCAGCATCAGCACAAAAACGATCCTGAGGATCAATATGCGCAGTTCCTGATTTGCAGGTGTCAGTGAAATATTCTGCATCGACATGTCCCGATCATTTCCCGGCAGCACATCGCCAGTTTTCGGGCCTTGTCAAGCAGGGCCTGCACCGTTTGGCGGGCAAATGCGGCTCCTGGCATGGTCTGGCGTTACATGCCGCGTTGCCGCACCGGGTTGCTGCGCCTGCAAAGGGCCGCTTGTGTTTGGTTGCGCAACAATATACTGAATTGTGCGGTAGGATTGAAATTTACTTAGCAACAGGTCTGCCCATGAGCTTTCGCCCCCAACCCAGCCCTCCCGCCCGCCCGAACCGCTGCCAGTTGTTCGGGCCGGGGTCGCGGCCTGCCCTGTTTGCCAAGATGGCGGCCTCGGCGGCAGATGTGGTGAACCTTGATCTGGAGGATTCGGTCGCCCCGTCCGACAAGGCATCCGCCCGCGCCAACATCATCGCCGCCACCCGCGATGTGGATTGGGTCAACAAGACGCTGTCGGTGCGGATCAACGGGCTGGATACGCCCTGGTGGTATCGCGATGTGGTGGACCTGATGGAACAGGCGGGCGACCGGCTGGACATGATCATGATTCCGAAAGTGGGCTGTGCGGCCGATGTCTATGCGGTGGATGCGCTGGTGACGGCGGCGGAACGCGCCATGGGACGGACCAGGCCGATTGCCTTTGAGGTGATCATCGAATCTGCGGCCGGCATCGCCCATGTCGAGGAAATCGCCGCCAGCAGCCCGCGTTTGCAGGCCATGAGCCTTGGGGCCGCCGATTTTGCCGCCAGCATGGGGATGCAGACCACCGGCATCGGCGGCACGCAGGAAAACTACTACATGCTGCAAGCGGGCGTGCGGCATTGGTCTGACCCGTGGCATTGGGCGCAGGCCGCCATCGTCGCCGCCTGCCGCACCCATGGCGTGCTGCCGGTGGACGGCCCGTTCGGCGATTTTTCCGACGACGAGGGCTATCGCGCGCAGGCGCGGCGGTCGGCGACCCTGGGCATGGTTGGCAAATGGGCGATCCACCCCAGGCAGATCGCGCTGGCGAACGAGGTGTTCACCCCCAGTGACGCCGCCGTGGCCGAGGCGCGCGAAATTCTGGCCGCGATGGAGGACGCATCGGCGCGGGGCGAGGGGGCGACGGTCTACAAGGGGCGTCTGGTGGACATTGCGTCGATCAAGCAGGCCGAAGTGATCGTGCGGCAGTCGGAAATGATTGGCGGCAATTGATCGCCGGTTCTGACGCTGCGTCATTGACAGAGCGCCCTTGAAACGGG
Organism: Pseudomonadota bacterium; assembly: GCA_040385825.1. Taxonomy (GTDB): domain Bacteria; phylum Pseudomonadota; class Alphaproteobacteria; order Rhodobacterales; family Rhodobacteraceae; genus JANNNF01. The sequence continues at coordinate 178,336 of JAZKGQ010000006.1, read as the reverse complement.
CAGGCTCTGTCAACCAAGCGCCAGATTCGCGGCGCTTTGCAAAGAATACCCGCGCTGCGCACTGGGGAGAGGAGGCCCCGCGCAGCACCCTCGGGAGGACGCACGCCCCGTGGGCCGCACAGCGGTTCGCGGGGCGATGTTGTTTCAGGGGGGGGCAAGGCGGCGTTGTGCGATTGCCGGCCGGCACATCTGTCCCGACAGCGCCGGATGCCGCCGGATGCCCTTGCAACACCATCGCGTGATCATCGCCCATCCCGGCTGGTTTGCAGCCTCCGGCATCGTCATCTTGGCAAGGCGACATATTCAGAACCGACAAAGGGGAAATACAATGGGGCGTCACGGGTCAGGAGGCCAGGGGTCACACCGTGGCGGGCATCGCAGTTCCGGCCACCGGCCAAGCCAGTCGGGCCACAACGATGGGGGCTATGGCGACGGGGGCTATGGCGACGGGGGCCATGGCGACGGGGGCTATGGCAGGGACGGATACGACAACAGCGGATATGCCGCCGAACGCCGCGATGATCGCGGCTATGATGATCGCTCCTATGCAGGCTCTCGCATCGGGGGCGATGCGCGGCCACGTCTGGGCGGGCCGTTGCTGTGGCTTGGGGCGCTTGCCGGGCTGGTGATCTGGTCGCTGATCGCCTGGGCCGCCTATCTTGCGGTTGGCCCGATCCTGACCTGGGTCGCCTCCAGCGCGGGGCTTCTGGTGGATACCGGCAAATCCATCGCCTCACTTACCGAAGCCGGAAAGGTCGCAGGCAATGTGCTGGACGGTCTGAATGTCACCGGATTGGCGGGGCAGGCCATCGTGCTGATGCAGGCTGTTGCGGGGCCTGTCATCGTGGTCGTCTGGGCGCTTGGCGCCCTGGCCCTGTTGGCGGCGCCGTTGATCCTGCCGCGGGCCGGGCGGCTGATAGGGCGACGGCATTGACCCCGACCGCATCCCCGACCGCATCCCCTGTGGCGGCGTGTTCTCTGCGCGGGTTGCATTGACCCGACCACACAGGCATACATCCCCGACACAATGTCCGCAGCCGGAGCAGTCCGCATGAACTATCTGGAATTCGAAAAGCCGCTGGCCGAGATCGAAGGCAAGGCCGAGGAGTTGCGGGCCATGGCGCGTGGCACGTCGGGCATGGATGTGACCCGCGAGTCCGAAGGGCTGGACCGCAAGGCCGACCAGATGCTGAAGGATTTGTACAAGGGTCTGACCGCATGGCAGAAATGTCAGGTCGCCCGCCATCCGGACCGCCCGCATTGCAAGGACTATATCGAGACGCTGTTCAGCGAATATACCCCGCTTGCCGGCGACCGCAACTTTGCCGATGACCATGCGGTGATGGGCGGCCTTGCGCGGTTCAACGACCAGCCGGTGATGGTGATTGGCCATGAAAAGGGCACCGACACCAAAAGCCGGATCGAGCGGAACTTTGGCATGGCGCGGCCCGAAGGTTACCGCAAGGCCATTCGCCTGATGGATCTGGCCGACCGGTTCCGCCTGCCGGTGATCACGCTGGTCGACACCCCCGGCGCCTATCCGGGCAAGGGGGCCGAAGAACGGGGCCAGGCTGAGGCGATTGCGCGCAGCACGCAGAAATGTCTGGAAATCGGCGTGCCGCTGATTTCGGTGGTGATCGGCGAAGGCGGGTCTGGCGGGGCTGTGGCCTTTGCCACCGCGAACCGCGTCGCCATGCTGGAACACAGTGTGTATTCGGTGATTAGCCCCGAAGGCTGTGCGTCGATCCTGTGGAAAGACGCCGACAAGATGCGCGAAGCCGCCGAGGCGTTGCGTCTGACCGCGCAGGATCTGCAAAAGCTGGGCGTGATCGACCGCATCGTCAAGGAACCCTTGGGCGGCGCGCAGCGCGGCCAGAAGGAAACGATGGAAGCGGTCGGCAAGGCGATTGAAACCATGCTGAAAGAACTGTCCAGCAAATCGCCCGCCGCCCTGATCAAGGATCGCCGGCAGAAGTTTCTGGACATGGGCACCAAAGGTCTGGCGGCCTGACATGAACCCGTGGCTGTTGGTTCTGCTGGCCGGAATGCTGGAAACAGGCTGGGCCCTGGGGTTGAAGTATTCGGACGGCTTCACCAGACCCCTGCCCAGTGCGCTGACCCTGATCGGGGCGGTGGCGTCCTTCTGGCTGCTGGCGCTTGCGATGAAAGACCTGCCGGTGGGCACCGCCTATGCGGTCTGGGTCGGCATCGGCGCGATTGGTACGGCGGTGGCGGCGGTGTTCCTGTTCGGCGAGCCGGTCAATGCGCTGCGGGTGGGCGGGGTCTTGCTGATCCTTGGCGGGATCATCGCGCTGAAACTGGCATGATCCGGGCGCTGTGCCTTGCCATCCTGATGGCGGGCACGGCATCGGCCGGGTCGCTGGAGGGGCGTCTGGTCACCTTTACCGTGCTGACCTATGACGACCCGGCACAGCCCTATCTGGCCGCGCGCGGGCGCACGGTGATGGTGGGGCCGGGGGTGGAATTCGGGCTGGAACCCGAAGGTCTGACCGGCGGGCTGGACGTGGTGCCGGTGACGGTGGAAATCGGGCCATCGCGGATCGAGCTGAGCTATCCGCGCGGGGCGGGCGCGTTTTTTGCCGCAAGGTTCAACGGCTATGTCCTGCGCTTTGCAACCGACTGCGCGTTGTTTGACGGCGCGGCGGTGGATGCGGCCGCCAGCACCATGACCCTTGCCCCGGACGCGATCCAAAGTGACGGCGGCGGGCTGTACATAAACGTCGCAGGCCTGCAATACGGGCCGGACGCCCGGCTGGCGATCGATCTGGCGGTGTCGGACTGCCCTATGTCCTGACCTTGGGTTTCTTCGGCTTTGGCGGCGGCACATCTGCCGCCACCGCTAGCAGGGCGGCAGTCAAACGGTCCACATCATCCAGCAGGTCAGTCGCCAGATAATGCGGCTTGGCCCCCGGATAGGGCGGTGCCATCGGGCCATCGGCCAACAGGGCCACCGATCCCACCGTGGGTTTGACGAACAGATCGTCGTTGCAGATCAGCGCCACCACCCGGCCATCCAGATACAGCGCATATTCGCCAAACATCTTGCGCGCGGTCACCGGCAGCGGGGCCAGCGCGTCAAGCATGTGGTCAACGGTGGCAGGTGAGGTCGCCATTGCCTACGCCCGCCTGAAGCCGGCCTCGGCCAGCAGCGCGTCAGAGGCCACCTCGATGTCGGCCTCAAGTTGCTTCATGAAGGCGGGCACGGGTTTGCCGGGCGGGATGGCGGGCAGAAATTCGACCACCGCCACACCGGGATGGCGCAGGATGCCGCGCTTGGGCCAGAACACGCCCACATTGGTCGCCACCGGCACGCAGGGTTGGCCAAGCTGATCGTACAGCAGCCCGGTGCCCACCTTGTAGGGCACCTTCACGCCGGGGGCGACGCGGGTGCCCTGCGGATAGATGATCAACTGCCCCGGATGCACGGTGCCTTTGGCCACATCGGCCTTCATCTGGGCAATCGCCGCCCCGCGCTTGCCCCGGTCCAGCGGCACACAACCGATGCGCAGGGCATATTGGCCAAGGAAAGGCGTATAGATAAGCTCGCGCTTCATGATGAACTTGCCCTGCGGGACGGCGTGAAAGATCATCATGATGTCAAGGAAGCTCTGATGCTTGGCGGCCACCACCACTTCATCGGTGGGGGGCGTGCCCCGCACCTCGCAACGCAACCCGCACAGCAGGCGCAGGGTAAAGATCACCCAGGCGCAATAGCCGTGCATGGCGGCATAGGCCCCCCGGCGCGAAAACAGTGCCCAAGGCGCAAAGACCACGGCAAACACCGCCATCGCCAGATACATCTGCACGACAAAGATCAGCGACAACACCCAACGAATGGCGATCATGTCAACTCCTTGAGTTTTGTGTGGGCGGCATGGCGGGTGGCGGCAAAGGCCACGGCGGCCGCAAGCGGTGGCAGGACGAACGGCCACAGCCACCCCGTGCCCTGAAAGCCAAGCCCGGTCAGAAACCCGCCCGCCGCATCGGCAGATGGCAGCAGCGCCACCCCGATCAGCCCGGCCAGCGCGCCAGCCGCCGCCCCGGTCAGCGCCCGCAGGGTGAACCGGCGCACAAAGGCGCGGGCGATGTAGCTGTCCTTGGCACCCACCAGCCGCAGCACCTTGATCACCTGCGCATTCGCCGCCAGTGCCGCATTGGCGGCAAGGGTGATCATCGCGCCCATGGTGGCAAGGATCAGCACGATGGACACCAGCCCCAGCAACCGCAGCCGCCCCGCGGCCTCGGCCAGCGGCCTGCGCCAGCGGGTGTGGTCATCCAGCACCGCGCCGGGGGCTTCGGCGGCAAGGCGCTGGCGCAGGCCTTCGCCGTCATAGCCGGTGCCATCCTCGACCACTTCGATCAGCCGGGGAATGGGCAGCGCGTCAATCGGCAGGTCGGGACCGAACCACGGCTCCAGCAGTTTGCGCTGTTCGGCATCGGTCAGGGCGCGGGACGATGCGATGCCGGGGGTGGTGGCCAGCAGGGCCAGCACGGCGGCGGTCTGCTGATCCACCTGGCCTTCAGGGGCGGCAAGGCGGATGGTGGCGGTGCGGGCCAGCGCGTCTGACCACCGATCCGCCAGCCGCCCCGAGGCCAGCGACAACGCCAGCGCGAACACGGCCAGAAAGGTCATCGCCCCCGCGGTGAACGAGGTCAGCCAGGCTGTATGGCCCGACGGCGGCACCACCCGGCTGGAATGGCCATCGGGCGACAGGAAATCGGACAGGGCCTTTGGCAGGGTCACAGATCGGCCCCCGCAAGCTGGATGCGGCGTTTGCTGATGCGCAGCACGCGGGCCGCGACCTGCGATTTGGCTTGCCGGATCAGGTTCAGGTCATGGGTGGCGACCACGATGGTCTTGCCCATCCGGTTCAGTTCCACCAGCAGCGTCAGCAGCCGCAGCGACATGTCCCAATCGACGTTGCCGGTGGGTTCATCGGCCAGAATGACATCCGGCCCCATGATCACCGCCCGCGCCAGCGCCGCCCTTTGCCGTTCCCCGCCCGACAAGGACGGCGGCAGCGCATCGGCCAGCTTTTCCAGCCCGACCCAGGACAGCAGGTCCGTCAGATCGCGCGCCGACCCGGCCTTGCCCGAAACGGTCAGCGGCAATTGCACATTGGCGGCCAGCGGCAGATGGTCCAGAAACTGGCAATCCTGATGCACCACGCCGATCCTGCGCCTTGTGCGGGCCACGTCATCGCGGCTGAGCGACCGCACATCGCGGTCAAAGATCGTGACCCGCCCCGCCGTGGGCAGCAATTCGGCATAGCCCAGTTTCAGGAATGTGGTCTTGCCCGCGCCAGACGGGCCGGTCAGAAAATGGAACGATCCGGGGGCAAGGCGCAGGGACACGTCGGACAGAAGCTCCCCCCCACCATAGTTGTAGGCGACATTTTCAAAGGCGATCACCCGGCCACTCCTCGTTTGCGCGCCAGCATTGCCGATGGCGGCTGCGGTTTCAATCGCACAGGCGTTAACGATTGCACAGAGTTTGGCGACAAACTCTTGGATAGCTTGGGTATCGTTGCTACAACTACGAAAGCAAAGCCGCATTTGACGGCTGGAGAACGTACCGATGCGGCTGGTTTGCCCGAACTGTGATGCGCAATACGAAGTGGCCGACACCGCCATCCCCGAGGCGGGGCGCGATGTTCAGTGCTCGAACTGCGGTCACGCCTGGTTTCAGATGCCCCCCCAGGCCGAGGCCGAGGCGGCAGAGGAAGCCAACCTGTTTGGCGACGATATCGCCGCCCTGACAGACACCAGCCCGCCAGCCTATACCCCGCCAGAACCGCCCGCGCAGCCTGCCGCCGCACAGCCTGCCCCGCCCCCCCCGGCCTTTGCCGAGCCAGAGGAAGACGAGGGGATGGAGGCCCCGGTGCCAGCGGCACCGATGGCAGAGGCGAAACCCCGCGGGCTGGACGAAAGCCTGCTGGCCGTGCTGCGCGAAGAAGCCGAGCGCGAAGTGCAGGCCCGCCGCGTCGAAGAACCCCGCGCGCTGGAAACGCAGACAGAGATGGGGCTGGAAGCGGCCTCGTCGCTGTCGCCCACGCAGCGCAGGCTGGCGATGCTGAAGGGGCAGAACCCCGATGCCGCCCCGCCCCCGCCGCCCAAACCGGCGGCGCGGCGTGACCTGCTGCCGGATGTCGAGGAAATCAACTCCACCCTGCGGTCGACCACCCAGACCCGCGATGCCGACGAACAGATCGATGCGTTGCCAGACCTGACTAGACCCCGCAGCGGGTTCAAGTCCGGGTTCGTGCTGATGTTGATTCTGGCGGTGGTGTTTGTGGTGGCCTATGTCGCGGCCCCGCGGCTGGCCGAACAGTTTCCGGCCTCGGCAGACATGCTGAACCGCTTTGTGGCGCAGGTCGATGCCATCCGGCTGTGGCTTGACGGCATCATGCAGCAGGCCACCACCGCGCTGAACGGGCGCGGGGCGTAACCAAACCCCGGTAACCCACGCCCGTCAGAACATGTCCAGCAGACGGCGCAGATAATCCAGTTCGTCGCCCGGCCGGGTCTGTTCGCCCGACCGGCGGCGGATTTCGTCCAGCAGGGCCTGTGCGCGGCGACCCGGATCTTCTTGCAGCATGTTGCGGTCAGACCCGATGCGCGCCGAATTGCCGGGATCACGGCCCAGCGGGTCGCGCTGGCCATTGGGGTCGGGCGCACCGGGCTGATCGCCCTGCTGGGCGGTGCCCTGCTGGCGCTGTTCCTGTGCCAAGGCATCGCCAAAGTTGCGCATGCCTTCGCGCAGGGCCTCCATCGCTTCGGCCTGACGGTCCATCGCACCCGGCAGATCGCCGTCGCGCAGGGCCTGTTCGGCCTCTTTCATCGCGCGGCCTGCGCGGTCTAACTCGCGCCGCCCGGCCTCGGCTTCTTCGGACCCGTCACCGGGCAGTTGCCCGGATTGCAGATCGTTCAGACGTTCGCGCAAGCCGCGCTGACGGTCGGTCAGCGACCCCTGATCCTGTCCTTCACCCTCGCCCTGCTGTGGCCCCTCGCCGGGTTGGCCGTCCTGCTGGCCCTGTTGCAGGTCGCGGAAGGCATCGTCCGACAGGCCCTGCTGGTCGCGCAGCGTTTCGGACAGGCCCTGCATGGATTGCCCTTGCCCCTGTCCCTGACCCTGGCCCTGGGTGACGCGCATGTTTTCCATCAACTGGCGCAGCTGTTCCATCAACTCGGCCGCTTCGGCGGTGCGGCCTTCCTTCATCAGCTGTTCCAGCTTGTCCAGCATCTGCTGCATCTGATCGGCCGAGAACTGCATGCCTTCGGTGTTCTGCTGCTGTTGCTGGTTCGGGTCGCGCTGCGCCTGTTCGGCCAGTTCGCGGGTGTATTCGTTCAGTGCCTGCTGCATTTCCTGCATCAGCCGTTCGATTTCCTCGGGCGAGGCCCCGTTGCGGATCGCCTCGTCCAGTTTGTCTTGCGACCGGCGCAGGCGTTCCAGCGCGTTGGCCAGATCGCCTTCTTCCACCAGAAGGGCAATCTCCCACAGTTCGGCGGCCAGCGCGTCGCGCTTTTCGGTGGTCAGGTCAAGCGCGTTGGCATCCAGATCGCGCAGCGCCACCCGCAGGCGGGTGCCGACGGTGGCGTTGCGGATAAAGCCGTCGGGCTGGTTGGTGATCGCCTTCAGGATCATCACCGTGGTTGGCGCGTTGGCGCGGTTCCACAAGATGTCGCGGCGCAATTCGATGATCGCAGCGGCCAGCGGGTCGAAGAACCGCTTGCCCGGCAAGGTGATCGCCAAGGGGGCCGCCGTCCCGGTCTGCCCCGCCGCATCGTTGACGGCAAAGGTCAGCGTGACGGGCAGGTTGGCAAAGGCGTGCTCCGACAGATCGTCGATCAGGGTTTCGGTATAATCGGTGCGTTTGCCGGTCAGCGGCAGCGGCAGGTCCAGCACCACGGGGTCGATCGGTTCGGGGTCGATGGTCAGGCCAAAGCGGCGGTCCACCCGTGACAGGTCCAGCGCGATGGTCACCTGCCCGCTTGTGACGCCGTAATCGTCGGTCGCGGCAAAACCCTGCTTGAACCGCCCGTCAGCCTCGCGGCCCACCTCACCCTTGACCGCCACAGTGGGGCCTGTGTCTGGTGTTGCGATGATCTGCCATGCGCGCCCCCCAGGCCCGTCAATCGCCAGCTTGCCCGATTGCAGCACGACAAAATCATGCACCCCCTTGGTGCCGTCCACCGGCATATCGGCCGCTTTGGGGGCAGGGTCCACGATCCCGCTGACGCTTTGCGTCACGGTCAGCGCGCCCACCTCGCCATAGGTGCGCAACTGGATACGGCTGCCCGCAGGCAGGGTCAGCGTTTCCGCCGTGATGTCGTTCAGATACAGCGACGGCTTGCCGGTATAGGCGGGCGGTTGTGCCCAGCCTTCCCAGGTCGGTCCCTGCATCGCCTCGGCGGCACCGGGGGCGATGCCCGACACCGAGGCCACCCGCCACAAAGACCCGAACAGCAGCGCCATCACCAGCGCCGTCAACCCGACATAGCGCAGCGCGAACGGGTCGCGCGACGACAGGCGCAGGTCGGGGGCCACCGGTTTCGCCCCCGCCGCCCGCGCCGCCATCCGCGCCTGATGGGCCTGCCACACCGCCATCGACGCCGCATCCGTGGTGCCAATCGCCTGCGTGTCTTGCAGCGCCGCAATCGGGTGGCCGGGCAGGGTGGAGTCCAGCCGGGTCAGCGCATCCGCAGCACTGGGTTTGCGAAAGCGGCGCAGGCCCAGCCCCAAGGCGGCCAGCAGAGCCAGGGCGACAAGCCCAAGCCCGGCCCAGACCGCTTCAAGCGGGCCATGATCCTGCACGCCAAAGGCCAGGGCGGCCAGCGCGGAAATGGCAATCGTCCACAGCGGCCAGAAGGCGCGGGCAAGCCGTTCGGCCCACAACCCGATCAGGGTCAGCCGCATGGGCCAAACCAGCCGTTTCAACGCCGCGTGGATACCCTGTTCCGTCATGCCACCTGCCATCGGGCGTGACGGGGTGTCACAACCATTCCGGGATGGTATCGCGCTTCAGGATTTCGTCAAACGTCGGACGTGCCCTTATGACGGCGAATTGATCCCCTTTGACCAAAACTTCGGGGATCAGGGGCCTTGTGTTGTATTCCGACGCCATCACCGCGCCATAGGCCCCCGCCGACCGGAAGGCGACCAGATCGCCTTCGCCCACGGCCACAATCGGGCGGCCCTTGGCAAAGGTGTCGCCGGTTTCGCACACTGGGCCGACCACGTCATAGGGCTGCGCTTCGGCTCCCGGTACGGGTTCGCGCACGGTCAGAATGTCATGATGCGCGCCATACATCGACGGGCGGACCAGATCGTTCATCGCGGCATCGAGGATCAGGAAATCACGATCCTCGCCATTCTTCACATAGATCACCGAGGACACAAGGATGCCCGCGTTGCCCGAAATCAGGCGGCCCGGTTCAATCTCGATCTCGCAGCCCAGATGGCCAAGGGTCCGCTTGATCAGCGCGCCATATTCCAGCGGCAGGGGCGGGGCCTCGTTCGACCGGGTATAGGGGATGCCCAGACCGCCGCCCAGATCAAGCCGGCTGATGGTGTGGCCGTCAGCCCGCAGGCGGTGGGTCAGGTCGGCGACCTTCAGATAGGCTTGCTCGAACGGTTCCAACTCGGTCAACTGGCTGCCGATATGCACGTCGATGCCGATGACCTGAAGGCCAGACAGGCGGGCGGCCTCGGCATAGACTTCCGGCGCGCGGGCGATCGGAATGCCGAACTTGTTTTCCTTCTTGCCTGTGGCGATCTTCTCATGCGTCTTGGCATCGACATCCGGGTTCACCCGGATGGTGATGGGGGCCACCACGCCCAGACTGACCGCCACTTCTGACAGCGCCCGCAGTTCGGGTTCGGATTCCACGTTGAACTGCCGGATGCCCCCGGTCAGTGCCAGCCGCATTTCGTCTCGCGTCTTGCCGACGCCGGAAAACACGATCCGGTCGCCCGGAACGCCCGCCGCCCGTGCGCGCAGATATTCGCCGCCCGACACCACATCCATCCCCGCGCCCAGATCGCCAAGCGTTTTCAGCACGGCCACATTGGACAGTGACTTGATGGCAAAGCACACCAGATGCGGCAGGGGGGACAGGGCTTCGGTGAACAGATGGTAATGCCGCGCCAAAGTGGCGGTGGAATAGACATAGAAGGGCGTGCCCACGGCGGCGGCAATGTCAGGGATCGCCACATCCTCGGCGTGCAGCACACCGTTCCGATACAGAAAATGATCCATCACCCGCGCCCCTGCCAGCTGCCCACCGCCGTCCTATAGCGCCAAGCCGGGGTAGAGCCAAGCCGGGGGTATGGGCAATCTGGTGATCCCGGACCGGAGCAAGGCTGCTCATGTCAAATAAAGCCATTTGCATCTCTGCCGCTGAAACTATACTGAAAAACTACGACATATGACTAAATAGTCAGTACTTCAGTGATGATTGAGAGTTCAGATGAAGATATTGTTTTATGGCAACTGTCAGACCGAAGCTGCCATGAACGCCTTGGCCGCTCGCAATCCGAAAATAAAATGCGAATACGCGGGCAATTCCCGACGTGTGATAAAATATAACCCCGAGCGAACCACCGAACTGATGGAATGGTGCGACCACATCGTCACGCAGCCTGTCATGAACCTTGAAAACCCGGATCATCATGATGTGCTGCGTGCACGGTTTGCGGGGCGGATAACCTTCATGCCGTATCTGTGGCTTGATGGGTTGTATTCGCTTTGTGGTGCACCCGGCGCCAGGGTCTTGAAAGGTACAAGTGGAGCGAAAGGGCACTCCGGGGTCATCGGTGAGGAGATCGTGATCGCACATATCAAAAGCAACGGCTTAGCGCAGACTGTTGCTGATTTCAGGTCGGGAGCGCTGGACTTTGGCCATAGGAAACGCTTCGACGATAGCCTTGCAGAATTGGAGCGGCGTGAGGAAAGTGCCGACATCAAGGTGGCCGCGCAGATCCGAAACGGCTATCGTGACCGGGTGGTGATGCTGACCCACAACCACCCTCATCCGCTGATTGTGAATGATATTGCACAGCAGATTGCCGACCGTTTGAACCTTTCGTTCAAGCCGATCTTGCCGGACGAATACTTGCGCTATTCTACGATCACATTGCCCGAGTTCGGAAAAGTACTGTCACCCTACACCATTTCCGACCTTGGCCTGAAAATACCCTATGACTTGCAATGGTTGAAAATCGGACGCGGATTTATTGCCGATATCGCAAGTTCAATGGGTATTAGTGGCGGCAGAAAGCGCGTCGAGGGCTAATCCAGCGTCCGGGCCTCCGACACCAGCATGATCGGGATGCCGTCGCGGACCGGAAAGGCCAGGCGGGCGGATTTCGAGATCAGTTCCCTGGCCTCGGCGTCCCAGATCAGCGGGCCCTGGGTGACGGGGCAGACCAGCGCCTCCAGCGCGCGGCGGTCGGGGGTGACGGTATCGGTCATTGCAGCACCTCGTCGCCCGTGCCGCCGCGCAGGGCAAATTCGATCAGCGTGACAAGGGTTTCGCGGCGGGTGTCCAGGGTGGGGGCCTCCAGCAGGGCCTGTTTGTCTTCGGGCGAAAACGGGCACAGCATGGACAGCGAGTTGATCAGCAGTTCCGGATCGGCGTCCTTCAGCCCGCCCCAGTCGGTCGACAGGTTCATCGCGGTGAAATAGCGGCCCAGGGCCGCCATGAAGGCATCACGCTTGAAGCCGGGGTCGGTTTCCGTCTCGCCCAGATCGCGGGCGAAGGGCGCCCAGTCCACCGCGCAGCGGCGATAGGGCGGAAAGCCGCCCTGAAGTTCTTCCTTCACCCGAAACCGCGAAATCCCCGACAGGGTGATCATGTAGCGGCCATCCTCGGTTTCGGAAAACCCGGTCAGTCGCCCGGCACAACCGATGGCCTGCAACCGCTTTTCCGCCGGGCGTTTTTCGGAACCGGGGGTTTCGCGGGTCTGAATCATGCCGATCAGGCGATGCTTGGTTTTCAGGCAATCCTCGATCATCGCCAGATACCGGGGTTCAAAGATGTGCAGCGGCAGCCGGGCACGCGGCAGCATCAGCGCGCCGGGCAGCGGAAACACCGGGATCGTATCGGGCAGGTCGATGGATTTGCTCATGGGCTGAACCTAGGGCGTTCGGCGCGTCAGGCAAATATCATGGAGGACAGGCGGCGGCGGCCCTTCAGCACGATGGGATCTTGCGGTTTCAGCGCGTCAAAGATGATGAACAGTTGCGCCCGTGCCGCGCCGTTGTTCCATTCGCGGTCGCGGCGGAACAGGTCCAGCAATTCGTCCACGGCCTCGTCCACCTTGCCTGCGGCATGCAGGGCGGTGGCAAGGTCAAAGCGGGCCTGATGGTCGTCCGGGTTGGCGGTGACGGCGGCGCGCAGATCGGCCTCGGGGCCGGCGTTGGCGGCCTGACGGGCAAGCTCGATCTGGGCGCGGGCGGCCTCGATCTCCTTGGATTTCGCAATGCTGGCGGGGGCGGCATCGGCAAAGGCCTGCGCCTGATCCAGATTGCCAAGCGCCAGATGTGACCGGATCATCCCGCCGTAAGCGGCGGCATTCTCGGCGTCTTCGCCCAGGATGGCGGCAAAGGTTTCGACCGCATCGACCACGGCACCTTCGGCCAGCATCTGTTCGGCGGCCTCGATCGCCTCGGCCAGCCCGCCGTCGCCGCCAAGCGCCGCCACACGGTCGATGAACTTGACCACCTCCGAATTGGGCTGCGCGCCCTGAAAGCCATCGACCGGCTGGCCCTGCCAGAAGGCATAGACGGTGGGGATCGACTGGATGCGCAGTTGCGCCGCGATCATCTGGTTCTGGTCGATGTCGACCTTGACCATGCGGACCCGGCCGCCCGCGGCCTTGACGGCGGCCTCAAGCTGCGGGCCAAGGGTCTTGCACGGCCCACACCACGGCGCCCAGAAATCGACGATCACCGGAACCTCGCGGCTGGCGTCGATCACGTCGGCCATGAAACTGGCCTCGGTGGTGTCCTTGATCAGCGGCGCGGCCTCAAGCGGTGTTGCGGTCTGCGGTTTGTCACCAAAGCTCAGCATGTCATCCTCATCGGCGGCGTGGGTCGCCCCCTATATGGCGCTGTGGCGGGCAAAGGCCAAGGGGGTCACGCCTGCGTTTTCACCCGCGCATGTGACGGGCAGCTGACGATGTGGTCATTCACCAGACCCGTGGCCTGCATGAAGGCATAGACGATGGTAGGGCCGACGAAGGTAAACCCCTCTTTCTTCAGCGCCTTCGACAGGGCCTCGGATTCGGGGGTCTGGCTGGGCACTTCGGACATCGACTTGCGGTCGGGCTGCAAGGTCTTGTCGCCGACGAAGGACCAGATGAAGGGCGAAAAGCCGATGCGTTCCTTGATCCGCAGATAGGCCTGCGCGCCCCGGATGGTGCCTTCGATCTTGCCGCGATGGCGCACGATACCGGGGTCGGCCAGCAGGCGCGTCACGTCAGCCTCGCCCCATTGCGCGATGATTTCGGGATGAAACCCCTGAAAGGCCGCACGGAAGGCCTCGCGCTTGCGCAGAATCGTGATCCAGGACAGGCCCGCCTGAAAGCCATCCAGAATCAGCTTTTCCCACAGCGCGCGGGGGTCGCGCTCGGGCACGCCCCAATCGGTGTCATGGTAATGAACATACAAGGGATCAGTGCCGCACCAGGTGCAGCGGGCGCAATTGTGCTGTGGTTCCATGGGCTTGGCTCCTGTCCCGGAGATGGATCGAATTAGAACAAAATGTGATTATTCATCAGTGATTTACCCCCTGTGGTCAAGAGTGGTGTCGGGCTTGGGCGCCAAAGCCAGCAGGGGGTCGCAAGATGGGTGTGATGACAGGGGCTGCAAGATCGCGGTTCGACGTGGTGGCGGGCGAGGCCAGCCCGCTGGACATTGCAGCCTCGCGCGCGGATGCGCAGGTGCTGGATCTGGTGGCGCAGGCCTTGCAGGCCCGGCGGATGCGGCTGGCGTTTCAGCCGGCGGTCTATGCGGCCAATCCGGCGATTCCGGGGTTTTACGAAGGGCTGATCCGCATGCTGGATGACCGGGGCCATGTGATCCCGGCGCGCGATTTCATGGGGGTGGCCGAAACGCGGGAACTGGGGCGCGAGATCGACTGTGCCGCCCTGCAACTGGGCCTTGCGACGCTGCAAAAGAACCCCGGCATCCGCATCGCGGTGAACATGTCGGCGCGGTCCATCGGCTATCGCAAATGGACGGCGACGCTGCGCGCCGGGCTGCGGGACACGCCGGGAATCGGCAAGGGCCTGATCCTGGAAATCAACGAAGCGTCGGCCATGCTGGTGCCCGATGTGGTGATTCCCTTCATGAAGGATCTGCGGGCCTCGGGCATCTTCTTTTGCCTTGATGATTTCGGCGCCGGCTTCACCTCGCTGTCCTTGCTGCGCGATTTCGGCTTTGATCTGGCCAAGATCGACGGGCAGTTCATTCGCGGGGTGGACAAAAGCACCCCACAGCAGGCGATCGTGCGGGCGGCGGTGGCGCTGGCGCAGGATTTCAACATGTTTCCGGTGGCGGAATCGGTGGAAACCCTCGCCGAGGCCACCTTCTTGCGCGACGAAGGGGTGGGGGCGCTGCAGGGCTATCTGTTTGGCGCGCCGACCGTGACCCCGGATTTTTCCGCCTTCCAGAAGGCCCGTACCGGATAAGGCTTTCCGCCCGCTTGCAGCCTGAAGTTTCTTGCGCTTATGGTTGTGCGACGCCGCAGGAAGCGCGCCAAGGGGAGAGATTTCATGACCAATGTCGTCATCGTATCGGCGGGACGTACCGCCGTGGGCAGTTTCAACGGCGCTTTTGCCAGCACACCGGCGCATGATCTGGGGGCCGCCGTGATTGACGCCGTGGTCGCCCGCGCAGGCATCGACAAGGCCGAAGTCGAGGAGACGATTCTGGGTCAGGTGCTGACTGCGGGGCAGGGCCAGAACCCCGCACGCCAGGCGCATATCAAGGCGGGGCTGCCGAAAGAGGCAAGCGCCTGGTCGCTGAACCAGGTCTGCGGGTCGGGTCTGCGGGCGGTGGCCTTGGGCGCGCAGCATGTGCAACTGGGCGACGCGCGCATCGTGGTGGCGGGGGGCCAGGAAAACATGTCGCTGTCGCCGCATGTCGCGCACCTGCGCGCAGGGCAAAAGATGGGCGATCTGAACTTCATCGACAGCATGATCCGCGACGGTCTGTGGGATGCGTTCAACGGCTATCACATGGGGCAGACGGCAGAAAACGTCGCCAACCAGTGGCAGATTTCGCGGGAAATGCAGGATGAATTCGCCCTTGCCAGCCAGAACAAGGCCGAAGCCGCGCAGAAGGCCGGCAAGTTCAAGGACGAGATCATCGCCTTCACCCTGAAAACCCGCAAGGGCGATGTCTCGGTCGATCAGGACGAATACATCCGCCACGGGGCGACGCTGGAAAGCATGCAAAAGCTGCGCCCGGCGTTCACCAAGGACGGGTCGGTCACGGCGGCGAATGCCAGCGGTCTGAACGATGGGGCGGCGGCAGTGGTACTGATGACGGCGGATGAGGCCGCGCGGCGCGGACTGACGCCGCTGGCGCGAATCGCGTCTTATGCGACGGCGGGGCTGGACCCGTCGATCATGGGGGTGGGGCCGATCCACGCCAGCCGCAAGGCGCTGACACGCGCGGGCTGGTCGGTCGGGGACCTGGATCTGGTCGAGGCGAACGAGGCGTTCGCGGCGCAGGCCTGTGCGGTGAACAAGGACATGGGCTGGGATCCGGCGATTGTGAACGTGAACGGCGGCGCGATCGCGATTGGCCACCCGATTGGTGCCTCGGGCTGCCGGATCTTGAACACGCTGTTGTTTGAAATGGCGCGGCGCGATGCGAAAAAGGGTCTGGCGACCCTGTGCATCGGCGGCGGCATGGGCGTTGCCATGTGTCTTGAGCGGGCCTGACAGGCCTTTGGTGCAAATGCGCGCGCAATGATCTTGCGTGCGCATTTGTCTCTAAGTAACAATATTCTAGATTAACTCTGGGAGGAGACAGGCATGGCAAGGGTAGCATTGGTCACAGGCGGGTCGCGCGGCATTGGCGCGGCGATCTCGGTGGCGCTGAAGGCCGCAGGCTATACGGTTGCGGCGAACTACGCCGGCAACGATGAGGCAGCAGCGGCCTTTACCGCAGAAACCGGGATTCCGGCCTACAAGTGGTCGGTCGCCGATTATGACGCCTGCGTGGCAGGCATCGCCAAGGTGCAGGAAGATCTTGGCCCGGTCGATGTGCTGGTCAACAACGCAGGCATCACGCGGGACGCGATGTTCCACAAGATGACGCCGGGCCAGTGGAAAGAGGTGATCGACACCAACCTGACCGGGCTGTTCAACATGACCCATCCGCTGTGGACCGGGATGCGCGACCGCAAATTCGGCCGGGTGATCAACATATCCTCGATCAACGGGCAAAAGGGGCAGGCCGGGCAGGCGAATTACTCGGCAGCGAAATCCGGCGATCTGGGCTTCACCAAGGCGCTGTCGGCCGAAGGCGCGCGGGCCGGAATCACGGTGAACGCGATCTGCCCCGGCTATATCGGCACCGAAATGGTGCGTGCGATTGACGAGAAGGTGTTGAAAGAACGCATCCTTCCGCTGATCCCGGTGGGCCGTCTGGGCGAGCCTGAAGAAATCGCGCGCATCGCGGTGTTTCTGGCCAGCGACGATGCCGGGTTTATCACCGGATCGACGATTTCGGCCAATGGCGGGCAGTTCGTGGTGTAACTCGCGCGCCGGTTTGCCTACAACCTGTGGACAAGGCCCGCTGGCGCGGGCCTTTTTCATGAGGGTGGCATGACACGGGCACGGGCAACGGCGATCGGGTTTACGGCGGTTCTGATGTGGGCGCTGCTGGCGTTGCTGACCATCGGATCGGCCCCGGTGCCGCCGTTCCTGCTGAACGCGCTGTGCTTTGGCATTGGCGGGACGATTGGCCTGATCTGGACGGCGCGGCAGGGGTTCGGGGTGCTGCGGGGGGTGTCATGGAAGGTCTATGCCTTTGGCACCATCGGGTTGTTCGGCTATCACGCGCTGTATTTCACCGCGTTCCGGCTTGGCCCCGATGCCTCGACCGGGTTGATTGCCTATCTGTGGCCGCTGTTCATCGTGTTGTTTTCCGGGCTGCTGCCGGGGGAAAGGCTGACAGTGCGGCATGTGGTCGGCGCGGTGATCGCGCTGGCGGGGGCCGCGGTGATCGTGCTGTCAGCCAGATCTGGCACCGGAGCGAACCTCGCGGCGCTGGTGCTGGCATTTCTGTGCGCGCTGACCTGGGCCGGCTATTCCGTCCTGTCGCGGCGGTTGGGCCGCGTGCCGACCGAAACGGTGACAGTGTTCTGTCTGGCAACGGCGGGCCTGTCGGTCATCGCCCATCTGGCGCTGGAACAGACGGTCTGGCCGCAAGGGCCGCAGGGCTGGATCAGCGTTCTGGCGTTGGGGTTAGGGCCGGTGGGCCTTGCGTTCTTTACCTGGGATGTCGGGATGAAAAAGGGCGACATACAACTTCTGGGTGTCGCGTCCTATGCGGCCCCGCTGCTGTCGACGCTGGCACTGGTGGCGGCGGGCCTTGCAGAACCGTCGCTGTCGCTGGTGGTGGCGGCGGTGCTGATCACCGCCGGGGCGGCGCTGGCGGCGATACCACCAGCGCCAAAGCGGCCCTAATGCGCGCTCAGCTTGGTGATTTCTTCCTTGATCTTGAGTTTCTGCTTTTTCAGGTCGGCGATCTTCAGAGCATCCGTCGCAGGGCTGCGTTGCGCTTTCTCGACCATGTCAGAGAGGGATTCGTGTTTGCGGCGCAGTTCTTGCAGATGCGAAGCAATCGTCATGTTCGTCCTCCTGTTTGTGAACTCAATGAACCGAGTGCAGCACAGAAGCCGAGTCGTGTCACCAACTGATCGCACGCCCCCTGCGGAGTTTGGCCGAGAGATTACCTGAACAGCGGCAGAATGTCGCTTCCGCCGCGCAAGACGGCACTCGCCTCTTGCGTGTAGGCCTCGCGGTCGCCAGCATGCGCCGGTCCGTCGTGCAGCACAAAGGGCGCAAGCAGGCGAAAGGCGGCGCGGCCGGTCTTGCGCGCCTGCACGATGACGCGCAGCGCAGGGCGATTCTGACGCGCGACAAGGGGCAGGACGGCGACCGACCCCAACTTGTCGCCCATGGCCGCCAGCACCTGCGGCAACCCGTCGGCCCCGCAGATCAGCGTCAGCCAGCCGCCGGGGGCAAGCCTGCGACCTGCGGCTTGCACCCAGTCGGTCAGCGGCATGTCCACCTGCATTGCGCGGGCGCGGCCCGGCACGGGCGACGGCGTGCCGCCGGGGGGGTAATAGGGCGGGTTGGTGATCACATGGTCGAATTCGATGCGCAGCTCGGCGGGGATGTTGCCCGCATCGCCGGTGACCACCTGCATCGGCACGTCATTGCGGGCGGCATTCCGGCGGGCGAGGTCGGCGTAATCGGGCTGCACCTCCAGCCCCCAAAGCTGCACCCCCGGCACGCGGGCGGCAAGGCACAGGGCGGCGGCCCCCGCGCCGCAGCCAAGGTCCAGCACGCGGTCGCCGGGTTTGGCGGCACAGGCGGCGGCCAGCAGCACCGGGTCGGTGGCGGCGCGGTAGCCCTTGACGGGCTGCAACAGCGCCAGCCGCCCGCAGAGGAACTTGTCGTCCGACAGTTGGTCAGGCGCGAACATTCACTGGCCTGTGGGGATGTCGTTGTCGGCCAGCACGGCGCGGGCAATGAACAGGTCGCGGTCCGCCACCATCAGGCGCTGCGGCAACATGCCAAGGCTGCCGTCGAGGATGCTCATGTGGACGTCCAGCGGAAACGTCGCTATACCCTCGCCTTCAAGAAGGACGGTTGCGAAGGCGATCACGGTCGGGTCTGTGGTGCGCAAAAGCTCTTTCATTTTACCGAGGTAATGCCGCCACGCGCCCCTGTCGAGAGGGCGTGGCGCAAGACGACAGTGGGGTTCGGATGGACGGGGCACAGGAAAAGCCGGATCAAGGCCCGCAAGACCGGCTGTCGGTCTGGCTGGCCGAGGATATGGGGTTGGTCAACGGCCTGATCCGCACCCGGATGGCCAGCCAACATGCGCCCCGCATTCCCGAGGTCACGGCGCATCTGGTGGAGGCGGGGGGCAAGCGGTTGCGGCCCTTGCTGACGCTGGCGGCGGCGCGGCTGTGCGGCTACGCGGGCACCGATCACGTCAAGCTGGCGGCAACGGTCGAGTTCATCCACACCGCGACCCTGCTGCATGACGATGTGGTGGACGAAAGCCACAGGCGGCGCGGGCGGCCCACGGCGAACCTGTTGTGGGACAACAAATCGTCGGTGCTGGTGGGAGATTACCTGTTTTCCCGCAGCTTTCAGTTGATGGTGGAAACCGGCAACCTGCGGGTTCTGGACATTCTGGCCAACGCATCCGCCACCATTGCCGAGGGCGAGGTGCTGCAACTGACCGCCGCGCAGGATCTGGGCACCACCGAAGCGGTCTATCTGCAGGTCATTCGCGGCAAGACGGCGGCGCTGTTTTCCGCCGCCTGCGAGGTGGGCGGGGTGATTGCCGGGGCAGAGGCGGCACAGGTGCAGGCGCTGTATGACTATGGCGATGCCCTGGGCGTGGCGTTTCAGGTGGTGGATGACCTGCTGGATTATGGCGGGTCCGATGCCGCGATCGGCAAGAACACTGGCGATGATTTCCGCGAACGCAAGCTGACCCTGCCGGTGATCAAGGCGGTTGCCTTGGCGAATGAGGAGGAGCGGGCGTTCTGGAAGCGGGTCATCGAGAAGGGCGACCAGCGCGAGGGCGATCTGGCCCATGCGCAGGGGTTGATGGCGGCGCATGGCACGATGGAGGCCGCACGGGTCGAGGCGCTGGCCTGGGCCGCGCGGGCGCAGGCGGCGTTGGCGGTGCTGCCGGACCATCCGTTGCGGGAAATGCTGGACGATCTGGCGGGCTATGTGGTGGCGCGGATCGCCTGAGGCCGACCGGGACGGGGGGTTTCACACCCCCCTCGCGCTGGCGCGCTCACCCCCCGTGGGATATTTGTGAACAGGGGATACAAATTTTAGATGAACTGTAAGGGTTTATCCAAGGATTGCGCCGGATTGGACCCACCATTCGGGGTGGGCGTGCTGGAGCGCGCAGTCGGCGGCGGCGGCGGTCAGCCCGTCGGCGAACAGGCCGTAACAGGTGGCGCCGGAGCCGGACATGCGGGCGAACAGGCAGCCGGGTTGGGCGGTCAGGGCGGTTTTGACCTGTGCGATGGCCGGGGCGAGGGTCAGGGCGGCGGCTTCCATGTCATTGCGGTTCAGGGCGAGGAAGGCGGCCAGTTCGCCCACATTGCGCAGGCGGGGGATGCCGCGCATGGGCGGGTTGTCGCGCCGGGTCATGGCGCGGAACACGGCGGGGGTCGGGGTGGCGGTGCCGGGGTTGGCCAGCACCAGCCAGGCGGGCGGCAAGGGCGGCAGGGGGGCAAGGCTTTCGCCCACGCCGGACATGCGGGCGGGCTGGCCGGACAGGCAGACCGGCACATCGGCGCCAAGGGTGAGGATAACTTGCGCAGGAGGCATCGGCAGGTCGCAAGCGCGGGTCAGGGCGCGCAGCGTGGCTGCGGCATCGGCGGACCCGCCACCGATGCCAGAGGCCAGCGGCAGGGATTTGTGCAGCGTGATGGTGGCCGTGGTCCCGATCAGGCGGGCTGCGCGCAGCACCAGATTGTCGTCGGTCACGGGCAGCAGGGCCGCCTGGGGGCCGGTGATGGTCAGCGACAGCCGGTCAGCGGGGCGCACGGTCACGCGGTCACCGATCCCCGCAAACACCACCAGGCTGTCCAGCAGGTGAAAGCCATCGGCGCGCTGGCCGGTGACATGCAGGGTCAGGTTGACCTTGGCCGGGGCGAATTCAGTTGTCGACAGCGGCAGCATCGACAGGGTTCAGCGGGGGGGCACCTTCGTCTTGCAGCACGACATCCAGCCCGACCTCCAGCTTGCGGCGGATGCGGGTTGCCTCTTTTTCCTGCGGATCGAAGGACAGCGCGCGCCGCCACTGGAAACGGGCCTCCAGCTTGCGGCCCACAGCCCAGTAGACATCGCCCAGATGGTCGGTCACCACCGGATCGACCGGTTCCAGAAGCGAGGCCTTTTCCATCGGGGCCAGCGCGTCGTCATAGCGGCCAAGCCGGTAATAGGCCCAGGCCAGACTGTCGATGATATAGCCCGCCTCGGGTTGGGCGGCGACGGCCTGTTCGATCAGCGACAGCGCCTCGGGCAGTTTTTCGCCCCGGTCGACAAGGCTGTAGCCGAGATAGTTCAGCACCTGCGGCTGGCCGGGGTTCAGGGCCAGGGCCTGACGCAAATCGGGTTCGGCCTTGTCCCATTGCTTTTGCTGTTCTTCGCAGGTGCCCCGGCTGAAGAACAGGCCCCAGTGTTCCGGGCCGGGGTCAGGCACCAGTGCCAGTGCGGCGTCATAGGCCGGGATGGCCTCGGCGCATTTTTCGGCCCGGCGCAGCAGATCGGCCAGGGCGGCCTGAACACCCACCAGCGTCGGGCGGTTGCGGGCCAGGGCGCGCAGCACCTCGAACGCGGCATCGGTCTGGCCACCGTCATACATGGCCTGTGCGCGGCCCACTTCGGCCACATGATAGGCCGGGTTGTCGGCGGCGACCTGGGCATAGGCCTCGACCGCCAGATCATATTGCCCCATGTTTTCCAGCAGCGCCGCGGTGGTCAGCAGGCTGTCGATATGGTCAGGGCGCAGGTAGCTGGCGATGCGGGTGTGGATCAGGATGAAACTGTCGTCGGTTTCGCCGCGCAGGGCAGAGGCCACGGTGAAGAACACCTCGGCCATGCCATCGCGGGCGCTGCGCACGGCCTCGAACGGCAGGGGTTCGCCGGCCGTCAGCCGGGCGCGCAGATCGTCAAGCTGAGGGTCGGGACCGGGGCCGAAGTTGCGGTCCAGCAGGGCCAGCGCGTCGGGGTTGCGTTCCAGTTGGCTGAGGATCTGCACATGGGCGATCACGCCGCTGCGCAGCACGGCGATGGGACCGGCAGCCTCGCCCGACAGGATCTTGTCCGCGCCCTCGAAATCGCCGGCCGCGGCCAATGCCAGCGCCTTGTGATACAGACCGAAAGCCTCCAGCCCCGGAGTGGCGGCGAGTTTGTCAAAGCCGGCGAGGGCTTCGGACATGCGGCCCAGACCAAATTCGGCCCAGGCGGTGATCAGGTCATCGGTCAGCGTGGACCCAAGGCTGCGGCCTGCCTTGTGGGCGGCCAGAATGCCCTGATAATCTTCGGCGGCGGCGTCGCGGGCCAGCAGGGCAAATTCGGCGGCCTGACTGTCGGCCTTCAGCGCCTGTACCCGTTTTGCCCCGTCATAGGCCAGGTCAAATTCGCCCAGACCCAGATTGGCATAGATCGATCCGGACAACAGGCGGGCGTTGGACTCGTCGGCCACGATGGCCTGGCCGAACCAGCGGGCAGAGGCGCGCAGGTCATTGTTGGCCTCGGCCACGCGGGCGGCAAGGAACGCGCCCGAATCGCCGGAATAGGGGGCTTCGGTCGCATCCTGTGCCCGCAGGGGAAAGGCCGCCAGCAGGGCGATGGCCAGCGTGGCGGCGGGACGAAACTTTGAAACGGGCATGCGTGGCTCCAGCCTTGATGCTGCAAGGCTAGTCGCGGCGGCGGGCATAGGCAATGCGGGGATTGGCGCGGAGGCCGGCTTTGGGCCGGTTCTCGCGGGATTGTCAGAACAGGCGCGGCATGACCCACAGCAGAAGGGCGGTCAGAGCAGGCAGGCCAAGGATCAGCAGGGGCAGATTGGCCCAGGCATAGTTGGCGGCGGGGGCGGATCCGGGATAGGTGACAGGCCAGCGTTTCAGGCTGGCGGCCTGGTGCAGCACGGTCAGCGACACCGGAAAGGCAACACCCTGCGGTGCCCTTGCCGGAATGGGCCAGCCCATTTGCAGCAGGCCCCGGTCCGGGGCGTGGTGCATGGCGGGCTGATAGCCGGTCAGGTCGACGCCGAAATGCCGGGCGAAATCCTGCATCAGGGTCAGCGCGCCTGCGCCGCCATAGCCGGCGGCACGCAGGATGTCGGCCTGATCGGCAGGCGACAGCCGGGTGGCAAGCTGCCCCTCGATCCAGTCCAGCACTTCGGCGCGGGTCGGGTCCATCACATGTTCGGATAGTTCGGGCCACCGCCACCCATCGGCGTGGTCCAGACGATGTTCTGCGACGGATCCTTGATGTCGCAGGTCTTGCAATGCACGCAGTTCTGGAAGTTGATCTGGAACCTTGCATCCTGCCCTTCGCCGATCACCTCATACACCCCTGCCGGGCAATAGCGCTGCGCGGGTTCGGCGTATTTGGGCAGGTTGACGCCAATCGGAATGGACGGGTCGCGCAGTTTCAGGTGGGCGGGCTGGGACTCGTCATGGTTGGTAAAGCTGAACGCCACGTTGGTCAGCCGGTCGAACGACAGTTTGCCATCGGGTTTGGGATAGTCGATCGGGGCGAAATCCTTGGCGAGGCCAGTTGCCTCCGCATCATTCTTGCCGTGTTTCAGGGTGCCGAACACCGTCAGGCCAAAGGTGTTGGCCCACATGTCGATGCCGCCACCCAGAAGGGAGGCCACAAGGCCATATTTCGACCACAAGGGTTTGACGTTGCGGACCTTTTTCAGATCGCGCCCAATCGCGCCACCGCGTACCGAGGCTTCGTAGGCCGTCAGCTCATCGCCCGAACGCCCCGCCTTGATCGCGGCATGGGCAGCCTCGGCGGCGGCCTTGCCCGACAGCATGGCATTGTGGTTGCCCTTGATGCGCGGCACGTTGACCAGCCCTGCCGAACAGCCCAGCAAGGCCACGCCGGGGGCGACCATCTTGGGGATCGACTGCCAGCCGCCTTCGGAAATCGCACGCGCGCCGTAGGCGATGCGTTTGCCGCCCTTCAGCAGCTCGGCCACCATCGGGTGGTGCTTGAAGCGCTGAAATTCCATATAGGGGTAAAGGTGGGGGTTCTGATAGTTCAGGTGGACCACGAAGCCCACATAGACCTGATTGTTCTCAAGATGATAGATGAACGACCCGCCGCCTGCGTTGGCCCCCAGGGGCCAGCCCATGGTGTGGGTCACGCGGCCAAGATGGTGCTTGGCGGGGTCGATTTCCCAGATTTCCTTCATGCCAAGACCAAACTTCTGCGGGCAATGGCCTTTGGACAGATCGTAGCGGTCTATCACCTGTTTCGACAGGCTGCCGCGCACGCCTTCGGACAGGAATACATATTTGCCCAGCAGTTCCATGCCGGGTTCATAGCTTGGACCGGGCTCGCCTGTCGCAGGATCGCGGCCAAACTCGCCCGCCACCACGCCCGCCACGCGGTCGCCGTCGAACACCAACTCGCTGCATGCCATGCCGGGAAAAATCTCGACGCCCAGCCCCTCGGCCACGCCGGCCATCCAGCGGCAGACATTGGCCATGGAAACGATGTAATTGCCGTGGTTGTTCATCAGCGGCGGCATCGGAAAATTCGGGATGCGAATTTGTCCCGCTGGCCCGAGCATGTAGAAATTGTCCTCGACCACCGGCACCGTCACCGGCGCCCCCATGCTGCGCCAGTCGGGCAGCAGGGCGTCAAGGCCCGAGGGGTCCAGCACCGCGCCCGACAGAATATGCGCGCCGACCTCGGACCCTTTTTCCAGCACCATCACGGTCAGATCGGCGTCAAGCTGTTTCAACCGGATCGCGGCCGACAGGCCCGCAGGCCCCGCGCCGACGATCACCACGTCATATTCCATCTTCTCGCGGGTGATACCTGATGTGCTGGCAGACATTGGGCTGTTCCTCTCATCTCGCGCAGGGCCGATGCGCGCCTTGAAGTGCTGGCTTTTCGCAATCGTGAGTGCCCGATGCCCGTGGCAAGGTCAACCATAACGCAACATCACGGTGCCGCATTGCGGCACAAACGAAATATTCTTGCACGACGGCCACCCCCGCCCGCCCACCGGCGACAGCCCGCCACCCAACTGCGCCATCCCCCTTGCAATTGGCGGGGGCATAAGGTCAGGTTGCGGCTACGACGAGGTTGAAGTCATGGCCCGACAACCGGGCTGTGACTTCTCTTTTATGTGGATGGCCATGGAAAAGATCCCGATGACGCGCGGCGGATTTACCGCGCTTGACGAAGAATTGAAGCTGCTGAAATCGGTGGAACGCCCCGCGGTGATCCGGGCGATTGCCGAGGCGCGCGAGCATGGCGACCTGTCGGAAAACGCCGAATATCATGCGGCGCGCGAAAAGCAGTCCTTCATTGAGGGCCGCGTGAAAGAGCTGGAGGCCCTGCTGTCGCTGGCCGAGGTGATCGATCCGTCGAAACTGTCGGGGTCGATCAAGTTCGGCGCGCATGTCGTGATCGTCGACCTGGATAGCGACGAGGAGAAATCCTATCAGATCGTGGGCGAAACCGAGGCCGACATCGAGCGTGGCCTGCTGAACATCCGCGCCCCGCTGGCCCGGTCGCTGATCGGCAAGGATGTGGGCGATTCTGTTGACGTTCGCACCCCCGGCGGGGTGAAAAGCTATGAAGTCGTGTCGATCAGGTACATCTGACCTTGACGCGGTTCTGGCAGAATCGGAAATCGCTGCCTTTCGCTCTGCCCGACCGCGTTTCCTGATGTGCTTGCCTTACGTCAAGACCTGAACTGCTCCAGCGAAGGCTTTGGTGCCCATGCCTGACAAGATTGATCCAACCGCCGATCCTGGCCTGTCCGCCCGCCTGACCGGCATGCGCAACCTGCGCGTGGCCGAGGTGGTGGCGGGTCTGCTGAGCGTGGTCTGGGTGGTGGCGGTGCTGTCCTATCTGCTGGCCTCGCCGCCCGGCGATGACCGCGCCACGCTTGGGCTGGTGATGACGCTGCTGGTGGTGTTCTTGCCGTTGGCGCTGATCTGGGCCACCGTGATCACGCTGCGGTCGATCCGCGATCTGCGGGCCGAGGCCGCGCGGTTGCAGGCGGCGGTGGATGCCATGCGCAACGCCTATGTGCAGACGCAGCAGCAGATGTCGGCGCAGATGACGGCGGCGGCGCTGAAGCCGTCGATGGAACGCCGGATCGATGAAATTGCGGCGTCGACCCGGCAGGCCGAAACCGTGCTGGCGACATTCTCCTCGCGCCGCGATGCGTCGCTGACCGTGCCCTCTGCCGACCGCAAGGCCGCACTGGCCGCCCCGGTGGCGCAACCCGAGGCCGAACAGCCGGGGCTTGCGCTTGGCACCCCGGCCGATGATCTGCGCGCGCCCCTGTCGGTGACGGATTTCATCCGCGCTTTGCAGTTTCCCGAAAACGCCGAAGACCGCGACGGCTTTCGCGCGCTGCGCCGGGCGCTGGAAGACCGGCATGTGGCCAAGCTGATCCGCGCCGCGCAGGATGTGCTGACGCTGCTGAGCCAGGAGGGCATCTATATGGATGACCTGAAGCCCGAACTGGCGCATCCCGATCTGTGGCGGCGCTTTGCGGCGGGCGAGCGGGGCCGCGCGATTGCGGCGGTGGGCGGCATCCGCGACCGGTCGTCCTTGGCACTGACGGCGGGGCGGATGCGCGAAGACCCCGTGTTCCGCGATGCCGCACACCATTTCCTGCGCACTTTCGACAAGACGGTCGCGCAGGTGGAACCGAACGCGTCGGATGCCGAACTGGCCGATCTGGCCGATACCCGCACGGCGCGGGCCTTCATGCTGTTCGGGCGGGTGACGGGGACGTTTGATTAGGGCGCGATGGGCAGATTGCCCATCCTACGCAGGGTGGGCGATCTGCCCATCTTGACCTGCGACCCGCACCACGATCACGTCTGACGGTGTGACAATGCGCGCCGGGCCGTCTGTCATGACCAGATCATGGCGCGACAGGGCCGTCTCGTTCACCACCGCCGCCCCAAGCGCGAAAAGGTACAGCCTGCCACCGGCAGGCAGCGTGGCAGGGCCGCGAACGACCGTGACCTGCGGGCGGGGCAGGTGGCGCGCGGTCATCACGTTGAAATCATCGGATGGCTGGTTGTTGGTGCCCGTGGCGCTGACCGCCACATCGCCTGCGAAGGCCACCGGTGCAAGGGGCGCGCAGGTCAGATGCAGGCCGTCGCCCTGCAGGTCAAAGCCGGGGC
The DNA here is from genome assembly GCA_040385825.1 of Pseudomonadota bacterium. Classification (GTDB taxonomy): domain Bacteria; phylum Pseudomonadota; class Alphaproteobacteria; order Rhodobacterales; family Rhodobacteraceae; genus JANNNF01. The sequence continues at coordinate 151,123 of JAZKGQ010000006.1, read as the reverse complement.
CGGAAATCACCGTCAGATTGCGTTCGATGCCGGGAAAGATCGAAAACGCCCCATCCTCGGCCACTGTCGCCATCGACAGCCGCAGCTGCAGCGCCCCGTCCTGTTCCAGCCGAAGCAGTTCTACCGTCTGCCCGCGCCCATTGGCCCAGGGCTGCACTTTGTAATCGGCGGAGGTCAGGTGTTTCATTCGGCGGCACTCGGGGCAATGAGGGGGGTGGGAGACAACTCCTCGAAATCGAAATTGTCCAGACGGCGGGCGCGTTTGGTGGCTTTGTCGGAACTGATGCGAATTTCCTCGATATCCTTGGCCGCTTGCCCGAAATGGCGGTCCAGATTGCCGACCCGTTCGCCCAGACGTTCGACATCCTTGTAAAGCTCGGACAATTCGCGCCGGATCGCGCCTGCCTGTTCGCGCATGCGGGCGTCTTTCAGCACGGCGCGCATGGTGTTCAGCGTGGCCATGCAGGTGGTGGGCGACACGATCCAGACCTTGGCCGCAAAGCCCTCGCGCACGATCTCGGGGAAGTTGGAGTGCAACTCGGCATAGACCGCTTCGGAGGGCAGAAACATCAGCGCGCCATCGGCGGTTTCGCCCTCGAGGATGTATTTTTCCGAGATCGCGCGGATATGCGCCCGCACCGCCGCGCGCATCTGCTGGGCGGCCTCGACCACAGCGCGCGGCGTGTCGGCGCGGCGGATGGCCTCATAGGCTTCCAGCGGGAATTTCGCGTCGATCACGATGGGGCCGGGCGGGTTGGGCAGGTGGATCAGGCAATCGGCGCGCTTGCCGTTGGAAAGGGTCGCCTGCATCGTGTAGGCGTCTTTCGGCAGGGCCTTTTGCACGATGTCATGCAGCTGAATTTCGCCAAATGCCCCGCGGGTTTGCTTGTTCGACAGAATATCCTGCAACGACAACACGTTGCCCGACAGTTTTTCGATGTTCGCCTGTGCCTTGTCGATGGTTTCCAGCCGCTGGTGCAGGTCGCCCAAGGATCGGGCGGTGCGGATCGAGGTGCCTTGCAGGCTTTCCCCCATGGCGCGCTGCACTTCGGCCAGCCGCTGTTCCATCACCCGCAGCATCGCAGTCTGGGATACCGCCTGCGCCTCGGACACATGGTGCAACCCGCCGGACAGCCGTTCCTGCCCCTCGCCCAACTGCTGCACCCGCTGGCCCAGCCAGCCCAGCTCGCGCATCAGGGGGGCGGCCATGTCGGCGGACCTGCCGCTTGCCCGCAGGATCAGGATGAAAAACACCAGCAGCACGGCGGCGCTGCCCGCCAGCAGCAGGATTTCGGGCGCGTTCCACGCGTAGGATTGGCCGAACAGCGTGATCATCGGCGGCCAAACAGCCGTTCGATGTCGTGCAGTTTCAGTTCCACATAGGTCGGGCGGCCATGGTTGCACTGGCCGGAATGCGGGGTGGCCTCCATCTCGCGCAGCAGGGCGTTCATCTCCTCGGCGCGCATCTGGCGCCCGGACCGGATCGACCCATGGCAGGCCATGCGCGACAGGACGGCCTCGATTTTCGCCTGCACAAGGGCGGTGTCGCCCAGATCGGCCAATTCATCCAGCAGGTCGCGGATCAGCGGTTCGGCGTTGATCGGGCCAAGGATCGCGGGGGTGGTGCGGATGGCGATGGCATGGCCGCCGAAAGGCTCAATGGTCAGGCCAAGCGTCGCCAGTTGCGGGGCGGCAGACAGGATCAGGGCGGCATCGGGGGGCGACAGGTCCACGATTTCGGGGATCAGCAGGGCCTGCGCGGTGATGCCCGTCTCGGCCATCTGGCGCTTCAGGCGTTCATAGACAAGGCGTTCATGGGCGGCGTGCTGGTCCACGATCACCATGCCGGTGGCGGTTTGCGCGATGATGTAGTTTTCATGCACCTGCGCGCGGGCAGCCCCAAGCGGGTGGGCGTTCAGGTCTGGCGCAGGTTCTATGCGGGCGGTCGGGGCCTCGGCAAAGCCGGTTTGCGGGGCCTGCCAGTTGAAGCTGCGGGTTGTGGCCGCGTGCGACGGGCGGTCCATCTGGTAGATGCGCGGGGCCTCGGGCTGCATCGCCGCCAGGGTTTCCGTGCCAACGGTACTGGACGCACGGTGGCCCGCCCCGGTCAGCGCGGTGCGCAAGGCAGTGATCATCAGGGACCGGGCGGCCTCGGGTTCGCGGAAACGCACCTCGGATTTGGCGGGGTGGACGTTCACGTCCACCCGGTCATGCGGCACGATCAGGTTCAGCACGGCGGCGGGGTGGCGGTCGCGCGACAGGAAGTCGTAATAGGCGGCGCGCAGGGCCCCCAGAAGGGCACGGTCCAGCACCGGGCGGCCATTGACGAAGACATATTGCGCAACGCTTGACCCGCGCGAATAGGTGGGCAGGGCGGCATAGCCGACAAGCTGCATTCCGTCGCGCGCCGCGTCGATGGGCAGGGCGTTGGCGGTGAAATCGGGGCCAAGGATGCTGGTCAGGCGGCCATGCAGGGCGTTCAGAAAATCACCCGACTGCGGATCGGCGCGGAACAGTTGGCGGCCATCGGCCCCCGAGTCACGAAAATTGGCATCGCGCAGGGTAAACCCCACCTGCGGTTCGGCCATGGCAAGGCGTTTGACCACATCGACGATGGCCTGGGTTTCGGCCCGGTCGGTGCGCAGGAATTTCAGGCGGGCGGGGGTGGCATAGAACAGATCGCGCAGTTCCACCACGGTCCCGCGCGTCAGAGCGGCGGGGCGGGGCGCATCGATCCGGCCCCCTGCCACGGTCAGTTGCGCAGCAGGGTGGCCCTGCGCGCGCGAGGTCAGGGTCAGCCGCCCGACGGCGCCAAGCGAGGGCAGCGCCTCGCCGCGAAAGCCGAAGCTGTGGATGTTCAGCAGGTCTGACCCGTCAATCTTGGAGGTGGCATGGCGCGACAGGGCCAGCGGCAGGTCGTCGGCAGTCATGCCGCAGCCATCATCCGTCACCCGGATCAGGGTCTTGCCACCATCCGCGATGTCGATTGAAATGCGGCTGGCCCCGGCGTCCAGCGCGTTTTCGACCAGTTCCTTGACCGCAGAGGCCGGGCGTTCCACCACCTCGCCCGCCGCGATGCGGTTGATCGCGGCTTCGTCAAGCTGGCGAATCTGGGGCCGCATTTGCGGTATGTTGGGGGCATGCAGGGTCATGCCGCCATATCTAGCAGGGCGCGAGAGATTCGGCCACAGGTTAGGGGGTTGTCGTCACCCCCACGGGCTGGCCCACCACGACAAAGCGCAACCCCTCGGGCTGCAACAGGCGGGCGGCGACGCGCTTGATGTCGTCCAGCGTCACGGCCTCGATCTGGGCGTTGCGGGTGGTGGCATAATCGATGGGCAGGCCTTCCATCTGCATGCCGACAAGGATGCTGGCAATCGGGCCGTTGCCGTCAAACCGCAAGGGATAGCTGCCGGTCAGGAAGGTCTTGGTGGCGGCCAGTTCCTGTGCCGTCAGCCCGTCGGCCAGCATTTTCGCCCATTCCGCACGGATCACGTCTATCGCCTCGGCCACCTTGTCGTTTGACGCGGAAAACTGGCCGACCATCAGTTCGGCCTGATCCATCGGCAGCAGATAACTGCCGATGCCATAGGTCAGCCCGCGCTTTTCGCGCACTTCGGTCATCAGGCGGGCGGTAAAGCGGCCACCGCCCAGAACCTCGTTCAGGATATAGGCGGCGAAAAACTCGGGGTCGTCGCGGGTGATGCCCTGTTGGCCGAAAAACACGGTCGACTGCGGGGTCGGAAAATCCTGCACCGTGACCCCGCCGGTCAGGTTCAGCGCCGCGCGGCGTGGCAGAGGGGCGCCTGTGGCGGGCAGATCGCCAAGCAAGGTATCCAGTAGGGTGCCCAGATCGGCGGCCGAAATATCGCCCGCGGCGGCCACATAGATGCGGTCACGCGCCAGCGCGCCCTTGTGGGCGGCAAGGATGTCATCGCGGGTCAGCGCGGTGACAGAGGCAATCGTGCCATCGCCGGACGACCCGTAGGGATGGTCGCCAAAGGCCAGCGCGTTGAAAGCCAGCGGGGCCAGCGCGTCGGGGTCTTTCGCATCGGCGCGCAGGCCGGACAGGACCTGGCCCCGCACCCGTTCCAGCGCGTCGGGGTCAAAGCGGGGGGTGATGATCGCCTGCCGCAGCAGGGCCACCGCCTGATCGCGGTTTTCGGTCAGAAACCGGGCCGACACCCCGACGGAATCGCCGCCGGCGGTAAAGCCGAAGGTGGCGGCCAGATCGTCTCGCGCATTGGCAAAGCCCTGCGCGTCCAGATCGGCAGCGCCTTCCTCGATCAGCGCGGTCATCAGATTGACGGCACCACGTTTGGCGGGGGCATCCAGCGCGGTGCCGCCCTTGAACTGAATCTCCAGCGCGGTAAAGGGGATGCCGGGTTCCTGCACCAGCCAGGCGGTGATGCCGCCGGGCGAGGTGACTTCCTGAATGTTCATCTGCGCCAAGGCGGGCCGTGTCATTGCCGGAACGGCGAAGGCCAGCAGGAAGGCAAGGGCACGGAACATCATGGTGCGGCCTTTTCGGGTTTGGTCAGCCATCCAGTGACGGCATTGTTGCGGTTCAGCACCTCGCGTGCGGCGGCCATCACATCGGGGATGGTCACGGCGGCCAGCGCATCGGGCCAGCCCTGCACATCGGCCACGGTCAGGCCCACGGCCAGCGCCTCGCCATAGTCGCGGGCCAGACCGTCGGTGTTGTCACGCTCGTAGATCGTCGAGGCCCGGATCTGCCGCTTGATCCGGTCAAAGGCCGCAGGGTCGGGGCCGTCAGCCAGAAAGTCGGCCAGAACCTTGTCCATCGCGGCCTCGGCCTCGGCCAGACTTACCCCCGGTTGCGGCACGATGACAAAGCCGAAGGTGGCGTCGTCGATGCTGCCGCCGTCATAATAGGCCGAGGCATAGGTGGCGGTCTGGCTGTCAAACTGCAACTTGCGCGCCAGAACGGACGTGGTGTTGGACCCGCCCAGCAGGGCCGCCAGCATCGACAGGGCGGCGGCCTTGGACTGATCGCCGCTGTTGCGTTCGGGGGCAAGGTAGGTGCGGGTAAGGTAGGGTTCCGACACACGCGCGTCAGCCAGAGTGATCCGGCGTTCGGCCAGTTGCGCCGGTTCCTGCGGGCGTATGCGGGGTTTCAGCCCGTCAGACGGGGCCAGCGGGCCATAGTATTTCTCGGCCAGCGCCTTGACCTGATCGGGGGTCACATCGCCCGCCACCACCAGAATGGCGTTGTTGGGGGCGTAGTAGCGGCTGTAATGGTCCAGCGCGTCCTGGCGGGAAAGCTGCGCTATCTCGTGCCGCCAGCCGATGATCGGGGTGCCATAGGGCGTGTTCATGAACTGTGCCGCGCGCATCTGTTCGGACAGCAGGGCGCCGGGGCTGCTGTCGGTGCGCTGGTTGCGTTCCTCAAGGATCACGTCGCGTTCGGTCAGAACATCGGCCTCGGGCAGCTTCAGATTGCGCATCCGGTCGGATTCCATTTGCATCATCAGGGGCAGATTGTCGGCGGACACCCGTTGGAAATAGGCGGTGTAATCATAGCTGGTAAAGGCGTTGTCGGTGCCGCCGACGGCTTCGACGGTGGCCGAAAATTCACCGGGGGCCAGTGTGTCGGTGCCCTTGAACATCAGGTGTTCCAGAAAATGCGCGATGCCGGAATTGCCCCGGTCTTCATCCGCCGACCCCACGCGATACCACAGCATCTGGGTGACCGCCGAGGACCGGTGGTCCTCGATCACCACGGCCTGCAACCCGTTGGGCAGGGTAAATTCGGTGACGGTATCGGCAAGGGTGGTATTGGCAAGGGCGGGCGGTGCAGACAGGACGGCACAGATCAGGCCAAGGCGGCGCAGCATGAAATACTCTCCAAAGGTTGGATGATAGCTACGCAACTTGCCCGGCTGTGCAAGCCCCGCAAACGCGGTTGTGACTTATCTGGTCTGAACCGGCGGTGCCGACGGGTTGCGCGCCCCGGCCTTGCGCCAGCGGGCCAGTTCGGCCTCCTGGTCCAGCGAGTCCTTGCGGTAGGCGCGGTAATAGACGTTCACCTTGAACAGTTTTTCCAGGATGCGCCCGTTGTTGTCACGCCGCCATTCAAGATCTTCCCCCGCCAGGGTCTGGCGGATGCCCGGCGTCACGCCAAAGCGGCCCGTCTGTGCATAAAGCGCGGAATCCCCCGCCGGAACCCCGGTGCCGCGCTGCGCCGTGCCACCCAGGGCCACCACCGCATCATCCAGCGGCTGCGGGTCGGTGCGGTTTTCGCCGCCGGGGGTGGGTTCGGGCAGGGTGGTCAGATCTTCGGGCAGGTCCAGCGCCTTGGGCGGCAGGATGCCGAATTCATCCGGCCCGTTGGTCGAGGACCGCAGATTCATCAGGCGCGGGTTGTCGTCGCCGCCACAGCCCGCCAGGACCAGCAAGGCCGCTGCTGCGACTGCCGTAATGCCCCGTGCTGCCCGCATACCTGCCTCCACCCTGTCACTGGACTTGTCTTTAGCGCAAAGCATCCCGGTCGTCACGGGGCTTTTGCGCGCGGCTTCCGGGGGGGCTTTGGTTTGCCGGAATCGCTGGGCGTGCCGCTTTCGGTGAACAGCACCAGCCCGGCCGCCCCGGCAAAGATGGCAATATCGGCCACGTTGAAGGCATAGGGGTTGTCAATGCCGCAGCAGGACATGTTCAGGAAATCGGCCACAGCGCCGTAGACCACCCGGTCCACCACATTGCCCAAGGCTCCGCCAATCAGGATGCCGCCCGACACTTGCGCCAGCGGTTTGGCGCCGTCGCGCCGTATCCAGACCCAGACCCAGGCCGAAATCACCAGCGACACCACCACCAGCACCCACCGCACCCAGTCTGCGCCATGGGCGAACAGGCCAAAGTTGATACCCTGATTCCACGCCATGCGGAACACGAGGTAAGGCGGCAGAACCTCGACCACGCCGCGGTCGATCAGGTTCATCCCCTGCACCACAGCCAGTTTCGTCGCCTGATCCAGCGCGAAAAGGGCCAGCGCGGTGAGGGTGACAAGCCGCATGATCAGTGCCGGAAATGGCGCTGGCCGGTGAACACCATGGCAAGGCCGGCCGCATCGGCAGCGGCGATCACCTCGTCATCGCGCATCGACCCGCCGGGCTGGATCAGGGCGGTGGCCCCGGCCTCGGCGGCCGTGATCAACCCGTCGGCAAAGGGGAAGAACGCATCGGACGCCACCACCGACCCATGGGTCAGCGCCTGCGGCAGCCCCATGGCCTCGGCCATGTCCTGCGCCTTGCGGGCGGCGATGCGGGTACTGTCGACCCGGCTCATCTGCCCGGCACCTATGCCGACGGTCGCCCCGTCCCTGACATAGACGATGGCGTTGGACTTGACGTGTTTGGCAACCGTCCACGCAAACATCAGGTCTGCCAGTTCGGCATCCGTCGGCTGGCGTTTGGTCACTACCCGCAGATCGGCGGGGCTGATGAAGCCTGCATCGCGGTCCTGCACCAGAAAGCCGCCCGCCACCTGTTTGAACGCCAGCGCGCGGGATCTGGGGTCGGGCAGGCCAAGGGTGGTCAGCAGGCGCAGGTTCTTTTTGGCAGCAAAGATCGCCTTGGCGTCGTCATTCGCGCCCGGCGCAATCACCACTTCGGTAAAGATCTTGACGATTTCTTCCGCCGTTTCGCCATCCAGGGCCGAGTTCAGCGCCACGATGCCGCCAAAGGCCGAGGTCTGGTCGCAGGCATAGGCGCGCAGATATGCCTCGCGCAGAGTCTTGGCCCGGCCCACGCCGCAGGGGTTGGCGTGCTTGATGATCGCGCAGGCGGGGCCTTCGCTGGGGCCAAATTCGGCCACCAGTTCAAAGGCGGCGTCAGTGTCGTTGATATTGTTGTAGGACAACTCCTTGCCCTGCCACTGATGCGCGGTGGCAACGCCTGGGCGGCGGCTGCCATCGGTGTAGAACGCGGCCCCCTGATGCGGGTTTTCGCCATAGCGCAGCGGCTGCGCCAGGGTGCCTGCAAAGCTGCGGTGGCGGGGCGTGGCCTCGGCCAGTTCCGCCGCGAACCAGGTGGATACGGCGGTGTCATAGGCGGCGGTGCGCGAATAGGCGGTCAGCGCCTGTTTCTGCCGGAAGGCCAGCGTGGTGGCCCCGTCATGGCTGGCCAACTGGTCGATCAGCGCCGGATAATCGGCGGGGTCGGTGATGGCCGCGACAAAGCGGTGGTTCTTGGCCGCCGCCCGGATCATCGCAGGGCCGCCGATGTCGATATTCTCGATGCAGGTGGCGTGGTCGCCGCCGCGCGCCACGGTTTCCTCGAACGGGTAAAGGTTGACGATCAGCAGGTCGATGGGTTCGATCCCGTGCGCCGCCATCGCCACCAGATGTTCGTCATCATCGCGCAGCGCCAGCAGCCCGCCATGCACATTGGGATGCAGGGTTTTCACCCGGCCATCCATCATTTCCGGAAAGCCCGTCACCTCGGCCACATCGCGCACCTTCAGGCCCGCCGCGCGCAGCATGCCGGAGGTGCCCCCGGTGGAAATCAGTTCCACCCCCCGCGCGGCAAGGGCGCGGGCAAGGTCCATCAGCCCGGTTTTGTCAGAGACAGAGATCAGCGCACGGCCAATCGGGATCAGTCCAAGCGGGGTATTGCGCGGCATGGCGGTCTTGCCTTCCTAGTCAAGGGGGACCGGAGGGGGATCGTCCCGGTCCAGATCGCGGATGGCCAGCGGCGTATCCTGTGCTTTCGCCAAGGTCCAGCCCACCACTGTCTCAAAATCCGTGGCATGGCCGGAAAGCACGATTTGTTTGGTCGCCCGCGGCTTCAACCGGCCCTTTTCCAGATAAACCGACGGGTCGAGCGTCAGGCTGGCACGCCCCGACGGGCGAAACACCCAGATCTCGCCGCTTTTGAGCGCGATCGACACCGCGTTGCCGCCCATGTCGACCGTGGCATCCACATCGGGATGCAGATGGAACCGCACGGCAAAGCGCAGTCCCTGCAACCGCGAGCGGGTCATCACGTCTTCGAACCGCATGCGTTCGGCGGGCGAGGTCGCCATCAGCGCATCGCGCCCGGTCAGTTTGCGGCCATCGGGCGACAGATGCAGGGTGCGGCTGGCGGTCAGGCCATGGGTGGCCGACCAGCCGTCATGCGCCATATAAAGATGCCCCCCGTCAGGCCCGTGGGTCTGGCGGCTGGCAATCAGGCGGGCGCGGTCGGTCAGCGGCTCCACCGCCCCGATGGCCGGGCCAAGCCGAGACGAGGAAAACCCCTCGACCGACAGGGTGGAATGCGATGCCGTGGCCCGCCCGGCGCGGCGCCAGTCGCTGCCAAAAGGCGCGCCCGACCCGCAGCACACGATCACCGGCCTGCGCCCCGAGGTCAGCTCGAACGCGGTGGTCGAGGCATGGGCCGTGGCGGCAGCCGCAGCGCCGGGGGGGCTGGCGGCATCGGCGATCACCGTGGTCCGCCCCGCGGCAAGCCGGGCAAAGCCCATCGACAGCCCGACACTGGACGCAGCCCGCACCCCGGCCTGGGCCAGCGCATGATCCAGCCGCCCCTCCAGCCCGCGCCCGCCGCCGTGAAAGCGGGCAAGCCCGCCGTCGGCATGGCGCAGCGCGCGCAGGGCCGGGGCGATGCGTTCGATGGCGGCGGCATGGGCGGGCGGGATCTTGTGGTCGGCCTCGGCCAGCGCCTGCGCGGCCCAGGTCAGCAGCGTGAACACATCCAGCAGTTCTTCGGGGTTGCGGGTGGGCAGGCCGCCTTCGGCGTCGATCTCGTCGCGGCATTCGCGGGCAAGGGCGGCGGCGGCGACCCTGGCATGAGACTCCATGCCGGTCAGGGACAGGCCGGCATAGATCAGCCCCGTCAGCGCCTCGAACCGGGGCAGGCCGGGGGCGGCGGCGCGCCAGCGGCGGGCAAGGAACGCGGTCTGCCGGGTCAGCGCACGATAGTAGGCGTCGGTATGGGCCTTGTCGGTGGCGGTCAGCAGCAGCAGGCCATGGTGCAGCCAGCGGATGATGCGGCGGCCCGTCAGGTCCGGCGTCCAGCCCGGCCCGCGCCCGGTGCCATAGCGGGCGATCCAGTCCCAGGTCCACTCCTGCGCACGGGCGCGGGCGGTGGCATCGCCAAGGGCGGCCAGATCGTCCAGCCAGCCAAACCCCTGGGCGGCCTGATCAAAGGCCGGGTCGGGCGAGGTGATGTCCCACAGGCTGCGCCCCGGCGCCTCGGCCAGATGGCCCGCCAGCAGGATATTGCCGCTGACCAGTTGCCGCCCGCGGGCATACAGACCGATGGACCGCGGTTCGGGTGTCGAGACAAGCCCGGTGGCCACGCGCACTGACCCCGCCCGCCATGCCGCATAGCGGTTGGCCAGCCGGTTTGTCCCTGCCGATGCCTGGGTGTCGCTGCTCACGCGTGAAGCCCGCCTTTGCCTGTTGGTCGTCCGGTTGCCCCGGATCATGCCTGCCCCGGATACTAACGCGACGGGGCGGGTCTGTCACGTCAAACGGCAGTCACCGCCTCGCGATCCGGGCCGGCCGAGATGGCGCTACAGGCGATAGCCCCGCCGGCCTGCCCGTTTGCGCCAGCGTTCGGCGGCGACGCAGGCGTCGCGCAGGTTGGAAAACCACACCAGCAGGCGGGTGCCCGGTGCCCCCCGCCTGCCCCATTCGCGGGTCACGGAATATTCGCCGAACAGATTGTATTCTACCGCAACCCGGTAAAACCGCGGTGTGCCGGTGGCGGGCGGGCTGGTCAGAAGAAAGGTCAGCAAGGGGCAGCTCCATCTGGTCTTTCACCGTCAAAGATACCAGATATGCTGGCAGGCAACAGGGGGTGCGTCTGATGCGGAAGGGAATTCTGGCACTGATGGTCGGGGCACTGGCCGGGGCGGTCTGGGCGGGCAGCCGCTGGCTCGGGCCCCGCCCGATGCCGCTGGCCGATTTCAACGCGCTGTATGCCGTGCCGCTGGCCCCGCCTGCGGGGCCGGTGTCGGTCTATCATCTGGGCCATTCGCTGGTGGGGGCGGACATGCCCGCGATGCTGGCGCAACTGGCGGAAGCCGGGATCGGGGCGGGCCATGACTATGCCAGCCAGCTTGGCTGGGGGGCCTCGCTGATGAACCACTGGCAGGGCGAGGTGCCGGGCTTTGCCGAGGCCAACGCGACCCCCGCCTGGCGCGACCCGGAACAGGCGCTGGCCTCGGGCGAATACGGCGTGGTGGTGCTGACCGAAATGGTCGAGATCCGCGACGCCATCCGCTATCACGACAGCCCGGCCTATCTGGCGCGCTGGGCGGCGCGGGCGCGGGCGGGCAATCCTGCGGTGCGGGTCTATCTGTACGAGACATGGCACTGGCTGGACCATCCCGACGGCTGGCTGGAACGGATCGACCGCGATCTGGCCCTGTACTGGGAAGCCGGGCTGCTGCGCCGCGCCATGCTGGCCGAGGGGGTGGGCACGATCTACGTCATTCCGGGCGGGCAGGTGATGGCGGCGGCCGCCCGCGCGATCGAGGCCGGGCAGGTGCCGGGGCTGACGGACCGGACCGACCTGTTTGCACGGCGCGACGACGGAACCGGGGACAGCATCCATTTCAACGATCTTGGCGCCTATCTGATGGCGCTGACCCATTATGCGGTGATCTATGGCCGCTCGCCGGTGGGGTTGCCGCCGGATCTGCGAAGGGCCGATGGCACAGCCGCCACGCCCCTGCCGCCGGGGGCGGCAGAGGTGTTGCAGGAACTGGTCTGGCAGGTGGTCACGGGCTATGCTGCAACGGGTGTGGCCGGGTAAGGGGGTTTGCGCATGTCGCTGTTGGCGCTGCTGGCGGATATCTTGTTTGTCGGCCACTCGCTGGTCGGCCCGACGCTGCCCACGCTGGTCGAGGCCGGGCTGTTGCAGATGGGCCAGCCGGGGGTGGTGCAGGCCCAGATCATCAATGGCGCGCCGCTGCGGTACAACTGGGACAATTCGGCCAATGCCGAAGGGGTGGATGCGCGGGCCGTGCTGGCGACGGGCAAGGTCGATGCGCTGATCCTGACCGAGGCCATCCCGCTGGCGGGCCATGTGCAGTTCAACGATACCGCAGGCCGGATTGCCGCCTTCGCGGGGCTTGCCCGCGAGGCCAACCCCGATGTGCGGGTCTATCTGTACGAGACGTGGCATTCGCTGGCCTCCGGCAGCGGGGTTGCCGTGCCCGACGATCCCGGCGGCGGCGTGCCATGGCGGCAACGCATCACCGACGATCTGGCCCTGTGGGCCAGTGTGGCGGGGCCGGGGGTGCAGATCATTCCCGCAGGGCAGGCCATGGGCCTGCTGGCGGACGAGATTGCCGCAGGCCGCGTGCCGGGGATCACCAGCATCCGCGACATGTTTTCCGATGACATCCATCCCAACGGCAAGGGCCTGTACTTCGTGGCGCTTGTGCATCTGGCGGTGCTGACCGGCAAATCGCCCGAAGGGTTGCCGCCCAAGCTGACGCGGGCCTGGCCCTCGCGCGATGCGGTGCTGACAGACGAACAGGCCGCCGTCTTGCAGCGGGTGGCCTGGGCGGCGGTGCAGGCGTTTCCGGCGCAGTTGCAGGCGGTGCGCCCTGCCGCGACACAGGCCGGGGGGGCGGCAGAGGCGGCCTCTGCCGCCTTGCCTGCCGCCACGCAAGGCGCTGTCGTGGCGGCTGATCCCGTGGTCGTGCCTGACCCTGTGGGACCAGCGGATGTTGCGCCGATGCCTGCCTTCGCCCCAGTCACCAACCCCAACCTGACGCTTGGTCTGGCCGGGGTGAATGACTGGTCCGTGCAGCAGCCGTTCCTGAACCTGATGAAAACCGCGCGCCCCTGGACCGGGCATCTGCCCGGCCAATGGGGGGGCTGGGACCATGACCGTCTTGCCGCCGCCGGGGTGCTGGATGCCAATGGCTGGCCCAGACGCCTGCCTGCCGAGATCGACGGCTTGTCCACCCTGATCCTGACCGACCTGCCCGCCGAGGCCGCAGGCGTCGCCGGGCGCTATGTGCTGACCTATGCAGGCACGGCGGATGTGGCGGTCGAAGGCGCGGTGCAGGTGGTCACGGCCATGCCGGGGCGGATCGTGTTCGACTATGCCCCCGGCACCGGGGCCGTGCTGATCAATGTCACCGCGATTGCCGAGGCCGACCCTTTGCGCGACATGGTGGTGGTGCGCGAGGACCGGGCGCAGGCGCTGGCCGATGGCGCGGTGTTCAACCCCGACTGGCTGGCGCGCATCCGGGGGGTGTCGGGCATACGGTTCATGGACTGGATGGCCACCAACAATTCCACCCTTGCCCGCGCCGAAGACCGCCCCAGACCCGGCGATTACACCTGGGCGCGCAACGGCGTGCCGATGGAGGTGATGGTCGCCCTGGCGAATGAACTGGACGCTGACCCGTGGTTCACCATCCCGCATCTGGCCGAGGATGCGCTGGTGCTGGAACTGGCGGAACTGGCGCAATTCGGGCTGGAGCCTGGGTTGCAGGCCTCTGTCGAATATTCCAACGAGGTCTGGAACTGGCAGTTCGCCCAGGCCGGCTGGGCCGAAGAACAGGGCAAGGCGCGGTGGGGCCGCGATCAGACCTGGGTGCAATTCTATGCGCTGCGGGCGGCGCAGGTCATGGGCATCTGGTCCAATGTCTATGGCGCCGAGGCCAAGGCCCGGCTGGTGCGGGTGATCGCCACCCAGACCGGGGCCAAGGGGCTGGAGGAACAGATCCTGGACGCGCCCTTGGTGCTGGCCGAAGGGGTGGATCTTGCGGGCAGCTTTGACGCCTATGCGGTGACGGGCTATTTTTCCGGCCTGCTGGGCAGCGAGGCCAAGGTGGCGGCGGTCAAAGGCTGGCTGGACGAAAGCCTTGCCGCGGCGGGGGGCGATCCGGCCCGGCGCTATGATCTGGCGGTGGTCAAGGCGGCGGCGGAACTGCGCAATGGCGCCAGCACGGGCGTACCTGAAGACACGCTGGACAGGCTGCTGACCGATACCCTGCCCTATCAGGCCCGCGTGGCGGCACAGCGGGGCTTGAGTCTGGTCATGTATGAAGGCGGCACCCATGTCGTCGGCTATGGCCCGGTGGTGGATGACCCCGAGGTGACGGCCTTTTTCACCTATCTGAATTTTGCGCCTGAAATGGGGGCGCTCTACGCCGATCTTCTGGCGGGTTGGGCGCGGGTGACGGATGCGCCGTTCAACGCCTTTGTCGATGTCTATACCCCCAACAAATGGGGCAGTTGGGGGGCCTTGCGCCATCTGGGCGACACCAACCCCCGGTGGGAGGCCCTGGCCAAAGGGTGTGACGGGTGCTGAGCGTGATCATCCCCGCCAGCAACGAGGAAGGCTTCATCGGCCCCTGTCTTGCGGCCCTGCTGGCGTCAGACCCGGTGCCGGGCGGGGCCGAGGTGGTGGTGGTGGCCAACGGCTGCCGCGATCTGACGGCGGCGGTGGCGCAGGGTCATGGCGCGCTGGCCGAGGCTGCGGGCTGGGGCTTTGCCGTGCTGGACCTGCCCGCGGGCTCCAAGCCGCTGGCCCTGAACGAGGGCGACCTTGTGGCGCAGGGCGATCTGCGCGCCTATCTGGATGCCGATGTGGTGGTCAGCCCTGCCGTGATGGCGCAACTGGCGCTGGCGCTGGCCGGGCCGGACCCGACCTATGCCGGGGCCACCCCGGTCATCCCGCGGCCTGCGTCGCGGGTGACGCGGGCCTATGCGCGGTTCTGGCAGCGCCTGCCCTTTGCCCGCAGCGTGGCGCCCGGCTATGGGCTGTTTGCAGTGAACAAGGCCGGCCGGGCGCGGTGGGGCGATTTTCCGGCGATCATCTCGGACGACAGTTTCGTGCGCTTGCAGTTTCTGCCGGCCGAGCGGGTGCAGGTGCCCGGCACCTACCAGTGGCCGATGATCGAGGGGTTTGCCGCGCTGGTGCGGGTGCGTCGCCGTCAGGATGCCGGGGTGGCAGAACTGGAAGTGGCCTATCCCGGCAGTCTGAGCCGCGAAGGCAAGGCCCGTCTGGGCGCTGCGGGCCTGCTGCGGCTGGCCTGCGCAGACCCGGTGGGATTTGCGGTCTATGCCGCGGTGTCCGTGGCGGTGCGGGCGCGGCGCGGGACGGCCGGGTTCACCCGCGGCCGGTAATGTGCGCATACGCACGATCTGCGCGCATTCTGGTGTGTTTTCTTATTTCGGCGCAGGGGTATCTTGAAGGCACAAGCAAAGCGGAGGCGATGATGACCACCATTCCCGGCATTCACCATGTGACAGCGATCTGTGGCCCGGCGCAGGCCAATGTGGCGTTCTACACCGGGCCGCTGCGGCAGAAGCTGGTCAAGAAGACCGTCAATTTTGACGACCCCGGCACTTATCATCTGTACTATGCCGATGCGGCGGGCAGCCCCGGCACCATCCTGACCTTCTTTCCCTTCGCCGATGCGGGCACGGGCCGCGCAGGGCCGGGGATGGCCTCGGCCTATGCCTATGCCGTGCCCGATCTGGACGCGGTGATGCGCGATCTGGCCGAAAGGGCTGTGGACTTCGCAGGCCCGGCGGACCGTTTCGGTGCCCGCGTCATCACCCTGCGCGATCCGGACGGGGCACCCGTGGAACTGATCGAGGACAAGACCGCCCCCGATGCGCATGGCTTTCATTCCGTGACCCTGTGGGAACGCGACCCCGACCGCACCGCGCGGTTGCTGACCGATGTGTTCGGGTACGAGGCTGTGGGGCAGGAAGAGACGGCGGGGTTTTCGCGGCTGCGGCTGGCGGCTCCGGGCGCGGAACGTGGCCGGATCATCGACATCCTCCGCAGCGACGCCCCCGCCAGTGGCCGTCCGGGGGCGGGGACGATCCACCACGTCGCGTTCCGCGCCAAGACCCAGGCCGATCAGCACGGCTGGCAGGAAAAGCTGGCAAGCGTCGGGTACCGCACGACCGAGGTGATCGACCGGCAGTATTTCAACGCCATCTATTTCCGCGAACCGGGAGGCGTGTTGTTTGAAATCGCCACCGACCCGCCGGGGTTCGCGGTGGACGAGGCGGCCAATGCCTTGGGTCAAAAGCTGATGCTGCCGCCGCAGTATGAACCGATGCGCGCGCGGATCGAACGCAACCTGCCGGTGCTGAAGGTGGCGCGGTGAAGCGGGCAGGGCCAGCAGGCACCGGTACGGGCGCCAGTACGGGCATCGTGCTGGCGCATGGGCGCGGGGCAGATGCGGCGGACATTCTTGGGCTGTTCGCGGCATCCGGCCTGACCGATGTGGCGGCGATCGCCCCCGAGGCACCGGGGCAGTCGTGGTGGCCGACCTCGTTTCTGGCCCCCTCGGCGCAGATGGAGCCTTTTGTGGTGCAGGGCGTTGCGGCGATGCAGGCGGCTGTCGCGGCGCTGGAAGCCGAAGGCATCGCCCGCAACCGCATCTGGCTGGGCGGGTTCAGCCAGGGGGCAGGGCTGGCGCTGGAAAGTTTTGCGCGCAGCGGCGAAGGGCTGGCAGGCGTGTTCGGGTTTTCGGGCGGGCTGATCGGCACGGGCGATGCGGGTGGGCCTGCCGATGCCGCGCTGTATGGTCATGCGCCGAAACGCTTCGACTATGCCGGGCGGCGGGATGGGGCAAAGGTCTGGATCTCGGTCCACGCCCGCGATCCGCATATCCCGGTCAAGCGGGTCGAGGACAGCGCAGCCGTTCTGCGCGCCATGGGGGCCGCGGTTGAAACCCGCATCCACCCCGGCGCAGGGCACGGGATATTGGCCGAGGACATGGCAAAACTGCGGGCGTGGGTGCAGGGCTGAGGGGTGATTTCTCTTTGCGAAAATACTCCCGCCGGAGGCATTTTCCAGCACAGTATCGAGTATTTGAGCAAAGAGAAAATCAGCAGCCGGGGGCCAGGTCAGACCACCCGCAGCGCGCCGCCAGGTCTTGCGGCGTATGGTCGGTGCCCACAGCCATGGCAGCGCGGACGCCAGTGGAGTTGCGGTTGTGCCAGCGGTCGCGCAGCAGGTGCAGTCCGGACCGGCTGATCTTCAGGATCGGGGTGCGCAGGGGCAGGGCGTCGCGCCATTTGGCCTGCATGAAGCGGTAGGCCTCGGTGAAATCCTGCTCAAGCGCGTCGTGGTAGCGGTCGTTGTGGATGCAGGGCAGGCCGGGGACATGCGCCCCCATCCCGCGCGCACGGGCCTGCTGCACGATGTCGGTGCCATACATGTGCCAACCCGGAAGCGCCTCATCAAAGCGCAGCCCCGAGGCCCGGCGCAGCACGATCAGCATTTCGTCAAAGGACTGCACCGGGGCGGGCGACAGCGGCACCCGCCCCACGATCATGCCCAGGGACGACGACCAGACCGGCCCAAGATGCGCGCCGTCAAGGCCAATGCCAAAGGCCCCGGCCACCGCCCAGTTGGGGTCGGCGGCGTCAACCTCGGCCAGACGGGCGGCCAGCAGGGTTTGCCAGCCATGCGGCAGATACACGTCATGATGCGCAAGGATCACGATGGGCGCCGTGGTGGCATCCAGCGCGCGGTTGTAGGCCACGGCGGCAGAGGGTGCCCCCCGTTCCACATGCAGCGGCATCAGCGCCGCACAGGGTGATTGCGCCAGATTGGCCTGTAGGATCGTGTCGGAATGGCTGGCGGCGCACAGGACCATATCGGCAGGGCTATAGGTCATGGCCGGCCTTTCGAGATGAACAGCGTGGTCAGCAACCGGGCCTGCACGTCGATGTCATGCCGCGCCAATACGCGCGCCCGGCCTGCCTGCCCCATCTGGGTCAGCCGGTCCGGCGGGGTGGCGGCACAGGTGGCGATGGCATCGGCAAGGGCCTGCGCATCGCCCGCAGGAACCAGCCAGCCACAGTCCGGCGTCACCAGTTCGGGGATCCCTGCGATGGCGGTGGCGATGACCGGGCGACCGGCAACCAGCGCCTCCATGATCACCATGGGCAGGCCTTCGGCGAAGGAGGGCAGGATCAGCGCGGTCGCATGAACAAGGGTTTCGCGCACGCGTGCCTCGTCCAGCCAGCCGGTCAGGGTGATGCGGGATTGCAGCCCGTGGCGGGCAATCAGGCTTTCCAGCAAGGCGCGCAGCGGGCCATCGCCCACCAGCGTCAGATGCAGGCCGGGGTGCTGCGGGGCGGCAAGGGCGATGGCCTCGACCAGCAGGGCAAAACCCTTCTGTTCGGAAAAGCGCCCGATGGCCACCAGATGCGGCCCACCGACAAGGGGCGCGGGGTCGGGAAAGCGCCAGGGCTCGATCCCGCAATGCACCACATGCAGATGCGGCCATTCGGCCTGCCCCGCCCAACGGCACAGTTGGCTGCGGCCATAGCTGCTGATCGCCACCGCAAAGGCGGCCTGCGTGACCTTCTCGCCCAGGGCCAGCGCACGGGGGGCGTCAAACTCCTCGGGGCCATGCACGGTGAAACTGTAGGGCGCGCCGCCAAGCGCGTGGGCCAGCATGGCGACCGTGGTGGAATTGGTGCCGAAATGCGCATGCAGATGCGGCAGGCGCAGATCGTGGCAGCGGCGGGCGACATGGGCGGCCTCGGCCAGATAGATCAGGTGGCGCAACCGGCCACCAGAGCCGCCGCCCCCGGCCCCCAATGCGCCGCAACGCCATGCCAGCCGCAGGGCAGCGAGCGTCTGGCGCGGGTGCCGGACCATCCATTTCAGCGCCGACGCGAGCAGCGCGCGCGCGCCCATGTCCAGCACATGTTCGGTGCGCCCATCCTCGGCAATGTCGCCGGGATCGACAAGCGACGCCCGGTCCGACCGCATGGCAATGCGCGTCACCTGCCAGCCCAGCCGTTCCAGCGCCAGAATCTCGCGCCGGATGAAGGTTTGCGAGGGCAGGGGGTAGCTGTTGATCAGATAGGCGATTTTCAAAGGCAGGGTCCGGGCGCAGCGGGTTTGGGGCAGCGAGTGTGGCAAAGCATCCCTTGGGCGCGGGCCGGATGCAAGGGCGGCCTTGCCCTGCATTCATTGACGCAGGCGATCTGTGCGCCTAGGGTCGCGCCGAGTGCGATGGAGACTGGCCCTGTTCAATACCTTGTCCGGTTCCGGTATCTTTGCCCGCGCGCTGCGCGGGTCGGCGTTTACCGCCGGGGCCTATGCGGTCACCCAGGCCATGCGGCTGGCGTCGAACCTGATCCTGACGCGGCTGCTGTTCCCCGAGGCCTTCGGGATCATGGCCCTGGTGTCGGTGGTGCTGGTCGGCCTTGCGATGTTTTCCGATGTGGGGATCGGGCCTGCCATATCGCAGCACAAGCGCGGCGACGATGCGGCGTTTCTGGACACGGCCTGGACGATCAATGTGGTGCGGGGGGCGGCGCTGTGGGGGGTGACCTGCCTGCTGGCCTGGCCTGCGGCGGCGTTCTATGGCGCGCCGGAACTGGCCGCGCTGTTGCCTGCGGCGGGGGTCAGCCTGCTGATCTCGGGGTTCAACCCGACGCGGATCGATACGGCGAACCGGCATCTGCTGTTGGGGCGGGTGACCGCGCTGGACCTGGTCGCGCAGGCGATCGGCATTGTGGCAATGGTGCTGCTGGCCTGGACGATGGCATCGGTCTGGGCCTTGGTCATCGGGGCCATCATCGGGTCGCTGGCCAAGCTGGCGCTGATGATGTGGGGGCTGCCCGGCACGACAAACCGCTTTCGGTGGGAGCCTGCGGCGGGGCGCGATCTGATCCACTTTGGCAAGTGGATCTTCTTGTCCACCGCCTGCGGGTTTCTGCTGTCACAGGGCGACAAGGCCATACTCGGCGCCTATCTGCCGCTGGAGGGGTTGGGGATCTATAACATCGGCTATTTCCTTGCCTCTTTTCCGGTGCTGCTGGCCGGGGCGGTGACAGGGCGGATCATGATTCCGATCTACCGCGACCGCCCGCCCGCCGCATCGGCAGACAACGCGCGGCGGTTGCGGCGGCTGCGCTACGGGCTGACGGTCAGCGTGCTGGCCTTGCTGGGCGGAATGGCGCTGGTCGGGGTGCCGCTGGTGGGGGTGCTGTATGATGCGCGCTATGCCATGGCGGGGGGCATCGTGGTGGCGATCGCCTGCGCGCAGATGCCGATGGTGCTGGGCATGACCTATGATCAGGCGGCGCTGGCGGCAGGCGACGGGCGGGCCTATTTCGCCGTGATCGCGGTCAAGGCCGTGGTGCAGACCCTGCTGTTTCTGGGGGGCGCGCATTTCTACGGGCTGGTGGGCGCGCTGATCGGGCAGGGGCTGGCACAGGTGCTGACCTATCCGGCCACCGTCTGGATCGCGCGGCGGCACCGGGTCTGGGATGCGGGGCATGATGCGATTTGTGGCGCGCTTGCTGCTTTTCTGATCGGTTTGGCGCTGTGGGCGAATGCCCCCGCCCTGAGTGCCTTGCTCTTGTCGCCTTAGCGCGGCTACAAGAACGCGCATTCCTGCCCCCTTGGCCGGGCCGTCCGGCCCCCGCAACCTGACAGAATAGCACCATGCAAATCGAACAGACCGCCATTCCCGATGTTGTCATCCTGACCCCCGCGCGCTTTGGCGACGACCGGGGCTGGTTCAGCGAAACCTGGAACGCCGACCGCATGGCGCAGGCGGGTATCACCCTGCCTTGGGTGCAGGACAACCATTCGATGTCGGCCAGGATCGGCACGCTGCGGGGGCTGCACTATCAGGCCCCGCCGCGCGCGCAGGACAAGCTGGTGCGCTGCTCGCAGGGGGTGATCTTCGATGTGGCGGTGGATATCCGGGTCGGATCGCCCACTTATGGCAAATGGGTGGGGGTGGAACTGTCCGCCGCCAATCACCGGCAGTTGTTCATCCCCAAGGGGTTCCTGCACGGCTTTGTCACCCGCACCGAAAATACCGAAGTGCAGTACAAATGCACCGACATGTATGCCCCCGCGCAGGATGGGTCGGTGCGGTGGGATGACCCCGATATCGGCATCGACTGGGGCCTGACGGGCGATCCCGTGCTGTCGGCCAAGGACATGGCCGCGCCCCTGCTGGCCGCGATCACCTCGCCCTTCGTGTGGGAGCCTGCGCAATGAAGCTGCTGATCACCGGCGGGGCCGGATTCATCGGGTCGGCCGTGGTGCGCCTTGCTGTGGCGCAGGGGCATGAGGTGGTGAACCTTGACGCGCTGACCTATGCGGCGTGCCTTGAGAACGTGGCAGGCGTGTCGGGGTCCAACCTCTACAGCTTCGAGCAGGCCGACATCCGCGATCGCGCCGCGCTGGACCGCATCTTTGCCACGCACAAGCCTGATGCCGTGATGCACCTTGCCGCCGAATCGCATGTGGACCGCAGCATCGACGGCCCGTCGGACTTCATCGAAACCAACATCACCGGCACTTTCAACATGCTGGAGGCGGCGCGCACCTATTGGGTGGCGCAAGGGCGGCCGGCAGGGTTCCGGTTCCACCACATCTCGACGGATGAGGTGTTCGGCACGCTTGGCGACACCGGGCAGTTCACCGAAGACACGCCCTATGCCCCGAACAGCCCCTATTCGGCCTCCAAGGCCGCGTCCGACCATCTGGTGCGCGCGTGGCATGAAACCTACGGGTTGCCGGTGGTGATGACCAACTGCTCGAACAACTACGGCCCCTTCCATTTCCCGGAAAAGCTGGTGCCGGTGGTCATTCTGAACGCGCTGCACGGGCGGCCCATTCCGGTCTACGGGGCCGGGCTGAACGTGCGCGACTGGCTTTATGTAGAAGATCACGCCGATGCGCTGCTGCATGTGGTGGCGCGGGGGCAGGTGGGCCGCAGCTACAACATCGGCGGCGAGAACGAGGCGCGCAATATCGATCTGGTCCACATGATCTGCACCCTGCTGGACGAGATGCACCCGATCGGCGCGCCCCATGCCGATCTGATCACCCATGTCACTGACCGCCCCGGCCATGACGCCCGCTATGCCATCGACCCTGCCCGCATCCGCGAGGAACTGGGCTGGCGTCCGTCGGTGACGCTGGAACAGGGGCTGCGCAAGACCGTGCGCTGGTATCTGGACAACGAGGCATGGTGGAAACCGCTGCAAGCCCGCGCCGGGGTCGGCACGCGGTTGGGGGTCAAGGCATGAAGGTTCTGGTCTTTGGCCAAACGGGCCAGGTTGCGCAGGAACTGATCCGCCGTGCCCCGGCAGGGGTGGTGGTCACTTCGCTTGGCCGGGATCGCGCCGATCTGTCTGACCCTGCGGCCTGTGCGGCGGCGGTGGCGGCGACGGATGCCGATGTGGTGATCAACGCGGCGGCCTGGACGGCGGTGGACCAGGCCGAGGCCGAGGAGGCGGCGGCCGCGCTGGTCAACGGGGCGGCCCCTGCGGCAATGGCGCGGGCCTGTGCCGACCGGGGGCTGCCATTTTTGCACATCTCGACCGATTATGTGTTCGATGGCGCGGGGGATCAGCCGTTCACGGTGGATCATCCGACCGGGCCTTTGGGGGCCTACGGGCGTACCAAATTGCTGGGCGAGCAAGGCGTTCGCGCAGCGGGCGGGGCGCATCTGATCTTGCGCACCTCTTGGGTCGTATCTGCCCATGGTGCGAATTTTGTGAAGACCATGCTGCGCCTTGGGGCCAGCCGCGACGCGCTGACCGTGGTGGCCGACCAGATCGGCGGCCCGACCCCTGCGGCGGATATTGCCGACGCGCTGTATGGGGCGGCCCGTGCCCTGCGCGACGGCGCGCCGGGGGGCACCCATCATTTCAGTGGCGCGCCCGATACCAGTTGGGCAGGCTTTGCCCGCGCGATCATGGCGGGGGCGGGGTTCAACTGCACCATCACCGACATTCCGTCCAGCGCCTATCCGACCCCGGCCAAACGCCCGCTGAATTCCCGGATGGACTGTTCGGCGCTGGAACAGGCCTTCGGCATCGCCCGGCCCCAGTGGCAGGCTGGCCTGACCGACATTCTGACAGAGCTTGGAGCGAAAGCATGACACAGCGCAAAGGCATTCTGCTGGCCGGAGGGTCGGGCACCCGGCTGTGGCCGATCACCATGGGCGTGTCCAAGCAACTGCTGCCGATCTATGACAAGCCGATGATCTATTACCCGCTGACCGTGCTGATGCTGGGCGGCATCCGGGAAATTGCGATCATCACCACCCCGGAAGACCAGTTTCAGTTTCAGCGCCTTCTGGGCGATGGCAGCCAGTGGGGCATCAGCCTGACCTACATCACCCAGCCGTCGCCGGACGGGCTGGCACAGGCCTATCTGCTGGCGAAGGATTTCCTCGACGGGGCACCCTCGGCCATGGTGCTGGGCGACAACATCTTTTTCGGCCATGGCCTGCCCGAAATGCTGGCCAGTGCCGACCGTCAGCAAGGCGGCACCGTGTTCGGCTACCGGGTGTCCGACCCCGAACGCTATGGGGTGGTGGCCTTTGACGCCGATGGCAATGTGGGCGCGATCATCGAAAAGCCCGAGGTGCCGCCGTCGAATTTTGCGGTGACGGGTCTGTACTACCTCGACGCCCGCGCGCCCGCCCTTGCGGAACAGATCAAGCCTTCTGCCCGAGGAGAACTGGAGATCACCGACCTGCTGGAGTTTTACCGCGCCGAAGGCAGTCTCAAGGTCGAACGCATGGGGCGCGGTTTTGCCTGGCTGGATACCGGCACCCATGGCAGCTTGCTGGATGCCGGCAATTTCGTGCGCACGCTGGAGGCCCGGCAGGGGTTGCAGGTCGGCTGCCCCGATGAGGTGGCGTATCGTCTGGGCTGGATCGACATGGCGGGTCTGGCCGCCCGCGCCGCGATTTTCCGCAAGAACGACTATGGCCGCTATCTGGCGGGGATCTTGCAGGAATGACGAAAGGCCGGTTGGCGGCAAAGCACCAATCTGCCGCCATATCCGAAATTCCTGCTGGAATTGTCGTCGATTATGAAACAAACTAAACCTTGGATGGTATTGCTTCGGGCGAGGTGGTCGTTGTCGGTTGGCGTGATGTTAAGCGGTCTGGCGGGCAGTCTTGTCGGCTTCTTCGGAAGCCTGCTGGCCGGGCATGCGCTGTCCATGGCCTTGATCAGCTATAGCCTGACGGGCATTTGCACCGCGTTGCTGTATGTTCTGGCAAGCGCGCCGGTGCCGGTGCGCAATTGAGCACCGGGCCGGACTTGGCGCCATAAGGAAACAATGATCCGCCGCCCGGCCCGGCAAATTTCGGTGCCGATCTGCGGACCTGAATCTCAATCCTGTCTTTGGCCGCGAATCATTTGATCAGCCGCCGCTTGCGCCAG
The DNA here is from genome assembly GCA_040385825.1 of Pseudomonadota bacterium. Lineage (GTDB taxonomy): Bacteria > Pseudomonadota > Alphaproteobacteria > Rhodobacterales > Rhodobacteraceae > JANNNF01. The sequence goes on along the minus strand of JAZKGQ010000006.1, from coordinate 126,936 downwards.
ATTTTACGCGCACAACTGCAAGAAGATTGGCTGCCGATTGTGGCGGCGTGCCGCCGAAATTAAGGCAAGAAATCTGACAAGACGTGGCGAAATTGTGGCGGCCTCGCCGTATGCCCTGTCGCCAAGCGCCCTGCAAAACAGCTAAAATACATTTGGGGGCGTTCTATTAGAGTACCAGTCATGTTCTGCCAAAAATGTATATCAGGCGAGGTTTGCGTGCTGCTTTCGGGCAATGCGGATGCCGATGAAAACGAAATTCTGCTGCAACTGTCTGTGGATCGCTGACAATGACAATCAGTTTTCCAGAGTTCGCAAGCAGCCCGACTGCACCTGTCGCGCAGGTGCCAAGCCAGGCCACGGCCTGGCAGGCCTTGCCAAAGCGGCGGGGCCTGTACCGTGCGGTGATGAAACGGGCGATCGATGTGGCGGCCGTTGTGCTGGCGCTGCCTGTGGTTGTGCCGCTGATCGCCGGGCTGGCGATCGGTGTTGCCCGTGAAGGCGGCAGTCCGTTCTATGCGCAGATCCGCGTCGGCAAGAACGGCAAGCCGTTCCGCATGTGGAAACTGCGCAGCATGGTCAATGATGCCGACGCCCGGATGGAGGATTACCTTGCCTCCAACCCCGAAGCGCGGGCCGAATGGGACAGCACGCAAAAGCTGCGCCATGACCCTCGGGTGACGGGGTTCGGGTCGGTGCTGCGCAAATCCTCGCTGGATGAACTGCCGCAATTGTGGAACGTGCTGAAGGGCGAAATGAGCCTTGTCGGCCCGCGCCCGATGATGCTGAACCAGCAGTCGCTGTATCCGGGCATCGCCTATTACGCGCTGCGTCCGGGGATCACCGGGTATTGGCAGACGGCAGGCCGCAACCGCACCACGTTCGAGGCACGGGCCGAATATGACAGCGCCTATGAGGTGGCCCTGTCCTTCATGACCGACATGCGCATTCTGGCGCGCACCGTGGGCGTGGTGGTCAAGGGCACCGGCTGCTGACCTGTGCCGACGCGATCAACCAGAAGGCCCGCCCTGTGATGGGGCGGGCCTTCTGCATTGGGGGTTCATCCGTCAGACGAAGGCCGAGGCCATCAGCAACAGCATCGTCATGCCCGCCGACACCACCACGAACCGCGGCAGGGCCTGCACCTGTTTGCGCAGATCGGGCAGGGCGGTCAGGCTGCCGCCGCCCTTGCGCGGCTTGCCAAGGTCCAACTCGCCAAAGGTGACGACCGGGCGCAGGCCCAACTGGCGTTCCATCTGGGCCGCGGTGCGCACGACGGGGTTCAGCACATCCAGCAGGAAAGCCAGCCCCAGGGCGATGACAAGGCTGACCATCGCCCCCGCCAGCGCGATTTTCTTGCCGCCCGACCCGGTGGGGTAAAGCGGCGTTTCCGCCCGTTCCAGCAGCGCAAACCGTTCGCCCTGCTGACGTTCGGCAAGTCGCTGCGTGGTTTCAGCCTCGGCCAGACGGCGGGTGATCACCTGATACTGTTCGCGCAACTGCACAAGCTGACGGTCAAAGCCCGACAGTTGGCGTTCCACCTCGGGGGTCTGGGCGATCACGGTTGCGATTTCGGCCCGGCGGGTGGCCAGCGCGGTTTTCTGATCGCTCAGCAGACGGGCCTGCGCGGTCAGATCGGCCAGCCTGCGCCGTTCGGTGGCGCGCAGGGTGGCGGCCTGTTCCAGCGGGGCCATTTCGCCGCGCACCGCCAGCAACTGCTGATCCAGCGCGCGGGTGTCGCTGTCCAGCGCGGTCAGTTCGGTGCGCTGCGTCTCGACCATCGCGGGCAAGGCGCCGCCATTGGCATTCTTGTAATCGGCGATCAGGGTTTCCTGTGCAGCGATCTCGGCCTCGATCCGGCTGCGTTCATCGGCAAAGAATTGCAGCGTTTCGCGCGCCTTGTCGGCGGTGCCGACCGAGGACATGTCGAGGATGCTTTGGGCAAAGTCATTGGCGACGCGGGCGGCCTGATCGGCGCTGCCAAGCCGCGCCACCACCACGATGGCCGCAAGGTTGGCGGGCGCGCCATAGCTTTGGCTTCCGACGCTGGCGATGCCGTCGAACCGGACCGAAGCCCGCAGAAGCCCGATCTTTTCATCCATGCTCAGCGGCAGATCGGTGAACAGCCCGTGCCGTTCGATCACCGCCAGCATGGCATCGCGGGTGGTCAGTTGCTGCTGAATGGTTTGCAGCAGCACGGCAGACCCGCCTTGCCCCGCGCCATCGCCGCTGACCTGCGCGCCCTGCACCTGAATGGTGGCGGCGGTTTCATAGCTGTCGGGGCGCAGCTTGGCGACGGCAACCGACAGGGCTATGCCCAGAATGGCGATCAGCCCGATGATCCACTTGCGCCGGGTCAGAAAGGAAATCAGGTCGTCGAGGGTTTGAATCTGTCCCATCCCGGCCTCACCGCTTTCCGTAGGAATAGCGCTGCGTGCCGCGATCCTGCGCGCGGTTCAGCACCACGCCCAGCAGCGGCAGCCGCCCGTCCAGCAGATGTTCGCAGGCGCGGATGTCGGCGGGCGAGGTCTTGGTGCCATCGGTCACCAGCAGCACGGCATCCACCTGCCCCGCAAGACCGATCACATCATCCGACCCAAGCGCCGGGGGCAGGTCACAGATCACCACATCGGGTTGCAACTGGTCGCGCATGGCTTCCAGCGCGCGGGCGGTTTCTGGGTCTTGCAGCAGGGCGGCGGTGTCGGGCACGGCCTCGCCGTTCAGCGCCAGCGCCAGATTGCGCCCCACCCGGCGGAAATGCGATTCCAGCGGCTGGTCGCCCGACAGAAACTCGCGCAGCGGCTGCGGTTCGCGCAGGCCGAACAGGCCGGCAAGCTGCGGGTCGCGCAGTTCCAGATCCATCAGCACGGTGCGGCAGGACGGCATGCGCGCCATCGACAGCGCCAGATTGGCCGCGACAAAGGACTTGCCGCAGCCATGGGTCGGCGAGGTGACGGCGATGCGCCCCCAGCCCTTGGCGGCCAGCGCCTGAAGGATTCGGGTGCGCAGAATATCGAAAGTGGCGGCGGCCGGGTTTTGTGCCGTCTGGGTAAACAAACCGTTTCCGGCCAGCCGGCCGGCATCCAGCGTGATCTGGCCGATTGATTCCCACACCCGCGCCGGGTTGGGCGCGGCCAGTCGCAGCGGCGACAGGACAATCTCGCGCCCGGTCTTCTGATCCAGCGTGACCTGGCGGTTTGGCAGGCCCTGGCCGGGGCGAAACAGCGATACCCCGGTGGCGCGCGGGGCGGGTCCAGAGGGTGGTTGGTCGTCACTGGACATCAACACATACTCCTGCCGTGCCGGTTCCACGGGTTGGCCCCCCAAGATATTGTGTCTGTACATCGAAGTCACGGGCCCCTGTACGCACGGCCCATTGCTGGCACCGCCGATTGACAAAACCCGCCACCACAGCAGGACAAAGTCCGAATCCCGCCTTGAAGGCCCCCCGGTGCTGCGCGCCGATGGCCTTGTTCCTCGTGTTCGGGCCCCCGCCCAAGTGATCCCTTGCTAACAGATGTCGGCGGAAAATGAAAGCCGGGCCGGGCAGTTGCGGCGGCTCTGTCCTGATGCGCGGGGGCTTGGCCGCGGGGCGCGGCGGGCTTAGGGTGGATGGCATGACAGATGCGCCCAACCTCAGCCAAACGTCGGTGCCCATTGTGGATGCGGTGGTGATCGGCCGCAACGAAGGCGCGCGGCTGATCGCCTGCCTTGCGTCGCTGCGGGGCCGGGTGCGGCGGCTGATCTATGTCGACAGCGGGTCCACCGACGGGTCGGTGGCGGCAGCGCAGGCGCAGGGGGCCAGCGTGGTGGCGCTGGACATGGACCTGCCCTTTACTGCCGCGCGGGCGCGCAATGCCGGGCTGGCAGAGCTGGCCGCGCAATCGCCGCGCGCCGATTTCGTGCAGTTCGTCGATGGCGACTGCATCGTGGATGCCGCCTGGATCGATGCCGGGCTGGCCGGGTTTGCCAGCCATCCGCGCGCCGTGGTCGTCTGCGGGCGGAGGCGTGAAAGGCGGCCCGAGGATTCGCTGTGGAACCGGCTGTGTGACCGCGAATGGGACACGCGGGTTGGCCGCACGCGGGCCTGTGGCGGTGATGCGCTGATGCGGCTGTCTGCCGTGCTGCGGGTGGGCGGTTACCGCGAAAGCCTGATTGCGGGCGAAGAACCCGAGCTGTGCCTGCGCCTGCGCCGCGCCGGGGGCGAGGTCTGGCGGATTGACGCCGAGATGACCCTGCATGATGCCGCCATGTCGCGGCTGGGCCAATGGTGGCAACGGTCGCGCCGGGCGGGGCATGCCTTTGCCGAAGGCGCCGCCCTGCATGGCGGCGGGCCGGAACGGCACTGGGTGGCCGAAACCCGGCGTGCCTTGCTGTGGGGGCCGGGGGTGCCGGTGCTGGCGCTGGTTTCGGGGCTGCTGCATCCGTGGGGGTTTGCGCTGCTGCTGCTGTGGCCGGTGCAGGTGTTGCGTCTGGGCTGGCGCTGGCGGGCCGATGGCCGGGCGGGCTGGCTGGCCGCCGTATTCAGCGTGCTGGGCAAGCTGCCCGAAGCGCAGGGGGTGGCGGGCTATTGGCTGAACCGGCTGCGCAACCGGCAGGCGGGTCTGATCGAGTACAAGTAGTCAGCCGAACCGCAGCCGCAGCGCCGCCAGCATCTGCCCCGGCAGCACGGCGGCACAGGCGGCATAGCGCGGGATCAGGCGGCGCGGCGCGGTTGCGGCCCGCCAGACCCATTCCATCGCCACCGCCCGCATCCAAGCAGGGGCGCGGTGCTGATGGCCCGCCAGAAAATCCAGACCTGCCCCGATGCAGGCAAAGCCGGTCTGCGGCGCAAGCGGGCGGGCAAAGGCCGCGAGTTGTTCCTGCTTGGGCGCGCTCAGCGCCAGCAGGCACAGGCCGGGACCAAGCGCCGCAAGCCGGGTGGCGATGGCGGTGGCCTCGTCGCCGGTGGGATCAAAGCCAAAGCGGGGCGAGATCGAAAGGGCGATCCGCAGCCCCGGCACCTGCGCGCGCAGGGCCGCCGCAGCCCCCGCCAGCGCCGCGTCCGTGGTGCCGACCAGCGACACCGGCAGGCCCATGTCCGCCATCAGCGCACACAGCGGCACCACCATGTCGGACCCCGGCACCAGCCCGACCGGGCGCCCGGCCAGCCGCGACAGCCAGACGATCGGGTTGCCATCGGCCACCACCATGTCATGCCGGGCATAGGCGCTGCGAAAGGCGTCAGAGCCGCGCAGCTTGACCACATGATCCAGATTGATCGTCGCCAGCGCGAAGCCCAGCCCGCGCGACAGCCGGTCGCGCACCGCCACCAGCAGCGCCGCCCGGTCGGGATGCGTAATGGTGATCACCGTCTGGTCAAAGCGAAACTGCAAGCGCTGTCCCTGTCGTCGTCATGGTCCGGTCCGGGTCATACCAGCGTTGGCCGTGCAAAGCGACGGGGTTCAGCCTGCCATCTGCCTGTGGAACAGACTGTTTCCCGAATGGCGGTCCACGCCTCTGCGCTCTGGTGGCTGCATCCTGCGGGCCATGCTATACAAAGACGAGCAGCGCCGCGATCCGTCGAGTATGCCTTTGGACGAACCGAACCTCTTTGCCTATGTGATGCTGCTGGCCTGGCCGCTGGTGGCCGTGGTGCTGTATTCCAGGCTCGATCCCGCGCGGGCGTTGATCTGGACCATTCTGGGCGGCTATCTGCTGCTGCCGCCGGTGGTGGCCATCGACTTTCCGGTGGTGCCCGACCTGCGCAAGGAAAGCATCCCCAACCTGATGGCGCTGGTGGCGTCGGTCTATGTGTTGCGCGACCGGGTGCCGGTGCTGCCTGACGGAGTGGTGGGGCGGGTGCTGATCTGCCTGTTCGTGCTGTCGCCCTTTGCCACGGTGCTGACCAATGGCGATCCGCTGCCGTTCAATACCGGCGTGCCGGGGATGCGGATTTACGATTCCGTGGCGGCGGTGGCCAATCAGGCGATCTTTGTGATGCCGTTCTTTCTGGCCCGCCGCTATCTGGGCACGCCGCAGGCCATGCGGGCCTTGCTTGCCGCCTTTGTGGCGGGGGGGCTGGCCTATTCGATCCCCATGCTGATCGAGATGCGCTTCAGCCCGCAGATGAACGTCTGGATCTATGGCTTTTTCCAGCATGACTTCTTTCAGACCATCCGCGGTGGCGGCTATCGCCCGGTGGTGTTCCTGCCGCATGGGCTGTGGGTGGCGTTCTTTGCGCTGATGGCCCTGCTGGCGGCGGTGCTGGCGCTGCGGGCCGCGCCCGCCGAGGCCCGGCCCAGGCATCTGGTCATCGTGGTCTATCTGGCGGTGATGCTGGTGCTGTGCCGGTCGGCGGGGCCGATGATCTATGCGGTGGTCGCGGCGCCGCTGATCCTGCTGGCGCCCCGGCGGGTGCAGTTGTGGGTGGCCGCCGGGCTGGCGGTGGTGGTGGTGCTGTATCCGCTGCTGCGCGGGTTGCAGGTCATTCCGGTGGACAGCATCATCGCGGCCGCCCAGATGATCAGCCCGGAACGCGCCGGGTCGCTGGCGTTTCGCGTGATCAATGAAGACCAGCTTCTGGCCCGCGCCGCCGAACGCCCGTGGTTTGGCTGGGGCGGCTATGGGCGCAACCTGCTGCATGATCCGGTGACCGGGCGCGAAGTGTCGATCGTCGATGGCGAATGGGCCATCCAGATCGGGATTTATGGCTGGGTGGGCTATATTGCCGAGTTCGGGCTGCTGGCCCTGCCGCTGATCCTGCTGCTGCGCGAGGCTATGCTGCAACGCGGGCTTGTCGTCCCGCGTGAAGCCTGCGGGATGGCGCTGATCCTTGCGGTCAGCATGGTGGACCTGTTGCCGAACGCGACCATCGTGGGGATCACCTGGCTGATGGCCGGCGCGCTGATGGGCCATGCCGAGGCGCTGATCCGCGACCGCAAGGCCCGCGCGGCGCTGGACCGGGTGACGCTGCGCCATGGCAGGACGGTGATCTGATGCTGCGGGTCGATATCGGGGTTTTCGCCCATGACGAAGCTGCCGGCATCGCCGCCATGGTGGCCGAACTGGCGCGGCAGGATCTGTCCGGGCTGGACGCGCGGGTGGTGATCCTGTGCAACGGCTGCACCGATGACACCGTGGCGCGGGCGCGGGCGGCGGGCGCGGCAGAGGTGGTGGACCTGCCCCAAGGCGGCAAGTCCCGCACCTGGAACCGCTTTGTCCATGATCTGTCGCGCGGGGATGCCGAGGTTCTGATCATGGCCGACGCCGACATCCAGATGCCCGATGTTGGGGCCTTGGCCAAGCTGGCGCAGGGTCTGGCCGGCCGTCCGGGTCTGGCCGTGCTGAACAGCCGCCCCGTCAAGGACATCGCCTATCGCCCCGAGGGGCTGTCGCTGCTGGACCGCATCATCGCGGCGGCGGGGGGCGGGCTGGACGACTGGCGCACCGCCATTTGCGGCCAGCTTTATGCCATCCGCGCCGATGTGGCCCGGCGCCATCATCTGCCCATCGGTCTGCCGGTCGAGGACGGGTTTCTGCGCGCCATGGTGCTGACCGATGCCTTGACCAATGACGGCGATATTGCCCTGATCGACGGAGCGGATGTCTTCCACATCTATGCGTCCGAACGCAGCATCGCGGCGCTGATCCGGCACCAGACGCGCATCGTGATCGGGTCGGCGATCAATGCTGCGGCCTTTGCCGATCTGCGCCGCCTGCCCGCCACGGCGCGCCATGCGGCGCTGGCGCAGGCGGCAGCCGAGGACGGCTGGCTGCCCGCCATGCTGGCCCGGCAATTGCCGCGCCTGCCCTTCGGTTTCGTGCCGGTGCATTTCCTGACCAAGCGGCTGGCGCGGGTGACGTGGCGTCGCCTGCCGATCACCCTTGCCGGGTTTTTCTTCGATGCGATTGTTTACGCAATCGCGCAAGTTCGGATGGCGCGTGGGGTCGGGTCGGGGTTCTGGTAGCGGGATCTGCCTTTTTTGACGGGTTTTCACGGCGACGCGGCGGCATTAACATGGCATTGTCGTTCGTATGGATATGATCACATTGTGCCTCTGGTATGGGTATCCCTGACGCAGGGTTTGCGGTAGTTTCAGGGGGTTGGCGGGTGGTGTCCGGGGTGGCCCGGAACAGCCCCGCTGTGGGAATGGGTGCGACAGTGTCGATGAACGACCAGAACCAGAACCTGGCACTGGACCAGATCAGCGAAACCGACATTGCGATTGTCGGCATGGCCGCGCATCTGCCGGGCGCGCCGGACATTGCCACCTATTGGGCCAATCTTGCCGCGGGGGTGGAATCGATCCGGGTGCTGTCGGATGACGAATTGCTGGCCGCGGGCGAAGACCCCGCCCGGATGCGCCGCCAGAACTATGTGCCCTCTGCCGCCGTGCTGGAAAAGTTTGAACATTTCGACGCCGATTTCTTCGGGTTTTCCCCGAAAGAGGCCGCCATCCTTGACCCTCAGCACCGCCATTTCCTTGAGGTGGCCTGGGAGGCTCTGGAAAACGCAGGCCACCCGCCCGAGGCGTTCAAGGGCGCGATCGGCGTCTATGCCGGCTGCGGCATGGGCAGCTATTTCTATTTCAACCTCTGCTCGAACCCCGATCTGGTCGACAGCACCGGCCTGTTCCTGCTGCGCCATACCGGCAATGACAAGGATTTCCTGGCCACCCGCGTCAGCCATATCTTCGACCTCAAGGGGCCGTCGATCAACATTCAGACCGCCTGTTCCACCTCGCTGGTCGCGGTGCATTACGCCACGCAAGCCCTGCTGAACGGCGAATGCGACATGGCCCTGGCGGGGGGTGTCACCATCGAACTGCCCCATGCGCGGGGGTATCTGTACACCGAGGGCGAGATTCTGTCGCCCGACGGCCATTGCCACGCCTTTGACGCCCGTGCCCAAGGCACCGTGTTCGGGTCCGGGGCGGGCTGTGTCGTGCTGCGCCGTGCGGTCGATGCCGTGCGGGATGGCGACCACATCTGGGCGATCCTGAAAGGATCGGCCGTCAACAACGATGGCGCGGCCAAGGCCGGCTATCTGGCTCCGTCGGTCGATGGTCAGGCACGCGCGATTGCCGAGGCGCAGGCGGTGGCGGGCGTGTCCGCCGATACGGTCAGCTATATCGAATGCCACGGCACCGGCACCTATCTGGGCGACCCGATCGAGGTTGCGGCCCTGACCGCCGCCTTCCGCGAAACCACCGATGCGGTGGGGTCATGCCGGATCGGGTCTGTGAAAACCAACATCGGGCATCTGGATACGGCGGCCGGGGTGGCCAGCCTGATCAAGGTCGCGCTGTCCTTGCATCATCGGCAACTGCCGCCAAGTCTGGGCTATGACACCCCGAACCCCTCGATCGATTTTGAAACCAGCCCATTCCGGGTGAATGACCGCCTGACCGACTGGGCATCGGATGCGCCGCGCCGGGCCGGGGTCAACAGCCTTGGCGTGGGCGGCACCAACGCCCATGCGGTGTTGCAGCAGGCCCCGGTCAGGCAGGCGTCTGACGACAGCGACTGGCCGTTCCAGCCCATCGTGCTGTCGGCCAGATCGCGGGGGGCGCTGGATGGCGCCTCGGCCCGGCTGGCTGCCCATCTGCGCGCGACCGACGATCCTTTGGCCGACATCGCCTGGACCCTGAAGGAAGGCCGCCGGGCCTTTGAACGCCGCCGCGTGCTGGTGGCGTCGTCCCATGCCGAGGCGGCAGCCCTGCTGGAAGGGTCCGATCCGCGCCGGGTGTTCAACCATGATTTCCTGGGCGACGACCCCGAGGTGATCTTCATGTTCCCCGGTGGCGGCGCGCAATATGCGGGCATGGCGCGGGACATCTATGAAACCGAACCCGTGTTCGCCGACTGGATGGACCGGGGGCTGGCGATCCTGCAACCGAAGCTGGATTATGACATCCGCAGCCTGTGGTTGCCGGAAAAGGGCGCGGAAGCAGCAGCCAATACCGCGCTGAAGCGCCCGTCGGTGCAACTGCCGCTGATCATGATTACCGAATATGCGCTGGCCCAACTGTTCCAGAGCTGGGGCGTGCAACCCACGGCGCTGGTCGGCCATTCGATGGGGGAAAACACCGCCGCCTGTCTGGCGGGCGTGATCAGCTTTGAGGATTGCATCGGTCTGGTGCATCTGCGCGGCAGCCTGTTTGACACGATCGCGCCGGGCGGAATGCTGTCGGTGCCGCTGCCCGAGGTGGACTTGCGCCCCTATCTGGTGGGCGATCTGGACCTTGCCTCTGTCAACGCCCCCGGCCTGTGCGTGGTGTCCGGCCCCGACGCGGCGCTGGACGGGCTGACCGCCACCCTGGCGGCGGTGGACGTGGAAACCCAACGCATCCAGATCGACATTGCCGCGCACAGCCGGATGCTGGAGCCGATCCTTGGCCGCTTTGGCGATTATCTGCGGTCGATCAAACTGCACGCGCCCCGCCTGCCGATCATCTCCAACACGACCGGGGTGGAACTGACCACAGCGCAGGCCACCAGCCCGGACTACTGGGTGGCGCATCTGCGCAATACCGTGATGTTCCAGCCCTGCATGGCGACGCTGACCGCCACGCCGAACAGGGTCTATCTGGAAATGGGGCCGGGGCGGGCGATGTCGTCGCTGGCGCAGGCCAATGGGGTGGCGGCTGCGGCGGTGATTGCAGCCCTGCGCCACCCGGATCAGAAGATGGCCGATGACCAGTGGCACATGGCGGCGATTGCGCGGCTGTCGGCCTGCGGCGTGCCGGTGGACTGGCAACCGATCTGGGGCGAGGCCCGGCGCAACCGTGTGGTGCTGCCGACCTATGCCTTTCAGCGCAAACCCTATTTCATCGAACCGGGGACTGCCGCCAGAGCCCCGATCAACGCGCTGCCCACCCGCAGCGACGATCTGGCCACCTGGGGCTGGAAGCCGCATTGGACGCCCACAAGCGCGGGTTTCGACATTGACGATCTGGCCGAGGCTGCGGCGCAGACCTGGCTGGTGTTTCTGGATGCCGAAGGCCTGGGCGCGGGCGTCACCGCCCGCCTGCGCGCGGCAGGCCACCGGGTGACGACGGTGCGCCCCGGCGATGCTTACGGTCGGGACGGGGCAAATGGCTATATCCTTGCCCCCGAACGTGGCCGCGATGGATATGACGCGCTTGTTCGTGATATGGTTGCAGCGGGGCATCCTCCCACCCGCGTTGCGCATTTCTGGCTGGTGACGCGCGGTGAAACGTTCCGCCCCGGTTCGAGTTTCTTCCACAGAAATGTGGAACAAGGGTTTTACTCGCTGATGTTTCTGGCCCAGGCCATGGCCGACGAAAACCTGCCCCGCCCGATCCATCTGACGGTGGTGACGACGGGCGCTGCGGCTGTGAAATCCGAAGGGCTGGCCTATCCTGAAAAGTCGACAGTGCTTGGCCCGCTGCGGGTGATCCCGCGCGAATTGCCGCTGGTCACGGTGTCCAGCGTGGATATCGCCTTGCCGGTGGCCCCGCGTCGCGGCGCGGCGGACCTTGCGGCATTGACCGATCAGGTGCTGGAAGAATTGCTGGCCGGGCCTGCGCCCGTGGTGGCCGCATTGCGGGGCGAGAAGCGCTATGTGCAGGGGTTGCGGCCCGTGGCCCTGGCCGATGACGGGTTCGTGCTGCCGCAGGGCGCGCATGTGCTGATCACCGGCGGGTTTGGCGGCATCGGCCTGACCATCGCCGAAGATCTGATCCGCCGCTTTGGCGCGAAAATCACCCTGATCGCGCGGCGCAGCCTGCCGGACCGCGCCACCTGGGGCGGCTATCTGGCGGCGCATGACCCGGCGGACCCGCTGGCCCGGCGCATTCTGGCGCTGCAACGGCTGGAGGCTTTGGGCGGCGCGGTTCTGGTGGCGCCCGCCGATGTCTGCAACGAACAGGACATGCAGGCGGCGGTGGATGCCGGGGTGGCCCGGTTCGGGGCGGTGCGCGCCGTGATCCATGCGGCGGGCGTGGTCGATGACGGCCCGTTGATGACCAAGGCCCCGGCGCAGGTGGAAGAAGTCTTCGCGCCCAAACTGCATGGCACCCAGGTTCTGCACCGCCTGTTCCCGGATGGCAGCCTTGATCTGCTGGTGCTGTTTTCGTCCACCTCCACCGTCACCGGGCCTGCGGGGCAGATCGACTATGTGGCGGCGAACGAATATCTGAACGCCTATGCCAAGTCGCGCAGCCAGGGCAAGACGCGGGTTGTGGCGCTGAACTGGGGCATCTGGACCGGGGTTGGCATGGCGGCGGAAGCCTTGGCCGACCGCACCGGCCGCCCCGACGCACCCCGCCTGCCAATTGGCCTGCCGATGCTGGACGAAGCCACCTTTGACGGGCAGGGCAACCGGCTGTTCATCGCCAGCTATGGCATGGACCGTTGGGTGCTGGACGGCCACCGCACCAAGGCGGGGCAGGCGCTGATCCCCGGCACCGGCATACTTGAGATTGCGGCGCAGGCGATGCGCGCCCAAGGGGAGGCGGGGGCGTTCGAGGTGCAGGATCTGTACTTCTTCCGCCCGCTGGATGTGGCCGACGGGGCCAGCCGCGACATTCGCGCCCGGTTGATGCGCAGCGACGAAGGCTATGCGTTTGAATTGCGCTCCGCCGTGCCGCACAAGGGCCGCACGGGCTGGCAGTTGCACGCGCAGGGCCGGGTCTTGCCGGTGGCAGGCCACGCGCCGCGCATCGACGTGGCGGCGATTGCGGCACGCTTGCCCGGCGCGGAACTGGGCGACGGGTTGCGCAGCCCGCAAGAGGAACATCTGAATTTCGGCCCCCGCTGGCGCGTGCTGCGCAACCGCAGTCTGGGCGCGGGCGAAGGGCTGGCGCGGTTGACGCTGCCATCCGCGTTCCACGCCGATCTGGACCAGCCTTGGGTGCTGCACCCGGCGTTGATGGACCTTGCCACCGGCTGGGCCATGGGCCTGATCGCGGGCTATCAGCCCACCAACCTGTGGGTGCCGGTGTCTTATGCCCGCATCCTGGTGCATCACGCCTTGCCCGCCGATATCGTCAGCCATGTGCGCAACGCCGCCCCCAACCGCGCGACCGACCCTTCGGCGCAGTTCGACATCACGCTGGCCACGCCCGAAGGGGTGGTCTGCGTCGAAATCCACGGCTTTACCATCCGCCGTCTGGATGGGGCGCTTGCCTTTGCCAGGCCTGACCCGCGCGAGCTGGAATTTGACGATGGCAAGGCATCGGCCAAACCCGCCTCGCCCGCCGAAGAACGGCTGCTGCACACCTTCAGCCAGGGCATCCGCCCCGATGAAGGCGCGCAGGCCTTTGCCCGCGCGGTGACGGCGGGGCAGTCGCAGATCATCGTCTCGTCGCTGGACCTGCCCGCCCTGATCCGCCAGACTGCCGAGGCTGAGGCCGCGCGGTCCGAGGGGCAAAGCTTTCAGCGCCCGGATCTGGACACCGCCTATGTCGAACCGCGCAATGATGTGGAACGTACGCTGGTCGGCTTCTGGCAGGATTTGCTGGGGGTGGCGCAGGTGGGGGTCGAAGACAGCTTTTTCGATCTTGGCGGCCACAGCCTGATCGCGGTGCGGCTGTTTGCGATGGTCAAGAAGGCCTACCGGGTGGAGTTTCCCATCTCTATCCTGTTCGAGGCCCCGACGATTGCCCGCTGTGCCGCGCTGATCGCCGATCAGATCGGCGAAGTGGCCGACAGTGGGGCCATGACCCCGGTCAAGGCCGCCCCCGCGCGCCGCTTTACCCATCTGGTGCCGATGCACCAGGGCGATGGCGGGCCGAAGGCGCCGCTGTTCATCGTGGCGGGCATGGGCGGCAACGTGCTGAACCTGCGGCACATGGCCAATCTGATGGGGGCGGACCGCCCGTTCTATGGCCTTCAGGCGCGCGGGTTGCTGGGCGATGATCAGCCGCACAGCACCTTGCAACAAGCCGCGACCGACTATCTGGCCGAGGTGCGGCAGGTGCAGCCGCAGGGGCCGTATTTCCTTGGCGGCTATTCCGGCGGTGGTCTGACCGCCTGGGATATGGCGCGGCAGCTGGAGGCTGCGGGCGAACAGGTGGCGCTGGTCGTGCTGCTGGACACGCCGCTGCCGATGCGCCCGGTCGTCAGCCCGCGTGACAAGGCGGTGATCAAGCTGCTGGAATTCCGCCGCAAGGGCGTGGGCTACATGGTGGAATGGATGCAGAAGCGCCATGCCTGGAACGTGTCGCAGCGCGAGCTGCGCCGCGCAGGCCCGCCGCCCGAGGCCCCGACCGATTTCAACAACATGGCGGTGGAAATTGCGTTCCGGGGGGCCTTGCCGCAGATGCAACTGGTGCGGCGTAGCGGGGCTGCGGTGCTGTTCCGCCCGCCGATGGACCTGAAATGGCAGGTGGCGTCGGGGCGTTGGGTCAGCGACGCCAAGGAATATGTCTACCCCGACAACGACTGGGGCCAGTTCGCGCCCGATTTGCAGACCATCGAAGTGCCGGGGGATCACAACTCGATGGTGCTGGAACCCAACATCCGGGCCTTGGTCGCCAGGCTGCGCGGGGTGATCGCGGGGGTCGAGGCGGGGCTTGTGGCGCAGGCGACGCCTGCGGTCGAGGCCGATCTGCCGCCGCCGCTGTCCGGCACGGCTTTGGCACAGGCTGCCGAATGATGGACAGGGATCGAAGTCCGACCTTGCTGACGGTGATTCTGAACTGGCGCACGCCAGACCTGACGCTGCGGGCCGCAGAGGCGGCCCTGCGCGCGTTGGACGGCACCACGGGGGCGCTGACCATCGTCGACAATGCCTCGGGCGACGGGTCGCATGAGGCGATGCTGGCGCAGGTGGTGCAGCGCGGCTGGGACATCGGGCCGCACCGGGTGCGGGTGCTGCAATCGGGGCGCAACGGCGGCTTTGGCGCGGGCAACAACGTGGGCATCCGCGCCGGGCTGCCGGATGGCAGCAAGCCGGATTATGTCTATATCCTGAATTCCGATGCCTTTCCTGCGCCCGATGCCATCAGGGCGCTGCTGGCCCATCTGCAGGCGCACCCCGCCACCGGTTTTGCGGGCAGTTATATTCACGGTCCCGAAGGCGACCCGCATCGCACGGCATTCCGCTTTCCCACCATCGCGTCGGAATTTGAATGTCAGGCGCGGTTTGGCCCGGTGTCGCGGCTGCTGCATGACCGGATCGTGGCCGCCCCCCTGCCGACCGTGACCAGCCGGGTCGACTGGCTGGCCGGGGCCAGCCTGATGATGCGTCAGTCGGTGCTGGACAGGATCGGTCTGTTTGACGAGACGTTCTTTTTGTATTTCGAGGAAACCGATCTGTGCCACCGCGCCGCCCGCGCCGGGTGGCCCACCGATTATGTGCTGGAAAGCCGGGTGGAACATATCGGATCGGTGTCCACCGGCATGAAGGAATGGACGCGCATCCCGCAATTCTGGCTGGACAGCCGGCTGCATTATTTCACCAAGACCCATGGCCGGGCCTATGCGGCCGCGACCACGCTGGCGCATGTGGCCGGGGGCCTGATGTGGCGCGCGCGGCTGTTGGTGCAGCGCAAGGATCCGGGCGATCCGCCCCATTACCTGACCGACCTTGTGTCGCATGCGCTGCGCCGCTCGGTCAGGCCGACCCGGCCACCTTCCTCTCAGACCCGCCCCGCCGAATAGGGCCACGCCGCATAGGGCAAGGACGCATATGATGACTTCGTTTACCACCCTGTTGATTGGCCATGAAAGTCTGACCGCGCAATGCGGCGATCAGGTTCTGGCGCGCGGGCATCGCATTGCCTGTGTCGTGACGCGCAACGCCGAGGTGCGGCGGTGGGCCACGGGCAAGGGTCTTGCGGTGGTCGCGCCGGGCCAGAATCTGGGCGATCTGTCGGTGGACTGGCTGCTGTCGGTGGCCAATCTGACGATGATCCCGGCGGCGGATGTGGCGCGGGCCACCAGGGGGGCGGTCAACTTTCACGACGGTCCCTTGCCCGCCTATGCCGGGTTGAACGCCCCGGTCTGGGCCATTCTGAACGGCGAAAAGACGCATGGCATCACTTGGCATCTGATGGCCGACGGGGTGGATACCGGCGATGTTCTGGAACAGCGCCTGTTCGACATTGCCCCCGATGACACCGCGCTGACCCTGAACACCCGCTGCTTCGAGGCCGCGATCGACAGCTTCCCCGCCGTTCTGGCCCAGATGGAAACCGGGCTGCGGCCCGTGGCTCAGGATTTCAGCCGCCGCACCGAATACCGCCGCGCCGACCGCCCTGCCGCCATGGGGCGGCTGGATTTCACGCTGGCTGCTGACCGGGTGGCCGCCCTGGTGCGGGGTCTGGATCATGGCCGCTACTGGAACCCGGTCTGCACGGCAAAGATTGCCACAGCGGACCGCGTGCTGAACGTGGGCGGGGCCGAGGTTGTGGCGGGGCAGGGCGCGCCCGGCGCCGTGCTGTCGGCAGACGATGACGGGCTGGTGGTGGCTTGCGGGCAGGGCGCGGTGCGTCTGACCCGGCTGACCTGTCAGGACAAGGGGCTGCCGGTGCATCCGGCCCGTGTTTCCGACGGCCAGTTGCCGTTGCTGACCCCCGCCGAGGCAGACCATCTGACCGCCGTTCTGGCCCGGATTGCCCCGCTCGATCCCGCCCTGCGCCGTGCCTTGCTGGGCTTGCAGCCAGCACTTTTGGCCGAGGCTGGCCCGGCGACGGCCTTGCCCGCTTGGCACAGCCTGCCGCTGTCCGGCACGGTTGCGATGCTGGCCTTGGCCGCCGCGCGCGCCTGTGGGCAGGGCGACCCCGGCCTTGCGCTGGCAACCGGGGCCAATCCGGCACCGGGCTATCTGTCGGGTTGGGTGCCGCTGGTGGTGCCGACGGCGGGCAGCATCGCGCAGGCCGAGGCGGCTGTGACGGCGGCCATCGCCGGAGCCATTCCCGGCTTTCCCTGCGATCTGATGGCGCGCGATGTGGCGTTGGCGGGGTTGCCCGTGCCGCAGGTGGGGCTGTCGGGCACGGGCGTTCCGGTTGCGGGCACAGTGGTCACCCTGACGGCGGGGGCGCTGCACTATGACGCCTCCCGTCTGCCCGGTGCCGAGGCGCAGGCCTTGGCCACACGGCTGGCCCATATCGTCGCCGCCCTGCACGCGGCCAATGGGGATATGCCTTTGGCGGCGGTGTCGGCCTTGGGTGCTGGCGATCTGGAACAGGTTCTGCACGGCTGGAACCAGACCCTCGCCCCGCGTCAATCCCTGTGCGTGCATGCCGCCTTCGAGGCGCAGGTGCAGCGCACCCCCGACGCCATGGCCGTGGTCTGCGACGGGGCCAGCCTGACCTATGCCGCGCTGAACGCCGCCGCCAACCGCGCGGCGCATGTGCTGACCGGGATGGGCGTGGTGCCCGGAACGCTGGTCGGCCTGTGCACTAGCCGCAGTCTGGACCTGCTGGTGGGGGCCTTGGCCATCCAGAAGGCCGGGGGGGCTTACGTTCCGATGGACCCCGCCTATCCGGCCGACCGGATCGCGCTGTACATTGAGGATTCCGTCTGCCCGGTGATCGTGACGCAAAGCGCCCTGGCCGCCACATTGCCAGTACATGGGGCGCAGGTGCTGTGCCTTGACGGCGACGTGCGGCTGGCATCAGCGCCCGACAGCAACCCGAATTCCGGCGTGGGGCCGGGCGATCTGGCCTATATGATCTACACCTCTGGCTCGACCGGGCGGCCCAAGGGGGTGATGGTCGAACACCGCAATGTGGCGAACTTCTTCACCGGCATGGATCAGCGGATCGGCCCGGATGGGGGCGTGTGGCTGGCGGTCACGTCACTGTCCTTTGACATTTCCGTGCTGGAACTGTTCTGGACGCTGGCGCGGGGGTTCAAGGTCGTTCTGACCTCGGACGAGAACCGCGCCTTGGTGGCGGGCGGGTCGGTCGCATCGGCGCAGGGGATGCAGTTTTCGCTGTATTACTGGGGCAATGACGATGGCGTCGGCCCCAAGAAATACGAGCTGCTGCAGGAGGGCGCGAAGTTCGCCGATGCCAACGGGTTCTGCGCGGTCTGGACGCCGGAACGCCATTTCCACGCCTTTGGCGGGCCGTATCCGAACCCGGCGGTGACCGGGGCTGCGGTGGCTGCGGTTACGAAGAATATCGGCGTGCGGGCCGGGTCTTGCGTGATGCCGCTGCACCACCCGGCGCGGATCGCCGAGGAATGGGCGGTGATCGACAACCTGACCGGGGGGCGCGCGGGCATAGCGGTGGCAAGCGGCTGGCAGCCCGACGATTTCATCCTGCGTCCCGAAAATACCCCGCCGAACAACAAGGCCGCAATGTTTGCGGCGGCCGATCAGGTGCGCCGGTTGTGGCGCGGCGAGACGGTCGAATTTCCCACCGCCAAGGGCACGATGTTCGGCGTGGTCACGCAGCCCCGGCCTGTGTCAAAGGAACTGCCGCTGTGGGTGACGACCGCCGGAAACCCCGAGACATGGCGCGAGGCCGGGTCCATCGGGGCCAATGTGCTGACCCACCTGCTGGGCCAGTCGGTGGCCGAGGTGGGCGACAAGATCAGGATCTACCATCAGGCGCTGCGCGAGGCGGGGCATGACCCGGCATCCCATACCGTCACGCTGATGCTGCATACCTTCATCGGGCAGGACCGGGATGCCGTGCGCGAAACCGCGCGTGGCCCGATGAAGGATTACCTGCGCTCGGCGGCGGCGTTGATCAAGCAATACGCCTGGGCCTTTCCGGCCTTCAAGCGGCCTGCCGGGGTTGCGAACCCGATGGACATTGACCTGCAAAGCCTGACCGACGAGGAAACCGATGCCATCCTCGACTTCGCGTTTCAGCGGTATTTTGAGGATTCGGGCCTGTTCGGCACAGTGGACGATGCGATGGCGCGGGTTGACGCGCTGAAGGCAATCGGCGTGGGCGAGGTGGCCTGCCTGATCGACTATGGAATTGCGCCGGAAGTGGTTCTGGCCGCGCTGCGCCCCTTGGCGCAGGTGGTGCAGCGCGCCAATGCGGGTATGGCGGCGGATGATTTTTCCATCGCCGCGCAGATTGTGCGCCATGGCGTGACGCATCTGCAATGCACCCCGTCGATGGCGCGGATGATCGCGATGAACGACGACAGCCGCGCCGCCTTGCGCGGGGTGAAGACCCTGATGATGGGCGGCGAGGCGTTGCCGGGGGCCTTGGTCACCGATCTGCGGCAGGCGACGGGCGCGCGGATTCTGAACATGTACGGGCCGACGGAAACCACCATCTGGTCTTCGGTTGAAGACGTGGGGGCGGCAGAGGCCACCACCAACATCGGCACCCCGCTGCCCAATCAGCAGATGTATGTGCTGGACACCGCCATGGCCCCGGTCGCCCCCGGTGTGGCGGGCGAATTGTGGATCGGCGGCGACGGCGTGACGCGCGGCTATTGGCAGCGGGATGATCTGACGGCAGACCGCTTCAGGCCCGACCCGTTCGTGACGCCGGACCGCGCGACGCCGTGGGGTGCGCGGATGTACCAGACCGGCGATCTGGTGCGCTGGCGGGCCGATGGGCGGCTCGATTTTCTGGGCCGTGCGGATCATCAGGTCAAACTGCGCGGCTACCGGATTGAACTGGGGGAAATCGAGGCGGTGCTGGAGGCGCAGCCCGGTGTGACGCAAGCCGTGGTGATGGCGCGCGAAGATACGCCCGGCGATCTGCGGCTGGTGGCTTACCTTACGGGCGGGGCGTCGGAGGCCGCGTTGCGCCCGGTGCTGGAGGCCGCGTTGCCCGCCCATATGGTGCCGCAGCATTTCGTCGGGATCAGCGCCTTCCCTCTGACGCCCAACCGCAAGGTGGACCGCAAGGCGCTGCCTGTGCCTGCCGCGCAGGTAGAGGTGCAGGCCTTTGTGGCCCCGGCGTCCGATGTGGAAGGCCAGATTGCCGCGATCTGGGCGCGGGTGCTCGGGGTGGCCAAGGTGGGGGCAAAGGACAATTTCTTTGCGCTTGGTGGCCATTCGCTGCTGGCCGTGCAGGTGCACCGCGAAATCCGGTCAGCCCTTGGCGCGACCAAGCTGTCGATCACCGACATTTTCCGCTTTCCCACCTTGTCGGCCCTTGCCGCCCATCTGGATGATGCGCCCAAACCCGTGCCTGTGGCCCCCGCCAATGACCGGGCCGATGCGCGCAATGATGCGATGGCGCGGCGCCGCGCGATGCGTGCCGGGCGGGTGGATGCCTGATCTGGCGGCCCTGGCGCAGGCCGCGCGGCATCTGTTGCCCGCGCAGGCCGAGGTCGGTTGGGCCGATCCGGGGAAAGCCTACCCTCTGCTGGCGGGCGAGGCGCTGCCCCGTGCGGTGCCCGTGCGCCTGCGCGAATTTGCCGCCGGGCGCCATGCCGCGCGGACGGCGCTGCACCGCATCGGCGCGGGGCTGACCGCGCTGCCGATGGCCGATGACCGCGCGCCGGTCTGGCCTGCGGGCATCACCGGCAGCATCACCCACACTCGCAGCGCCTGCCTTGCGGCGGTGGTCAGGCTGGGGCCCTTTGTCGGCATCGGCCTTGATCTGGAGGAGGACACCCCACTGGACCCCGACCTGTGGGATAGTGTTCTTGGCGCGGAGGAACAGCATTGGCTGGCGCGGCAGACGGGCGACCGGGGTGGGCTGGCCAAGCGGATGTTTTCGGCCAAGGAAGCCGCCTACAAGGCGCAGTATGCCCAAAGCCAGACCCTGTTCGGCTTTGACGGGATGGCGGTTGCGCTGACCGATGCAGGCTTTACCGCGACGTTCCGGCAGGCGGTGGCCCCCTTTGCCGAAGGCGACAGCATCCATGGGCGGCTGGCGCTGATCGGGGGCCATATCCTGACAACAGCCACGGTGCCTGTGTAGAGCAGGATGGCCCTGCATAGCGCCTGCCCGGCTTTCCTGACTGCCTTCAACCATCGCAACGAAAGGGAAAGGCCCGACCGCCGGGTGGGCAAACAACCGCAGTTCTACGCGGTTTATGGTTCAACCCATCCCACGGAATTTCTGCTGGTGACGTTGCAGAATGCCCGCCCGAGGGGGCGGTCGGGCATTGCCCGGCGCGCTTCGCGCTTGATTCCGGGCAGAAGGGGGTTGGTTCAGCGAAGGTAGATCCCGCTCTAACTCAGTCGTCCGCCCAGTCTGGTGGCGGCGTCCAGCAGGGCGGCCAGCACCGGGGTTTGCGGGTCGCGCCGGGCGGTGATCAGGCCGACCAGATGTTCGGCCTCGGGGTCCACAATGGGGATCGACACCAGCCGCCCGCCGCCCACGAACACCTGCGCCAGTTTCATCGGCACCACGGATGCCCAATGCCCGGTCAGCACATGGCTGATCAGCGCTATGGTGGAGTTTGATTCAATCGCCGGAATGACAGTTGCCCCCGCCGCCGCCAGATGCTGGTTCACGATGCGGCGGTTCTGCATGTCGGCGGTCAGCAGGCACAAAGGCTCGCCCGCCACTTCGGCCCATGTCACCTGCGCGCGGGCGGCAAGGGCGCTGCCGGGGGCACAGAGCAGGCGGTAAAACTCGGTATACAGCGGCACCGAGGCCACCCGGCCAAGCGGTTCATTGTCCAGATAGGTGATGCCGGCATCCAGCGTCAGGCTTTCGATGCCGGTCAGAATCTCGACGCTGGTGCGCGACAGAATGGTGATCTTGACATTGGGGTGGCGGGCGGTGAACGGCCCGGTCAGATCGGCGACCATCGGCATCGCGGTCGGCACCACGCCGATGCGCAGATGGCCCGACAGGCCCGACCGCACCGCGCGCATTTCATCCTTCAGCGCCCGCAGATCGGCGACCAGCGCCAAGGCCCGGTCCAGCACCCGCGCGCCTTCGGGCGTCAGGCCCTGAAAGCGTGAGCCCCGAAACACCAGCTGCACCCCCAACTGATCCTCCAGCTGCCGGATGGCTGACGACAGCGACGGTTGCGTGACGCCGCAGGATTCTGCGGCGCGGCCAAAATGGCGCTCGCGGGCAAGGGCGATGAACATTTCCAGTTTGTCGATCATCAAGGCAGGGTGATGCCTTGCGGGCTTGTCCGCAAGCCCTGCAAAGCCTACCTGTTGGGGTATGAAACATCTTGTCCCCTTTTTGCGCAAAGCCCCTTTCGTTCCGGTGATCCGACTGCAAGGCAGCATCGGCAACGGCGGGCGCAGTCTTTCGGACGCGGGCCTTGCCCCTGTCATCGACCGGGCGTTCAGCCGGGGCAAACCGGCGGCGGTGGCGCTGGTGATCAATTCACCCGGCGGGTCGGCGGTGCAATCCAGCCTGATCGCCGCGCGCATCCGGCGGTTGGCGGTTGAAAAGAACGTGCCCGTGCATGCCTTTGTCGAGGATGTGGCGGCCTCGGGCGGCTATTGGCTGGCCTGTGCTGCGGATCACATCTGGGTGGACTCAAGCTCTATCGTGGGGTCCATCGGGGTGATTTTCGCGTCGTTTGGCTTTCCCGAACTGCTGGCGCGGCAGGGGGTGGAACGGCGGGTGGTCACGGCGGGGCGGTCGAAAAGCCTTGCCGACCCCTTCCTGCCGCAGAAGCCCGAGGATGTGGACCGGTTGCGCAGCCTTCAGGCCCCGATCCATCAGGCGTTCATCGACCATGTGAAGGCGCGGCGCGGGGCGCGGCTGGCCGAGGCCGATCTGTTCAACGCTGATGTCTGGGTGGGGCAGGGGGCGGTGGACCTTGGCCTGACCGATGGCGTGGCGCATCTGGTGCCCAAGCTGAAGCGGTTGTACGGCGACAAGGTGCGGCTGGTGCCATACGGGCAAAAGCGCGGGATGTTGCAGCGCTTTGGTCTGGCGGCGCTGGATGGCGCGCTGGCCACGGTCGAGGATCGCGCCCTGTGGGCGCGGTACGGGCTGTAGATGCTGGTCAAGATCGTCATTCTGTTTCTGGGCGGCATGGTGGTGATCGGCATGGTCGGCAAACTGCTGTTCCCCGGCGCGATCGGCCGGGTGGTGCGCAAACGGCTGGCCCCCCCTGCCTGTCCGCGCTGCGGGCGCTATGTGATTGGCGCAAAGGGCTGTGACTGCGGGAAGAAGGGCTGAGGCATGCGGGCATTGGTGACGGGGGCGGGCAAACGGCTGGGGCGTGCCATGGCGCTGTATCTGGGCGCGCGTGGCCATGACGTGGCGGTGCATTATTCCACCTCGCAGGATCAGGCCGAGGCGGTGGTGGCCGAACTGACGGCCATGGGGCGCAAGGCAGAGGCCTTGCAGGTCGATCTGCTGGATGAGGCGCAGATGGAAACCCTGATCGCACGCGCGGCAGATCGCCTGGGCGGGCCGCTGACAGTGCTGATCAACAACGCCTCGATCTTTGAATATGACACGGTACAAACCGGCAGCCGCCGCAGTTGGGACCGGGCCATCGGGTCCAACCTGCGCGCGCCCTTTGTGCTGACGCAGGGGTTTGCCGCGCAATGCCCCAGGGCTGTGGCGGACGCGCAGGGCGAACCCGTGGCGCAGGGCCTGATCGTGAACATGCTGGACCAGCGGGTGCTGAAACTGACGCCCGAGTTTTCCAGCTATACCATCGCCAAGATGGGGCTGTGGGCGCTGACGCAGACGGCGGCGCAGGGGCTGGCGCCGCATGTGCGGGTCAACGGCATCGGGCCGGGGCCGACCTTGCAGGGCGCGCGGCAAAGCGACAGCCACTTTGCCCGGCAGCGGGCGGCGACCGTTCTGGGGCGGGGGGCCAACCCTGCCGACATCACGGCGGCGCTTGGCTATTTTCTGGATGCGCCGGGGGTCACGGGCCAGATGCTGGCGGTGGACGGCGGCCAGCATCTGGCGTGGAAAACCCCCGATGTGCTGGGCGTAGAGTAGGCAGCCGCAAAAGTTGTACACTTTCGGGATTGCAGTCACGCAGGCGTTACAAAATCCTTAAGCTTATCAGGTATTTGCCAGTTGGACAAAAATCTTGTCAATAAAATCAACGTCTTGATAAATCGCCTAAAAAATGGGCAGACCAGCAAAGCAGGCCGAAAACAAGGGAAATTTGCCTGTTCTCAAAGTTTCTCCACCCAGTTATCCACAGAAACGGTGGACAGCTTTGCTCTTGCTCCGATGCCGGTATCATTGCAGCGACAGGGCAGAATCGTTGAACTGTTGAAGGACGTGCTCGGGTGACACAGGCAGACCAAATTCAGACCGGATACGAGGTCATTCAAGGCTATCTGCGCACGCTGGACGGGTCGCCCGGCGTGTACCGGATGCTGAATGGCGCGTCTGAAGTCCTGTATGTGGGCAAGGCGCGCAATCTGAAGGCGCGGGTGTCGAACTATGCGCGGCCGTCGGGCCATTCGGGGCGGATCGCCCGGATGATTGGTGAAACCGCCAGCATGATGTTCCTGACCACCCGCACCGAAACCGAGGCGCTGCTGCTGGAGCAGAACCTGATCAAGCAGTTGAAGCCGCGCTACAACGTGCTGCTGCGCGATGACAAGTCGTTTCCGAACATCCTGATCGGCAAGTCCCACCCCTTTCCGCAGTTGAAGAAACACCGGGGGAAAAAGACCGAAGCCGGCAGCTATTTCGGCCCTTTCGCATCGGCGGGGGCGGTGAACCGCACGCTGAACCAGTTGCAGAAGGTGTTCCTGTTGCGCAACTGCACCGATGCGATGTTCGAGGCCCGAACCCGGCCCTGCCTGCAATATCAGATCAAGCGCTGTGCCGCCCCCTGCGTGGGTAGGGTGGACAGCGCCGCCTATGCGACGCTGGTGGCCGATGCCGAACGCTTTCTTGAGGGGCGCACGACCACGGTGCAGGCCAACCTTGCCGCCGAGATGGCGGCGGCGTCCGCGGCGATGGAGTTTGAACGCGCCGCCGCCCTGCGCGACCGGATCAAGGCGCTGACCCAGGTCCAGCAGACCCAGGGCATCAATCCCAAGGGCGTGGCCGAGGCCGATGTGGTGGCGCTGCATCTGGATCAGGGGCAGGCCTGCGTGCAGGTGTTCTTCATCCGCGCCAACCAAAGCTGGGGCAACCGGGATTTCTACCCCAAGACCGGGGCCGGGGCCGAAGCGCCCGAGATCATGGAGGCGTTTCTGGCGCAATTCTATGACGACAAGGAACCGCCCCGGCTGATCCTGCTGTCGCACGCCGTTGAAAACGAAGATCTGGTGACGCAGCTTTTGTCAGACCGGGCCGGGCGGCGGGTCGAGGTGGCGGTGCCGCAGCGCGGGGAAAAGGCCGAGCTGGTGGAAAACGCGGCCCGCAATGCGCGGGAAAGTCTGGCGCGGCGGATGGCGGAAAGCTCGACCCAGACCAGGCTGCTGGACGGGCTGGCCGAGGCCTTCGGGCTGGACGCACCCCCCAAGCGGATCGAGATTTACGACAACTCGCATATCCAGGGCACCAATGCCGTGGGCGGCATGGTGGTGGCGGGGGCGGAGGGGTTTCTCAAATCGCAGTACCGCAAGTTCAACATCAAGTCGGCTGCCGGGGCCAATTCCGACGACTTCGGCATGATGAAGGAAGTGCTGACCCGCCGCTTTGAACGCCTGCTGAAGGAAGACCCCGACCGCAAGACCGATGTCTGGCCCGACCTTTTGCTGATCGACGGCGGGGCGGGGCAGGTGTCGGCGGTGGCGTCGATCCTGGCGGAACTGGGGGTCGATGATATTGCCATGGTCGGGGTGGCCAAGGGCATCGACCGCGATCAGGGCAAGGAAGAATTCTACCGGGTGGGCGAGCCGGTCTTTGCCCTGCAACGCAACGATCCTGTGCTGTATTTCGTGCAGCGCCTGCGCGACGAGGCGCACCGCTGGGCCATCGGCGCGCACCGCGCCAAACGGTCCAAGGCGGTTTCGGCCACGCCCTTGGATGATATTCCCGGCGTGGGGGCCACCCGCAAACGCGCGCTGCTGGCGCATTTCGGGTCTGCCAAGGCGGTGTCGCGCGCAGGCCTGCCCGACCTGACCGCGGTGCCGGGGATTTCTGCGGCGATGGCCCGTGCAATCCATGATTTCTTCAACCCCTCGGCGCAAAACTGATACAGAACTGTCACGAAACCATGGTCTGTGGCGGCATCCCTTTCGCAAGGACGACCCATGGAAAACGAGATGACCCCCGCGCGGGACTGGCTGGCGGACGAGCTGGCCGACATGCTGGACGAGGATTACGAGCTGGAACTGGAAGACGCGACCCTGTCGCGTGAGATCGGCAGGATCTACAAGACGCACCACCCCTTGGCGCTGGACAGCCGCACCTATCTGACCGAGCTGATCCGCCTGCAATCGGAACTGATCAAGTTGCAGGACTGGGTGCAGCACCACAAGGAACGCGTCGTCGTGATCTTCGAGGGGCGCGATTCCGCAGGCAAGGGCGGCGTGATCAAGCGCATCCAGCAGCGGCTGAACCCGCGTGTGGTGCGGTCGGTCGCCTTGCCCGCGCCGTCTGACCGCGAAAAGACCCAATGGTATTTCCAGCGCTATGTGCCGCATCTGCCCGCAGGCGGGGAAATCGTGCTGTTCGACCGCAGCTGGTATAACCGCGCGGGCGTCGAGCGGGTGATGGGCTTTGCGACCGATGATCAGGTCGAGCAGTTCTTTGGCGACGCCCCCGAATTTGAACGCATGCTGGTGCGGTCGGGCATCAAGGTGGTGAAATACTGGTTTTCGATCACCGATGAAGAACAGCAGATGCGCTTCCTGATGCGCATTCATGACCCGATGAAACAGTGGAAACTGTCGCCGATGGACCTGCAAGCCCGCGTGCGGTGGGAACAGTATACCAAGGCGAAAGAGGAGATGATGGCCCGCACCAACATTCCCGAGGCGCCGTGGTACATCGTGGAAGGCAATGACAAGAAGCGTGCGCGGCTGAACTGCATCGATCATCTGCTGGGCCTGTTCCCCTACGCGCCGGTGCCGCATGACGAGATCGTGCTGCCCGACCGCGTGTTCAACCCCGACTATGAACGCGCCGTCCTGCCGCCCGAGCTGTATGTGCCGGGCAAATATTGACGCAGGCAGGCGGGGGGAAACTCTGCCCTTCCCCCCGCCGCGCGGATTGGCTACCACTTGCCTATGAAGTGGACTGTGCCCAATACGCTGACCGTTCTGAGGCTGATCGCCGCGCCGGGCGTCGCCCTGATGTTTCTGTATTTTCACCGCCCCTGGGCCGATTGGTTCGCGCTGGCGCTGTTTGTCAGCGCCGCGCTGACCGACTGGTTCGACGGCTATCTGGCGCGGTTGTGGAAGCAGGAATCCAAGTTCGGCACCATGATGGACCCGATCGCCGACAAGGCGATGGTGGTGATCGCGCTGGTGATCATCACCGGCTATTCGGGGATGAATCCCTGGCTGATCCTGCCGGTGACGGTCATCCTGTTCCGCGAGGTGTTCGTGTCGGGCCTGCGCGAGTTTCTGGGGGCCAAGGCCGGGCTTTTGAAGGTGACCAAGCTGGCCAAGTGGAAAACCACGGCGCAGATGGTGGCGATTGCGGTGCTGTTTCTGGGCACCGGGCTGGAGCATGTCGAAGGCATCGCGCGGCAGGGTCTGACCACCGATGAATATGCCCGGCTTGTGACGCAGGGGCTGGCAGATCCGATCCGGTCCTGTGGCGCGCGGGGCTGTTCTTCCTATGCCACCATCGTCGGGCTTACGCTGATCTGGCTGGCCGCCATTCTGACGGCGTTGACGGGCTGGGATTATTTCCGCAAATCCCTGCCCTATCTGCGGGATGATGGCAAATGATCGACGTTCTGTATTTTGCCTGGGTGCGCGAACGCATCGGCCTGCCGCGTGAAAAGGTGGCAACCCAGGCCCTGACCGTGGCGGGGCTGGTGGCAGAACTGGCCGCGCGCGAAGACCGCTATGCCCTGGCGTTTTCCGACCTTGCGTCATTGCGGGTGGCGCTGGATCAGGAACTGTCGTCATTCGATGCGCCCTTGGCCGGGGTGCGCGAGGTTGCGTTCTTTCCGCCGATGACCGGGGGCTGACATGCGGGTGCGGGTGCAATCCGAACCGTTCGATCCGGGGGCAAGTGCCAATGGCTTTGCGGCGGATGTGGCGGGGGCGGGGGCGATTGTCACCTTCACCGGCCTTGTGCGCGGCACGGGGGGGATCTTGGCCATGCGGATCGAGCATTACCCCGCGATGACCGAAAAGGCGATTGCGGCGATGATGGATCAGGCGGCGGCGCGGTGGGATCTGCTGGATGCGCTGGTCATTCACCGCTTTGGCCTGCTGGTGGTGGGCGCGCCGATCATGATGGTCGCCACCGCCGCGACCCACCGGGTGGATGCCTTTGCGGCGGCGGATTTTCTGATGGATTACCTGAAATCCCGCGCGCCGTTCTGGAAGCAGGAAATCACGGCCGAGGGAGCGAAATGGGTCGCCTCGACAGACCGGGACGAGGCTGCGCTGAGGC
The DNA here is from genome assembly GCA_040385825.1 of Pseudomonadota bacterium. Taxonomy (GTDB): domain Bacteria; phylum Pseudomonadota; class Alphaproteobacteria; order Rhodobacterales; family Rhodobacteraceae; genus JANNNF01. Next base: position 98,626 of record JAZKGQ010000006.1, on the reverse strand, counting down.
GCTGGTAGGGGGCGGACATGCAGAAGGTTGCGGTGATCACGGCAGGCGGGTCGGGCATGGGGGCGGCTGCGGCGCGCAGGCTGGCGGAGGATGGGTTTGCCGTGGCGATCCTGTCGTCGTCGGGCAAGGGCGAGGCTCTGGCCGCCGCTTTGGGGGGCGTGGGGGTCACCGGGTCGAACCAGTCGAACGACGATGTGAAGCGGCTGGTCGATGCCACCATGGCGCGGTTTGGCCGGATCGACGTGCTGGTGAACAGCGCAGGCCACGGCCCGCGCGCGCCGCTGCTGGAGATCACGGACGAAGGCTGGCATCAGGGCATCGACATCTATTTCCTGTCCGCCGTGCGCCCCACCCGGCTGGTCACGCCGATCATGGAAGCCCAAGGGACTGGCGGGTCGATCATCAACATCACCACCTTTGCGACGTTTGAGCCGGACCCTTTGTTCCCGACCTCGGGCGTGGCGCGGGCGGGGCTTGCGGCGTTTACCAAGCTGTTCGCCGACAAATATGCCCCGCAAGGCATCCGCATGAACAACGTGCTGCCGGGGTTCATCGACAGCCTGCCCGAGAAGGAAGAATTCCGTGCCCGCATTCCGATGGGCCGCTATGGCCGGGCAGCAGAGATTGCGGCCACGGTCAGTTTCCTGGCCTCGGAGGGGGCGGGGTATATCACCGGGCAGAACCTGCGGGTCGATGGCGGGCTCACCCGGTCGGTTTGACCAGACCTGACCGCGCGCGCCCGCAGGGCGGGGCAGCGCGGTCAAGCCGCGGGCGGGTCAGAAATCGAACAGTTCGCCCAGAAACCCTTCGCGGCGTTTCTTCTTGTGGCCGCCGGAATAGCGGTGGTCATCGTCGTCACGATAGCGCGGTTCCGGCTGATACACCGGGTTGACATCGCCGCGCGGCCGGGGGGCGGCCTGCGGGGTGGGCGCGGCGGCCGGGGCGCCGGCGGCACGGTCGATGATCTTGTCCAACTCTCCGCGATCCAGCCAGACGCCGCGACATTTCGGGCAATAGTCGATCTCGACCCCGTTGCGGTCGGCCATCACAAGGGTTTCATTGTCTACCGGGCATTGCATCGCAGTCTCCATTCCAGATCTCTGCCCTAAAGATGGGGATGGACCGGGCACATGCAAGCGTGGGGGGCCTGAAATTTCGCCCGGTGCAGGACCGGGTGGGGGGCCGACTGGCTGGGCGCTTGCGCAACTGTCTGCTTGCCAAAACCGCCGCCACGGGGCATTTTGCCGCCAAGCCGTGGCGATGGCGTCGTCACAGGGGGCTTGCCCCGCCGCTTGCAGCCCCGGCTGCTGTCGTCCTGCACGCCGGGATCTTTCGGGGTCCGCGTGCCATGCGCCAGACCCCCATGATGAGGTCTGATATGACACTTCCCAATCTGCACGCGTCGCGTCCTGAATTTTCCCGCGTCCATAATGGCGGCACCAAGCATGCCCTGCCCTTTGCCGAGGATGAATATGCCGACCGTCTGGCGGGCTTGCGGGACATCATGGAACTGCACAGCCTTGATGCCATCGTGCTCACCTCGATGCACAATGTGGCCTACTATTCCGGGTTCCTGTATTGCAGCTTTGGCCGCCCCTATGCCTGTGTCGTGACGGCAGCCGCCTGCGTGACGATCAGCGCCGGGATTGACGCGGGCCAGCCGTGGCGGCGCAGCATCGACGACAACATCACCTACACCGACTGGCAGCGCGACAATTTCTGGCGCGCGGTGGTATCGGTGACGGGCACCGGCAAGGCGGTCGGGGTTGAAGCCGACCATCTGACGATGGAACGCGCCGACAAGCTGAACGCGTTTCTGAAGCCCAAGCGCGGCATGGATATTGCCCCTGCCACCATGCAGCAGCGCATGATGAAAAGCCCCGCCGAAATTGCGCTGATCAAGCATGGGGCGAATGTGGCCGATGTGGGCGGCTATGCCATCCGCGATGCCGTGCGAGTGGGCGCGACCGAACTGGAGGTGGCCATGGCCGGGCGCGATGCGATGGAACGCGAAATCGCCCGCCGCTTTCCCGATGCAGAATACCGCGATACCTGGGTCTGGTTTCAGTCCGGCCTGAACACCGATGGCGCGCATAACCCGGTCACAAACCGCGTGCTGGCGCGCGGCGATATCCTGAGCCTCAACTGCTTTCCGATGATCAGCGGATATTACACCGCGCTGGAGCGCACGATGTTCGTGGGCGAGGTGGACCCGGCCTCCCTGCATGTGTGGGAGGCCAATATCGCGGCCCATGAATACGGCATGACCCTGCTGCGCCCCGGCGCGTCCTGTGCCGAGATCACCGCCAGGATCAACGACTTCCTGGCCGAACGGCAGATGCTGCAATACCGCACCTTCGGCTATGGGCATTCGTTTGGCATCCTGTCGCATTACTATGGCCGCGAGGCCGCGCTGGAACTGCGCGAGGATATCGACACCGTGCTGGAACCCGGCATGGTGATTTCGATGGAACCGATGCTGACCATCCCGGACGGCCAGCCGGGGGCGGGCGGCTACCGCGAGCATGACATTTTCGTGGTGGCGGAAGATGCGCCCGAGGACATCACGCATTATCCGTATGGGCCGGATTTCAACGTGGTGGGGTGAGGCTGATTTCGGAACCGGGGGACTTCACGTCCCCCGGACCCCCCGTGGGATACTTATGCACAGAGGATGCAAATTTTAGATAAAGTTTAGGGAGTTTCTGTCGCCAAACTGTCATGGAGCGGACATGGCGGTGTTACCGAAGCGGGGCATTGGTCGGGCAACCTTCACGCTGCCAAGGAATGTCCCCCCATGTTTCGTCCCCTTTGCCTGACCTCGGCCCTTGCGCTGAGCGTGGCCATGCCCGCCCATGCCGAGATGAGCTTCAACCGGATCGCCAGTTTTGCCACCCCTGCCAACATGGCGGCGGGCGAGGATCAGACGCGCGCGACCAGTGCCGAGATCGTCACGGTGTCGGAGGATGGCATGACGCTGGTCTACACCGACAGCCCGCTGGGTGTGATCGGCTTGGTGGACATCACCGATCCGGCGGCACCCAAGGCCCTGGGCAACATCGAGATGGGCGGCGAGCCGACCACGGCGCAGATCATCGGGGGCATGGCCTTTGTCGCGGTGAACACCTCGGACAGCAAGGTGAACCCGTCGGGCAAGATGGTGACGGTGGATCTGGCGACCAGGGCGGTGGTGGCCGAATGCGATCTGGGGGGCCAGCCGGATTCGGTGGCGCGGGCCAAGGACGGGTCGTTCCTTGCCATTGCGATCGAGAACCAGCGCGACGAAGACCTGAATGATGGTGCCTTGCCGCAGATGCCCGCAGGGTTCGTGGTCAAGCTGCCGGTGGTCGCGGGCGCTGTGGACTGCGCCGGGTTGCAGAAGATCGATCTGGTGGGTCTTGCTGCCGTGGCCGGGGATGACCCGGAACCCGAGTTCGTGGCGGTGAATGACGCGGGTGAGATCGTCGTGACCTTGCAGGAAAACAACCACATCGTGGTGATCGGCGCGGATGGCACCGTTTCGGCGAGTTTCAGCGCGGGTACGGTCGACCTGACCGGCATCGACACCAGAAAGAATGGCATTCTGGACTTTACGGGATCAAAAAAAGGCGTGCCGCGCGAGCCGGATGGGGTGAAATGGATCGACGGCGATTATTTTGTCACCGCCAACGAGGGAGACTATGAAGGCGGATCGCGCGGGTTCACCATCTTCAGGAAAGACGGAACGGTGGTGTTCGAGTCCGGCGCGAGTCTGGAGCGCGAGATTGCGGCCATGGGGCATTACCCCGAACATCGCGCGTCCAAGGGGGCGGAACTGGAATCGGTCGAGGTGGCCATGTACGGCAGCACGCCGATGCTGTTCGTGGCGTCCGAGCGGGGGTCGGTGGTGGCGGTCTATGACCTGACCAACCCTGCCGCACCGGTGTTGAAGCAGATATTGCCCTCGGGCGTGTCGCCTGAAGGCATGTTGGCGATCCCGGCGCGCAACCTGCTTGTCACCGCGAACGAGATGGACCTGCGCCAGGATGGTTTGGCCCCGTCGCATGTGATGCTCTATGCTTTGGGCGACGGACCTGCGCAGTATCCGATGATCACCTCGGCGGGGTCTGACCTGCTGATCGGTTGGGCGGCGCTCTCGGGCCTTGCGGCGGACCCGGCCGAGGCGGGCAGGCTTTATGCGGTGAATGACAGCGTTCTGGCCGGGGCACCGACCATCTACACGATTGACGCGACCCTGACCCCCGCCAGGATCACCGCCGCCTTGCCGGTTACCCGTGGCGGCTATCCGGCGCAGAAGCTGGACATCGAAGGCATCGCGGCCGACGGGGAAGGCGGCTTCTGGCTTGCGTCCGAGGGGCGCAGCGACCGCCTGATCCCGCATGCGATCTACAATGTGAACGACGCGGGCGAGATCACCCAGGAGATTGCCTTGCCCGAGGATTTGCTGGCCAACGAGATCCGCTTTGGCCTTGAAGGCATCACGGTGGCGGGTGACTGGCTGTGGATGGCGATGCAGCGCGAATGGAAGGATGACCCGAAAGGGATGGTCAAGCTGGTCGGCTACAACACGGCGGACGAAAAATGGGGGGCCGTGCATTACCCGCTGGATGCCGCTGCGGAAGGCGCATGGATGGGGGTGTCGGAAATCACCCTGAACGGCGACTGGGTCTATGTCGTCGAGCGGGACAACCAGATTGCGGGCAATGCGGCCACCAAGAAACTGTACCGGGTGCCGCTGGCACAGATGGTTGCGGCGGACCTGGGCGGGCCGCTGCCGGTTGTGACGAAAGAACTGGTGCGCGACCTGCTGCCCGATCTGAAGGTGCTGAACGGCTATGTGCAGGACAAGGTCGAAGGTTTTGCGATTGATGCGGCAGGCACCGGTTGGGTCGTGACGGACAATGACGGGGTGAATGATGCCTCGGGCGAGACTTTGTTCTGGTCGATCGGAACGGTGAAATAGGGCAAAACTGCCTGACCACGCGGAATTGGACCCCCGGCCGCCACGCCGGGGGTCTTTTCATGCCCAGGGGTGCCGCAGGCGCGGTTCAGGGTCTGACGCAAAACAAGGGCATCGGAAAACGCGTCTCACCGCAGCAAGAGGCCGCGATTTCGGCGTCCTGCGAAACCCGAACCGCTTTAAGACTTGACGTGGCTGCATTGCCATGGCCGAAGGGATGGTGAAATTTCCCAACCCCGAGTTTGCCGTGCATTCCATCATTGCTCGCCTGTCTGCCCTGCTGCTGGTGTCTGCTCTTGCCGCCTGCGGTGCCCCGAACAACGCCGAACTTGACGGTGCTCCTGCCCCTACCCGCACCCTGCCGGGGTATGAGGGGGTGCAGGATGGTGAATTCTTCATCCAGCCGGTGGATCGTCTGCATCTGGTGGACCAGAACATCCGGACCGAGGTGGCCTATACCGCAGGCGATGCGCCGGGGTCGATCGTGGTCGATATCTTTGCCCGCAAGCTGTATTACATTCTGGAAGGCAACCGGGCCGTCCGCTACGGCATTGCCGTGGGCCGCGAAGGGCTGTCCTTCAAGGGCATGGGCTATATCGGGCGCAAGGCGGAATGGCCGTCCTGGCAGCCGACCGCCAACATGATCCGCACCCGGCCTGACCTTTATGCGCAATATGCGGGCGGGTTGCCGGGCGGGCTTGAGAACCCCTTGGGCGCCCGCGCGCTGTACCTGTATCGCGGCGGGCGTGACACGATGTTCCGCATCCATGGCACGGTGGACAACGCCTCGGTTGGCCGGGCCACCAGCGCGGGGTGTATCCGTCTGTTCAACCAGGATGCCATCGACCTGTACAACCGGGTCGACAGCGGCACCAAGGTCAAGGTGCGCACGCTGGAAGAAAGCCTTGCCACCGAAGGGCCGTACATGAACGACGCCTATGGCCGCGTGGTGCCCGAAAGCCCCGAAGCCGTGGCCCGCAAGGCGGCGGACGAGGCGACGATTGCCGCCAAGGCCGAACAGGATGCGCGTCTGGCGGCCGTCGCCGAGGAGAAGGCCGCGAAAGAGGCCGCCAAGGCCGAGAAAAAGCGCCTGTCGGCCTGCAAGCGCAAAGGCATTGCCGTCGAGGATTGCCCGATTGTGGAACTCGCGCTGAACTGAACGACCTGTCATCGTTTTGCAAAGGCCCGGTCATCGACCGGGCCTTTTGCTGTCCGGACCAGATTTCAGGCCAGAATTCAGGCCAGAATGACGTAGTCCTTGAGGGTGGTTTCCACCACCTCCCACACGCCCTTGAATCCTGCGCGGATGATGCAACTGTCCCCGGCCCGCAGATGTGTGGCGCTGCCGTCGTCGCCGGTCAGGATCGAATAGCCGCTGTGGATATGGACATATTCCCATTCGGCATAGTCCACCCGCCACGCGCCGGGGGTGGATTGCCACATGCCGCAGAACAGGCCGCCCGCATCCTCGCGGTTCCAGGTGCTGTGCACGGGGTCGCCCTTGACCACCTTTTCCGGCGCGGGGTGTTCCACATCGGGGGGCATGCCGTCACGGGTGACGCGCTCGATCAGGTTCAGTTTGGGCAGATCCATCGGAAACTCCTGCGATTTGGCCTATTGGGCCATTGCGGACGCGCAGGGTCAATCGCGATCTGTGCTGCATTGCGGCGCAACATTCTTGCGCCCCGGCGCATGCTGTGCCCATATGCTGGGCAGTTGACGGATTCCACTTGCAGCAAGAGGCCCCTTGATGAGCGCATCCAGCCCCACCCGTGCCGTGCTGCCGCCTGACATTCGCGCCCGCAAGGGCACAGCGCCCCTCGTGGTGCTGACCGCCTATACCACGCCCATTGCCCGGCTGGTCGATCCGCATTGCGACATCGTGCTGGTCGGTGATTCGGTCGGCATGGTGCTGCATGGGATGCCATCGACGCTTGGCGTGACGATGGAAATGATGATCCTGCATGGCCGCGCCGTGGTGCGGGGCGCGGCAAAGGCGATGCCGGTGATCGACATGCCCTTTGGCAGCTATGAACAAAGCCCGGCCCAGGCCTATGCCAATGCGGCCCGGCTGATGGCGGAAACCGGGGCACCCGCGGTCAAGCTGGAAGGCGGGGTGCATATGGCCGAAACGATTGCCTTTCTGACCGCGCGCGGCGTGCCGGTGATGGCGCATGTCGGCCTGACACCGCAGGCGGTGAACACGCTTGGCGGCTACAAGGTGGTGGGCCGGGATGGCGAGGCTGACCGGGTGATGGCCGACGCACGGGCGATCGAGGCGGCGGGGGCCTTTGCGGTGGTGCTGGAAAAGGTGCCGATGGGGCTGGCGGGGCGGATCACGGCGGCGCTGACCATTCCGACCATCGGCATCGGGGCCGGGGTCGAGTGCGACGGGCAGGTGCTGGTGATCGACGACATGCTGGGGTTGTTCACCGAGTTCCGGCCCAAATTCGTGAAACGCTATGCCGAATTGGGCAAACTGGCGGATGAGGCGATTGCCACCTATGCCGCCGAGGTGCGCGCGCGGCAGTTTCCCGGCCCGGAGCACAGCTTTGCCGATGTGCTGAAGGCCGCGACATGAGCGTGCCTATTGTACGGACGGTGGCCGATCTGCGCCGCCATGTGCGCGGCTGGCGGGCGGCGGGCGAATTGGTCGGCGTGGTGCCCACCATGGGCGCGCTGCATGACGGGCACCTGAGCCTTGCCCGCGCCGCCAAGCGGGACTGTGACCGGGCAATCGTGACGATCTTCGTCAACCCCAGGCAGTTCAACAACCCGGACGATCTGAAGAAATACCCCCGCACCGAAGCCGCCGATGCGGTCTTGCTGGCGACGGTGGGCGTGGACCTGATCTTTGCGCCGACCCCCGAGGAGGTTTATCCCGACGGCTATGGCACCACGGTAACGGTGGCGGGTGTGTCGGAACCGCTGGAAGGCCGGATGCGGCCCGGCCATTTCGACGGGGTGGCGACCGTGGTGGCCAAGCTGTTCGGCATGACCATGGCCGACCGGGGCTATTTCGGCCAGAAGGACTGGCAGCAGTTGCAGGTGGTGCTGAAACTGGTCGCCGATCTGAACATGCCGGTGCATATCGTGGGCTGCGAGACGATCCGCGAGGCGGATGGGCTGGCGATGAGCTCGCGCAACCTGCGGCTGGACGATGCAGCACGAGGCAAGGCCCCGGTGCTGTTTGCGGCGATCACGGCGGCGGCGGATGACATCCGCGCCGGGCAATCCGACCGCATGGCGATCCGCGAGGCCGCCGAGAAGGTGCGCGCGGCGGGGTTCGAGCGGGTGGAATACATCGAATTGCGCGATGCAGGCACCCTGCTGCCATCGGATGATCCGACACGGCCCCGGCGAATGCTGGCGGCGGCGTGGCTGGGCGGGGTGCGGCTGATCGACAATATTCCGGTGTAGGGGGCGGGTCTTGGGATGGGCAGATTGCCCATCCTACGGGCGATAAGGCTTGGCGCGCGGGGCGGCTTTGGGCAAGATTGGCCACAGGGGTATCTGACGCGCAATTTCCCGATACCCAGGGTGTAAATCGCATTTACATCCCTATCTGAAGCAAACGCATCTTTCAGTGGAGGATATCATGGCCAATTTCGAGACGCAGATTCAGGAAAGCCAGAAGCAGGTCGCCGATGCCCAGGCCAAGATCAGCGCCATCACCGGCCAGATCGAGGCGGCGCGGGCCAGGCTGGATGCGGGCGAGGCCGGCATCGACGTGGAAAACGCCACACTGGACGATGTGCACAAGCATACCGACCTGATGAATGCCAACATTGCCGAGCTGATCATGGGGCTGGATGATGTGACGGCGGGCTTTTCCCGCGACTTTGACGAAATGCGGTCCAAGACCGGCATGGAAAGTTTCATCGGCATCTTCTCGAAAGCCAAATCCGAATCCATGCGGCAGGAACGCCTGCGCGGCGCCAGCATTGACGACAAGTTGCAGGATCTGATTGCCAAATCCGACGTGATCGTGCGGCTGTTGCAGGGGCAGCTTGATCTTCTGAACGTGCAGAAAACGCGGGTCGAGGGCAATCTTGGCGAAACGCTGACCGACCGCGAAACCACCGTGGCCGCACTGGAGGCCGTGCGGGCCGAAGTGGCCGCGATGGACCCGAAGATCATCGAGCTTGAGAACAGGATCAGCGTCGAGCAGGACGCCACCGCGCGCACCAGGCTGGAAACCGAACTGGCCGGGATCAACGCCCGCTTCAACGCGCTGGTGCAGGACGAACAGGTGCATCTGGCGAAATCGCAGACGCTGGAACGCTACATCGAAAAGGGCAAGACCTGGGTCGATTCACTGACCAATCAGGCGGCGACGCAACTGGTGCTGATCAACAAGCTGCAGACCGATACCAAGCAGCGCGTGGTCTTGTATGACGCGCTGACCAGCAGTTTGAAGACGGCGCAGCAGCAGGATGTGGCCCACCGGATCAACGAAATCGGGGTCAAGACCGACCAGGAGGCGCAGGCCGCCATGGCCGCGATCGGGGCTGCCACCAATGACCGGATGGCCGGCATGCTGGAAAGCCACGAAGGCCACATGGTCTTTGCCCGCCAGATTCTGGAGCAGAAGGCCAAGGCCGACGACCGCTTTGCCCGCCGCTTTGCCAAGATCGTCGAGAAGCACGACAAGAATGCGTATGGGGAATAAGGCGTGTCCGAGGTCAAGGACCAACTGACCAGCGACCACGCGGAACTGTACGACACCCTTGTCGCCCGCCGCTATTTTGGCAAGTTTGCGCGCATCTCGGGCCATCTGGGCCGGGTGTCCGCCGAGTTGGAGGTCGAGGGGCGGCTGTCGCGGCTGGAGGCGCGGGTGCTGGGCAAATATGTGGCGCAGGTTGCGGCCACGTTTCAGGCCCTGAGCCACAAGTACCTGATGACGGGGCGAGCGGACGGCGCGCCGCGCCTTACCTTTGACCGGCACGAAAGCGGCTTTCCGGTGGCGCAGGAACTGATGGTGATGGCGCTGGATGCAAGTCAGGCCACGAAGCATCTGGCGGGGATGGCCTCGGGCGCAGAGTTGAAAGACCGCATGGTCCGGCAGATCGTGGGCGACCTTGCGATCCCGACCGCGCTGCAATTCGCCCTGTCGCAGCGGCTGTATTACGAGGCCTTGGCGGCGGGCGGGCTGTTCTGGGCACGCAACGACCCCGATGCGCAATGGGTGGCCGATGCGGGCGACCGGCGGCAGTATCTGCTGCACTGGGCGGTCTATGATACGGCGGTGAACCTGCCGGTGGTCTATCTGCTGGAGGTGGAGGATGCGGGCCGGACCGCCCTTCCCACTGACGCGGGCCGCTGGCCACAGGCGCAGGCCGCGCTGATGGCGCAGTCGCTGGCGGGGCTGAAGCTGCTGACGATTGCGCAGGGGTTCGACGTGGATTTCGACAGCCTGCACCCCAAACGCCTGCGCCGCATCACGCTTGGCCCGATGTATTCGCACAGCTTTACCCTGCAATCGGGACCGATTTCGGCGGTGCTGGCAGGCGCGATGGCACCGGCGGGCGATGATTGGGCGCTGGTCTGGACGATGGAAGACCTGCTGTCGGACCGTGAAGAAGCGATCAAGGATGGCTGGTTTTCCACTGTGCAGCGGCAAATCTGGAAGCTGGACGCGGGCACCGATGCAGGCGTTACCCGGTTGGACCGAATGGTGATCTTGCCGGAACGTCCCTATCAGGTGCTGGTCGAACAGAACCCGCCGGGCCTGCGCAGTTTGCGCAAGTTCGTGGTGGGGGCGGGCGGACGCATCATTCCGACAGTGTAAGGGGCTGGCATGACCACGCGAGACACGATGGAACTGCAAGAAGGCATGATCCGCGCGCAATATGACGCGGCGCTTGGCCTGCTGGCGGGCTTTGACCACGCGCCCCGTCTGGGCAAGGCGGTGGAGGCGGCGGGGGCCGAGCGCAGCCCCGGCATCGGCACGCGGCCCCGGTTCCGGTCCACCGTGCCCGGCATGGCGACGCGCAGCACCGCGCGGCCCGGTGGCGTGCGGCTGCTGGACCGGGTCGAAGGGTTGGGTGATGGTCTGACCTCGCCGCTGCAAGCCTCGGCGCTGCACGCCCTGCGCCGGGGTCTGGCAATTGCCTTGGCCATGGGCGACAGCTTTGCCGCGCAATCGGGCTTGTCCGAGCTGAAGAAGGCCAACCTTGAAGGCCGCCTGCCCGACCCCCGCCGCGCCGAATTCACCGAACTGCTGGCGGCCGAGGCGCTGCTGACCCTCTACACGCTCGCCAATGCCACCGCCTTCCTGCTCGCCCCGCATCTGGGGGCTGCGACGGTCGAGGTTGGCGCGGTGGACGAGGTGTTGACCGACAACGCCCCGCTGGCCCTGCAAGGCGCGCTGTGGGAACTGGATCAGGACATCGGCGCGCTGGCGACCGACGAGTCGCGGCTGGTCGCGGTGATTGCGGCGTTCTGCGAGGCGCTGATGGAAAAGGTCGCCCTGCGCGCGGCCACCGCGCCGAGGTTGGGGGCATTTACCGGCGGCAGTTGGAAGGTCGAGGCCGATGGGCTGGTGATTTCCGGCTTCACCCCGGCGCGGGTGGCCAAGGGTGGCCCGCTGACCATGCAGTTCAAGAAACCGACCGAGGTGGTGGGCAACCACATCGCCAAATACCAATCATTGCGGCTGGCCAAGATGCTGATGGCCTATGATTTTGACCGGCGGATGAACCCCTTTGCGGAATTGGGCGGGTTCATCTTCACCTTCATGGGCGATGGCAAGCCGGGGACGGGGAAAACCACGCTGATCCAGATGATGGCGGGGCTGCTGGATGGCTATTGCAGGACCGCGGGCTATCCGTTTCGCTATCAGAATTTCTCGATTGATCAGATCGACAGCTATCAGGGCAAATCGGGGCAAAACGCCAAGGCATTTATTGATGCGGTGATTGATCCTTCGGTGATCGCCTTTGGAACGATTGACGACATTGATCAGGTGGCAGGCAAGCGCGGCGACCGGCAATCCTCGGCTGGCCAGCAGGAAGTGACGGCAGTTTTCATGGGGGCCTTTGCAGGCGCAAATACCGTGGTGCGCGGCAATTGCACCTTCGGGATGTTTTCCAACTACCCCGAGAACGTGGACGACGCCCTGCGCCAGAGGGCAGGCGCGCGGTTTCTGGTCGACGGGCCGCAAAGCCGCGAGGATCATATTGATATCCTGTCGCTGTTGCTGGGCCGCAACCACACCATTCCCCTGGGCGACCACGACCTGTTCGCCGCACAAGAGATCAAGAAAGCCGTCGCCGCCAGCTTTGAAGGCCATTCCCGCCCGCAAGAAGCTGGGTTGATCAAGGTCTGGGATCAGGTCGCCCGCGACATCGGCCCGCTGGATACGATTGCCAGGATCGGCACCTATCTGAAGGCGATCCAGACCGCCGACGACCGCTTTACCGGCCGCGCGATCAAGAACATCACGGATGCGGTCAAGGTGCGGGCGATGGATTTTGAACTGCCGGATGAATGGATGGAAAACCCGGATCTGTTTTTGTTCAAGGGCTATGACGATAAACTGGCAATGATCCGGGGGCTGACGACGCCGATCACGGTGGAGATGGTGATACAGGAGATCAACCGCTATGCCGACAGTGAGTTCCGCTATGCGGACAAGTCGGATGAAGTGGCGATTGCGGGGATGGTGCGGGAGTTCGGGCTGACGGAAGAGGCGAAGAAAAGGTATCTGGAGGGGAAGGGGTGATAATTCTTCTTGCACTGTTTGCATTGGGAACAGTCGTTTTCTTGGTGGGCGCGGGCGCATCTGGCAAAAGGGTCAAGAAGAATGCAAGCATTACAGGCAAGCGGCAAAGACCGCATGCTGGCAATGGGTTTGTCTTTGATATTTTCTTGTCCTTGTTTTTAAGCATCGCCTTGGGAATCGCGGTTTCAAGTTTCTTGCAGGTGGAAGAGACTTGGTTCATTTCGGAAAGTGAGGTCGAAGCTGTGACGACAAGACTCGGAATTCGCGCCGCGCTGTTTGCATTTCCGGTCTTGTTTGTTGTGATGCTGGGGCTGAGGGCGAAGAAGGCGTTGAGCAGGAAAGGATCATGAGGTGTCTCATCGTTTCGTTTCCGTTCACGCACGAACCCGATGCGCGTGCTGACATGCCGGTCCCCCACCCCATCCCTCCCCACGAGGGGGAGAGGAGGCGCCCATGCGGTTGGCATGGGGATTGCGACGCGTCGGTGCGCGGCCCCCTCCCCCTTGTGGGGAGGGATGGGGTGGGGGGCCGGAGGGGAAGCCAGATGACTGACATCGCCCCGCAGACCCGCACCAAGGCCCGCCGCTTGCGCGCCGAGATGACGCCGCAGGAACGCAGGCTTTGGGGGCCGTTGCGCGATCTGAACCACCGGCTCGGGCTGAATTTCCGCAGGCAGGCCCCGGTCGGGCGGTATATCGCCGATTTTGTGGAGTTTGGGCTGAGGTTGGTGATCGAGGTGGATGGCGGGCAGCATGGGGGACCAGACGATCTGACGCGGGATGGATGGTTGCGAGAACAACAGTTCGTGGTGCTTCGGTTCAGGAACAACGAAGTTAACGAGAACCTTGATGGGGTGATGCAGATGATACTGGATGCGGTCGAGGCGGCCCCCCCACCCCAGCCCTCCCCCACGAGGGGGGAGGGAGGCGCCCCCATTTCGGCAGGTGCGCGGGTGGCAAGGTTCAGCGCCTCCCCTCCCCCTCGTGGGGAGGGGCTGGGGGGCACCCGACCCGAAAGGACGCGCGAATGAACCGCCTCATCGCCGCCGGCCTCATGTTCGGCAACCTGATCGAAGTCACCTCGCCCGCGCTGATTGACCGCTACAACCGTGCGCTCAAACATCTGGCCGGCAAGACCACCGGGCTGAAGGATTTTCACATCGACATTTCAGGCTATTCGCCCGAGATCGGCGACGAGCTGGATGACGATCTCTACCTCAACCCCAATGGCTGCAACCGGCAGTTCATCTTGCTGACCACGGCGCAGAAGGATGCGCCGCTCTTGAACATCAAGTTCTCCACCTCGCGCAGCATCCTTCAGCAGTTCATCGAAAAGAACGAGGCACAACTGTTCGCCCTGACCGCCCGCGATGCGGTCGCGGGGGAATTGCAGAATTCGGTCTACACAGTGGACAGTCCCGCCAGGCTGTTCGACATCCGGCAGGTCACGGTCGAGGCCGACACCATTGGCGGCCATGTCGCCGATGCGGGCAAGCTGGCCGGGCTGATCGAGCGGTTCCGGGCCGAACCCGACGGCTGGCGCGATGATCTGCTGATTGCCGAGATGATCACCCTGGCAAAAAAGACCGGCGATGTGACGCGGGTGCCGATCCATCTGCCTGCGATGGTGTTTCAGCAGCCGAATTTCTGGACCAGCCATTTTGGCGGCCTCTATGTCTTTCGCGACACCAGACAGCCCGGCGTGATCTCGACCCTGCCCAAGGCCAGTCTGGGGCAGGTGCCGGTCAGCCCCGCCATGGACATCACCAACCGCAACCAGATTGCCGACTGGCTGGACCGGAACGGCCTTGTGGAACCCATCGTGCAGGCGCGCGGGGCCGAGGCGGGCGGGATCTTGCGACAGAAGATGGACTTCATTCTGGTCGATGCGGCAGACCGGTTGCAGATCGACATATCGGGGGCCAACCGCACCGAATTGCGCAAGATTGCCAACCGCCTTGGCGATGCGCTGCCGGCCGAGTTTCTGGGCCTTGCCGCGCTGCTGCGATGGGTCGAGGGCGGCGGCGACTGGCCGCGGATCAGCAGCGAACACCCCGGTTACTTCTACACTCTGCGCGCCAGGCAGGGCCGCGACCGCGATCTGGTGAACATGCTGCTGGCCGAACTTGCGCCGATGGACGTGCGGCAGATGTACATTGTGCACAAGGAACTGTTCTACGCTCAATACGCCACATGGTCCGAGGCCAAGCGGCAATATGTGGCGGATTTTCTGGCGCGCGAATACAAGGTGGATGCGCAGGGCGCGCGGGCCGCGCTGTTCGGGCCGGAACCGGCGATGCAGGACGCAGCCCTCGTGGCCCCGCGCCCGGCACCTGTCGGCCCATGGGGCGCAGTTGGCAGGGGGCGGCGATGATACTGGGGTTTTTCCGGCTGATGCTGTTTGGCGCAATTGCCATGACGGTGGTCTATGTTCTGGTGTCGGTCTATTCGCGGTCGGTGCGGCGCGAGTCGCTGGAGAAGAAGTTTGACGCAGGCGAGGCCGAGGGGGATGCGGCGGGCGACCGCGACGCCTATATTGCCCAAGGGATGCAGGCCTATGAACGCGGTCTGCGGCGCAAACTGATCTGGCTGGTTTACATCATTCCCGCCGTGGTCTTTACCACGGTATTCTGGACACTGAATTTCTCGTGAGGGTGCGATGCGCTATGTGAAATGGACGGTTGTGGTGGTGCTTTTGCTGCTGGTGGGGTCGTTCTTCCACTACACGCTGCCGCAGAATGATATCGTGCGGATCGTTGGGGCCAACACGCAGCGGATGGATCTGGGCGAAAACACGTGGTTTTTCGCCGCCCCGGATGCGGGCACCAACACGGCAACGGCAGGCAGTCGCGATGTGAAGTTTATCGAGACGATTCAGCCCAATGGCCGCCCGATGGTCTATCGCAACGAAGATACAAGCTGGGGCTGGCCCCCCTATTTCAAGGTCAACAGCTTTGACATTCAAACGCAGGCCGCCGATCTGACCTCGACCGAGGCCGCCCCGAAATGGGTGGCGATCACGCATTACGGCTGGCGCAATCAATTGTTCACGATCTTCCCGAACGCGGTAAAGCTGCGGCAGGTCGACGGGCCGGATGTGACGATCATCCCCTGGGTCAACATCATCCTGTTCACCCTGCTGGCCTTCGTCCTGTTCATGCTGCGCCGGATGTGGCTGCAATTCCGCGAGCGCACCATCGACCCGGCACTGGAAGATGTGGGGGATGCCTGGGATGCCGTTGATGCAAAGGCCGACGCCGCGCGGGATGGGGCCAAGGGCGCGTTCGGGCGCTTTACCGGCTGGCTCGGGACGTGGCGCAAGCCATAGGTCCGTGGCAACGCCGTCTGGCGGGTCTAAATGGCCCGCCAGACGGCTCTAGCGCTCAGACCTGCGCCAGCAGCGCCTCGCCGCCCGAAATCTCGCACTGACCGGCGTTTTCTTCCAGGTTCAGCACCGTCACCACGCCATCATCGGCCAGCAGCGCATAGCGTTTGGACCGCGCCAGCAACCCGATGGCCGGAATGTCGAAGTCAAGGCCGATGGCCTTGGTGAACGACGCATCCGCATCGCCCAGCATGGTGATGCCCGCCGCCGTGGCCCCCGTCGCCTCGCCCCAAGCCTGCATCACGAAGGGGTCGTTGACCGACACGCAGATCACCTCGTCCACGCCCTTGGCCGCGAAGGCGTCTTTGGTGCGCATGAAACTGGGCACATGCGCGGTCGAACAGGTGCCGGTATAGGCCCCCGGCAGCCCGAAGATCACGACCTTGCGGCCCTTCAGCTTGCCGGACAGGGCGATGCCCTCTGGCCCCTTGTCGCCGATCTGCAAAAGTGTGGCCTCGGGCAGGGCAGAGCCTACGGAAATCGTCATTGAAAGTCCCTCTCGCGTTGCGTTTGTCGCTGGCCCGGATATAGGGTCCGCGCGACGGATCGGCCAGAGGGGGCAGGCTATGGATGTGGTGGTAATCGGGGCTGGGCAGGCGGGGGCGGCGCTTGTGGCAAAGCTGCGGGCTTTGGGCCATGCAGGGGCGATCACCCTGATCGGCGAGGAAGCAGCCCCCCCCTATCAGCGCCCGCCCTTGTCGAAGGCCTATCTCATGGGCGAGATGGAGGTGGAACGCCTCTGGCTGCGCTCGCCCGAGTTTTACGCCGAAAACGACATCACGCTGGAACTTGGCCAGCCCGTGACCGCCATCGACCCCACGGCCCGGACGGTGACGGTGGGCGGCAAGGTCACCCCCTATGACGCGCTTGCCCTGACCACCGGGTCCACCCCCCGCCGTCTGCCTGCCGCTGTCGGAGGCGATCTGGCCGGGGTCTACACGGTCCGCAGCCTCTATGACGTGGATGCCATGCGCGCCGAGTTTGTGGCGGGGCGGCGGCTGATCATCGTGGGTGGCGGCTATATCGGGCTGGAGGCGGCAGCCGTTGCCGCCAAGCTGGGGCTGGATGTGACCGTGCTGGAAATGGCCCCGCGCATCTTGCAGCGGGTGGCCGCGCCTGAGACATCTGATTACTTCCGCGCCCTGCATGCCTCGCATGGGGTGAAAATTCTGGAATCGACCGGGCTGGACCGCCTGCTTGGCAATGGCCATGTCACCGGCGCACGCCTGTCAGACGGGCGCGAACTGCCCGCCGATTTCGTGATTGCCGGTGTGGGCATCCTGCCCGGCACCGCCCTTGCCGAGGCCGCAGGGCTGGCGATTGAGAACGGCATCCGCACCGATGCCCATGGCCGCACGTCCGATCCGCATATCTGGTCGGCAGGCGATTGCGCGTCCTTCCCCTGGCAGGACGGCCGCTTGCGGCTGGAATCGGTCGGCAACGCCATTGATCAGGCCGAGGCCGTGGCCGCCAACATGCTTGGCGCCGATGTGCCCTATACGGCGCAGCCGTGGTTCTGGTCGGATCAATACGACTGCAAGCTGCAAATCGCGGGCCTGAACACCGGCTATGACCACATCACCACCCGCCCCGGCGAGGATGGGGCGGTGTCGTTCTGGTACTACAAGGGCGCGCAGTTGCTGGCGGTGGACGCGATGAACGACGCCCGCGCCTACATGGTCGGCAAGCGGTTGATCGAGATGGGGAAATCCCCCGATCCCGCCGTGATCGCCAACCCCGACACCGTGCTGAAAGCCCTGCTCAAGGCATGAGGATCATCGGGGGGTCTGCGCGCGGTCTGCACCTGACCCCCGTGGGGGCGGGCGACGCGGCGGCCCATCTGCGCCCCACGTCAGACCGCGTGCGCGAGGCGATCTTCAACCTGCTGATAAACGGCGGCTACGGCAACCCCGTCGCCGGTGCCCGCGTGCTGGACCTGTTCGCTGGCACCGGCGCCCTGGGGCTGGAGGCGCTGTCGCGCGGGGCCGCCCACGCCACCTTCGTCGATGATGGCCGCGCCGCCCACGCACTGATCACCCGCAACATCACCCTTTTGCGCAGCCCCGATACCACCGTCTTGAAACGGGATGCCACCACCCTGCCGCCCAACCCTGCGCCCGCCTATACCCTCGTCTTCCTCGACCCGCCCTACGGCAAATCGATGGGGCAGGCGGCGCTTGCCAGCCTGACCCGTGGCAACTGGCTCGCCCCCGGTGCCGTGCTGGTGTGGGAAGAAGGCAGCCCGCAAATCCCGCCCCCACCGTTTGACCAGCTCGACCAACGCAAGTATGGCGACACCATCGTCACCCTGTTGAAAGCCCCCATATGACCCCCAAAGCCGTATTGTTCGATTGTGACGGGGTGATCGTTGACAGCGAAGGCATGACCCTGATCATGCTGCAAGCTGACCTCGCCAACCATGGCTTGCTGCTGACGCTGCATGATCTGGAAACCGATTTCATCGGAGGCACCATCGAAACCGTGGGCGAACGCGCGCTTGCGGCGGGGGCGGACTTGCCCGAGAGCTGGGCTGACGCCTTTTATCAAAAGCTTTACGCGATGCTGGCCGTCAACACGCCGCTGGTGCCGGGCATTCTGGCTGTGCTGGACACGCTGGATGCAGCAGGCATCGCCTATGCCGTCGGGTCGAACGGCACGCCGGAAAAAATGCAGATCACCCTTGGCCAGCACGGTCTGATCCCGCGCTTTCAGGGCCATCTCTATTCCGGTCAGGCCCTTGGCCGCCCGAAGCCCGCCCCCGACCTCTATCTGCACGCCGCCGCCGCGCTGAACGTGGCGCCTGCCGATTGCGTGGTGATCGAAGACAGCGTGGCCGGCGCCATGGCCGCCCAGGCTGCCGGCATCCGCTGCTTTGGCTACGCGCCGCAAGGCCCGCACCCCCGGCTTGCGGCCACGGGCGCGGTCCTGTTCAGCGATATGGCCGACCTACCAACCCTGCTCGGCCTCTGACCCTTTCGCACTGGCCCAAATATCCTCGGGGGGAGGCCGTCAGGCCGTGGGGGGCAGACAGCCCCCTCTTTACCGCAGTCGCCGCCCGTCCTTGGCGTCAAAGAACAGGGCTGTGGTCGCGTCAAACGTCACCCCCACCCGGTCGCCAAGGCGCACCTTGGGGTCTTCATGCGACTCGATCACCAGCTTTTCCCCGGTAGGGGCCGTCACATGGATGAACGCCACCCCGCCAAGCGCTTCGGTCATGTCCACCTTGTGCGTGGTGCCTGACAGATCCAGCGCCAGATGCTGCGGGCGCAGGCCAATCGTCACCGCCCCCGCATCGGGCAGCCGCACCGCATGGGCCAACGATCCGCCCAGGCCCGCAGCCGCAACCTGCCCCCCTTGCACCACCCCGGCCACAAAGTTCATCGCGGGGCTGCCGATAAAGCCTGCGACGAATTTGTTGTCGGGGTCGTGGTACAGTTCCAGCGGTGCGCCCACCTGCTCCACCCGGCCCGCCCGCAGCACCACGATCTTGTCGGCCAGCGTCATCGCCTCGACCTGATCATGGGTGACGTAGATCATCGTGGCCCCGATCTCGCGGTGAAGGCGGGCGATTTCCACCCGCATTTCCACCCGCAACTCGGCATCGAGGTTCGACAGCGGCTCGTCGAACAGAAACACCTCTGGCCCCCGCACGATGGCGCGGCCAATGGCGACGCGTTGGCGTTGCCCGCCCGACAGCGCCTTGGGTTTGCGCGTCAGATAATCGTCCAGCTTCAGGATACGGCTGGCCTCCTTGACCTTGGATGCCACTTCCGCCGCCGGATGCCCGGTCATCTTCAGGCCGAACCCCATGTTTTCGGCAACCGTCATGTGCGGGTACAGGGCATAGGTCTGAAACACCATCGCCACGCCGCGCTCGCTGGGATCCGCCTTGGTCACGTCGCGCGCGCCGATGTGAATGGCCCCGGCGCTGGTTTCCTCCAACCCCGCCACCATCCGCAGCAAGGTGGATTTGCCGCAACCGGACGGGCCGACAAAGACGCAGAACTCGCCATCGGTGATGTCCAGACTGACCCCGTGGATCACCTGCACATCACCATAGCGTTTGACCACATTGTTCAGTGTGACACCTGACATAAGGTTTCCTCCCCTATCAATTCTGTTCCGGAAAACGCCAGCTTTCCGCTGCCGCCGCGATCTGTGCCGCAATGTCCCTGATCCGCCCCGCCCCTGCCTCCAGCGCGGCCAGCGTGGTCAGCGCGGTGGTCGAGGTTACCGACAGCGCCCCCACCACCCCGCCGCTGCGCGACAGAATCGGCACTGCGCAGCAGATGATGCCGCGTTCATGCTCCTCGCGGTCGAACGCATAGCCACGTTCGCGAATCACCAGCAGCTCGGCCCGCAGCGCCTGCGCCGACCCCAAGGTGTGTTCGGTGTGGCGATGAAACGACTGCCGGTCCAGGGCGCGTGCCAGGTCTTCCTCGGGCAGGAAAGCCAGCATCGCCTTGCCCACGCCGGTACAATAGGCGGGGCCGACCTTGCCGGCTTGGGCGAACATCGTCACCGGCCGGGTGGCATGGCGTTTGTCCACATATAGCACCTGTCCAAGGTCCAGTTGCGCCAAGTGGATCGTCTCGCCGGTTTCTGCTGCCAATTCATCAATATAGGGCCGCGCGATCGGGGCCAGCGAGGCCTGCGCCCAGGCCGCATGGGCCAGCCGCACCAGCCGCACGCCAAGGCTGTAGGTGCCGCGATCCGCGTCATAAGACAGCATCCCCTGATGCGTCAGCGTCTGCAAGAACCGGTACAGCGTGGCCTTGGGATAGGCGCTTTGCGCCAGCAGATCGGTGAACCGCACCGGGGCACCGACCGATGCCACCATGTCCAGCACATCCAGCGCCTTGCCCACCGTGCCGTCTGCGTGCCCCTCGGCGCCCATGCCCATTCCCTTTGCGTCCTTGTTGACAGTCCTAACAATAGCGGACATAGTTTTCAATATTCAAGACTAAGTTTCAAATAATGGAACCAAAGGGAGGAAACCATGGTCCAATACAAGACGGGCGCCGTTGCGCTTGTGGCGGCGCTGTTGCTGTCCACATCGGCCTTTGCGCAAGACAAGCGCGTTGTGCGTTACTTTGGCGACTTCGACGCCAATCCTCTGGCCGCGATGGAAACGTTGATCGCCGATTTTGAAGCCGCCAACCCCGAGATCGACGTGCAGTTCCAGAACTTCGATCACGAAGGCTACAAGACGGCGATCCGCAACTTCCTGACCACCGACATCCCGGACGTGGCCAACTGGTATGCCGGCAACCGCATGGCGCCTTTCGTAAGCGCAGGCCAGTTCATGGACGTGACCGATGTCTGGGAGAAAAATGGCCTGAACGACAGCCTCGCCTCGGCCAAGGCGTCCATGACCATCGACGGCAAACAGTGGGGCGTGCCCTATACCTATTATCAGTGGGGCATCTATTTCAACAAGGACGTGTACAAGGCGGCCGGCGTCGAAGTTCCGAAAAACTGGGCCGAGTTCGTGTCCAACTGCGAAAAGTTCAGCGCGGCCGGCATTGACTGCCTGACCACCGGCACCTCGGCGCTGTGGCCCGGAGCGGGCATTTTCGATCTGATCAACATGCGCACCAACGGGTATGAATTCCACATGGAACTGACCGCCGGCAAGGTCGCATGGACCGACGACCGCGTGAAGGCGACCTTTGCGGAACTGGCCAAGATCCAGCCCTACATCACCGCAAACCACGCCGCGATCGATTGGCAGGATGCGGCAGCACTTCTGGTGCAGGGCAAGGCCGCGAACTACGTCATGGGCAACTTTGCCGTCGCAACCTTCAAGGAAGGCGGCATGACCGACGACAATCTGGGCTTCATGCCGTTCCCGGAAATCACCCCCGGCGTGCCGCGCGCAGAAGAAGCCCCGACCGACACCATCCACATCCCTGCTGGTGCGGCAAACCCCGAAGATGCGAAAACCTTCCTCGCATATGTTGCCAGCGCGGACGCACAGACCAAGCTGAACGCAACGCTGGGCCAGTTGCCGACCAACAAGAACTCGACCGTCGGCGACGATCCGTTCATCAAGGCGGGCTTTGAAATGCTGTCCTCGGCCTATGCGCTGGCACAGTTCTTTGACCGTGACGCGCCTGCCGAAATGGCAAAGGCCGGCATGGAAGGCTTCCAGGAATTCATGGTCAAACCGGAACGCCTGGACGCCATTCTCGAGCGTCTGGAAAAAGTCCGCGCCACTGCCTACTGAAACGCAGGCGGGCATGTCTGATGGCATGCCCGCCGCCTTTCCCCGAGGTTTTCACCTCGGGGGTTTTCCTTGCCAAGACTGTTGAACCGGAGGGCTCCGATGTCCGCTTATTGGAAAAGCAACCAGCGCCGCCTGGCACCCTGGCTGTTCCTGTTTCCCGGCATGGTGATGTTCGCCATCTATGTGATCATCCCGATTTTTCAGTCCATGTGGCTGTCGTTCTATGACTGGGATGGCCTGGGCGCAAAGACTTGGATCGGCACCGCCAACTATGTCGAGCTGTTCGACGACGACGCCTTTACCACCTCGCTGTGGAACAACGTGATCTGGCTGGTGATGTTCCTGCTGGCGGTGCCCGTCGGCCTGTTGATGGCGATTTTCCTGAACCAGACGGTGCGGGGCATCCGCATCTACAAATCGCTGTTCTTCTTTCCCTTCGTGATTTCCCAGGTCGTCGTCGGCCTGATGTTCGCGTGGTTCTATGCGCCGAATTTCGGCCTGCTGTATCAGTTGACCGAATTCCTGTCGGGGACCGGCATCGCGGTGCTGGCGGATGAAACCTACGTCAACTACGGCATCATCGTTGCGGGCCTCTGGCCGCAGATTGCCTATGTGATGATCCTGTATCTGACCGGCCTGAACAACGTGGCCCCGGATCAGATCGAGGCCGCACGGCTGGACGGGGCCAAGGGCTGGAAAATGCTGTGGTACGTCATCATCCCGCAACTGCGCCCCGCCACCTTCATCGCGGTGGTTGTCACCATCATCGGCGCGCTGCGGTCATTCGATCTTGTGTCGATCATGACGGCTGGTGGTCCCTATGGGTCCAGCCGGGTGCTGTCCTACTACATGTATGAACAGGCGCTGTCTGAATACGGCTATCGTATGGGATACGGGGCCGCCATCGCCGTGGTGCTGTTCGGCATCATGATGATCTTCATTTCGGGCTTCATCTGGAAGATGTGGCGCGACGAGACGGAGCGTTAACCCATGTTTCCCCGCCCGATCGAGCAAACCTCGCCCGCCACGCAGATCATGTACAAGGTGGCACTGCCCATCGCGCTGGTGATCTGGCTGTTCCCGTTGCTGGGGGTGGCGCTGACCTCGCTGCGCCCCGCATCGGACCTTGCCCAAGGCAACTACTTCGGCATGCCCAGCTACATCGCGTTTGAAAACTACGCGAGTGTCTTTACCCAGTCCGCCATCGGGCAATACATCCTGAATTCGTTCAAGCTGACAATTCCGGTGGTGATCGGCGTGGTCGCCCTGTCCACGATGACCGGGTTCGCGCTTGGCATCTACAAATTCCGCTACAACATGGTGGTGTTCTTCATCTTTGTGGCGGGCAATTTCGTGCCCTTCCAGATCCTGATGGTGCCGGTCCGCGACATGACGGTGAACCTTGGGCTGATCAACACGACCACCGGGCTTGGTCTGTTCCACATCGCGTTTCAGACCGGGTTCTGCACCCTGTTCATGCGCAATTTCATCAAGGCGATGCCGTTCGAACTGGTCGAGGCGGCACGGGTAGAAGGCATTTCCGAGATCAGGATTTTCTGGTACATCGTGGTGCCCCTGATGCGCCCGGCCATCGCGGCGCTTTCGGTGCTGGTGTTTACCTTTGTGTGGAACGAATATTTCTGGGCCACGGTGCTGACCACTTCGGCCAGCATCCAGCCAGTGACCGCTGGCCTGAATTCCCTGAACGGTCAGTGGATTGCCCAGTGGCATCTGGTGTCGGCGGGGTCGATCATCGCGGCGCTGCCTCCGGTTCTGATGTTCTTCCTGATGCAAAAGCATTTCATTGCCGGCCTGACCCTTGGCGCGGTGAAGTAATGCAGTGGCGGATTGATACGGACGCGCAGACCCTTGCCCTGACCACGGCAGGGGGAATCCCCGAGGTGATCTATTGGGGGCCGCGTCTGCCCGACAGTGAGGATCTGGCGCAGCTTGCCGCCAGCCAGCGCGACGATGTGACGGGCGGGATGATCGACGAAAACCCAAGCCTGTCGCTGTGTCCCATGCCGGGACAGGCGTTTCAGGGCCAGCCGGGGCTGGTAGTTTCGGCGGCGGATGGCGCGCCCTTGCTGCCGGTGTTCCGGTTTTCCCGCGCCGATACCGACCCCAACCATCTGGCGCTGGTGTCCATCGCCGACGGTCTGACCCTGACCCATGGCATCACCGCCCATGCGACCGGCGTTCTGACCCTGCGTACCACGCTGGATGCCGCAACCCCGGTCCGCCTGCACTGGCTGTCCGCCCCGGTTCTGCCTGCGCCCCAGTCCGGCCATATGATCGACGTATCCGGCAAATGGACCCGCGAGTTTCATCTGAACCATGTGGACTGGACCCCCGGCATCCGCCTGCGCGAATCCCGCACCGGGCGGTCGGGGCATGAACACCCGCCCTATCTGATTTTGGCCGAACAGGGCTGCACCAACGCGCAGGGAACGGCATTGGCCCTGCATTACGCCTGGTCCGGCGGGCACCGGATGGTGGCCGAGGAACTGCCCGATGGCCGCCGCCAAGTGCAATTCGGTGCGGCAAGCGGTGCGGAAACCACCCCCGGCACAAGGTTCGTAACCGCCGATCTGATCGCCGCCGTTTCCACCACCGGCCTGAACGGCATTGGCGTCACCATGCAGCGCGACACCCGCGACCGCATCGTGCAATGGCCAGACAGCGCGCGCCCGCGCCCGGTGCATTATAACTGCTGGGAGGCGGTCTATTTCCGCCACGATCTGGCGGAACTGTCCGAGATCGCCACCAAAGCCGCGGCCCTTGGGGCGGAACGGTTCGTGCTTGACGATGGCTGGTTCGGGCGGCGCGACGATGACACGTCAAGCCTTGGCGACTGGACCATTGACCGCCGCAAATGGCCGGATGGTCTGCACCCGCTGATTGCGCATGTCCACAGCCTTGGCATGAGCTTCGGGTTGTGGTTCGAGCCGGAAATGGTCAACCCGGATTCAGACCTGAACCGCGCCCACCCTGATTGGCGCTTGGGGCCTGCGGATCAGGTCAAGGGCCGCAAGCAATGGGTGCTGGACCTGTCGCTGCCGGATGTGCGCGACAATCTGTTCGCGCAAGTGTCTGACATTCTGACGGAATATCCCATCGACTACATCAAGTGGGACCACAACCGCCTGCTGCCTGTGGTGGATGCCGCCCAGACCCGTGGGATTTATGACCTGCTCGACCGCCTGCGCGCCGCCCATCCTGCGGTGGAAATCGAAAGCTGTGCATCGGGAGGGGGCCGTATTGACGCGGGCATTCTTGCCCGTACCCACCGGGTCTGGCTGTCCGACAGCAACGACGCGCTGGAGCGGTTGCGGATACAAGCTGACGCCGCCCTGTTTCTGCCCGCCTGCGTGGCGGGAAGCCACGTCGGCCCCCGGCATTGCCACACCTCGGGGCGCGATCTGCCGATGGCGTTCCGCGCCTGGGTCGCGGCACAGCGGCATATGGGGTTCGAGATGGACCTGCGCGAGTTGACGGAAGCCGAGGCCGCGACCCTGCGCGATGTGACTGCATGGTGGCGGATGAACCGGGGGTGGATGCTGGCGGGCGACATTCACCGCATCGACGCCGCCGACCCCGCAGTGATTGCCGAGGTGCAGATCGCCAGCGGGGGCGACAGGTTCGTGCTGTTCGCGGGGCAATCCGTCACCAGCCCGCAGATATTGCCGCGCCCGCTGCGGCTGACCGGGTTGGACCCGGACGCGACCTACCGCGTCACCCTGCGCAATCCGGGCGATGCCGCGCGCCATTCGCGCGGGCCGAATGCGCTGAAGGACGGGCCGCTGACCCTGACCGGGCGTGCCCTGATGACCGCCGGATTGCGCCTGCCTGCGGCGTGGCCCGCGACGATGTGGGTGGTGGAGGGCGCGCGTGTCTGACATATCCGTTACCGGACCAAGGGCTGACAAGCAGACGAGGGCGCTATGACCGGGCAGAAAACCGACTGGATCGCGGTGGATTGGGGCACCTCCAACTTGCGGGCCTGGGCTATCGGGGCCAAGGGGGTTGTGGCCGAGGCCACCTCGGACGATGGAATGGGCAAACTCGCGCGCGACGGGTTTGAACCGGCGCTGATCCGGCTGATCGGCGGCTGGCTGGGCGCAGGGGTTACGCCCGTTATCGCCTGCGGCATGGTCGGCAGCCGTCAGGGCTGGTTCGAGGCCCCCTATCGCACCACGCCCTGCGCCCCGCTGGAACCGGGCGCCCTGGTCACGGTGCCGACTACGGATGCCCGCATCCGCGTGATGATCGCCCCCGGATTGCGTCAACTGGCACCTGCCGATGTGATGCGCGGCGAGGAAACCCAGATCGCGGGGGCCTTGGCGCTGACCCCCGGCTTTGACGGCGTGTTGTGCCTGCCCGGCACCCATACCAAATGGGCGCATGTCTCGGCGGGCGAGGTGGTCAGCTTTCAGACCTACATGACCGGCGAGATGTTTGCCCTGCTGTCGGAACAGTCGGTCCTGCGGCATGGCATGGCGGGGGCAGGCTGGGACGAGGCGGCCTTTGACGGCGGGTTGTCGGATGCGTTGTCGCGGCCAGAACGGCTGGCGGCCTATCTGTTCTCCTTGCGCGCCGAGGGGCTGATTGCGGACCTTGCAGCCCCCGCCGCGCGCGCGCGGCTGTCGGGCCTGCTGATCGGCTGCGAACTTGCTGCCGCGCGCCCCTATTGGCTGGGCCAGGCCGTGGGGATCGTGGGGGCGGATGGCATGTCTGCCGCCTACGCCCGCGCCCTGCGCACCCAAGGGGTAGAGGCAAAACTGCTGCCCGCCACCGATTGCACGCTTGCGGGGCTTGTCACGCTGTCCCGCCAAACCGAGGTTATCTGATGACACCCCCCCAAATTCTTGGCCGCCCCCTGATCGCCATTCTGCGCGGCATTTCCCCGGATGAGGCTGTGCCCGTGGCCGACGCGCTGATCGCTGCTGGCATCACCCGGATCGAGGTGCCGCTGAACTCGCCCGATCCGTTTGCGTCGATTGCCGCGATGGCGCAGGCGTTTGGCGACGTGGCCGAGATTGGCGCAGGCACCGTGCTGACCGTGGCCGATGTGGGAAAGGTGGCGCAGGCAGGCGGGCGGCTGATCGTGTCGCCCAACTGCGACGCGCAGGTGATCATGGCGACCAAGGTGCGGGGCATGGCGTCCTGGCCGGGGGTGATGACGCCGACGGAATGTTTTGCCGCGCTGAAGGCCGGGGCGGACGGGTTGAAGATTTTCCCCGCCTCGCTGATCGGGCCAGAAGGGGTCAAGGCCATTCGCGCCGTGTTGCCGAAGGGCTGTCAGGTCTATGCCGTGGGTGGGGCGGGGCCTGCGAACTTTGGCCAGTGGATGGCGGCGGGGGCCGATGGCTTTGGCATCGGGACGGCGCTTTATACGCCCGGTCTGACGGTGGCTGAGGTTGCGACCCGCGCAGGCGCCATCGTTGCGGCCTATGATGGGGCGACCAAAGACGGGGCGGCGCGATGATCGTTGATGCCCGCCCCTGCGATCTGGGCGAAGGGGTGTTCTGGCACCCCATCCGGCAGCAGGTGTTCTGGTTCGACATTCTGAACGGGCGGCTGTTGTCTGTCACCGATCAAGGCCCGCAGGTCTGGCAGTTTGACCAGATGGTGTCGGCGGCAGGCTGGATCAGCCGGGACGAATTGCTGATCGCATCCGAGACGTCGCTGTTCCGGTTCCATCTGGAAACCGGGGCCACATCGCCGGTTTGCGATCTGGAGGCTGACAATCCCGTCACCCGCAGCAACGATGGCCGGGCCGACCGGCAGGGTGGGTTCTGGATCGGCACCATGGGCAAACGCGGCGGCGATGATCCGGGGGCGGGGGCGATCTATCGCTGGTATCGGGGCGAATTGCGCTGTTTGTTCAAGGGCGTGACGATCCCCAATGCCATCTGCTTTGCGCCGGATGGCCGGGTGGCCTATTTCACCGATACGGTCAGGGGCGTGATCCTGACGGTGGCGCTGAACGCCGATGGCTGGCCCATGGACACGCCTGCGCCCTTCGTCGATCTGACCGCCCAGGGGCTGCACCCTGATGGTGCGGTGACAGATGCGGAAGGCAACCTGTGGAACGCGCAATGGGGGGCGGGGCGGGTGGCCTGCTATGCCCCCGACGGCAGTTTTCTGCGCGCGGTGGCTTTTGATGCCCCGCACAGCTCTTGTCCCGCCTTTGGCGGCCCGGATCTGACCACGCTCTACTGCACCACTGCCCTGCAAGACATGAACGCCGCCGCCCGCGCGGCGCACCCCGATGCAGGCAAGCTGTTTGCCGCCGCAAATGTCGCGCGCGGCCTTCCCGAACCACAGGTCATCCTATGAAGCGCACCCTTGGCGTCTGCTATTACCCCGAACAATGGTCCGAGGATGTCTGGGCCAGCGACGCCGCCCGGATGAAGGCCGTGGGCCTGACCTGGGTCCGCATCGGTGAATTCGCGTGGAGCCGGATGGAACCCACCCCCGGCCAGATGGACTGGGACTGGCTGGACCGGGCGATTGACGTTTTGGGCAACGCTGGCCTGACCGTGGTGCTGGGCACGCCGACCGCGACGCCGCCGCGCTGGATGCTGACGCGCCACCCCGACATGCTGGCCCATGACCGTGAGGGGCGGCCGAGGGGCTTCGGATCACGCCGCCACTATTGCTTTTCGCATCGCGGCTATCGCGAGGAATGCGCGCGGATCGTGGGGCTGATGGCCGAGCGGTACGGGCGCAACCCGCATGTGGGGGCCTGGCAGACCGACAATGAATATGGCTGCCATGACACCACCATCAGCTATTCCCCTGCCGCCACGTCGGCATTCCGCGACTGGCTGGCGCAGAAATACCAATCGCCGCAGGCGCTGAACCGGGCCTGGGGCAATGTGTTCTGGTCGATGGACTACAGCGCCTTTGACGAGATCGGCCTGCCCAACCTGACCGTGACCGAGGCCAATCCCGCCCATGTGATGGATTTCCGCCGTTTTGCCAGTGACGAGGTGGTCAGCTTCAACCGCCTGCAAACCGACATCATCCGGCGGCATTCGACCTATCCCATCGCCCACAACTACATGGGGGCGGTGACGGAGTTTGACCATTTCGGCACCGGGGCGGACCTGGATATTGCGTCCTGGGATGCCTACCCCTTGGGCTTTCTGTCCGACCGCATCCCTGCCAGCGCCGATCACAAGCGCCGCTTCGTGCATCAGGGCGACCCGGATTTTCAGGCCTTTCACCACGACCTCTACCGCGCCGTTGGCCGGGGCCGCTGGTGGATCATGGAACAGCAACCCGGCCCGGTAAACTGGGCCCCCTACAACCCCGACCCGCTGCCCGGCATGGCCCGGCTTTGGGCGTGGGAAGCCTTTGCGCATGGGGCGGAAGCCGTGTGTTATTTCCGCTGGCGGCAGGCCCCGTTTGCGCAGGAACAGATGCACGCAGGCCTGTTGCGGCCTGACAGTGTGGCCGCCCCCGCGCATGACGAGGCGGCAGCCGTGGCCCGCGAACTGGCCGACATGCCCGATGTGGGGACCGCCCGCGCCGATGTGGCGCTGGTGTTCGACTATGCGTCGGAATGGGCGTGGCAAACCCAACCGCAGGGCAAGACCTTCAGCTATTTCTGGCTGGTATTCCACGCCTACAAGGGGCTGCGCCGCCTTGGCCTGAACGTCGACATCCTGCCGCCGGACTGCGCCGACCTGTCGGCCTACAAACTGGTGCTGGCCCCCGGTGTGGCCACGCTGTCGGACCCGCTGCTGGCGGCGCTGGCTGCGTTCAAGGGCACCGCGATCCTTGGCCCCCGCACCAATGCCAAGACCGCCGATTTCGCGACGCCCGTGCCGCTGCCGCCCAATCTGCCCGGTCTGGATATTGTCGTGGCACGGGTCGAAAGCCTGCCGCCCGACGTGCCGGTGCCGCTGGCGCTTGGCGGGCAGTTCATCACCTGGCGCGAAAAGCTGGAGGGCAGCGCCACGGTGGCCGAGGCAACCACCGACGGCTGGCCTGCGATGGTCAGTGCGGGGCGGCTGCACTATCTGGCGGGGTGGCCCGATGATGCTGCGCTGACCCGCATCCTGCTGGCCGCCGCCGCCGCGGAAGGGCTTGAAACCGACCCCCTGCCCGAAGGCCTGCGCCGCCGCGATACTGCAACGCACCGCTTTCATTTCAACTATAACCCGGTCCCGGTGGACTGGGCAGGTGTCACGATTCCGCCTGCCGGGGTGTATTGGCTGGCGCGCTGATCCGGCGGAATTTGCGGATCTGTCAAAGCGATGCGCCCTATGGTCCGGGCGCGTTTGCGTGCCCGCGCAAGGGCTGGCTGCCCTTGCGGCAACGGTGCCGCCTGCCGCAGGGGCAGGCCATGACGGCGCGCGCAGGGAACCGGACGCACACGAGATGGTTATAGGTACATGACCATTTTGTGAAGGATACATCCCATGAAGTTCACGACAGTCGCTATCGCGCTGATGCTGACATCGGGCGCTGCCGTTGCCGAAACGACGCCGCAAATGCGCCCCATGCAAGTGCGCCCCGTGCTGGAACTGACCGGAGGGTTGTGCCCGGCGACCAAGCAATATGCCATCGACTGGGCTGGCGGGTACAAGACCATCGGCGCCTTTGCCCTTCCGGTCAAGAAAGGCGGTTTCCTCAAGGATTGTGACGCATTCGTTCCGGCGGAATCGGGCTTTTCCTTTGGCTATTCCAGCCAGTCACAGGCCGACGCCGCCGCCTTGGCCACCTGCGAAGACCTGAACGCCGGCAATCCGAATGTGGGCGACTGCATCATCATCGGCCGCCTGCGCCCCGGCCCCGTCTGAACGCGTCCCGTCTGAACGGACCCTGTTCGGGGGACCACGCCGGTCCGTCGCTGTCGGGACTGACAGCGACGGACCGGAAGCCGGCATCATCTGAAAAACCGGGCTGGGGCCACCTGCCCGGTTTCACATCCCCTCAGACCGTCACAAACCCGCCGCGCGCGGGGTCGTACTGTTCCAGCCCGCCTTCGCCGGTGTCGGTCCACAGCCCATGCAGGGTCATGCGCTCGCTTTCAACGGCCTCCTTGACGAAGGGGAAGGTCATCAGGTTTTCCAGGCTGACCAGCACGGCCTCTTTTTCCAGCGCACGGATGCGGCCGTCCTCGGGCAAATGCGCCACCCGGTCGAAACCGGGACGCAGAATATCCATCCAGCGGCCCACGAAGCTGGACTTCAACTCAAGCTCCGGCGCGCGGCCGCAGCACATTTCATGGCAGCCCTTGACCCCGCCGCAGTTGGAATGGCCCAGCACCACGATATGCGCCACGCCCAGGGACGTGACCGCGTATTCGACCGCCGCCGAAGTGCCGTGATATTCGCCGTCCGGATTGAACGGCGGCACAAGGTTGGCCACGTTGCGGTGAATGAAGAACTCGCCTTCATCTGCCCCGAAGATCGAGGTGACATGCACCCGGCTGTCACAGCAGGAAATCACCATCGCGCGCGGATGCTGACCATATTCCGCCAGCCTGCGATACCAGGCCCGGTTTTCCTGATAGGTCGTGGCACGCCAGCCCTGAAACCGGGAGATCAGATAGGCGGGCAAAGTGCGGGCGGTGATCATGGCAGACATCCCCAAAAGGCGCATTACGGGTTTGTATGCTGCAATTGCAGAAAATTCGAGAGGCTAATTTTGCGATCCGCGCAGGCGGGGAAACCTTTTCTTCAGCACGGCGGGGCACAGTGGCCTTGGGTGAGACTGTGACATGTGGGTGTGATGATGGATAATGTGGTAGCCTTGCGGCCAACCGAACGCGTGCGTCAGGATGGCGAGGCGATTGCGGTGATCTACCGCAACCTTGGCACGACGACCGCCGAACAGATGGTGACGCGGGCACTGGGCGAACTGGCGCTGACCATGGCAGGGATCGCGGCACAGGTCAAAAGCCATGAACTCGCCGATCTGGCACGGCAGTTGCGGCGGTTGCAGCGGATGGCGGAAAATCTGGGGATGGTCAGTCTGGGCCTTGTGGCGGGCGATGCGCGGGCCTGTCTGGACCGGGCCGACACCACGGCCTTTGCCGCCGTCTGGGCGCGGCTGGTGCGGGTGGCCGAACGGTCACTGGCGGCGGACAAGGGGTTGGCCGACCTGTCGGTCTAGGGCCTTGCCGACCTGTCGGTTTAGGGGGTTGCAGGTGGCCGCGCAGGGGGTAGGCTCTGGCGGTGAAACAACACCGGATGCCCGACCATGCCCCCCGCTTTTGCCGATGCCTCGCCTGCCGCGCTGCCCCTGTTCGTCCTGCGGCCCGAAGGGCTGGCGGCGTTTCTGGCGGGCGCTGGCGCGGCCTGGGCCGGCTGGCTGACCGCGACGGGGTTCGAGGCAGCCTTGGGCGAGGTGCGCCTGTTGCCCGGCAATGGCGGGCTGGCCGGGGCCGTGGTGGGCTATGGCACGCCAAAGGCCCGGTCGCGCACACGGTTCGGGCTGGCCAAGGCTGCGGCAGGCCTGCCTGCCCAGGACTGGCATCTGGTGGGGGATCTGACTGGGGCCGAGGCGTTCGAGGCCGCGCTTGGCTGGCTGCTGTCGTCCTACCGGTTCGACCGCTATCGCCCCGGCAAGGCCCCGCCCGCCCTGCCGCGCCTTGTGGTGCCGGCGGGGGTGGATGCTGCCCGGCTGGTCGCCATGGCAGCGGGTGAATTCCTGACCCGCGACCTGATCAACACCCCCGCGCTGGACATGGGGCCGGATGAACTGGAGGCCGCGTTTCTGGCCCTCGCCGCCCGCCATGGCGCAGCGGCCAATGTGGTGCAAGGCGATGATCTTGCACAGGGTTTCCCGATGATCGCGGCGGTTGGCCGTGCCTCGCCCCGCGCGCCCCGCCTGCTGGAACTGCGGTGGGGCAGCGTCGGGCCAAGGCTGACACTGGTGGGCAAGGGCGTGTGCTTTGACACCGGCGGGCTGAACATAAAGCCATCGGCGGGCATGCTGCTGATGAAAAAGGACATGGGCGGGGCGGCCACCGTGATGGGCCTTGCGCAAATGATCATGGCGCTGAACTTGGCCGTTCGGTTGCGGGTGCTGGTGCCGGCGGTGGAGAATGCCATTGCGGGCAATGCGCAGCGGCCAAAGGATATTCTGACCTCGCGCAAGGGCCTGACGGTCGAGGTGAACGATACCGATGCCGAAGGGCGGCTGGTGCTGGCCGATGCGCTGGCCTATGCCGATGAAGAACCGGCAGAGGCCATCATCTCGATGGCAACGCTGACCGGGGCGGCGCGGGTGGCGGTCGGGCCGGACCTTGCGCCCTATTACACCGACGATGCCGCCATGGTCGCCGCGCTGGAGGCCGGGGCCATCGCCACCTTCGATCCGGTCTGGCGGCTGCCTTTCCATGACGGCTATGAATCGGTGATCGAACCCGGCATTGCCGATCTGGACAATGCGCCGGGCTATGGCTTTGCCGGGTCGATCACGGCAGCACTTTTCCTGCGCCGCTTTGTCGAAAACGCGCGCTATCTGCATTTCGACATCTATGGCCACAGCCCCGCCGACCAACCCGCCCGCCCCAAGGGCGGGGCGGGGCAGGGGGCGCGGGCGGTGCTGGACGCGCTGCCTGCCATGTTGGGATTTTAGCATGGCCGCCGTTTCAGACCGCCGCATGACACCCTTTTCCGGCCGCATCGCGCTGACCGCGCTGAAGGGGCAGGTCGAGGCCGGTTTCACCGATGGCACCCCGATGCAGGTTACCGTCCCCCTGGCCGACCTGCTGAAATCCCCCGGTGGCGCGCGGGACCGGCAGGTGGTGATGGGCGATGCGGTCACGGTGATCGACCATGATCAGGGCCATGCCTTCATTCAGTCCGCCAAGGATGGCTATTGCGGCTGGGTCGCAGAACACGCTTTGGGCACTGGCCCCGCGCCGACGCATTGGGTTGCGACCCCGGCCACGCATCTCTACCCCGAACCTCGCGTTCAGGCCCATGAGATTGCCGCGCTGACGTTTGGCGCGAAACTGCATGTCACGGCCAATGACGGCAAATGGGCGCAGACCCCGCAGGGCCATATCCCCGCCCCGCACCTGCGCGCCCTGACCGATCTTGCGACCGACCCGGTGGCGGTTGCCGAACTGTTTCTGGGCACGCCCTATCTGTGGGGCGGCAATTCCCGCACGGGGATCGATTGTTCGGGCCTGACGCAGGCGGCCCTGCTGGCCTGCGGCATCGCCTGCCCCGGCGACAGCGACCAACAGCAATCGCTGGGCCACGCCATCCCCGATGATGCCCCGCTGCAACGCGGTGATCTGGTTTTCTGGCGGGGCCATGTCGCGCTGATCGTTGATCCCGCGCGCCTGATCCACGCCAATGGCCATTCGATGTCGGTCGCCCATGAAGACACCGCCGACTGCATCGCCCGCGTGATCGCACAAGGCGGGGGGCCAGTTACGGCGCGCAGGCGGCTCTGACCCATTCACATTGGCTTAAATATCCTGGGGGTCCGGGGGTGAAACCACCGGCGCTTTCACCTAATCCACCGGCCTGATCAGCTTGCGTTCCAGTACCTTCAGCACCGCATCCAGATCGGCCCCGCGCCGCAGCACCTGACCATCCATGCCGACGACGGCATAAATACCCTGCCGCGCGCGCAACTTGGGGCGTTTTTCGATGCGGTACAACGGGTTCTCGGCGGTGCGGCGGAACACCGAAAACACGGCCAGATCGGCAAGGCAGGAAATCCCGTAGTCCCGCCATTCCCCCGCAGCAACCATCCGGCCATAGAGGGCAAGAATCCGGCCCAGCTCGCGCCGGTCAAAGCTGACCTGTTCATGCATCCGGTCAGACAGCGGAAACGGGGTCGGGGGCTGGACTGTCATGGTCCAAGACTACCCCCTTCCCGGCTTAAATCAAGCGAAGCCGGGGGCGGTCGTGACAATAGCCGCGTCAAGACCCCGGCAGTTTTTCTGCACCGCGTTCAGCCGTTTGACCGCCGCCGGGTGGCTGGCGTCCAGCACGCCGGCCCGGATCAGCAGCGCGGTGATCGCGGCCTCGGCCCCGCGGGTACCGCCATCGGTGATCTTCAGCGCCATGCCAAGCCCCTGTTCCGGCAGGATCGCCACGAACACGGCCTCGGCCCCGGTCTTGATCGCGACGCGGCCGCCCATGGCGCGCATCAGTTCCGTGCAGGCGCGGCCTTCACCGGCCACCAGATTGGGGTGGGTCGCCATGGCATGGGTCAGGCGTTGCATCGCCTGTTCGCGCACCGATCCGGTGTCGCGGGCATTGGCAAAGGCCGCCATGGCGCGGGCAAGGCCCCCGATCGACATGGCGAAATTCGGGGCGGAACAGCCGTCGATGCCATGGCCTGCGGCGGACTCGCCCGCCACCTCCTCGGTCGCGGCCAGCACGGCTTTTTGCACCGGGTGGTCGAGTTCGACATAATCGGCATGTCCGCCCAGATGCCGGTTCAGCGTCAGGAACCCCGCATGCTTGCCCGAGCAGTTGTTGTGGATCTGGCAGGGGGCCTCATGCGCCAGAACCAGCCCGTCGCGGGCCTCCTTGTCATAGGGTTCATGCGCGCCGCAGCGCAGGGCGGCCTCGGACAGGCCCAGATCGCCCAGCCAGCGGGTGACCATTTCCGTATGCACTGCAGCACCCTGATGGCTGGCGCAGGCCAGGGCCACCTGCGCGTCGCCCAGACCCGCCGCTGCCGCAGCGCCGCTTTCCAGCAGGGGCAGGGCCTGAATCATCTTGCACGACGAGCGGGGGAAGATCACCGCCGCAGGGTCGCCCCAGGCATCGACGATGCCACCGGCATCGCAGATCACCGCATGGCCCAGATGACTGCTTTCCAGCAGCCCGCCGCGCCACAATTCAGCCATAGGAACAGGGCCTGCCATGATGATCTTCCCTCACAGATGCGCGATTTTGTGCCCATGGGGCTTTCGCGGAATGGTGTTTTTGCGTATGGAGGATTATCGGGTTAAACAATCCCACGCCACCTCAAAAAGGCTGCGCACCACAAGGCAGCCGGGCACGGGCAGAGGCAAAGACAGCTTGGAGGCTGCGCTAGACATGACATCCCACTTTGGTCGCGCCCTTGGCGCCGCCTGTTTCGCCCTTGCCGCCAGCGGTGCTGTGGCGCAGGAATCCACCAACCGCGTCGCCACGATGACGGATTGGAACGTGTTCACCGAACCGGCGACCGGGACGGCGACCGAATGCTGGGGCGTGTCCAAGCCCAAGGAAACCGTGAACACCCGTGATGGTGCCCCGGTTTCGGTGCGGCGCGGCGACATCTTGTTGTTCGTGACATTCCGCCCCGGCAAACCCGGCGAGATTTCGTTCTCGGGCGGCTATCCCTTTGCGCCCGGATCGACGGTTGATCTGGACATCGACGGCACCAACTTTCAGATGCTGACCGATGCAGAATGGGCCTGGCCCGCAAGCACCGCAGATGACGCTGCCCTGCTGACCGCGCTGAAAAAGGGCACCACCGCAGTTCTTTCGGCTCGGTCCGGCAAGGGCACGCAGACGAAAGACACGTTCAGCCTGCGCGGCTTTACCGCCGCGATGGAAGATGCGGGCAAACGCTGCCAGTAAGGCTGCCTGACGATGTTTCCTGCGCCCCGGCCACTGGTCGGGGCGTTTTCATTTGGTCGCATTCCGTTTTCGCGCCAAACCATCTATATGACGCAAAGCCATTCAGGACCGCCCGCCATGACCATGCCTTCCGCCCCCATCACCCAGGATGTTCTGACCCTGCCGCGCAAGCTGCCCGAGGGGGGGAAGATCAACCTTGTCGGCCTGACGCGCGACGCGCTGCGCGAGGCGCTGATCACCGCAGGCACGCCGGAACGGCAGGCGAAGATGCGGGTCGGGCAGGTCTGGCAATGGGTCTACCATTGGGGCGTGCGGGACTTCGCCGCGATGAGCAATCTGTCCAAGGATTACCGCGCCCTGCTGGCCGAACATTTCGTGATCGAGATTCCCGAGGTCGTCACACGTCAGGTTTCCAGCGATGGCACCCGCAAATATCTGGTGCGCATCGCGGGCGGGCATGAGGTCGAGGTGGTCTATATCCCCGAGACGGATCGCGGCACGCTGTGCATCTCGTCTCAGGTCGGCTGCACGCTGACCTGTTCGTTCTGCCATACCGGCACCCAGAAACTGGTGCGCAACCTGACGGCGGCAGAGATTGTGGGGCAGGTGATGCTGGCCCGTGACGATCTGGACGAATGGCCGGTGCAGGGCGCGCCCAAGGTGGAAACCCGGCTGGTGTCGAACATCGTGCTGATGGGCATGGGCGAGCCGTTGTACAATTTCGACAATGTGCGCGACGCGATGAAGGTGGTGATGGACGGCGAAGGCATCGCCCTTGGCCGCCGCCGCATCACCCTGTCTACCAGCGGCGTGGTGCCGGAAATCGCCCGGACCGCCACCGAAATCGGCTGTCTGCTGGCGGTCAGTTTCCACGCCACCACCGATGCCGTGCGCGACCAGTTGGTGCCGATCAACAGACGCTGGAACATCGCCACCCTGCTGGATGCGCTGCGCGACTACCCCGGCCTGTCCAATTCGGAACGCATCACCTTTGAATATGTGATGCTGGACGGGGTGAACGACACCAAGGAGGACGCGCATCGGCTGGTCGAATTGCTGCGCGGCATTCCGGCCAAGGTGAACCTGATCCCGTTCAACGAATGGCCGGGCGCGCCCTACAAACGGTCGTCGGGCAACCGCATCCACGCCTTTGCCGACATCATCTACAACGCGGGCTACGCCAGCCCGATCCGCACCCCGCGCGGCGAAGACATCATGGCGGCCTGCGGGCAGTTGAAATCTGCAACCGAAAAACAACGCAAATCGGCGCGCGCAAATTGAGCGGTTCCCAGACGGCGCGCGCCGTGGCATTGTGCCAGCGCAAGCGGGGTACAATGCCAGCAGATAACGCACGGCACGACAAGCCGGACGCAACAAGAACAGGCACAGGCGTAAGGGCACTTACATGAAATTCGACAAAATCATCCCCGATCAGGGGCAAGGCCGGTCTGCGCGCGAATGGGTGCAGGTGCTTGCGAAATACCGCGAGCCGTCGACCCGGCGCAGCATCATGGAACTGGTGGTGACACTGGTGCCATTCGTGTTTCTGTGGGCGATGGCCTGGGCCTCGCTGTCAGTCAGCTATTGGCTGGCTTTCGGCATTGCGGTGCTGAACGGCGCGTTTCTGGTGCGGATTTTCGTGATCCAGCACGATTGCGGCCATGCGTCCTATTTCACCAACCGCAAGGTGCAGGACTGGGTGGGCCGCGCGCTTGGCGTGCTGACCCTGACCCCCTATGACGTTTGGCGGCGCACCCATTCGATCCACCACGCGCATCACGGCGACCTTGATCAGCGCGGCATCGGCGATGTGCTGACCCTGACGGTGGAAGAATACCGCGCCCGCAGCCCGTTCGGGCGGTTCCTGTACCGGCTGTACCGCCACCCGGTCGTGCTGTTCGTGCTTGGCCCCAGCTATCTGTTCATCCTGCAAAACCGCCTGCCCCTGGGCCTGATGAACCAGGGTTGGCGCTATTGGACCTCTGCCATGGGCACCAATGCGATGATCGGCATTATTCTGGGGCTGATCATCTGGCTGGGCGGGCTGATGCCGGTGCTGCTGATCTATCTGCCCACGTCTGTCATTGCGGCGACGATCGGGGTCTGGCTGTTCTATGTGCAGCACCAGTTCGAGGAAACCCACTGGTCCAAGGGCGAAGACTGGCAGTTGCACGAGGCGGCGCTGATCGGGTCATCGCATTACGTTCTGCCGCGCCCTCTGGCCTGGCTGACCGCCAACATCGGCATCCACCATGTGCATCATCTGTACAGCCGCATCCCGTTCTACCGCCTGACCGAGGTGTTGCGCGACCACACCGATCTGGCGCAGGCACAGCGCCTGACCATCCGCGAAAGCCTGCACTCGGTGCGCCTGCACCTGTGGGACGAACACCGCAAGCGGCTGTTGTCCTTTGCCGAGGCGCGCCGCCTGTACGGCGTCGCCTGACACTGGCTGGCGGCTTTACGGCGCTGCCTGACCCGGCATTGCCGGGTCGGCGGCGGCCTGCACCATCGCGTCCTCGGCGGGCGTATCGGCCGGAACGGGCATCGCCGGTTCCGGCTTTTTCGGTTCCGGCCGGGCAGCAAGGCGGAACAGCAGCGGGTTCACCAGAATAGAGATCATCGCGCCTGCCACCACCAGATCGCGGGCTTCGGCGGGGACGATATCCATGGTGACGCCCATCACGATCAGGATGAAGGAAAACTCGCCGATCTGTGCAAGGCTAACCGCGATGGTCATTGACGCATCACGGTCACGCCCGAAGGCGCGCATGATGCCGTAAGCGGCGACAGATTTGACGCCAATGATGATCAGGACGGTGACCATCAGCGAAAACGGCGCGGTCCAGATCACCGACGGGTTGAACAGCATCCCCACCGACACAAAGAACAGCACGGCAAAGGCATCGCGGAACGGCAGGGTTTCCTTCATCGCCTGCGCCGACAGGGTGGACCCTGCCATCACCATGCCCGCAAAGAACGCGCCCAGGGCAAAGGACACCCCGAAGATCGCCGACGAGGCCAACGCCACCCCAAGCGCCACCGACAGCACTGACAGGCGGAACAATTCGCGCTGGCCGGTGTGGGCGGTGTAGTGCAGCAGCCACGGAATGATCTTGCTGCCCAGCGACAGCATGATCGCCACAAAGGCCGATACCTTCAGCGCCGTGATTGCCAGTGTGGCCCCGATGGTGCCAAGGCCCAACTGCGCCACCTCGGCGGTTTCACTGTCCACCGGCTGCGCATCGCCGCCAAGCAGGCCCGACAGCGGCGGGATCAGCACAAGGGCAATCACCATAACCAGATCTTCGACGATCAGCCAGCCGACGGCAATCTTGCCGCGTTCGGTCTGTTCCAGCCCGTGTTCCTGCAAGGCGCGCAGCAGCACCACGGTCGATGCCACCGACAGCGACAGGCCAAAGATGATGCCCGCCCCCAGGCCCCAACCCAGCACCCAGGCCAGCCCCATCCCCGCACCGGTCGCCACCGCGATCTGCACGATGGCCCCCGGAATGGCGATGGCCTTGACCGATATCAGATCGCGCAGTGAAAAATGCAGCCCCACCCCGAACATCAGCAGGATGACCCCCATTTCCGCCAGTTGGGACGCCAGATTCTGGTTCGCCACATAGCCGGGTGTGAACGGCCCGATCACCACACCCGCCATCAGATAGCCCGCAATCAGCGGCAGCTTGAAGCGATGCGCAAACAGCCCGAAGACAAAGGCAAGCGCCAGACCGACGGCGATGGTGGTGATGAGGGGAGTGTCATGGGGCAAGGCGGAATCCGTTCTGAATATGTTTGCCCTAAACTAAGCCCTGACAGGGGGGATGCAACCGCAATGGACTCACGGATGATCACAGATTTCGGCGCAGTCTTTCAGTATGTTACCAAAGCGGCCCCGCAGCCCCTGTTGACCCCCGCCATACGCCTGTTACCCATGGGCGCATGACTCTGCCCGTTCTGACCAACACCGCCGCCCGCCGTCTGTTTCTGGACGCCCACGCCCTGATCGAGCCGCCGACCGGCCCGGCCAGCGGGGCGGCGCTGCTTGGGCTGATCGACCGCATCGGGTTCGTGCAGGTCGACAGCATCAACACGGTCGAACGCGCGCATCACATGATCCTGTTTGCCCGTCGGCAAACCTATCAGCCCGCCGCCTTGGCCCGGCTGCTGGAACGCGACCGCAGCCTTTGGGAACACTGGACGCATGATGCCTCGATCCTGCCCGCCACGGTGTTTCCGCATTGGGCGCACCGCTTTGACCGCGACCGCACGCGGCTGGTGGCACGCTGGCAGGGCTGGCAGCGGGCGGGGTTCGAGGCCAAGTTTGACGAGGTGTTGCGCCGGGTGGCCGACCACGGCCCGGTGACTTCCGCCGATGTGGGGATCGGCGAGGCGCGGGGCAACGGCGGCTGGTGGGACTGGCACCCGTCCAAGGCGGCGCTGGAATATCTGTGGCGGGTGGGCGCGCTGTCGGTGACCCGGCGCGACAGTTTTCGCAAGGTCTATGACCTGACCGAGCGGGTTTTGCGTGACGAACACCGCAGCCCGCAGATGACCGAGGCCGAGACGGTCGACTGGGCCTGCACCACCGCGCTGGACAGGCTGGCCTTTGCGACCTCGGGCGAGCTTGCGGCCTATTGGGGCGCGATTTCGCCCGAAGACGCGCGGGGCTGGTGTGCCGCGGCGCTGCGTGACGGGCGCGTGGCCGAAGTGCTGGTGCAGGGCGCGGACGGGGGTTTGCGCAAATCCTTTGTCCTGCCCGAAACCCTGACCGCAGACCCGCCCACCCCCGGCACGCGGCTGCGTATCCTTTCGCCCTTCGACCCCGCCCTGCGCGACCGCAACCGGGCGGAGCGGTTGTTCGGGTTCTTCTACCGGATAGAGGTGTTCGTGCCCGAACCGAAACGCCAGTACGGCTATTACGTCTTTCCGGTGCTGGAAGGCGACCGCCTCATTGGCCGCGTAGATGCCAAGGCCCATCGGCAGGATCAGACCCTGCGGGTGCGGGCCTTCTGGCCCGAGGCCGGACTGTCGCTTGGGGCAGGGCGTCTGGCAAAGCTGGACGGCGCGCTGCACAAGCTCGCGGTCTTTGCGGGATGCGACAAGGTGGAATACCTGCCGGGCTGGCAGCGCGAAACGCGCTAACGCCTGCGCGATCCGTCGTTGTCAGGCTGCTGCTAGGGCTTTCGCACGGGCGGATTTCAGGGCCAGCAGACGGTTGACGCGGGCGATGTTCAGCAGAAGGGAATAGGTCATGGTGATCCGGCCTTTCTGGAAGGGATGTACGGGTCAGGCGAGGCTGCGCCCGTAAAGATAATCTGAAAACAGGTCGGCCAGTTCGCTGCGCGTCAACCGCGCATCGGCCTTGGTCATTTCCGGGGTCTGAAGGATTGTCCGTGTCTGGCGCGCGCCAAGGCCCAGCATATGGGCCGAAAGAGTGCAGATCGCTGCTTTCATGACTGTCACCGTCGTCTTCAGGCCCCCGCCATGTTTGGATAACGGGGCAGAGGAGGTGAAAGTTTCACAGCGGCGCAGAAATCCTTGCGATTTCCCCAAAGAAAAACGGCGGCCCCTTGCAAGGCCGCCGATCGGAAACGCCAGGGGTCTGACAGATCAGCCCTTTTTCAGCACCCGGTTGCCCAGCACTTCGGCGATCTGCACCGCGTTCAGGGCCGCCCCTTTGCGCAGGTTGTCGGACACGCACCACAGCGAGATGCCGTTTTCCACCGTGATGTCCTGCCGGATGCGGCTGATGTAAGTCGCGTAATCGCCCACACATTCGACGGGCGTGATGTAGCCACCCGTTTCGCGCTTGTCGATCACCATGATGCCGGGGGCTTCGCGCAGAATGTCGGTGGCTTCCTGCCAGTCCAGCGGATCTTCAAATTCAATGTTGATCGCCTCGGAATGGCCGACGAAGACCGGCACCCGCACGCAGGTTGCGGTGACCTTGATCCTGGGGTCGAGGATCTTCTTCGTCTCGGCCACCATCTTCCATTCTTCCTTGGTGTAGCCGTCATCCAGGAACACGTCGATCTGCGGGATCACGTTGAAGGCGATCTGCTTGGGGAACTTCTTCGGGGCCACGTCCTGGCCGACGACGAAGATGCCCTTGGTCTGGTCCCACAGCTCGTCAATGCCTTCCTTGCCGGCGCCCGACACGGATTGGTAGGTGGAAACCACCACCCGCTTGATCCGCGCGCGGTCATGCAGCGGCTTCAGCGCGACAACCATCTGCGCGGTCGAACAGTTGGGGTTGGCGATGATGTTCTTGTTCTTGTAACCCATGATCGCATCGGCGTTCACTTCCGGCACGATCAGCGGCACCTGCGGGTCGTAGCGGTAGAGCGACGAGTTGTCGATCACGATGCAGCCCGCAGCGGCGGCCTTGGGCGCATAGATCTTGGTCGCGTCCGACCCGATGGCGAACAGGGCAATGTCCCAGCCGGTGAAATCGAAGGTGTCCAGATCCTTGGTCTTGACGGTCTTGTCGCCAAAGCTGATTTCAGTGCCCAGCGATTTGCGCGATGCCAGTGCGGCAATCTCGTCCACCGGGAACTCGCGTTCAGCGAGGATGTTCAGCATTTCGCGGCCCACGTTACCCGTGGCACCCGCGACGACGACCTTGTAGCCCATCGGGGTCTCCTTTATGTGCCCTGACCGTCAGGGACGTGGCCTGTTAGCGCAACGAAGGCTGCGGGGGAAGGGTGATACGTCAGTCTGTGCGGTCTTGTGACATCAGATAGACAACCAGCCCGGCCAGCGTGGTCAGCGCAAAGAACAGGAAGATCGCGGCATAGGGGGCCGACGGGGGCACGGGCGGCGTGCCCGCATGGATGCCTCCGGTGATCAGTTGCGCGATGCCGATGGGCGCGATGCCGAACAGGTTCAGCAAGGTGACGCCCCGGCCCATCAGATGGGGCGGAAAGAACGCGCGGCCATGGGCGATGACCATGGGAAAGGACGCGCCGAAAAACCCAAGCCCGATCAGGGCGGCGGTGCCAGGTCCGGCTTCGGCAGGCCAGGCCCACAGTGTCAGCAGACAGGCCACGACCATGGCATTGCCGCCAAAGATCACCCATTTGCGGCTGCCCAGCAGGCGGTCCAGCGGACCATAGGCGAAGTTGCCCGCCACCATCGCAAGGCCCATCCACAGGCTGACCTGCCCGATCTGTGCGGCACTGGCCCCCTGCACATCGGCGAAATACGGGCCGACCCACAGCCCCCGGATGCCCGCCACCGGGGCATAGCAGACCACCATCATCGCAAGGATCGGCCACAGGGCCGGCATTTTCAGCAGGTCCAGCAGCGACCCCCTGGCCCCGCCCGTACTGCGCGCGGGGTCTTTCACCGCCACCCCGATTGCCACAGCCACCGCCAGCGTCAGCGCGGCCAGCCCCCATACGGTTTCGCGCCAGCCAAAGGCCTCCATCGCCGC
The DNA here is from genome assembly GCA_040385825.1 of Pseudomonadota bacterium. Lineage (GTDB taxonomy): Bacteria > Pseudomonadota > Alphaproteobacteria > Rhodobacterales > Rhodobacteraceae > JANNNF01. Next base: position 54,316 of record JAZKGQ010000006.1, on the reverse strand, counting down.
GGTCAGCGGCAGGGACGCCGCGATATTGCCAAGCGACCCGATGCCGATGGTGGCCCCGGCCAGCGTGCCGAACACCGCCGGCGCATAGATGCGGGCAAAGATGTAATAGCTCGCCATCAGCACCGGCGCACAGCCCACGCCGATCAGCACCATGGCCCCCTTGATCGCCAGCGGGGTGGTCGCGGTGGCAAACACCGCCGCGCCCACAGCCCCCACCCCCATCAGAACCGCCGTGGTCAGCCGTGGCCCCACCCGGTCCAGCGCCGCCCCGATGGGCAGTTGCATGCAGGCAAAGGCCAGAAACCACAGCCCCGAGGCTGCGGCCAGATCATCGGCGCTGGCCCCGAGGTCCGCCTTCAGCACCGGGGCCATGACGGCCAGAAAGGCGCGGTAGAACTGGCTGAGGACATAGCCCAGAACCAGAAAGACAAGTCCCAGACGCATCAGGCGGCCTGCGGCATCAAAACGCGCTCGCGGATCGGAATGTGGACCAGCGCCGAAAACGCGCCGACCCCCACCCCGATCCACCAGACCAGCGTGTAATCCCCGGTGATGTCATACATCCGCCCGCCCAGCCAGACGCCCAGAAACCCGCCGATCTGGTGGCTCAGGAACACAAAGCCATAAAGCGTGCCCATGTACCGCAACCCGTAGATATGCGCGACAAGACCGCTGGTCAGCGGCACGGTTGCCAGCCACAACGACCCCATGACGGCGGAAAAGATCAGCACCGATCCGGGCGTGATCGGCAGCAGAAAGAACACCGCCGCCGCAAGGGTACGCCCCACATAGATGCCGACCAGCAGGTATTTTTTGGTGTATTTCCGGCCCAGATACCCCGCCGTGATGGTGCCCACGATGTTGAACAGCCCGATCACCGCAATGGACACCGCCCCCAGTGTCGAGGTGGTCTTGATGCCGATGGTCGCCAGCATCCCGTTCGGGTCGATCGCGCCACAGAAATCGGTGACGAAGGCCGGAAAATGGGCGGTGATGAACGCCAGTTGATAGCCGCAGGAAAAGAACCCGAGGAAGATCAGCGAAAACGACGGATCCTTGAAGGCGCGCACCAGCACGGTGCCAAGGCTTTCCTCCAACTCGGCGCGAGTTGCCACCGATGGCGACCGGATGAAGGGCAGCGCCAGCAGCGAGGCCAGAATGACAACGGCGAAAATCAGGAACACCACCTGCCAGCTATAGCTTTGCAGCAGGAACTCGGCCGTGGGTGCCCCGATCACCTGCCCCGCGGACCCCGCAGCGGTGGCGATGCCAAGGGCGAGTGAGCGGTTTTCCGGGCTGGACGCACGCCCGACGATGGCCAGGATCACTCCAAACCCGGTGCCCGCAATGCCGAAGCCGACCAGAATGGCCAGCATCTGATGCTGCCCCGGTGTCACCGCAAAGGACGACAGCACCAGCCCCAAGGCATACAGCAGCGCCCCCGCGACAATCGCCCTGCGGTCGCCAAACCGTTCGGCCACCGCCCCGAACAGCGGCTGCCCCACGCCCCAGGCCAGGTTCTGAATGGCGATCGCCAGCGAGAACTCGGCCCGTGCCCAGCCGAACTCGGCGGCAATCGGTATCTGGAACACGCCAAAGCTGGCGCGGATGGCAAAGCCCAGCATCAGGATCACCGACCCCGCGATCAGCACCGGCGTAAACAGGGGGGCTTTGGTCATGGAGGCGCTCCGGCGAATACGCGGGGAACCTGCGCTTGTGGCCGGGCAGCGTCAAACGGATAATTGTGCTGCACACAACTTGGCCCGACTGATGCAGGCCGGATGCAGTTTGCCACAAAGCGGTGCGCGGTCAGGCCGTTGGCGCTTGGCGTGCTGGCGTGGCGGAGTGGCGGGCGCTATGGCTGAACCAAGGGCAAAAGGGGTGCAGCATGGCGGATTGGTGGCGCGGGTCGGTAACGTATCAGGTCTATCCCCGGTCGTTTCAGGATGACAACGGCGATGGCGTGGGCGATCTGCCCGGCATCACCCGGCGGCTGCCCTACCTTGCCGATCTGGGCGTGCAGGTGATCTGGCTCAGCCCGTTCTTCCGCAGCCCGATGCTGGACATGGGCTATGACGTGTCTGATTACACCGATGTCGACCCGGTGTTCGGCACGCTGGCCGATTTCGACACCCTGATCGCCCGCGCGCATGACCTGGGGCTGAAGGTGATCATCGATCAGGTGCAATCGCATTCGTCCGACCAGCACCCGTTCTTTGCCCAAAGCCGCGCCAGCCGCGACAATCCGCGCGCGGATTGGTATGTCTGGGCCGACCCCAAACATGACGGCAGCCCGCCCAGCAACTGGCTGTCGGTGTTTGGCGGCACCGCCTGGGCCTGGGACGCACGGCGCAAGCAGTATTACCTGCACAACTTTCTGACCCAGCAACCCGATTTCAACTTTCACAATCCCGATGTGCAGGACTGGGCGCTGTCAAACCTGCGCTTCTGGCTGGACCGGGGGGTGGACGGGTTTCGCTTCGATACCGTCAACTACTTCTTCCACGATCCCCTGTTGCGCGACAACCCCGCCGATTACCGGGTGAAAGACGTGGCCGAGGGCAACCCTTACGGGATGCAATACCACCTGTTCGACAAGAACCAGCCGCAGAACATCGCGTGGATGGAACGCATCCGGGGCGTGCTGGATGAATATGGCGCGGCCTCGGTGGGAGAGATGGGCGAAAGCCACCACGCCATCGCCATGATGGGCGACTACACCGCGCCGGGCAGGTTGCATCAATGCTATTCGTTCGAGCTGATGGGTTACGACTACACTCCCGCGTTTTTCCGCAGCCGGATCGAGGGCTTCTTCAAGGGCGCGCCCGATGGTTGGCCGATGTGGGCGTTTTCCAACCATGACGTGGTGCGCCATGCCTCGCGATGGGCCAGGCATGGCATCAGTCAGGACGCGCTGGCCAGACAGGCGGGGTCGCTGCTGCTGTCGTTCCAGGGATCTATCTGCCTGTGGCAGGGCGAGGAACTGGGCCAGACCGACACGGAACTCGCGTTCGCAGACCTGACCGATCCACAGGGCATCGCCTTCTGGCCCGAACCGGTGGGCCGCGACAACACCCGCACGCCGATGGTCTGGGACAGCGCCCCCCACGCGGGCTTTACCACCGGCACGCCATGGCTGCCGGTCAAACCGCCCCAGGCGGCGCGCAATGTGGCATCCCAGGCGGGCGACGATCTGTCGGTGCTGGAGCATTACCGCAAGATGATTGCCTTCCGCCGCGGCTCGGCTGCACTGATCACGGGGCGGACCGAGTTTCTGGATACTCCTGACCCGATCCTCGCCTTTGTCCGCCATGGGGGTGAGGCGCTGCTCTGCATCTTCAACCTGTCGCCAGAGGCTTGGATGATCACGGTAGAGGGGGCGGGCGATCTGACCGGCCCATCGCTGGACGCATCGCTGGACGGCGCAACCCTGACACTTGGCCCCAATGCTGCGGCTTTTCTGACGGTCAGCGGCAGTTTAAGCCTGTCCAGTTTCACATTGGCATAAATATCCCACGGGGGTCCGGGGGTGTGAAACCCCCGGCGATTAGCCCCAGAACGCGGCCCTATTCCGGCGCAGTCCAGCCATCAATGGCGGCCATGGCCTCTTCTGCCGTCTCGACAAAGCAGAACAGCGACAGGTCGGCCTGTGCGATCACCCCGGCATCGGCCAGCGCCTGCCAGTTGATGATGGTGTCCCACCAGGCCCGGCCAAACAGAAGAAACGGGATCGGCTTCATTCGCTTGGTCTGGATCAGGGTCAGGCTCTCGAACATCTCGTCCAGCGTGCCAAAGCCGCCCGGAAACACGCAGACCGCCGCCGCGCGCATCAGGAAATGCATCTTGCGGATGGCGAAGTAGTGAAAGTTGAACGACAGGTCCGGCGTGACATAGGCGTTCGGCGCCTGTTCATGCGGCAGCACGATGTTCAGCCCGATCGACTGCCCGCCCGCCTCATGCGCGCCCTTGTTGCCAGCCTCCATCACCCCCGGACCGCCGCCCGTGCAGATCACGCGCTCATGCCCGCCGGATGCCATCGACCGCTGGGTCATCAGAAAGGCAAAGCGTCGGGCCTCGTCGTAAAACTGCGACAGCCCGGCCAGGGTGGCGGTTTTGGCCGCAGCCTCGGGGGCCGGGATGCGCGCGCCGCCGAACAGCACGATGGTCGAGGTGATGCCCGCCTCGTCCAGCATCAGTTGCGGTTTCAGCAGTTCCAGTTGCAGCCGCACCGGGCGCAGATCGTCGCGGGTCAGGAAATCGTGGTCGGCAAAGGCCAGCCGGTAGGCCGGGGCCAGGGTCTGCGGCGTATCGGGAATGCGGCGGGCAGCAGCAGCATCCTGCGCAGAATCGCGGAACGGGTGGGCGCGGGGTTCGTCTTTCATGGGCGGTAAGTGCCTCTGGCCGGATTGCGTGGGTCTGCCCCAAGCCTTATAGGCTGGTGCCGACCAGAACCATCCGAAAAAGGGAACGCGCCATGTCCTATGCCGCATTGGAAGCCACAATCGACGCTGCATGGGAGGCCCGCGACGGCATCAGCCCCGCGACCAAGGGTGAAACCCGCGATGCCATCGAGGCCACGCTGGCAGCACTGGACAGTGGCACCTTGCGGGTGGCGGAAAAGCGCGGGGCCGACTGGCATGTGAACCAATGGGCGAAAAAGGCGGTGCTGCTGTCGTTCCGTCTGAACGACATGGGCGTGATCGGCGGCGGCAATGGCGATGCAACCTGGTGGGACAAGGTTCCGTCCAAGTTTGATGGCTGGGGCGCGGACCAATGGCGCAGCGCAGGCTTTCGCGCCGTGCCGGGGTCGATCGTGCGGCGGTCGGCCTTCATTGGCCGCAACGTGGTGCTGATGCCGTCTTTCGTGAACGTGGGCGCTTACGTCGATGAAGGTGCCATGGTTGACGGTTGGGCCACGGTAGGGTCTTGCGCGCAGATCGGCAAGCGCGTGCATCTGTCGGGCGGCGTCGGCATCGGCGGTGTGCTGGAGCCGATGCAGGCTGGCCCGACCATCATCGAGGACGACTGCTTTATCGGCGCGCGGTCCGAGGTGGTCGAAGGCTGCATCATCCGCGAAGGATCGGTGCTGGGGATGGGCGTGTTCATCGGCAAATCCACCAAGATCGTGGACCGGGAAACCGGGGCGGTGATGTATGGCGAGGTGCCCGCCGGGTCGGTGGTGGTGGCAGGGTCGATGCCATCGAAGGGCGGCATCAACCTCTATTGCGCGGTGATCGTGAAGAAGGTCGACGCCCAGACCCGCAGCAAGACCAGCATCAACGAGCTTTTGCGCGATTGATCCTGCGAACCGGAGGCTGATATGACCGATCCTGACGACACCCCCGACGATCTGCCCCAAGCCGCGCCCGAAAAGGTCAAGCGCCCGCAGCAGGTGTTTACCCTTGTGGTCGAGGTCGGCCGCAAGGCGGGCGACGGGCTGCCCGACAAGGCCACCGGGGCCGCGCTGATCATCTATGCCAGCGGCATAGACGAGGCCGAGGCGGTGCGCGAAACGGTTGCCATCCTGAAACAGGCCGATCTGGCACCGCTGGACGTGTCCGGCTATGGCACGCTGGATGAACGGCTGGCGGGCGGCGATGAGATCGACGGCGAGGAACGCGCGCTGATGGACCGGGCGCTGGCGGAAAACTCGGTCATCGTGGCGCAGATGACGCCATTTTACGACTGACGCGCAGAGGCAGGCCTACGCCGCATCCGCCGGGCGCAATCGTCGCAGCAAGGCCATCAGGGGCAGGGCCTCATACCCGTGCAGCACCCGCAGGGGCGCGCGGGGGGGCGTGGTGCCGTGGTGGGCGGTCATCACGGTGCAGCCGTCGATGTCCAGCAGCGCGGGGTCGCCCAGATCCAGCGACACGCTGGCGATGGTGATGCGGCGGGGGTCGGGCAGGGCGGCGCGGCCGTCGATCAAACAGCCGGCCTCGACCAGCACTTCGTCTTCACCGAACAGATATTCGACTTCCAGCCCGCCAATGGTGATCAGTTGTTCGGCGGACACCAGCAGATCGGTCGTGCGGGTGAAATAAGGCGCGCGCAGCATCACCGGGGCAAAGGCCCCGCGCGCAGGCAGGTTCATCCGGCGCAGCGACAGCAGCGGGCGGGGGCCGTCGCGGGTGATCACCTCGCAGCCTTCGCGCAACAGGCCCGCCGGGATCAGGCCTTGCGTCGTCGGCACCGGGGTCCGCAGGCCGATCCAGGGGGCACTGGCAGGCGGGGCATCGTGGTCGGTCACGCCGTACCACAGCACCGACGCATCGCGCCGGGCAAGCCCCGCCCCGGCGCAGAGGGCCGCAATATCGGCCAGCGGCAGCGGCATCGGGTTCAGCCCATAGGCCACCGCGCGGGTCGTCTGGCCCCGGCTTTCCAGCCGCAGGGTCCATGTCCGGGCCGGGGCGTCCCAGGCATAGATCAGCCGCGCCGTCTGGCCGTCAATCTGCAAGGGACCGGGCAGGATATGCCGCGTCAACGCCGCGCCCTGACGGTGCAGCAGGCTCAGCCCGCCATCGGCATCATGGAACAGCGACAGCGTGCGCGGCCACCCGCCCGTGGCCTGATAGTCCAGCAACACCCCGGCGCGCGGCAGCGGCAGCGACAACTCGATCACCAGCGCCCCTGCGGTCAGCAGGCCGTCATCCGCAGGCGGCGTGGCGGCGCTGTCCGACAGGGCGATCCATTGAGAGATGCGGGGGGCGATGCGCTGGTCCATCTGCTATGCCGCCCTTGGGCCAAACAGGGCGCGGGCCTCGAACACGCGCAGCGACCGGCGCACCGCAGGGCCATAGCCGAGCCCGGTATCGGGGTCGAGATCGGGAAACAGGGTGGTGATCTCGGCCAACGTTTCGGGGGCAAAGGTGCGGGTCGATTGCGGGCCGGGGTGGAAACTTTCGGTCGCAAGCCCTTCGGAGTAGACAATCTGATGGGCGTCGAACAGCAGGTGGTAATAAGTCACCCGCCCGCCCTCGACCTGACGCACCGACCGGTCGTTGACCAGATCCTTGGCGGCCACCAGCACTTCGGACTCGCCGAACAGCAGTTCGGCCAGACTGTCGCGCACAAGGATGCGGTGCTGCGGCGATACCATCAGGGTGCCATGGTCGCCAAAGGTGCCCGCCCGGATGCGGACCGGGGCCATCGCCCCTGCGGCAGGCACGCTGCGCTGGCCGACCCATCGCAGCGGCTCGGGGCCGCCATCATGGGTGTCGACCAGATCGCCCGGTTCCAGCGTTTCGACGCGGCGGTCGCCGTCCGGCGTGCGGATCAGGGTGCCCGCCACAAAGCAGGGCACCGAGTTGATGGTGACAAGCCCGGTGTCCGAATTGCCTAGGTTGTCCCGGACCGAATAGGTGAAATGCAGGTTCTCGGACTGCCCGTCGCCAAAGATGGTCAGCGTGCCGTCGGCGTTCAGCCGCACCACCTGACCCGAGGGCAGGGTGACGGATTGCCCCGCCACCACATTGACCCCGTTGATCTGGGTGATGGTCAGCACCGCCCCTGACACATGCTGGTCATTGGCCAGCACATCCACCGTCTTGGACCCGGTCGGCACCAGCGTCTGGGTGTCATCCATCGCCACAAGCGCGGTCTGCACCGAATCCGCCGCGATCAGCAGGTTGCTGTCATATTGCGCGTCGCCCACATCGGCGATGCCGATGCGGATGCTGTTGGCCACGCCGGGCCGCACCGTCATGGTCAGCTTCAGGGTCAGGGTAAACCCGTCCATTTCCGTGTTGTATGCGTCAGTCGTGTTGGATTTGAACAGGTTGGGTTCGGTGGTGGGGTTGATGTTGTTGATGGCCGTGGTGCCGTTGCCGATGGTCAGCGGCACATAGGTACCATTCACCCAGACCGCCATGATGTCGTTATAGGCCGAGTTGATGTATTCGGGGTATTCCTCGGACGAAAAGACAAAGCTCATCGTCATGGTGTCGCCGGTCGGAATGAAATCCACGTTCAGCCAGACCGCATCATAGGTATTGGTGCCGGCCACCGTGTTGAACAGGTTGTTGTTGTTGGTCCCCGATGTGTCGGTCGAGGTGCCGGTGGCCCGGTTGGGGTCGCCCGAGGACTGGGTGAAGTTGCGCACATCGCCGGTCGACAGGATCACCCCGGTACTCGACGGCGCCACCCCCGTGGCAAGCTGCCCATTGGTGTAGATGGCCTTCGACGTGGCCGGGCCGGAATAGCTGGCCCCCGTTACCGTGGTGCCTGCCCCAAAGATGCTGTTGGCCATCTGCAACGCGGTTGCGTTGGTGTTGTAGCCAAGTTCGGCGCCTGTCGCCATTGTTCCCTCCGCCCCGTTGTGGCGGCAGGATCGTCCCCCGCAGCCCCGCGTTTTGCTGGGGCTGACTGCTCGGTCCGGCATGTTGGCCGCTGGGTTTCGTCCTGCCTCGGGACTTTATTGTTTCTGTTCTTATGGATACGCGGCGCGGGCAGGCTTGTCATCTGCTATCTGCCCCTGGGCGGCCCGCCATCCGGCTGGCGGTGGCTGTGGGGCAACACCCCCGGCGGCGGTTGCAGGTCGCACAGCCAGCCGCTATCCCTTGGCGCAGACCGCAAAGGATGCCTGCCATGCCCGCACTCGACCCCGCCGATCTGACCGCCGCCCTGATCCGCTGTGCGTCGGTCACGCCTGCCGAAGGCGGGGCGCTGGTGCTGCTGGAACGGCTGCTGTCGGGGGCGGGGTTTGCCTGCACGCGGGTAGACCGGGGCGGGATTGCCAACCTCCATGCCCGGTGGGGGGCGCGGGGGGCGAACAAATCCTTCGGCTTCAACGGTCATACCGATGTGGTCCCCGTGGGCGATCTGGCGGCCTGGACCCAGGACCCGTTCGGGGCGGCGGTGGTGGATGGCTGGATGTATGGCCGCGGGGCAACCGACATGAAATCGGGTGTTGCGGCCTTTGTGGCGGCGGCGGTGGATTTCGTGACGGCAACCCCGCCCGATGGCGCGGTCATTCTGGCGATCACGGGGGACGAGGAGGATATGGCCACCGACGGCACCGTGGCCCTGCTGGACTGGATGGCCGCCAACAACGAACGCATGACCCATTGCCTTGTGGGCGAACCCACCTGCCCCGATGTGATGGGCGAGATGATGAAGATAGGGCGGCGCGGGTCGATGACCTGCTGGTTCACGGCGCAGGGCGTGCAGGGCCATTCGGCCTATCCGCACCGTGCAAAGAACCCGATGTCGGCGCTGGTAGCCCTGCTGGCACGGCTGGAGGCGCAGACGCTGGATGCCGGGTCCGTCCATTTCGATCCGACCACCCTTGCCATCACCACCATCGACTGCGGCAATCCGGCCAACAACGTGATCCCGGCCAAGGGGACGGCGACCGTCAACATCCGCTTCAACGACCTGCATACGGGGGCCGGCATCGCTGCCTGGCTGCGCGCCCATGCAGCGGCGGTGCAGGCGGATACCGGCGTGCAGATCGACTGCCGCATCAGCATTTCTGGCGAAAGCTTCCTGACCCCGCCGGGCGATTTTTCTGCCCTTGTGGCGCGGGCGGTTCAGGCGGAAACCGGGGTGATGCCGGTGGCCTCCACCTCGGGCGGCACTTCGGACGCGCGGTTTGTCAAAAACCACTGTCCGGTGGTGGAATTCGGTCTGGTGGGCCGCACCATGCATCAGGTCGACGAACGGGTCGAGGTGGCGCATATCCATCAGCTCAAGGCCATCTATGCCCGCATCCTGACGGATTATTTCGCATGATCACCATTGCCCCCACCCGCGACATCGCCACCTGCCGCCGCCTGCGCCGCACGGTATTCATCGAAGAACAGGGCGTGTCCGAAGATCAGGAGGTCGATGACAAGGACGAAGACGCCATCCACCTGCTGGCCACGGTGGACGGGGTGCCGATGGGATCGGCCCGCCTGTTGACCCAAGGCGACACCGGCAAGATCGGCCGCGTCTGCGTGCTGGCAAACGTGCGCGGCACCGGGCTGGGCGCTGCGCTGATCCGCGCGGCGGTGGACCAGTTCCGCCAGATGCCGGGGGTTGCCGTGGTGAAGCTCGGGTCGCAGTCGCATGCCTTGGGCTTTTACGAACGGTTGGGATTTACCGCCTTTGGCGACGAATACCTTGATGCAGGCATCGCGCACCGGGACATGAAGTTGATGCTCTGACGGCATCATCTGTTCCCAAATATCCCCCGCGGAGCGTCCTGCCCCAGCCGCCCATGCCTCCGGCGGGGATATTTAAGCCAGTATGAAAGCAGCCCCGGTGGTCTTGGGGTTTTGGGCGTGCTAGATCACGGGCATGGAAAATCTGCCCAGCAAAGACCAGATCCTGCAATGGATCGCCGACAATCCCGGCAAAACCGCCAAGCGCGACATCGCGCGCGCCTTTGGCATCAAGGGCGATGCGCGCATCGACCTGAAACGCCTGCTCAAGACGCTGGAGGCCGAGGGCGCGGTGGATGTGGAGCACAAGACCTACCGCGAGGCCGGGGCCTTGCCGCCGGTGTCGGTGCTGGTGATGCTGGCCCCCGATGCGCAGGGCGACCTGTTCGCGCGACCGATGGAAATTGCGGATGATGCCGAATACCCGCGCATTCTGTTCCTGCCGCAAAAGGGCGATCCGGCCTTGGGGGCGGGCGACCGGATTCTGGCGCGGCTGGCAAAGGTTGCGCGTGATGATCACGCCTATGAGGCCCGGCTGATCCGCCGGATCGGCACCAATGCGCTGAAGGTGCTGGGCGTGTTCCGGGTCAATGCCGAAGGCGGGCGGATCATCCCCATCGACAAGGGCGAGGGTAAGGAATGGCGGGTGGCGGCAGGCCAGACGCTGGATGCCAGGGACGGTGAGTTGGTCGAAGGCGAGGCGGTCGGCAACCGCCGCATGGGCCTGCCGCAGGCGCGCATCACGGCACGGCTGGGCGACCCGAGCGGGCCAAAGGCGGTCAGCCTGATCGCCATTCATCAGCACGGCATCCCCGACCAGTTCCCCGATGCCGTCACCGCCGAGGCGGATGCCGCGCAGCCCGCACGGCCCGAGGGCCGGGTGGACCTGCGTTCGATGCCGCTGGTGACGATAGACCCGGTGGACGCCCGCGACCGCGATGATGCGGTCTATGCCGAGCCGGACAGCGAGCCGGGCAATCCCGGCGGCCATGTCGTCTGGGTTGCCATCGCCGATGTGGCCCATTACGTCCGCCCCGGATCGGCGCTGGACCGCGAGGGTCGGCGTCGCGGCAACTCCACCTATTTCCCCGACCGGGTGGTGCCGATGCTGCCCGACGTTCTGTCGGGCGATCTGTGTTCCCTGCACGACCATGTGGACCGCGCCTGCCTTGCCGCGCGGATGCGGTTCGATGCGGGCGGGGTCAAGATCGGCCACCGCTTTGTGCGGGGCATCATGCGGTCGGCGGGGTCATTGCATTACGGGCAGGTGCAGGCGGCGATTGATGGTGCGCCGGATGATGCCACGGGGCCCTTGCTCGACCCCGTTCTGCGCCCGCTTTATGCCGCCTATGAGGCGCTGAAACTGGCACGCGCGGCGCGGCAGCCGCTGGATCTGGACCTGCCCGAACGCAAGATCGTGCTGGACGAGGATGGCAAGGTCACGTCGGTTGCCTTCCGCGACCGGTTTGACGCGCACAGGCTGATCGAGGAATTCATGATCGCGGCCAATGTGGCAGCGGCCGAGGAACTGGTGCGCCTGAAGCGCCCCCTGCTGTTCCGCGTGCATGAAGAACCCAGCCCGATGAAGCTGGACGCGCTGCGCGAGGTGGCCGAGGCTTCGGGCTTTACCCTTGCCAAGGGGCAAGTGTTGCAGACCATGCACCTGAACCGGCTGCTGGCGCAGGCGCAGGGCACCGAGTTTGATGAACTGCTGAACATATCCACCCTGCGCAGCATGACCCAGGCCTATTACAACGCCGAAAACTTTGGCCATTTCGGGCTGGCGTTGAAGAATTATGCGCATTTCACTTCTCCCATCCGGCGCTATTCCGACCTGATCGTGCACCGGGCGCTGATCGCCGGGCATGGTTGGGGCGACGACGGGCTGTCGGCTTGGGATGTGGAAAATCTGGATGAAACCGCGCAGTTGATTTCCGATACCGAACGCCGGTCGATGGTGGCCGAACGCGATACCAACGACCGATATCTGGCGGCGTATCTGTCGGACCGGGTGGGGGCGGAGTTTGCGGGGCGGATTTCCGGCGTGCAGCGCTTTGGCCTGTTCGTGAAGCTGGATGAAACCGGGGCCGATGGCTTGGTGCCGATCCGCAGCGTGGGACGCGAGTTCTTTCACTTTGACGCCGACGCGCAGGCCCTGATCGGGGCCGATACCGGCGTGACCATTGGCATTGGCCAGCGGGTGACAGTGCGGCTGGCCGAGGCAACGCCGGTCACGGGCGGGCTGATGCTGGACCTGCTGACCATCGACGACCGCACCCTGCCCACAGGCCGGGCACGACCGGGGCGCTTTGCGCCGCGCAAGCCGGGCAAGGCGGCGGTCAAGGATGTCGCGTTGAAGCGCAAGCTGGTGCGCAAGAAGCGGTCCTGATGTGGGGGGCTGGTTGGCAGTTGCTGTGCTGATGGCAGGCCCTGCGGCGGCGCAATCGGCCCTGGGGCAGGACAGTGACGGGGGTGTGGTGGTGGACGCAGCGCGCAATCAGGCGGGGATGCAGGCTTGGGTTGCGGGTTTTCGCCCCCGTGCGCTTGCGGCGGGTGTGCCTGCGGCGGTGTTCGACGCTGCCATGCGGGACGTGCAGTTCAGCGAGGCCATCGTCAAGCGCGACCGCAACCAGAATGAATTCAGCAAGACGATCTGGGATTATCTGGATACCGCCGTGTCCGAGGACCGGGTGGCCAATGGCATCAAGGCGCTGGCCGCCAACCGCGATCTTTTGACCCGGATCGAGGCGGCGTATGGGGTCGAGGCCGAGGTGGTGGTGGCTGTCTGGGGTCTGGAAAGCGCCTATGGCACCTGGCGCGGCGACACGCCGATCCTCGGGGCGCTGGCGACGCTGGCCTATGACGGACGCCGGGCCGCGTTCTTTGAGGCGCAGTTGATTGCGGCGCTGCGGATCGTGGCAAATGGCGATGTGACGGCGGAAGGCATGGTCGGCAGTTGGGCGGGGGCGATGGGGCACACCCAGTTCATGCCGTCAAGCTGGTGGGATTACGCGGTCGATTTCACCGGCGACGGCAAGCGCGACATCTGGGGTGATGATCCGGCAGATGCGCTGGCATCGACCGCAAATTATCTGGCGCGGCATGGCTGGGCAAAGGGGATGCCTTGGGGGCTGGAGGTGCGGCTGCCCGAACGGTTTGACTATGCGCAGACGACCGAGCGGGTGAAGAAACCTGTGGCGGATTGGCGTGCCTTGGGGGTGGTGCCTGCGGCGGGCGGCGATCTGCCGGACCATGGCCTCGCATCCGTGCTGCTGCCGGGTGGCGCGCGCGGGGCGGCGTTTCTGGTGTTCGGGAATTTCAAGGCGATCGAGGCCTACAATACCGCCGATGCCTATGTGATCGCGATTGGCCATCTGGCCGACCGGATCAAGGGCGGGCCTGCGATTGCCGCCCCATGGCCGCGCGAGTTGCGGGCGCTGAGCCTGGAGGAGCGCATGGCGTTGCAACGCCTGCTGACGGCGGCTGGTTTTGACGCGGGCGGGGTGGACGGGCGGATGGGGCCAAAGACCATCGCTGCGGTGAAGGCGTTTCAGATGGCGCGGGGGCTGGTGCCGGATGGCTACCCCAGTCTGGATATTCTGGGACGGTTGCGGTAGCCCCCCCACCCCAGCCCTCCCCCACGGAGGGGGGAGGGAGGCGCGTTTTCTTTGGGTGCAATGCGTGCGGGACAGGTGGCAAAAGCGCCTCCCCTCCCCCTCGTGGGGAGGGGTTGGGGGTGGGGGCTACGCCGCCAGATCGTTCATTTTCAACGCCAGTTTCACGTCCAGATCGCTGAGCCCGCCTGCGTCATGCGTGGTCAGCGTGACCGTGACGCGGGAATAGACGTTGAACCATTCAGGGTGATGATCCCACTTTTCAGCATACAAGGCCACGCGGGTCATGAAGCCGAAGGCGTGGTTGAACGACTTGAACTTGAAGGTTCTGGTGATGGCATCGCGGCCTTCAACCATTTCCCACCCGCTGGCAAGCAGGGGGTCGAGCAGGCTGCGGTCGGTCAGGGAAATGCCGGGCATGGGTCGTCCTTTCAGTCTTCGGATGTGATGCGGCGGAAGGGTCCGTAGGCGGTCAGCACCTCGATCTCCTCATCCACCGCGCGACGTTCCTGTTCCAGATAGCGCGCAACCGCCGAGCGGAAACCGGGGTCGGCGATCCAGTGCAGCGAATGTACCGGGGTCGGCAGATAGCCGCGCGCCAGTTTGTGTTCGCCCTGCGCCCCCGCCTCGACCCGTTGCAGCCCGTGGGTGATGGCCCAGTCGATGGCCTGATAATAGCACAGCTCGAAATGCAGGCAGGGGTAGTCTTCGGCGCAGCCCCAATAGCGGCCAAACAGGGTGTCGCGGCCGATGAAGTTCAGCGCACCGGCCACCGGGCGGGTGCCGTCGAAGGCCAGAACCAGCAGCATGTCGTCGCGCAGGGCTTTGTGGGCTTCGGTGAAGAAGCGGCGGGTGAGGTAAGGCGTGCCCCATTTGCGCGCGCCGGTGTCCTGGTAAAACTGCCAGAACGCATCCCAATGGGCGGGTTCGATCTGATCGCCCGTCAGGGCGCGGAGGGTCAGACCATGGCCTTGCGCGGTTTCCCGTTCCCGGCGGATCATCTTGCGTTTGCGTGACGACAGATCAGCGAGGAAATCGCTGAAGCCGGCATAGCCCCGGTTTTCCCAGTGGAACTGCTGGGTGACGCGGTGCAGCAGGTCGTGGGTTCCGGCCAAGGCGTCGGCCTCGTCCGCCGTGCAGAAGGTGACGTGCAGCGAGGACAGCCGGTTTTGCGCCGCGATCTGGATGGCGGCGTCGATCAGCGTAGCGCGGGCGTCTGGTGGCCCCAAAAAGCGGCGGCCGGTGGCGGGGGTGAAGGGCACGGCGATTTGCAGTTTGGGGTAGTATCGCCCGCCCGCCTGCTCATAGGCCTGCGCCCAGCCCTGATCGAAGATGTATTCACCTTGGGAATGGCCCTTGGCGTACATCGGCACCGCTGCCACGAGTTTGTCCCCCTTGGTCAGCACAAGAGGGTGGGGCGTCCAGCCGGTGCCGGTGCCGGTGGACCCGGACCTGTCCAGCGCCGACAGAAAGCGATGCGTGGTGAACGGGTCGAGGGGGCGGCCTGTCGCCTGTTCGGGGGCGGCGACGGCATCCCAGGCGTCGGGGGCGATGTCGGACAGGCCGTTGTGCAGGGTAAGCGTCATTCCAGCCCGTGTGATTGCGGCAAGCGCCGGGGGTTTTCCACCCCCCTTGCGCATTTTTCAAATGCGCTGGCCCCGAGGATATTTGTGCCAATGTGAAACTGGCAAGGGACAGGTGGTGCCCTGCGGTACGGCGTCAAGCGGGGAAGGGGGCGGGATAGCCTTCAAAGGTGATGTTGTGGGCGATGGTCCGGGCTGCGGCTTCGGCTGCGGGCGACCGGATGGTCCAGCACAGGATGGCAGCGCCCATCGATTTCAGCTCTGCCACGCGGGGGCGGGGCAAATCGGCGGCCTCGTGGCTGATGAAGCTGCTGAGAGTGCGGTCGTAATCAGGGATCATGCGCAGATGGGCGCAGGTGGCGGGGTCCAACGGTGCCCAGTCAGTGGGATCATAGGCCGAGGTGGTCAGGCCGCGCGGGATGTGCGGGGCGAGGCGGGCCATATGGGCGATGGAATGGGGGTTGAAGGACATCACCGCCACATCCCCGGCATAGCCGCCAAGCGCGCTGGCGGTGGCCTGTTCCAGACGGCCATCGGTTTGCCCCATGGTCAGGGTCTGGTCCTTCAGCTCGATCAGCAGGGGCACCTTGCCTGCAACCAAGTGCAGGATCTGGGTAAGGCCGGGGATGCCATCGTCGGCGTCGGTCAGGGTGATCCGGCCCAGTTCGGCGGCGCTGCGGGCGCTGACCGGGCCGCGGGCGGCGGTCAGGCGGTCGAGGGTTTCATCGTGGAACACCATCGCCACGCCGTCAGACGACAGTTGCAGGTCGATCTCGATCCCGTAACCCGCCGCGATCGCCGCGCGGATGGCGGCGGGCGCGTTTTCGGGCCGCCGGGCCTTGCTGTCATGCAGGGCGCGGTGGGCCAGCGGGCGGGACAGAAACGCGGGGGGCAGGGGCGCGCGCATCAGCGGATCTCGAAGATGCCTTCGATTTCGACCGCCACGCCGAAGGGCAGGCTGGCGGCAGAGACGGCAGAGCGCGCATGGCGGCCGGCATCGCCGAGCACCGCCACCATTAGGTCGGACGCGCCGTTGATGACCTTTGGCTGATCGGTGAAATCAGGGGTGGAGTTCACGAAGCCCACCAGCTTCACCGCCCGCACCAGACGCGAGAAATCGCCGCCACAGGCCTTTTTCAACTGCGCCAGCAGGGAAATCG
Organism: Pseudomonadota bacterium; assembly: GCA_040385825.1. Classification (GTDB taxonomy): domain Bacteria; phylum Pseudomonadota; class Alphaproteobacteria; order Rhodobacterales; family Rhodobacteraceae; genus JANNNF01. Next base: position 37,814 of record JAZKGQ010000006.1, on the reverse strand, counting down.
CGCAACGCTGTGCCGCGGCGGCACCATCTTCGACCGACATGTCGGCACCAAGGCGGCCCTTGATCAGGCCATCCGCAGTCTGGCTGATCTGGCCCGAGATGTGGACCAGATTGCCCGTCACCACAAACGGCACATAGTTGGCGGCAGGGGCGGGGGCGTCGGGCAGGGTGATGTTCAGCTCGGCAAGGCGGGCGTCGATGGTGGACATGGCAAGGCTCCGGTCATGGGGGCGCGGGGTCAGCTTTCGCGGAAGGCGCGCGAGAAATAGTCGGTGAAGGGTTTCAGCAGATAGGCCATCGGGGTGCGCACATCGGTCTGGATGAAGGCCTCGACCGGCATGCCGGGCAGCAGGACGAGGTCTTGCAGCTTTTCGATCTCGCCGGGGTCGAGGATCACCTCGGCGCGATAGAACGAGGCGCCGGTTTCCTGATTGCTGAACGCATCGGCTGACACCTGGCTGACACGGCCGTTCAGCTGCGGGGTGGTCCGGCTGGAAAAGGACGAAAACACCAGCTTGACCGGCTGCCCGGCATAGACCTGATCAATGTGGATCGGCGGCACCTGGGTTGCGATCACCAGCGGGCGATCCTGTGGGATCAGGTACAGCACGGGGTCGGCGGGGCGGATCACGGCGCGAGGCGTGGTGAATTGCAGACCCAGCACGATGCCCGACACAGGCGCGCGAATGTCCAGCCGCCCGATGCGTTCGATCAGGGCACGCTGGCGTTCGGCCAGTTCCAGTTCGGTCGGGCCGATGTCGCGCAACTGGGTGTTGGCCTCTTCGCGGCGGGCGGCGGCAAGGCGCAGGATTTCAAGGTCGATCTGCGTCATCTGGCCCTGTGCCTGCGCGCGGGTCGAGGCAAGCTCGCCTAGGCGACCCTCCAGCGAGGCCTGTTCGCGTTCCAGCGCCAACACCCGCGACTGCTGCGCCAGACCCTTGGCAAGCAGGCTTTGCACATCGGCCAGTTCCTGTTCGATCAGGTCAAGCTGGGTGTTCAGCGCCTTTGTCTGCGCATCGACCCCGTCGACCTGCGACACGATCTGGCCAATGCGGCGTTCGAGTTGCTCGCTTTGCTTGGACAGGGTTTCGCGGCGGGCGACGAACAGGCGGGATTGCCCGTCGATCTGGTTGGCGACATCGGGGCGGGCCTTGCCGATGGCCAGCAGGCTGTCGGAATAGACCGGGGTCGGGGCATCGTCGCGTTCAGCCTCCAGCCGGGCGCGGCGGGCGAGGATTTCGTAGAACTGGCCTTCGACGATCGCAAGCTCCGATTTCAGGGTGGTGCCGTCCAGCCGGATCAGCACGTCGCCAGCCTTGACCGTGGCGGATTCCGTCACGAGGATTTCATCGACCACGCCCCCATCGGGGTGCTGCACGACCTGGCGGTTCTGTTCCACCTCGATCTGGCCGGTGGTGACGATGGCCCCGGCAATCGATGTCGCCAGCGACCAGACGCCAAAGCCTGCGACAAGGATGAAGACCGAGATCATCCCCAGGATGATCGGCCCGCGTGAGGACCAGATGGGTTGTTCGGTCATGCCACACCTCCGGGGGCTGCGGATTTCTGAATCTCGCTGGCGTTCTTGACCATTTCCTTCAACACCTGATCGCGGGGACCAAAGGCGCGGCGGGTGCCTTCCTCCATCACCAGCAGCAGGTCGCATTCCTGAATGGCGGCCGGGCGGTGCGCCATGATCAGCACACAGCAGCCCGCCGCCTTGGCATTGCGGATTGCGGTGTTCAGGGCGTTGGACCCGTCGTTGTCGAGGTTAGAGTTCGGTTCGTCCAGCACGATGATCACCGGATCGCCGTAAAGCGCGCGGGCAAGGCCGATGCGCTGGATCTGCCCGCCCGACAGGCGGCCCCCCACCGTGGAAACCCGCGTGTCATAGCCGTCTGGCAGGCGCACGATCAGGTCGTGGGCGGCAGCCTTTTGGGCGGCGGCCACGATCTTGGCGGGGTCGGCATCGGCCTGAAGGCGGGCGATGTTTTCGGCGATGGTGCCGTCAAACAGGGTCACGCGCTGCGGCAGATAGCCGATGTAGCTGCCCAGCACATCGGGATCATACTGGTCCAGCGTGGCCCCATCCAGCCGGATCTTGCCCGCCGCCGGCCGCCACACGCCGATCAGCGCGCGGGCCAGTGTCGATTTGCCGGACCCCGACGGGCCGATCACCCCAAGCGCCTGCCCCGGTTCCAGCCGGAAGGACACGCCGCGCAGGATGGGCTGCGATTCCCCCGGTGGCACCACCGAGACGGTCTGCACATCCAGCACGGCCTTGGGGCGGGGCAGGGGGGTGCGGGGGGCCTCGACCGGCACGCGCGACAACAGGTCGACCAGCCGCGCATGGCCCTGCCGCGCGCGGGTGACGACGGCCCATTGACCCACGGCCTGTTCGATGGGCTGCAAGGCGCGACCCAGCAGGATCGACCCCGCAATCATCGCGCCCGGCGACATCTCGCCGCGCAGCACCAGCCAGGCCCCCAGGCCCAGCATGGCCGATTGCAGGAACAGGCGGAACGTCTTGGACAGCGTGCCATATGACCCGGCGGTGTCGCCTGCGGTCAGCCCTTCGGCCAGCGCCGCCCCGCGTGCCTTCTGCCAGCGGGTGAAGGCGGCCCCGGTCATGCCAAGCGCCTGGATCAGCTCGGATTCGGCCTTGAGGTTGTCGGATTGCCGTTCCGCCGTCATCGTCGCCATGTTGGCGCGGGCAAGGGGCTGTTCGGTGGCGCGCTGGTTCAGGACGGTGATGATCACCAGCACCACGCCGCCCGCGATGGACACCCAGCCAAGCAGCGGGTGAAACACGAAGATCGCCGCCAGAAACAGCGGCGTCCAGGGAATGTCGAACAGCGAGATCAGCACCGGCGACGCCCAGAACCGTTGCAGCGATTCCAGATCGCGCTGTGCGGCCAGCGCCGCCGTATCGCCCGGCACCACCGTCAGCGCCCGGAACGAGGCTTGCAGCACCCGCGCGTCCAGCGTGTCTTGCAGCCGCGCGCCGATTCGGGCCATCACCCGGCCGCGGGCATAATCCAGTATCCCCATCATCAGGAACAGGAACGCCGCCAGCAGCGACAGCGCCAGCAGCGTGGCTTCGGATTGCGAGGCCAGCACCCGGTCATAGACCTGAAGCATGTACAGCGGCCCGGTCAGCATCAGCAGGTTGACGAATACCGAGAACAGAAATGCCCCGGAAAGGGCCTTGTTCGAGAGCCTGCGGGCCGCCGTCAATTCGGCCTGGCCCCTGGTCGCATCCACACGCATGCTGTGTCCTGTTCCGTTCTGCTCGATGCACTTGGCGTGATCCTGCCGCCGTCACCCGACTGCCACGTTTCGCCGTTGTCTTGCAAGGGAACGCGGCTTAAGCCTTGTCTATTCCCCGCAAGGTCTATGGTAAGGGTCACGCGTTGGCGGGAAGTTATGAAGATGGTCGTGAAATTTCCAATTAAATCTATCGGGCAGGCCAAGAATATCTCTGTCGTTGTGGCGGCGGTGATGCTGTCTGTGCTGGCAGGCTGTGCCCGTGCCCCGGCACCGCAGGGGATCTATGATCCTGACGAGGGGCAGAACCGCGGCATGCATGCCTTCAACCTTGTGCTGGATCGCGCAATCGTCAGTCCGGGGGCCACCGGCTATGGCAAGATCGTGCCGCAGCCGGTGCAGCAGGGCATTTCCAATGTGGCCGGAACCCTGGACCTGCCGGGTGATATTGCCAACAATCTGTTGCAGTTCCGGTTTGGCAATGCGGCAAAGAATTCGCTGCGGCTGGCGGTCAACCTGACCCTTGGCATCGGCGGTCTGTTCGATCCGGCCAAGCTGATGGATCTGCCCGAAAACAAGACCGACTTCGGCGAGACGCTGCATGTCTGGGGGGCCGAGGAGGGCGCCTATGTCGTGTTGCCCGGCATCGGCCCGTCGACCACCCGCGACACTGTTGGCACGATTGCAGACCTGGTGCTGAACCCGCTGCGGTTTGTGCTGCCGACCGCCGAATCGAATTATGCGACGCTGGCCAAGGGGGCCTCACGCTTGGGTGATCGCAACCGCTATTCCGATACGGTCGATTCCATCCTATATGACAGTGCGGATGGCTATGCACAGGCCCGGCTTCTGTATCTGCAAAACCGCCGGTTCGAGTTGGGCCAGAATACGGACCAGAGCACGGGCCAGACTGCGGCCCCCGACGATTCCGATGCTTACGACCCCTACGAGGACCCCTATGGACAATAACTTTTTCAGCCCCTCGCGCCGTGCCTTTTCTGCCGGTCTGATTGCCGCCTTTGCGGTGCCGCTGCCCGCGCTTGCCCTGAACGTCGATGATGCCAAGGGCCTGATCGGCAATGCGGTGGCCGAGGTGAACCGGATCATCGACTCGGGCAAATCGGAAAGCGCCATGTTCGGCGATTTTGAACGGCTGTTTGCCAAATACGCCGATGTGCCGGTGATCGCCCGGTCGGCTTTGGGTGTGGCGGCAAAATCGGCGTCCTCGGCGCAGATGTCGGCCTTCACCAAGGCGTTTCAGGGCTATATCAGCCGCAAATACGGCCGCCGCTTCCGCGAATTCATTGGCGGCAAGATCGAAGTCGTCGATGCCCGCGCGGTGAAAAGCTATTTCGAGGTGATCTCGGTCGCCACGCTGCGCGGCGAGTCGCCGTTCGATCTGCGCTGGCATGTGTCGGACAAATCGGGGTCGAACCGGTTCTTCAACATCATCATTGAAGGCGTGAACATGCTGGCGTCGGAACGGGCCGAAATCGGCGCGATGCTGGACAAGCGCAAGGGCGATATCGACGGGCTGATTGCCGACATGAAGTCGGTCTGAACCAGCCATTTTGTGCCAGAAAGGGGCGTCCTGCGGGGCGCCCCTTTTGCATTTGCGCCAGAGCCTGTCTGGTTCAGATCGGGTCGGAAATTGCTGCCGTTCGCCTTTGGCTCATACGCATTTTCCGACAAGACCGCTTCTAACAGAACCAGACACGCTTTAGTTGTTGATCGCGCCCAGAACCTCTTTCAGGATCTGGTCCGCCAGATCCTGTTCCGTCATCTGCGGGCTGCCCCCCGATTGCGGGGCCTGATCGAAGATCGCGTCGGGCTGGGCCTGCGGTTGCGCCTGAGTCTGGGCCACGCCGTCCACGATGTAATCGGGCGATTGCGACGGCGGCGGCTGCTTGGGTTCCGGCACATCCAGCGGCAGCGGGGTAGCGGGCAGGCCTTCGTGGACCCGCATCATCACCTCGCGCCAGATTTCGGCGGGCAGGCCGCCGCCGGTGACGCCTTTCAGCGGGGTGTTGTCGTCATAGCCGATCCAGACGCCGGTGACGTAATCGGCGGTAAAGCCGATGAACCAAGCATCGCGCGCGGCCTGGGTGGTGCCGGTCTTGCCCGCAGCCTCGCGCCCGTCCAGCCGCGCCCGCGTGCCGGTGCCGGAATTGACGACCTGCGCCATCATGTAGGTCAGCGACCGCGCCGCGGATTCGGAAATCACCCGCTCGCCAATGCCGCCGCCCTGCCCGAACAGCGCGTCCTGTTCACCCTGCAAGCGCAGTTCCAGCATGCCATAGGGTATGACCGACGACCCGCCGTTCAGGATGCCCGCATAGGCCCCGGTCATTTCCAGCAGCGTCGATTCCGACGCGCCAAGCGCCAGCGCCGGCCCCGCCGCAAGATCCGACACGATGCCGAAGCCCGCCGCCACCCGGCGCACGGCTTCGCGGCCCACGGCCTCGGATACCCGGACGGCGGGGATGTTGCGGCTTTCGGCAAGGGCCTGGGTCAGGGTGATCATCCCTTTGAATTCTTTATCATAGTTTGATGGCGTCCAGGCCCCGGACCCCGGAATGTTGATGGTCAGCGGCGTGTCCTCGACATAGTCGGCAGGGCTGAAATTCAGGTCCATCGCCGCGGCATAGACAAAGGGCTTGAAGGCCGATCCGGTCTGGCGCAGGGCCTGGGTCGCGCGGTTGAACGACCCCGCCACCTCGGTCTGCCGACCCCCCACCATGGCGCGCACCGCGCCATCTGCGCTCATCACCACAATGGCGGCCTGGGCCTTGGACTCGGTCGACAGTTTGTTGTCGAACACCCAGGTCAGGGCCTCTTCGGCGTCGCGTTGCAGTCTGGGGTCCAGCGTGGTGCGGATGATCACATCCTCGGTGGTGTCACCTGCCAGAAAATCGGGCGTGGTTTCCATCACCCAATCGGCAAAGAAACCGCCCGATTTGGTCTGCGCGGCCGCGGACAGGCGCGCGGGGTTCTGCCGCGCGTCATCGGCCTCGGCCTTGGTCAGAAAACCCTGCTCCTCCATCAGCCCCACGACCACATCGGCGCGCGCGCGGGCGCGGTCGATGTTGCCGGTGGGCGCATAGGTGGAGGGCGCTTTCAGCAGACCCGCCAGCATGGCGGCCTCTGCCGGGGTCACCTGATTGGCGGATTTGCCGAAGTAGCGCTGTGCCGCCGCCTCGAACCCGCGGGCACCAGCGCCCAGATAGGCGCGGTTGAAATAGATCGTCAGAATTTCGGCCTTGGAGTATTTCACCTCCATCGCCATGGCGAAGGGCACTTCCTTCAGCTTGCGCCAGATGCCGCCCTTGCGGCAGTCGGATTCGTAATCGGCTTCGGTTTTCCAGTCGGCGGCCACATAGGGCGTGCCAAGGCACAGCAGCTTGGCCACCTGCTGGGTGATGGTGGACCCGCCGTTGCCTTCCAGCGGCCCGCGCCCTTCGGACATGTTGATACTGATGGCCGAGGCGATGCCGCGTGGCGACACGCCGAAATGGCGGTAGAACCGCTTGTCCTCGGTCGCGATCACCGCGTCGTGCAGATAGGGCGATACCGTGTCGGCGGTGATCTGGCCGCCAAAGGTTTCGCCGCGCCACGCATAGACCTGCCCGTCGCGGTCCAGCATGGTGACCGACCCGCGCGCGCGGGCATCCAGAAGGTCGCTGACCGGGGGCATCTGCGCGTAGAAGTAGAACACGATGCCGCCAAGGATCATCGCGCCCACGGCGGTCAGCCGCCATGTGACCGCCCAGATCACCCGCCAGATCACCCGCCACAGGCCAAGAATGGCCCCCATGATCAGCCCGTGGCTGCGCGCGGGTTTGCGGGGGCCGGGTTTGCGCGCAGGCGGTTTGGCCGGTGGCTTGCGCGGTGGCGGTGCGCCTGTCGTGGCCTTCTGGCCTGCGTACCGCCGGTCTGCCACCAAAGGTCCGCGACCCTTGCCCGATATTGCCATGCCTGCCTGCCTGTCGCTGTTCTGCGCGATTTTCTGGCCGCAGAATAGCGTGCCTTTGCCGGAATGTAGAGACGCACTCGCGTCGATTCGAGTGCGCAAACTGCCTAAATTATCGCCTATTTGCAAAATAAGTGTAATTTTTGGGCAGAATACCCGAAACTTGGGCGGAAAGACGCCGCCCTTTCCTTGTGCTGCAGTCGCAAAGCACCGCCTGATACGCAGGGAAGGCCTGCCATCCGGGTCTTGATGATGAAAAGGGGGACGATGTGAAACTCATCATTGCAGCGATCAAACCGTTCAAGCTGGAGGAGGTCCGCGAAGCGCTGACCACGATCGGCGTGCGCGGGATGATGGTCACCGAGATCAAGGGCTTTGGGTCGCAGTCGGGCCATACCGAGATTTACCGGGGTGCGGAATACGCCGTGAACTTCGTGCCGAAGGTGCGGCTTGAAATCGTGGTGTCCGACAGCCTTGCCGATGCGGTGGTGGAAACCATCCGCGTCACGGCAAAAACCGACAAGATCGGCGACGGCAAGATTTTCGTGCTGGACGTCAGCCATGCGGTGCGCGTGCGTACCGGCGAAACCGATGATGACGCACTGTGAAGGCAGGCGGGAAGGGGAACGATTGATATGAACACGTCGATGAAATTTGCTGGCCTTGGCGCGCTTGGGGCGTCGCTGTTTGCCAGCCTGCCCGTCTGGGCACAGGAGGCCACGACCGAGGCCGCCACTACCGCCGTCGAGGCCACGACCGAAGCTGCGGCTCTGGTGCCTTATGTCTATGAAAAGGTGGTCGACAAGGGCGATGTGGCGTGGATGTCGATTTCGACGATCCTTGTGCTGCTGATGACCATTCCCGGTCTGGCGCTGTTCTACGGTGGTCTTGTGCGCACCAAGAACATGCTGTCGATGCTGACGCAGGTGTTTGCCATTGTGGCCATCGTCTGTGTGATCTGGGTGACCTACGGCTATTCCATGGCGTTCAGCTATGGCGGGGCGATGGATACCTATGTGGGCGGCTTCTCGAAGGCGTTCCTTGCAGGCGTGGATCTGTCCACCACTGTTGCCACCTTCTCGAACGGGATCTGGCTGCCGGAATACACCTTTGTCGCCTTCCAGATGACCTTTGCCGCCATCACCCCGGCCCTGATCGTCGGCGCCTTTGCCGAGCGCGTCAAGTTTTCGGCGCTGGTGATGTTCGTCGTGCTCTGGGTCACGCTGATCTACTTCCCGATGGCCCATATGGTCTGGTGGTGGGGCGGCCCGGACTTCCTGGCCGAACAGCAGACCGCCTTGCTGATTGCCCAAGCTGCGGGTGATACGGCCGCTGCGGAAGCTGCCTCTGCCAATCTGGCGGCAAACGGGCTGATCTGGAACTGGGGTGCGCTGGACTTTGCCGGCGGTACCGTCGTGCATATCAACGCCGGTGTGGCCGGTCTTGTCGGCTGCATCATGCTGGGCAAGCGCGTGGGCTATGGCAAGGAATCCATGGCGCCGCATTCGCTGGTGATGACGATGATCGGGGCGGCCCTGCTGTGGGTCGGCTGGTTCGGCTTCAACGCCGGGTCCAACCTTGAAGCGAACGCCGTGACCGCGCTGGCCATCCTCAACACCTTTGTCGCCACGGCTGCCGGTGGTGTGGCGTGGATGTTCGCGGAATGGGCGCTGAAGGGCAAACCGTCACTTCTGGGCCTGGTGTCCGGTGTGGTGACCGGTCTTGTGGCGATCACTCCGGCGGCCGGTTTTGCCGGGCCGATGGGGTCCATCGTGCTGGGTCTGGTGGCGGGTGTCGGCTGCTTCTTCTTCGTGGCCTATGTCAAGAACATGCTGGGTCTGGACGACAGCCTTGATGTGTTCGGCATCCACGGTATTGCCGGGATCATTGGCGCCCTTGCGACGGGTATTCTGGTCAACCCGGATCTGGGCGGCGCCGGTGTGCCGGACTATCTGACCCAGCCCGGTTCGCTGCTGGTGGCCCCGTATGACTTTGCCTTCATGTTCACGGCACAGGTGAAAGCGGTTCTGTTTACCATCGTGTTCTCGGGTGTCGGGTCTGCGATCCTGTACAAGGTCGTCGACCTGGTGATCGGTCTGCGCGTCAAGACCGAAGTCGAGCGCGAAGGCCTGGACGTGGCCGAGCATGGCGAGCGCGCCTACAACATCTGACATCTGCCGGGGCAGGGCCATGTCTTGCCCCGGATCACGACGCCGAGGGATCCTCCCCCCAGGGCGAAACTGCAACGGCCCGCTGGTTCTTGCCCGGCGGGCCGATTTTCATTGGGGTGGCGGGGTGAACCCCGCCCTACCCGGCAATCTTGGCAATCGCCGCCGCCAGCACCGGCACCGTGCGGGCGTTCAGCCCGGCAATGTTGATGCGGCTGTCGCTGACCATGTAGATGCCGTGATCGGCCCGCAGGGTTTCGACCTGCGCCTCGGTCAGCCCCAGCCTGCTGAACATGCCGCGATGGGTTGCGACAAAATCGAACCGGTCGGAATTGGTGGCCCGGCGCAGCGCGTCGGCAAGGGTCTGGCGCAGGGTCAGCATGTTCAGCCGCACCTCCTCCAGTTCCGCCTGCCAGTCGGCGCGCAGATCCGCGTCCTCAAGGATCATCGTGACCAGCCGCGCGCCATGGTCGGGCGGAAAGCTGTAGTTCTGCCGGTTCAGGAAGTTCAGGTTGCCCTGCACCACCGCCCTGCGATCCGGCGAGGTCAGCGCGATCAGCACCCCCGTCCGTTCGCGGTAGATGCCGAAGTTCTTGGAGCAACTCGCGGCGATCAGCACTTCGGGGAATTTGGCGGCGATCATCCGTGTGGCGGCGGCGTCTTCCTCCAGCCCGTCGCCAAAGCCCTGATAGGCAAGGTCGACAAAGGGAACCGCCCCGCGTGCCAGCAGCAGATCGGCCACTTGCGCCCATTGTGCGGCATCCAGATTGGCCCCGGTCGGATTGTGGCAGCAGCCGTGCAGCAACACCGCATCGCCCGCCGCGACGCCCGCCAGATCGGCCATCAGCCCGTCAAAGTCGATGCCGCGCGTGGCGGCGTCGAAATAGCGGTACTCGGCCATCGGCATGCCAAGATACTTGATGATTGACGGATGGTTCGGCCAGGTCGGGTTCGACAGCCAGACCTTTGCCGCAGGGCTGGCCAGCCGGATCAGCTCCAGTGCCTGCCGGATCGCGCCCGTACCGCCCGGCGTGGCGACCGAGGCCGCACGGTCGGCGTAGCCGTCGCCCAGGATCATCGACAGCATGGCCGCGCTATAGGCAGGCTCTCCGGCAAGGCCGGTGTAGGTTTTGGTAACCTCTGCCTCCCACAGCTTTTTCTCGGCGGCCTTCACGGCGCGCATCACCGGGGTCAGGCCGGTCGCGTCCTTGTAGACGCCGACGCCAAGGTCGATCTTGGCAGGCCTAGGGTCTTCACGGTAGGCGGCGATCAGGGCAAGGATCTTGTCCTGCGCCTGCGGGTTCAGGGTTTCCAGCATCGAATTCTCCAGCGTTGACTTATTGGCCCTTGGCGACCGGCAGGTCGTCATACATGCCCCATTCGGCCCATGACCCGTCATAGACGGCATGGTTGCGGTGGCCGATCCGTTCCAAGGCCAGCGACAGAACCGAGGCCGTGATGCCCGACCCGCAGGTGGTGATGGCGGGTTTGGTCAGATCGACGCCCGCGGCCTGAAACAGCGCCGTCAACTCGGCGGCAGGCTTCAGCGTGCCTTGCGGGGTCAGCAGGGTGGCGAAAGGCAGGTTTCTGGACCCCGGAATATGGCCCGACCGCAGGCCTGCGCGCGGTTCGGCCACCTCGCCCGCAAAGCGGGGGGCGGACCGCGCGTCGATGATTTCGGCCAGCCCCAGCTTGGAGGCATGGGCCACCTGCGTCACATCCTTGACCAGATGGTTCTGGCGGCTGACCGTCATGTGACGGTCGCGCACCATCGGGGGCATGTCTTCCACCTCGCGCCCTTCGGCCAGCCATTTGGGCAGGCCGCCATCCAGCACGGCCACATCCATCTTGCCCATCAGCCGGAAGGTCCACCACGCACGGGCGGCGCTGAACAGGCCGCTGCCGTCATAGACCACCACCTGATGCCCGTCGCCGATGCCCATGGCCCGCATGCGCGACATGAACTTTTCGGGCGGCGGGGCCATGTGGGGCAGGGTGGACCGATGGTCGCTGATCTCGTCGATGTCAAAGAACCGCGCGCCGGGGATATGGGCGGCGCGGTATTCGGCCGCCGCATCGCGGCCTGCGTCGGGCATGTACCAGGACGCATCCAGAATGCGCAGATCGGGGTCGCCGCGATGCGCGGCCAGCCAGTCGGTGGACACCAGCGTTTTCGGGTCGTCAGTCGGGGACGGGGTCATTTGCGGCTCCTCGCGGCACTGATCCCGGATATATCGGGCGGCGCGGGGGTGGCAAGACGGCTTGTGGGGGTGCGGGCACCCTTGGCGGTGCCCGCACGCAATAATCTTGCTTGGCGGGTTATTTCTTGGCCAGCATGTTCTTCAGCACGCCGACAATCGCCATCAGCACACCGCCGCCCACGCCGCCCGAGGCCAGCGCGGCCACGATCGCCCCGACATCCAGCCCGCCTGCCGCAGCCGTGCCTGCGGCCATGCCGCCTGCGCCCAGCATGCCAAGGATCTGGCCGCCCAGCCCGCCGCCAAGAATGCCGACGATAGAGTTACCAAGCGTCCCCAGGCTGAGGTTCTTCAGCGCCGCGCCGGCCACGTTGCCGCCCACAGCACCTGCAATCAGTTGAATGATCAGTTCCATTGCTCGTACCCTTTCCCTTGTTCTGCCGGTTCGCCATTGGTCCCACCGGCTTTTCCACCGGATCTTCGTCGCCGATCTGGCAACGGCCCGGTAGGGGGAAAGGTGGCAGAGTGTTCACCGCAAATCAATCTTGCTGAATTTTTCGGCATCGCACGGGCCGTTGACGCAGGCGCCCCGCTGCGTCACGCTGAGGGCATTGTTTCAGACGGATCAGGCATTTCAGCGGGGCATATCGCATGGCAACCTTCATTCCGACGGCAAGTCTGGTGTCCGGCACCACCGACGGGTTCGTGCTGACCGGCATTGCAGACCTGTTGATTGTGACCGACGGCATCGTCATCGGCAGCACGGCACAGTTTGGCTCTGGCGTGGTGACGCAGGAAATCTTTCAGACGGTCGAGGTTGCAGGCCATGTTGCCGGGTATTTCGGCGTGACTTTCGCGGCAGTGAATGGCACCCTCAGGGTGTATGCAGGTGGTAGTGTAACCGGCAATACCCAGGCCGTGTCGCTTGAAGCCGCAGGGGGCCGCATCATCAACGCAGGCACGATATCGAGTGAAAATGCGATCTATTCGGAAAGCAGCCTGACCGTAACCAATACCGGGCTGGTGTCCGCGTCCCAATATGCGGTGTCGGCCCTTGGGGCGCTGACCCTTGTCAACAGTGGCAGCATCATTGGCGGCAGCGGGGCGATTTCGGGCCTTGGGGTATCAGACGTTGTCAATCTTGGCCTGATCGACGGGGCGGTTTTGCTCAGCGATTTTGGCGACCGGCTGGTGAACCGGGGGGTGATTACCCTGGACGTGCTGATGCTGGCGGGCGATGATCTGGTCGATGGCGCGGGCGGGCAGTTTCTGGCGCAGGTGCATCTGGGGGCGGGGAACGACGACTTTCAGGGCAGCAGCTTTGGTGACACGGTGTTGGGCGGGCTTGACCGTGACACCATGGTAGGGGCGGGCGGCAACGACCTGTTTCTGGCGCTGGACGGCGATGGCAGCGACGAGATTGACGGCGGCGCCGGGATCGACACCTACAGCTTTGGCAACACGTTTGCGGCGGTCAACGTGAACCTGATCACCGGGCTGGCCCGGATCGCAGGGGCAACCGATGATCTGACCGGCATCGAGCGGGTTGTGGCTGGTCAGGGCCATGACGTGCTGGTGGGCAGCGGCGCTGCCGACATTCTGCTGGGGGCCGTGGGCAATGACAGGATTTTCGGCCGCGCAGGGGACGACCGCCTGTTCGGGGGCCTGGGCGCTGATCTTGTGGGCGGCGACGAAGGCAATGACCGCCTCACCGGGGCCGAGGGGCGCGATACGCTGCAGGGCGGTGATGGCAATGATGTGCTGACCGGGGGCCTTGATGTGGATGTGCTGACCGGCGGGGGCGGGGCTGACCGCTTTGTGTTCGAGGATTTCGAGGATTTCATCGCCATTTCCGGCGGCGGGCTGGACCGGATCACCGATTTCATCCAGGGCGCTGATGTGATCGACCTGTCGGCGATGGATGCGGTGCAATCCAGCCCGTCCGATCAGGCGTTCAGTTTTGTCGGCACCGGGGCGATCACCGATTTCGGCCAGATCAACTATCGGTTTTCGGGGGCCTACACTCTGGTCGCCATCAGCTATAACTCGGCCAGTGCCTTTACCGTGCTGCGGCTGGACGGCAATCTGGCGCTGACGGCGGATGACTTCATCCTGTAGGTGGCTTACAGCCCCTGATGGCCCTGCTTCATGATGCGGGCCTTCTGGCGGTCCCAGTCGCGCTTGGCCGAGGTTTCGCGTTTGTCGGCCAGTTTCTTGCCCTTGGCGATGCCGATTTTCAGCTTCACGATGCCGCGTTCGTTGAAATACATCTTCAACGGCACGATGGTCATGCCTTCGCGCGCGGTGGCGTTCCACAGCCGGGACATTTCCTTGCGCGACACCAGCAGCTTGCGGTGGCGGCGTTCGTCATGGCCCCAGGTCTTGGCCTGCACATAGGGCGCGATGTAGCCGTTGATCAACCACAGCTCGCCGCCTTCGACGCTTGCATAGCTTTCGGCGATGTTCGATCCGCCCTGGCGCAGGCTCTTGACCTCGGACCCCAGCAGGATGATGCCGGCCTCGATGTCGCTTTCGATGGCATAGTCGAACCGCGCCCGGCGGTTTTCGGCGATGAGTTTGGAGTTGGGATCGGATTTTTCGGCCATGATGAGCCAGAGATAGGGGCTGGCACCGCCAAAGTCCATATGTCGCCTGTCATGCTGCCAGCCGGGAGCGGCAGGTCAGCAGGGCCTTGGCCTGTGGCGCGGTCAGGTGCGGGAAAAAGCCGGGCTGGGCCTGCCTGCCGGGGCAATGCAGCAGCACGCCGGAATTTGCCCAGAGGACTTCCTCGCTGGCAAATCCGGGGGTGATCACCTGCACCGCGTGGGGCGATTTGCGCAAGGTAACCCCCGGCAGGGTCAGCAGCGACGCGGCAGAGGTCAGCGCATAGGGCGCGTCCAGCGTGCCCAGCGTGTCGAGCAGAACCATCTGGCGCGGCAGCAGCAGCAGGTCGCTGCAATTGTCCAGCACGCCGCCGGGCAGGTGGATCAGGGCGGTCGTTGCAGGCAGGGTCTGCCGCTGCAGGGTGACAATCCGCACAGCACCGCCATCCAGCGTCTGCACGATGCGGCCCACCGTCAGACTGGCGGCGGCAACCCAGCCGTGATCGGTTTCCACCAGCGTCGCGGCGGTGAGGCCCGTGGTCGCGGGGGCTGCGGAAACCGGGGTGGCGGTGTGGCGGGTGAAATCGCGCAGGAACATGGGGGGCATCCTTTGTTGGTGGTGTTTGTGGCGGTCGCTGTGACCTTCTGCCCCATTAGCACCCGGATTTTGCCATTTTCATGCCATGTCTGCGGCGGCCCGGCGGCATTGATGCGCAGACAGAAACAACAGGCGAATGGCAGGGCACATGTTGCCAGATCTGCCGGGCCTTAACGCGCCGTTAAGTATTATTTACTTCAAATACAATGACTTGCGCAGAAATTCCGCCGCCGATTCGCCGCAATGGCCGTCAGGCGGACTTGCGGGCGCGGGTCAGGGTGTAGACACCCGAGGCCACGATCAGCGCCGACCCGATCAGGGTGGCCATGTCCGGCGTCTCGCCGAACACCAGCACCGCAAACACCATCGCAAACACCAGCCTAGTATAGCGGAAGGGGGTGACGACCGACATTTCGCCGGTCCGCATGGCCGAGGTCAGGGCGTGATAGGCAAGGATTGCGAACAGCGCGGTCGCCGCGACCAACGCCGCCGCCTGCAAATCGGGCACCGCAGCCCCGCCCGTGACGGCCAGAATGATCGCCCCGGCCAGGGTCAGCATGGCAAAGCCGGTGACGCCAAGCTGCCGGTTCGACAGCACGGCAGGTGCTGCACGGGTGGCCAGATCGCGCCCGGCAAAGCCGATCATCCCGGCCACGGCCAGCAGGGACATCGCATCAAACCCGGCAAGACCGGGGCGCAGGATCACCAGCACCCCGACAAACCCCACCAGAACGGCAGCCCAGCGGCGCCAATCCACGCGCTCGCCAAACAGCAGCGCCGCTGCGGCGACCACCAGCAAAGGCGTGGCTTGCAGAATGGCCGATGTGGTGGACAAGGGCGTCAGCGCGATGGCCAGCGAATAGAACAGCCGCCCCGCCACCTCGAACCCCGACCGGATCAGCAAGGGGCGCGACAGCATGGCCGGATGCAGCGCAGGCTCGCCCATGCGCCGGGCCATCAGGCCGAACACCACCATACCAACCGCCCCGACGATCAGGATGATCTGCCCCAACGGCAGGCTGCGCGCGGCGGCCTTGAGGAACATGTCCTCAACCGCAAACCCCGCCATGGCCGCAACCATGAATGCCGCGCCGCGCAAATTCGGGGTCATGCGCGGCACGGGTCTTGCAAGGGGTCAGCCGTCACAGCAGCCCGGCGTGCTGCATGGCGGCCTTGATCCGGGCCTTGGTGCCATCGGTCAGCCCCACCAGCGGCAGGCGCACCTCGGCATCGCAGCGGCCCAGCAGGGACAGGCCGTATTTCGCCCCCGCCAGTCCCGGTTCGATGAAGATTGCCTCGTGCAGCGGCATCAGACGGTCCTGATACTCCAGCGCCTTGGCATAGTCCCCCGCCAGCGTCGCCGCCTGAAACGCGGCACACAGGCGCGGGGCGACGTTGGCGGTCACGGAAATGCAGCCCACCCCGCCATGTGCGTTGAAGCCAAGCGCCGTGGCATCCTCGCCCGACAACTGGATGAAATCCGCACCGCAAGTCATGCGCTGCATCGACACGCGTTCGATCTTGCCGGTGGCATCCTTGACGCCGATGATGCGGGGCAGTTTTGCCAGCGCGCCCATGGTGTCGGGCGACATATCGACCACCGACCGGCCCGGAATGTTGTAGATCACGATGGGCAGGGCGCAGCAGTCATGCAGGGCGGTGAAATGCGCGATCAGCCCGGCTTGGGTCGGCTTGTTGTAATAGGGCGTCACCACCAATGCGGCGTCAGCCCCCACCCGTTCGGCATGGCGGATCAGGCGGATGCCTTCGGCCGTGTTGTTCGACCCCGCCCCGGCAATCACCGGCACCCGGCCTGCGGCGAAGGACACCACCGCCTCGACCACCTGTTCATGTTCTTCATGGCTCAGCGTCGGGCTTTCGCCCGTGGTGCCCACTGGCACCAGCCCGGTGGAGCCTTCCGCGATATGCCAGTCGACCAGCGCGCGCAGGGTGTCAAGATCGACGGCGCCCTTCTTGAACGGCGTGACCAAGGCAGGAATGGACCCTTTGATCATGGCACGCGTCTCCGTTCTTGGGGGCATCTTGAATCGCCCGTTGCAATCGTGGCCTTACCTAACGGGGCGACGGGCGATTGCCAAGCCATCAGGCTGTATCGGATACAGCAAGGGCAGGCAGGGTCAGGCGCGATGGTAGGGGCCACCGCCCAGAATCGTCGCGGCCCGGTACAACTGTTCGGCCAGCATCACCCGGACCAGCATGTGCGGCCAGACCATGCGGCCAAAGGACAGCGCAAAATCGGCGCGGGCGCGCAAGGGCGGGGCGATCCCGTCTGCCCCGCCGATCACGAAGGCCACGTCCTGCCGCCCGCCATCGCGCCAGCGGGCAAGCTGGGCGGCAAAATCGGGGCTGGACAGCACCACGCCGCGTTCGTCCAGCACGGCCAGCAGCGCCCCGGATGGCACGGCACGGGCCAGAAGATCGCCCTCTGCCGTCATGCCGAGGTTTTTCCTGTCTTCAACCTCGTGTTCCGTCAGCGGCCCCAGGCCAAGGGGCCGCCCGGTGCGGTCAAAGCGGGTGATGTAGTCGTCCACCAATGCGCGTTCCGGCCCGGCCCGCAGGCGACCCACGGCGCAGAGGTGGACGCGCATCAAGTGTCGCTGTCGAAATCTGCGGCGTCGCGCTCGGCCATCCCACGGTGGGCGGACCCGGCAAGCCACATCTTTTCAAGCTGATAAAAGTCGCGCACTTCGGGGCGAAAGACATGGACGATCACATCGCCCGTATCGATCAGCACCCAATCGCCGGTGTCCTTGCCTTCCATCCGCGCGGTGATGCGGTAGTCCTGCTTCAGGCGGTCGGCCAGCTTTTCCGAAATGGCCGCCACTTGCCGGGTGGACCGGCCCGAACAGATCACCATGTAATCGGCCACGTCCGACCGGCCGCGCAGGTCGATCTGCACGATGTCTTCGGCCTTGTCGTCGTCAACCGATTCCAGCACCGTCGCCAGCAACTGCTCGGCGCTGTAATCGGGGGGGGCACTTGCCGCGCCGTAGGGGCGGGGGTCGCGGGGGCCGACCGGCAATCCGGTGGCAGGGTCAGAATGAGACAGGACAACGTCCTCCATAAACGCGTGCCATTTCAGCCCGGCACAGGGAATTCAGGCGCAGTCTAGCACCGCAGGGCGCGCTTCTCAACGCGGCGATAAACGCAAGCCTGCGCGGATACGCCGGGTCAGGCCCGGTTGCAAGGGCGAATGGCAGCGGCTTGCGCCCCGTGGCGCAGCTATGCGTGAGGCGCATGGCGCAATCCCGCATCCGGGGCTGGCAATTCATGCCGCGGCGCAGCATCTTGGTGCCAAGGGAGGCTACAGGAGTAAACGACATGAGCTATCTGATCCATCATCTGTTTCCCCGCCGCGTCAGCCGCGAAGACCTTGAGCTGGCCTATCTGAGCGAGAGCGTCAGCATCTATGATCTGGAATGCCGCGAGCGTGAAATCGCAGCGGGCAAGTTCGCAGGCCACTGATCTGCCGGCCTTGGCCAGTCTTCGGACCTGGACTGTTGGAGTTTGCTTGCCTGAACCCCGCGAAGGGCGTATCAGGCGGGCCATGACCCGGACCGTCACCTTGGATGATCATGCGCGTATGCCGTGGCGCTTTTATGGTGCCCTGCAAGGCGTGCTGGCGCGCGGTTGACCCGCCGCCATCCCGACGCGCCCGATTTTTTCCAACGCCATTCCCAAACCCGAGGAAGAGCCATGACCGCTCGCACACTCTATGACAAGATCTGGGACGATCACGTCGTCCATCAGGCCGAAGACGGCACCTGCCTTTTGTATATCGACCGGCATCTGGTGCATGAAGTGACCAGCCCGCAGGCCTTTGAAGGGCTGCGCATGACGGGCCGTACGGTTCGCGCGCCGGAAAAGACCATCGCCGTGCCGGATCACAACGTGCCGACCACACTGGACCGCGCCAATGCGGCCACGATGACCGAAGACAGCCGCATCCAGGTTTCCGCGCTGGACCAGAATGCCCGCGATTTTGGCATCCATTACTATCCGGTGTCGGATGTCCGTCAGGGCATTGTCCATATCGTCGGCCCGGAGCAGGGCTGGACCCTGCCGGGGATGACGGTTGTGTGTGGCGATTCTCACACCGCGACGCATGGCGCCTTCGGGTCTTTGGCGCATGGTATCGGCACGTCCGAGGTGGAACATGTGCTGGCGACGCAAACGCTGATCCAGCGCAAGGGCAAGAACATGAAGGTGGAAATCACCGGATCGCTGCGCCCCGGCGTGACTGCCAAGGACATCACCATGGCGGTGATCGGGGAAACCGGCACTGGCGGCGGCACCGGCTATGTCATTGAATATTGTGGTCAGGCCATTCGCGAATTGTCGATGGAAGGCCGCATGACCGTCTGCAACATGGCGATCGAGGGCGGCGCGCGCGCAGGTCTGATCGCGCCGGACGAGAAAACCTATCAGTACTGCATGGGCCGCCCGCATGCCCCCAAAGGGGCCGCGTGGGAAGCTGCGGTCACCTATTGGAAGACGCTGTTCACCGATGAAGGCGCGCATTTCGACAAGGTGGTGACGATCAAAGGCGAGGATATTGCACCTTTGGTCACATGGGGCACCAGCCCCGAAGATGTTCTGCCGATCACCGCCGTCGTGCCCTCGCCGTCCGATTTCACCGGCGGCAAGGTCGAGGCCGTGCAGCGCGCGCTGGACTACATGGGCCTCGTGCCGGGTCAGAAACTGTCGGACATCAAGATCGACACCGTGTTCATCGGGTCGTGCACCAATGGCCGGATCGAGGATCTGCGGGCTGCTGCGGCGATCCTGAAGGGCCGGAAAAAGAAAGACGGCATCCGCGCTATGGTCGTGCCGGGCTCCGGCCTTGTGCGCGCTCAGGCCGAGGAAGAAGGTCTGGCGCAGATCTTCATTGACGCAGGGTTTGAATGGCGTCTTGCCGGCTGTTCCATGTGCCTTGCAATGAACCCCGACCAGCTTGCGCCCGGCGAGCGTTGTGCCGCCACCTCCAACCGCAACTTCGAGGGCCGTCAGGGCCGCGGCGGACGCACCCACCTGCTGTCGCCCGGCATGGCCGCCGCCGCCGCGATCACCGGTCATCTGACCGATGTGCGCGAGTTGATGGCAGAGACGGTGTAAGGAGCGAAAACCATGGAAAAATTCACCACCCTCACCGGCATCGCGGCGCCCATGCCCCTGGTCAATATCGACACCGATATGATCATCCCCAAGCAGTTCCTGAAGACGATCAAGCGGTCGGGCCTTGGGGTGAACCTGTTTGACGAGATGCGCTATAACCTTGACGGCAGCGAGATCGCCGATTTTGTGCTGAACCAGCCGGCCTATCGGTCGTCGCAGATCATTGTGGCCGGCGACAACTTTGGTTGCGGGTCGTCGCGCGAACATGCGCCCTGGGCCTTGCTGGATTTCGGTATCCGCTGCGTGGTGGCCACCAGCTTTGCCGATATTTTCTACAACAACTGCTTCAAGAACGGCATTCTGCCCATCGTGATGCCCGCCGAGGTGGTTGACGTGCTGATGGCGGATGCCCGCAAGGGCGCGAATGCCCGGATGTCGGTCAATCTGGAAGATCAGACCATCACCACATCGGACGGCCAGAGCTTTGGGTTTGAGGTGGACGCCTTCCGCAAGCACTGTCTGATCAATGGGTTGGATGATATCGGCCTGACGCTGGAAAAAGCCACCGCCATCGACGCCTACGAATCGCGGGCGGCAAGCTCGCGGCCCTGGGCGTAACGGGCGGCTCGGCACTCTAGTCAGAAAACCGGGTCGGAAAATTGGGCCTGAAATCCGTCTGACCACCACATGTGGGGCCGCCTTGCCGGGCGGCCTTTTTTCATCCTCAGTTTGATTCAATCCTGCAACACATTTGACCCGAAAGCGCCGCAATCATTGCGTGTTATCTGCCAGACGCTTGCGGGTTCTGGCGAAAGAAGGCACAAATTGGGCAAGATTGAGGCAATCCGCCACAATGTGCGGAATATCGTAGGAACAAGGGGGCGGCTTCGTATCGCCTCCGTCCGGTTTGAGGGTGGCAGGGACGTGATCACGCGGCTGGCAGGGGCTGCCCTCAGGGCATTTCTGGTGATGGTTCTCATTGCCACGCCGTCTGTGCTTTTGCCGCAGATCGGCACCGATACCAAGCAGATGGTGGCGCTGGTCGCCCTGTTCGGCGGCGCGCTGACCTTCGTCGAATACAACGCAACCTATCCCGGCCTGATCGAGTTCCGCGACGCCCCGCCCTTCAACCGCATCCGGTTTCTGATGCTGTTTGCCATGGTCTTCTTCCTGTCGGTGATCAGCGCCGGCCGGGTCGAACCGACCAGCCTGACGCGCCTGTTCGAGGCCATCGGGATCGTTCTGGGCGAAGCGCTGGATTTTCCCTATTCGCCGGTCCGGCTGGCGACCTTGATGATGGCCGATGGCGCCTTGCCCGATCAGGTGATCGCGGTGCGCACGGCGGCGGGGTCGTCCTATCTTATCTCCTTGATCTCGCTTGCATTCTTTGTGGTGATCCTGAAGCTGGTCGGCTGGCCGTCGCGCAACACGGCGTTCAACGTCTGGGTCAACCTGCCGACCTTCGACCCCACGACGGGCGGCGATGTGGTGGAGCGGCTGGAACGGGACGCGCGTGTTAACCTTGCCTTAGGGTTTTTGCTGCCATTCTTGGTGCCAACCGTGGTGAAAGTGGCTTCTGCCGGGTTTGAACCCCTGACGCTGACCTCGCCGCAAACCTTGATCTGGACGATGGCCGCATGGGCGTTTCTACCTGCAAGTCTGTTCATGCGCGGCATCGCCATGGCGCGGATTGCCGAGATGATCCGGCAAAAGCGCCTGCTGAACGGGGGTCAACCCGCGCGTGGCTTTATGCCTGCCTGAGCCTGATCTGGCTTTGGCCACTGATGGCCGGGGCCGAAACGCTGCGCATCGCCACGTACAATGCCGACCTGACCCGCCGCGGCCCCGGCTTGCTGCTGCGCGATATCCTGCGCGGCGATGATGTGCAGATTGCCGCTGTCGTGGCCGTCATTGCCCGTGCTGATCCGGATGTGATCCTGCTGACCGGCTTTGACTGGGACTATGACGGGGTGGCCCTGGCGGCATTTGCCAAGGCACTGACCGCTGCGGGGGCGAACTATCCGTACCGTTTTGCGGCCCGACCCAACACGGGCCTGCCCACCGGGCTTGATCTGGACCGCAACGGGGACCGGGGCGATGCGCGCGACGCGCAGGGCTATGGCCGCTTTGCGGGCGAAGGCGGCATGGCGTTGCTGTCACGGCTGCCGATCGACACGCAGGGCATACGAGATTACAGCGGCTTCCTGTGGCGTGATCTGCCGGGCGCGCTGATTGACGGCGAGCCGCCCGATGTGCTGGCCGTTCAACGCCTGTCCACCACGGCCCATTGGGATGTGCCGATCCTGCTGCCAAACGGGGCGCTGCATCTGCTGGCCTGGCACGCGACACCCCCGGTGTTTGACGGGCCAGAGGACCGCAACGGCCGCCGCAACCATGACGAGGCGGCCTTCTGGACCCGCTATCTGGACGGCGATCTGCCGATGCGCCCCCCCGACGCTCCGTTTGTGATCCTGGGCGACGCCAATCTGGACCCGGTTGACGGTGAAGGGCTGCGGGGCGGCATAACCGCCTTGCTGACCGATCCCCGGCTGCAAGACCCGGAACCCAAGGGCCAGTCCGACCGCGCTGATCCCGCGCAGCGTGGTGATGCGGCGTTGGACACGGCGCTTTTTGACGGCATCGGCGGGTTGCGGGTGGATGTGGTGCTGCCGTCGGCCGATCTGACGGTCACGAATGCGGGGGTATCATGGCCACCCGACACAGACCCGATGGCGGCCACCGCGGCTGCGGCCTCGCGCCATCGGTTGGTTTGGGTGGATGTTGCCCTGCCGTAGGGGGCCGGCGCTTGACCGCAACAGGCCAAGGGGCTAGGCCAACGGCAAAATAACTCTGCAAGGAGCCTGCTCGTGGCAAACCCGTCCATTCTGATCCTCGCCGGTGACGGCATTGGCCCCGAAGTCATGGCCGAAGTGAAGAAAATCATCGGCTGGTTCGATGCCAGGCGCGGCATTGCCTTTGATGTGACCGAAGATCTGGTCGGCGGCTGCGCCTATGACGCGCATGGCACGCCCTTGCATGACGATACCATGGCCCGCGCGCAGGCGGTGGACGCCGTTCTGCTGGGGGCCGTCGGCGGGCCGAAATATGACAAGCTGGATTTCAGCGTGAAGCCCGAGCGCGGCCTGCTGCGCCTGCGCAAGGAGATGGACCTGTTTTCCAACCTGCGCCCGGCACAATGCTTTGATGCGCTGGCCGATTTCTCAAGCCTGAAGAAAGAGGTCGTGGCCGGCCTTGATATCGTCATCGTGCGCGAGTTGACGAGCGGCGTCTATTTCGGCGAACCGCGCGGGATTTTCACCGAAGGCAACGAACGCGTCGGCATCAACACGCAGCGTTACACCGAATCCGAGATTGCCCGCGTGGCCCGGTCGGCGTTCGAGCTGGCGCGCAAGCGGGGCAACAAGGTCTGCTCGATGGAGAAGGCCAATGTGATGGAATCGGGCATCCTGTGGCGCGAGGTGGTGCAGGAGATCCATGACAAGGAATACCCCGATGTCGAGCTGTCGCACATGTATGCCGATGCGGGGGCGATGCAGCTGTGCCGCTGGCCCAAGCAGTTTGACGTGATCGTCACCGACAACCTGTTTGGCGACCTGTTGTCCGACATGGCCGCGATGCTGACCGGCAGCCTCGGCATGTTGCCCTCGGCCAGCCTTGGCCTGCCGATGGCGAATGGCCGCCCGAAGGCGCTGTACGAACCCGTGCATGGGTCAGCCCCCGACATCGCGGGCACCGGCCGCGCCAACCCGATTGCCTGCATCCTGTCCTTCGCGATGGCTCTGCGCTATTCGTTCGATCTGGGGGACGAGGCCACGCGGGTAGAACAGGCCGTGGAAAAAGTGCTCGCAGACGGCGTGCGCACCGCCGATCTGATGGGGCCGCAGGGCGGTACCCCGGTCAGCACCGCGCAGATGGGCGATGCCGTGATTGCAGCATTGGACGCCAGTCTGTAACGAAAATTGGGGCACCAAACGGTGCCCCCGCCCTTGTGCCCGGCCGGGATTGGCGCGACATTGCGGTTGATTTCACGGGCAAGGTTGACGCCCTCTCGCCGGACCAAGAACACCATGACCCCCAACCTTCGCGGCGCGCTTCTGGCGCTGGCGGCCTTTGGCTTTTACGCAACCCATGATGTGGTCGTGAAGATACTGGGCGAGTATTATTCGTCGTTCCAGATCATCTTCTTCTCGGGCGTGATGGGCTTTCCGCTGATCACGGTCCTTCTGCTGTCGGATCGCACCGATGGCACGCTGATCCCGCGCCATCCCTGGTGGTCGATGCTGCGGTCGGTGTCGGCGACGGCGACGGGGGTGATGGGGTTCTTCGCCTTTTCCAAGCTGCCGCTGGCGCAATGCTATGCGATCTTCTTTGCCATGCCGCTGCTGATCACCCTGATGGCGATTCCGATGCTGGGGGAAAAGGTCGGCATCCGGCGCGGGATGGCGGTTCTGGTCGGGCTGATCGGGGTGATCATCGTGCTGCGGCCGGGGTCGGCCCCGCTGGACATCGGGCATCTGGCGGCCCTGGGGGCGGCATTCGCCGGGGCGCTGTCGTCGGTGATCGTGCGCAAGATCGGGCAAGAGGAACGGTCCGTGGTGCTGATGCTGTACCCGATGGTGTTCAGCTTTTTCGCCATGGGGCTGATGATGCCTTTCGTCTATGTGCCGATGCCGATTGAACATCTGGGCCTGACAGCGGTGATCGCCGTTCTTGGCGCGCTTGGGGCGATGCTGTCGATTGCGGCCTATCGCGTGGCGCCGACCATCATCGTGGCGCCCATGCAGTACAGCCAGATCATCTGGGCCGCGATCTATGGCTGGTTGTTTTTCAACGAGGGCATCGATCAGTACACCGCCGTCGGTACCACGGTGATCATCGCGTCGGGCATCTACATCGTGCTGCGCGAGGGCACGCCGTCGGTGTCGCAGAACCGGCCCGTGCTGGAAAACCGGTCGCGGATGGACACCGGCACCCTGCCGCGCATCGGCTTGTGGTTGCGGATGTTCGACCGACGCCGCGCCCGCGAGTGATTCCGCAACCAGCCCCCTTGCAAAGCCGGAACCGACAGAGTAATCCGCCCCACACGGTCGGAGCGTAGCGCAGTCTGGTAGCGCACCTGCTTCGGGAGCAGGGGGTCGGAGGTTCGAATCCTCTCGCTCCGACCAATTTCCCGACAAACCCCTCGCAATCATCCTTCGCCTAGAACATCAGGCGGATCTCGGTTTCCGTCAGTTCGGCCCGCAGGCGGCGGGACTGGCGCGACAGTTCTTCGGGGACCAGGGCAAAATGCACCTGACCTGCGCCGATTTCGGCGGGGGGGCGGGGTTCGGTCAGCACCTCCCACAGGGCCGGGTCGATTTTCAGGCGATGGGCCGCGCCGGTCATCTGCCAGCCGCTGTTGGTCTGCACCACCGTCACGCGGCCGCCGTAGGCCATGGCGGATTCAAGGCACAGCAGCAGCAGGAAGGCGAGTTTCACCTCGCGCCGGGGCAGGTCGGCTTCGCTTTGCCAGTCATGGGACAGCCGCCCGCCGCGCGAGACATCGGACAGCACCGACACCACCTCGGGGCGGCCAATGCGCTGATCCGGCGAGGCAGAGCCGAAGGCCACCCGGAAAAACCGGATGCGGGCATTGGCGTTCAGCACGCTTTCCGAAATCAGCGCCAGTTCGGGGCTGCGCTGCGCCCCTTCCATCATCAACAGTTCAACCCCGTTGCCGATCGCCCCGATCGGGCTGATAAGGTCATGGCAGATGCGGGAACCGATAAGGGCGGCCAGGTCGGGTCTTTCAGTCATATGCGTCCTACTGCAGCGAGATGAACCATGAACGCGATTTTGGAACCGGGCATGATGGTGCGCCATCCGGGGCAGCCCGACTGGGGGCTGGGGCAGGTGCAGTCAAACATCGGCGGGCGGGTCACGGTGAACTTTGAACATGCGGGCAAGGTGGTGATCGACGGGCGGCGGGTTCAGCTTGAACCGATTTTCGGAATTTAGTGTTAATGCAGCCCATGTTGGGCAAACGCGCAGGTTTTGCAACCTGAGAGTGTGCAGCCCGTCGTGTTGCAATGGGCAGGGGCAACGCCTAAGACAGAGGCAGCCAGCAGCGGACCCTTTGCATGATCGCCGACGACTCTGCCCTGACCTTGCGGCTTGCCACCTCGGACGAGGATCTGCGCAGCGCACAACGACTGCGCTATGCGGTGTTCGTGGCCGAACTGGGCGCGGACGGGCCGATGGTGGACCATGCTGCCGGGCTGGAGCGTGACGCGTTTGATCCGCTGTTCGACCATCTGGTGCTGGTGGATGCGCGCCGGCCGCCGGGCGAACATGTGGTGGGGGTGTACCGCCTGCTGCCGTCAGACCGGGTGGGGGCCGCGGGGCGGTTCTATTCCGAGGACGAGTTCGATCTGGCCCCGCTGAAGGCCACGGGCCGCCGCTTGCTGGAGCTTGGCCGGTCTTGTGTGCATCCCGATCATCGCGGCGGCACGGCGATGCTGCATCTGTGGAACGGGCTGGCCGATTATGTGCTGGAACGCGGGATCGAAGTGCTGTTCGGGGCGGCGTCCTTTCATGGCACCGATCCGGCGCAGACGGCGCAGGCGCTGTCTTATCTGCATCAGAATCATCTGGCGCCGCCCGAATTGCGGGTGCGTGCGCGCGCCGCGCAACGGCAAGAGATGAACCTTGTTCCGCCAGAGGCGCTGGACCGCAAGGCGGCGCTGGCCGCGACCCCGGCCCTGATCAAGGCCTATCTGCGGCTTGGCGGCTTTGTGGGGGACGGGGCCTGGGTCGATCATGCCTTCAACACCACCGATGTCTGTCTGGTGATGGATACGGGCCGGATGTCGGCCAAGCACCGCGACTTCTATCTGCGCAAGGCAGGGGTGGCATGACCAGTTGGCGCGCCGCCCCCTCGCCGCATCAGCCCTTTGGCCCGGTCGGTTGGCTGCGGGTTCTGGTCAAGGGCGGGATGATGGGCTTTGTCACCTATGCCGGGCTGGCGCTGTTGCTGCTGGTGCGGCTGATCGAGCGCCCGCTGTGCGGGCAGGCGCGGCCGGTGACGCCCCATATCACCCAAGGAGTCTGCCGGCTGGTGTTCGTGATCCTGCGCCTGCCGCTGGTGGTGCGGGGCACACCGATGCAGCGGCATGGCGCGCTGGTCGCCAATCACGCAAGCTGGCTGGATATATTTGCGCTGAACGCGGCCACCCGGATGTATTTCGTCGCCAAATCCGAGGTCGAGGGCTGGGCCGCCATCGGCTGGCTGGCGCGGGCGACCGGGACGGTGTTCATCGCGCGCAAAGGGTCAGAGGCGCGGGTGCAGCAGAGGGTGTTTGAAGAAAGGCTGCGGGCCGGGCATCGGTTGCTGTTTTTCCCGGAAGGCACCAGCACAGACGCGGTCCGCGTGCTGCCGTTCAAATCGACGCTGTTTCAGGCATTCTACACGGCAAGCGTCGAGGTGGGACTGCATATCCAGCCGGTTACCGTGATCTACCATCCGCCTGCCGGAGGGGACGCGCGGTTTTACGGCTGGTGGGGCGATATCGAATTCGCGCCGCATCTGCTGGCAATCCTTGCCGCCCCGCGGCATGGCCGGGTCGAACTGGTGTTTCACCCCGAGGTGGCCGTCAGCGATTTTGCCGGGCGCAAAGAGCTTGCCGCCCATTGCGAGGCTGTGGTGCGGGGGGCGCATCCGTCGGAGGCTGGGGCGGACTGATGGGGCGGAACCGGGAGTTTCACACCCCCCAGCCCGGCCACGGGCCGGGCGTTGTTCCCTGAAATCTTCCACTGGAAGATTTTTGTACGGTCATCACCCCGTGGGATATTTATGCACAGAGGATGCAGATTATAGAGCGCGATGACCCTTCGCTGAACCACTTTCTTCTGCCCGGAATCAAGCGCGAAGCGCGCCGGGCAATGCCCCATTGCCCGGCAGGCGTTTGCTTTGGCAAACGCCGAGAGGGGGCCGCCCCCTCGGGCGGGCATTCTGCAACGTCACCAGCAGAAATTCGGTGGGAGAAGTTGACCCATAAACCGCGTAGAACTGGCGTTGTCTGCCCACCCGGCGGTCGGGCATTGCCCTTTCGTCGTGCATGTCAAGAAGGCTACAGGAAAACAGGGCCGGTTCCATAAAGGCTCATCCCGCTTTAGACAAATTACATCGGTTCAGGTCAAAGAGGCGAGCAGCGTTTTGAGTGTTGCTGCCGCATCTTCTGTGCCCCAGATTTCCTCGCCGATGGCAAAGAAGTCGGTCACCGGGCCGAATTGGGCGATCAGGTCGGCGGTCAGGGCGCCTTCGGCGATGACCGGAATTTCGATCATGTCGGACCACCACTGGAACAGGTCAAGATCGACCTGCGTGCCATCGCCAAGCGGTGTCGCCCCGATCGGACCGAAAGCGGCGTAGTCGACGCCGGCTTCGGCGGCGCTGATGCCTTCGTGGCGGGTGGTGCCGCAGAAGGCCCCGACGATGGCATCGCCGCCCAGTTCCTTGCGGGCATGGCGCACTGACCGGGCACCATCCATCAGATGAACGCCATCCAGCCCATGGCGTTCGACCAGCAGCAGGTGGGTGTCGATCACGATTGCCACATCGCGGGCATGTGACACCACGCGGCAGGCATCCGCCGCCCGTGCGATCACGTCAAGGTCTTTGGTCGCGAGGGAAAGGCGCACGCAGGCCACGGGATGCGCGTCCAGCACGGCGGCCAGCCGGTCGGGAAACACGTCCAGCGTAAAGGCGGGCGGGGTGATCAGGGTGATCTGCGGTTGGTCTTCATTGGCCATTTTAGGCTCCGTCGTGCGATTTTGCCTGTGTTAGCGCAGATTGCCGGGCAATGCCATGGCTTGCCCTGCGCAGGGCGCGGGCGTATCTGGCGCAGGCCCTGCCCGACTGGAGATGCCGCCATGATCACGCCTGTCTTTGTTCTTGTGCGCCCGCAGATGGGGGAAAACATCGGGGCCGCCGCGCGGGCGATGCTGAACTTCGGGCTGGACCGGATGCGCATTGTCGACCCGCGCGACGGCTGGCCGAACCCCAGGGCCAACGCGATGGCATCGGGTGCCGGGCGGGTGCTGGACAATGCGGGGATCTTTCCGACCGTGCAGGCGGCGATTGCAGACTGCGACTATGTGTTCGCGACCACCGCGCGGGGGCGGGAGTTGGTGAAGCCGGTCGTCACGCCGGAACGGGCGATGGAAACCGCGCGGGCGATGGCGGCCGAGGGGCGCAAGGTGGCCGTGCTGTTCGGGCCGGAACGCGCGGGGCTGGAGAATGAGGATGTGGTGCTGGCCAATGCCATCGTCTCGGTCCCGGTCAACTCGGAGTTTGCCTCCTTGAACCTTGCCCAATGCGCCCTGCTGGTGGGGTATGAATGGCGACGGCAGACCGAGGTGATCCCGCCCGAGGTGATGGCGCTTGCCCGCACCGAATTTGCCCCGATGATCGAGGTGGAAAAACTGGGCGACCATTTCGAGCAACGGCTGACCGATGCGGGGTTCTTCTACCCAGAGGCCAAGGCCGACGGGATGCGCGCCAACCTGCGCAACATGTGGGCGCGGTTGGGCCTGACGCGGGCCGAGGTGCAGACCTTTCACGGCATGCTGCGCCAGATTGCCTACACGCTGAAAAAGCAGGGCGACTAGGCGGGATGGCCCCGGTCCCTGTCTGCGGGGCTTTGCGGGGGGCGGCCATATCGGCTAGGCTTGCCGCCAGAAATCAAGAAACGGGTGGGCAGGATGCAGATATCGCGGCGGGTTATGGGGTTGGGTCTGCTGGCGCTGGCGGGCTGTGGGCGGACGGGCGGCACCGGGTTTGTGCAGGCCGAAACGGTGATGCGGGCCGTTCCCAATGCGGGCTATGACGCCTGGGTTGCCGGGTTCAAGGGCCGGGCGGCGGCGCGGGGTGTGGCGGCGGGCACCATTGATGCCGCGTTTCGCGGCGCGGGCTATCTGCCCGAGGTGATCGAGAAAGACCGCAACCAGACCGAGTTCAAGCGCAGCCTAGAGGATTATCTGGCAATCGCGGCCTCGGCCGAGCGGGTCAGTCTGGGCCAGCAGATGCTGCGGCAATATGGCGGTGTGCTGAACCGGATCGAGGCGCGCTATGGGGTGGAACCCCATGTGGTGGCGGCGGTCTGGGGGCTGGAAAGCTTTTTCGGCACCCGGCGTGGCAATGTGCCGGTGATCAGTGCCTTGTCGACGCTGGCCTATGACGGGCGGCGGGGCGAGTTCTTTGAAAGCCAGTTGGTGGCCGCGCTGAAGATCTTGCAGAATGGCGATACCACGGCGGCCAACATGACCGGCAGTTGGGCGGGGG
Organism: Pseudomonadota bacterium; assembly: GCA_040385825.1. GTDB lineage: Bacteria > Pseudomonadota > Alphaproteobacteria > Rhodobacterales > Rhodobacteraceae > JANNNF01. The sequence continues at coordinate 7,533 of JAZKGQ010000006.1, read as the reverse complement.
CGATGGGGCACACCCAGTTCATTCCCACGTCTTACCTTTTGTTCGCGGTGGATTTCACTGGCGACGGGCGGCGCGACATCTGGTCGGATGATCCGACGGATTCGCTGGCGTCAACCGCCGCCTATCTGGCGAAGTCGGGCTGGACGCGGGGGCAGCCCTGGGGGGTCGAGGTGCGGCTGCCGCCGGGGTTCAACACAGGCTTGGCGGGACGGGGCAAGGGGCGGTCTGTGGCCGACTGGCAAGCGCTTGGCGTGACCCTGCCGGGGGGCGGCGGTTTGCCCAACCACGGTGCCGGGTCGATACTTGCCCCTGCCGGGGCGAATGGGCCGGGGTTCCTGATCTTTGGCAACTTCCGGGCCATTCTGGCCTATAACAACGCCGAAAACTATGCGATCGGGGTCGGGCATCTGTCGGACCGCTTGTTGGGGCGGCCTGCCATTCAGGGCAATTTCGGGCCGGATCAGACCGGCATGACCATGGCGGACCGGCAGGCCTTGCAGCGCAAGCTGACGGCGGCGGGGTTTGACACCGAAGGGTCGGACGGGGTGATCGGGGCCAAGACGCGCGCGGCGATCAGCGCCTATCAGCAATCGGTCGGGCTGCCGGTGACGGGCGAGCCGTCGCTGGACCTGTTGCGGCGGTTGTAAAGCGGGGGCCAGCCCCCACCGCCCGTGCCGGGCGGTTCCCCCGAGATATTTATGAACAGATGATGTCCGGCGGCCATGGCGTCGCACATGAGGCGCGGGGTCTTGAAGGCCTGAAGGCCGGGGCATAGTGTTCGGCCAACAGTTTTGCGGGGCAGGGTGATGGCGGGCAAGCGCAGTATATTCGAGGATGTCGGGGTTGCCCAACATGGGGTACGGCCTGTGGCCGCCCCGGCTGGCGGAATGATCGACACCGCCCCGAGGGGGGCGCGGCGCGGGATCAGGGTCTGGCTGGTGGCGTTGTTCCTGCTGGTGGTGGCGATGATCGTGGTGGGCGGGCTGACCCGGCTGACGGATAGCGGGCTGTCGATCACCGAATGGAAGCCGGTCACCGGTGCGCTGCCGCCGATGGATGATGCGACATGGGGGGCAGAGTTCGACAAGTACAAGGCGACGCCCGAGTTCGCCTTGCAGAACACGACCATGACGCTGGAGGCCTTCAAGACCATCTATTGGTGGGAATGGGGCCATCGGCAGTTGGGCCGGGTGATCGGGCTGGTCTGGGCCGTGGGGTTTGCCGGGTTCGCCCTGGCGCGCGCCATTCCGCCGGGTTGGACGGGCCGGTTGCTGGGCATCGGGGCTTTGGGCGGGCTGCAAGGCGCGATCGGCTGGTGGATGGTGGCCTCTGGCCTGACCGGGGACAGGGTTGATGTGGCCTCGTACCGGCTGGCGACGCATCTTGGGCTGGCCTTTGTGATCCTTGGGTTTCTGGCGTGGTATGTGTTGTTGCTGGGCCGGACCGAGGCCGCGCTGATGACCGCGCGGCGGGCGCGCGAGGACAGGCTGGCGCAGATTTCGACCGGGTTGCTGCACTTCACCTTCTTGCAGATCGTTCTGGGCGCGCTGGTTGCGGGGATTGACGCAGGGCGCGGTTTTCCGACCTGGCCCCTGATGAACGGGCAGTTCTTTCCGGCGGATGCGTTTTATGTGCCGGATGGGGCGGGGGGCGTGCGGCCCTTGTGGGCCGCGTTCTTTGAAAACCCCGGTCTGGTGCAGTTCATTCACCGCATGTCGGGGTATCTGCTGTTCGTGTTCGGCATCGTGGTCTGGCTGCGGGGGCGCAAATCGGCGCATGGCAGCACGCGGGCGGCGTTTCACGGCGTGATGGCGATGCTGGTGGCGCAGATGGCGCTTGGCATTGCGGCGGCGCTGACGGCGGCACATCTGCAGGTGGCGATCACCCATCAGATCGGGGCGATCCTGCTGTGGGTGTTGATCCTGCGGGCGCGGCATCTGGCGATGTACCCGGCGGCGGGATCCATACGGAAGGGAACGGCATGAACGTGAACGCAACGGCCTATGCCGATCTGATGGCCTTTCAGCGCCAGACCGAGGCTTTGGCGCAGGTGGCGGGCCGGCTGGGCTGGGATCAGGAAACCCAGATGCCGCGGGGCGCTGCCGAACAGCGGTCCGAGGAAATGGCCGCGGTGGAAGGCATCCTGCACGCCCGCCGCACCGACCCGCGGCTGGCCGACTGGCTGGCGCAGGCGGTGGCCGCAGATGATGTGGCGGCGGCGCAGTTGCGGCAGATCAGGCGCAGCCACAGCCGGATGATGAAAATTTCGGCCCGGCTGGCCGAGGAACTGGCGCGGGTCACCTCGATGGCGCAGGGGGTTTGGGCGCAGGCCCGCGCGGGCGAGGATGTGGCGGCGTTCCTGCCGACGCTGGCGCGGGTGATTGATCTGAAGCGCGAGGAAGGGGCGGCCCTGGCAGAGGGGGGCGATCCCTATGATGCGCTGGTCGATGACTATGAACCCGGCATGACCGCCGAGGCGATTGCCGCGATGTTCGGTGCGATGCGGCCCCGGCTGGTGGCGTTGCGCGCCGCCGTGCTGGCCGCCCCGGTGCCTGCGGCGTTGACCGGGCAGTTCGCGCCCGAGGCCCAGATGGCGATGGCGCGCATCCTGGCCGATACCTTTGGCTATGACTGGTCGCGCGGGCGGCTGGATCTGGCGGTGCATCCGTTCAGTTCCGGGTCGGGGTCCGATGTGCGGATCACCACGCGGGTAGTGGAGGCCGAGCCGTTCAACTGTTTCTACTCGACCATCCACGAGGTCGGCCATGCCTGCTATGAACAGGGGATCGAGCCAGGCTATGCGCTGACCCCCCTGGGCATGGGCGCGTCGATGGGGGTGCATGAAAGCCAGAGCCGGATCTACGAAAACCAGCTTGGCCGCAGCCGGGCCTTTACCGGCTGGATGTACGGCCAGATGCGGGACCGGTTTGGCGATTTCGGCATCGGGTCGGCAGAAGATTTCTACCGCGCGGTCAACCGGGTGCAGCCGGGCTTCATCCGCACCGAGGCCGACGAGGTGCATTACAACCTGCATGTGATGATGCGCTTTGATCTGGAACGCGCCTTGATCCGGGGGGATTTGCAGGTGTCGGGACTGGAGGCCGCCTGGAACGACCGCTTCCGTGCCGATTTCGGCGGGGTGGTGGACCGGCCAAGCCATGGCATGTTGCAAGATGTGCATTGGTCGGTGGGTCTGTTCGGCTATTTCCCGACCTATACCTTGGGCAACGTCTATGCGGGCTGCCTGAACAAGGCGATGCGCGCGGCGGTGCCGGGGATCGACGATGGTCTGGCGCAAGGCGACACGGCGCTTGCGACCGCATGGCTGCGGGAAAATGTGCAACGCCACGGGTCGCGCTTTGCGCCGCGTGAGACGATTGCCAGGGCCTGCGGGGCAGAGCCTGCGGAAGGCCCGTTTCTGGACTATCTGGAGGCCAAGTTCCGCGACCTGTACGCGCTGTGACGGGCGCGGGCATGGGGCTGGCAATGACGGCGGCAGAGTTGCAGGCGTTTCTGTACCGCGATTTCGGGCAGGTCGCTGAGGATTTCCGGGTCGATCATGCTGATGAGGCGGGGGTGACGCTGCGGCTGCGGGTGGCGGACCGGCATCTGCGGCCCGGTGGTACGGTGTCTGGCCCGACGATCTTTGCGCTGGCCGATGTGGCGATGTATCTGGCGATCCTGTCGCGGATCGGGCCGGTGGCGCTGACGGTGACCACCAATGCCTCGATCGACTTCATGCGCAAGCCACAAGCCGGGCGCGACATGCTGGGTCAGGCGCGGGTGTTGAAGCTGGGGCGCAGTCTGGCGGTGGGCGACGTGCTGCTGTTCAGCGAGGGCAGCCCGGACCCGGTTGCGCGGGCGGGGCTGACCTATGCCATACCGCCAAGGTGATCAGCGTTTGGGTTTCGCAAAGCGGCCCTCGATCGTGGCCCCGCTTTCGATGATCAGCGATTGATAGACGATGTCGGCGGTCACATGGGCCGCGGCGCGCATGGTGAAGGCGTCAGTGGTGACCGTGCCGTCCAGCTTGCCCTTGACCTCGATCGTCTCGGCGGTGACCGACCCTGCGATGCGGCCTTCGGACCCGATGACAAGGGTTTTGGCGGTCAGGTTGCCGTCAATCTCTCCCATCACCTCAACCGAGCCGGTCGAGATGATTTCGCCGGTGATCTTCAGGTCGGATGCAAGGATGGACCGCGCGGCATTGCCGGTGGTGCCCGAGGTCGGGCGCGGCGGGGCAGAGGTCGGGTCGGTCGTCTTGCTGAACATCGCATCAATTCCCATACATATAGATGGCGATAAGGGGGGAAGTGCGGCCTTGGGTCAAGGCCCGCTGCGCGCGGCAGGGGCTGCACGGGCGGATTTTGCGCAGGATCGGGGCCGCGATCACGTCAACCTGATGTCGGTTTCGGGCCGGACGCGGGCGTTGCGGGGTGGTCTGATGCGGTCAGGACAATCGGGGCAAAGGGGTGGCGCATGGGCAAGGCAAGCGGAGATGGCTTCTTTACGCCGGTTTCGGGGTTCGACCTGCCGCGATTCGCCGGGGTGCCCACCTTCATGCGGCTGCCGCAGATGGGGTTCGACCACCCCCGGATCGCCGAGGTGCAGGTGGGGTTCATCGGCGCCCCTTGGGATGGCGGCACCACCAACCGCCCCGGCGCGCGGCACGGGCCGCGGCAGATGCGTGATGCGTCGACCATGATCCGCGCGCAAAACGGCGTCAGCGGCGTGCGCCCGTTCGAGGCGCTGCGCTGTGCCGATCTGGGCGATGTGGGGCCGAACCCCGCCGATCTGATGGACAGCCTTGCGCGGATGGAGGCGTTCTATACCCGCGTGCGCGACTTGGGCATCTTGCCGCTGACGGCGGGGGGCGACCATCTGTGTACCCTGCCGATCCTGCGGGCGCTGGCGAAGGGGCGCCGCTTGGGCATGATCCATTTCGACAGCCACACCGATCTGTTCCACAGCTATTTCGGCGGCACGATGTACACTCATGGCACGCCGTTCCGCCGCGCGGTCGAGGAAGGCCTGCTGGACCCCGAGCGCGTCACGATGATCGGCATACGGGGCACCACCTATGATGACGAGGACCGCGATTTCGCCCGCGCCGTGGGGATACGCGTGATCCCGATGGAGGAGTTGCACGCCCGCGGCCCCGAAGACGTGATGGCCGAGGCGCGCGACCGGGCCGGGGCAGGCGATACCTATGTGTCCTATGACATCGACTTTGTGGACCCCGCCTTTGCGCCGGGAACCGGCACGCCGGAACTGGGCGGGCCGAACAGCTGGCAGGCGTTGCAGATGGCGCGGTTGTTGCGCGGCGTGAAGATCGTGGGGGCCGATCTGGTGGAAGTCTCGCCGCCCTTCGATCCGTCGGGGGCGACGGCTTACCTCGGGGTGTCGGTCCTGTTCGAGATCTTGTGCGTGATGGCGGGGTAGGGGGCCAGTCCCCGGAATATCTGGACCCCGGAATATTTTGGACCAATGTGAAAGCGGATACGGCAATGACTGTGGATATGGTGATCTTCAACGCAAAAGTCCTGACGATGGACGAGGCCCGGCCACGCGCGACGGCGGTTGCTGTGACGGCGGGTCGCATCGTGGCGGTCGGCGGCGATGAGGTCGCCGGGTTGCCCTCAGCACAGCGGATAGATGCGGGCGGGCGATCCTTGTTGCCGGGGTTTGTGGAAAGCCATCTGCATCTGGTGTTGGGCGGGGCAGAACTGACGCAGTTGCAACTGGGCGGATTGGCGGGGCTCGCGGCGCTGAAGGCGGCGTTTGCAGCCTATGCGGCGGCCAACCCCAATGCGGCGCTGCTGATGGCGCAGGGCGCGAGTTACGATATTCTGGGCCGCCCGGTGACGCGGGCCGATCTGGACGCGGTTCTGGCGGATCGCCCGATTGCGATGATGTCGCCCGACCATCACACCGTTTGGGCCAATACAGCGGCCCTTGCGGCGGCAGGCCTGCTGCACGGGGCCGATATGCCGCATGGGCATGAGGTGATGATGGCACCCGACGGCACCGCAACCGGCGAGCTGCGCGAGTTCGAGGCCTTTGGCCCGGTGCTTGCCCTGGGCGGCGAGGCGCATCTGCAACTGGGCATCGCCACCGGGGGCGAGCCGGACCCTTCGCCCGATGCAGCGCAGCGGGCAAAGGACAAGGACAAGATCGCGGCGGGGCTTGCCCATTGTGCTGCGCATGGCATCACCAGCATGGTGAACATGGACGGCAACCGCTACACGCTCGCCCTGCTGGCCGAGATGCGGGACGAGGGGCGGCTGACCGCGCGGGTGAAGGTGCCCTTCCATTTCAAGCCGCATATGGACCTGTCGGACCTGGACCGGGCCAGTGCCATGACGGCAGAATTTGCCGATGACTGGGTGACCAGCGGTTTCGTCAAGATGTTCATGGACGGCGTGGTGGACAGCCGCACCGCCTGTATGCTGCATGACTATCCCGGCACGACGATACGCGGTGAGCCGCTGTTTGAGCCTGAGAGGTTCAAGGCGATCTGCACCGAGATCGACCGGCGCGGCTTGCAGATCGCCGTGCATGCCATCGGCGACGGGGCGGTTCGGCAGACGATCGACGGGTATGAGGCGGCCAAGGCGAATGGTCGCCACGACATGCGCCACCGCATCGAACATATCGAGTTGATAGACCGCGCCGATATTCCCCGGCTTGGCGATCTGGGGATCACGGCGTCAGTGCAGCCGCCGCATGCGCCGGGGGCGATGGATTTCCCGATCTCGTCGATGGAGGCGCTGTTTCACCGTGACCGCTGGCGCGATGCCTATTTGTGCCGCACGCTGGCCGACCACGGCGCCCCGGTGGCCTTTGCCAGTGATTGGCCGGTGACGGATGTGTCGGTGCTGCGGGGCATGCAGGCGGCCCTGACGCGGGTGCCGTTTGACGGCGCGCAGGATGAACGGCTGACCCGGATGCAGACGCTGCATGCCTATACGGCCGGGGGGGCCTGGGCCGCGCATCTGGACAGGCTGACCGGAACCCTGCGGGTGGGGCTGGCAGCCGATCTGGTGCTGATCGACGGCGATATCGAGGTGATTGCGGCAGAAGACCTGGGCCAGACGGGAATCGCGCTGACTGTTGTGGGGGGGCAAATCACCCATCAGGGGGCAAGATTCGGCTGAATCCGGGGGAATCACAGCGCAGGATTCGCGAAATCGCGCGGTTTCGCCCGGCCCGCTGCCGCAAGGGGCCGCCCAATCTTCAGGCGGCCCCTGTGAAAAACCCCTGTAAACATTGAGCGTGACAGAAAAATGTAAGCCAGCGCGATTTTTCCTCTTGCGGGTTCCGGCGGCTTTCCCTAGATAACGCCTCACCGAAGACGACGCGACGCAGCGATGCGGGACGGAAGAAACGGGAAGCGGTGCTGAAACGCCCGTAACGAAATCTGGATACACGAAGGCAGATAGGCCCGAAGTTCGGGTCTTCTGGTTGTTTTGTGTCCGCGCTCTTTGACATTGCTAGAATGATGAAGGGATATGTGGGCGGTTTGGGCGCATC
>JAZKGQ010000005.1:0-51360 GCA_040385825.1 Pseudomonadota bacterium | reverse complement strand
CGTGCAGCACGCCGGGGCGACCGCCGGTCAGGCTGGCGCAATGCTGCATGCGGTCGTCCACGCCCTTGCCGCCGGCCTCTACGCCGATGATGTTCACGGACGGATCGTCAAGGAACGGGTAGAACAGCCCCATGGCGTTGGACCCGCCACCGATGGCTGCGATCACGGTATCGGGCAGGCGCCCTTCGCCTTCCTGTTCGGCCAGTTGCCAGCGCACTTCCTTGCCGATGATGCTTTGGAAATCGCGCACCATCGCGGGGTAGGGATGCGGGCCAGCGACCGTGCCGATGCAGTAGAACGTGTCGCGCACGTTGGTCACCCAGTCGCGCAGCGCATCGTTCATCGCGTCTTTCAGCGTGCCACGACCAGAGGTGACCGGGATAACCTCGGCCCCCAACAGACGCATGCGGAACACATTCGGGGCCTGCCGTTCCACATCATGCGCGCCCATGTAGACCACGCATTGCAGCCCGAACTTGGCGCAGACGGTGGCGGTGGCCACCCCGTGCTGCCCTGCCCCGGTTTCCGCGATGATGCGGGTCTTGCCCATGCGGCGGGCCAGGATGATCTGGCCCAGCACATTGTTGATCTTGTGCGCCCCGGTGTGGTTCAACTCATCCCGCTTGAGGTAGATCTTCGCGCCGCCAAGATGCCGGGTCAGCCGGTCGGCGTAGTACAGCGGCGAGGGGCGGCCGACATAATGCTTCCACAGATCGTCCATTTCCGCCCAGAAGGTGGGGTCGGTCTTGGCAAATTCATAGCGGGCCTCCAGATCAAGGATCAGCGGCATCAGGGTTTCACTGACAAACCGCCCGCCGAACATGCCAAAGCGGCCCTGTTCATCCGGCCCGGTCATAAAGCTGTTGATCCCGTCCTCGGCCATTTCATCCCCCTTGGTGTTCCCCCTCGCATGTAGCGCCGCAGGGGGGCGAGGTAAAGCCGGGTTGAAAAACGGAGCCGGATTTGCTAGGTTAGCTAACCCGGAGGTGCCGCCATGCAGATGAACATTCACGACGCGAAAACCAACCTGTCCAAGCTGATCGAGGCGGCAGAGGCGGGCGAGGAAGTTATCATCGCGCGCAACAACAAGCCGGTGGTGCGGCTGGTGGCGGTGCCGGTGGTTGAAAAACGGCCGTTCCGGTTCGGCATTTTGAAGCATGTGCTGACAGGCCCGATCCCGGATTTTCTTGAACCGATGTCAGAGGAAGAATTGCTGGACTGGGAAGGCCGGGATTGACCGATGTTCTGATCGACACCCATGTCTGGGCCTGGACGCTGAATGACGACGAAAGGCTTTCAAGACGCGCCGTCGATGCGATGCAACAGGCAGAGGTGATCTGGATAAGCCCGATCACGGTCTATGAGATCAGTCAGAAGGTGCATCTGGGCAAATGGCCCGATATGGGCCGCTGGCTGGATCAGATGGATATGCTGATCGAAACGCAAGGCAGCAAGGTCGCCCCTTTCACCCCCGCCATTGCCTTGCAGGCAGGCACCCTTGACTGGCCGCACCGCGACCCGTTTGACCGGATGATCGCGGCGACGGCGCGGGTGATGGATGTGCCCCTGATCTCGGCGGATACGGTGTTTGATACACTGGCGCTTCGCCGGGTCTGGTAACTATCCTGCCGCCTGCACGAAGGCGGTGATCGCGGCGTGATCCTTGACTCCCGGTGCAGATTCCACGCCGGACGATACATCGACCTGCCGCGCGCCTGTCAAACGCACGGCCGCCGCCACGTTCGCGGGCGTCAGCCCGCCCGCCAGCATCCACGGACGCAGCCATTTGCGCCCCACCAGCAAACGCCAGTCAAAGGTCAGGCCATTGCCGCCCGGCAGATCGGCCCCCTTGGGGGGTTTGGCGTCGATCAGGATCTGGTCGGCGGCAAGGGAATAGTCCTGCAACAGCGCCAGATCGCCCTCATCCGCCACACCCACCGCCTTCATCACCGGCAGGCCATAGCGGGCGCGGACCTGCGCCACGCGGTCGGGCGATTCATGCCCATGCAGTTGCAGCATGTCCAGCGGCACCTGACCCATCAGCGCGTCCAGAAAGGCGTCGTCGGCATCGACCGTCAGCGCGACCTTGGCCAGCCCGACCGGTGCCTCCTGCGCCAGCGCACGCGCGGCGGTCAATGTCAGATGGCGCGGGCTTTTGGGGAAGAACACAAAGCCCGCATAGGCCGCCCCTGCCCCGGCAACAGCCGCAACATCGGCCGCCGTCCGCAACCCGCATATCTTTACCCGGATAGCACCCATCGCCTATTTGGGCCGGTCCAGCAGGGCCAGCACATCGTCACGCGGGGTTTCGGACGAATCGCGCAACACCGCCAGCTCGCGTTCCAGCCGCGTCACCTCGCGGGTTTTCACCGAAGCGGTGGAGCGATGCTTCATCTCGCGCACCCATTCCCAGACAAAGCCGATCAGCAGCCCCGCCACGATGCCGCCAAAGATCACCAGAAACATCGGCAACTGCATCTGCCAGCTGAACCCGGTCAGCGCGGCCAGATCGGGCGACAGCGCCCGCACCGTCACCACATCGCGGTTTGCAAGCGCCACCGTCAGCAGCGACAGCCCCAAAGCCGCCAGAACAAGATATCGCAGATACCGGATCATCGCTTTGCCCGTGCGTTAGGTGCCATCCACGGGACTATCTGCCCGATGCGGCGGCGGTGCAAGACGCGATCACTTGCCGTTCAGGCGATCCCGCAAGAGTTTGCCGGTCTTGAAGAACGGAACCTTCTTGTCATCGACGGCCACAGCCTCGCCAGTGCGGGGGTTGCGGCCCACGCGGGCGTCACGCTCCTTGACCGAGAAAGCGCCGAAACCGCGCAGTTCGACCCGGTCGCCCTTGGCCAGCGCCTCGATGATTTCCTCGAAGACCGTGTTGACGATGCGTTCGACATGGCGCTGCGTCAGGTGCGGATTTGCGTCCGCGATCTTCTGGATCAGTTCAGAACGGATCATCCGTCAGTCCCCCCTGTGGTTCGGCCCGTTCAGAGGGGGCGTGCCACGTATTTGATTTTATGAAGGGACTATAGGCAAAAAAACCGGTCTGACAAACAAAAACCGGGACAGGGGCAGGACATAGGCCGCAAAGGCAAAAGGCCCCACCTTGCGGTGGGGCCGAATGCACATCGCATATCGCAGATATCAGCCGCGGTCGCCCTTCAGCGCTGCACCAAGGATGTCGCCCAAGGACGCACCCGAATCGGACGAGCCGTACTGCTCTACCGCTTCTTTTTCTTCGGCGATTTCGCGGGCCTTGATCGACAGGCCCAGACGACGGGTCTTGGGGTCGATGTTGGTCACGCGCACATCGATCTTGTCGCCCACCTGGAACCGCTCGGGGCGCTGGTCGGCGCGGTCGCGCGACAGGTCCGAACGGCGGATGAACGACTTGGCCGCGTTGTATTCAACTTCAACGCCGCCTTCTTCGATGGCGGTCACGACGACGGTGATGATCCCGCCGCGCTTGACGCCATCAACAGCGTCGGTGAAGTTGTCTTCGCCCAAAGCCTTGATCGACAGGCTGATCCGCTCTTTCTCGACATCCACTTCGGTAACCGATGCATGCACCGTGTCGCCCTTGCGGTAGTTCTGAATGGCGTCTTCGCCGCGCTGGTCCCAGGACAGGTCCGACAGGTGAACCATGCCGTCGATGTCGTTGTCGAGGCCGACGAACAGACCGAATTCGGTGATGTTCTTGACTTCGCCTTCGATGTTGGTGCCCACGGGGTGGGTTTCGGCAAACACTTCCCACGGGTTGCGCTGCGTCTGCTTGAGGCCCAGGGAAACGCGACGCTTGGCCGAGTCGATTTCCAGCACCATGACCTCAACCTCTTGCGAGGTCGAAACGATCTTGCCGGGATGGACGTTCTTCTTGGTCCAGGACATTTCCGAGACGTGAACCAGACCTTCAACACCGGCTTCCAGCTCCACAAAGGCGCCGTAGTCGGTGATGTTGGTGACACGGCCCTTGTGGACGGTGCCGATGGCATAGGCCTTCTCGACAGCATCCCACGGGTCGGACTGCAACTGCTTCATGCCGAGGCTGATGCGGTGGGTTTCCTTGTTGATCTTGATGACCTGCACTTTGACAGTTTCACCAATGGCAAGGATTTCCGACGGGTGGTTGACGCGACGCCACGCCATGTCGGTGACATGCAGCAGGCCGTCAACGCCGCCCAGATCAACGAACGCACCGTATTCGGTGATGTTCTTGACCACGCCGTCAACAGTCTGGCCTTCTGTCAGGTTGCCGATCACTTCGGCGCGCTGTTCGGCACGCGATTCTTCCAGGATCGCACGACGCGAGACAACGATGTTGCCACGGCGACGGTCCATTTTCAGAATCTGGAACGGCTGCTTCATGCCCATCAACGGGCCGGCATCGCGCACGGGGCGCACGTCGACCTGGCTACCCGGAAGGAACGCAACAGCGCCGCCCAGATCGACCGTGAAGCCGCCCTTGACGCGGCCGAAGATCGCGCCATCGACGCGGGTTTCGCTTGCGTAGGCTTTTTCCAGACGGTCCCAGGCTTCTTCGCGCTTGGCCTTGTCGCGGCTGATCTGTGCTTCGCCGCGCGAGTTTTCCACGCGGTCCAGATAAACTTCAACCTCGTCGCCCACATTGATGTTCGGAGCTTCGCCGGGGTTGGCAAATTCTTTCAGGTCAACGCGGCCTTCCATCTTGTAGCCGACGTCGATGATGGCCTGGCCCGCTTCGATCGCGATAACCCGGCCTTTGACAACAGAGCCCTCTTCGGGCGTATCAATCTCGAAGCTCTCTTTGAGCAATGCTTCGAATTCGTCCATGGATGCTTTGGCGCACATGTAGATCAGTTTCCTTTTCATGGTTTTCTGGCCTTGCGGTTGGCTCCGCCGGTCTTTGATGGCCCATACGCAAAAGCGCCCGCCCGGAAAACCGGGGCAGACGAGTCGTGTCAGGATGCGCGGCCTATAGCGGGAATGGGGGGGCGAGGCAAGGGAAAGGGCAAGCCGACGCCACGATCATGCCGGGGCAAAGGTCGCGTCCATCCGCGCGCGGTCGTGGGGCAGCAGCCAATCCCCAAACGCGCCATAGATCGGGGCAAGCAGTCCCATATCCATCGCTACAAGATCCATGCCCCTGTCGTCATAGGGATGCAGGCAAATACCCCTGTCAAAATCGATCAGATAAACACTCAGCCATCGCATTTTCGGACTGATGGGCATTTCCCTTGCCAAAGCCAGCCACATAATATCGGCCAAAATTTCGCGCGCATCACCACTGTAGACAAAATGATGCAGGAACAAGTCTTCACCAAACTGCGCGGTATAGTCGGCGTCCCCCTGCGGCACACTGGCCAGCAAAGTAAAATCCCGCCGTGTCAGACCGCTGGCGTCGATCCCACGAAAGTTTGCCGCCTTGGGTTTTGGCTGATCATAATGTGAAACCATCAAGGTCAAACGCGCCGACGATGAAAACACCGCCTCAGCAATAGCAACGGCCCGCGTTACAGCCTGCAAGAATCGTTGTATAGGTCGCCGCTGAACCGAAAAAACCTCCCCCCCAAGCTCAAACCGAAGGGCAGCATCAAACTGGTAAAACATGGCGTCAGGGAACGCGGGCAGGCCAAAGACCGATTGCATCTTAGCGATAACATCGTCCATGACCTACCCGCTTTTTGGTATGATTGTGCTCGAACCGTACCAGCGCCCCGCCCCAGATCGCAACCTGTCAGGCAACCAGCGTCACCAGATCACCCATCGGGCGGCGGACCTTCTTTTGGCCGTTCAACCAGTCGCCGCCAGCGTCGCGGTAGCCAAGCGGCAGGATCGTCACCGACCGCAGCCCCCGCGCCCGAAGGCCGAGGATCTCATCAACCTGCGCCGGATCGAAGCCTTCCATTGGCGTGCTGTCCACCCCTTCAAAGGCCGCTGCGGTCACCGCGATGCCAAAGGCAATATAGGCCTGACGGGCCGCGTGCTGATGGTTTTCTTCCTCGGACCGGGCCAGATAGCTGCCCTTCAGCCGGTCGAAATAGGCGGTCTGCGCCTCGGGCGCAAAGCCACGGTCGGCCTCAAGCTGGCCCACCACCGCGTCAATCCGCTCGGCGGTATAGTTGTCCCATGCCGCGAAGATCAGGATATGCGACCCGTCGGTCAATTGCGCCTGATCAAAGGCCGCCCCGCGCAGTTTTGCCTTCACCTCCGGGTTGGTCACGACGATAATCTCGAACGGCTGCAACCCGCTGGAGGTGGGGGCAAGGCGCGCGGCCTCCAGAATACGGTCAACGGCAGCTTGCGGCACGGCTTTGGAGCCGTCCATTTTCTTGGTCGCATAACGCCAGTTCAGTTTTTCATGCAGCATGATCAGGGGCCTTTGGGTTGTGGATGCAGATGCGCACCCCGTTACCGACCCAATCTAGGAACGTGCCGCAGCGCAGCAAAGGCCACCTGCGCACAGTGACTGTTCAGAATGGCCCAGAGGCCATGGGGCACTGTTCAGAATGGCCCGGCCCCCATCCGCGCCGCGACCACCGCCACCGCCTGCGCCACCGCCTCCTCAATGCTCATCGCACTGGTATCAATCACCACCGCATCCGCAGCGGCGCGCAACGGCGCATCGGCCCGCCCCATGTCGCGCGCGTCACGTTCCAGAACCTCGGCCAGCACCTGCGCTTCCTCGCCGCCACATTCCAGCCAACGCCGGTGCGCGCGGACCTGTGCCGTGGCGGTCACATAGAGCTTCACCTCGGCCTCGGGGCAGATCACGGTGCCAATGTCGCGCCCGTCCAGCACCGCCCCCCCCGGCCCGCGCGCAAAGCGGCGCTGAAAGTCCACCAGTGCTGCCCGCACTTCCGGGATCACTGCCACCACACTCGCCGCCTGCCCCGCCGCCAGCGTGCGCAGATCGCCCCGTGCCAGATCCTCCGGCAAAAGCCCCAAAGCCGCCAACACCGGATCGCCCCCTTTTGCGCCGACAGCCCGGTACAGCAACCCGGTGTCCAGATGCGCAAAACCAAACCGCGCCGCCACCGCCCGGCTGATCGTGCCCTTGCCCGCCGCCGCAGGCCCGTCGATGGCGACTGTAAAGATCATGCCCGCCTCCGGCTTTCATACTGGCTCAAATATCCTCGGGGTCGTTCATTGGTTGCGCCATTGGTTCGAGGACCAATGAACGGGGGGGGCGAAGCGCCCCCGGCCTTGCAGCATTCACCCCCGCCGGATCGCCGCCCCCAACCCGTTCATCAGCCCCTCGAAAATCGGAAACGAGGTGACAATCGGCGATCCATCATCCACCGACACTGCCGCCTTCGCCGCCATCCCCGCCACAAGGAAGCTCATCGCGATCCGGTGGTCCAGATGGGTGGCGCAGACCCCGCCGCCCGGCATCCCCCCCGGCCCCATGCCATGCACGATCAGCGTGTCCTCGTCTTCTTCGACCCGCACGCCGCAGGCCTCAAGGCCCCGCGCCATGGCGTCGATGCGGTCGCTCTCCTTCACCCGCAATTCCTTGACCCCCCGCATCACGGTGCGGCCATGGGCAAAGGACGCCACCACCGACAGGATCGGATATTCGTCGATCATGCTCGGCGCGCGTTCGGGCGGCACTTCGATGCCCTGCATGTTGTCCGAAAACCGCACCCGCAGATCGGCGACCGGCTCGCCACCTTCGGTACGGGGGTTCTGGAATTCAATATCCGCCCCCATTTCCACCAATGTCAGATAAAGTCCATTCCGGGTCAGGTTCTGGCTGACACCGGGCACCAGTATGTCCGATCCCTCCACAATCAGCGCGGCACAGACCGGGAAGGCGGCCGAGGACGGATCGCGCGGCACCGCCACAGTCTGCGGGCGCAACTCGGGCTGGCCGGTCAGGGTGATCACAGTCCCCTCGATGGTTTTCTCGACATGCAACTCGGCCCCGAAGCCCAGCAACATCCGTTCGGAATGATCCCGTGTGGGTTCGCGTTCAATCACCACCGTCTGCCCCGGCGCGTTCAGACCGGCGAGCAAGATCGCCGATTTCACCTGCGCGCTTGCCACTGGCAGGGCATAGCGCACCGGCACCGGATTGGCCGCCCCCACCACTGTCATCGGCAAACGGCCCCCCTTGCGCCCGTAGGCTTGGGTGCCGAACAGCGACAGCGGGTCCGTCACCCGCCCCATCGGGCGTTTGCGCAAACTCGCGTCGCCGGTAAAGGTCGCGGTCATCGGCGTGGTCGCCATGCAGCCCATGATCAGCCGCACCCCGGTTCCCGAATTGCCGCAGTCGATGACGCCGGACGGCTCGGCAAAGCCACCCACCCCCACGCCCTGCACCGACCAGGCGCCTGCCCCGTGTTGCGTGACGGTCGCGCCAAACGCCTGCATCGCGCGGGCGGTGTCCAGCACGTCCTGCCCTTCCAGCAGCCCGGTGATTTTCGTCTCGCCCACCGCCATCGCGCCAAAGATCAGCGCGCGGTGGCTGATGGATTTGTCGCCCGGCACCGAGGCCGTGCCGCGCAAGGGACCGGATTTGGCAGAGGTCATCGGCTGGGCTTCGGGGTGGCCAGTATTGGGTGCTGACATCAGGCTCTCCTCGCATATATCGCCCGCGTGATAGCGCACCTGAGCCAACGGGTCCATGGGGACCGAAAGGGGCTGAATGGGGGGTTGAAGCGGCGCAAGGGGGCTGCCTATGCTGCGCCATGGCAAACAGGTATTACAGCGGCCCCGTCACCGACCACTTTGATGGCACAGCGTTTTTCAACCCGGATGGCGTGGCACCGGGCGGGTTCCGCGATCTGATGAAGTGGCAATTCGGCGGCGGGCGGGCGCGGTGGCCCAAATCTGTGCCGCTTGTTGCTGCGGCGAAACCCGCGCCCCGCGTCGCTGATCTGACTATCACCATGGTCGGCCATGCGACACTGCTGATCCAGACGGCAGGGATGAACCTGCTGACCGATCCGGTCTGGTCGGACCGGGCCTCGCCCGTGCAATGGGCCGGGCCAAGGCGCGTCACACCGCCGGGCATCGCCTTTGCCGACCTGCCGCCGATTGATGCGGTGCTGCTGAGCCACAATCACTATGACCATCTGGACCTTGCCACGCTGACCCGCCTGAAGGTGCATGACCCGCTGGTGATCACCCCCTTGGGCAATGACAGGCTGCTGAAGGGCACGGGGCTGCGGGTGGTGACGGGGGATTGGGGCGATACTCAGGCCATCGGACCGCTGACGGTGCAGTTCGCGCCCTGTCACCACTGGTCGGCGCGCGCCACGGGCGACCGCTGCCATGCGCTGTGGGCGGCGTTCGTGATCGCGGGGCCTGCGGGGCGCATCTTGCACATCGGCGACACCGGCTTTGACCATGGCCGCCCTTACCGCGATCTGGCCGCGCACCACGGCCCGATCCGGGCGGCGATCCTGCCGATCGGGGCCTACGAGCCGCGCTGGTTCATGCAGGGCCAGCACCAGAACCCGGACGAAGCGGTGGAGGGGTTCCTGCTGTCAGGCGCCGAACATGCCATCGGCCACCACTGGGGCACTGTGCAACTGACCAACGAGCCGCGCGAGGCGCCCTTGCAGGCATTGGAGGCGGCTTTGCAGGCGAAGGGTCTGGCTGCTGACCGGTTCCGCGCCTTGGCCCCAGGGCAGGTCTGGGCCGCCCCCTGATATCTGCTGTGCAAAGCTGAGTGCGAGGGTGCTGATCCAGCGCCATGCTGTCGTTCTGGCGCAGGCCGGGACCCCGAAGATCGCAAGCTGAACATCGAGGCCCCGGCCTTCGCCGGGGCGATTGTCCGAAGGACAATCACGACACGCGCGATTGACCTGCAGGCCCGACTACTTGCGCCGGTAGGTCACATAATAGGGCGGCCGCCCCTCACGCAGAGCCTTTTGTTCATAGCGGGTGGACAGCCAGTCGTCCCACGCCACATCCCCTTGCGCGACCAGATCGAACCCGGCCTGCGGCACCTCCTCCAGCGTCTGGCGGACGTAATCGGGAATGTCGGTGGCGACGCGGAACTCGGCCCCCGGTAGCATCACGCGGGCCAGTTGCACAAGGTAGCCTTGCGTCACGAAACGGCGGCGGTGGTGGCGGGCCTTGGGCCAGGGGTCAGGGTAGTTGAGGAAGGCCTTGGCAATGCAGGCATCCGGCAACACATCAAACAGATCGCGCACATCGCCGGGGTGGATGTGCAGGTTGGACACCCCCGCCTGCCGGATCTTGCCCAGCAGCATGGCGATGCCGTTCACGAATGGCTCGCAGCCGATAATGTCCATCTGCGGATTGGTGGCCGCCATATGCACCAGATGCTCGCCACCGCCAAAGCCGACCTCCAGCCACAGCGGTTTGCCCTTGAAGGGCGCAAGGTCCAGAACCTTGCGGGCCGGGTTGTCCTCGCGGGTCAGACCGCGCAGGGTCAGCGGGCCAAGATCCTCGGCCAGATAGGTTTTCTGACTGTTGCGCAGGGTCTTGCCATGGATGCGGCCATAGAAATTGCGCCGTTCGGGCGGTGGCGCGGGGGCTATGGGGTCGTCGGTGGACATGCTGCCCGCTTTCTGATCTGGTTTCCCGCCGCCTAATCGCCCTGCGGTGCAAGGTCAAGGCCGGGTCGTACGGGCCAGATGCAACATTGCATGCGATATAGTCGTATACGCTTGATAATCCAACGCGCAGAGTTACCTTACCGTATCGAATTCAACCCATGGAGAGTCGCATGACCTATCCCATCCTGACCCGTCGCAATCTGTTCGGGGGGGTCGCGGGCGGTGCGGCCCTTGCCGCCCTTGGCGCGCCGCATCTGGCAAAGGCCCAGACCGCCGCGACCGGCCCGCGCCCTCTGATTTACGACCGCATGCTGGGCGACATGATGTTCACCACACTGCTGGACGGCTATCTGGGGCTGGGCCAAGACCTGCTGGTCAATGCGGACCCTGCGGTGGTGGCGGCGGCGCTGTCGGCAGCCTATCTTGACCCGGCAGCGGCGATTCCGGTGCCGATCAGCACCCATCTGATCCGGTCGGGCAGCGATGTCACCCTGATTGATGCGGGCGCAGGCAATGCCTTTGGACCCACCGCTGGCCGCCATCTGGCGACCCTTGCCGCCGCAGGGGTGGCACCCGAGGCTGTGACCAGGATCATCCTGACCCACATGCACCCCGACCATATCGGCGGGTTGGTGACGGATGCCGGGGCGGTGTTCCCGAATGCCACTTTGCACATGTCACAAACCGATCTTGCCTTCTGGACCGACGCCGCGATTGCGGCATCCGTGCCCGACAGCGCCAAGCCGTTCTTTGCCTTGGCAAATGCGGTCGTTGCGGCCTATGGCGAGCGAGTGATGGCATTTGATGGCGATGCCGATTTGGGGGGCGGTATCAGCGCGATTGCCCTGCCCGGCCACACGCCGGGGCATACCGGATACCGGCTGTCCTCGGGGTCGGATCAACTGATCATCTGGGGCGATTCTGCGGCCTTTGCCGCCTTGCAGTTCAGCCACCCGGACATCGGCATTTCGTTTGACGCGGATTCGGCGATGGCTGCCGAGACTCGCAAGAAACTGCTGGCCATGGTGGCTGCCGACAAGATCGCGGTGGCAGGGTCGCATCTGCCCTTCCCCGGTGTGGGGCATGTCGATGCCAAGGGCGACGCGTTCGCCTGGGTGCCCGAGGAGTGGAAGTTTCTGTAAGGGCAAGTTCCCTTGGCTGACCGTGGGGGCTGTCTGCCCCCACACCCCCGAGGATATTTGCGCCAATGTGAATGCAAATTTTAGATAGAGTTTAGGGAGGGGCCGTCTTTGCGGCCCCTTCGCCGGTTCAGACCGCCTGTTTCAGCGCCTCGACCAGATCGGTTTTCTCCCACGAGAAGCCGCCGTTAGCCTCGGGCGCGCGGCCGAAGTGGCCGTAGGCCGAGGTGCGGGCGTAGATCGGTCTGGTCAGGTCCAGATGGGTGCGGATGCCGCGCGGGGTCAGGTCCATGCACTGGGCCACGGCGCGTTCGATCCGGGCGGCGTCAACCGTGCCGGTGCCATGGGTATCGACATAGATCGACAGCGGCTTGGCCACGCCAATGGCATAGCTGACCTGAAGGGTGCAGCGATCCGCCAGCCCCGCCGCCACCACGTTCTTCGCCAGATAGCGCGCGGCATAGGCGGCGGACCGGTCCACCTTGGTCGGATCCTTGCCGGAAAACGCGCCGCCGCCATGGGGGGCCGCGCCGCCATAGGTATCGACGATGATCTTGCGCCCCGTCAGGCCCGCATCGCCATCGGGGCCGCCGATCACGAAGGTACCGGTCGGGTTGACCCACCATTCGGTGGCCTCGGTGATCCAGCCCGAGGGCAGAACCTCGCGGATATAGGGTTCCACGATGGCGCGGATATCGTCGGAATTCTGGCTTTCCAGCGCGTGCTGGGTCGACAGCACGATGGAGGTCACCTCGACCGGCTTGCCGCCTTCATAGCGCAGGGAAAGCTGCGATTTGGCGTCGGGGCGCAGCGTGGGCTGTTCGCCGGATTTGCGTACCTCGGCCAGACGGCGCAGGATGGCGTGGGCATACTGGATGGGCGCTGGCATCAGTTCCGGCGTCTCGCGGCAGGCATAGCCGAACATGATGCCCTGATCGCCTGCCCCGTCGCGGTCCACCCCCTGGGCGATATGGGCGGATTGCTTGTGCAGGTAGTTCTGCACCTTCAGCGTGTTCCAGTGGAACTCGTCCTGTTCGTAGCCGATGTCCCTGACGCAGCCGCGGACGATGTCCTCGACCCGGTCCATCATCGACTTCAGCGCCTTCTTGTCGGACAGGCCGACCTCGCCGCCGACGATCACCCGGCCGGTGGTGGCAAAGGTTTCGCAGGCCACCCGTGCGTTGGGTTCCTCGGTCAGGAAGGCATCCAGCACCGCGTCCGACACACGGTCGCAGAGTTTATCGGGATGCCCCTCGGAAACGGATTCCGAGGTGAAGACATAGCTGTCGCGGGTCATGGGACGTGCTCCGTTTGGGGTATCCGCGTCACGCCAGGAAGCCGTTGTGACCGGTTTGCGCCCCTGCCCTAGTCGCGCGCGGGGGCGGGGTCAAGCCATGGGACGGGGTTTGCGCCGCAAGGTCAGCAATGAGAGTCCTGCCAGCAACACCAGAACCGGGATTTCGCCCCAGCGGACAAAGGGGGTTGGCGGCAATGCGCCGGGCAGGGTGGTGTCCAGCGCGCCCATGGTGCCAAAGGGCAGGCTGCTGCGCACGCGGCCATGGGCATCGATCACCTGGGTAATGCCCGTGTTGGCAACGCGGATCAGCGGCAGGCCCTGTTCGGTGGCGCGCAAGGCCGCCTGGGCCGCGTGCTGAAACGGGCCGGACCGGATGCCGAACCAGGCGTCATTGGTGATCTGCAATATCCAGTCCGCCCGTTCAGGCGCGGCGCGCAGGTCTTGCGGGAACACCGCCTCATAGCAGATCAGCGGCAGCACCTTGCCCAGGGCCGGGCCAAGGTCCAGCACCGCGGCCCCCTGCCCCGGCGAATAGCTGTTGCCCGACCGGGCGGCGAAGGCGGTCAGCCCGAACCAGTCCTGCGCCAGATCGCCAAAGGGAACATACTCGCCAAACGGCACCAGATGGTACTTGTCATAAGTCTGCACGATGTCGCCCGCATCCTGCACCACGCGCAGCGAATTCCAGAAACGCTGCCCTTCCACCCGCTGGATGCCAAGCGCGACGGGGCGGCCGCCAGAGGCGTCGGTGATCAGGCTCGCGACCTCGGGGGAATCCTCGAACAGATAGGGAATGGCGGTTTCGGGCCAGATCGTCAGGTCGGCAACCGGGGCCTTGGCGGTCATGGCCAACTGGCTGTCCAGATAGGTGCGCGCGCGCGAGGCATCCCATTTCAGACGCTGTTCGGCATTGGGCTGCACCAGCCGCAGCGTGCTGGGCCGGTCAGGCGGCAGCGGGATCGACAAACGCCACGCGCCGCCAGCAGCCACCAGGCCCAGCAAGCCCAGCCCCGCAATGGTGCCGCGCCAGTACGCGGCCACAGGCAGGCTGGCGGCCAGCAGGGTGAGCAGGGTCAGGCCATTGGGCCCGACATAGGCGGCGGCCTGATCCAGCGGCGTGCCGATCCAGATATGGCCGGGGGTGGCCCAGGGGAACCCGGTCAGCACATAGCCCCGCGCCAGTTCGGCAAGGGTCAGGGCAAGCGCGAAGGCAAGGGCGGGGTGGCGGCGAGCGCGACTGCCGGCATAGCCCGCCGCAGCCCAGAACAGGGCCAGACCAAAGGCCATCATGAACAGCGCGAAAGGCGCCATCCAGGCGTAGGTTTCGGCATCGATCAGAAAGGGTTCCACGATCCATGACAGGGCGACCGCGAAATACCCTGCCCCCCCAAGCCATGCAGACAAGGTGGGGCGGCCGGACGTGGTAACGCACCAGATCAGCGCGGCAAAGGCCGGAACCGACAGGAACCACAGGCCCCAGGGGGCCTGACCCAATGCGGCCATCGCCCCAAGCGCGAAGGCAAGGGCCGTTTCACGAAGCAGAGTGTTGCGCATCTGTCAGTCCTGCTCTCTGGCCTGCTCTCTGGCCGACTCTTTGTCCGACTCTTTGTCCGGCTCTTTGGCCGGGTCCTTGGCAGCCCCCGGCAGGCGCACCCGCAGACGCTTGATCCGGCGGGGGTCGGCATCGACAATCTCGATCTCGGCGCCGCTTTCATGCGCCACCACTTCGCCGCGCACCGGCACCCGGCCAATGCGCAGGAACACAAGGCCACCAAGAGTGTCAATCTCCTCGTCCTCGTCATCGGTGCGCAGCTTGACGCCGAGTGCGGCCTCCAGTTCCTCCAGTGGTGCGGTGGATTGGGCCAGAAACACGCCGGGGCGTTCCTCTTTCCACAAGGCGCCTTCTTCCTCGTCGTGTTCGTCCTCGATCTCGCCGATGATCGTCTCGATCAGGTCTTCGATGGTGACCAGCCCGTCAACCCCGCCGTATTCGTCGATCACCAGCGCCATATGCACCCGGTCTTTCTGCATCTTTTGCAGCAAGACCCCGACCGGCATCGACGGCGGCGCATAGAGAACCGGGCGCAAAAGGCGCTTCAGCGAAAACCGGCCCGTCGCCCCAAACCCGTGCTGCAAGGCCAGATCCTTCAGCAGCACCAGACCCTGCGGATGGTCCAGCGTGCCCTTGTAGACCGGCACCCGGCTGAAGCCGTGCTGGCGGAACACCTCGACCAACTCGTCACGGCCAATATCCATCGGCACGGCGACAATCTCGATCTTGGGCACGGCCACATCATCGACCCGTAGACGGCGCAAGGCCCCAAGGCCGGGAATGGCCGAAGTGCCCACCTGCCCGGCAGGGGCTGTGGCCCCGGCATCGCCAGACCCGTCATTCGAGGGGGAGAACGCCGAAAGGATTCGGCCAAAGAAACCGCGTGACGCGGCCTCGCCAGAGTCGGGTTCGGTCAGATCAGCGCCTGGCGCTGTATTTGACCCGTCGTTGCTACTGCCCATCGGTCCTTTGTCCAGAAGGCATCCGTCAGGGGATGCACAGTTAGTATGGGTCACAAACCCCGAGGGTTGCAAGTATGCGTACCTCGGTGGCCTCCATCAGATCGCCGTCGGCGTCGTCGACGTGGTCGTATCCCAGCAAATGCAAAATTCCGTGAACCACCAGATGGGTCACGTGATCGGCCATGGGTTTGCCCTGTGCGGCGGCCTCGGCCTTGCAGGTGTCATAGGCGATGGCGATGTCGCCCAGGGATTCGGGGTCATCGGCAGGACCGGGGTCTGGTGCTGCGGGGGCCGCGCCCGGCGTTTCGGCGGCGCGGTCGTCGGACGGCCAGCTCAGCACATTGGTCGGCTGCGGCTTGCCGCGGAAATCGGCGTTCAGGGTGGCGATGCGCGCATCATCGCAGGCCATCAGACACAGGCTAAACCCTGTGGGGCCAAGGTTCAGCGCGGCCAGGGTGGCCAGCGCCGCAGGTTCGGCAAGGGCCGCCAGACCAAATTCCTCCCAACGGGGGTCTTCGATCACGATTTCAACGAGGGGGTCAACAACTGCGTCCATCCGCGCGCCATACGCCGGGGCGCGACCAGCGGCAAGGGGGCCGCTGGTCGCGCAGGGTCAGATGTTCGACGGATCGTCAGCCTCATAGGCCTCGATGATGCGGGCGACCAGCGGGTGGCGGACCACATCCTTCGAGGTGAAGTAGTTGAACGAACAGCCCTGCACCCCGGCCAGAATGCGCTCGGCATCCTTCAGCCCCGACGGCACGCCGCGCGGCAGGTCGATCTGGGTGCGGTCGCCGGTGATCACCATGCGGCTGCCTTCGCCCAGACGGGTCAGGAACATCTTCATCTGCATGGTGGTGGCATTCTGCGCCTCATCCAGCACGACAAACGCGTTCGACAGGGTGCGCCCGCGCATGAATGCCAGCGGCGCAATCTCGATCCGCTTTTCCTCCAGCATCTTCTGCACCTGCTTGGCGGGCAGGAAATCGTTCAGCGCGTCATACAGCGGCTGCATGTAGGGATCGACCTTTTCCTTCATGTCACCGGGAAGGAAGCCCAGACGTTCCCCGGCCTCGACCGCAGGGCGCGACAGGATGATCTTTTCCACCGCCCCAGACAGGAACATGGTCACACCCACGGCCACCGCCAGATAGGTCTTGCCGGTGCCCGCAGGCCCGATGCCAAAGCCCAGTTCATTGGCGAACAGATTGGCGACATAGGCCTTCTGGGCCTCGGTCCGCGGTTCGATCGGGCGTTTGCGGGTGCGCAATTCGACCCCAGGCTTGAACATCTCGATCTGTTCACCATCGGCGCGCAAGGCATCGGGCATCGGGCGGCCCATCCGCATCGCCCCGTCAATGTCGCCCGCCGCCACGCCGCGCCCTGATTCGAGCCGCGCATAAAGGCCGCGCAACACAGCCGCCGCCTGTTCCCGTGCGCCCTTGTCCCCGATCACCGCCAGCCGGTTGCCCCGGCGCAGGATGTGAACCCCCATCTGATGTTCAACCTGCGCCAGATTGCGGTCAAATTCGCCGCACAGATCAATCAACAAACGGTTGTCGGGAAATTCGAGTACAGTTTCCACCATATCCTCGGGACGAGTCGGGGGGGTCAGCGCGCTGATGCCCAAAGGGATCTCCTTGTGATGTGAAGCCCAGTCTTTAGTCGTGCCGTGCCTCAAGTTTGTGCCCTGTCCCACGATCTGGCAAGAGGCTTCGTGGGTCACACAAAGTGTTGCGCAGTTTCGCGCAGGTTTCGTGACACAAACGCCCAAAACCTGGTCACACCATGCAGGCGGCAATGCAAAAGGCCATGGCGGGTGCCATGGCCTTTGCCGTTTCAGACGGTCCGCAGGTTACTGCGACACCACCTTGCGCTTGACGACCACCGTCTTGATGCCATGGCCGGACACGCGGTCCTGAATGCCCTGGCTGCCGGACTGGTAATCGCGGATCACGGTCCCCGGCGGGAAGCGGTCATTGCAGACCGGCAGGCCCGAGGCCGGGTCATAGCGCGGGCTGGAATAGCCTTCCAGACCGTCGTCGATGATCCAGTTCTGGCAGCCGTCGGGGTCATAGGCGATGGCCGCACGGCCATTCACCAGAACGCCGGTATCACGGCCCTGATCCTGCCCGGTGGCGATGATCGAATTTGCCCCGGTATAGCGCTGCGTGCCTTCAAATGTCTCGCTGCAGGCCGAAACCAACAGGACAGAGGCCAAAGCCGCGCCGATTTTCAAACCATATGTCATGTCTGTCACCACCTGTAGCAAACGACTTCGACGCGCCGGTTCTTTTGCATCCCGGCGGCCGAGCTGTTGGACGCAATCGGCTGGCGTTCGCCAAAGCCAAGCTGCCGTTCCACCGGGGCGCCGACCGACCGGGCCACATCGCCCACGGCCTTTGCCCGGCGCTGCGACAGCGACATGTTGTATTCATCCGACGCGCGGCTGTCGGTATGTCCATAGATGGCATAGCCGAACGCGCCCGCGTTGCGGAAGAAATCCGACAGCAAGTTTCGGCCGCTGCTGGTCAGCTTGGCGCTGTCGGTTGCGAACAGCGTGTCGGTGTTCTGCACCAGACAGGTGTTGACCTTCAGACAGACCGGCTTGCCGGTCTTGGGATCGCGACGCGGCACCATATAGCCTTCAAGCCCGCCATCCGCCCACCAGTGCATGCAGCCATCGTCATCGACCCATGCCCCCCATTCGATCTGGCCGGTGACCTTCGGCCCTTCCTGGGCCATCACCTCCGTTGCGCCAAAAAGCGTCACGCCGGCCAGGCCAGTGGCAACAACCAGCCCCCTCAACACGTTACGCACAGCTTTGGAATAGCGTTCCACAGCCCGAGCTCCCTTACATTACTTGCAGACATCCCTTGGCAAAGGATTGCCGTCCCGAAAATGTGAAGTAAAGCAGAATCTTAGGGGATTTGGGCATTTATGTGGCGTTTCGTTCACATTCGATCACCAGATATGGTAGAAACCGCAGGATTGTCGCTGCGCCCGGAACAATGCCCGGCCTGTGGATCAACCCGAAATTCGTTCTGCGGACAAAGAGTTCGACGCCGAAGCTAACACGCGAACCCGCACCAGTTCGCCCACCCGGCCTTGTGGGTCAAAAACATGCACCGCATGCAGGTGATCGGACTTGCCGACCATCTGCCCCGGCAGCCGGCCCGCCTTTTCATACAGCACTCCCACCTCGCGCCCGACCATGGATTCCTGCACCTGCCGCTGCTGCGTGGCGATCAGGGCTTGCAGGGCATGCAGGCGGGCATCGGCGATATCCGTCGCAACCGGGGTTTTCTCAGCCGCGGGGGTGCCGGGGCGGGCGGAATATTTGAAGCAATAGGCCGCCCCATAGCCCACGGCCCGCACCAGGGCCATGGTGTCGTCGAAATCCTGATCCGTCTCGCCCGGAAAGCCCACGATGAAATCCGACGACAGCAGGATATCCGGGCGCACCGCCCGAAACCGGTCGATCAGCGCCAGATACTGCGCCGCCGTATGCTTGCGGTTCATCGCCTTCAGCATGCGGTCCGACCCCGACTGCACCGGCAGATGCAGATAGGGCATCAGGGCGGGCAGATCGCCATGGGCCGCGACAAGATCATCCTCCATGTCATTGGGATGACTGGTCATATAGCGGATACGGTCCAGCCCCGGCACCTCGGCTAGGGCCCGGATCAGCCTCGCCAGACCCCAGGCACCGCCCGCCCCGGCCCCGTGATAGGCATTCACGTTCTGGCCCAGCAGGGTGATGTCGCGCACGCCGCGCGACACCAGATCGCGGGCTTCCGCCAGCAGGCGGTCGACCGGGCGGCTGACCTCGGACCCGCGGGTATAGGGCACCACGCAAAAGGCGCAGAACTTGTCGCAGCCTTCCTGAACGGTCAGAAACGCCGATGGCCCCCGCATCGCGCGCGGCGCGGGCAGGTGGTCGAATTTGTCCTCGGGCGGGAAGTCGGTGTCCACCACCTGACCGCGCGCCTTCACCATTTCCGGCAGGCGATGGTAGCTTTGCGGCCCCACCACCAGATCGACCAGCGGCATGCGCCGCAAGATCTCGGCCCCTTCGGCCTGTGCCACACAGCCCGCGACCCCCACCCTCAGATCGGGCTTCGCGGCCTTCAGCGGGCGCAGACGGCCAAGGTCGGAATACAGCTTGTCCGCCGCCTTTTCGCGGATGTGGCAGGTGTTCAGCAGCACCATGTCGGCGTCTTCGATCACATCCGTCGTGACATAGCCTTCGGCGCCAAGGGATTCGACCATGCGTTCGGAATCGTAGACGTTCATCTGGCAGCCGTAGGTCTTGATGAACAGCTTCTTGGCCTGCGACATGGCGGTGCCCTTGATGATCGGTGCGGCAAACCCTGCCTTTACACGCAAAACCGGGGGCTGTGCAACGTGGGCACTCAGGGGTGTTGCGGCAACCCGTCGGCGATGGCGTAGAACTGCGCCCGGCCTTGGGTGCAGATGTGCTTGCCGGGGGTCAGAACGGCGGGGGCGTCGAAGGCGCCCGCCATGATTGACATGCGGTCTTCACCCAACGGTTCCCAGAACAGCGCCGACCCGCAGGTGCCGCAAAACCCGCGTCGCGCATGGGCGGACGCGGCGTACCAGGTGATGCGGTCCGCCCCGGTCAGCACAAACCCCGCCAAGGGCACCGAGGTTGCCGCATAATACAGCCCCGTCTGCCTGCGGCATTGCGAGCAATGGCAGAACGTCACCGCACGCAGCGGGCCTTGCGTGCTGAACCGCACCGCCCCGCACAAACACCCGCCGCTGTGCATGATCCTTGGCCTTTCGTTAATCCCTGTCCGGCTAGTCTGGCAGAGCCACGCCCGCCTTGCCCACCCCCGCCGCGACGTTTTGGTGACAGGGACGACGCCTCCGGGCGGTTGGCCTCTTGCATCGGGGCGGCGCTTGTCGCTTTGATGGAAACAATTCTGCGAACAAGGCCCCCTGCCCCGACATGCGCCATGCCAACATCCCCGAGTTTGTCCAGACCGCCAAAGCGGCCTTTGTCAAAGGCCCGCTGGCGCTGGTGATGGCCGAAGATCAGGTCGAAGTCGACACCACCCTGCGCCATCACCTGACGGCGGGCTTCCGCGATGTGGTGCTGCTGGCGTCGGATGACATCGTGATCCCGCCGGATCTGGAGGAGAAGATCCACCGCGTCCCGTATGACATCTACGTCGAAAACGCCCTGCCCGAGGCGGTCAACCAGATCATCGACGCGGCCCACGGGATCTGGGTCTACTACTGCTACAACGCCGAATACCTGTTCCACCCGTTCTGCGAAACCCGCAGCATCGGCGACCTTTTGTCGTTCCACACCGAGGAACGCCGCAATGCGCTGCTGACCTATGTGGTTGATCTCTATGCGGGCGATCTGAACCGCTACCCCAATGCCGTCTCGCTGGAGGACGCGCATCTGGACCGCTCGGGCTATTACGCGCTGGCGCGCAAGGACCCGGACCGCAACTGGGCCCCCAAGGAACGCCAGCTGGATTTCTTTGGCGGGCTGCGCTGGCGGTTCGAGGAACATGTGCCCTGGACCCGGCGCAAGATCGACCGGATTTCGCTGTTCAAGGCCCGCAAGGGTCTGCGGCTGCGGCCGGATTTCACTTTTACCGATGAAGAATACAACACCTACGCCTGCCCCTGGCATCACAACATCTCGGTCGCCACCTGCTCGTTCCGCACCGCCAAGGCGCTGAAGAGCAATCCGGGGTCAAAGTTCGACATCCACAATTTCCGCTGGCACAACTCGACCCCGTTCGAGTGGCACAGCCAGCAACTGATGGATCTGGGGCTGATGGAGCCGGGGCAATGGTTTTGATCCGCAGGTCACCGGCGCGGGGCAGGCCTGCATGATCACCACCATCGGCTTTGATGCCGACGACACGCTGTGGCACAACGAGACGTTCTTCCGCCTGACGCAAGACCGCCTTGCCGCACTTCTGGCGGATCATGGCGCGACCGACCATGTGCATGACCGCCTGCTGGAGGCGGAACGTCGCAACATCGGCACCTATGGGTTTGGCGTCAAGGGATTTACCCTGTCGATGATCGAAACCGCGATCGAGGTCACCGAAGGCCGCGTGCCTTCCAGTGTGATCGCCGAAATCATGGCAGCGGGGCGCGAAATGCTGGCGCATCCCATCGATCTGCTGCCGCATGTGCGGGCGACCGTCACGGCCCTGGCCGCGCAATTCCGCGTGATCGTGATTACCAAGGGCGACCTGCTGGATCAGGAACGCAAGGTGGCGCAGTCAGGCCTTGGCGATCTGTTCAGCGCGGTCGAGATCGTGTCCGACAAGACCCCCGCCACCTATACGCGGATTTTCGCCCGCCACGGCACCGGGGCGGATCAGGCGCTGATGGTCGGCAACTCGATGAAATCAGATGTGATTCCGGCGCTGGATGCCGGGGCCTTTGCGGTACATGTGCCACATGGGCCGGGATGGGCGCTGGAAGAGGCCACAGCCCCCGTGGGCCATCCGCGCTATCACAGTCTGGCCGACCTCGGGGCTTTGCCGGGGCTGGTGGCAAGGCTGGCCTGATCGCCCCCAGTGATAGCGGAAAACAAGGGGCTTGCCACAAGATCTGCGCCAGTGCAGCATCCACGCCACAACATCAACAAAACCCCCAAAGTCATTGGAATATTGGGGTTTTCGCAAGGACATCGCTGTGCTAGCCTGAGGGCGAGGCAGAATAAGGTCCTGAAATTGGGGCCATTCGACAGGCAAAGGGACAAGCGACGTGGCATCGCTGATCGGGCGGATCATCCGCATCATCTGTATTGTGGGGACCTTGTCCCTTGCGGCATCCCCCGGACAGGCCGCTGCCTTTGCGGCCCATGTGATGGACGCGCGCACTGGCGAGACGCTGTATGAAAAGAACGCCGACAGCCGGCTGCATCCGGCGTCGCTGACAAAAATGATGACACTTTACATCGTGTTCGAGGAGATCTCCGCCGGGCGCATCACTCTGGACAGCAAGGTGACCGTGTCGAAGAACGCCGCCGGGCAGGCCCCGTCGCGGCTTGGCCTGAAGCCGGGGCAAAAGATTGCCGTGCGCTATCTGATCCGGGCTGCGGCGGTGAAATCGGCCAATGATGCGGCAACCGCGCTTGGCGAATTCGTGGCGGGCGGGTCGCAGGCCGCGTTTTCAAAGCGGATGAACCGTACCGCCAAGGCGCTTGGCATGCGCAACTCGACCTTCAAGAATCCCAATGGCCTGACCGCCGAGGGGCATCTGTCCACCGCCCGCGACATGTCCATTCTGGGCCGTCGGCTGTTCTATGATTTCCCGCAGTTCTACAACATCTTCTCGCGCCGCACCGCCGATGCCGGAATGGCGCAGGTCAACAACACCAACCGCCGCTTTCTGGACAGCTACGAAGGCGCCGATGGCATCAAGACCGGCTATACCAACCCGGCGGGGTTCAACCTGACGGCCTCTGCCGAACGGGGCGGCGTGCGCATCATCGCCACAGTGTTTGGCGGCACTTCGACCGCGAACCGCAATGCCAAAGTGGCAGAGCTGCTGGATCTTGGCTTCTCGAAGGCACCCGGCAAGGTGCGCGAGAAAAAGCCCGAGGCCCCGGCCTATGCTGAACCGGAAGAAATGCTGCTTGCCCAGAACGACAGCGCCGCCATCGATGCCGCGCTGGCCGAGGCCAACAGTGGCATCGATGTGGCCGGTGCCGAAGGCGGCGCAGCCAAGACGATCCGTGTATCGGGCGAGGTGCGCACATCGCTGCGCCCCAAATCCCGGCCTGCGCCCGCAGAGGCCGCAGTTGCGCTTGCCGCAGCCGAAGCTGCGCCGGCTGAAGGTGGCGTGATGGCCGCCGCCCTTGCCGATGGTGTCGAAGGCGCGCTGGCCGAGGCCATGGCCGCCCCGGCGGCCGGCACGCTGGACGCGCAGGCGGTCGCTATGGCCGCTGCCGTACCGGATCTGACCGAGCCGGATCAGGTTGAACCGGGCACGCTGGATGCACAGGCGCTTGCGCTGACCGACGTGGCCGATGTCGTGGCCGATGGCGCGACCGATGGCGTGGCGGCGGGCACTTTGGAGGCTCAGGCCGTGGCGCTTGCAGACGGGATCACGGACCCCGCCCTAGCCGCCTTGCGCCCCAAAACCCGCCCCGTGACCGAACAGATTGCCGCTGTCGAACCAGTTGCGGAACCTGTGGTGTCGACGATTGCCGAAACCGTGATGACAGATGCAGGCGAGGTTGCGGAAGACATGCAGATCGCCGTCGCGGAAGACATGCCGGCCGACCTTGCCGCCGGCGTGACCGATGTGCAAAGCGTGGCCGGCGCGACCAATGCGCCCGCCGCCCCGATTGCCCTGGCCGCAGCCACCGTGCCTGCCAAGCGCAAGGCCCCGAACTTCGAGGCCGCTGCCGCCCCCGCCGTGGCCGAACAGGAAAACACGCCCGAAGTGGTGGTGCGCGCTTCGACCTCGGGGGCGCGGCAGTTTGGCGTCAACGTGGGGGCCTTCTCCTCGCGCTATGAGGCAGAGCGCGCCTTGTTCAAGATCGCCCTTGCCGAAAGCAGCACCCTGAACACCGGTCTGCGCAAGGTGACCGAAAGCAGCGGCAAGTACCGCGCGAATTTCATGGGTCTGACCGAAGATCAGGCCGATCTTGCCTGCCGCCGCCTGCGCGCCCGCGCGCTGGAATGTGAAACCATCGGATAGGTCGCGGGGGCCATCACTGGCCCCCCTGCCCTGTCAGGCACCCAGGCTTTCGACGTAATCGACCATTCTTGGCAGGCAGATCGACCGAAGATCATAGCTGCCCAGCACAGTCTGCCGCGCCGCCCGCCGCAGGGGCGCAAACCGGTCAGGGTCGGCCAGGCATTCTGTCAGGGCCGCCGACCATCCGGCCACGTCGAAGAAATTCACCAGCCGCCCGTTCACCCCGTCGCGGATCACCTCGGCCACCGGGGCGGTGTCGGAGGCCACCACCAAAGCCCCCGCCGACATCGATTCCAGCATCGACCAGGACAGCACGAAGGGATAAGTCAGATAGGCATGCACCCTGCTGACCTGCATCAGGCTGACGAACATCGGATAGGGCACCTTGCCGATGAAATGCACGCGGGTCAGGTCCAGCCGGTCCTTGACCTCGTTCAGGAAGATGTCCTTCCAGCCTTTGCCGTTTTTTGGCGGGCCGCCATAGCTGACCTCGTCGCCCCCCACGATCACCACCTGCGCCTCTGGCCGCGCGGCCATCACGGCGGGCAAGGCGCGCATGAAGGTGTGATAGCCGCGGTAAGGTTCCAGATTGCGGTTGACGAAGGTCAGCACCTCGTCGCCCGCGCGCAACACCTGGCCATCCGGCAGCGTCACCGATGCCTGAGCGTCGGGCACCATCACATCGGTATCCACCCCGTCGAAGATCACCTTGATCATCGGGCGGATGCTGGCAGGGTAGGTACTGGCCTGCCACAGGGTGGGTGACAGCCCGGCATCGGCATGGACCAGCGATTGCCCCAGATGCGCGGTGCGGCCTTGGGCGATCATCACCTGATCAAAGCTGGGCGCGCCGAATTCGGGATCAAACCCCACATCCGCCCCGGTGCCCTTGTAGTAGAACTCGGCATAGACCAGCAGCCTGGCCGTGGGCCAGACTTCCTTCAGAAACAGCGTCTCGCCCCAGCCCGAATGGCCAAAGATCACATCCGGCGTATAGCCATGGCTGTCGCGCAGGGTCAGGGCGGCGCGGGCGACAGTGACGCCCCGGTCGCTCATCGTGGTGTAGTTGCGGCCCAGACGGGTGGCGGCGGGGTCCACCTTCTGCATCTCGTGCTTGTACTTCACCACCGGAATCGGCGAGGTCCGGGTGTTCACCACATCGGTCAGCGCCCGGCAATCATGGCCGCGCTTGGCAAGCTCGGGTGCCAGATGCAGGAACTGGCCGGGGAAATTCTGATGCACAAACAGGATTTTCATTCAACCGGTCCCAAAAGCCGCCGCCATCAATGCCTTGGTATAGGGCGTTTGCGGAGCCGTGAAGATGGCATCGGCAGGCCCCGCCTCGACCACATCGCCCGCCTGCATCACCATCACCTGATGCGCCATCGCGCGGATCACCCGCAGATCGTGGCTGATGAACACATAGGCCAGCCCCCATTTGCGCTGCAAATCGCGCAGCAGGGCCACGATCTGCACCTGCACCGTCATGTCCAGCGCAGAGGTCGGTTCGTCCAGCACCACCAGTTTCGGCCGCAGGATCATCGCGCGGGCAATGGCGATGCGCTGGCGCTGGCCGCCCGAAAATTCATGCGGATAGCGGCCCATGGCGGCGGGGTCCAACCCCACCTCGGCCATGATCTCGGCCACCATGCCGCGACGGTCGCGCCCCGGTTCCAGCCCGTGAATGCCCAGACCTTCGGCGATGATCTGCTCGACCGTCATACGCGGTGACAGGCTGCCGAACGGATCCTGGAACACCACCTGCATGTCGCGCCGGAGCGCCCGCAAGGCAGCGCCTTTCAGGCCGCGCAGATCGCGGCCCAGAAACACCACCGGGCCTTGCGATTGCGTCAGCCGCAGGACCGCCAGCGCCAGCGTGGTCTTGCCCGACCCGGATTCGCCCACGATCCCAAGGGTTTCGCCCGCCCGCACTGTCAGGCTGGCGGCGTTCACCGCCTTGACATGCCCCACCACCCGGCGCAGGAAACCCGCCTGAAGCGGGAACCACACCCGCAGGTCTTTGGTCTGCACCACCACCGGCGCATCCGCCGCCACCGGGTCCGGGCCCCCCGACTGTTCCGCCGCCAGCAGCTTTTGCGTATAGGGATGCTGCGGGTTGGCAAAAATCTCTGCCGCCGCCCCCTGTTCGACGATCTGGCCGCCCTGCATCACGCAGACCCGGTCGGCGATGCGGCGCACGATGCCAAGGTCATGAGTGATGAACAGCAGGCTCAACCCTTCGGATTTCTTCAGATCGGCCAGCAGGTCCAGGATCTGCGCCTGAATCGTCACGTCCAGCGCGGTTGTCGGTTCATCCGCGATCAGCAGGTCCGGCCCGTTTGCCAGCGCCATCGCGATCATCACCCGCTGCCGCTGTCCGCCTGACAACTGGTGCGGATAGGCCCCAAGTCGGCTTTGCGCATCGCGGATGCCAACCTTGGTCAGCAGTTCCAACACCCGCGCACGCGCCGCAGCGCCCGCCAGCCCCTGATGCAGCGACAGGCTTTCGGTCAACTGCCGTTCAATCGTGTGCAGCGGGTTCAGGCTGGTCATCGGTTCCTGAAAGATGAAACTGATGTCGTTGCCCCGCACTTTGCGCAGCGCGGGTTCGGGCGCCCCCACCATCTGCGTGCCGTTATAGGTGACGGACCCCGACACCTCGGCGCTTTCGGGCAGCAAGGACACCGTGGACAGCGCAGTCACAGACTTGCCCGACCCGGATTCGCCCACCAAAGCCACGGTTTCGCCCTTGCCCACGGTAAAGCTGACGCCCTTGACCGCCTCGACCAGCCGCCCATCCTGCCGGAACCGGATGGTCAGATCCCTGACCTCCAACACACTCATCGACCCCAGACTCATTGAAACGTCTTCCTCGGGTCAAAGGCATCGCGCACGCCTTCAAAGATGAAGACCAGCAGGGACAGCATGATGGCAAAGGTAAAGAACGACACGAAGGCCAGCGACGGCATCTGCAAATTCTGCTGCGCCTGCCGCGACAACTGACCCAGGCTGGGCAGATCGGCGGGCAGGCCGAAGCCCAGATAATCCAGCGTCGCCAGCGACCCGATGGTGCCCGTCATCACGAAGGGCAGCAGGGTGATCGTCGCCACCATCGCATTCGGCAGCACATGGCGGAACATGATCAGCCAATCGGGCACGCCCAAGGCGCGTGCCGCCCGGACATACTCAAAATTCCGCGCCCGCAGAAACTCGGCCCGCACCACGCCCACCAGCCCGGTCCAGCCGAATGCCACCATCAGCGCAATCAGCATCCAGAAATTCAGGCTCCACACCGCGCCCACGATGATGATGACGTAAAGCATCGGGGTGGACCCCCAAATCTCGATCACGCGCTGAAAGATCAGATCGGTGACGCCGCCGAAATAACCCTGCACCGCCCCCGCGACTATGCCGATCACGCTTGTCAACAGCGTCACGATCAGGGCAAACCCGATCGACAGGCGGAAGCCATAGATCACCCGCGCCAGCACATCGCGGCTGGTGTCATCGGTGCCCAGCCAGTTCATCCGGTCTGGCGCACCGGGGGCGACGCCGCCCTTGTCGACGATGGTGTTATAGCTGAACGGAATGGGCGCCCAGAGGATCGACCCTTTCTGAAACCCCTCGCCCGCATAGCTGCCGGCGTCAATCGCGGCCAGAATCCCCGCCGGATCGTCAAAGCAGTCGATCACCCCGCCGGACCGGATCAGGCATTGCACCTCGGCGTCGCGGTACTGGGCTTCGGTCTGGAAATCGCCGCCGAACGCGGTTTCGGGGTAAAACCGCAGGAACGGCATCCGCCATTCGCCCCGGTAGGTCACCAGCAGCGGTTTGTCATTGGCGATGACTTCGGCAAACAGCGACAGGCCGAACAGCACGCAAAAGATCAACAGGGACCAATAGGCGCGGCGGTTGGCGGTGAAATTGCGCAGGCGGCGCTGGTTCAGGGGCGACAGGGCCATGACCTACCCCCGCCTGTCAAAATCGATGCGCGGGTCCACCCAGACATACATCAGATCCGACAGGATGCCGACCACCAGACCCAGCAGCGAAAAGAAGAACAGCGTGCCAAACACCACCGGATAATCGCGTTCCACCGCCGATTTATAGCCAAGCTGCCCCAACCCATCCAGCGAGAAGATCATCTCGATGATCAGACTTCCGCCAAAGAACACGCTGATGAACAGCGCCGGAAACCCGGCAATCACGATCAGCATGGCATTGCGGAACACATGGCGGTACAGCACCGCCGATTCCGACAGGCCCTTGGCGCGCGCGGTCATCACATACTGCTTCTTGATCTCGTCCAGAAAACTGTTCTTGGTCAGCAGGGTCAGGGTGGCAAAGGACGCGATGGTCGAGGCAACTATGGGCAGCACGATATGCCACAGATAGTCGGTCACCTGCCGCAGCGGGCTGAAATTTTCCCACCCCTCGGAGGTCAGCCCGCGCAACGGGAAAATCCGCCAGTACGACCCGCCCGCAAACAGCACCATCAGCAGGATGGCGAACAGAAACCCAGGGATAGCATAGGCCGCGATGATCACCGAACTGGTCCAGGTGTCGAACCGTGACCCGTCGCGCACCGCCTTGCGGATGCCAAGGGGGATGGAAATGGCATAGGCGATCAAGGTGGACCACAGGCCAAGCGTGATGGAAACCGGCAGTTTTTCAAGGATCAGGTCCACCACGTCGATCGAGCGGAAATAGCTTTGGCCAAAGTCAAAGACCACATATTTGCCCATCATGATGAAGAACCGCTCGACCGTGGGGATCTTTTCCTTGGTGCATTCGGCTGCGGTGATCGACGGGGTGCCGGTAAAGCCTTCGGCGCAGACGATGCGGGCAAAGCCGAACTCGACCTCCAGCTTGGCCAGAAACTCGGGCGGAAGGCCCCGCGCGCCGATATAGGCCGGGTCGCCCTGCCCGCCCTCGACCGGATCGCTGTTGCCCGAGATTGCCTGAATGGCGTCACCCGACCCTTCCAGCCTGGCCTCGATCTGCTGGATCGGGCCACCCGGCACCAGTTGGGTCAGGCCAAAGTTGATCACCATGATCCCGATGAGCGTCGGGATCACCAGAAGCAACCGTCGAAGGATATACGCGCCCAAACCTGCCTGCCTGTTGTTAGTTCAGCGCGCCTGCCGCCTGCAACGCTGCCGCTTTTTCTGCGTTGTACCACCAGAACGTCACCTCGCCCAGAGCGTATGGCGGCAGCGTCTCGGGGTGGTCGTACATGTCGAAATACGCGACGGTGTTGGTGTTCTTGAACCACTGAGGCACCCAGAACCGCTGCGCGCGCAGCACCCGGTCCAGCGCCTTGGTGGCCACGGTCAGCGTGTCGTTCGTCTGCGCCGCCATCACCACATCGATCAGCCGGTCCACCGCCTTGTTCTTCAGGCCTGCGGTGTTGAACACCGAAATATCGGCGGTTTCCGACCCGTAATACTGCTTCAGCTCGGACCCCGAATAATAGTTCGACCGGGCGTTATCGGTAATGATGTCAAAGTCATAGTTCGGCGGGCGCACCCGCGTTTCAAACTGCGCATTGTCGACGTTGATCAGCCTGGCATCCACCCCAAGCGCGCGCAGGTTTTCGACAAACGGCGTGATCACCCGGTCAAACTGCGGATTGTCGGACAGAAACTCCAGCACCAGGGGTTCACCCTTGGCATTGGCGCGCATGCCGCCCGCGCCCACCGTCCAGCCTGCGGCGTCCAGCAGGGCGCTGGCCTTTCGCAGGTTGCCCCGGTCCAGCTGCCGGTCGCTCGACACCGGGGCCATCACCACCTCCTCCGTCAGGATCGCGGCATCCAGCAGGCCTTCGTCCACCAGGGGCTGCAACAGGGCCGCCTCCTCGGGGGTGGGCACGCCGGTTGCGGCCAGCCAACTGTTTTCCCAGACCGAGTTGATCCGCGCATACAGCCCGTAGAACAGCGTCTTGTTCGACCATTCAAAGTTGAACATCATCGCCACGGCTTCACGCACGCGGATGTCCTGCCATTGCGGTTTGCGCATGTTGAACACGAAGGCCTGCCCGGTGGCCTTGGACCCCGACGGCAGTTCCTCTTTCTTCACATGGCCCGCAGCCACCGCCGGAAAGTCATAGCCGGTGGCCCATTGCTTCGCCGAGCTTTCGTTGCGGAAGGTATAGGCCCCCCCCTTGAACGCCTCGAACGCCGCCGATCCATCGGCGAAATATTCAAAGCGGATCTTGTCGAAATTGCCCTGGCCCAGCATCAGCGGCACCTCGCGGCCCCAATAATCGGGGTTGCGTTTGTAGGTGACGGTGCGGCCCACCTCTATCTTGTCCAGCAGATATTCGCCGGTGCCAAGATAGGGGGTCAGCGTGCTCCGCTCCATGTCCAGTTTGTTGGCGATGTAATGCGCCTTGGAAAAGATCGGCAGACCGCCCACGTCGGCGGGCAGATCGCGGGTGGGCACGCCGGGCTTGAAGCTGAACTTCACGCGCAGCGGGTCCAGCACTTCCGCCCCCTGAACCTGCTGGGCAAAAACGGTGCGAAAATCGGTCAAGCCCTTGGACAAAAAGGTTTCATAGCTGAACACCACATCGTCCGCGGTCATCGGCGTGCCATCCGAGAACGTCACATCGGGGCGCAGGTTGAAGATCACGAAGGACCGGTCCTCGGGGTATTCCATCGTGCTGCACAGCAGGCAATAGCTGGACCCGATTTCATCGGCGGTGCCGGTCAGGATGGATTCCAGCATCCAGTTCGACCCGGCCCCGGCCACACCCTTGGCGGAATAGGGATTCATCGAGTCAAAACTGCCGGGGGCGGGCAAAGAGATTTCGCCCCCCGTCGGGGCGGCAGGGTTCACATAGGCCAGATACGGCATGTCGGCCGGGTATTTCAGATCGCCGAAGGTAGAAATGCCATGCGCGGTGATCGTGGCCTGCGCCCGCACCATGCCCCCCCAGACCGCCGCGAGCAGAACCAGAAAACCCGCCCCGATCAGCCCCGTGCTGCGCACCGGCCCCTTTGCCCCGGCCCTGACAACCGCCCGCTTCTGATGCCGCATCCCGTACCCCTTGCCAGATTTCCGTGCCTTGCCCTGTTTATGCTAAAGCGGAATGCATTCAACCTGCATCACAATTTGCAGCCATCCTGCCGGAAAACCGATGAACTCTGCGTTAACGCCGCCGGGCCACCGGCTGAAATGCAAAAGGCCGCCCGGTCAGGGGCGGCCGTGCAGCAGATGGGTCAGGGTTTACTTCACCGAGGCCAGATAGGCGATCACGTTGGCGCGATCCTCGATCTTGGGCAGGCCGGCAAAGCTCATCTTGGTGCCGGGCGCATAGGCCTTGGGGCTGGTCAGAAAGGCATTGAGGTTGTCGGTGGTCCAGGTGTCTGCCGCCATGCCCAACAGCACATCGGAATAGCCAAAGCCGGGCGCCGAGGCCTTGGCCTTGTCAACGATGCCGTTCAGATAGGGGCCGGTGCCGTTGCTTCCGTCCAGCTTGTGGCAGGATTTGCACTTGGCAAACACCTTCTCGCCCGCCGCCGCATCTGCGGCCGCATAGATCGCGGCGAAGTCTTCGGTGGCAGCCCCCTCGGCCGGCGCTTCGGCAGAGGCAACCTCGATGGTATAGCCCTGCACATAGCCTTCGCCTTCATCCTCGCCGCCGACGGTATACAGCGCATCTGCCGCCCATGCGCCAAACAGAAACACCAAGAGCGACCCGCAGACCGCGCCCAGAACTTTGGTGATCGTCATCGTGTCGAACATGTCGCGTCTTCCCATGGCGTTTTTGCTGCGCGATATCTACCCGCTTCCCCCCCCTTTGTTCAAGGTGTACTAGCGCGACCAATCGCCCCGAATGCGGGGTTTTTACCGGAGCATCCCCCCATGCCGCAGCCTACGACCGGTCGCATCGCATTTCAGGGCGAACCTGGGGCCTATTCTCATCAGGCCTGCCGCCAGTCGCGCCCCGACATGGAGGCCGTCCCCTGCCCGACCTTTGAGGAGGTGATCGACCTGACCCGGTCCGGCGCAGTCGACTTGGGGATGCTTGCGGTCGAAAACTCGACCTATGGCCGGGTGGCCGATGTGCATACCCTGCTGCCACAGTCGGGGCTGCACATCATCGACGAAGCCTTTGTGCGGGTGCACATCAACCTGCTGGCAATCAAGGGCAGCGCACTGGCCGATGTGAAACGCGTACGCTGCATGTCGATCCTGCACGGGCAATGCCGCAGCTTCATCAAACAGCACGGGCTTGCGACGCTGAACTGGCACGACAATGCCGCCGCCGCGCGCGAAGTGGCGGCGTTGAACGACCCCGCAGAGGCGGCGCTGGCGTCGGAACTGGCAGGCGAGATCTACGGGCTGGACGTGCTGGCCCGCCACATCGAGGATCAGTCGAACAACACCACCCGGTTTCTGGTGATGTCGCGCGATGCGGACCCCAGCCCGCGAGCTGCCCAGATGATCACCACCTTCACCTTCCGGGTGCGCAACATTCCGGCGGCGCTGTACAAGGCCATGGGCGGTTTTGCGACCAATGGCGTCAACATGACGAAACTGGAAAGCTACATGGTGGGCGGGTCATTCACCGCGACCGAGTTTTACGCCGATATCGAAGGACACCCCGCCGATGCCGGGGTCCAGCGCGCGCTGGAGGAATTGCGCTATTTCACAACTCAGGTGAACATTCTGGGCGTCTATCCGGCCGACCGCGAACGCGGCTGAGCGTGCGCAGGCTGCAACCGGCTGGGGAGTTTCACACTCCCCAGACCCCTTGTGGGATATTTGAGCCAGTATGAATTTCAACCAGTTTGAAACAGCGCCCCTTCAGGCCTTGGAGCGTTTGTAGCGGTCATCGATGTCTGCCGCGATCTGGCCCACACGGGCCTCGAACCGGCGCTGGATCTTGGCCTTGGCCAGTTTCATCGACTGCACGAACAGCCGCGCCGCCAGCGTTTTTGGCTTGATTTCGGTCGTGACGGTCACACGGGTCCGGCGGGTCGACAGTTCCATCAACTCGACCACCGCATCGCCGCCGACCGTCGGCGCATCGCCGGTGAAGGCCAGCCGGTTGCCCGGATCGACCTCGGTGAATTTCAGCGCCAGAACCCGCGCCCGGCCCCGGAAATCGAACTTGACACGCCAGGCCATGCCGATGCCGGGCTGGCGCAGGGTATCGGTGCGCGTGACCTCGGCCCCGCGGCGCATGGCGGCCCGTTCCCAGGTGTCAAAATCGGTCATGACCGCAAAGACAAAGGCTGCCGGCGCCTCGATATCCTGTTTCGTTGTCAGCCGCATGCGCTGCCGCCCCTTTGCCTGTGTCCGCGCCCGTTTCAGGGCCTTGTTGCCGATTGAGCGGTATGTTGTCTCAATCCAGCCGGTCTGCAAGCCAGTTTACCATCAGAAAATGCGCAATCGCGCCATGTCGTGACGGTTTTATCCGCGGATGCAGCCCTGCCATCACCGTCACCAGGTCCTCGCGGCTGACCCATTCGGCGGCCTCCAGTTCAGCCGGGTCGATGGTGATGGCATCCGACACGGCTTCGGCCTGCGCGCCCAGCATCAGAGAGGCCGGGAAAGGCCAGGGCTGGCTGGCCAGATAGCCGACCGCCCCGCAGGTGATGCCTGCCTCCTCAAACACCTCGCGGCGCACGGCGGCCTCCATCGTCTCGCCGGGTTCGATGAAGCCTGCCAGCAGCGAATACATGCCTTCGGGCCAAGCCGCGTTGCGCCCCAGAAGCACGCGGTTGCCATGCGTCACCAGCATGATCACCACAGGGTCGGTGCGGGGAAAATGATGCGCGCCGCAGGCCGCGCAATCGCGCTGCCAGCCCGCCATGACCGGGGCCGACGCCGCCCCGCAGGCGGCACAGAAGCCATGGCTTTGGTGCCAGCCCAGCACAGCCCTGGCGGTGGCCACCAGTTCGGCATCGCGCGCCGACAGGCGGGTCATCACCCCGCGCAGTTCGGCAAAGGCAAAAGGGGCGGGCAGATCGGGGTGGGTTTGCAGCGAGGGATCGAAGAAACCGGCCTCCACGGCCTCGGCATCGGGGCTGGGCTGCCAGCCGCTGACATCAACCGCAAAGCGCGGCATTTCCCCGTCCAGGCCCAGAAACACCGCAGGCCCGGCGTGCTGCAAGGCCGGGTGGTCGGGGGGCAGCCAGCCCGCCGCATCGTCCGCGATCAAGGGTTTGCCGCGCCAGACCGGCAACACCGTGCCCCGCGCATGCAAGGCGGCAACGGCCCCCGCATCGCCGCGCAGATGCGCCGCGCGGTCCAACCCAGACCCGCCAAAGGTCACGCTTTCGGCCAGTTGCATTCCGCCCTCATCCCCGACACCGGTTGCACGAAAGCGCCCCGACCAGGCCGGAATGGCGCGCAGCACCCCGGCTTGCTATGCCGCGGCACCCTTTGCGTCAACTGCCGAAGGTCAAGGGCCGCAGGCGGCCGCTATTCCGCCGCCTCGGCATAGCTTTCAACCGGCGGGCAGGTGCAGATCAGGTTGCGGTCGCCAAACACGTTGTCCACCCGCCCGATCGGGGGCCAGTACTTGTCCACCCGGAAGGCACCGGGCGGAAAACAGCCCTGTTCGCGGCTGTAGGCGCGGGTCCAGTCGGCCACCAGATCGTTGACCGTATGGGGGGCATGGCGCAAGGGGCTGTTTTCGCTGGATATCTCGCCCGCCTCAACGCTTGCGATTTCCGCGCGGATCGCCAGCATGGCGGTGATGAACCGGTCGATCTCGGCCTTGGTTTCCGATTCCGTCGGTTCCACCATCAGGGTGCCCGCCACCGGCCAGCTCATCGTGGGCGCGTGAAACCCGTTGTCGATCAGACGTTTGGCGATGTCATCAACCGTCACCCCCGCTT
Organism: Pseudomonadota bacterium; assembly: GCA_040385825.1. Classification (GTDB taxonomy): domain Bacteria; phylum Pseudomonadota; class Alphaproteobacteria; order Rhodobacterales; family Rhodobacteraceae; genus JANNNF01. The sequence continues at coordinate 16,322 of JAZKGQ010000005.1, read as the reverse complement.
CGGCAAAGGGGCGGGTGTCCAGAATGCATTCATGTGCCACCCGCCCCTTGTTGCCCATGAACAGGATCGGATAGGCCCCTGCCAGCCGCGCCGCGATGTAATTGGCGTTCAGGATCGCCACCCGCGTTGCCTGTGCCAGCCCCTCGCCGCCCATCATCAGGCAATAGGCCCATGAAATCAGCAAGATAGAGGCCGATCCGTAAGGCGCCGCAGACACCGGCCCCTCGGTCCCGCCGGTTTCCGGATGGCCCGGCAGGAAAGGCGCAAGATGCGCCTTCACTCCGATCGGCCCCATCCCCGGCCCGCCCCCGCCATGCGGGATGGCAAAGGTCTTGTGCAGGTTCAGGTGGCTTACATCGCTGCCGATCTCGCCGGGTTTCACCAGCCCGACCAGCGCGTTCAGGTTGGCCCCGTCCAGATAGACCTGCCCACCAAATTCATGGGTAACATCGCAGATGTCGCGGACGGTTTCTTCAAACACCCCATGGGTAGAGGGGTAGGTGATCATGCAGGCCGCAAGATTTGCCCCTGCGCGTTCTGCCTTGGCGCGAAAATCCTCGATGTCCACATCGCCGTTCGGGGCGGATTTCACCACCACCACCTCCATCCCCGCCATCTGGGCCGAGGCCGGATTGGTGCCATGCGCCGACACCGGGATCAGGCAGATGCGCCGATGCGCCTCGCCCCGTGACCGGTGATAGGCAAGAATGGTCAGCAGCCCCGCATATTCCCCCTGCGCGCCGGAATTGGGCTGCATCGACATGGCGTCATAGCCGGTGACTTCGCACAGCTTTTTTCCAAGATCGTCAATGGCACAGGCATAGCCCGCCGCTTGGTCGCGCGGGGCGAACGGGTGCAGGGAGCCAAACTCGGGCCAGGTAATCGGCATCATTTCTGCCGCCGCGTTCAGCTTCATCGTGCACGACCCCAATGGGATCATCGCCCGGTCCAGCGCCAGATCGCGATCCGACAGGCGGCGCATGTAGCGCATCATCTCGGATTCCGCCCGGTTCATGTGGAACACCGGATGGGTCATAAACGCCGTCTCGCGCAGCATGTCCTCGGGGAAGCCAAGCGTGGCCCGGTGTGGCGGAACCCCTTGAATACCAAAGGCTTTCAGGATGCGCACCAGCACGGCTTCATCCGTTGTCTCATCCAGCGAAATTCCCACCCGGTCGGTGCCGATCTTGCGGAAGTTCAACCCTTCGTGCCGGGCGGCGGCCATGATGCCCGCCTGCCCCACGCCAACCTCGACGGTGATCGTGTCGAAAAACGCCCGTGGGCTGACCTTCGCCCCGGCCGCTTTCAACGCCTTTGCCAGCCGCACAGTGCGGAAATGCACGCGTTCGGCCATGGCCCGCAAACCGTTTGGCCCATGAAACACCGCATAAAAACTGGCCATCACCGCCAGCAGGGCCTGCGCCGTGCAGACGTTCGACGTGGCCTTTTCGCGGCGGATATGCTGCTCGCGCGTCTGCAAGGACAGCCGGTAGGCCTGATTGCCGCGCGCATCGACCGACACCCCGACAATCCGGCCCGGCATCGCCCGTTTCAGATCATCGCGGCACGACATGAAGGCCGCATGCGGCCCGCCATAGCCCATCGGCACCCCAAAGCGCTGGCTGGACCCGACCGCAATATCCGCGCCCATGGCCCCCGGTTCCTTCAGCAGGCACAGCGCCAAAAGGTCCGTCGCCACAATCGCAATGGCCTTGGCCGCGTGCAAGGCGCTGATTTCAGGTGTGAAATCGCGCACATGCCCATAGCTGCCCGGATACTGGAAGATCGCGCCGAACACTTTGGACGGGTCCAGATTGTCGGCCTCATCCTCGATGATCTCGATGCCCAGCGGCAGGGCGCGGGTGCGGATCACGGCAATGGTCTGCGGATGGCAGAAGCGATCCACGAAGAACGCCCGCGCTTTGGATTTTGCGCTGCGTTCGGCCATCGCCATCGCCTCGGCCGCCGCCGTCGCCTCGTCCAGCAGGCTTGCATTGGCGACTGGCAGGCCGGTCAGATCGGCCACCATGGTCTGATAGTTCAGCAAAGCCTCCAGCCGGCCTTGGGCAATCTCGGGCTGATAGGGGGTATAGGCGGTGTACCAGGCTGGATTTTCAAGGATATTCCGCTGGATCGCGGGCGGCGTGACGGTGCCGTAATAGCCTTGCCCGATCAGGCTGACCATCACGGTATTCTGCCCCGCCACTTGCCGCATCTTCGCCAGCAGTTCATGTTCCGCCAGCGGGGCCCAGGTCAAGGGCGCCGCCTGACGGATGCCCGGTGGCACGGTCTGGTCGATCAACTCGTCCAGCGACCCCACCCCGACGGCGGCCAGCATCTGGTCCATCTCGGCAGGCGAGGGGCCGATGTGGCGGCGGTTGGCGAAATCATAAGGATTGTAGTCGGTCGGGACAAAAGCCATTGGAAAACCCTGCGTTATGGGGAGCCACAAATTCCTTGGCAGGAATTTGCAAAAATCTTCGAAGATTTTTGGTGCGGGATCAGCCGATCAGATCGGCATATTCATCCTCGTCCATGAACTGGTCCAGCACGTCCAGATCATCGACGCGCAGCTTGAAGAACCATGCAGCCCCGGTAGGGTCCACGTTCACCAACCCCGGATTGTCGGCCAGCTTGTCATTCACCGCGACAATCTCGCCATCGATCGGGGCCAGAATATCGGATGCCGCCTTGACGCTTTCGATCACCACGACCTCCTCGCCTTCCACCACCATCGCCTCAACCTCGGGCAGTTCGACGAACACCACGTCGCCCAACTGGGTCGCGGCATGTTCGGTGATGCCGACGACGACCAGATCGCCCTCGATACGCAGCCATTCGTGATCCTTGGTATATTTCATGGTCGTCCCTCAGCGTTTGTAAGTGGTTGGATTGAAAGGAAAATCGGCAACCGTCACCGCCAGCCTCTTGCCGCGCACCTCGCCCAGCAGGGCGGTGCCGGGGCTGGCAAAGGCGGCTGCCACATAGCCCATGGCAACGGGCGCCTGCACCGACGGCCCGAACCCGCCCGAGGTGACGCGGCCAACAGGCGTGCCATCTGTCGCGAACAGTTCTGTGCCCTCGCGCATCGGGGCGCGTCCCTCGGGGCGCAGGCCCACGCGGCGACGCTCCGGTCCCTCGGCCAGTTCCCGCAAGATCCGCTCCGCCCCCGGAAAGCCCCCGGCGCGCGCGCCCCCCGTGCGGCGGACCTTCTGGATGGCCCAGGTCAGCCCCGCCTCGACCGGGCTGGTGCCGTCGTCAATATCATGGCCGTAAAGGCACAAGCCCGCCTCCAGCCGCAAACTGTCACGCGCGCCAAGGCCGATGGGCCACACGCCGGGACTTGCCAGCAAAGCCCGCGCCAACCCTTCGGCCCCGCCCTCGGGGACCGAGATTTCAAACCCGTCCTCGCCGGTATAGCCCGACCGCGAAATCCACAACGCGCCGAACAGCGTATCTGCCACCGCCACATCCATGAACCGCATCGCCGCCACCTGCGGCACCAGTGCGGCCAGCGCCGCCTCGGCCCCCGGCCCTTGCAGCGCCAGCAGCGCGCGGTCCGTCACCGGCACCACATCGGCCACAGCGCCCAGATGCGCCTGCATATGGGCAATATCCGCCGCCTTGCAGCCCGCGTTGACCACGACGAACAAGTGATCGCCCCGGTTGGCAAACATCAGATCGTCCAGAATCCCGCCTGCGTCATTGGTGAACAGGCCATAGCGTTGCCGCCCCTCGGGCAAGCTTGCCACATCCACCGGCATCAGCGCCTCGAAACCCGCCACCAGTGCCGCCATGTCCGACCGGGGCCGCAGCAGAACCTGCCCCATGTGGCTGACATCGAACAGCCCCGCCGCCGCGCGCGTATGCAGATGTTCGGCCATCACGCCTGCGGTATATTGCACCGGCATCTCGTAGCCCGCGAAAGGGACCATCCGCGCGCCAAGCGCCACATGCAGGTCATGCAGACCCAGCTTCAAAAGTTCGGTCAAACCGCCACCTCTGTTCCTGCCGGTCATACCTCCGGCATCGCCAAAAGCAGGGGGAAATCCCCTGCCCTACGATGCCCCCTCTGTCCTTGCCCGATCATGGGCGCCTGAGAACGTTATCCCTTCGGCGGCCCGGCATCATCTGCAAGGCACTCTCCAGAGTCTGTCTGTCAGAACGGTCCGTTGCGCCTGAGAGTTTACCGGGGCGGTTGCTCCTTCGGCACCGTCAGGGGTGTGGCCCTGCCGGATTCTCCCGATCCTGACCCCTCTTGGTTAGCGGGCGCGCCGGGCACTGACAAGGGGATAAATCAAAACCGACGCCTTGCGCGCAGGCAGCGACGCCTCAGGCCGGGTCCACCGGCAGCACGCCGGGGGCGGGCGGGGTGGGGGCGGGCGGCGTGGGGGCGGTGCGGGCGACAGGCCGGACCGGGTGGCGCATCGCCCGCAGGGCCAGCCACAGCGCCAGCACGCCAAACAGCACGCCGCCCAGGGCCTGCCCAACCAGCACCCCCGACGCGCCCCAGATGCCGCCCAGCCACAGGGCCAGCGGCATGGTGCCCAGCGTATGCCGCCCCCAGTTCACCACCGCCGACCAGAACGGGTGGCCAAGATTGTTGCACACGGCATTCGACACGAAGATCACCCCGTTGAAGAACCACAGCAAGGCCAGCGGGCCGCAGAAAAGGAACACGATATCTCGCGTCAGGCCTTGCGCATTGAACAGATCGGCAATGGGGCTTCGCAGGGCAAACAGCAGCGCCGCCACCAGCACGATCACCAGTGCCGTAAAGATCAACCCGTCCAGAAAGGCGCGGCGCACCCGGTCCATCCGGCCTGCTCCAAAGTTCTGCCCGACGATAGGCCCGATGGCCCCGGACAGCGCAAAGATCACCCCGAAGGCCACCGGCGTCAGCCGCCCGGCAATCGCCATCCCCGCCACCGCCGCCTCGCCGTAACTCGCGGTCGCACGGGTGACGAAGGCCTGCCCCACCGGCGTCGCCACCTGCGTCAGGATCGCAGGCAGGGCGATGGCAAACACCGGGCGCGCGTCCTGCATCACCCCCGCCACCGATGGCCGGTTGAATCCGCCATGGTGCTTGATGATCGGCAACAGGGCCAGGGCGGCAATCACCACGCGGGCTGCGACAGATGCGATCGCCGCCCCCGTCAACTCCCACCCCAGGCCAAAGATCAGGATCGGGTCCAGCACGGCAGTCGCCACCGCGCCCCACATCGTCGCCATCATCGCCCGGCTGGCATCGCCATGGCTGCGCAGAATGGCCCCGCCGATCATGCCCACCATCAGCAAAGGCTGCGACGGCACCACGATGCGCAGGAACTGCACCGCCAGATCATGGGTTTGCCCGGTAGCCCCCAGCAAGGTGACCAAAGGCGACAGGATCAACCAGGCCCCGGCGGCAAACACTGTGCCAAACCCGATGCCCAGCACCAGCCCGGTGGTCGATTTCTCGCGCGCAGCCGCCCTGTCGCCCGACCCAAGCGCCCTCGACACCAGCGCCGACACCGCAATCGACATGCCGATCCCGAAGGAGGTGGTGAAAAACAGGATCGCCCCCGCATAGCCGATCGCCGCCGCCAGTTCCGCCCGCCCCAGCATGGCGATGTAGACCATGTTGATCAGATCGACGACAAACACCGCCATCAACCCGACCGACGATGTCAGCGACATCACCGCCACATGGGCAAACAGGTTGCCGTCCAGAAACTTTGCCTGCGCGCCCGGTCCTGCCATCCGTCCCTCGCCTGCCCTCCGGGGCTTTCACATTGGTCCAAATATCCTCGGGGGGTCCGGGGGGCAGACAGCCCCCCGGCGCTTGCCAAATGCTCAGACCGCTGGAACCTTGCGCAACAACGGCATCACATCGGCCATTTCCGGCCCGTTTTCCCGCCCGGTCAGCGCCCGGCGCAGCGGCATGAACAGCCCCTTGCCCTTGCGCCCCGTCGCCTCTTTCACCGCCGCAGTCCACGCACCCCAGGTCGATTGATCCCAGGGCTGCGCAGGCAGCAGCGCCAGCGCCTGCGCCACGAAGTCGCGGTCCTCGTCGGCCACCATCGGCACGGCACCATTGGCAAAGAGGTCGGCCCAGTCCGCCATATCGGCCAGCACGGTGATGTTGCCCTTGGCCACCGCCCAGAACGCCTGCGCCTGACTCTCCGCCACGCCCAGATCGCGGATGCGCGCCTCGACGGCGGCAAAGGGCAGGCCCTGCACGTGGTGCCGGGTCAGGGGGAACAGGTCTTCGGCGTCGAACTTGGTGGGGGCCGCGCCAAATGACCCCACGTCGAAGCCGTCAATCAATTCCTGCATCGACCCTGCCAGTTCCACCGGCCTGGACGACCCGAGCCGCGCCATCAGGCTCAGCAGCGCCATCGGCTCCACCCCTTGGGCGCGCAGGTCGCGCAAGGACAGCGTGCCCAGACGTTTCGACAACTCCTCGCCCTTGGCCCCGGTCAGCAGCGAATGATGCGCGAAGGACGGCGGGGTGCCGCCCATGGCCTGCATGATCTGGATTTGCGTCGCGGTGTTGGTCACATGGTCGGCCCCGCGCACGATGAAGGTCACGCCCATGTCGATGTCATCGACCGACGAGGCAAAGGTGTACAGAACCTGCCCGTCCGCCCGGATCAGCACCGGGTCAGACACAGACGCCGCGTCAATCGAGATCGGCCCCAGAATGCCGTCCGGCCATTCGATGCGGTTCTGGTCCAGCAAGAAGCGCCAGTACCCCTCGCGCCCCTCGGCGCGCGCCTTGGCTTTCTCTGCCTCGTCCATCCGCAGCGAGGTGCGGTCATAGACCGGCGGCCGCCCCATGTTCAGCAGCTTCTTGCGCTTCAGGTCCAGTTCCACCGGCGACTCGAAACATTCATAGAACCGCCCCGAGGCGCGCAACCCGTCGGCCGCCTCGCGGTAGCGGTCCATGCGCAGCGACTGGCGTTCCACCCGGTCCCAATGCAGGCCCAGCCAGTCCAGATCGGCCATGATGCCATCGGCATATTCCTGCTTGGACCGTTCCTGATCGGTGTCATCCAGCCGCAGGATGAACTGGCCGCCCGATTTGCGGGCGATCATGTAGTTCATCAGCGCAGTGCGCAGATTGCCCACATGGATCCAGCCAGTGGGCGACGGGGCGAAACGGGTGATAACGGTCATGGGAACGGCTCTCCTTGAACCGCCCTTCCCTGTCACAGGATGAAGGCCTTGTCCAGTTGACCCCAGCCTCCCCCAATCGTCGCCCGCCAATCCCCCGCCTGCCATTGCCCTGCCACCGGGCGCGCCAGAAAGCCGACGGCTTTCCAGCGCCCGCCTTTGCGGCTAGCCTTGCGCGCATGACACATCCCTCCCCCGATACCATCGCCCCCTCGCTTGCCCTGATCGAACAACTGGCACTCGAGGCCATCACCACCCTGCCCGACCCCTACCGTGGCCCCGCCATGGCCGTTGCCCTGCGGATCATGGATTTCGCCCCCGATGATCTGCTCGAAGCCATGGATCTGCATGATCCGTTTGAATTGACGGGCCTCTATGAAGGCACCCCCATGACCCAGAAATCGGTGATGGACCAACCGACCCAGCCCGACACCATCTGGCTGTTCCGCCGCCCCATTCTGGACGAATGGGCCGAACGCGGCGATGTGTCGATCGGCGATCTGGTTGCCCATGTGCTGATCCACGAATTGGCCCATCACTTCGGCTGGTCGGACGAGGACATCGCGGCGATTGATCCGTGGTGGGAATAGGCGCACAATTACAGGCGCACAGTCGCTGTGCGGTCATGCGCCCCGATGACGCAAGCGTGAGTGGGGCTTTGCCTGCGTCGCACTATCCTTCCCGTATCCATATACAGGAGGATACCCATGACGACCCCGATGCTGTCGCGCCGTCAGGCGATGATCGCTGGCGCCGCCCTGCCGCTGATCCCCGCCTTTGCCGGCCCCGCAATGGCCGCCGCTCCGCTGCAAGGCGCGGGCAGCGCGCTGTTCAACCGCTTCAAACTTGGCGGGTTCGAGGTGACGGCCCTGCTGGCAGGCACCCGCACCTCTGACAAGCCGCAAGAAACCTTCGGCCTGAACGCCACCCCCGAGGAGTTTGCCGCCCTGTCCGCCGCGGCCTTCATTCCCGCCGACAAGACGCAGAATTTCTTCACCCCCACGCTGGTCAACACCGGATCGGAACTGATCCTGTTCGACACCGGCCTTGCGGCAGAGGGCACCGGGGCCGCGCTAGCCGCGGCGGGCGTCACCCCTGATCAGGTCGATGTGGTGGTGCTGACCCATATGCACGGCGACCATATCGGCGGCATGCTGACCGGTGATGCGCCCAGCTTTGCCAATGCCCGCTATGTCACAGGGGCGGTGGAACACAACCACTGGTCGGGGGCCGCGAACGAAGGGTTTGACAAGAACGTCAAACCCTTCAACGACAAGATGACCTTCCTTGACGATGGCGGGACGGTCGCGCCGGGCATCACCGCCATGGCGGCCTTCGGCCATTCGCCGGGACATATGGTTTACCAGTTGGACAGCGACGGCCAGCGCCTGATGCTGACCGCCGATACCGCCAATCATTACATCTGGTCGTTGGCCCGCCCCGATTGGGAGGTGCGCTTTGACGCCGACAAGCCGGCAGGCGCCGCCACCCGCAAGGCCGTGTTCGGCATGATCGCCGCAGACAGGATTCCCTTCATCGGCTATCACATGCCCTTCCCGGCGCTTGGCTATGTCGAGGCCCAGGACGGCGGTTTCCGCTATGTGCCTGCCAGCTATCAGATGCTGCTGAACGGCTGAAGCGCGTCTGGCTCTGACCACGGCCTTGGGGCCATGCTTCCTGCATGGCCCCAAAGATTCATCCCTTCGGCTTGCGCAACCGGCCGCGAAACAGCCCGCGCCTGGCAAAGGTTTCAAACATTTCCTCTGGCCCGTCGGGGTCCAGAACCTCGTTGTCGGCAATCCAGGCTTCCACGGCGGTCAGGTCGGGCGTGACATAGGGCACCAGCGACCGCCCGCCGCCGCGCAGCGCCTCGATCGTGCCGATCAGTGATCCTTCGCGCGCAAAGGCTGCGGCCACCGCCTCGGGTGTCTGGCCCAGATGTTCGGCCAGCAGATCATGGCGCAGGTCGGCCAGCCGCCGCGCCACAGCGCCGCTGGCGTCCTGGGCGGCATCCAGCACCACGTCGCATTCGGAATCCAGCCGCATGGACCGGTTGTTCAGATTGGATGACCCGACCCGCAGCAGCCGGTCATCGACGATCATCAGCTTGGCATGCACGAAGATCGGGTTTTCCTGCGCGGTCACCGGATGATAAACCGCAAAGCGGCCGTGTCTGTCATGGCGTTTCAGCGATTCCACCAGCCGGGCGCGGGCGGTATCCATCGCCAACGGCTCCAGCCAGCCATCGGTGCCGGTGGGGTTGATGATCACCACCTCGGGACCATCCGCTTCCTCCAGCCGCTGCGCCAGCGCCGCGGCGACCCGGCGCGAGGCGAAATACTGACCTTCCGCATAGATCAGCTTTTTCGCGGCCCCGATCATGTCCAGATACAGGGCCTCGACCTCGCGCACCGGGGCCTCGTCGGCGGTGAGGGCAGGCTGGCTGCGGGCAATGCCGATGCGCACCGGCCCCGCAATCGGCGTGACATGGCCGGGCCAGTCGACAGGGGCGGCCTCGACCGGCTGCAATTCCTCGCCGCAGGCGCGCTGCCAGCGCAGGCGGCACAGATCGCCAAGGGCGCGGGCGGCGTCGCCGTCAAAGATGCTGGACAGGTCATGCCAGGGCATCAACTGCTTGCCCGACGGCGTGGTGCGGCCCGGTTCGACATCGGCATGGGCGCGGGTGTCCCAGCGGTTCATCGTCATGTCGATGCCACCGCAAAAGGCGATGCTGTCATCCACCACCAGCAGCTTCTGGTGATGGGATGCCAGCGTGGGCATGGTGCTGTCCATCCGCGCGGTGATCCGGGCATGGGCCTTCCAGCGCAGCAGATACCAGATGTTCGTTGGCCGCATCATGTTGACCAGCGCGCCCGAGTTCCATTGCAGCAGGCGGATTTCCAGCTCTGGCGACCGTTCTGCCAGCCAGGGGACAAAATCGCCCAGGGTATCGGGCGCGCCGTCGTGCTGGCCGGGCGACCCCAGCCGGATGCGGGCGTCGAAATCCCACCCGACCAGCAGGATGCTTTTTCTGGCCTTCATCATCGCATCGCGGGCCGCCAGAAAATACTGCTCGGCATCGATGATCACGGAAAACCGCTGCGCCTGTTCCAGACGCCAGCAGGTGCGGCCGATCTCGACTATTTCCGACATTGTGGTCTTTCCCGGCGTTTTCCGTATCGTTCCAACTGGTTCGCCCTGCATCCTATAGGGCTGGCCCCGGATTGACAGCATCTGATTGCTGCATGTCTGCACGTCATCCCGCCCAGTTTATCGACAGCGCCCCGCCTTGCTGTGCCACAATATCGAAAACGCGCCGCATTGCGTCGCAATCGGGCGACAGGGCCTGTTGCAAGCGCATAATGTGGGCGCTGCAAGGTGCCGCCTTCCGGGGCGGAGAATTGGGAAGCCGGTGCAACACCGGCGCTGCCCCCGCAACGGTAACGGATCAGCGGGCGCGACTTTTGCCACTGGGGAGGGAGGAGCCCCCCTGGGAAGGCGTCGTGTCCCCGGCCGCAAGGCCAGTCCGCAGCCCGGAAACCAGCCTTGTGACTGACGCAACCGCGGTGGGCGGGGCCAGCGGTTTGTGCGGGGCCTGCGCATGGCCCGGCACGGCCCCTGCCCGGCCGATCGCCCCTCAACTGTGCCCCCTGCGGGTGATGCGACCAACCGAGGATCATGATGTTTGACCAAGCCTCCCCTGACCGGGCCACAACTGACGGGGCCACAACCGACCGGGCCTCGCTGGCCACGCTGATCGCCGCACAGCGCGACGGCCACGCGCTGGAGCATGCCCTTTATTGCGACCCGCGCGTGTTCCGCGCCGATCTGGAAACGCTGTTCTATCAGGAATGGCTGTTCGTGCTGAGCCTGGCCGAGCTTCCGACCCCCGGTGCCTTTGCCACCGTGCAGATCGGCGATTATCCGGTGGTCGTGGTGCGCAGTCAGGACGGGGCGGTGCGCGCCTTTCACAACGTCTGCCGCCACCGGGGGCAAAAGCTGTGCGCCGAAGACCATGGGCAAAAGCGGCGGCTGGTCTGCCCCTATCACCAGTGGATCTACGATCTGGAGGGCAACCTGATCCGCACCCGCGACATGGGCACCAGCTTTGACCCCACGGCCCACAGCCTGCGCCCGATCCACACGCGCGAGGCTGGCGGCATGGTGTTCCTCTGCCTGGCCGACACGCCCCCCGCCTTTGACGATCTGGGTGCGTCCCTGTCGCGCTACCTTGCCCCCCATGCCCTGCAAGACACCAAGGTCGCCTTCCAGAGCACCATCGTCGAAAAGGGCAACTGGAAGCTGGTGATCGAGAACAACCGCGAATGCTATCACTGTGGCGGCAACCATCCGTCGCTGTGCCGCACCTTTGACGACCGCCCCATCATCACCGCCCCCGGCCAGACCGAACGCACCGATGGCGAGGTTGCCCGGCATTGGGCGCGCTGCGAGGCCGCGGGCCTGCCGTCCGAATTCCTGATCCACCCGACCAACCAGTGGCGGCTGGCGCGTGTGCCGTTGATGGGCGACAGCTTTACGCTGGATGGCAAGACCGCCGTAGGCAAGCGTCTGGGCCAGATGCCGTTCGACGACGCGGGCAGCCTGCTGTTCTTCCACTATCCCAACAGCTGGAACCACTTCCTTGCCGATCATGCCCTGACCTTCCGGGTGCTGCCGATCTCGGCCACCGAAACGCAGGTGACCACCACCTGGCTGGTGCACAAGGATGCGGTCGAAGGCGTGGACTATGACCTGAACCGCCTGACCGAGGTCTGGCTTGCCACCAATGACGAGGATCGTCAGGTGGTCGAGGAAAACCAGAAGGGCATCCTGTCGCCTGCCTATGTGCCCGGCCCCTATTCGCAGGTGCAGGAAGACGGCGTGATCCAGTTCATCGACTGGTACAAGGCGCGGATGCTGGCCCGGTTGGGCGGCGATCGGCTGGCACTGGCGGCCGAGTAGCCGCCTGCGGTGACGGCGCGCGGTTGATTTTGCGGGCGGTCTGGTTGCAATCTGTCCAAGGGCAGGACAGATGATGCAGCCAGACCCGCCCCACAGTCAGCCCCCCGCGTCAGAGGCCGAGATGACATCAGATTTCGTGCCTAAGGGCGTTGCCCATGTCAAGGTCGCCGCCGGGCAGCAGCCTGTCCGCATCACCTTTGTCCTGTTGCAGGACTTTTCGCTGATCGCGTTTTCCTCGGCGATCGAACCGTTGCGCATTGCCAACCAACTGGCGGGCCGCGCGCTGTTCGAATGGCAGGTGCTGTCGGAAACCGGCGAACAGGTGCGCTGTTCCAACGGGCTGCCGGTAGTGGTCGAAGGCCCGCTGGCCGAAACCAACGCCCGCGCCATGGTGTTTGTCTGCGCCGGTGTCGAGCCTGACCGGTCCACAACGCCGCGGGTGGCGGACTGGTTGCGGCATCAATGGCGCAGCGGTCGCATCGTGGGGGGGTTGTGTTCCGGGGCCTATGCGCTGGCCAAGGCGGGCATTCTGGAGGGGCGCAAATTCACCCTGCACTGGGAAAACCTGCCGCCCTTTGCCGAAACCTTTCCGCATCTGACCCCGCTGGATCAGTTGTACTGCATCGACGGGCGGATCATGACCTGTGCCGGCGGTGCGGCGGCAACCGACCTGTTCATCGACATCGTGGCCCGCAACCACGGCCCGCAACTGGCCGACGCGGTGCTGCGGATGTGCCTGCACGGCCCGCAGCGCCCTGCCGATCTGCGCCAGCGCATGTCGGTGTCCTCGACCATCGGGGCGCGCAATCCGCTGCTGGTGTCTGTGATCGAAACCTTCGAGAAGAACATCGAAACCCCGGTCGATCTGGAGGCGATTGCCGATGATCTGGGCGTGTCGCTGCGCCAGATCCAGCGGCTGTTCAAACTCTACGTCGGCATATCGCCCAAGCAGTACCTGATGAATCTGCGGCTGGAACGCGCCCGCGCGCTGTTGACCGAAACCGAAATGACCATCGTGGACATCAGCGCAAGCTGCGGGTTCGAGGCGTCGAACACCTTTTCCAAGGCGTTCCGGCGGATGTATGGCGTGTCGCCCAGCGGGCTGGCCGCAGCCGCAGGCGGCAAGCCGCCCAAGGCCGCCGCGCCCAAAACCGCCGGACCCTGACCCTGTGGCACCGTGAAGCCGTTCAGCCGCATTTGGAATAGCCGCAGGACGCGCAGGTCATGCAGCCTTCCACCATCCGCAGATCATAACTGCCGCAGGACGAACAGCTTTTGCCGCGCGGCGCACCCATTGCCACCACCTCGGCCTGCGGGTCGGATTTCAGGCCCAGGCCTTCGCCCGCGATAAAGCCGATCTCGATAAGGTGACGCTCGATCACCCCGCCGATCGCGGCAAGGATCGACGGGATATAGCGCCCTTCCATCCATGCCCCGCCGCGCGGGTCGAACACGGCCTTCAGTTCTTCCACCACAAAGGAAATATCCCCGCCGCGCCGGAACACCGCCGAAATCATCCGGGTCAGCGCCACGGTCCAGGCAAAATTCTCCATGTTCTTGGAGTTGATGAACACCTCGAACGGGCGGCGATGGCCTGCGATGATGATGTCGTTGACCGTGATATACAGCGCATGCTCGCTGCCGGGCCATTTCAGCTTGTAGGTCGCCCCTTCCAGCGCCGCCGGACGGTCCAGCGGGTCGGACAGATAGACCACTTCGGCCCCGGCATTGCGCGCCTGTTCGGGGGCCTCTGACGGGGTCTTGTCCGACGCCTCGGATACTGTCAGCACCGACCCCGTCACCGCATTGGGCCGGTAAGTGGTGCAACCCTTGCAGCCCTGATCCCAGGCGGCCATGTAGACCTGCTGGAAATCCTCAAAGCTGATGTCCTCGGGGCAGTTGATCGTCTTGGAAATGCTGCTGTCGACCCATTTCTGCGCCGCCGCCTGCATGCGGACATGGTCCATCGGCGGCAGGGTCTGGGCGTTCACGAAATAATCGGGCAAGGGCGTATCGCCATGCAGATCGCGCCACAGGCGGACGGCGTAATCCACCACTTCCTCCTCGGTGCGTGACCCGTCCTTTTGCAGCACCTTGCGGGTGTAGGCATAGGCGAACACCGGCTCGATCCCCGAACTGACGTTGCCCGCATAGAGGCTGATGGTCCCGGTCGGCGCGATCGAGGTCAGCAGCGCATTGCGGATGCCGTGCTGCCGGATGGCATCGCGCACATCGCCGTCCATCTGCGCCATCGTGCCCGAGGCAAGGAACTTCTCTGCGTCAAACAGCGGGAACGCCCCCTTTTCGCGCGCAAGATCGACCGAGGCCAGATAGGCAGACCGGGCGATTGCGTGCATCCAGTCTTCGGTCATCGCCGCCGCCTCGGCCGAGCCATAGCGCAATCCCACCATCAGCAGCGCATCGGCCAGACCCGTGACCCCCAGCCCGATCCGCCGCTTTGCCGCCGCCTCTGCCGCCTGTTCGGGCAGCGGAAAGCGGCTGGTATCCACCACATTGTCCATCATCCGCACGGCCGTTCGCACCAGATCATCCAGCCCGACCACATCCATCGCCGCAAGCGATGTGAACGGCCGCGTGACCAGCGTGGCCATGTTGATCGACCCGAGCAGGCAGGCACCGTAAGGGGGCAAGGGTTGCTCGCCGCAAGGGTTGGTCGCCGCGATCGTCTCGCAATAGGCGAGGTTGTTCATCGCGTTGATGCGGTCAATGAAGATCACGCCGGGTTCGGCGAAATCGAACGTGTTGCGCATGATCCTGTTCCACAGATCGCGGGCTTGCAGGGTCTTGTAGACCCGCCCGTCGAACTGCAATTCCCACGGACCATCCGCCTTGACCGCCGCCATGAAGGCGTCGGTGATCAGCACGGACAGGTTGAACATCCGCAACCGGGCCGCGTCTTTCTTGGCCTCGATGAAGCTTTCCACATCGGGGTGGTCGCAGCGCAGCGTCGCCATCATCGCGCCCCGGCGGCTGCCCGCCGACATGATGGTGCGGCACATCGCGTCCCACACATCCATGAACGACAGCGGGCCGGAAGCATCCGCCGCCACCCCTTTCACTTCCGCCCCACGCGGGCGGATGGTGCTGAAATCATAGCCGATCCCGCCGCCCTGCTGCATGGTCAGAGCGGCCTCTTTCAGCCCGTCAAAGATGCCGCCCATCGAATCGGGGATGGTGCCCATGACGAAACAGTTGAAAAGCGTCACGCTGCGCCCGGTGCCCGCGCCTGCGGTGATGCGGCCTGCGGGCAGGAACTTGAACCCCTCAAGCGCCGCATAAAACCGGTCCTCCCAGACGGCAGGGTTGGATTCGCCTTCCGCCAAGGCCCGCGCAATGCGCCGCCAGGTGTCTTCGACCGACCCGTCAATCGCCACGCCATCGGCAGATTTCAGGCGGTACTTCATATCCCAGATCGCCTCGGCAATGGGTGCGGAAAAACGCGACATGGGATGCGGTCCTTGAACTTGTGGATAATGAGGGCGAAGGCACAAGATACGCGCGGCATCAGGCAAGGTCAACTTGCGCTGGCGCAAGAGAGGTCTATGTTTCTTGTCACAGCCAAGGAGCCAGCCCGTGACCCATATCAACATCCTCAAGCTGTGCGTCGGGGCCGAGTCGGTTGAAGACCTGACCCAGTGGCATGACGCGCACCGGGGCATGTGGCCTGCGGGCACCACGGCGCATGTCACCCGCATGTGGCCCAAGCGTGAGGCCGAGGTGACAGGGGGCGGCTCGCTTTATTGGGTGATCAAGGGAGTTATCCTTGCCCGTCAGCGCATCTTGCGGCTGGAGGAACGAGCCGGGGCCGACGGTATCCGCCGCTGTGCGCTGATCCTTGATGCGCAGGTGATCCGCACCGAGGCCGCCGCCCGCCGCCCGTTTCAGGGCTGGCGCTATCTCGACCCCGCCGAATCGCCGCGCGATCTGGTGCAGGGCCGCGCGCGAGAGGAGGCGCTACCGCCTGCCCTCGCACAGGCGCTGGCGGAAATCGGGCTACGTTAGGCGCGCGATGAAGCTACGCTGAATCCTCTTTTTCGGCCCGGAATCAAGCGCAAAGCGCGCCGGGCAATGCCCCATTGCCCGGCAGGCGTTTGCTTTTGCAAACGCCGAGAGGGGGCCGCCCCCTCGAGTGTTGTGTTGGGTCAGATTGGTTGAACTCCTTTGGCGTCGAACGTGGTATG
>JAZKGQ010000004.1:73995-115902 GCA_040385825.1 Pseudomonadota bacterium | reverse complement strand
TTTGTCCGCAACTACATCGCCAAGGGCTTTGCCCTGGGAAGGGTGTGATGACCAATTCCCGCTGGACTGCGATCTGTCTTTCTACCGGGGCCGTGCTGGCCGCAGCGCTTGGCGCGCTGCTGTGGGCCGTGCCCGTCACCGACGAAGGCCGCGACTGGACTGCGCCCCTGATCCCCGAGGGATGGATGGCCTGGTCCTTCCCCGTCGCGCTGTTCTTCCTGATCATCGCCAGCCTGCTTGCGCTGTTCACCATCCTCGCCATCCGGTTCCCCGAAACCCCGCGCATCGGCGTGCTGGGGATCGAAACCACTCGGGGCGACCGGCTGTTCATCACCCTTCTGGGGTCGGCCTTCATCAATCTGGGCTGGCTCTTTGTCTTCGGCGCACCGCTGACCGGCGCGCTGATCCTAAGCCTTGTCTATGCCGCAGCGGTGTTTCGCTGGGTCTGACAGGGAGACGACACTTTCGGGCGGGGGAAGGCCCCCTGCCCGAGGGCCACTAACGACGAAAAAATGTCTCAACATTCTGGGAGGAATACCATGAGATTGCGTCAATCGACAACCGCCATGGCGCTTGCGCTGATGGCTCTGGGCATGCCGGCCTTTGCCGACATCGAGGCGGCGAAAGCCTTTCTCGACGCCGAAATCGGCCCGCTGTCCACCCTGGACCGCGCAAGCCAGGAAGCCGAAATGCAATGGTTCATCGATGCGGCCGCCCCGCTGGCCGGCATGGAAATCAAGGTCGTGTCCGAAACACTGACCACGCATGAATACGAATCCAAGGTTCTGGCCCCGGCCTTCACCGCGATCACCGGCATCAAGGTCACCCATGACCTGATCGGCGAGGGCGATGTGGTCGAAAAGCTGCAGACGCAGATGCAGTCGGGCGAGAACATCTATGACGCCTATGTCAACGACTCGGATCTGATCGGGACCCATTGGCGCTATCAGCAGGCCCGCAACCTGACCGACTGGATGGCCGGCGAAGGCGCTGCCGTCACCAACCCCGGCCTTGATCTGGAGGATTTCATCGGCCTGAAGTTTACCACCGGCCCGGATGACAAGCTGTACCAGCTGCCGACCCAGCAATTCGCCAACCTGTACTGGTTCCGCTATGACTGGTTCAACGACGCCAAGACCAAGGAAGATTTCAAGGCAAAATATGGCTATGATCTGGGGGTTCCGGTCAACTGGTCGGCCTATGAGGACATCGCCGAATTCTTCACCGGCCGCGACATGACCTATGCGGGCGGGCCGGACAAGGTTTATGGCAACATGGACTACGGCAAGAAAGACCCCTCGCTGGGCTGGCGCTACACCGATGCGTGGATGTCGATGGCCGGCATGGGCGACAAGGGCGAACCGAACGGCATTCCGGTGGACGAATGGGGCGTGCGCGTCGATGAAAACTCGCGTCCTGTCGGGTCATGCGTCGCCCGCGGCGGCGCCACCAACGATGCGGCGGCAGTCTATGCCGTGACCAAGTCGATCGAGTGGCTGCAGAAATATGCGCCCCCCGAGGCCGCAGGCATGGTGTTCGGCGAGGCTGGCCCGGTGCCCGCCCAGGGCCAGATCGCCCAGCAGATGTTCTGGTACACCGCCTTTACCGCCGACATGGTCAAGGCCGGTCTGCCGGTGATGAACGAGGATGGCACGCCGAAATGGCGCATGGCCCCTTCGCCGCACGGCGCCTACTGGACCGAAGGCACCAAGATCGGCTATCAGGACGTGGGGTCCTGGACCATCCTGAAATCCACCCCGACCGACCGCGCCCAGGCCGCCTGGCTTTACGCGCAGTTCGTGACCTCGAAAACCGTGGACGTGAAGAAAAGCCAGATCGGCCTGACCTTCATCCGCGAGTCGACGATCAACGACAAGTCCTTCACCGACCGCGCGCCGCAACTGGGGGGCCTGATCGAATTCTACCGCTCGCCCGCCCGTGTGGCATGGTCGCCCACCGGCACCAACATCCCGGATTATCCGAAGATGGCGCAACTGTGGTGGCAGAACATCGGCGACGCCATGTCGGGTGACAAAACCCCGCAGGAAGCGCTGGATGCCCTGTGCGCCGAGCAGGAAAAAGTGCTGGAGCGGATCGAGCGTGCCGGCGTTCAGGGCGACATCGGCCCGAAGATGAACGAGGAGCAGGACCCGCAAGTCTGGCTCGACGCCCCCGGCGCGCCAGTGGCCAAGCTGGAAAACGAAAAGCCCCAGGGCGAGACGATCTCGTATGACGAGCTGATCAAATCCTGGAACTGATCTGACCATTTCGGGCGGGGGTCGCGTGCCCCCGCCCGTTTTCTCTTTGCCCAAATACTCATCTTTGGCCCGCTGTCGGCAAGATGAGTATTTTTGCAATGAGAAAACCAAGGCCCGAGCACCCAGCCATGACCCATATCCTTGCCATCGACCAGGGCACCACCTCCAGCCGTGCGATCGTGTTCGATGCGGCCCTGCGCGTTGTGGCGTCCGCTCAGGAAGAGTTTCCCCAACACTACCCCCACCCCGGCTGGGTCGAACATGACCCGTCCGACCTGTGGTCCACCGTGGCAGGCACCGCCCGCGCCGCCATCGAAAAGGCCGGGATCGACGCGCGCGACATCGCAGCCATCGGCATCACCAATCAGCGCGAAACCACCCTGATCTGGGACCGCGCCACCGGCCAGCCGATCCACAACGCCATCGTCTGGCAAGACCGCCGCACCGCCGCCCGTTGCGACGCCCTGAAGGCCGCAGGCCACGAACCGATGATCACCGCCCGCACCGGCCTGCTGCTGGACCCTTATTTCAGCGGTACCAAGGTGGCCTGGCTGCTGGACAACGTGCCCGGTGCGCGGGCGCGGGCGGGGCGGGGCGAACTGGCCTTTGGCACGGTTGACAGCTGGCTGATCTGGAACCTGACCGGGGGCCGCGTGCATGTGACCGACGCCACCAACGCCTCGCGCACCATGCTCTACAACATCGCGACCGGCGCCTGGGATGCCGATATCTGTGCCCTGCTGGAGGTGCCGTTGGCCCTGCTGCCCGAGGTCCGCGACTGCGCCGCCGACTTCGGCACCACCCGCGCCGATCTGTTTGGCCGCGAGATTCCGATCACCGGCGTCGCGGGCGACCAGCAGGCGGCCACCGTTGGTCAAGCCTGCTTCAGCCCCGGCATGATGAAATCCACCTATGGCACGGGGTGTTTTGCGCTGCTGAACACCGGGGCTGACAGGGTTCCCTCGAAGAACCGCCTGCTGACCACCATCGCCTATCAACTGGACGGCAAGCCGACCTATGCCCTTGAAGGGTCGATCTTCATTGCCGGGGCCGTGGTGCAATGGCTCCGCGACGGGCTGAAGATCATCCGCCATGCGTCCGAAACGCAGGCCCTCGCCGATGCCGCCGATACCGCCCAAGGCGTGGTGCTGGTGCCCGCCTTCACCGGCCTTGGCGCGCCCTACTGGCGGCCCGATTGCCGGGGGGCGATCTACGGGCTGACCCGCAACTCGGGGCCTGCCGAGCTTGCGCGGGCAGCACTGGAGTCAGTCGGCTATCAGACCCGCGATCTGCTGGAGGCGATGCGCGCCGACTGGGGCGCTGCGGCGGATGGCGTGTTGCGGGTGGATGGCGGGATGACCGCATCGGATTTCGCCATGCAGTTCCTGTCGGATATTCTCGGTGCCCCCGTTGACCGCCCCGTCGTGACGGAAACCACCGCCATGGGGGCCGCCTATCTGGCGGGCCTGCAGGCGGGGATTTGCGGCAACCCGGAGGAGTTTGCCAAAAGCTGGGCGTTGAACCACCGCTTTACCCCCGGCATGGACGCCGCCACCCGCGATGCCAAATACACCCGATGGGGCCGCGCGGTTGCGGCAACCATGTCGGTATGACCCCCTTCGGCATTGCGGCCCCCGGTCGCATCGTCTTTGGCCGGGGCGAGGCCGCAAAGGCCCCCGCGCTGATCGCGGCTTACGGCGGGCGGGGGGTCGTCGTGCATGGTGCAAACGCCGGGCGGGCGGCATGGCTGACCGCTGCTTTGCGCGCCATCGGATGTGACGTACTGGCCCTGCCCTGTGCTACGGAACCCACCCTTTCCATTCTGGAACAATCGGTTATCGCGGCCCGTACCCATGGTACGGATTGGGTGGTTGCCCTGGGCGGCGGGGCGGCGCTGGACCTTGGCAAGGCCCTTGCCGCCCTGATCCCCGCCCCCGGCGGCGCGATGGACCATCTGGAGGTGGTGGGACAGGGCCTGCCCCTGACCGCCGCCCCCCTGCCCTTCATCGCCATCCCCACCACAGCAGGCACCGGGGCCGAGGCCACGAAAAACGCCGTCATCGGCCTGGCCGACCATGGCCGCAAGGTATCCTTGCGCGATGACCGCATGCTGGCGCGGCTGGCGATCATCGACCCCGCCCTGACGGACCATTGCCCGCGCGCCGTCACCCTGGCCTCGGGGCTGGATGCGATAACGCAGGTGATCGAGCCTTATGTGTCGTGCAAGGCGACCCCCTTCACCGATGCGCTGTGCCGGCCGGCCATTCCGCTTGGCCTTGCCGCCCTGAAGCGCCTGATGGCGGCAGAGGAGGCGCAGGCCCGTGACGAAATGGCCTGGGTCAGCCTTTGTGGCGGGCTTGCGCTGGCAAATGGCGGGCTGGGTGCGGTGCACGGGCTGGCGGGGGTGATCGGCGGCAGCACGGGGGCGGCGCATGGCGCGGTCTGCGGCGCGCTTCTGGGGCCGGTGCTGGCGATGAACCGCGACCGGGGCGCGGGGGCCAGGCTGGACGCGGTGCTGGCGATGATCACCGCAGCATTTGGCGGGACGGATGCGCCTGAGCGTTTGATGGGCTGGGCCTATGGGCAGGGGCTGGCGCGGCTGTCCGTGCTCGGGGTGGCGGCGGCGGATCACCGCGCGATTGCCGGGGCGTCCGTGTCGTCGTCGTCGATGAAGGGCAATCCGGTGGCGCTGACGGTGGATGATCTGGTCAGCGTGATGGAGGCGGCGGGGTAGGTCTGACGTGACACCCCCCACCCCCAACCCCTCCCCACGAGGGGGAGGGGAGGTGCCTTGCGATCGGCGCAGAGTTTGCGGCAAATCGTAACGCGGCCCCCTCCCCCTTGTGGAGAGGGATGGGGTGGGGGGCCTCAGCCGGCCACCCGCGCCCGCCAGGCGGCGGCATACCCGGCCAGGGCCGCGTCTGGCAGAATTTGCGGCAGCGCGCCGGGCAAGGCCCCGCCCGGATACAGCAGCGCCGCCCCTGCCGCCGTCCCGGTGCGCGACACTGATGCCTCCACACTCCGCCCCGTCGCCGTCGCCAGCATCGCCAGAAACTGCGGGTTCTGTGAAAACGGGCCTTCCACCACGGTCGGCCCCTGCGCCCCGATCATCTCAAGGCAAGTCGCCGTCATCAGCGCCAGATACAGCCCGAGCGCCACCGTCGCCTGCCCCGGCGTTGCGGCTGCGGTCCAGACATGCCGCGCCGCAGGATATGGCCCGCTGCCCTGCACCACCGAGGGCAGCAGCATCACACCGCCCGACAGCACCGCCGTCACATCCTGCGCCGTCGCGGCAACCCCGGTCTGCATCAGGTCATGTTCCCGCCCGCCCATGAACCGGGCCGAGGGCACCGGCGCGCCCAAAGCGTTCACGTTGATCAGCGTATCGCGGCCTGGGTCCAGCGCCGGGGACGTGCCGCCCACAGCCATCACGACGACCCAGGTGCCTGTCGACACAACCGAAAACGCGCCAGCCCTCGCCAGCAGATGCGGCAGCAGCGAGGCGTTGCTGTCATGGATGCCACAGACCACCGGGGTTGTCGGGTCCAGCCCGGTTGCCATGGCAATGCCGGGCAGCACTGGCCCCAGAACATCGCCCGGACGCCGGGGCGGGGCGATCTTGCCGGCCAGCCCCAGCCGGTCCACCAAGCCCGAAAAGCCCGCCGCCGCCGGGGCCCACAGATCGGTATGGCAGCCAAGCGAAGTCACGTCACTGGCCAGAACCCCGGTCAGCCGATGCGCCCAGTATTGCGGCCAGGTGACCACGGTTGCCACCCTGCCCCGCAGACCGGGCATGGTTTCCAGCAGCCAGAACAGCTGCGCCCCGACGTTCAGCCCCATCGGCAACCGTGCCGACCCCGTCAGCGCAAAACCGGGGCGCAGGGCATTGTAGGCGTCGGTCAAGGTATCGGGACCGTCATGTTCATAGTCCAGCACCGGGCAGGCCAGGGTGCCATCGGCCTGCAACAGCGCGGCACAGGCCCCATGCGTGGTGATCGATATGGCGTCGATGCCGTGTTGCACCTGCATCCGGGCCAGCGCGTCCAGAAAGAAGGCCCACAAGCCTTCGGTATCGAAATGCGGATAGGGCGGGCCGGGCAGCACGGTGTTGGGGCGGGTCAGCACCGCAATTTCCGCCCCCGTGGCATGATCGACCAGGGCCAGCTTGGCATTGGTCTTACCCAGATCAAGAACCGCAACATGCCTCATGGCAAATGGAACACCGGGGTCAGGGGGGTCGCCACCGGCTCGTTGTCGGGCTTTACCACCATGAGGTCGGCCATATGCGCCCACCAGCGCTGCATCACCGGATGGCGCGGCAGGTCGGCCATGCCGTGATCGTCCCTGCGCCAGAGGACGCCGAACAACACCCCTGTCTCCTCGTCCAGATGGATCGAATAATCCGACACGCCAGCACCATGCAGCAGGTCCACCAGCTCGGGCCAGATCGCATCGTGGCGGGCGCGGTATTCCGCCGCCATGCCCGGCAGAAGCTGCATCTTGAACGCGTATTTCTGCATCAGCGCCGCCCCCACAGACGCGGCAGGGCGATGACACCGATCAGCAGCACGCCAAGGAAGATCGACATGACGATCCCCGGCACGTTCAGCAGGCCAAAGCCGAACGTCACCAGCCCCATGATCAGCGCGGCCAGCACCACCCCGGCAATCCGCCCCGATCCGCCAAGGATGTTGACGCCGCCAAGCACGACCATGGTGACCACCTCCAGTTCCATCCCCGTGGCGATGGATGGCCTTGTGGACCCAAGCCGAGAGGTCAGGCAGACCGCGGCGATGCCGGACATCAGGCCGGTCAGCAGGAACAGGATGAACCGCACCCGCCCGACCCGCAGCCCGGAAAACAGCGCCGCCGTCGGGTTGTTGCCGATCACGAACACCGCCCGGCCAAAGTTGGTGCGATGCAGCAGGATGTGGAAAAAGACGGCGGCGATGGCGAACAGCACCAGCTCGAAACTGATCACCCAGAAGACGTAACCCTGCCCGAACCACGCGAAATCCTTGGGGTATCCGTTGAACGCCTGATCGCCCAGCACGATATAGCTGATGCCGCGAAACAGGCTCATGGTGCCGATGGTGACCACAATCGACGGCAGCCCCAGCCCCGCCACCAGCCCGCCATTGACCGCCCCACACAAAACCCCGGTGACAAGCCCGACCAGCACGATCACCGGCGTCCCTGCCCCCGCCGTCATCGCAATTCCCATCGCGGTTGACGCAAGGGCGATGATGGACGCCACCGACAGGTCGATTTCCCCCGCGATGATCAGCATGGCCATGGCAAAGGCGATCATCGCCTTTTCGGTAAAGTTGAAAGTGGCGTCCGACAGGTTCCACGCGTTCAGGAAATAGGGCGAGGCGAAGGAGTTGATGGTGAACACCACCACGAACACCACCAGCAGAAGGGCTTCCCAACTGCGCAGGGCGTGGAAGCTGCGGCTTTGCAGGCGGTCTGGCAGGATGCGGGCGGTCATTGGGCATCAGCCTTTTTCAGGATCAGGCGGCTGGCGGCGCGGCCCGATGTGGCGTTGAAGGCGACGGCAAGGATGATGGCCGAGCCAGAGATGGCCAGTTGCCAGAAGGGCGAGATGCCCACCACCGGCAGCGCGTTCTTGATCACGCCCAGAAACAGCGCCCCCAGAACCGCGCCACCGATGGACCCGATTCCGCCGGCGATGGAAATGCCGCCGATCACACAGGCGGCGACCACGTCCAGCTCGAACCCGCCGGCAATGTCGACATAGGCCACCGCATAGCGCGCGACCCACAGATAGCCGGTCAGCCCGGCCAGAATGCCCGACAGGATGAAGGCCGCGCATTGCGTCCGCCCCACGTCGATGCCTGCATAGA
The DNA here is from genome assembly GCA_040385825.1 of Pseudomonadota bacterium. GTDB lineage: Bacteria > Pseudomonadota > Alphaproteobacteria > Rhodobacterales > Rhodobacteraceae > JANNNF01. The sequence continues at coordinate 107,777 of JAZKGQ010000004.1, read as the reverse complement.
CCGCCGCATGCGGATTGCCGCCCACGGCAAAGAACGCACGGCCCAGTGGCGTGCGGGTGATCACCACCGCAAACAGCGCAATCACCGCAATCGCGACCCAGGACATCACCGGCAGACCCAGCACCGCCAGACGCGGCAGGGCCTTGAAACCATCGGTCATTTCATGCGCATTGATCCATTTTCCGTCTGAAATCAGAAAGATGATGCCCCGGTAGATCGTCATGGTGCCAAGCGTCACCACGATGGACGGAATGCCCACCTTCCAGACCAGCAGCCCGTTGACCGCGCCCAAAGCGGCCCCCAGAACCAGCACAAGGCCCAGGATCAGCGGCAAGGGCACCCCTGCCCCGTTCAGCATGGCCGCGATCATGCCTGACAGCGCAAGGTTTGCCGCCACCGACAGGTCGATACATTTGGTCAGAATCACGATCATCTGACCAATGGCCAGTATGATCAGCGGCGAGGTGTCGTTGAACACGGCCCCCAGATTGGCAGGGGTGATGAAGGCGGGAAAGCGCAGCGCGATGCCGGCGATCAGCACCAGAATGGCCGCTGCCAGCAGCGCCTCGCGGGATTTCAAAAGGGTCATGCGGCCTCCGGTATGCCAGCAGCGGCGCGCACCAGCGCCTCGGGGGTCAGGGCGGGGCCTGCCAGTTCGCGCACGATCCGGCCTTCGCGCATCACGATCACCCGGTCCGACATGCCCATCACCTCGGGAATTTCCGAGCTGACCATGATCACCGCCAAGCCTTCAGCCGCAAGTTCGGCCATGAAGGCGTGAACGGCGGCCTTGGACCCGATGTCGATGCCCTTGGTCGGTTCGTCCAGAATGATCACGCGGGGTTTGGTCGCCAGCCATTTGGCGATCACCACCTTTTGCTGATTGCCGCCAGACAGTTGGCCCAAGTCCTGATCCAGGCTCGCCGCCCGCAGATCGAGCCGTTGCGTATAGGCGCGGGCCAAAGCGAACTCCTCGGCCAGCCGCAGAAACCCGTGGCGCGAGGTCTTGTGCAGCGACGGCAGCGTCACGTTCTGATAGATCGGCAAGCCCCTGACCGCGCCTTGCCGCCCGCGATCTTCGGGCACATAGACGATGCCATTCTCGATGGCCTCTGCGGTGGACCGGATCACCACCACCTTGTCGCCCACCCGCGTAGCGCCTTTGGACGGTTTGGTGATGCCGAACAGGGCCTGCATCACCTCGGACCGCCCCGCGCCGACCAGCCCGTAGAAGCCAAGGATTTCGCCCTTGTGCAGGGTGAAACCGATGTCGGCAAATTCGGTCGGGTGGCTGTAGCCTGCCACGGTCAGCGCCGGGGCACCGATGTTGGGGGTGCGCTTGGGGAAAATCTGATCGACCGACCGGCCCACCATCATCTGCACAAGCGCGCCTTCGGTCACGCCTGCCATCTCGCCTTCGCCGACGAACTGGCCATCGCGGAACACGGTGTAGCGGTCGGCAATCCTGAAAATCTCATCAAACTTGTGGCTGATGAACAAAATGGCCTTGCCCTGCGCCTTCAGCATGGCGACCAGATCATACAACTCATTGATTTCCTTGTACGACAGCGCCGCCGTGGGTTCATCCATGATCACCACCCGCGCGTCGATGGACAGCGCGCGCGCAATCGCCACCAGATGTTTGGACGCAATCCCAAGGTCGCGCAGCCGCAGATCGGGGTTGAGGTCCGCGCCAATCGAGGCGAGCAAGCGCACCGCCCCTGCCCGCATCGCGGCGCGGTCGATCAGGCCAAACCGGCCCCGTGGTGCATGGCCCAGCCAGATGTTTTCGGCCACGGTCAGATCGTCGAACAGCACGGTTTCCTGATGGATCGCCGTCACCCCTGCCGCTGCCGCCGCATCGGCGCTGGCGAAATGCACCGCCTCGCCCGCCACTTCGATGGTCCCGGCATCGGGTTGATAAATTCCGGTCAACACCTTGACGATGGTGGATTTTCCCGCGCCATTCTCGCCGATCAGGGCGGTGACTTGCCCCGCGTACAGGTCCAGCCGCACCTCGGACAGCGCCTTTACGCCGGGAAAGGTTTTCGTGATGCCGCGCAGGGAAAGCACAGGGGTCATGGGCGTCTTCCAATGGGAAAAGGGGGTCTGGCGGGCGCGTCGGCCCGCCAGACCTGTGCAGATCAGAAGATCGACTTGAACTCTGCGATGTTCGACTTGTCATAGGTGAAGGGGTCCGACATGGCCGCCTCATTGTTGTCGTCCAGCTTGGCATTGCCCATCCGGCCCATGCCGATTTCCGCGCCCGGTTCTGCCTTGGCGCCTTTGACAAGGTTGTAGGACAGCATGGTCGCCGCATAGCCCAGATCAATCGGGTTCCAGATCGCGAAGGAAATCGTGGCGCCGGAGTCAACCGCCCCCGCCATTTCCGACGGCAGGCCAAGGCCTGTCACGTTGATCTGGCCGATCTTGCCCGCGTCGGTCACCGCCTGGCTCGCGGCAAGGATGCCCACGGTCGTCGGCGCGATGATCGCCTTGAGGTTGGGGTAGGTTGCCATCAACCCCTGTGCCTCGCGGTAGGATTTGTCTGCAAGATCATCGCCGTAAACGGTAGCCACCAGATTGACGCCGGGATAGTTGCCCATCACCTTGGTCATTTCCTCGATCCAGATGTTCTGGTTGGTCGAGGTCGCGGTGGCCGACAGAACCGCCACATCGCCGCCGTCGGGCATGTTGTCTGCCGCCAGCTTGATGATGGTGTTGCCGATCAGGGCAGAAGACGACGGGTTCAGGTGCATCTGGCGGCCTTCCTTGGCCACGCCCGAATCCCAGGAGATTACCGTGATGCCCCGCTCCATCGCCTTTTGCAGCGCGGGGGCCACGGCGTCAGGGTCGTTGGCGGAAATGGCAATCGCATCCACGCCTTGCGCGATCAGGGCGTTGATCACCTCGATCTGGCCTTCTGCCGTGGTGTCGGTCGGGCCGGTGTAGATGATCTCCACATCGCCCAATTCCTTGGCGGCTTCCTCTGCGCCCTTGTTGGCCGCCTCGAAGAAGCCGATGCCAAGCGCCTTGACGACCAGCGCGATGCGGGTGGTTTCGGCCGCGGCGGTGGTGGCCATCAATGCGGTCGCAACCGCGGCCGTGGTCAGTGCTTTTGTCCAGAAGCTCATGTTTTCCTCCCTTGAGCGTTGATCTGTCCGCGCCTCATGCCTCCTGCGCGGTGTCTTTCCGTTCGGCGGCCCCGGTCTGGGCCACGATCAGCCGTATATCCGCCGCCTCGATCATCGCGGCGTCGCGGTCTGTGATGCCATCATCAGTGATGAGGGTATGAATGCGGGCCAGCGGGCACAAAAGCAGGCTGGACCGTTTGCCGAATTTGCTGCTGTCGGCCAGGATCACCAGCTCATCCGCCTGCCCGATCAGCTTTTGTTCGGCCTGCACCAGCAACGGGTCGGCCTCCATCACGCCCAAAGCCGCAAGCCCGTGGCAGGACATGAACATGCGGCGGGCATAGAAATGGCGCGACCCGTCATCGTCGAAGGGCGACAGGATGATGTTCTGTTCGCGGTATATCGCCCCACCGGGCAAAAGGACCGTGTTCTTGGAATGCTTCAGCAGATGTTCGGCAATCGGAAAGCTGTTGGTGAACACCTGACAGCGCCGCGCCGACAGCGGATGCACCATCTGAAAGGTGGTGGTGCCGCCATTGATGATGATGGCCTCGCCATCTTCGCACAGATCGACCGCCGCCCGCGCAATGGCGCGCTTTTCCGCAGCATGCAGCCCTTCGTTCACGCTGAACGGCCGCCCGGCAAGGCCGACAAACTGTGGCGGGCTGATCGATTCCGCCCCGCCCCGCACCCGGCGCAGTTTTTTCTGTACATGCAGCGTGGCAATGTCGCGGCGGATCGTGGCCTCGGACGCCGCCGTCAGCGCGACCAGATCCAGGACCGTGACCACAGGCCGGTCCTGAACCGCAGACAGAATGAGCCGGTGGCGTTCGCTTTCGTGCATGTCGTCCTCCCTGACTGCAATTTTCCAGCAATTCCGATCACTGTCAATCATTTTCAGTCAGAATAATCATTATGCATGTGCAGCATGATTGGTTTTGATTGTTTGTGATTGACAATGCGTCGCAGTTTGGCACATTTGCACCAGACGCGAGGGAGGATGCGATGACCAGAACCACCGGGACCCGGCTTGAAAACCTGTGGGATGATGCCCGCGCCAAAGGCATGTCCGAGTCGGAAAAGCTGCTGTACCGTTCCAACCTGCTGGGGTCGGACAAGCGCATCACCAATTACGGCGGCGGCAATACCTCGGCCAAGGTGATGGAGCGTGATCCCCTGACCGGTGCGGCGGCCGAAGTGCTTTGGGTCAAAGGCTCGGGCGGCGATGTGGGGTCCATCAAGATGGACGGGTTCGCCACACTGTACATGGACAAATTGCAAAGCCTGAAGGGCATTTACCGGGGCCTTGCGTTCGAGGATGAAATGGTCGGCCACCTGCCGCATTGCACCTTCAACCTGAACACCCGCGCCGCCAGCATCGACACCCCCCTGCACGCCTATGTGCCGCGCAAACACGTCGATCACATGCACCCCGACGCGATCATCGCCATCGCGGCCTCGGTCAATTCGCGCGAGTTGACTGCGCAGATCTTCGGCGACGACATCGGCTGGTTGCCGTGGAAGAAACCGGGGTTTGAACTGGGCCTCTGGCTGGGGGATTTCTGCGCGAAAAACCCGAAGGCCAAGGGGCTGATCCTCGAATCGCACGGGCTGTTCACCTGGGATGATGACGCCAAGGCCTGCTACGAGCTGACGGTGGCGACCATTCAAAAGGCGATGGATTGGTTCGGCACCCAAACCGCGGGCAAGACGATCTTTGGCGGCGCGGTCCACACCTCGCTGGATGCCGCCGCCCGCCGCGCTGTGGCCGCCCGCCTGATGCCCGCCATTCGCGGCATGATTTCCGACGCCAACCGCATGGTCGGCCATTTCGACGATCAACCTGCCGTGCTGGAATTTGTGAACTCGGCCAAGCTGCCCCCCCTGGCCGCGCTTGGCACCTCCTGCCCCGACCATTTCCTGCGCACCAAGATCTGTCCGCTGGTGGTGGGCTTCACCCCCGCTACCCCGGACGTGGACGCCACTTTGGCGCAACTGGCGGGCCAGATCGCCGCCTACCGCGACGATTACGCCGCCTATTACACCCGCTGCAAACACCCCGACAGTCCGCCCCTGCGCGACCCCAATGCTGTGGTGTACCTGATCCCAGGCGTGGGCATGATCACCTTCGCCAAGGACAAAGCCACCGCCCGCATCTCGGGTGAGTTTTATGTGAACGCCATCAACGTGATGCGCGGCGCAGATACCGTGTCCACCTATTGCGGCCTGCCGGAACAAGAGGCCTTCGACATCGAATACTGGCTGCTGGAGGAAGCGAAACTGGCGCGGATGCCGCGCCCGAAATCGCTGGCCGGGCAAGTCGCCTTTGTGACTGGCGGTGCCGGTGGCATCGGGTCCGCCACCGCAGACCGCCTGCTGGTTGAGGGCGCCTGCGTCATGCTGGCCGACATCGACGAAGGCGCGCTTGGCACAGTCGCTGCCGACCTTGCCAAACGCCACGGCGCCGATGTGGTGCGCACCGTGCAGATGAACGTGACCGACGAGGCGGCGGTGATCGCGGCCTATGCCCACACGGCAGTCGAATTTGGCGGGCTTGATATTCTGGTGTCCAACGCGGGCATCGCATCCTCGGCCCCGATCGAATCCACCACGCTGGCGCTGTGGAACAAGAACATGGACATCCTGTCCACCGGCTATTTCCTTGTCAGCCGCGAGGCCTTCCGCCTGCTGCGCGCCCAAGGGCTGCCGGGGTCGGTGATCTTTGTGGCGTCAAAGAATGGCCTCGCAGCCTCCCCGAACGCCTCGGCCTATTGCACCGCCAAGGCGGCCGAAATTCACCTCGCCCGCTGTCTGGCACTGGAAGGGGCCGAGGCTGGCATCCGCGTCAACGTGGTCAACCCCGATGCCGTCCTGAAGGGCAGCAAGATCTGGTCCGGCGACTGGCTCGACCAACGCGCCAGCACCTACAAGACCGACAAGGACGGGCTGGAGGAGATGTACCGCCAGCGCAGCATGCTGAAACGGTCGGTGTTCCCCGAAGATATCGCCGAAGGCATCTACTTCTTTGCCTCCGACCGCTCAGCCAAATCGACGGGCAATATCCTGAACGTCGATGCGGGCAATGTTCAGGCCTTCACGAGGTAGATGATGATTGATCCCATCCTGATCGCGGCTGAAAACGCCAGACTGTCCGCCAACCTTTCCAGCGATTACAATGCCTTGGGCGACCGTCTGGCCCGTCGCGGCATCGACATTGCCGCCATCCGGGCGCGCGTGGCAAGCTTCGGCGTTGCCGTCCCCTCCTGGGGCGTCGGCACGGGGGGCACCCGCTTTGCCCGCTTTCCGGGCACGGGCGAACCCCGCCACATCTTTGACAAGCTGGAAGATTGCGCCGTCATCCACACCCTGACCCGCGCCACCCCCACGGTGTCGCTGCACATCCCGTGGGACAAGGCCCCTGCGGCAGACCTGAACGCCAAGGCCGCCGCCTTGGGCCTTGGGTTCGACGTGATGAACTCCAACACCTTTCAGGATCAGCCCGGCCAGCCCCTGTCCTACAAACACGGCTCGCTGTCCCATGCCGACCGCGCCACCCGCCAGCAAGCCGTTGAGCACAACCTCGAATGCGTGGAAATTGGTGCGGCCTTGGGGTCCAAGGCCCTGACTGTCTGGATCGGCGATGGATCGAACTTCCCCGGCCAGCAGGATTTCACCCGCCAGTTCGACCGCTATCTGGACAGCCTGCAAGCCATCTACAAAGGCCTGCCGGACGACTGGCAGTTGTTCACCGAACACAAGATGTTTGAGCCCGCCTTCTATTCGACCGTCGTGCAGGACTGGGGCACCAATTACCTGATCGCCACCGAACTGGGGCCCAAGGCGAAATGCCTCGTCGATCTGGGCCACCATGCGCCGAATGTGAACATCGAACAGATCGTGGCGCGCCTGATCCGCTTTGGCAAACTCGGCGGCTTCCATTTCAACGACAGCAAATATGGCGACGACGATCTGGATACCGGGTCCATCGACCCCTACCGTTTGTTCCTTGTCTTCAACGAGTTGGTGGAACACGAGGCCACCCCCGGCTTCCACCCCGCCCATATGCTGGACCAGTCGCACAACGTCACCGACCCCATCGAAAGCCTGATGATGTCGGCGATGGAGGTGCAGCGCGCCTATGCCTGCGCGAGCCTGGTGGACCGTGCCGCCCTGCGCGCCGCGCAAGACGCCAATGATGCACTGGCCGCGACCACAATCCTGAAAACCGCCTTCCGCACCGATGTCGAACCGATCCTCGCCATGGCGCGGACAGACCAAGGCGGCGCGATCGATCCGGTTGCCACTTACCGCAGCGCAGGCTACCGCGCCAAGGTGTCAGCCATCCGCCCCGCCGTCACCGGCATGGGCGGCGGCATCGTCTGATAAAACTTGTCTAAAATTTGCATCCTCTGTGCAAAAGTATCCCACGGGGGAAGAGTCATTGGCGGCTCGCCAATGACTCGGCGGGGGTGTGAAACCCCCGCTCCAACGCCAGACCAAATCACCCCACCCCAGAACAATCGCCTCCCCTCCCCCTGGTGGGGAGGGGCCGGGGGTGGGGGGCCACGCCACAGCGTCAGTTCGGCCCGTACCCCGGTTTCTGCGCCCAGGCCCAGGCATCGCCGATCATCTGGCGCAAAGATGAATGGGCAGGCTCCCACCCCAACTCCTCGCTCGCCCGCACCGACCCCGACACCAGCGCTGCCGCATCCCCCGCCCGGCGTGCCCCCTGCACGACCGGCACCTCGGCATTGGTCACGGCGCGCGAATGGTCGATCACCTCGCGCACCGAAAACCCCCGGCCCGACCCCAGATTGAACACCCGGCTGGCCTTGCCCGCCAGCAGCCAGCGCAGGCCCAGCACATGCGCGGCCACCAGATCCATCACATGCACATAGTCGCGCACGCAGGTACCGTCGGGGGTCGGGTAATCCTGCCCGAACACCGTCAGCGCCGCCCGCTTGCCCGCCACGGCATCCAGCATCAGCGGGATCAGATGGGTTTCGGGCACATGCTGCTCGCCCAGCTCGCCTTCGGGGTCGGCGCCTGCCACGTTGAAATAGCGAAAGATCACATGGTTCAGACCGTGGCTCACGCGGAAGTTCTGCAAGATATCTTCAATTGCGCGCTTGGATGCACCGTAAGCGTTGATCGGGTGCTGCGGCGTGTCTTCATCCAGCATCACCCCGTCCTGATCGCCGTAAGTGGCACAGGTGGACGAAAACACGAAATGCCGCACCCCGGCCGCCACCGCCGCCTCGATCAGGTTCAGCGACCCGCCGACATTGGCGCGCCAGTATTTGCCGGGGTCCGACATCGACTCGCCCACCAGCGACAGCGCCGCAAAATGCATCACGGCCACCGGGCGATGCGCGGCAAAGGCCGCGTCCAGGGCCGCGCGGTCCAGCAGATCGCCCTGCACGAACGGCCCGAATTTCACCGCCTCGCGCCAGCCGGTGTTCAGGTTGTCGAACACCACCGGGGTAAAGCCTGCCGCGCGCAGCGCCTTGCAGGCATGCGAGCCGATATACCCCGCCCCGCCCGTCACCAGCACCACACCGCCTGTCGTTTCTGCTGTCAGCGTCATTCACCGCTCCGTTTCCATGCCGCTCCCCGCGCCGATACTGGCACAGCGGGGCGGGCGCGGAAAGGCGGCTTTGCGGCCTCAGGCCTGCAGCAGATCGCGGTGATACCATTTCAACAGGCGCAGCCCAATGACGATCAGCACCAGCGACATGGCAAAGGCATAGATCCACGACACATAGTCCCATTTGTAGGTCGGATAGAACCCGGCCCGCATGGTGCCGACTATGTGGATCAGCGGATTGTACCAGATGAAGCGCTGCAATTCCTGCGGCAAGCCGTTGAAGATGAACAAGATACCCGAAATCAGGAACAGCGGGCGCGTCGCCACCGACCAGGCCACCACCCAGATCGGAAACCGCGTCATCAAAAACGCATTCACCATGCCGACCCCGATGCCGAACAGCACGGCCAGCCCGTAGCTCATCAGGATCAGCGGCAGGTTCGGCACCGATCTGGTATCGGCCAGCGTCAGGATTGCGGTGAACACCACAAAGCCGACCATCACCTGCGTCAGCAGCGTGACCGCCACCCGCGCCAGCAGGGCGTCGATGAAACTGACCGCAGGATAGGTCAGCAACTGGCGCGAAAACGAGAAGGACTGCGCCAGTTTCTGAGACACCGTGCTGAACATGGTGAAGGGCATCATGCCGCTGGCGTAGAACAGGATGAAACTGGTGCCGATCGACGGCTGCCGGAAGATAACCGAAAACGCCACCGACAGCACCGCGATGGTTGCCAGCGGCTCCAGCAGCGCCCAGATGTAGCCGCCGGGCGACTTGCCATAGCTGGTGGCCATTTCCCGCATCATCAGCGCCACGATGGACCGCAGGCTGGCATAGCGCCGCGCGGTCGGCACACGCGGGACTTGTGCTGCGGCGAAAGGCGGGGGGGATGTGGCCTCGTCGGTCATTCTGGCGCAACTGCCCTGTCTTGATATGCAAAATCCTGCCATCAGGCCGACCAAGCCCTAGGGCAGGGGCGCCGGCTTGTCCACAAGGCGCTTGTTGTCCACTGGTTCTTTGATGCAGAACGCTGTAGCAATTGGGCAGAAATTGCAACACCCAGTCCCGGATCGCCCCAGTGACCACTCCCAGACCGCAGGCCCCCAAGACCGCAGGTGCCGCCGTGCCCCCCGATGACCGGAAACGGGAAGACCGGCAACGGGAAGACCGGCAACTGGCGGAGGACCGGTTTGCGGCCACACAGACGCGACCCAACGCCCGCGACCCGGACGAACAGGCCCGCCTGCGCGCCGAGGCCCGCGCCAGCCGCCGCGCCGTCACCCAGTCCGCCCGCCGTGTCGCCAAGGCCGACCCCGACCTGCTGGCCGAGGAGCATACCGACATGATCGCCGAGCCGCCTGCGTCTGCCACCGAGCCGCCCACCCAGACTACCCCGCCCCAGATTACCCCGACCCGGAACCCGGCACCGCAGGCCCCGCTTCCCTTGCAGGCGGCAACCGATCTTGCCCCGCGCGATGCCGCGATACCGGCCCTGACGGATGCCGCCGCCGTGGCGAAATCCGACCCCGCCCGGCTCCGCCCCGGCAAGGCCGCCTCCACCCGCCCGCCGCAGCAGTTTCGCCCCCCGGTCAGCGCCAGCACCATGAAGCTGCGCCATTATGGGCTGGCCGTCAGCTTTGTGCTGTGCGTGCTGGTGCCGGTTGTGGTGTCGGGCTGGTATCTGTGGGCGCGGGCGGCAGATCAATACGCGTCCTATGTCGGGTTTTCGGTGCAGAAAGAGGACACCGATCCCGCGGTGGCCCTGCTGGGCGGCATCACCAGCCTGTCGACCTCGTCCAGTTCCGACACCGACATCCTGTACGAATACATGTACAGCCAATCGCTTGTCGCCGAGATCGACGCAGAGCTTGACCTGCGCGCCCTGTGGTCCAAACCTGAAAACGATCCGGTGTTTTCCTATGCCCCGCCCGGCACCATCGAGGATCTGACCGATCACTGGGCCGATATGGTCAAGGTGTTTTACGACAGCAACACCCGCCTGATCGAACTGCGGGTGCTGGCCTTTGATCCCCAGGATGCCAAGGCGATTGCGACGGCGATCTACAACAAGTCGTCGGCGATGATCAACAAGCTGGCCGATACGTCGCGCGATGATGCCGTCCGCTACGCCAAGGAAGAACTGGATGCCGAACAGGCCCGGCTGCGAGAGGCGCGGACCGCCGTGACCGCCTATCGCAACCTGAACCGCATGGTGGACCCGTCGGCGGATGTGGCCTCGCAAAGCGGGCTGCTGGGCAATCTGCAAACGCAACTGGCCGAGGCGATGATCGAACTTGATACCCTGCGCCTGTCCAGTCAGGACGGCGATCCGCGCATCGTGCCCGCCGAACGCAAGGTCAAGGTGATCGAGGACCGCATTGATGCCGAACGCAACAAGCTGGGCAGCGGCACCGGCGTCGATGCCGCCGCCTATGCCGGGCTGGTGGCCGAATACGAAGGCCTTGCCGCCGACCGCGAGTTTGCCGAAGGCGCCTACCGTGCGGCCCTTGCGGCCTATGATGCCGCCAAGGCCGAGGCCCGGCGTCAGGGCCGCTATCTGGCCGCACATGTCACCCCCACCCTGGCCGAGGCCCCGCGGTTTCCCGACCGTCCCGTCTTGCTGGGCCTGATCGCGCTGTTTGCCTTTGTGATGTGGGCGATTGCGGCGCTGCTGTATTATTCGCTGCGTGACCGGCGCTAGATCGCGATGATCCGGCTGGTCAACCTGTCGAAAAGCTACTTCACCAACGGGGTGAGGAAAACCGTGCTGCAAAACGTCAACCTGACCTTCCCGACGGGGCGGTCGGTGGCGCTGCTGGGGCGCAACGGCGCGGGCAAGTCGACGCTGCTGAGGATGATCTCGGGCACGCTGGCCCCCACGGGCGGGCGGATCGAGGTGACGGGGTCGATCTCATGGCCCGTGGGGTTCATGGGGTCGTTTCACCCCGATCTGACCGGGGCGCAGAACACCCGGTTCGTGGCGCGGGTCTACGGGGTCGACAGTGACGAACTGTGCGATTTCGCCAGCGATTTTGCGCAGTTGGGACGGCAGTTTCATGCGCCGTTCCGCACTTATTCCACCGGCATGCGGTCACGGCTGGCCTTTGGGGTGTCCATGGGCATCTCGTTTGACACCTATCTGGTGGACGAGGTGACAGCGGCAGGCGACGCCAGTTTCCGCGAGCGCAGCACCAGCCTGTTCCGCCAGCGCATGGCGCAGGCCGGGGCGGTGATGGTCAGCCATTCGATGAGCCAGGTGCGAGAGCTGTGCAATGCGGCCTGCGTGCTGGATCAGGGGTCGATCCTGTGGTTTGAAGACGTGGAAGAGGCGATTGCCCATCACGAAGACAACATGCTGGGCTGACCTCAGTAGAAGAACACCACCCCCTCCAGCAGGGCCGCATCGGTCAGCCCGCCCACCAGCAGGCTGTTGCCATCGCCGAAATCCAGCAGCAGCGCATTGCCCTTCCGCAGCGCAAGGCTGGCCAGATCGCGCCCGTCCAGCAGCGCATCGTCAAGGCCAAGGCGGTCTTGCGTGGCGACAAACCCGGCAATCCGGTCGTTGCCCGCGCCAAAGCGGAACACATCCGCCCCCGCCCCGCCTGCCAGCAGGTCATTGCCTGCCCCGCCCTCCAGCGTATCGGCCCCCTGCCCCCCCACCAGCCTGTCATCACCGCCAAAGCCCCACAGCCCGTCCGCCCCCGCGCCGCCAAACAGCGTGTTGCGAAAGCCGTCCCCCGTCAGGGTGTCATTGAAGCCGCTGCCCTCGATGTTCTCGATCAGGATGAACACGTCGCCCGCAGCCTCGCCCAGATTGCGGCCGGCATCGCCCAGATCCACCCGCACCGCAGCCGCCGCCGTGCTGTAATCGGCCACATCCGTCCAGGTGCCGCCATCCAGCGTGTCGGCCCCGCCGCCGCCATACAGCCGGTCCGCCCCATGCCCGCCGATCAGCAGATCTGCCCCGCCGCCGCCGAACAGATGGTCGCGGCCCTGATCGCCCGACAGGATGTTGTCGCCCGCATCGCCCGACAGCGTATCGCCATGGCGGCTGCCCGACAGCCCCTCGATGCCCGACAACACATCGCCCACCGCCGCGCCGCTGTTGCGGGCAGGGTCGGACAGATCGACCAGCACAGCGGCCTCTGCGCGTAGATAGGCCGCAATATCAAAGCCGCTGCCGCCATAGATCCAGTCCGCGCCCTCGCCCCCTGTCAAGGTGTCATTGCCGCCGCGCCCATGGATCTGATCCGCCCCGCCATGGCCCGACAGCAGATTTCCCAGATCATCGCCCGACAGGCTGTCGGCAAAACCGCTGCCCAGGATTTCCTCGATCTCCTGATAGCTGTCGCCCGCAGCATCGCCCCGGTTCTGCGTCGGATCGGCCAGATCGACGGTGACGGCCCCCGGACTGAAGGCGTAAGAGGCAACATCATGGTCCAGCCCGCCGATCAGGGTATCGGCCCCCTCTCCTCCGGTCAGCGTGTCCTTGCCTGCGCCGCCGTCCAGCAGATCGGCCCCGCTGCGGCCATGAATGGCGTCGCCGCCCGACCGGCCGCGCAGGATGTCGGCGGCAAAACTGCCGCGCAGATCGTCGCGGTGGCTGCTGCCGGACACCACTTCGATGCCCGACAGCACATCGCCCATGGCGTCGCCCGTGCTGTTGCCGCCATAGGCCAGATCCAGCTTCACCCCCGCCAGCGCATCGACATAATCAACCGTATCAAGGCCGTCGCCCCCCGTCAGCGTGTCGGCCCCCGCGCCCCCGGTCAGCGTGTCATTACCCGCGCCCCCCGCCAGCAGATCATCGCCGCCGCGCCCGTCGATCCGGTCATGCCCGGCTCCGCCTGCAAGCGCGTTGGCCCCGTCCTCTCCCGCCAGCGTATCGGCAAAGCGGCTGCCGGTCAGACATTCGATGCCTGTCAGCAAAAGACCGTCCGGCCCCGCCATGGCAAGATCAACCGCAACCGCCACATCAAGGTCGGAAAAATCGACCAGATCAATCCCCTCGCCGCCGTTCAGCGTATCGGCCCCGCCCCGGCCCGCCAGCGTGTCATTCCCCGCCCCGCCAAGCAGGGCCTGCGCGCCCTGCGTGCCGCGCAGCACGTCATTGCCGCTGCCCGCCAGGATCACCTCGATCCCGTAGAACACATCGCCCGCCGCCTCGCCCGTGGCTTGCGCCGCATCGGTCATGTCGACCACCAACCCGATCTGTGCGGCGCTGTAATCGGCGGTATCGATGCCGTCGCCGCCGTCCAGCGTGTCGGCCCCCATCCCGCCGGTCAGGGTATCGTTGCCTTCGCGCCCGGTCAGCAGGTCGGACCCGTCGCCCCCCGACAGCCAGTTGGCCGCCGCGTTTCCGGCCAGACTGTCGGCAAAGCCCGACCCCAGCACATCCTCGACATCGGCAAAGCTGTCGCCTGCGGCCTCGCCCGCCGTGCCGGTGCCGTTGCGCAGGCTAAGGGTGACACCCGCCCCCGCCCCGGCATAGGACACCCGGTCCCGCCCCGCGCCGCCCTGCAACAGATCGCCGCCCGCCCCGCCCTGCAACAGATCGTCGCCGTCGCCCCCGGTCAGCGTGTCCTGCCCTGCCCCGCCCCACAGCACATCGTGGCCCGCCCCGCCGATCAGCACATCGGCCCAGCCCGACCCTGACAGGCTGTCGGCTCCCGGCCCGCCGACCACGCCTTCAACCGCGATCAGCACATCGCCCGCAGCAAGCCCGGTGTTGGCCAGCACCCCGGCCATGTCGACCCGCAACCCGGTGGTGGCGGCGGAATAATCCACCATGTCCACCCCGCCCGCGCCGTCGATGGTATCGGCCCCGCTGCTGCCCAGAAAGCGGTCATTCGCCCCGGTGCCGACCTGCATGTCATCAGCATCCGTCGCCACCATCGACGTCCCGCCACCCGCCGCCGGAACGTCACGCCACAGCCCGAACAGCCCCGCCGCCGACAGATGCTGCGCAAGCAGAGGCTGGCCGTTGCCCGTGGTGATCACCAGGACCTCGGCGCGGAAGGTCAGGATGGCACCGGTGGCCGTGGTCTGAAACCCCAGCCCCGACAGATCATAGACCCGGCCCCAGCCCGACAGGTCGATCCGGTCCGTGCCCACCTGAAAATCGCGGATCTGGTCGGCCTGGCCATCTGCCGTCAGCACGAACACATCGGCCCCCGCCCCGCCGAACAGGGTATCCCCCCCCGCCCCGTCGGCCAGAATGTCGACGCCGTCGCCGCCTTGCAGCAGATCGTCGCCCGCAAGCCCCATCAGCAGATCGCCCCCCGCCCCCCCGGTCAGCGTATCGCCCGCCGCACCGCCTGTCTGCGTGGCGGACAAGGCGCCGGGGTCCAGCACCAGCCGGGTGATCCCGGCCTCTTCGCCGCCCACGAACAGCTCGATCTGCCCGCCGCTGGCCTGCGCCACCAGCGAGGTGATGTTGTGCAGCGCCATGCCCGGCACCTGCAAGGCCGCAGCCATCAGCAGCAACCGCCCCCCCGGCAGCAGGGCAAACAGGTTCAGCCCGTCATCCCCGCCCCCTGCGATCACGAAGGCGCGGTCGCCCACCATCACTGTCGCCACCGCACCCACCGCGCCGAACCTTGTGTCCAGCGTGTCGATGATGTGATCGGTGACCCGCATGACCCCGGCATCGTCTACCGCCAGAACCGACAGCGACGACGAACCGCCCGCCCCCGCGATCACATAGCTGACCCCCGCCACCGTCACCGATTGCAACAGTCCGGGGTCCGAAATGCCCAGACCATCGCCTGCCCCGATCCGGCTGGTTTCCGTCAGCTCTCCGCTGTTGGCGATGCGGTAGGCGATGACGGCATCGCCGGCCCTGGTCGCCGCGAACAGCAGATCATTCCCGCCCACCCGCAGCGCCAGCAGTGCTGCGATGTCCACCCCTTGCAGCGCCGGGCCAAGGGTGACGCTGGCCACATGGCTTTGCCCCGCCCCGGTGCTGCGATAGACATGGATCACCGCCTCATCCGCCCGCGCCGAAAAGAAAAAGGTGCTGGCCCCGATCGCATGCACCGCCTGTGCTGCCACCACGCCGGCAAGGCTGGATGTCACCACGACCTCGGCCCCAAGGCTGCCGTCGCCCGCGATCTGATAGCCGGTGGCGCGGGCATAGTTGTTGCCGGTGACAAACAGCGTGGGCACCCCGCTCTGCACCAGCACATCCAGCCCCGCCCCCACCGGCAGGCGGCTGCCTGTGGGGATCTGCTGCTGGTCGACCAGCCGCAAGGCCGGGCCAACCTCGAAGGCCAGCACACCGCCCCCGGCGCGGGTGGTGCTGTACAGCCACAGGCGGCCCCCCGCCTCCACCAGCGCCATATCCGTAATGCCCGAGACAAGGTTCAGAGGCGCGCTCTGAAACGTCTCGACAACCGTGAACCCATACATGCCAGCACCCCCCGGCGCCCGAACCAGACCATCACACCCGAGGTTGACCCTGCCGCAGCCACCGCAACGCGGCGTGGTGGGGGCGCGGCGAAACTGGGGCATATCCGTCAAATGCCACCGGACGGCCCTGGCGCGGAACGCGGCTGGCGTTGCGTGGCTGGCCTTGTGCGCCACCCATTGCGTGGCAGGGCCGGATGCGCCAATCATGGCGCTGCGAAAGATCGGAACGCTGCTGATGGTTGCCTATGCCCCCCCCCCTGATCTGGTGCCGCCCGATCTGGTGCCGCCCGATCTGATGCCCGCCGATCCTGTGGTCACTGATCCTGTGCCCGCCGATGGCCTGCCGCCGGACGGCGGGCCGCGGATGCGCGCGGCCGCGCCTTTGGTGACAATCGTGATGGCCACCCGCAACGGGGCCACCTATCTGCCCGCGCAACTGGCCAGCATCGCCGCCCAGACCCACCGCAACTGGCGGCTTTGGGTGTCGGATGACGGGTCGACCGATGCGACCCTGTCGATCCTGCGGAACTTTGCCGCCTCGCACCGGGTGACGGTGGTGCAAGGCCCCTGCCGGGGGTCATCGGCGCGCAACTTCCTGTCGCTGCTGTGCCACCCGGATCTGCCGCCCGGCATCGTGGCGCTTGCCGATCAGGACGATGTCTGGCTGGAGGGCAAACTGGCCCGCGCCCTGCGCCGGATGGCGCGCCGCGCGCGCCCCCCGTCAGATGGCTCCGACCCCGATCATCCCATGCTTTATGCCGCCGAAAGCATGCTGGTGGATGACCGGCTGGCGCCCTTGCGGTTTTCCCGCGCGGCCGCCTCGCAGCCCAGCTTTGCCAATGCGCTGGTGCAGAACCTGTTCGGCGGCCACACAACGGTCCTGGACGCCGCCGCCCTTGCCCTGATCCGCCGCGCCGGGCAACAGGATGAAATCGCCTTTCATGACTGGTGGATCTATCAACTGGTCGCAGGCGCGGGCGGCACCCTGCTGCTGGACCGCTCGCCGATGGCGCTGTACCGCCAGCATGGCCGCAATGCCCTGGGCGGGCTGAACGGCATGGGCGGCAATGCCAAGCGGATTTCCATGGCGCTGCGCCGCGAATTCGCCCGCATGATCGAGGCCCAGGCCGGGGCCTTGTGGCAGGTGTCGCATCTGCTGACCCCCGAGGCCCGCGCCACGCTGGAGGAATTTCGCGCCAGCCCCGGCAGCGGCCCCGCCCGCGTCGCCGCCCTGCGCAAGCTGGGCATCATGCGGGCGTCAAAGGCGGGCACCGCCGCCTTCATGGCCGCAGCGTTTCTGGGCCGGGTTTAGCGCCCGACGCCCTGATAATGGGTAAATCCGGCCTCCAGCACCTCGGCCCGGTCATAGATGTTGCGCAGATCGGCCATCCGGGGTTTCGCCATCTTGCGCGCCAGCTTGGCCAGATCGAGCGCCCGGAACTCGTTCCATTCGGTCAGGATCACCAGCACATCGGCATCCTTGGCGGCGCGGTAGGGGCTGTCCACCCATTTCACGCCCGGCAACAACGCCTCGCCTTCGTGCCGCCCCTGCGGATCGACCACCTTGACCTTGACACCCGCCCCCACAAGGGCGGGCACGATGGTCAGGCTGGGGGCATCGCGCATGTCGTCGGTGTTGGGCTTGAACGTCACGCCCAGAATGGCGACTGTCTTGTCCAAAAGGCTGCCGTCACACAGATCGACGATCTTGTCGATCATCCGGCGCTTGATCTCGTCATTCACCTTGATGACGGTTTCCACAATCTGCATCGGCACGGCATGATCCTGCCCGATGCGCGCCAAGGCCTTGGTATCCTTGGGGAAACATGACCCGCCATAGCCGGGGCCTGCGTGCAGAAACTTGTTCCCGATGCGCCCGTCCATGCCGATGCCCTTGGACACCGCCTTGATGTCGGCCCCCACCCGTTCGCACAGCGCCGCGATTTCGTTGATGAAGGTGATCTTGGTCGCCAGAAAGGCGTTGGCCGCGTATTTGATCATCTCGGCGCTTTCCAGCCCGGTGTAGACCACCGGAAATTCGCGCAGGAACAGCGGGCGGTAGAGTTCGGCCATCACCTTCTTGGCGCGGTCGGATTCGACCCCCACCACCACCCGGTCGGGGTGCATGAAATCGTCGATCGCGGCCCCTTCGCGCAGGAATTCGGGGTTGGACGCCACATCGAAGGCCGCGTCGGGGTTGGCCTCTGCCACCGCCTCGGCCACCTTGCGGTTGGTGCCGACCGGGACGGTGGATTTGGTCACGATCACCGCATAGCCGGTCAGCGCCCGGCCGATATCACCCGCAGCCGCCATCACATAGGTCAGATCGGCATGGCCATCGCCCCGGCGGGTGGGCGTGCCGACCGCGATGAACACCGCCTCGGCCCCCGCCACGGCGGCGGGCAGATCGGTGGTGAAGGTCAGCCGCCCGGCAGCCACGTTCTTGGCCATCAGCGCCTCCAGCCCCGGCTCATAGATCGGCACTTCGCCGGCTTGCAGGCGGGCGATCTTGGCCGGGTCCAGATCAACGCAGGTGACGTGGTGGCCAAAGTCGGAAAAACACACCCCGGACACCAAGCCCACATAGCCCGTCCCGATCATCGCAATCTTCATGCCGCCTCATCCCCGCTGTGCTGCCCCTGTCTTAGGAGCCGGGCCAAAGCCTGTCAAACCGCCATGCAAAAGGGCTGCACCGCGCGCGGCGGTGCAGCCTTTCTGCCAGCAGGTCTGAAATCAGTCCCCCCGTCAGGCCATGCGCAGCCAGATCGCGGGGGCTTGGGCTGCATTGATGTCAGAGGACACGAACCCCCAACTTGCCGGGGCCGGGGTGGCATAGGCCAGCGTGCGCCGCAGCACCTTGCGCGCCGTGGTGACAACCGCCGTGCCGCCGTTGATGTCGGGCGTCGCCGTACCCGCCCAGACCGAGGCCGCCGCCGTGGCGGCATGGCGCAGGCCAAGCCAGTAGGTGCGCCCCTGCCGGAAGGTCAGCGCCACGGTTGCCAGTTTGGCCCCGGTGGTCGACATGTCCAGATCGGCGGTTTCCAGCAGCAGCGCATCGGGCCTGCCATTGGCATCGGCTGTGTAGACCACCAGTTTGGCCAGCGCCGCCGCCACCGCCGTCGTGCAGTTCACCACCAGCCGGTCCACCGGCAATTCGGCCCGCGCCATGAAGGGGAAAAGGTCCATCCGCCCCACCGCCCCCGCCAGCGTGCCGGTCGCCGCCCCTCCGGCGCCGGTCGTGGTGTGAACCATCTCGCCCGCAACCGGCGTCAGGCAGGGAATGTCCTGCTGGCCGTCCAGAATGCGGCTGACCCCGGCCAGCCGCGCCTTGACCTGCCCCGTCGCGCCATTATGCCACAGCGCGCCGTTGGCGGGGCTGGCCGGATCCGCGCCCTGAGCCGCCAGAATGGCGGGCTGCGCCAGCGTCATCTGGCCCGACGCCGCATCGGCGGCAAAGGCGGTGACAAAGGCGCTGCCGTCCGGGCTGACGCGCAGGGCCAGTTCGTCGCTCGCAAGCAGGCCGAACTGCGCGCGGGTCGAAAACCCGGTCTTGAAGCTGACTGCCGCCGTATCGCCCGCAGCCGCCTTGTTCAGCGTGGCGTCGATCCCCGCCCCCGCGTGGGTGAACAGCACCGCAGGCGCTGTCACTGCAAGCCGGTTGGTGGCATCCGCCGTCGCCCCGCCGACCCCGATCAGCGCCGCCCGCGCCGAAGCCCCCCCCATGTCGAACGTCGCCACCTGCGGCCCCAGATCGATCGCCGGGCTGTGAAGGGTCAGCGACCCCGTGGCCCCCGCCGTGGCAGACCCGATCACCACTGTCGTCGCCGACCCCGCCACGCCCCCGGTGCCGATGTTGATGCTCTTGCTGCTGGCGGCCCCGGTGGCCCCGGACCCAAGACCGTAGACCGCATTGCCCGTGCCCGACCCGAAGGTCGCCGTCAGCCCCGATACCGTGAATGCCCCGGCAAAGGTCTTGGCCCCGTTGAAGCTCTGGGTGCCGCCAAGCGCCGCCAGTTCGGAATTCGTGTTGGGCAGCGCGAAGGTGCGGGTGGTGCCGGCGGGCAGACCCGACACATCGAACAGCGCACGCTTGTCGACATCGGCCCCGTCGCGGATGGAAAACGCCGCCGCCGCCACCCCTTCGGGCAAGGAGACGATGCCGCTGGCCGGGGCCACCGTCAAAGCGGTGGCAAAGCTGGCCCCCGTGGCGCTGACCTTGATGCCAAAGCCATCCGACCCCATGGTGCCCATTTCCGCCCGGCCCGAAAACCCGGTCTGGAACAGCAGGCTGGCGGTATCTGTCGCGGCCGCCTTGTTGACCTTGACCTGATGCCCCGCCCCCGCATGGTTCAGCAGCACGGCGGGAGAGGTGACGGACAGCCGGTTGGTGGTATCGGCGGTGGCGTTGATGCCCAGCATCGGCGTCTCCTCGATGCCGCCCGCCCCGGCGGGCAAGGCCCAGTCGATACCGTCAAAGGCCACGGTCTTGCCCTCGGCCCGGTCAAAGGCCAGCCAGCCCGGCAGGGCGGTCACGAACTGCCAGCCCGTCGCGGTATAGACCGCAACCTTGCCCGCCTGCCCCGCCCAGGCGGCAATCGCGCCCCCCGGCACGATATGCCGGTCGCCGACCACCGGCAGGGCGGGCGGCGTGGTCTGATCGCGGTTGATCACCGCAAGCTGGACGATCACGTCCAGCGCGGTCAGCGCCTCGTTATGGGTGACGTGCTTTTGCGCCTGCGCTGGCAGGATCAGGGGCAGCGACAGGATTGTCGTGGTGTCGGGCATGGATACCTCCGCAGGATCGCCGTGATGCGCGACCCTAGGCAATCACCCTTAGCGCCGCGTCACCGCAGCGCGCGGTCGGACGGGCATCTTGCAACGGCTTATGGTTCAGGCTGCGGCGGGGCGGGGTTGCGGGCTTCAAACAGCGTGTTCAGGCTGATCGCCGCAATGATCACAGCGCCCCCTGCCAACACCCACAGATCGACGCCTTCGCCAAACAGCGCGGCCCCCAGCACCGTAGCCCAGATCAGTTGCAGAAACGTCACCGGCTGCGTCACCGCCATTGGCGCTGCGGCAAAGGCGCGGGTCATGCAATAGTGCCCGCCCGTGGCAAACACCGCGACCAGCGCCAGCCACGCCAGTTGCACCACCGTCACCGGCACCCAGACCCAGATGGCAAAGGGCAGCAACCCCAGGGTCACCGTCACCGACAGGATCGCCACCACCGTCGCCGCGGGGGCCATCTGGGCCAGCCGCTTGGCATAAAGGTAACTCGCGGCAAAGGCGGTGGCCGAGGCCATCTGCGCGAAATGCCCCGACGACAGATCCCGCAGCCCCGGCCGCAGCACGATCAGCGCGCCGATCAGCGCCACGCCCACCACGGCCATGCGCCGCGCCGACAGCCCCTCGCCAAGGATCAACCCGGCCCCCAGCATCACCAGAATGGGGTTCAGATAGCCGATCGCCGTCACCTCGGCCACCGGCAGGCGGGCCATGGCATAGAACCAGCACACCACCGCCACCGTATGCACCGCCCCCCGCCCCAGGATCAGCGGCATCGCCCCGGCAGGCATCCCGCCCCGCAACCGCATCAGGGCCGGGGCCAGCAGCAGCACCCCAAAGGCAAAGCGCAGGAACGCCGACTGCGCGGTGGGCAGGTCGGTGCCCAGATGATGCACCACGGCATTGACCCCGACAAAGCACAGCCCCGTCGTCAGCATCCACAACACGCCCTCCAGAGGGCGGTCGGTCCGGGTAAAGGTGGCGTCCGTCATCCGCCCTTCAAACCCCGGTCAGCCGCCAAAGGCAAGCCCCGCCGCAATCGCCCACATGGTGCAACCGACAATCACCTCCAGCACCACCCAGGCGCGGGGTTTCGCCATCACCGGCGCCAGCAGGCGCGCGCCATAGCCAAGCGCCAGAAAGAAGGAAAACGACCCCACCGCCGCCGCCATGCCGAACACAGCGGTATGCGGCGCATACTGCGCCGAGATCGACCCGATCAGCACCACCGTATCCAGATAGACATGCGGGTTCGCCCAGGTCAGCACCAGCACCGTGCCGATCACGCGGCGCAACGGCACCGCCCCTCCGCCCCCCGGCATCAAGGCCGCACCACCCCGCCATGCGGCGCGAAACCGCAAGGCGCCGTAGACCGCGAGAAACGCCACCCCCAGCCACCGCATCGCATCGCCGATCCACGGCACTGCCGCCGACACCGCGCCAAACCCGGCGACCCCGGCGGCAATCAAGATGGCATCCGACACGGCACAGGTCAGCACCACCGCCAGCACATGTTCCCGCCGCAGCCCCTGCCTCAGCACAAAGGCGTTCTGCGCCCCGATCGCCGCAATCAGGCTGATCGCCACCAGCCACCCCGAAACCGCCGCCTCAAACATCGCGCAAAGCCTGCATCGCATCGGCCCGACGGTCCCATTGCACGAAGATATGGTCGTGATGAAACCCCGCCACCACATTCGCGCTGATGCCCCGGCCCGCCAGCGCGCTGGCAAGCGCCGCCGTCAACCCGACCGCCGCCAGATCTGACTGCACGGTCAGGCTGATGCGCGCCCAAGCCTCGGGGGCCGCCACGCCCGCCGCCACCAGCACCGCTTGCGGAGCGATCAGGGTGGTGCCTTCCTCCTCGGCGATCCGCGCGAAAACCGCGATGTCTGGCACGGCCCCACCCCGCGCGACAAACCCATACCCATAGGGCGCCTCATGCAGCACCGGCTGCATTTCCCGCAGCAAAATCGCCAGATCCCGTATCGCCGCCATGCCATTCTCCTGACTTTGGCCTTGACCTATCCGCGCCGGATGCCATCAATCCAGTTAATCTTTCTCCACTTGATTAAGCACAGCTAATGCCAGACCCTGCCCATCTGTCCGCCCTTGCCGCCGTCCACCGCCGCGGGTCGTTCGACCATGCGGCGGCGGAGTTGCATGTCACGCCCTCGGCCATTTCCCAACGCATCAAGGCGCTGGAGGAGGCGACCGGCACCCTGCTGATCATCCGGGGCCAGCCCTGCACCGCCACTCCGGCGGGCCTGCGCCTGATCCGCCACCATGACGAGGTGACGCTGCTGGAACGCCAGCTTGCCGCCGACCTGCCCGGCCTTGCCCGCCCGGCGGCCACCCTGCGCCTTGCGGTCAATGCCGACAGCCTTGCCACCTGGGTCATGCCTGCGCTGGCCGCGACCGACGGGTTTCTGTTCGATCTGGTGATCGATGATCAGGACGTGTCGCAAGACTGGCTGAAACGCGGCGAGGTGTCGGCCGCCATCACCGCCCACCCCGGCCCGCTGCAAGGCTGCGATACCCTGCCTCTGGGCCGCCTGCGCTATCACGCCACCGCCAGCCCCGCCTACATGGCGCGCTGGTTTCCGCAAGGCGTGTCTGAGGCCGCCCTGACCCGCGCCCCGGCGCTGACCTTTTCCGACAAGGACCGCCTGCAAGACATCTGGGTCGCCCGCCATGCCGGGGGCAAACTGGCACATGCGCGGTTCCCGTCGCACCGGATGGCCTCGTCGCATGCCTTTGTCGAGGCCTGCCTGACCGGCACCGGATGGGGGCTGAACCCGCACGCCCTGATCGCGCCCCATCTGACCAGCGGCGCTTTGGTGGAACTGATCCCCGGAACCCCGGTCGATGTGGCCCTGCACTGGCAATTCACCCGGCTGACCGCCACCGCCCTTGCCCCCCTGACGCGTGCCATCCGCGCGGCAGCCGCCGCCGTCCTGCTGCCGCCGCTTTAGCCGTCACGCCATCAGCGCGCGTACCTCATCCGCCAGCGCCGTCACCTCGGCCACCGCCGCCCCGCGCATCTCGCAGGCGGCCAGCCCCTGGCCCAATGTCTCGGCATAGGCCATCCGGCTGGCCAGACGCGCCGTGGCCACCTCGGCCAGCCCGGCCGCGGCCAGGGCCACCTCATCGCCCAACCGGGTGCCCGCCCGCATCCGGTTCAACACGATCAGCGCCCGCCGTCCCTCACGCGCCACCAGATCCAGCACGCCATCGGTGGCCCACAAGTCCACATGGCTGGCCGCCACCGGGATCAGCACCAGATCAGCCTCGCGCAGACTGGGGCGCAGATCGGCGTCCACCTTGGGCGGCGTATCCACGATGATGATGTCATGGGTTTTCCGCAGCTTGCCGCATTCGTACCCCACCCCCCAGGCCGAGGCCGTGGACAGCGACATGCCCGGATCGCCCAGCCTGTCTTCGCGCGCCAGAAACCAGCGGCCAAGGCTGCCCTGCGGGTCACTGTCCAGCAGCGCCACCGACAGGCCCTGCTGTGCGAACCGCACGGCCAGATTGACCGCAAGCGTGGTTTTCCCCGACCCGCCCTTTTGCTGCGCAACGGTAATGACTCGGCCCATGGCACCCTCCGGCTTGCTGCAACGCAGCATGACTGCGTTTCACAGCCATAGCAGCATCCATGCAGCTTTTGGTTAAAAATGCGCAGAGATTTGCCGCCCCTCTGCCCTAATCCTGCCCGAATCCCTGCGCAGGGTCGGCATGTAGGACAACAAGGGAATGCACCATGGCCGTCATCCTTATTCTTGCTGGCAGTATGGTTGGCTTCATGGTCGGAATCGCCTCGATGGTGGTCTTTGATGCCTCGGTGCTGCAATCGCTTGGCGTCTGGGTCGGCACCGGCCTTTTGATGTCGGGCCTTGGCCTTGCCCTGTCGCTGGCCCCGCGCCGCGCCCCCCTGCGGCGGCTGGAAACCGCCTGATCCGCAAGCGGGCTTGATTTCTGGCCGAAAAACGCCATCATATCTCTTGCGACGTTATCTCTATCGACCCTGTCACCGACAATCGGCACAGCACTCGATCATAAGCTGACTGAGCCGGGCCGCCGCACTTCCGCGGGCGGCATACTGACAGGAGTAGTCACGATGGCCAAGGGCACCGTGAAATGGTTCAATGAAACCAAGGGTTTCGGCTTCATCGCCCCGGAAGGCGGCAAGAAGGACGTGTTCGTTCACATCACCGCGCTGGAGCGTGCCGGCCTGCGTTCGCTGAAGGACGGCCAGGCCGTGACCTTCGACATCGAAGCTGGCCGTGACGGCCGCGAATCGGCCACCAACCTCGCGCTGGCCTAAGCGGTACTGGCCCAAGCAATTCTGGCCTAAGCCAGATCGGGCCTAGCAGAAATTGGAACGGGGCGGCCCTTTGCAGGCCGCCCCGTTTTCATTCGCCCGACCCCTGTGTCAGGCCGCATGCCACATCAGCCGGTCGCGCAGCGCATGTTCAAACCCCACCCGTAGCGACACCGCCGACAAAGGCGCCCGCAGACAGACCGCAGCCTCGCGCCCCTGCGGGAAAACCTGCGATTTGAAGTCAGAGCTGATCAGAATGACCGGAATCCGCGACTTGACCGCAGCCAGCGTGGCCTGCGCCCGCTGCCCCGCCTCCAGCCCGCCCATGCTGTCGCATTCCATGACGAACACACCGTAGCCCACCGGGTCGTCAATCATCGCCGACAGGCTGGCGTAAAACTCCGTCTCCGCCTCGACCGTGCCGCCCAGCCCGGCCAGACGCCGCGCCACCGGGCCATCGGGATCGGCGGTCAACAGCATCACCCGGACGCCCCACCCAACAACCAGAGCCTCTGCTTCATCAAAGCTGTGCGTGATCTGCATAGTCGTGCCTCTTGATCGGATTCTTGTCTGCCTGAGGTCCGTTGTGCCGGGAAGGTTCGGCAAAATTGCGAAGAATTTCGGGTATCTTTTGCGGGTCTTGCCACATTCTTGTGACGGTTGCCCTGCCCGACTTTCTGACGCAGCATGGGGCCAGCAACCCGTGCAGAAAGAATGCCCGTGCCCGATTACCAAATCCTTCTCGACGCCCCCACCTGGGCCTTCATAAATGCAACGAATGCAACCTATCCCGAAGACACCGCCAGCCTGACCATCGCCGATCAGCGCCGCATCTATGACGCCATGTGCGCCGCGTTTCAGCACCCCCGCCCCCCCGGCCTGAAGGTGCAGGACCGCGCTATTGCCGGGGTGCCCTGCCGGATCTATGGCGCGGGGCCGGGTGTGACGGTGATCTATCTGCATGGCGGCGGCTTTGTCGTGGGCGGGTTGCACAGCCATGATGACATCTGCGCCGAGATCGCCGCCCGCAGCGGGTTGCGGGTGATCAGCGTGGATTACCGCCTGTCGCCCGATCACAAACACCCCGCCGCCCTTGACGATGCGCTGGCCGTGGTGCGGGCAACCCCCGGCCAGATCCTGCTGGTGGGCGATTCTGCGGGGGGCAATCTGTGTGCCGCCGTCGCCCATACCCTGCGCGGCGATGCGCGGCTGTCGGGGCAGGTGCTGATCTATCCGGGCCTTGGCGGCGACCAAGCCAAAGGCAGCTATCTGACCCACGCCGATGCCCCGATGCTGACGGCGGCCGATGTGGCATTCTACGCAGGCATCCGGTTCGACGGGCCGGTTCCCGCGCGTGATGCCACATCATCGCCGCTGCAAGCCACTGATTTCACAGGCCTGCCGCCCACCTTCGCCCTGGGGGCCGAATGTGACCCGCTGTGCGACGACGCCCATGCCTATGCCGCAGCCATCCGCGCCGCCGGGGGCCGCGCCCATGCGATCACCGAGGCGGGCCTTGTCCACGGCTACCTGCGCGCCCGCCATTCGGTGCCCCGCGCCGCCGCCAGCTTTGACCGCATCCTTGCCGCCATCATCGCCTTTGCCACCGGCACCTGGCCTTTCGGAGACAGCCCATGACCCACCACACCCCCAACACCTACCGCACCGAACGCATCGACATGGCCGCCGCCTTTCGCTGGACCGCCAAGCTGAACATGCACGAGGCCGTGGCCAACCACTTCAGCCTTGCGGTCAATCCGTCTGGCACAAGGTTCCTGATCAACCCCAACGGCAGGCATTTTTCGCGCATCACGGCCTCGTCGCTGATCGAGATTGACGCCGATGATCCCACCACAATGGACCGCCCCGATGCCCCCGACCCCACCGCCTGGGGACTGCACGGGTCCATCCACCGCGCCCTGCCGCATGCCCGCTGCCTGATGCACGTCCATTCGATTCACGCCACGGTTCTGGCCAGCCTTGCCGACAGCCGCCTGCCCGCCATCGACCAGAATTCGGCGATGTTCCACAACCGGGTGGCGGTGGACGACCACTACGGCGGCATGGCGTTCGAGGCCGAGGGCGCCCGCTGTGCCCAGATGCTGGCCGACCCGAAGATCACCACGCTGATCATGGGCAACCACGGCGTGTTGATCGTGGGGGCGACGGTGGCCGAAACCTTCAACCGCCTTTACTATTTTGAGCGCGCGGCAGAAACCTACATCCGCGCCCTGCAAACCGGGCGGCCCCTGCGGTTTCTGTCCGACGCGGTGGCCGAGAAAACCGCGCAGGAATGGGAGGCTTATCCCGGCTTTGCCGAGGCGCATCTGGCGGAACTGAAGGCGCTGCTGGATGACGACGCGCCCGGCTATACGCAGTAACGCTGTCCCCGCCGGAGGGTGCCTCCGGCGGGGATATTTAAGAACAGATGATGTCAGTTGCCCGCAGCGGCCATCTTGCGGCGGGAAATCACGTCTTCCAGCCAGCCGAGTTCCATTTCAGGGACCGAAGACAGCAACAGGTCGGTGTAATCGTCGAACGGCGGGGCCAGCACGTCGGATTTCTGGCCATAGCGCACCACGGCGCCGCGGTACATCACGGCGATCCGGTCAGCGATGGCGCGCACCGTAGCAAGGTCATGAGTGATGAACAGATAGGCCACCCCGGCCTCGGCTTGCAGGTTCAGCAGCAGCTTCAGGATGCCATCGGCGACCAGCGGGTCCAAGGCACTCGTCACCTCGTCGCAGATGATCAGCTTTGGCTTGGCGGCAAGGGCGCGGGCGATGCAGACCCGCTGTTTCTGCCCGCCCGACAATTCCGCCGGATAGCGGTCAACAAAGCCCCGGCCCATTTCGATCTGGTCCAGAAGTTCCTGAATACGCTTGTTTTTCGCCTCGCCCTTCAGGCCAAAGTAAAACTCCAGCGGGCGGCCGATCAGGGTGCCCACCGTCTGGCGCGGGTTCATCGCGGTGTCGGCCATCTGATAGATCATCTGCAATTCGCGCAGATCGTCCTTGCTGCGGCCCTTGAGGTCTGGCGACAACTGCCGCCCGGCAAAGGTGATCCGGCCCTTGGTCGGCGGCAACAGCCCGGTGATCGCGCGCGCCAGCGTCGATTTGCCCGACCCGCTTTCGCCCACCACAGCCAGCGTCTGGCCGGGGGCCAGATCGACCGTGACATTCTTGAGCACATCGAAATTCGTGCCCTTGTAGCGCGCGGTGACCTGCGCCACCGACAGGATCGGCGGGGCCTCTGGCTTTTCGGCGTGGTCCAGACTGCGCACCGACACCAGCGCGCGGGTGTAGTCTTGCTGCGGATCCTTGATGATCTGCCGGGTGGGGCCGTATTCCACCTTGCGGCCGCCGCGCAGCACCAGAATGTCATCCGCCACCTGCGCCACCACGGCCAGATCATGGGTGATGTACAGCGCCGCGACCCCGGTATCGTGGATCGCCCGCTTGATCGCGGCCAGCACCTCGATCTGCGTCGTCACGTCCAGCGCGGTGGTGGGTTCGTCGAAGATCACAAGGTCAGGCCTTGGGCACAGCGCCATCGCCGTCATCACCCGTTGCAACTGCCCGCCGGACACCTGATGCGGAAAGCGGGTGCCGATGGTTTCGGGGTTGGGCAGGCCCAGTTGGCGGAACAGATCGACCGCCCGCCGCTCGGCCTCGGGGCGCGGCATCAAGCCGTGCAGCAGGCTGGTTTCGATCACCTGTTCCATCAGGCGCTTGGCCGGGTTGAACGCCGCCGCGGCCGATTGTGCCACATAGGTCACTTCGCGCCCGCGCAGCTTGCGCAGATCGGCTGGCCCTGCGGCGCGGATGTCGCGCCCGTTCAGCAGCACCTGCCCCCCGGTCAGCCGCACCCCGCCCCGCCCGTAGGACATCGCCGACAGACCGATGGTGGATTTGCCCGCCCCGGATTCGCCGATCAGCCCCAGAACCTTGCCCTTCTGCACCGTGACCGACACGTCATGCACCAGCACCACATTCTTCGGGGGTTCACCGGGGGGAAAACTGGTGGCCTCGATCCGCAGGTTGCGGATCTCCAGCATGGGCGGGGTTCCTGTATCTTGAGGCCCGGAATCCTTAGGCATTTCGGCCCCCTTTCAGGCTGGCGGTGCGGTTCAGCACCCAGTCGGCAACAAGGTTGACCGAAATCGCCAGCGTGGCGATGGCAAAGGCCGGGATCAGCGCGGCGGGAATGCCGTAGACGATGCCTTCCTTGTTTTCCTTCACGATGCCGCCCCAATCCGCCATCGGCGGCTGCACCCCAAGGCCCAGGAACGACAGGGTGGAAATGAACAGCACCGCAAAGATGAAGCGCAGGCCCATTTCCGCCACCAGCGGCGACAGGGCGTTGGGCAATATCTCGCGGAAGATGATCCACATCTGTTTTTCGCCGCGCAGGCGGGCGGCCTCGACATAATCCATCACGGTAATGTCCACCGCCACGGCGCGGGCCAGCCGGAATACCCGCGTGGCATCCAGCAACCCCATCACCAGAATCAGCACCGGCAGCGTCACCGGCATCACCGACAACACCACCAGCGCCGAGATCAGCGACGGAATCGACATCATCAGATCCACCCCGCGCGACAGCACCTGATCGACCCAGCCGCCCCGCACCGCCGCGATGAACCCCAGCACGGACCCAAGGCCGAAGGACAGCGCCGTCGCCGCCGCCGCCACGAAAATCGTGGTCTGCCCGCCCCAGATCATCCGGCTGAGAAGATCGCGCCCGATGGTATCGGTGCCCAGCAGGTGGGCGGCAGACCACGGCTCCCAACTGTCGCCGACCACCTCGGCCATGCCGTAAGGCGCGATCCAGGCGGCGAAGATGGCGCAAAAGAAATAGGCGCCGGTGAAGACCAGCCCGATCAGGGCCGAGATGGGAATGCGCATCATTTGGGGTGCCTCAGCCGCGGGTTGGCAAGGATGGAAACCAGATCGGCCACAAGGTTCAGGCTGATGTAGATGGCCGCGAACACCAGACCGCAGGCCTGCACCACCGGCACATCGCGCTTGGACACATGGTCCACCAGATACTGGCCCATGCCGGGGTAGACAAAGACCACCTCGACCACCACGACGCCCACCACCAGATAGGCCATGTTCAGCATGACCACAGTGATCACCGGCGCCACCGCATTGGGCAGGGCATGGCGCGCGATGATGGTGAAGGGCGACAGGCCCTTCAGTTCCGCCGTTTCCACATAGGCCGATTCCAGCACGTTCAGAATGGCCGCCCGCGTGGTGCGCATCATGTGGCCCAGCACCGCCAGCACCAGCACCAGCACCGGCAGCGAGATCGCATAAAGCCGTTCGCCCAGAGGCATGCCGTCATAGACGGTGGCCAGCGAGGGCAGCAGCCGGAACTGCACCGAAAAGATGTAGACCGCGATATAACCGATCAGAAACTCCGGCACCGAGATCGTGGCCAGCGTGACGGTCGAGATCACCTTGTCGGGCCAGCGGTTGCGATAGCGCACCGACAAGAGGCCAAGGCCGATCGCCAGCGGCACCGCCACAATCGCCGCGCAGCCCGCTAGGAACAGCGTGTTGCCCAGACGCTTGCCCATCGCCTCGGCGATGTTCTGGCCATTGGTCAGGGCAACGCCAAGGTCGCCCTGCAACACCCCGCCCAGCCAGTTCAGATAGCGGGTCAGGGGCGGATCGTTCAGCCCCAGTTCGGCGCGCAGATTGGCCAGGGTTTCCGGCGTGGCCGATTGCCCCAGAATGGATTGCGCCACATCGCCGGGCAGGATCTGCGTGCCGACAAAGATCAGGACCGAAGCCGCGAAAAGCAGCAGTATGCCCAACGCAACGCGTTGGGCAACCAGTGTCAGGATGGGATGAACCATCGGTCAGGCAAACCAGGTCTTGGCCGACGCCCAGCCCCCCATCTGTTCATAGTTCGGGTCTTTCACATAGCCCGCGATCGCATCGGTACGCGCATCGACAAAATCGTTGAACATCGGGCAGATCACACCGCCATCTTCGTGCACGATGGTTGCGATCTGCAGATACAACTCGGTCCGCTTGGCGGTGTCGGTTTCGGCGCGGGCCGCAAGGATCAGGGCATCCATGTCCTTGTTGAAGTATTTGGTGTCGTTCCAGTCGGCAGTCGACAGATAGGCCGTTGACCACATCTGGTCTTGCACCGGACGCCCGCCCCAATAGCTTGCGCAGAAGGGTTTGACGTTCCAGACATCCGACCAATAGCCGTCATCCGGCACCCGCTGAATCTCCAGCGGAATGCCTGCCGCCGTCGCCGATTGCTGGAACAGCGCCGCAGCATCCACCGCCCCCGGAAACGCGGTATCCGCCACGATCAGCACGATCGGGCTGCCGTCATGGCCAGAGGCCTTGTAATGCTCTGCCGCCTTGGCCGCGTCATATTCACGCTGCGGCAGCGGGGTGAACAGCGGGTAGGCCGCGTTGACCGGAATGTCGTTGCCGATACCGCCAAAACCGTCGAGGATCTTGTCCACCATTTCCTGACGGTTGATCGCGTATTTCAGCGCCAGCCGCAGATCCTTGTTGTCAAACGGCGCGGTGTTGCAGTGCATGATGAAGACATAATGCCCGCGACCCGACACGTTTTCGACCACCACCCCCGGCGAGCGGCCCAACAGCTTGGCGACCTTGGGATCGATCCGGTTGATCATCTGCACCTGCCCCGATTGCAGCGCAGAGGTGCGGGCGGTGGCGTCATTGATCACGACGATCTCGACCCCGTCATAATGGCCGCGCGTCGCGTCCCAGTCGGCGGGGTTCTTCTCGAACGTATAGCGCACGCCGGGTTCTGCGGTCAGCAGCTTCCAGGTGCCGGTGCCGATGGCGCTGGTCGGATCGTCGATCCCGCCGTTCTTTTGCACCACAAGGTGATAGTCCGACAGCAGGTAGGGCAAGTCGGCGTTGCCGGTGGCCAGTTTCATCACGACGGTATTGCCGTCGGCGCTGATCTCGGAAATCCCCTGCATGATGCCGAAGGCACCGGATTTGGAGTTTTCGTCCGAGTGGCGCTTGAACGTCGCCACCACGTCGGCCACCGTCATGTCGGTGCCATCGTGGAACTTCACGCCCTGACGGATCGGGAACCGCCATTCGGTGCCCTCGGCATTGGTTTCAAACGATTCCGCCAGACGCGGCTCGATCTGGCCATCGGCGGTCACGTTGAAGATGGTGTCGCCCCACTGACGGTTGATTGCAAACGGCACCGGGCTGTCGGCAAGGCCGGGGTCCAGCGTATCGGTCGTCTCGCCGCCGCCCAGACCCATCTTCAGGATGCCGCCCTTCTTTGGCTCCTCGGCCCGCAGCGTTTGCGGCAGCACGGCCCCGCCAAGGGCCGTTGCCACGCCGAACGCAGCGGTGCGGTTCAGAAAGGCGCGACGGTTCATCCGTACGGCCTCTACATGCTCGAGGATCAGATCGAGTTGGTCTTTCATCGTGGCAGTCTCCCTGGATATTTTGTTGATTGAGGAATCAATAACCCGTCGTTTTTCATTCACGCAACGATTCGTGGCCCGGCACCTGCCCCAAGGTCGCGCAGACGCTATACAAAGCGGCGTTCCACCGCTTCGTCATGGCTGCGGTCAAACACCTGGACCGCGCCTTCCCACGCGGTCAGGCGGGCTTTCAGATGCAGATGGGTGGCCGTCGCGGTCATTTCGGCATGGGCAAGGGTGCGCACCGACCAATCGCCGCGCGACAGCCGCTGTTCCCAAACATGCACGGCGCGGGCTGACAGCGGGTCTGCGGGATGCACCTCCCACCGCTCGGTCAGGCTGTCGCCGCTGATCAGCCCGTGGGTCAGGTTTTCGGTATCGCCGCTGTCTTCCTCGACCACCAGGGCCACGGTTCCGGTAATCATGTCCGTCTCCGCAACCCGCCGCGACCGGCCCGCCCGCACCACGCGGTGCGCCCAGGGGGTCGCCCCCTGTGCCTCCGGCGGCACCCACTCGGCCTCGCTGCCCCGATGCACCGGCAACTCCAGCGTCCCCCCCGTGATCGTCAGCACCGCCGCCTCGGGCGACGGCCAGACAAACGGCCAATAAGAATTCGACAGCGCCAGCCGCAGCCGATGCCCCGGCGCCAGCCTGTACGCCATCTGGTCAATGGCAAAACTCACCTCGACCGCCTGCCCCGGCACCATGGCGGCCGGGTTCTCCATGCTGTCGCGGTGGCACAGGTTCAACATGCCATGCGCAATCCGCACGGACGCCCCATCCGGCCCCACATCACACAGCCGCGCCACCAGCAGCGCCAGCGGCTTGTCCGACGCCACGGTCAGCCGCACCACCGCCGCCCCCAGCAAATCCAGCGCCTCGGTCAGAACTTCGCCGTCAAAACACACCGACCGCGCATCATCGCCCGCCTGATCCCCCGGCATCTCGGCATTCAACCCCATCGGGAAAAACTCCCCCGCCGCCATCCCAAGGTCTTGCGGCGTGGCCACCCTGACCTGAACTCCCAGGCTTTCATACTGGCTCAAATATCCCACGGGGGGAGCCGCAGAATGCGGCGTGGGGGGCGTGAA
>JAZKGQ010000004.1:16640-73985 GCA_040385825.1 Pseudomonadota bacterium | reverse complement strand
CCCCCCCCCCCCCCCCCCCCCCCCCTGCCCGGCCGATGCCAAATGCAACATCCGACGATCCACCCGCGCACTGGGCCACTCAGCCTCAACCACCCAATGCCCCGCCCGGTGCTTGGCACTGGCATCCGGGCTTTCCGAATGCAGCATGTAGGCCCGGTAGGCCCCATCCGCCTCGGCCCCGTTCTCAATGCCCTTCAACCACCGGTCCCACCAGCGCACCGCCAGTTGCAGAAACCCGACCGCAGGCCCCGGCACCGCCGTATGCGGGTACTGATGCACCCATGGCCCGACGATCCCCTGCACTGGGGCGGGCACATTGCGCACCAGATGATCGACCGTGTTCATGTAATTGTCAGCCCACCCGCCCCAGGACAGCACGGGCACCATCATGCGGGCATAATCCTCACCCACCGACCCGTGCTTCCAATAGGCGTCCTTTGCCTGATGCGCCGCCCAACGGGGCGCAAGCCAGGGCTCCGCCTCCAGCCGCGCCAACCAATCCTCCCGCCAATCTGCCCGCAAGGCAGGGTCCGCCGGACGGCTGGAGTAGGACAGCATCACCGCGCCCCAGCCAAAATTCTCGCCCAGCAGACAGCCGCCCTTGAAATGGATGTCATCGGCAAACCGGTCGGTGGTCGAACAGACCGAAATCACTGCCTTCAGCGCAGGCGGCTGCAGATAGGCGGTCTGCAAACAGTTGAACCCGCCCCAGCTTTTCCCCATCATCCCCACGGCCCCGCTGCACCATGGCTGCGCCGCAAGCCAGGCAATCACCGCCACCGCATCGTCCATTTCCTGCTGGCTGTATTCATCCGCCATCAGCCCCTCGGAATCGCCATTCCCCCGCATGTCCACCCGCACGCAGGCATAGCCATGCCCCGCCACATAGGCGTGCATCATCT
The DNA here is from genome assembly GCA_040385825.1 of Pseudomonadota bacterium. Classification (GTDB taxonomy): domain Bacteria; phylum Pseudomonadota; class Alphaproteobacteria; order Rhodobacterales; family Rhodobacteraceae; genus JANNNF01. The sequence continues at coordinate 73,083 of JAZKGQ010000004.1, read as the reverse complement.
CGTCGCGTGGCAGGGTGCCGTCGCGCTTGCGGTAGGGAATGTATTCCAGCACGGCAGGCACCGGTCCTGCGCCTTCCGCCCTCCAGACCCGCGCCGACAACCGGCAGCCATCGGGCATCACGATCCCCATATCGGGCGTCTCGACAACCTTGAATGGAAAATCCGTCACAACCCGCATGGCATCCCCTTTGATATGGCGGTTATAGTCGCAAGGCGTCGGTCACAGCACAGACCACGGCACAAAGGCCCAGACTATGGGGCCAAACCGATAAGGACCAGACCAATGACAGACCAACCCAACATCCTGATCCTTATGGTGGATCAACTGAACGGCACCCTGTTTCCCGATGGTCCTGCCCCGTTTCTGCACGCCCCGAACCTCCGCCGTCTGGCCGAACATTCCGTCCGCTTTGCCAACACCTACACCGGCTCGCCGCTCTGCGCGCCGGCCCGCGCCTCCTTCATGTCGGGCCAACTGCCGTCGCGCACGCGCGTTTACGACAATGCAGCCGAGTTTGCGTCAGACATCCCCACCTACGCCCACCACCTGCGCCGCGCGGGCTATCAGACGGCCCTGTCCGGCAAGATGCACTTCGTCGGCCCCGACCAGATGCACGGCTTCGAGGAACGCCTGACCACCGACATCTACCCCGCCGATTTCGGCTGGACCCCGGATTACCGCAAACCCGGCGAACGGATCGACTGGTGGTATCACAACCTCGGCTCCGTCACCGGGGCAGGTGTTGCCGAAATCACCAACCAACTGGAATACGACGATGACGTGGCACATCAGGCCACCCAGAAACTCTACGACCTGTCGCGTGGCACCGACCCGCGCCCCTGGTGCCTGACCGTCAGCTTCACCCACCCGCATGACCCCTTCGTCGCCCGCCGCAAATACTGGGATCTCTACGAAGGCGTCCCCGAACTGGAACCGCCAGCCCCCATTCCCTACGCGGACCAGGACCCCCATTCCCAACGCCTGCTCGACGCCTGCGACCACACCGCCTTCGACATCACCGAGGGCCAGATCCGCCGCGCCCGCCAGGGCTATTTCGCCAACATCTCCTACGTCGACGACAAGATCGGCGAGGTTTTCGCAGTGCTGGAGGCAACCCGCCAAGAAGCCATCGTGATCTTCGTCTCCGACCATGGCGAGATGCTGGGCGAGCGTGGCCTGTGGTTCAAGATGAGCTTCTTCGAGGGCGCCTCCCGCGTGCCCCTGATGATCTCGGCCCCCGGCCTCACCCCGCAAAAGATCGACACGCCGACCTCGACCATCGACGTGACCCCCACCCTTTGCGCCCTTGCAGGCATCGACATGTCCGAAGTCGCCCCCTGGACCGACGGCCAGAACCTGCTGCCGGTGACCACAGGTGGCACGCGTGGCCCGGTCGCCATGGAATACGCGGCCGAAGGCACCATCACCCCGATGGTCGCCCTGCGCGAAGGGGCGTGGAAATACATCCGCTGCCCCGCCGACCCTGACCAGCTCTACGACCTCGCCAATGACCCGGCCGAGCGCACGAACCTCGCCACCGACCCCCGCGCCGCCGAGATTCTCGCCCATTTCCAGACCGAGGCCGACAGCCGCTGGAACCTGCCCGCCTTCGATGCCGCCGTGCGCGAAAGCCAGGCCCGCCGTTGGGTGGTCTATCAGGCCCTGCGCAAGGGCGGCTACTACCCGTGGGATTACCAACCCCTGCGCGCCGCGTCTGAGCGCTACATGCGCAACCACATGGACCTGAACGTGCTGGAAGACGCCAAACGCTTCCCGCGCGGCGAATAGAAGATGGATATTTAAGCCAGTATGAAAACGGCCAACTCCGCAGCCCATTCACATTGGCTCAAATATCCAGACACACCCTGCCTTTATCCTGGCCCGCATATCCAACTTCGCGCCCAACCAGCGCCCCCGCCCCAAGACCGCCCCCGGCGCCTTCCCCAAAGGAAGGCAACGCCGTCAGACGAGGCTCGATGCCTCGTCGGACGGCCCCGCTATCTGGCATCCGCCAAGATCATCTCCGCGCCCTTCCACCCCATCAGCATCGCAGGCGCATTGGTGTTGCCCGCGATCAGGTTCGGAAACGCAGACGCATCCACCACCCGCAACCCCGCCACCCCATGCACCCGCAACCGTGCATCCACCACAGAACGGGCCGCGTCCGGCCCCATCCGGCAGGTGCAGCTTGGATGATAGACCGTACCGCTGCGGCTGCGGAAATCGTCGATCAGCGCCTCATCCGACGTGACCGCAGGCCCCGGCCGCAATTCTTCGGCGATCAGCCGCGCCATGGCGGGCTGTGCGGCGATGGTGCGCAGAAACTTCACCGCCGCCAGCATTTCGGCCACATCGTGATCGGTGGAAAACGCATTCGCCACGATCACCGGATGCTGACGCGGATCAGGCGAGGCGATGCGGATATGCCCCCGGCTCGTCGGCCTGCAATTCGACAAGCCGATCGACAGGCCCGAAAACGGGTCCGGCGTCAGGATCGGCCGTTCGCCATTGCGCGGGATCAGGGTTGAAAACGCCTGAAAATACAATTGCATGTTGGGCCGGTCCAGATGCTCGGACGTGCGAAAGAACCCTCCCGCATGGTTGATGCTTTTCGCCAGCGGCCCCGCCCCGCCCAGCACATAGTGCATCCCCGCCCGCAGCTTGCCCCACCACGGGCGCAGCTCGTCATTGTAGGTCGGCACCGTGACCCGCCACGTATAGTTGATGCCTTGATGATCGCTCAGATGGTCGCCGACATTGGCATTGTCGCGCAACACCCCGATGCCCAACCCCTGCAACAAGGCCCCCGGCCCCACGCCCGACAGTTGCAGCAGTTGCGGCGAATTGATCGCTCCGCCCGCCAGAATGACCTCGGCCTTCGCGTTAAGGCGCACGACCTGCCCCCCGCGCAGATACTCCACCCCGACCGCCCGACCGCCCTCGATAATCACCCGCTGCACCAAGGCCCCGGTCACCACCCGCACATTCGCCCGCTTCATCGCGGGCCGCAAAAACGCCCGCGCCGCCGAATTGCGCCGGGCCTGCCTGATCGTCATTTGATAGATGCCCGCGCCTTCCTGCCGCGGCCCGTTGAAATCCGCCACCTCAGCCAGCCCCGCCTGCCCGCAGGCCGCCAGATAATCCTGCACCAGCGGATGCAAACCGCGACGGTTGGCCGACACGAACAGCGGCCCGCCCGTGCCGCGCCAGTCGTCGCCCCCGGCCTCGGTATCCTCCATCGCGCGGTAGGCGCGCAGACACTCGTCCCAACCCCAGCCCGGATTGTCCGCGCCCCATTCGTCGTAATCCGCCTGATGCCCGCGAATATAGACCATTGCGTTGATCGAGGATGATCCGCCCAGCACCTTGCCGCGCGGCCAGTGATCACGCTGCCCGTTCAGGCCGGGGTCAGGTTGCGCCGTGTACATCCAGTTGACTGACGGATCATAGAACAGCTTGCCATATCCCAACGGCAGCTGCACATAAAAGCGCCGGTCCGACCCGCCCGCCTCCAGCACCGTCACCCGGTGCTTGCCATTGGCGCTCAGCCGGTCAGCCAGCACACAGCCCGCCGACCCCGCGCCCACGATGATGTAATCGGTATCGTCCATGCCTGCCCCAGCCATCCTGCATCCAATGCGGATACACAGGCTTAAACGCTCTGCGGCAAACAGGGTAAGCCCTTCACGACATCAGGTGTCGGTTTTGCTATCGTAGGATGGGCGGTCCCGGCCAAGCCGGGTTCGCCCATCACCCCTAGCGCCCCTTCCACACCGGATCGCGCTTTTCGGCAAAGGCCCGCGCCCCTTCCAACTGATCCTGAGATGAATAAAGCCGGTCCACCGTCACCATCTGCCGCTTTGTCACCCGGTTCAGCGCGTCCTGAAAGCGCAAGGCCTCGGCCTCGCGCACCACTTCCTTGATCGCCGCGTAAACCAGCGGCGGCCCGGATTCCAGCAACCGCGCCAGATCCCAGGCCTTGGCCAGCAGATCGGCAGGCGCGCAGATCTCTTTCACCAGACCCCACCGCAGCGCCTCCTCGGCATCGAACCAGCGCCCGGTCAGCAACAGGTCCATCGCGACATGATAAGGGATGCGCTTGGGCAGCTTGATGCTGGCCGCATCCGCCACCGTGCCCGACCGGATTTCCGGCAAGGCAAATGTCGCGTTGTCCGAACACAGGATCAGATCGCAGGACAGCGCCAGCTCCAGCCCCCCGCCGCAGCAGATGCCGTTCACCGCCGCAATCACCGGCTTGTTCAGGTTCGGCAACTCCTGCAAGCCGCCAAAACCGCCCACCCCGTAATCACCATCCACCGCATCGCCCCCCGCCGCGGCCTTCAGATCCCAGCCGGGGCAAAAGAACTTCTCGCCTTCCGCCCGCAGGATGCAGATGCGCAAGGTGTCATCATCGCGGAACGCCCGGAAGGTCAGCCCCATGATCCGGCTGGTGGCCAGATCAATCGAGTTGGCCTTGGGCCGGTCCAGCGTCACTTCCAGCACCGCCCCCTCGCGCCTGGTGCGGATCGGGCCTTCGGTCTGCATTGTCATGTCCGCCATCAGATATCCTCCCGGATCAACGCATCCACCGCAATCGCCCCCTCAGCGCGCAGGATCAGCGGGTTAATCTCGATCTCGGCCAAGCCGGGCCGCGCCTGCATCAGCGCCTGCAAGGCCATCACCACGCTGACCATCGCCGCCACATCGGCCTTCGGGCGGCCGCGGTAACCCTCCAGCAACGGCCACAGCCGCAACCGCCGCAGGGCCGCCGTCACCTCCGCCGCCGTCACCGGGGCTATCAGCGTGACCGTATCGGCCAGCAGTTCCGCCGCAACGCCGCCCATCCCAAGCGTCAGCGTGACGCCATAGACCGGGTCGCGTTGCAGGCCCACCAGCACCTCGGCCACCGCCCCCGTCACCATTTCCTCGGCCAGATACCCCGTGGCGCCTGGCATCTCGGCCTGCCCCGCAAGGCCCGCCAGACCTAACCGCACCGCCCCGGCCTCGGTCTTGTGCGCGAACCCCAAGCCTTTCAGCGCCAAGGGCGGCACCAAAGGCGCCGCCCGCTCCACCAGCCTGGCCAGCGTAGGTGCCGCAACCCCGCGCGGCACCTGCACGCCGGCCCCTGCCAGCAGGGCCTTGCCTTCGGCCTCGGACAACAACCGCGTCTCGGCTGCGCCTTGCGCGGCCCAAGGCCGCCACCCCGGCAGCCCCGCTGCGGTCTGCGCCGCCGCGATCGCCGCCAGCGCCGCCTCCAGCCCCATCAGCACGCACAGCCCCTGATCCATCAGGCGCGTCGCATGGGCCTCGTCAAAGTTCTCGCTCAGCAGGGACACCGCAAAGGCAGGCTTGCCGGTGACCACCTGCGCCGCCACGATCGACTCGAGCGCAGGACCATAGCTGGACGGATCGCAGCGGTCCGGGCGCGGCGGGTCGATGATGAAGAGGCCCGCGTCATAGGCCGCCAGCATGGTGCTGAACACATCCGTTGTGCGCGGCCCGTCGCCCCAGATGAAAGTATGATAATCCAACGGGTTGGCAATGGTCGGGATCGGCCCGAGGATCTCGGCCAGCCTGTGTTTCGTGGCCTCTGGCACCGGGGGAAAGTCGATGCCAAAGGGCGCGGCCAGATCGGCCACCAACCCCGCCTCGCCCCCCGAACAGGACAGGCTGCACAAGCGCGACCCCAGCCGCGCCCCATGGGTGTGGAAAATCTTCAACGTCTCCAGCAGTTCCGCCGGGGTCGAAACCTCGGCCACCCCCGCCTGCCGCAGAAAGGCCGAAGACGCGGCCCCCCCGCCCGCCAGGGACGCAGTATGCGAGGCGGCAGCCGTGCGCGACAGTTCGGTCTTGCCCGACTTGATGCAGACAATCCCCTTGCCCGCCGCCCGCGCGGCCTCGGCCAGGGCGGCAAAGCCCGGCGCGTCATCAATGCCTTCGATATACAACCCAAGCGCCGTCACCCGGTCGTCCGCCAGCAGCGCCCCGGCAAGATCCGACAACCCCACCTGCGCCGCATTGCCCAGACAGGCGACATAAGCCACCGGCACGGCCCGCGCCTGCATCGTCATGTTGATCACGATGTTGGACGATTGCGACAGCAGCGCCACGCCCCGGTCCACGCGGCGCCCGCCATGCTGATCGGGCCAGAGCAGCGCACCGTCAAGATAGTTGATCACCCCATAGCAATTCGGCCCCAGAATGGGCATCTCGCCCGCTGCGGCGACCAGATCGGCCTGCAACCCGGCCTCGCCCGCCTCCTCCCAGCCACTGGCAAAACAGATCGCCCCGCCCGCGCCCATGGCAGCCAGATCGCGCACCACATCGACCGTCGCATGGCGGTTGACCCCGATGAACACCGCATCCGGCACCCCCGGCAGATCGGCCAGACTGGCATAGGCCTTGACGCCGCCCACCTGATCCCGCGTCGGATGCACCGGCCAGACCGGGCCATCGAACCCCATCTTGGCGCATTGCTCGATCACATTGGCCGCCCAGCCCGCGCCAAGAACGGCAATGGACCGCGGCCGCAGCAGGCGGGGCATGTCCTTCATGGCCGGCCCCCTGCAGGGATGGCGCAAGCCGGGGGCGCTTCGCCCCCCGGACCCCCAGAGGATATTTTTGAACAGATGATACTCCCGCGGCGACGCCCTGCCCCGAGCCAACGAGGCAGGGAATCATCACCTGTTACCGCCATCGGGATCCCTCCCTGTACGGCCCCATCAGTTTCGACTCGAAGGGTTAACATTCCGTTGCTCTCATCTGTTCAAAAATATCCTCGGGGGGTGAGCCACGGCGAAGGCCGGGGCGAGGGGGGCAGACAGCCCCCCTTCCTGCTACCCCCCCACCGAGCGCAGCATTTCACGGCTGATGATATGGCGCTGAATTTCGGATGTCCCTTCCCAGATGCGCTCCACACGGGCATCGCGCCAGATCCGTTCCAGCGGCAGCTCCTCCATCAGGCCCATGCCGCCGTGAATCTGGATGGCCTCATCCGCCACCATCCCCAGCACCTCGGTCGCCTTCAGCTTGGCCATCGACATGTCGGCCTCGGTCACCGTGCCCTGATCGTATTTCCACGCGGCCTCGCGGGTCAGCAGTTCCGCGGCTTTCAGCTCCATCGCCATGTCGGCCAGCTTGAACGACGTGCCCTGAAACTTGCCGATGCTCTGGCCGAACTGCCGCCGTTCGGCCGCATAGGCCAGGGCCAGCTCCAGCGCCCGTTCGGCCCGGCCAAGGCAGGTCGAGGCGACCTGAAGCCGGGTCGCGCCCAGCCATTGGCCTGCCACCTCGAACCCTTTGTGGACCTCGCCCAACACCTGATCCGACGACAGCCGGCAGTTGTCGAACTCCAGCACCATGTTGTTGTAGCCCCGGTGGCTGACATTGCGATAGCCTTCGCGCACGGTGAAACCGGGCGTGCCCTTGTCGACCAGAAACGCCGTGATCAGCCGCCGTTTGCCGCGCGGGGTGTCCTCCTCGCCGGACGCGGCCCAGACGATGACGAAATCGGCCACATCGGCGTGACTGATGAAATGCTTGGTGCCGTTCAGGACGAAATCGCCGCCGTCCGCCCGCGCAAAGGTCTTCATCCCGCGCAGGTCGGACCCTGCTCCGGGTTCCGTCATGGCCTGCGCATCGTGGCGCAGGCCCTTGATGCAGGGAAACAGATAGCGTTCCCGCTGATCGGGCGTGCAGGCCAGCAGGATGTTCGAGGGCCGCGCCACGCAGGTCCAGTGCAGCGCATAGTTGACGCGGCCCAGTTCCTTTTCGTAGAGCAGCCAGGTCAGCGTATCCAGCCCCGCCCCCCCCACTTCCGCCGGCATGTTGGCCGCATAAAGCCCCGCCGCAATTGCCTTGGCCGCAATCTCGGCGCGCAGTTCGGGGCGCAGCACGCCGGTACGTTCGACCTCGGCCTCATGCGGGTAAAGCTCAGTTTCCACGAAGGCGCGGGTGGTGGCAACGATCATCCGCTGTTCATCGGACAGGCCGAAATCCATCATGCGTTCCTTTGGCCGACATGGCGGCCCGCGGTCGCGGGGCGTGGCAGGGCGGCGTGGGCCTTGGCAATGGGGTCCAGTTTCGCACGGATCTCGGGCGCCGCCGGGCAAGTCTTGCCCTTTGCCATATCGACGTGCAGCAGGATCTGTTCGACCGTCGCCACGGGTTCATCGCCGCGCAGGATGCGCAGGAACAGGTGCAGGCGCTTGTCATCGGCCATCAGCACCTGCACCGTGCCGGTCAGCGCGTCGCCCACCTTTGCCTCGCCCAGGTGCATCACATGGGATTCGGCGGTGTAATAGCTGTGGCCGCCCTTCACATAGTCCAGATCCGCCCCGATCAGGCGCAGGAAGGCATCGCACGTCTCTGACCCGGCGAACAGATAGCGGCTTTCGGTCATGTGGCCGTTATAGTCGATCCAGCCCGGCAGCACCTGCATCTGCGCCATCACCATCGGCCCCGTCGCATCCCTTTCGGGTTCGGCGTGATATGCCGCAGCCCGGCGCGCGTCATGGTCGCGCAAGACCTTGCCGGCCCCCCAGTTGCGGTCTTTCAACGCGCGCAGGAACCCGATCAGGTTGCTGTCGCGGATACGCTCCAGCTCGCGGATCGTATGGTGCCCCGATTGCGCGTCGGATTGGCCTGCGATCAGGTCGACCAGCTCGTCGTTGAACTCGGGCACGTCCATCAGCTTGGTCCAGGGCCAGGTCAGGCAGGGCCCGAACTGCGCCATGAAATGCTTCATGCCCGCCTCGCCGCCTGCCACACGGTAGGTTTCAAACAGCCCCATCTGGCCCCACCGCAGGCCAAAACCCATGCGGATCGCCTCGTCGATTTCCTCGGTCGTGGCGATGCCGTCCTTGACCAGCCACAGCGCCTCGCGCCACACGGCCTCAAGGAAACGGTCGGCGATATGGGCGTCGATTTCCTTGCGGACATGCAGGGGGAACATTCCGATCTCGCGCAGGGTTTCCTTGACCCGTTCGATCAGCGCCATGTCGGATCTGGGCGACGGCACCACTTCGGCCAAGGGCAGCAGGTAGACCGGGTTGAACGGGTGGGCGACGAAAATCACCGAGGGGTCGGCGGCGTTTTCCTGCAACTCGGATGGCTTGAAACCAGAGGTGGAGGATCCGATCGGCACGCCGTGACTGGATTGTTGAATCTGTGCAAAGACACGGTGTTTCAGGTCGAGCCGTTCGGACACGGATTCCTGAATGTAATCGGCCCCTTCCACCGCTTCAGTAATGGTCTGCGCGAAGGTCAGTGTTCCTTCGGCCAACATCGGAATATCGCTAAGCGCGGGCAAGGCGGCGCGGGCGTTGGCCAGCACTTCGCCGATCTTGCGTTCTGCCTGCGGGTCGGGGTCGAACACCGAGACGTTCCAGCCGTTGAGCAGAAACCGCGCCGCCCATCCGCCGCCGATAACGCCACCACCGATGATTGCTGCCTTGCGTGTCATTTTCCGTTCTTTCCGTTGTTAGCCCAGGGTTAGTGAAAACCCACCCGAATACTTGAAACCCGCCCCACTACACCCGCAGGCCAGTGAAGAAAAACAAGCCCAAGGTCAGCCCTGCGCTAACCAGCCGGATCATCAGTTCACCGGGGCGTCGGTCCCCTCCGCGCCGTCGATACAAGAGCCAAAGCTGAGTCAGGCAGCCAGCGACCAATCCGAACAAGTTGATGAAGGCAGGAATGGAATACTTCATCGCGTTGTAGCCAGAGCTGCGCGTGGCAAGGGTCGCGAGGACTGCCACTACACCCAAGCCCACCAAAGCGATCTGCCCCAGCCGACCTTTGGTTGACGCAAACTGCGGTACCAGCCATGCGCCAACCAATATCGGCGACACAATTGCAATGGCTCGGATGTAGGTCCAATCCATCAGACGCTCACTTCGCCACCGGCATCCGCTTTTCCAGCTTCAGCTTGGCCCGCACTTCGGCAGGGGTGATCACCCGAGCGCCCATGTTTTCGACGATGCTGCAGGCGCGCTCCACCAGTTGGGCGTTGGTGGCCAGCACGCCTTTGTCCAGCCACAGGTTGTCCTCCAACCCGACCCGCACGTTGCCGCCTGCCAGCACCGAGGCTGCGACATAGGCCATTTGGTTGCGGCCAATGGCAAAGGCCGACCAGTTCCAACTCGCGGGCACGTTGTTGACCATGGCAAGGAAGGTGTTCAGATCATCCGGTGCGCCCCATGGCACGCCCATGCAGAGTTGCACCAGCACCGGGTCGGGGATCGCGCCTTCGCGGACCAGTTCCTTCGCCAACCACAAATGGCCGGTATCAAACGCCTCAATTTCGATCCGCACGCCTGCCGCCGTCATCCGCCGCGCCATGTCGCGCAAAAGACCGGGGGTGTTGACCATCACATAATCGGCCTCGTTGAAGTTCATCGTGCCGCAATCGAGGGTGCAAATCTCGGGCCGGCAATCCACCACATGCGCCACCCGTTCGGTCGCCCCTGCCATGTCGGACCGTGGCCCCATGCGGCCCATGGCCTCGGACCCTTCAAAGTAGATGTCGCCGCCCATGCCCGCCGTCAGGTTCAGCACCACATCCACCGCCGAATCCCGGATGCGTTCGGTGACTTCGCGGTAAAGCGCCGGGTCGCGCGAGGGTTTGCCAGACTCCGGATCGCGCACATGGCAATGCACCACGGCAGCGCCGGCGCGTGCCGCATCAATCGCGCTGTCGGCAATCTGCTGCGGGCTGCGCGGCACATGCGGGCTTTTGTCCTGAGTACCGCCCGATCCGGTCACGGCACAGGTGATGAAAACCTCACGGTTCATGGTCAGCGGCATGGCATCCTCCGATAGCTGTTGCGCCACCATAGCCATCTTGCCCCGCCGCGCCCTACAGTTTACGAAATCTGCATGACGCAAAATGCCCTGTTCGCCCCGGCCACCGCCCCCTTGACCATCGCCCTGCTGGTCTTGCCGCAATCCTCTATCCTAGAGGTCGCCTCGGCGCTGGACCCTTTGCGCAGCGCCAACCGGCATCTGGGGGCAGAGGCCTATCGCTGGCGCGTCGTCACGCCGGACGGCCAGCCCGCGCCGCTGACCTGTGGCATATCCTTGCCGTCGTCCGGCCCGCTGGACCACGCGGCGGGGGCGGATGCACTGATCGTGATTGCGGGCTACCGGCTGGCCGAGGTGGCGACCCGGCCGCTGATCCGCGATCTGCGCCGGATTGCACCACGGTTTGCGCTGGTGGGCGGGATTGATGCCGCCCCTTGGGTGCTGGCGCGGGCGGGGCTGCTGGATGGCTACAAGGCAACGGTGCATTGGGAGGATCTGGAGGATATCGCCGCCCTGCACCCGCACATCGACATCCGGCCCGACCGCTATGTGCTGGATCGCAACCGCGTGACCATTGGCGGGGCAGCGCCCGCCACCGATTTCATGCTGCATCTGATCACCGCGCGGCATGGCGCCCCGCTGGCCCGGCAGGTGGCCAACAGCTTTCTGACCACCGCCCGCCGGGGCAGCAACCCGCAGATCGCGCCGCCGCACACGGACCCGCGCCTTGACCCCCGTGTGGCCAGGGTGATCGCGCAGATGGAGGCCCGGATTGACGCGCCCGCCCCGATTGCCGCGATTGCAGCCGAGGTCGGCCTGTCGCCCCGCAGGCTGGAATCACTGTTCCGCACCGCCCTTGGCACCACGCCGGGGGCTTACGGACTGTCGCTGCGCCTTGCTGCTGCGCGGCGGTTGCTGACCGACACCGCACATCCGCTGGCCGAGATCGCCCTGCGCACCGGGTTTTCCGGCCCTGGCACATTGGCCCGCGCCTTTCGCCGGAAATTCAACGTGGCCCCTGGCCGTTTGCGTTCATAGCAGAGTTTTCACGGAACCAGAATTTGCATTCTCGCGTTATTCAAACATGGCACGAGAAACGTGGCATGACAATCCAAACCCTTGAAAATGCGGAGTAATTATGTTTAAATCTGCTGTTTTCGGCCTGTCTCTGGCCGCAGCCCTGCTGGCCGGCCCCGTGCTGGCGCAAACCGAACCCGCCCCGCCTGCTCCCGCCGCTGGCGAGGCTGCTCCCCCGTCGCCTCCGCCGCCGCCGGCACCAGGCGACCCCAAACCGATGGGCCACAAACCCGGTGGTGGCCCTGACGACATGATGCCGCCGCCCGCGCCGAAAACATCGATCAAGATCGCGCTTGGCAAGGATCAGATGCTTGAGATTGACTGTGGCGCAACCGAAATTGGCGCCTGCGTTGCGGCAGCCAAGCCTTTGCTCGACCGTTTTCTGGACTGATCTTCCCAGAAACTGATCCACGGATCATGCACCCACGGACCATGCAGGTGATCCAAAGGCGGCGCAGGGCAACCTGCGCCGCCTTTCGTCAGGCCGCGTCCAGCAGCCCGCGCCCCTTCAACAGCGCCTCGACCCCCGGCATCCGGCCGCGGAACTGGGTGTACAGCGCCTCTGCCTCCTCGGACCCGCCCGCCGACAGGATGAATTTTTCCAGCCGCGCAGCGGTGGCAGGGTCAAACGGATCGCCCGCTTCCTCGAAGGCGGCAAAGGCGTCGGCGTCCATCACCTCGGACCACATATAGCTGTAATAGCCGCTGGAATAGCCGTCGCCCGAAAACACATGCGCAAAATGCGGGGTGGCGTGGCGCATGCGAATGGCGTTCGGCATCCCGAGGGATTCCAGCACTTCGGCCTGCTTCTGCATCGGGTCGGCCGGGGCGTCGCCTGCGTGAAACTCCAGATCGACCATGGCAGAGCTGATGAATTCCACCGTCGCAAAGGCCTGATCATAGGTGCCCGCATCCAGCAGCCGTTGCAGCATGTCGGCGGGCATAGGCTCCCCCGTCGCATGATGGCGCGCGTGTTGTTCCAGCACGGCGGGCACTTCCAGCCAGTGTTCGTAAAGCTGGCTGGGCAGTTCGACAAAATCACGCGCAACCGAGGTGCCAGAAATGAAGCCATAGGTGACATTCGACAGCATCTGGTGCAGCGCATGGCCGAATTCGTGGAACAGCGTGCGCGCATCGTCATAAGACAGCAGCGCGGGGTCCGCCTTGGCAAAATTGCACACATTCACCACGATGGGCCGCACGTCGCCGCCCAGCTTGCGCTGGCTGCGCATCGCCGAACACCAGGCCCCCGACCGTTTGGACCCACGCGCGAAGTAATCGCCCAGGAACAGCGCCACATGGGCACCGTTGCGAGTCACCTCCCACCCCCGCACGTCGGGGTGATAGAACGGGCCGTCCAGTTCGCGGAATTCCAGCCCGAACAGCCGGTTGGCACAGTCGAATTGCGCGCCCAGCATCGCCTCCAACCCGAGGTAAGGCTTCAACGCGGCCTCATCCAGATCATGTTCCAGCTTGCGGCGACGTTCGGAATAATAGCGCCAGTCCCAGGGTTCCAGCGGCCCGGCAATGCCATCGGCGTGCAACATCGCCTCCAGCACGCCTGCATCCGCCAAGGCCTTGGTCCGTGCCGGTTCCCACACCCGCATCAGCAGCCCGCGCACGGCATCGGGGGTTTTCGCCATTTCCGGTTCCAGCTTGAAATCGGCAAAGCTGGCATAGCCCAGCAGATGCGCGCGTTCCGCCCGCAGCGCCAGAATCTCGGCCGCCACCGCCCGGTTGTCCGCCGCATTGCCGTTTGCGCCCCGCAACCCCCAGGCCTCATACGACTTTTGGCGCAGGGCACGGCGGGGGGAAAACTGCAAGAACGGCACGATCAGGGACCGGCTGAGGGTGACAACCGGACCGATGCCTTTTTCGGCCCCGGCTGCCCGCGCGGCATCGACCACGAAGTCCGGCAGGCCTTCCAGATCGGCCTCTGACAGTTCCATGAACCAGTCGCGTTCCTCGGCCAGCAGGTTCTGGCTGAACTGGGTGCCCAGCACCGCCAGCCGCGATTTCACCGCCGTCAGCCGCGCCGCCTGATCGCCGACCAACTTGGCCCCGGACCGCACGAACATCTGCCGGTAGAGGGTCAGCACCCGCGCCTGTTCAGGCTCAAGCCCAAGGCTGTCGCGCGCCTCCCACAGCGCCTCGATCCGGGCGAACAGGGCGGCGTTGTTGGTGACTTCGGATGCAAAGGCGCTCATCTTGGGGGCCAGATCGCGCTGCAACGCCTCGCGGGCATCGGTGCTGTCGGCACCCGCAAGGTTGTAGAAGACACCCCCCACCCGGTCCAGCAGCCCTTCGGCCAGTTCCAGCGCGGCGATGGTATTGGCAAAGCTGGGCGCATCCGCCGCATCGGCAATCGCCGCGATGTTCGCCCGCGCCTCGGCCAGGGCCGCATCAAAGGCGGGGGCGAAATCCTCATCCTTGATCGCGGCGAAATCCGGCAGACCAAAGGGCGCGGTCCAGGGGGTCAGCAAAGCATTCATGGCAAAGTCTCCTTTGGCGGGCAGGCTAGGCAGCGCCCCGGCAAAGGTCCAGACCTTACCGCGCGTCCCTGGCCCGCAACCGCGCCTCGATGCGCCGCAGGATCAGCGACAGGGTGATGGTCATGGTCAGATACAGCAGCGCCACCACATTATACGTCTCGAAATAGCGGAAATTGCCCGCCGCCGTGACCTTGCCCAACTGGGTGATGTCGGTCACGCCCAATACCGACACAAGCGACGAATCCTTCACCATCGCCACGAAATCATTGCCAAGCGGCGGCAGGATCATCCGGAACGCCTGCGGGAACACCACATGGCGAAACCGCTGCCAGCCCGACAGGCCAAGCGCCTTGGCGGCTTCGATCTGGCCTGCATCCACCGCCTGCAACCCGGCGCGGAAAATCTCGGCCAGAAAGGCCGAATAGGCCAGCGTCAACGCGATCACCGCCCGCCACAGCAGCGGAAAGTCCCGCGTTTTCAACGGCTCGAATCCCAGTGGCCCGGTCAGCCAGTTCCAGCCATAGACAAAACCGGGGGCCAGCACGAAGGCCACATAGAGCAGCAGAACGATGATCGGCACCCCGCGCATCACCTCGATGTACAGCCGCGCCGCCTGCCGCAACACGATGAACCGCGACAGACCCGCCAGCGCCAGCCCAAGACCAATGGCGCAGGCCATCACATAGGCCACCAGCGCCACGCCGACAGTGATCCAGATGCCCTTGGCCAGCGTCGCCATCACGGCGGCATACATCGGGCTGGCCCAGACGGCAGAGAACAGCCCGGCCCCGGTGATCAGCAAGATCACCAGCCACCAGGGAAAATCGGTGTCAGATTTCGGCGAAGGGGTCATCGGCTTGGTGCCCCGACGATCAGGCCGGGCCACCGACGTTCAGACGGGGCACTACTGGCCCATCTTGTAATCAAGGAACCACTTCTTGTTCAGCGCGTCCAACGACCCGTCCGCCTTCATCGCCGCAATCGCCGCGTTCATCGGGGCCACCAGATCGGATCCCTTGGGGAAGATGAACCCGAAATCCTCAGTCCCCAGCTTTTCGCCGACGATCTTCAGCCCGCCTGCGCTGGCCTCGACATAGCCCGCCCCCGCCGTGCCATCGGTCAGCACCAGATCAACGTCGCCCGCCTTCAGCGCCTCGACCGTGGCCCCGAAGGTTTCAAACAGCTTGATGCGCGGATTGGCCTCGTTGCCGTCCAGCACCTCATAGACGCCGACATAGAAGGGCGTGGTGCCGGGCTGGGCCGCCATGAACAGATCCGCGTTGGCCGCGAATGACGCCTTGTCGGCAAAGCGCGCCTCATCGCCGCGCACCATCATCACCATCTGGCTGGTCATGTAGCTGTCGGAAAAATCCACCTGTTCCTTGCGGTCATCGCGGATGGTGATGCCGGTCATGCCCATGTCGAACTGGCCTTCGGACACGGCCGGGATCATCGCATCCCAACTGATGTTTTCGTATTTCACCGTTGCGTTCAGCCGCTTGGCAATATCGGCCATCGCGTCATATTCCCAGCCGATTGCCGCCCCCGAGGCATCCAGAAACTGCAAGGGCGGATAGGCGTTTTCGGTGACGACGACAATTTCCCGGCCTGCCAGATCGGGCAGGCCCTGGGCGAAGGCGGGCGACAGGGTCAGGGCCATCAGGCCAAGGGCAGCGGTCAGTTTCATGGGTCAGGCTCCCGTTGGAATGCGATACCAGACCATGCCGCGCGCCCCCCCCGGATGCAAGCACCCAAGGTTGGGCAAATCGGGGATGGGCAGATTGCCCATCCTACGCGCCGCACGCCGCACATCCTGCGCGCGGCTTGACAGCGATCACCCTGCTGTCGGCATAAAGCGCGTCATAGATCATCAACCGCCCGCGCAGACCTTCGCCCGCCTCCACGATCAGCTTCACCGCCTCCATCGCCATCATCGCGCCGATGATCCCCGGCAGGGGTGACGCCACCCCCGCCTCTGCACAGGTCGGCACCAGCCCCGGCGCGGGCCGCACCGGGAACACGCATTCATAGCAGGGGCCACCCTTGGCCGGATGCCAGACCGACACCTGCCCTTCCCATTGCGTGATCGCGCCTGCGATCAACGGCTTGCCAGCGGCGGCGCAGACCCGGTTCGCCAGATAGCGGGTGTCGAAATTGTCCGACCCGTCCAGCACCAGATCATAGTCGGCCACCAGATCGGCGGCGATACCTTCCGTCAGACGGCGAGAATAGGGGCGCACTTCGATGAACGGGTTCAGCGCCTTCATGGCGATTTCGGCCGATGCCACCTTGCCCAGGCCGATCCGCTGATCCGCATGGATGATCTGCCGTTGCAGGTTGCTGGCCTCGACCACATCGTCGTCAATGACCCCGATCACGCCCACGCCACTTGCCGCCAGATACAGCAGCGCGGGCGAACCCAGCCCCCCCGCCCCGATCACCAGCACCTTCGCCGCCTTCAACCGCTTCTGCCCCGGCCCGCCGATCTCGCGCAGCATGATGTGGCGGGCATAGCGGTCACGCTCGGCTTCGGAAAACATGCCTGTCACAGCCACCGGAGCCACCTGCCGCGCCTTCAACCGGCTCAGAAGGGCCGCATACCCTGCAACCGCCCCCGCCATGATCCCCAGCAAGACCCAGGCCTGAAACGTGCCGCCCAGCAACCTGGCCACCGGATTGCCCGCCGCCACCAGCGGCGAATGCACCAGCACCAGCACCAGCCACCAGGCCCCCAGCAAGCCCCGGACCAACCCGCGCGGCAGACGCATGAACCGCCCCGCCCCCCAGATCGCGGCGGCCACCAACAGCCCGATCACGACACGCCAGTAGAGCCAAAGCCCCCCTCGCCCCGAACAGTTTCCCCCAAAGCCTGCACCACCACAAACCCCGCCTGCACCACCGGGGCCACCACCATCTGCGCGATCCGGTCGCCATGGCGGATCACATAATCCGCATCGCCAAGGTTGATCAGCGCCACGCCCAACGGCCCGCGATAATCGCTGTCGATGGTGCCGGGCGTGTTGGGCAGGCTGATGCCGTGCCTGACCGCAAGGCCAGACCTTGGCCGGATCTGCACCTCATACCCGAGGGGAATTTCAACCCGTATCCCGGTCGCCACGATCATGCGCTGCATCGGGGCCAGCACCACGCCTGCCGCGCGGTCCTCGGGCACAAGGTTCGCCCGAATGTCCGCCCCCGCCGCTCCCGCCGTTTCATACCGTGGCAGACCAAGCGACTGATCGGCCCAATCTTCCCACAACACCTTCAATACCGGCTCCATTCGCCCCACCATCATCTGTTCCTAAATATCCCCGCCGGAGGCTTCGACCGTGGCAATCATGCCAGCCCTTCGGCAATCCGCGCCGCCAGCCTGGCGGCAACCGCCTCTTTCGCCATCCGGGGCCACACCTCGGCCCCGGCTTCGGTGATCAGCGTCACCGCGTTCTCGGTGCCGCCCATGATCCCCGTCGCGGGCGACACGTCATTGGCGACGATCCAGTCACAGCCCTTGCGCAGGCGTTTGGCGGTGGCATAGGCCAGCACGTCATCGGTCTCAGCCGCAAAGCCCACCACCAGCCGGGGGCGCGGCGCACCTTGCGACACCCGCGCCAGAATGTCGGGGTTCTCGGCAAACTCCAGCGCCGGGGCGCGGCCCGACCCGTCTTTCTTCATCTTGTGCCCCGCCGCATTGGCAATGCGCCAATCGGCCACCGCCGCCGCCATCACGGCTGCGTCCGCAGGCAAGGCCGCCTCGACCGCCGCCAGCATCTGTGCCGCCGTTTCCACCCGCACCACCGTCACCCCCACAGGGGCGGGCACCGAGGCTGGCCCGGTCACAAACGTCACCCTTGCGCCCAGATCGCGCAGCGCCGCCGCGATCGCCGTGCCCTGCGCGCCAGAGGACCGGTTGGCGATATAGCGCACCGGATCAATGGGTTCTTGCGTCGGCCCCGAGGTCACCAGCACATGCCGCCCCCGCAACGGCCCGTCGCCCAAGGCCGCCGCAATCGCCTGCACAATCTCCGCAGGCTCCACCATCCGCCCCGGCCCGTATTCCCCGCAGGCCATGTCGCCTTCCACCGGGCCGCAGACCAGCACGCCATCGGCCTGCACCTGCGCCAGATTGCGCTGCGTGGCGGGGTGCAGCCACATCCGCACATTCATCGCAGGCACGATCAGCACCCGCTTGTCGGTGGCAAGCAGCAGGGTCGAGGCCAGATCATTGGCAATCCCCGCCGCCATCCTGGCCATCAGATCGGCGGTTGCCGGCACCACCACCACCAGATCGGCGGCGCGGGAAAGCTGGATGTGGCCCATCTCGGCCTCGTCCGTCAGGTCGAACAGATCGGTGTAGACGCGCCCCCCCGCCAGTGCCCCCACCGACAGCGGCGTCACGAATTCGGCCCCCGCCTTCGTCAACACCGGCACCACCGATGCCCCCTGCCCTTTCAGCATTCGGATCAGCTCCAGCGCCTTGTAGGCCGCGATGCCGCCACCGATGATCAGAAGAACGCGTTTTCCGGCCAGCATCGGCAGGCTCCTTGCAGGGTCTGGCACAGGTTTAGGGGGGCGGGCGGGCAAACTCAACTGCCGTCAATCGCCGGTCAGGCCAGCGCAGGGGTCATCGCGCGGGGTGGGGGGTGTGATAATCCACAGATCATAGGGCGCGTCCGGTCCGGGGTCGGCCTCGAGTTGCCCCACCGACAGCACCGACAGATCGGGGGCGGCCCGCGCCAGCATCGCAGGAACGCCCGTGTCACGGCGCGCATGGCCCGATCCGGTGATCACCACCACCGGCCCGCCAGTCTCATCCGCCGCCTGCACCACAGCGCTGGCCAGTGCGGCATCGCGCAGGCGCTGCGCCTGCACCATGCCTGCCAGCATCTCCTCGGGCAGCGCGCCGCAATGGGCCTCGCGCTGATCGGCCTCGCGCCGGGTCTGGTCGGCGGGGGACAAGGCAGGTCCAGCCCATAGCGCGCGGCCCCCGCCCCGAACGCGCCCGCAGCCCCGGTTTTGACCGCCTGACGCACCACATCGCGCGGCAGATTGCCGCCGTAGATCCGCGCTGTGGGGGCTGCGGCAAAGATCGGAAAATACAGCGCAAAATCAGGCCAGCCGCTGTCGGCCCAACCAAGGGCTCTGGCCAGCGCCGCCGCATCTGCCCTGTCGGCAGGCAGTGCCGCCACCTGCGCCGGGGTCAACATTTCAAACACCAGCGCGCGTGGGGCAATCGCCGCCACCGCCCGCGCCTGATTGGCATGATGCACCGGGTTGTCATGAACCTCGCCCAGCACAACCACATCGGCGGGCGGCAAATCCGACAAATCACCCCCGGCGATCGGCCCCGCAAAACCCGGACCCGCAAAAAGCGTCAGGACGACGGCAAGCCCCTTCATGCCAGAAAGTGATGCACTTCCCGCGACTGGCCTTCAAGGCTTTTGCGCAGCTTGGCAAAGGCCGCAGATTCCAGTTGCCGCACCCGTTCCTTCGACAGGCCCAGTTCAGACCCCAACGATTCCAGCGTCCGGGGGTCTTCGCGCAGCTTGCGTTCGGCCACGATGAACCGCTCGCGCTGGTTCAGCGATTGCAGCGCGCGCACCAGCCATGTCCGCAGATGGGCGGCGTCATGCGCGCCTTCCACCGCCTCGGCGGCCTGCACGCCGTCATCCTCCAGCGCGTCGATCCACTCGCGCCCTTCATCCTCGGCGCTTTGCGTGGCGTTCAGCGAATAGTCCGACCCCGACAGCCGCCCCTCCATCATCTCGACATCGGCCAGCGACACGCCCACTTCGGTCGCCACCCGCTGGCGCAACTGGAACTGGTCCAGCACCTCGCCCTCGGCTGCGGCCTCGCGCTCCAGCTTGGCCTGCACCCGGCGCAGATTGAAGAACAGCGCCTTCTGGCTGCTGGTCGATCCGGTCCGCACAAGCGACCAGTTGCGCATCACATAGTCCTGGATGCTGGCCTTGATCCACCATACGGCATAGGTCGAAAACCGCACACCGCGATCCGGGTCGAACTTGTCGGCGGCCTTCATCAAGCCAAGCGATGCCTCCTGGATCAGATCATTCATCGGGGCGCCATAGCGGCGGAACTTGGCCGCCATCGAAATCGCCAGCCGCATGTAGGCGGTGATCAGGCGGTGCAAGGCCTCTTCGTCGCGCTGGTCACGCCAGGCATAGGCCAGCCGCAATTCGGTTTCGGCATCCAGCAGTTCCGCCTTCATCGCTTGGCGCGACATCGTTTGGTCGCTATACCCCTGATGTGCCATCTTCCAACCCCCAGTCAGACCTATGGTGCCCGGCGCAATCTGCCGCGATCATCAGGTGTTACGAGGCAACCGCGTGACCGGATCACTTATCCCCGCCCATATTTCCCTGCCCGCCCTGACGCTGGTGGTCGGCGGCGCGAAATCGGGCAAATCCGGGCTGGCCGAACGGCTGATCACCGCAAGCGCCCGGCCCCGCACCTACATTGCCACCGCCGAGGGCTGGGACGCCGAAATGCGCGCGCGGATCGCGGATCACCGCCGCAGCCGCGGGCCGGACTGGACCACCGTCGAGGCCCCCTTGAACCTTGGCGCCGCACTGGATGCGGTGCCTGTGGCCCATGCCGTGCTGGTCGATTGCGCCACCCTGTGGCTGACCAACCACCTGCTGGCCGACCATGATACGGCGGCAGAAGGTGCCGCCCTGCTGGCGGCGTTGTCGCGCTGCAAGGCCCCGGTGGTGGTGGTGTCGAACGAGGTCGGCTGGGGCATCGTGCCCGACAACGCGCTTGCCCGCCGGTTTCGCGATGCGCAGGGGCGGCTCAATCAGGATCTGGCCGCACAGGCCGGGTTGGTGCTGGGGGTGATGGCCGGGTTGCCCTTCGTGCTGAAGGGCAGCCTGTGACGCGGCTGTGGTGGGTCCGCCATGGCCCGACCCATACCAAGGCCTTCGCAGGCTGGCGCGACATTCCGGCCGATCTGTCCGACAGCGCCGCCCTGGCGCGGCTGAACGCGCATCTTCCCGCCGATGCGGTGGTGATCTCGTCCGACCTGATCCGCGCCACCGCCACCGCCGATGCGCTCTGTGCCACCCGCCACCGCCTGCCCCCCGACCCCGCCCTGCGCGAGTTTCATTTCGGCGACTGGGATGGCCTGACCTTCGCCGAGGTTTCGGCAAGATGGCCCGACCTCAGCCGCCAATACTGGGAAGACCCCGGCCACACCGCTCCGCCGAATGGCGAAAGCTGGCATCAGGCCGCAGCCCGCGTCGCGGCAGCCGCCGACCGCCTGCTGGCCCTGCCCCAGACCGATGTCATCATCGTCGCCCATTTCGGCGCGATCCTGACGCAATACCAGCGCGCGGCAGGTCTGACCCCCTATCAGGCGCTGGCCCAGACCATCGACAATCTGTCTGTCACCTGCCTGTGCCATGACGACGGGCTTTGGACGGCCGCACAGGTCAATCACATTCCGTGATGGACCGGCCCACAAATCAGCGCTGTTCGGAATGCCCCCTGCCATGCAACCTGACGCGCGCAACAACCGGAGATGCGACATGACCTATGACCTCGTGATCGGCGACCGCGCCTATTCAAGCTGGTCCCTGCGGGGCTGGCTGCTGTTCGACGCCTTCGGGATTCCGGTCAGGACTCATGCGGCCCGGCTTTACACCGATGAATTGGCCACCATGCTGAAGGATTACTTCCCCGGCAGAACCGCACCCACCATGCGCACCCCCGATGGCGTGGTGGTGCCCGAAACCATCGCGATTGCCGAAGAACTGGCCTCCCGCCACCCCGAGGCGGGCCTGTTGCCCGCCGATCCGCAGGCGCGCGCCGTGGCGCGGGTGCTGATGGCCGAAATGCATGCAGGCTTTGTCGCGCTGCGCAGCCATTGCCCGATGAACCTGCGCGTCAGCTATACCGACTGCGTCCCGCCGCCCGAGGTACTGGCCGATCTGGCCCGGCTGGAGGCGATCTGGGCTTGGGCGCGCGAGGCGACGGGGGCCAAAGGCCCGTGGCTCTGCGGGGCCTATTCGGCCGCGGATGCGTTCTTTGCCCCCGTGGCCGCCCGCATCGCAGGCTACAACCTGCCCGTCGGGGCTGCAGCGATGACCTATGTCAACGCGCATCTGTCGCACCCGTCGTTCCGGCAATGGCGGGCCATGGGCATGGTCGACGGCGCGGATCAGCCGTTTTACCGCCGCGATTATGGCCGCCGCACCTGGCCCGGCCCGGTGCCCCTGCCCGCCCGCGCCGTGGCGGGGCTGGACACCGAAAACACCGCCTGCCCCTATTCCGGCAAACCCGTCACCCACGCGCTGGACATTGGCGGTCGCCGCTTTGGCTTTTGCAACGCGTTCTGCCGTGACAAGACCGTGGCCGATGCCGAGGCCTGGCCAAAGTTCATCGCCATTTACCACTCGTAAACCATTCCGCCCTAACCGTTAATCTTGGTAAAGACGGGTGGGGACATGGTTGCACGGGCCTATACGGTGGCGTTTGAAGGGGTCGAGGCCCGGCTGGTCGAGGTGCAATGCGCCGTCGCCGCCGGGATGCCTTCGTTTACGCTGGTGGGCCTGCCCGACAAGGCGGTGTCCGAGGCCAGGGAACGCGTCCGCGCGGCCCTTGCGTCCATGTCCATCGCGCTGCCGACCAAGCGGATCACGGTCAACCTGTCGCCCGCCGACCTGCCCAAGGAAGGCTCGCATTTCGATCTGCCGATTGCGCTGGCGCTGCTGGCGGCGCTCGAGATCATCCCCAAGGATGAGGTCGAACGCACTGTCGCGCTTGGCGAGCTGTCGCTCGATGGTCGCCTGATGCCGGTGATCGGGGCCTTGCCCGCCGCCATGGCAGCGGCGGTCGAGGATCGCAGTCTGCTGTGCCCCAGGGCCTGCGGGGCCGAGGCGGCCTGGGTGGGGGCGACACAGGTGCTGGCGGCGGCGACCCTGGCCGATGTGGTGCGCCATTACACCGGGCAGTCGCCCCTGACCCCGGCCGAGGCGGGCGAGGTCGTGCTTGCCATCGGCAGCCGCGATCTGCGCGAAGTCAAGGGCCAGGAACGCGCCAAACGCGCGCTGGAAATCGCCGCCGCCGGGCGGCACCATCTGTTCATGGTCGGCAGCCCCGGATCGGGAAAATCCATGCTGGCCGCGCGGTTGCCGGGCATATTGCCGCCGCTGTCGGCCTCCGAGGCGCTGGAAACCTCGATGGTGCATTCGCTGGCAGGGTTGCTGTCCGAAGGCGGCATCTCCCGCGCGCGGCCCTTCCGCGAACCGCACCATACAGCGTCGATGGCGGCCATCGTGGGGGGCGGCAAAGGCGCCAAACCTGGCGAGGTCAGCCTGGCCCACAACGGCGTGCTGTTCATGGATGAGTTTCCCGAATTTCCCCGCACGGTGCTGGACACTCTGCGCCAGCCGATCGAAACCGGCGAAATCATGGTGGCCCGCGCCAATGCCCATATCCGCTATCCCTGCCGGTTCCTGCTGGTGGCCGCCGCCAACCCCTGCAAATGCGGCTACATGACCGACCCCGCCCGCGCCTGCGCCAAGGCCCCGGTCTGCGGCGACGACTATCTTGGCCGCATCTCGGGGCCGCTGCTCGACCGGTTCGACCTGCGCGTCGAAGTGCCGCCCGTGGCCTATACCGACCTTGATCTGCCCGCCACCGGCGACACCTCTGCAACCGTCGCCGCCAGGGTCAGTGCGGCGCGCGCGGTGCAGACGACCCGCTTTGCCGGAACGCCGGGGGTGCGGGTCAATGCCGACATGGAAGGCAAGTTGCTGGAGGAGGTGGCCAGCCCCGATGCCGAAAGCCGCGCCTTGCTGGCGCGGGTGGCCGACCGCTTTGGCCTGACAGCGCGCGGCTATCACCGGATCTTGCGGGTGGCGCGCACCATCGCCGATCTGGACGGCAGCACGGCGCTGCGCCAGCCCCATGTCGCCGAAGCGGTCAGCTATCGCCTGTCCATGGGCGCAAAATCCTGAAAAGGGGCGCTTTTTGCCCAATCGGGCAAAAAGCGCCCCAGTCCCCGATCTCACCCCGCCCGTTTCGCCTCGATCACCTGCCAGATGCGCGCGGCGGTATTGGTGCCGTCAAACCGCTCCAGCTCCTGAATTCCCGTGGGCGAGGTCACGTTGATCTCGGTCAGCCAGTCGCCGATCACGTCGATGCCCACAAAAATCTGGCCATACTGCTTCAACACCGGCCCGATCCGCGCGCAAATTTCCAGATCGCGCGGCGTCAGCACCACCTTCTCGGGCCGCCCGCCCGCATGCATGTTCGACCGGGTTTCCCCGGCCTGCGGCACCCGGTTGATCGCGCCCACAGGTTCGCCATCCACCAGAATCACCCGCTTGTCGCCCTTCGACACATCCGGCAAGAACTTCTGCACGATCAAAGGCTCCCGGTTGATGCCGCTGAACAGCTCATGCAGCGATGCCAGATTCCGATCCTGCGCATCCAGCCGGAACACCCCCGCCCCGCCATTGCCGTACAGTGGCTTCAGAATGATATCGCCATGCCGCGCCTTGAACGCCCGGATCGTTGCCAGATCGCGGGCAATCGCCGTCGGCGGTGTCAGATCGGCAAAGCGCAGAACCAGCAGCTTTTCGGGCGAATTGCGCACCCAGAACGGATCGTTCACCACAAGGGTCCTAGGATGGATCATCTCCAGCAGATGAGTGGTTGTGATATAGCCCATGTCGAACGGCGGATCCTGCCGCAGCCAGACCACATCGAACTCCGCCAGATCGACCTCGGTTTCTGCGCCATAGGTCACATGATTGCCAACCTCGCGCCGCAGCGTGATCGGAAACCCCCGCGCCATCACCCGGCCTTCGACAAAGGCCAGCTTGTCCGGCGTATAGAAAAACAGCGAATGGCCCCGCGCCTGCGCCTCCAGCGCGATGCGGAACGTGCTGTCCCCGTTGATGTTGACCGACCCGATCGGGTCCATTTGCAGGGCTACCTTGAGCGACATCGCATTCTCCGCGGATCAGTGGCCC
This sequence comes from Pseudomonadota bacterium, assembly GCA_040385825.1. Classification (GTDB taxonomy): domain Bacteria; phylum Pseudomonadota; class Alphaproteobacteria; order Rhodobacterales; family Rhodobacteraceae; genus JANNNF01. The sequence goes on along the minus strand of JAZKGQ010000004.1, from coordinate 47,713 downwards.
GCACGATGCCCGATACCGCCTGCGGATGCAAACCGGTCGCCGCTCAGGCCGCGAAGGCGTTTTCCAGCACTTCGATCCGGCCCTGACCATCGACCAGCGCCACATCAAAGCGCACGTCGGTCAGCAACCCCTTGGGTTCGCCCGCCAGAAATTCTTCCGCCGAGGCATAGATGCGCTGCATCTGGCGCAGCGTCAGATGTTCGGCCGCAATGGCATGGGTGCTGCTTTGCTTGACCTCGATAAAGATCACCTCGGCGCCATTGCGGGCAATCAAGTCGATCTCGCCGCCCGACCCGCGCCAGCGCCGCGCGCAAACGGCGCGCCCCGCGCGTTCATAGAACTGGGCCACCTGATTTTCCGCGGCCACGCCCGCATGATAGGCGCGTGCCCCGCGCAGCGACCGTGATGTCAAAACCTGACCCGCCATCTTCAGCCCCTTTTCAGCGCCATCTGATACACCTCGCGGCGTGGCAGACCAAAGGCTTCCGCCACCGCCGCCGCCGCATCCTTGACCGTCATCCGCGACATGGCCTGATCCAGCGCCTGTTCGACTGTGGCGGCATCGGCCCGCGTGACGGCCCCACGATCCACCAGAACGACGATTTCACCCTTCACATCCCGGTCCGCAAACCCCGCCACCAGATCACCAAGCGCCCCGCGCGACACTTCCTCGAATCGCTTGGTCAGTTCCCGGCACACCACAGCGTAGCGCGTCGTCCCCATAACTTGCACCAGATCATCCAATAATCCCTTAACGCGCTTTGGCGATTCATACAGGATCAGCGTCGCCTGCACGTCACGCAGCTCTTGCAGAAAGGTCAGGCGTGCCGATCTTGCCGACGGCGCAAAGCCCGCGAACATGAACCGGTCCGACGGCAGGCCGGAAACCGTCAGCGCACAGAGCACCGCCGAGGCACCGGGGGCCGCCAGCACCGCCACGCCTTCGGCAATGGCCGCGCGGGCCAGTTGAAAGCCGGGGTCCGAGATCAGCGGGGTGCCCGCCTCGGACGCATAGGCCACCGATTTGCCTTCGGTCAGCGCGCGCATCAGGCGGGGAAGGGCGGCCTGATTGTTGTGTTCGTGATAGGCGACCAAAGGCCGCGCGCCCAGGGAAATGCCGTGAATTTCCATCAGATGGCGCAAGGTGCGGGTATCTTCTGCCGCCAGCACATCGGCGCCGGCCAGAATGTCCAGCGCCCGCAGCGTGATGTCACGCGCGGCACCGATCGGGGTTGACACGAAGTGCAGCCCCGGTGTGATTGCCCGCGACAGGCTGCGCCTTTCCACCTCCAGACCAGCCGGTTTCTCGACACCATTGTCGTCCTGCTGGCCCGCTCCGGTCTCCGTCCCATGGGACGGAATGCTGCCGATGGACATGATGTGAGCTCCCCTGACAAGTTTACTTCCCCCCGCGATGCGCATAACCTGCCCACCGATGCCGCACCTCTGCCGCGCCTCTGGGAGTGAGGAATTCCTTATGTTGTCTGCTATTGTCCAAGCGTGCAAGACGCCGGGGCGTCTTGTTGTCGTGTTCGCCGCTTTTGTTCTGGCGGCCTGTGTACCCGGTGCCGGCCCGATCAGCGGCGCAGGCCCCGCGATCAACACGGGCGAGGCTGTGCCCGTCGCCCTGCTGGTGCCCGGCGGGTCCGGCCAGGCCACGGATGAACTGCTGGCCCGCAGTCTGCAGAATGCGGCGCGGCTGGCGATCTCCGATCTGGGTGGGGTGAAGATCGACCTGCGGGTCTACAACACCGCAGCCCAGCCCGGTCAGGCGCAGGCCATGGCGATCAAGGCGGCGGATGAGGGCGCGAAGATCATTCTTGGCCCGGTCTATGCACAAGAGGTGAATGCCGTGGGCGTCGCCATGGCCCCGCGCGGGATCACCGTGCTGTCGTTCTCGAACAACACCGATGTCGCGGGCGGCAACGTGTTCGTGCTTGGCCCGACCTTTGACAACACCGCCAGACGGCTGGCGAGCTATGCGGTGCGATCCGGCAAAAGCCGCATCATGATTGTGCATGACCGCGATACGGCGGGCGATCTGGGCCGCGCGGCCATTCAGCGCGGGGTGCAGACGGCGGGGGGGGCCGTGGTGGCGGTCGGCTCGTACGAGCTGTCGCAGCAGGGCATCGCCTCGGCCATCCCGTCGATTGCGCAGACGGCAAAATCTGCCGGGGCCAATGCGTTGTTCCTGACCGCGAACAGCGCCACCGCCTTGCCGCTGGTCAGCCAGTTGCTGACCGACAACGGCATGTCGAATGCCACCGCCCAGATGATCGGTCTGGCGCGTTGGGACATTCCGGCGGCGGCGCTGGCCTTGCCGGGGGTGCAGGGGGGCTGGTTTGCGCTGCCGGATCCCGGCCTCTATGGCCAGTTCCAGAACCGCTATCAGACCGCGTTTTCCGAGGCCCCGCACCCGATTGCAGGCCTGGCTTATGACGGAGTTGCCGCGATCGGCGCGCTGGTCAAGCAAGGCAAGACCAATGCCCTGTCGACAGCCGCGCTGACGCAAGGGGCGGGCTATGTTGGTGTCAACGGCATCTTCCGGCTGCGCACCGATGGCACCAATGAACGCGGTCTGGCGATTGCGCAGGTGCGCAACAATGCGGCCGTGATCATCGACGCCGCCCCGCGCAGCTTTGCCGGTGCCGGGTTCTGATGCCAGCCGCAAACGTGGTGGCGGCGGCACAGCCCGCCGCCCCTGCCCCGATGCTGTTGCCCGCGACCACGATCATCGACAGCGCCGCCCTGACCCGCGCCATCGCCGCCGATATCGGCGCCGCCGCCAACCCCAAGGCCGCACGTGCCATTGCCGTGGGCCACATGGCGCAGGCCAGATCCCGCGCCAATGACGCGCTGCAAGCCGCCTTCAAGGCCCATCCGCTGGAGGCCCGCGCCCTGGTCCGCGCGCAGGCCTGTCTGACCGACGGGCTGGTCACCGCCGCCCTGCGGGTGGCCGTCGACCATCTGCATCCGCTGCCCAGCCCCACCGAATCCGAACGCATCGCGGTGTTGGGGGTCGGCGGCTATGGCCGGGCCGAGATGGCCCCCCACTCCGACGTGGATCTGCTGTTCCTGACCCCCTGGAAGATCACCCCCTGGGCGGAATCGGTGATCGAATCCATGCTGTACATGCTGTGGGATCTGAAGCTGAAGGTGGGCCATGCCAGCCGCACGGTGAAGGACTGCATCCGGCTGGGGCGCGAGGACATCACCATCCGCACCGCCCTGCTGGAATACCGCCATGTCGCGGGCTATGCGCCGCTGGCGGTGGAACTGGGCGACCGGCTGTGGTCCGAATTGTTCCGCAACACCGGGCCGGAATTCATCGAGGCCAAGCTGGCCGAACGCGCCGAGCGGCACAAGCGGCAGGGCGGCCAGCGCTATGTGCTGGAACCCAACGTCAAGGAAGGCAAGGGCGGCCTGCGCGACCTGCAAACCCTGTACTGGATCGGCAAGTATCTGAACCGGGTGTCCTCCTCCGAAGGGCTGGTGGGCGCGGGGCTTTTGTCCCGCGAAGAATACGACATCTTCACCCGCGCCGAAGATTTCCTCTGGGCGGTGCGCTGCCACATGCACCACATCACGGCGCGGGCGACCGATCAGTTGACCTTCGACATTCAGGTCGAGGTGGCCGAACGCATGGGCTACCGCGATTCCGGCGGGCGCCGGGCGGTTGAACATTTCATGCAGGATTATTTCCGCCACGCCACCCGCGTCGGCGAATTGACCCGCGTGTTCCTGACCGAGCTTGAGGCGCGCCATGCCAAGCCAGAAGCCTCGCTTCTGGGGATTTTCAAGCGCACCAAGCGGGTGAAGGCCGGCTACAAACTGGTGCAGGGCCGCATTGACGTGACCGACCCTGCCGCCTTTCTGGCCGACAAGCTGAACCTGCTGCGGGTGTTCGAGGAAGCCCTGCGCACCGGATACCTGCTGCATCCCAATGTCATGCGCCTGCTGGCGGGGCATCTGGACCGGATCGACGACGATCTGCGCACCAACCCCGAGGCTGTGCAGATCTTTCTTGATCTTCTGCTGAAACACGGCAACCCGGAACGGTCTTTGCGCCGGATGAACGAGTTGGGCGTGCTGGCCGCCTTCATCCCCGAATTTGAAAACATCGTCGCGATGATGCAGTTCAATGTCTATCACCATTACACGGTGGACGAGCATATCATCCAGACCATCAGCGTTCTGGCGCAGATCGAAAGGGGCGAGTTGGTCGAGGATCTGCCGCTGTCCTCGTCCATCCTGAAGGCCGGGGTCAACCGGCGCGTGCTGTATGTGGCGTTGCTGTTGCACGACATCGGCAAGGGCCGCCCCGAGGATCATTCGATCATCGGCGCGCAACTGGCCCGCCGCATCGCGCCCCGTCTGGGGCTGGACAGCGAAGAATGCGAAACCGTGGAATGGCTGGTGCGCTATCACCTGCTGATGTCCGACATGGCGCAAAAGCGTGACATCGGCGATCCGCGCACGGTGCGCGATTTTGCCAAGGCGGTGAAGACCCGCAAACGGCTGGACTTGCTGACAATTCTGACCGTCTGCGACATTCGCGGGGTGGGGCCGGGGACGTGGAACAACTGGAAGGCCATGCTGCTGCGCCAGTTGTACCGCGACACCGCCGATGCGCTGGAAGGCGGGCTGGAATCGCTGAACCGCGAAAACCGCGAGGATGAGGCCAAGCACGCCCTGCGCGCCCGCCTGTCAGGCTGGGATGTGCGCGACCTGCGCGCCGAGGCCGCGCGGCACTACGCCCCCTACTGGCGCGGGCTGTCCACCGATACGCAAGCCGTGTTCGCGCGGTTGCTGCTTGGCCTGTCGGACAATGAAATCCGCATCGATCTGGACCCAGACCCCTACCGCGACGCCACCCGCGCCTGCTTTGCGCTTGTCGATCATCCCGGCATCTTCTCGCGGCTGGCGGGGGCCTTGGCGCTGGTGGGCGCAAATGTGGTCGATGCCCGCACCTACACCTCCAAGGATGGCTATGCGACCGCCGTGTTCTGGGTGCAGGACATCGAAGGCCGCCCGTATGAGGCGGCCCGCCTGCCCCGCCTGCGCGGCATGATCGAAAAGACCCTGAAGGGCGAAGTCGTCGCCCGCGAGGCGTTGAAAGACCGCGACAAGGTCAAGAAACGCGAACGCGAGTTCCGCTTTCCCACCCATGTCACCTTCGACAACGAAGGGTCCGAGATTTACACCATCATCGAGGTCGACACCCGCGACCGCCCCGGCCTGCTGTATGACCTGACCCGCACCCTTGCCAACAACACCATCTATATCGCCAGCGCGGTGATCGCGACCTATGGGGCGCAGGTGGTGGACACTTTCTATGTAAAGGACATGTTCGGCCTGAAACTGCATGCCAAATCCAAGCAAGAGGCGCTGGAACGCAAGCTGCGCGAGGCCATCGCCGATGGCGCGGAACGGGCGCAGGGATGACCCGCGCCTCGCTGGCCCGGTCGATCGTCACTGTCGGCGGCTGGACCCTGCTGTCACGCGGGGCGGGGTTTGCCCGCGACATGATGATGGCGGCTTACCTTGGCGCGGGGCCGGTGGCCGATGCGTTCAACGTGGCGTTTTCCCTGCCCAACATGTTCCGCCGCTTCTTTGCCGAGGGCGCGTTCAACATGGCCTTCGTGCCGATGTACGCCAAGAAACTGGAAGGCGGCGAGGATGCCACCAGCTTTGCGCAGGATGCGTTCAACGGGCTGGCGGCGGTGCTGATCGTGTTTTCGATCTTGGGCACGCTGGCGATGCCCTGGCTGGTCTGGGCGATGGCCTCGGGCTTTGCCGGCGACGCGCGGTTTGATCTGGCGGTGCTCTATGGGCAGATCGGGTTCAGCTATATCCTGTTCATCAGCCTTGTGGCCCTGCTGTCGGGCGTGCTGAACGCGCATGGGCATTTCACCGAGGCCGGGTTCGTGCCGGTGCTGCTGAACCTGATCTTCATTGCGGCGATGCTGCTGGCGGTCTGGGCGGGGTGGGACATGGGCCTGACGCTGGCCTGGACGGTGCCTGTTACCGGCATCGCGCAGCTTGCCTTCACCTGGGTTGCCGCCCGGCGCATCGGGTTTCGTTTTCATCTGCGCCTGCCCCGGATGACGCCGGAATTGCGGCATCTGGCGATGATCGCGGCTCCTGCCGTGCTGTCGGGCGGGGTGGTGCAGATCAACCTGCTGGTGGGGCGTCAGGTTGCGTCCTACACCGAAGGCGCGGTCAGTTGGCTGGTCTATGCCGACCGCCTGTACCAACTGCCGCTTGGGGTGGTGGGCATTGCCATCGGCACGGTGCTGCTGCCCGACCTGTCACGCCGCCTGCGGGCGGGCGACGCGGCGGGGGGCCGTGACAGTTTCAACCGGGGCACCGAATTTGCGCTGATGCTGACGGTGCCCTGTGCCGTGGCGCTAATGGTGATTGCCTTGCCACTGACCCAAGTGCTGTACCAGCGCGGGGCCTTCGGAGCCGAGGATGCCCGTGCGACGGCGCTGGTGCTGGCGATCTACGGCGCGGGCCTGCCCGCCTTCGTGCTGCACAAGGTGTTGCAGCCGCTGTTCTATGCCCGCGAAGACAGCCGCAGCCCGTTTCGCTATGCCGTGGTGTCGATGGTGCTGAACGCCGCCATCGCGGTCGGCCTGATGCCGCTGATGGGCTTTGCCGCCGCCGCCCTTGCCACCACGCTGGCGGGCTGGATCATGGTCGCCCAACTGTGGTTCGGGTCGCGCAACATGGGCGACGAGGCCCGCCTTGATGCCCGCCTGTCGCGCCGCCTGCCCCGGATTGCGGCGGCATCGGTGATCATGGGGGCGGTGCTGTGGGGCGGGGCGCAGCTTTTGGCGCAGCCCCTGACCGCCGATTACTGGCGTTACTTCGCCCTCGCCGCCCTGATCGCTGCCGGGATGGTCAGCTACTTTGCCAGCGGGGCCGCCCTTGGCGCGTTCCGCCTGTCAGACCTGAAATCCCTGCGCCGTCAGCGTTGACGCAGCATCGCGCGGACCCGCGCGAACCCGCCGGGGGCCAGCAGGAACGACAGCGCAAACCCGGTGGCAAACCCGGCCAGATCGGCGACCCATTCCATTCCGCCACCAAAGATCAGCCCGAACAGCAACTGCACTCCCAACAGGAAGCCGATCATCGTGAAGGCCCGGTACTTGTTGGCCCCGACCGCCGCGAGATTGACCCAAAGCAGATAGGTGAACGCCCCGATCAACCCATAGACCGCCGGATACCCCCCGATCAGCGGCGCACGCACTGATGGCACCGCAAAGGTATAGACCAGCGCCCCGACCGCCGCCGCCCCCAGAACCACCAGCACCACGCCCCACCAGCGGAACACCTCGCCCACCATCTTGCCAAGCGCCAGCAGCATCACCACCACGAACAACGCATGGCTGAAACTGCCATGCACCAGCGGATAGCTGATCAACCGCAGCAGCCCATCCGGCGGATAGACCGCGTTTTCCAACATGTAGCGCATCAGGTCTGGCGAAAAGGCAAAGCGCTCCATCGCCTGCACCCGCCAGCCCACCGCCCCCGGCCCCCCGACCAGCCCGCGCCCGCCAAGGTTGACCACCAGTTCCATCGCAATCACCGGCAGGGCCAGCAGCCAGACCACGGGAGGCAGCGGGTTCAGGGGCGGGGCGTTATGGGCTTGGGACATGACATTCTCCGATGGGGGCCGCGATTGACGCACCCTGCCCCATCCGATACGCGGAACACGCAGCTTTTTCCAGATGGAGAACACCCATGTCCGACGCGGTCCAAACGCCTCAGACTTTTCCCAAACGCATCTTCTCGGGCATCCAGCCGTCGGGGGGGTTGACGCTTGGCAATTACCTTGGGGCGCTGAAGCCCTTCGTGCAAAAGCAGGATGAAGGCATCGAGACGATCTATTGCCTTGTCGACATGCACGCCATCACCGTCTGGCAAGACCCGGCCAAGCTGCGCCAGCAAACGCGCGAGGCCGCGGCGGGCTTCATCGCCGCAGGCATTGATCCTGCCCGGTCCATCCTGTTCAACCAGTCGCAGGTGACCGCCCATGCCGAATTGGGCTGGATCTTCAACACGGTGGCCCGCATGGGCTGGATGAGCCGGATGACCCAGTTCAAGGACAAGGCGGGCAAGAATTCCGAAAACGTCTCGCTTGGCCTGTTTGCCTATCCTGCGCTGATGGCCGCCGATATTCTGGCCTACAAGGCGACCCATGTGCCGGTGGGCGAAGACCAGAAACAGCATATCGAGCTGACCCGCGACATCGCGGCCAAGTTCAACAACGACTACAAGGTGAACTTCTTCCCGATCACCGAACCCGTGATCGAAGGGGCTGCGACGCGGGTGATGAGCCTGCGCGACGGCACCATGAAAATGTCGAAATCCGACCCGTCCGATCAAAGCCGGATCAACCTGACCGACGATGCCGACACCATCGCGAGGAAGATCCGCAAGGCCAAGACCGATGCCGAACCGCTGCCCGGCACGCTGGACGAACTGCGCGACCGCCCCGACGCCCGCAATCTGGTGAACATCTACGCGGCCCTTGGCGACCTGACCCCGGCCGAGGTGCTGACGCAATATGCAGGCGCGCAGTTCGGCACGTTCAAGCCCGCGCTGGCCGATCTGGCGGTGGCAAAGCTGTCGCCGATCACGTCGGAAATGGTCCGCCTGATGCAAGACCCGGCCGAGATCGACCGCATCCTTGGCGAAGGGGCTGTGCGCGCCGATGCCATCGCCCGGCCCATCGTCGATCAGGTCTATGACATCATCGGCATGATCCGCTCGCGGCACCTGTGATGCAGGGGCTGGCGCGGCTGGTGCTGACGCTGGCCCTTGCCGCCTCTTTCGGGGCGACGCTGTGGTCGGGCGCGCAGATCGCCCGTGACCCCACCCTGCGCCCGATCATCGACCGCACTGCGGATCAGATCGTGGCGGCCACCGACCGGATCATGGCGCGCGAGGCGACGCCGGAACGGCTGACCGCCCTGATCAACACCCGGCTGCGCGAGGCCCCGCGCAATTGGGTGGCCCTGCAGGCGCTGGCAGCGCTTGCCACCGAACGCGCCATTCCCCTGCCCGCCACCTATGCGCCCGCCTATGACGCCGACCACAGCCTGACCGCCAGCGCCAGCGACTGTGCGGCCTGCGCCTATGACCCCGCCAGTTGCACCTTGTCGAATGTGCTGATCTGCCAGGCCCCGGTCGCCCTGACGCCGGTGGGCGATTTCTTCGGGGTTGGCCGTGCCGGTTGGGCCTATTGGACCGACGCCGAGGTGGACAGGATCGACCTGACCCTCTCATTGATCGGCCTTGGCGCGACCGCCGCCATCCTGGCCTCTGGCGGCAGTTCGGGGGCCGTGAAGGCCGGGGCCAGCACGGCGAAGCTTGCCCGCAGCATGGGGCTGATGTCCCCCCGGCTGACCGCGATGGTGATGGATGCCGCCCGGCGCGGCGTCGATTGGGCCGCCCTGCCCGCCGCCCGGTCCCCTGACGATCTGGCCCGCCTGATCCGCGCCGATGCGCTGGCTCCGCTGACCGCCACAGTCACCGACCTGAACCGCCTGCGCACCTCGACCAGTGCCACTGACGCGCTGCATCTGCTGCCGCTGATCGACGATGCCGCCGACGCCCGCCGCCTTGCCCGCGCAGGCGATGCGCTTGGCCCCCGTCTGGTGGCGCGGGCCGAAGTGCTGGGCAAGGCCCGCCTGCTGCGCGCCACCACCCGCCTGTCGAACGTGGCCCTGACGCTGACCGCAGGCCTTGCCGCCCTGCTGGCCAGCCTGACCGCGCTGATCGGCGGAGGGATCCAGTCCACCCTGCTGCGCGCCCTGCGCCGCCGGATTTAGCGCCCGATTCGGCACCCCGAACAGCACAATTCCGCCTTTTCAATCCCTTGCAGCCCCGCCACATTGTCACACCCCTGATTCCTTCCGCCTCTACACCGGACGCATCGGTAAGGGCGGGACTGTCCCCCTTCTTCCCCGCCGCGCCCTGTGCACCCCTGCCCGGCGCGGCCCCGCCCCTTGCCCCCTGTGCCTCCCGGCGCAGGGGGCCTTTTCATGGGCCTTCCCCCCCTTCCGAACAGACTCTGTGCACAAACGGCCATAGGCCACGCGCCGATCTGCCGCTATATTTGCCGCAACCAGACACCATGACAGGAGCCGCAGATGCCCGACATTCACCCCGAAACCCGCGTCGGCCATGTGCATCTCAAGGTCGCCGATCTTGACCGCGCCATCGCCTTCTATTCCGGCATCCTGGGCTTTGGCCTGACCCAACGCTACGGCACGCAGGCCGCGTTCCTGTCGGCGGGCGGGTATCACCACCACATCGGCCTGAACACCTGGGACAGCAAGGGTGGCAAACCGCCTGCCCCCGGCACCACGGGTCTTTATCACAGCGCGTTCCTGTTCCCCGACCGCAAGGCGCTGGCAAATGTGCTCAAAGCCCTGATCGCCGCCAACTACCCCCTGACCGGCGCGTCGGATCATGGCGTGTCCGAGGCGATCTACCTCGACGACCCAGATGGCAATGGCGTCGAGCTCTACCGCGACCGCGCGCCGGCCGACTGGCCCCGCGCCCCCGACGGCACCCTGTCGATGACCACCGGCAGGCTGGACCTGACCGCCCTGCTGGCCGAGGCCGACTGACCCCCAAGCAAACATCCGCCCGTTTCACATTGGCGAAAATATCCCCGCCGGAGGCCTCTTCCTTTTGCCTTCTCAACGATTTGCCGTTTCCCGGCTGATCCGGGCAAAGGCGCGCAGGTGGCCCACCGGGCCAACAAGCGCCCGCCCCGGTCAGCCGCCCTTGCAACCGTGACGGCTGGCGGATTACCTTCCCCGCGCAACAGACGGGGAAACCAGATGGCGTTCGGCAAAAACATCCGCACCTTCTTTGACGGCCGCTGGCATGAGGGCGACATCCCCGTCATGCGGGCGGCGGATCATGGCATGTGGCAGGGATCGTCGGTGTTTGACGGTGCCCGCTGGTTTGACGGGCTGTGCCCCGATCTGGATGCCCATTGCGCCCGCGTGAACCGGTCGGCCGAGGCTTTGCTGATCACCCCCACCTGCGCGCCCGAAGACATGGCCGCCATAATCCGCGAAGGCCTGCAATCCTACAGTGCCGACCAATCCGTCTACATCCGCCCGATGTACTGGGCCTTGCACGGGTCCGATCTGGGCGTGGCCCCGATGGTGGGCGCCACCGGCTTTGCGATATGTCTGGAGGAAGTGGCGATGCCCGCCGCCGATTTTGCCACCACCGCCACCCGCACAAGGTTTCGCCGCCCGGTGCTGGAGGATAACGTCTGCAACGCCAAGGCAGGCTGCCTCTACCCCAACAACGCCCGCATGCTGGTCGAGGCGCAAGCCAAGGGGTTCGGCAATGCGCTGGTGGCCGACGCCATGGGCAACCTTGCCGAGAGTGCCACGGCGAACGTGTTTCTGGTCAAGGACGGCGTGGTGTTCACCCCCATCCCGAACGGCACCTTTCTGGCGGGCATCACCCGCGCCCGCCACATCGCCAACCTGCGGGCCGACGGGGTCGAGGTGGTGGAAACCGTGCTTGGCTTTGACGATGTTCATGCCGCCGACGAGGTGTTCCTGTCGGGCAATTTCGCCAAGGTCACCTCGGTCAAGGCCTTTGACGACACCACCTACAAGACCCGCGCGATGACCGACCGCGCCCGCAGCCTCTATTGGGACTGGGCCGCGTCGACACGGTAAACCACGGGCCAAAAACCGCAGGCTTGCCAGCGCCCCCGGTCCTCGCGCATATTCCCGTTCCGAGAAGGAGAACCGGATGCGCAAGTTCCTAGTGGTGCTGGACGACAGCCGCGAATGCCTGAACGCCATGCGCTATGCCGCGTTCCGCGCCGCCCATACCGGCGGGGGCGTGACGATCTTGTCGGTGATCCCGCCCGAAGAATTCCAGCACTGGATGGGCGTGGCCGACCTGATGCGCACCGAGGCCCGCGAACGCATCGAGGCGCATTTCGAGGTCTTTGCCAAATGGATGCGCGACAAACAGGGCGTGAACCCCGAACTGGTGATCCGCGAAGGCGACCCGGTGGCCGAGATTCTGGCGCTGGTGCGCGATGATGCCGAAATCGGCGTACTGGTTCTGGGGGCAGGCACCGAAAAGGCAGGCCCCGGCCCGCTGGTCACCCAGATGAGCCGCAATTCCGGCAACCTGCCCATCCCCATTACCATCGTGCCGGGCGAGATGTCCAAGGAACGGCTGGAAAGCATCACGTAAGGGGGCAGCCCTTCGTCGGCACAGGACGGCCATCCAGGCTGTGATGGCGCGCCCCGGTTTGGCGTGTTGCGGATCGGCGGGGTTTCGGGGCGGCGACCGGCTGGCTTTCTTTCCGGTCCCTGTCGATCGGGGCGGCCCCTCTGACCCTGACCGCACGCGACCGACTTGTGGATGTGGTGACACGCGTGACCAGCGGCAATAACCGCCTTGGCAGGGTTTGCAGGTGCACGGTCCGCCCCGCCCACAGCCTTGACCTGCGCCAGATCGTGCGGCGGGTTGCCGCCTGATCGCCCCTGCAATGCTGCGTTGCAGCATCCTGCATTGAATTTCCGCCACGAAGCGCCCATGTTGCGGTCAGGGAGGTCATGCAAGGAACACGATGATGCAAGCTCGCCTGACAACGGCCCACGCAACCAGCCACGCAACTGCGCCCGAAGTACCGGGTTGCGGCTATTTCACCGCAGCCCCGGCCCTGACGGCCCTACCGACCCTAGCGCTTGTGCAGCGCGCCAGGCCTGCAACACCGCTGGATCAGATGTATGCCTATTTCACGGCAGACTGACACAGATTTAGAACTGTTCCAAACTTGACTTTGCGCCCCTTCGGGCGCATATCCGATGGGAATAGTCGGAGATACCCCATGTTCATCCAGACCGAATCCACCCCGAACCCGGCCACGCTGAAATTCCTGCCCGGCCAAACCGTGCTGGAGATCGGGACCGCCGATTTCCCCTCGGCCGCAGCGGCCGCCAAGTCGCCGCTGGCCAGCCGCATCTTTGCGGCGGGCGGGGTGACGGGCGTGTTTTTCGGCACCGATTTCGTGACTGTCACCAAGGCTGACACGTCCGAATGGCAGCATATCAAGCCCGCCATTCTGGGCGCGATCATGGAACATTACCAATCCGGTGCCGCCGTGATCGACGGCGAAAGCGGTGCGAATGCAAATGGTGGCGGCCATGCGGCGCACACCGGCGAAGACGGTGATATTGTCCGCCAGATCAAGGAATTGCTGGATACCCGCGTGCGGCCCGCCGTGGCGCAGGATGGCGGCGACATCACGTTCCACGGCTTTGACCGCGGCGTGGTCTATCTGCACATGCAGGGGGCCTGTGCGGGCTGCCCGTCCAGCACGCTGACCCTGAAAATGGGGATCGAGAACCTGCTGCGCCACTACATTCCCGAAGTGCTGGAAGTGCGGCCTGTTGCGGCCTGATCCGGTTATTCTGGCATTCGACACCTCGGCGGCGCATTGCGCCGCCGCTTTGCTCTGCGGCGCATCGGTGATCCAGCGGGTCGAGCCGATGGAAAAAGGCCAGGCCGAACGCCTGATGCCGTTGCTGGAGGAACTGTTGGCAGAGGCGGGCATCGGCTGGACCGACCTTGCGGCGATTGCCGTCGGCACCGGTCCCGGCAATTTCACCGGGGTCCGGATCGCGGTGGCGGCGGCACGGGGACTGGCCTTGGGCCTTGGGATCCCGGCGATCGGCGTCACCCGGCTGGAGGCGCTGGCCCATGGCCTGCCCCGCCCCCTGACGGTGATCGAGGATGCCCGGCGCGGTGAGGTGTATGTCCAGTCCTTTACCGCCACCGAAGCCGGTCCGGCGCGGCTGACAGCCGCGGCGGCGGGCATAGTGGGCACCTTGACCGGAAATGCCGCTGGTCCCGATGCCCTGCCGCCCGCCGTTCCGATTGCCAATGCCATTGCGCTGATCGCCGCCGCCCGCCTTGGCACGCAATTCCCCCGCCCCGCCCCCTTCTACCTGCGCGGCGCGGATGCCGCCCCGCCGTCGGACCCGCCGCCGGTGATCCTGCCGTGACGCCGCAGGAAATGGCGGCCCTGCACGCCCAGTGCTTTGCCCTGCCCCCGCCATGGACAGCCGCCGCCTTTGCCAGCGCGCTGACACAGCCCGCAAATTTCGTGCTGCTGGAAAGCGAATCCTTCCTGATCGGCCGCGCCGTGGCCGGTGAGGCCGAAGTGATGACCCTTGCCGTCGCCCCGCAAGCCCGCAGACGGGGGATGGCATCCAGGCTGATGGTGCGGTTCGTGTATCAGGCCCGGCTGCGCGGCGCAGAGGAGGCTTTTCTTGAAGTGGCCGAAGGCAATACCGCCGCAATCGCATTGTACACAAGGTTCGGTTTCACGCCCGCTGGCCGCCGTCGCGGTTACTATCACGGGCCGGATGGCCGGGTCGTGGATGCCATCGTGATGCGGCGTTTGCTTACGAACCCGGCAGACAGGGCACCGACCTGACCGGACGGTCAAATTTCCCGCAACCTGCCAGCGAATATCCCTTGACCGCCCGAACCCGTTCCGCCCAAGTTTGGGCACGAACCAATGGCCCCGAGTCTGCAACGCAGCACGGGCGACCAGCGGGCCAAAAGCAACAACACTGACCGGGAGCGACCGATGACTGTTCTGAAATCCCTACTTGGCGCGGGGGCCGTGCTGGCCGTGACCGCCGCCGCTGCCCTTGCCGAACCGGCGATCATTTTCGATCTGGGCGGCAAATTCGACAAATCCTTCAACGAGGCCGCCTTCAATGGCGCGACCAAATGGGCGACCGAAACCGGCGGCACCTTCAAGGAACTGGAGATGCAGTCCGAAGCACAGCGCGAGCAGGCCCTGCGCCGTCTGGCGGAATCGGGCGCAAACCCTGTCGTGATGACCGGCTTTGCCTTTGGCGACGTGCTGAACACCGTGGCCCCGGATTTCCCCGACACCAAGTTTGCGATCATCGACATGGTGGTTGAACAGCCGAACGTGAAATCGGTGGTGTTCAACGAACATGAAGGGTCGTTCCTTGTCGGCATGATGGCGGGCCTTGCGTCCAAGACCGGGACCGTCGGCTTCATCGGCGGCATGGACATTCCGTTGATCCGCAAATTCGGCTGTGGCTATGCACAGGGCGTGGTTGCCGCCAACCCGGCCGCCAAGGTCGTGCTGAACATGACCGGCACCACCCCCGCCGCCTGGAATGACCCGGTGAAGGGGGCTGAACTTGCCAAGGCGCAGAAAAGCCAGGGCGCGGACGTGATCTATGCAGCGGCAGGCGGCACCGGCATCGGCGTGCTGCAAACGGCGGCGGATGAAGGCATCCTGTCGATCGGCGTCGACAGCAACCAGAACTACATGCACCCCGGCAAAGTTCTGACCTCGATGCTGAAGCGCGTCGACAACGCCGTCTACGAGGCCTTCAAGGAAGGCGAGGCCCTGACCCCCGGCATCAACGTCATGGGTCTGGCGAACGAAGGCGTGGGCTATGCGATGGATGAAAACAACGCATCGCTGGTGACGCCGGAAATGCAGGCCGCGGTCGATGCCGCCGCCGTCAAGATCAAATCGGGCGAGCTGGTCGTGCATGACTACATGTCCGACAACACCTGCCCGGCCGCCACGTTCTGATGGCCTCTGGCCCAACCATCGGGGGGCGGCAGGCAACTGCCGCCTCCTCCTATGCGATTGAACTGAAAGGCATCTCCAAGGCCTTTGGTCCGGTGCAGGCCAACCGCGACATCGCCATTGCGGTGCCGCGCGGCACCATCCACGGCATCATCGGCGAAAACGGCGCGGGCAAATCCACGCTGATGAGCATTCTTTACGGCTTTTACCGCGCCGACAGCGGCGAAATTTTCATCAACGGCCAGTTGACCCCCATCCCCGACAGCCAGAGCGCCATCCGCGCCGGCATCGGCATGGTGTTTCAGCATTTCAAGCTGGTGCAGAATTTTACCGTGCTGGAGAACGTGGTTCTGGGGGCCGAGGATGGCGCGCTGCTGTCAACCTCGCTGACCAAGGCGCGCAAGGTTCTGGCCGACCTCAGCCGGGATTATGAACTGGACGTGAACCCCGATGCCCTGATCGAAGATCTGTCGGTCGGCCATCAGCAGCGGGTCGAGATTCTGAAGGCCCTGTACCGGCAGGCCGACATCCTGATTCTGGACGAACCGACCGGCGTGCTGACCCCGGCCGAGGCGGATCATTTGTTCCGCATCCTCAAAGGCTTGCGGGATCAGGGCAAGACGATTATCCTGATCACCCACAAACTGCGCGAGATCATGGAAACCACCGACAACGTGTCGGTCATGCGCCGGGGCACCATGGTCGGCACGGTCAAGACCAGTGACACCAGCCCCGAGGCGCTGGCCGAGTTGATGGTGGGCCGCAAGGTGCTGCTGGAGGTCGACAAGGCCCCGGCTACACCGGGCAAGGTGGTGTTGTCGGTGCAAGACCTGGCGGTGCGCGACGAACATGGGGTGGCCCGGCTGAAAGGTGTGTCGCTGGACATTCGCGCCGGGGAAATTCTGGGCATCGCAGGGGTGGCGGGCAACGGCCAGTCGGAATTGCTGGAGGCTTTGGGCGGCATCGCCCGCGCCACCGGGCGCGTCACCATGAACGGGGTGGACATTCCTTTGTCGGGGGCGCTGGCCAACGGGCAGACCCGCCGCGCCGCAGGCATCGCCCATGTGCCCGAAGACCGCCAGCATCTGGGCCTGATCATGGATTTCTCTGCCTGGGAGAACGTCGCCTTCGGCTATCACAACGCGCCCCAGTACCAGAAGAACGCGCTGTTCATGGACAATGACGCCCTGCGTGCCGATACGGTCGCCAAGATGGCCACCTTCGATGTCCGCCCGCCGATCCCCACCTTGGCCGCCAAGAACTTTTCCGGCGGCAACCAGCAAAAGATCGTGGTGGCGCGTGAGATCGAGACGAACCCCGACCTGCTGCTGATCGGCCAGCCCACGCGCGGGGTGGACATCGGGGCCATTGAATTCATTCACAAACAGATCGTCGCGCTGCGCGATCAGGGCAAGGCTATCTTGCTGGTTTCGGTCGAGCTGGACGAGATCATGTCGCTGTCCGACCGCATCGGCGTGATGTTCGACGGCCAGTTGATGGGCCTGCGCGACGCAGGCTCCACCGATGAGCGCGAGTTGGGAATGATGATGGCGGGCATGACGGCAAAGGCCAGCGCATGATGGCGTCTGCCCCGCCCGTCGTCGCCTCGCGCCTCTGCTGCCCTTCGCGGGGGGCAGGACAGATGACCGGCCGTTGCGCCAGCCCCCCCACCCCATCCCTCCCCACCAGGGGGAGGGAGGCACCTTGCGCCGCAGGGCATGCAGGGACTGCGACCAGCACCGGAAAGGCAAACTGATGGACCGTCTTCCGAAATGGGCCGATGTGGTGCTGGTGCCGGTGATCAGCCTGGTGCTGGCGGCGTTCGTGTCGGCGCTGGTGCTGCTGGCCATCGGGCAAAGCCCGGTCGAGGCGTTCAAGGTGATGGTCGATGGCGCGCTCGGGTCGGCCTATGGCTGGGGCTACACGCTGTATTACACCACCAGTTTCATCTTTACCGGCCTTGCGGTGACGATGGCCTTTCATGCGGGCCTGTTCAACATCGGCGGCGAGGGGCAGGCGCAGCTCGGCGGGCTTGGCGTGGCCTTGGTCTGCCTGTCGGTGCCGTGGCCGCATTGGACGATTGCGCTGGCGGCGGCAACAGTGGGGGCGGCGGTGTTCGGGGCGGCCTGGGCCGCGATTCCGGCCTATCTGCAAGCCAGACGCGGCAGCCATATCGTGATCACCACGATCATGTTCAATTACATCGCCGCCGCCCTGATCGTCTATCTGCTGGTCGATGTGCTGCGCCCCGCAGGCCAGATGGACCCGGCCACCGCCCGTTTCCCCGCAGGCGCAAAGCTGCCGACGCTGGACCTGATCCCCGGTTTCAACCTGGTCTTCACCAAGGCGGTGCCTGCCAACATCACGCTGTTCATCGCGCTGTTCATGGCCTGGGTGGTCTGGGCGCTGCTCTGGCGCACGCGGCTTGGCTATCAGATCCGCGCCTTTGGCAAATCCGAGGCTGCCGCCCGCTATGCCGGGATCAAACCCGTGCGCATCACCATCGTCGCCATGCTGATTTCGGGCGGGTTGGCCGGAATGATGAGCATAAACAACGTGATGGGCGAGGCTGAACGCCTGCTGCAAAACTCGTCCGAGGGGGCGGGTTTCATCGGCATCGCAGTGGCGCTGATGGGGCGCAACCATCCGTTTGGCGTGGTGCTGGCGGCGGTTCTGTTCGGCTTCCTCTATCAGGGCGGGGCGGAACTGGGGTTGTGGACCTCGATCCCGATCGAGTTGCGCATCGTGGTGCAGGGGCTGGTGATCCTGTTCACCGGGGCCTTGGATCAGATGGTGCGGATGATGCTGACATGGGCCTTCCGCATGACCCGGATGGGAGCCGCCTGATGGATTACGCAACGCTGCTGCAAATTCTGGACTCTACCCTGCGGCTGGCAACGCCGCTGTTGCTGGCCTGCCTTGCCGGGCTGTTTTCCGAGCGGGCCGGGGTGTTCGACATCGGGCTGGAAGGCAAGATGCTGATGGCCGCCATGGCCTCGGGCACGGTGGCGGCGCTGACCGGGTCGGTCTGGCTGGGCCTTGGGGCGGGGGTTGCGGCGTCACTGGTGCTGGCGGCGCTGCATGGCATCGCGTCGATCACCTTTCGCGGCAACCAACTGATCGCCGGGGTCGCGCTGAACTTTCTGTCGTCGGGGATCACGGTGCTGGTGGCGCAGCGCCTGTTCGGCCAGGGCGGGCGCACCCCACCCCTGACCGGCGATGGCCGGTTCAACCCGATCACCCTGCCCTTTGCCGACACACTGGCGGGTGTGCCGGTCATCGGGCCGCTTTATGCCGATGTGATCTCGGGCCATCCGGTGCTTGTCTATATCGCGCTGGCGCTGGTGCCGCTGTCGTGGTGGGTGCTGTTCCGCACCCGCTTTGGCCTGCGGCTGCGGGCTGTGGGCGAAAATCCGGCGGCGGTGGATACGGCCGGGGTGTCGGTCGTGGGCCTGCGCTATGCGGCGGTGGCGATCACCGGCGTTCTGTGCGGGCTGGCGGGGGCCTATATGGCGACCGCGTTGCAGGCAGGCTTCGGGCGCGAGATGACGGCGGGGCGGGGGTACATCGCCTTGGCCGCGCTGATCTTTGCCAAGTGGCGTCCGTGGCAGGCGCTGTGGGCCTGCCTGTTGTTCGGGTTCTTTCAGGCGCTGGCGCTGCGCCCCGATGTGGTGGAAAGCGTCGTGCGGGTGAAGGTGCCGGTGTCGTTCCTGGACGCGCTGCCCTATGTTCTGACGGTTCTGGTGCTGGCGGGGTTTGTCGGCAAGGCCATTCCGCCGCGCGCAGGAGGCGAGCCATATGTCAAAGAGCGCTGATCTGGTCGCAGCCATTCAGGCCCGCGCCGGGGCGGCCCCTGTCAGGCTGGGGCTGATCCTGGGGTCGGGGCTGGGGCATCTGGGCGGCACGGTTGACGGGGTGGCGATCCCCTATGCCGATCTGCCGGGATTTCCGCATGCCGGCGTGTCGGGCCATGTGCCGATGCTGACCATCGGCGATCTGGAAGGCGTGCGGGTCGCCGTGTTCGGCGCGCGCGAACATTACTATGAATCCGGCAATCCGGCAGCGATGCGGGTGGCGCTGGAAACCCTGAAAGGGCTTGGCGCCGACAGTCTGATCCTGACCAATGCCGCCGGATCCTTGCGCGCCGACATTCCGCCCGGCGATCTGATGCTGCTGTCGGATCACATCAACTACAACGGTCTGAACCCGCTGATCGGCGAGAAAACCGACGCCCGCTTTGTGCCGATGACCACGGCGCATGATCCCGACATGCGGGCGGCGCTGGTGGCCTCGGCCGCAGTGGAAGGCATTGATCTGAAAAGCGGGGTTTACGCCTGGTATTCCGGCCCCAGCTTTGAAACCCCTGCCGAGATCCGCATGCTCAAAACCCTGGGGGCCGATGCCGTGGGCATGTCGACCGTGCCGGAAGTGATCCTTGCGCGGTTTCTGGGGCTGCGGGTGGCGGCGATTTCCACCGTCACCAACATGGCGGCGGGGATGAGCAGCGAGTCCATTAGCCACGAGCATACCAAAGCGATGGCCCCTTTGGGTGCGGCAAAACTGGAACGCATCCTGCGGCATTTTCTGCGCGGGCTGCGATGAGGCCGCCAAGCGTTTGACAACCCCGATCAAGGGGCGCAACCCTTTGGATATCTGCCTCCTTTCGCCGCAAAGCCCCCGCCATGCAGCTTTACCTGCCCATTGCCGAAGTTTCCGTTGACGCTTTCCTGTTGCTGGGGCTGGGCGGTATCGTGGGGTTTCTGTCGGGCATGTTCGGGGTGGGCGGCGGGTTTCTGATCACGCCGCTGCTGTTCTTCATCGGCATCCCGCCTGCGGTGGCGGTGGCCACCGGGGCCAATCAGGTGGTGGCCTCGTCGGTGTCCGGCGTGCTGGCGCAACTGAAGCGCAAGGCGGTGGATTTCCGCATGGGGCTGGTGCTGCTGGCGGGCGGCATGGCGGGGTCGGCCTCGGGCATCTGGGTCTTTGCGCTGCTGACGCGGGCGGGTCAGGTCGATCTGTTCGTGCAGATATCCTACGTCCTGTTTCTGGGCATCATCGGGGCGATGATGCTGCAAGAAAGCCTGCGCAGCCTGCTGCGGTCGCGCAATTCCCACGCGCCGGTGCGCCGGTCGCATGTGCATTCCTGGGTGCATGGTCTGCCGCTGAAGATGAAGTTCCGGGCCTCGGGCCTGTATATCAGCGTGATCCCGCCCTTGCTGGTGGGGGCGGTGGTGGGGTTTCTGGCGGCCATCATGGGGGTGGGCGGCGGCTTCATCATGGTGCCCGCGATGATCTATCTGCTGGGCATGCCGACCAAGGTGGTGATCGGCACCTCGCTGTTCCAGATCATTTTCGTGACGGCCTTTACTACAGTGATGCATGCCGTCACCAGCCAGACGGTGGACATGCTGCTGGCGGTGCTGCTGATCCTGGGCGGGGTGATCGGCGCGCAGATCGGCGCGCGGGTGGGCGTGCGGCTGCGGGCCGAACAGTTGCGCATCCTGCTGTCGCTGCTGGTGCTGGCTGTCGCGGGCAAGATCGCGCTGGACCTGCTGCTGCGCCCGGATGAGCTGTTCTCGATCATGCCGGGGGTGCTACCATGATCCGGCTGCTGCTGGTCTTGCTGTTGCTGTCCGGTCCTGCAAGCGCCGAAAAGATCGTGGCGGGGCTGAGCCAGACGCGGGTGTCGATCACCGCCGACTTCGACGGGTCCGAGATCCTGATCTATGGTGCGGTCAAGCGCGAGTCCCCCGCCCCTGACGGGCGGCTGGACGTGATCATCACTGTCGAAGGGCCGCAAACCCCGCTGATCATCCGCAAGAAGGCCCAACGGGCTGGCATCTGGATCAACCGCGCGCAGGTGCTGATCGACGCCGCCCCCAGCTTTTACGCCGTGGCGACGACCGGCCCGCTGTCCGAGATCCTGTCGGACACCGACGATCTGCGCCACAACATCACCCTGCCCCGCGTGATCCGCGCCATCGGCATTTCCGCCGAGGCCGAGAACGCGCCCGATTTTGTCGAGGCCCTGCTGCGCATCCGCCAGAACGAAGACCGCTACCGCGTGATGGAGGGCATGGTGCAACTGACCGAAGCCACGCTGTTTCGCAGCGATGTGGTGCTGCCCGCGAACCTGACCGAAGGCAGCTACAAGGTGCGTTTGTTTCTGGTGCGGGCGGGGCGGGTGGTCGCCACCCAGGAACGGGTGATCGGGGTGCGCAAGGAAGGGCTGGAACGCCTGATCTTTACCAGCGCGCATGACCAGCCGCTGGCCTATGCCATCGTCTCGCTGGTGCTGGCGGTTGCGGCGGGCTGGGGCGCGTCGGCGGCGTTCCGGCTGATCCGCCTGTAGGGGACGGGCTATTCCGCTGGGCTGCCCTGTGGCTGCGGCATCAGGAAATGCCCGGTCCCGGTGGCGAACAGCCGGGCGCGGTTGTCTTGCCAGGCCTCGACATGCACGCTGGCATAGCGTCGCCCCGACCGGTTGATCCGCGCGCGGGCATAGGCGTCGCGCGGCAGGCCGGACCGAAGATAATCGACGGTGAAGTCGATGGTCTTGGGCAGGCGGATCGCCTGCATCGCCAGTGCGGCAGGGTCGGGCTTGCCGGCCTCGATTTCCTCCCACAGACCGGCCCAGGCCAGTTCAATGATCGCCGTCACCTCCAGAAACGCCGCCGTCACCCCGCCATGCAGGGCGGGCAGCATCGGGTTGCCGATCAGTTTTTCGTCGTAGGGCAGGATCGCGGTCAGTTCATCCCCCCGGCGGTCAAAGCGGATGCCGAGATACTGGATATAGGGCACCCCGCCCAGCAAGGCCCGCAAGGCGGCATCGCGGCGGTCTTTCACCTGTTGCACGGGTTCGTGCCGCATCATCGCGCGCCCCGTTCCACGGTAAAGGCTCCGGTTGCCATCGCCACCGGGCGCGAGGTGTCGTCGTCGCAGGCCGTCACCCGCACGAAGGCCACGGATCGGGTCATGTGGTGACATTCGGCCTGCGCCACGATGGTTTGCCCCGGCGTCGCCGGGCGCATGTAGTCGATCCGCAGATCCAGCGTCGCGGTCGACAGCGGGGCCGCCGGGTGGCACATGACCGCCGCCCCCGATGCCGTATCCATCAGCGCCGACACCGCCCCGCCATGGATCACCCCGGTTGCCGGATCGCCGATGAACCGGGGATCGTATCCCATGCGGATCACCGCCCGCCCTTCGCCGATCTGATCCAGTTGCATGCCCAGGGCACGGGCATGGGGGATGGCCTCGATGAACTGTCGGGCGATGCGGTTGATATCTGCCATGCTGGCCCCCTGTTGCGCGGCCATTGTTGGATGCGGCGCCGCGATGCACAAGGGGCGGCGGCGACAATCTGTTGCCAGCCCTTGCCGCACAGCCTAAAGTCGCCTGAAGGAGGACCGACCCATGCCAGACACCCGGCTTTCCTTCAAGGACATGTGCGCCAGGTTCGACGTGACCCCCCGCACCCTGCGCTATTACGAATACATCGAACTGCTGTCCCCCGAAAAGGAAGGCCGCGCCCGGTTTTACGGCGCGCGCGAAGTGGCGCGCCTGACCCTGATCCTGCGGGGCCGCCGCTATGGCTTCAGTCTGGAAGAAATCCGGCAATGGCTGCTGATCTACCGCAAGCAGGGCACCCGGCCCCAGTTGGAAAACTGGCTGCATCTGGCCGACCGGCAACTGGCTGATCTGGAAAAGCAAAGCCTCGAGCTTGCCACCTCGATCGCCGATCTGCGCGCCCTGCGCGAGACGGCGGCGGCCGAGTTGACAACCCTTCCCCCCGAGGCCTGACCGCCCCGTCCCGTCCGGCAAAGTGACGTGAAATGACACCACGTCAGTCGGAAAACTGACGTGACGTTACAGTGACGTTAACGTCAACTCCTCTAGTAAGGTCGGACCATGGTGCGCATTTGCCCCGGCAGAAACGCATCTTCCATGAGTGGACCCATGACCCAGACCAAGCCTAAGCCCGACCCCAGGACAGCGGACCATCTGACCATCCGTCAGATGTGTGACAGCTACGATGTCACGCCGCGCACCTTGCGGTTTTATGAAACCAAGGAACTGCTGATGCCCCTGCGCGATGGCACAAGGCGCCTGTTCACCCGACGCGACCGCGCGCGCCTGACGCTGATCTTGCGCGGCAAGCGGTTCGGGTTCAGCCTGGAAGACATTCGCCAGATCCTCGATCTGTACGACCGTGACGGGTCCAACGCGGCGCAGATGCTGCGCACCTATGATCTGGCCCGCGAACGGCTGGCGCAGATGGAGGCGCAGCGCGACGAACTGGACCTGGCCATCAAGGACCTGCAAGCCGAACTGGCCGCGGGCGAAAGCGCCATCTCTGCCGCCCGCCGCGCGGCAGAATAGACCGAACCACAGACCCAAAAGACACTTCGGAGGAAACCACGATGCCCAGCTACACCGCGCCCGTCAAAGACATGCAGTTCCTGTTGCACGATGTGCTGAACGTGTCAGGGCAGGATGTGCGGGGCTACAGTGATCTGGACCGGGGCTTTACCGAGGCGGTGCTGGAGGAAGCGGGCAAGGTCGCAAGCGCCGTGCTGGCCCCGCTGAACCTCAGCGGCGACCGTGAAGGCTGCAGGCTGGAAAACGGGGTGGTGCGCACGCCGAAAGGGTTTGATGCCGCCTTCAAGGCGATGAAGGACGGCGGCTGGACCGCCCTTGACTGCGACCCCGACTATGGCGGCCAGGGCCTGCCCTACCTGATGGGGACGGCTGTGGGCGAGATTTTCGTCAGCGCCAACATGGCGTTCAACATGTATCAGGGCCTGACCCACGGCGCCTATTCCGCCATCCATGCCCATGGCACGGCAGAGCAAAAGGCGAAATACCTGCCCAAGATGGTCAGTTGCGACTGGACCGGCACCATGAACCTGACCGAACCGCATTGCGGCACGGACCTTGGCCTGATGCGCACCAAGGCCGATCCGCAGGCGGATGGCAGCTACAGGATCACCGGGCAGAAAATCTTCATCTCGGCGGGTGAACATGATCTGGCCGAAAACATCATCCATCTGGTGCTGGCCAAGGCGGTTGGCGGGCCAGAGGGCATCAAGGGCGTGTCGCTGTTCATCGTGCCGAAATTCCTCGTGAATGACGATGGGTCCTTGGGGGCGCGCAATGGCGTGACAGTCGGGTCCATCGAGGAAAAGATGGGCATTCATGGCAACGCGACCTGCGTGATGAACTATGACGGGGCCACCGGCTGGCTGCTTGGCGACCTGCACAAGGGCATGCGGGCAATGTTCACCATGATGAACGAGGCGCGCCTTGGCGTGGGCCTGCAAGGCTACGCGGTGGCCGAGGCCGCCTATCAGAACGCGGTGATCTATGCGAAAGACCGCCTTCAGGGGCGCGCGGTCACCGGCACCCAGAACCCGACCGGCCCGGCGGACCCGCTGATCGTGCATCCCGACATCCGGCGCAACCTGATGGATCAGAAATCCTTCGTCGAGGGCGCGCGGGCCTTCACCTTCTGGGGCGCCCATCTGATCGACCGTTCGGTGCGCAGCGGTGACGCCGCCGCCGAAGGGCTGATTTCCCTGCTGACCCCGGTGATCAAGGGCTTTCAGACCGACAAGGGCTTCGAGATGGCCGTGCAGGCCCAGCAGGTCTACGGCGGCCATGGCTATATCGAGGAATGGGGCATGTCGCAGTTTGCCCGCGACGCCCGCATCACCCAGATCTATGAGGGCGCCAACGGCGTGCAGGCGCTGGACCTTGTGGGCCGCAAACTGGGTCTGGATGGTGGCAAACCGGTGATGGCGTTCTTTGCCATGGTGAAGGATTTCATCAAGGAGGCCGAGGGCGATGAGCGGATGAAGGGCCTGCTGGACCCGCTGAAAACGGCGTCCAAACAGATGCAGGCGGCGGGGATGTTTTTCATGCAGTCGGGGATGAAGAACCCCAACGCGGCGCTGTCGGGGTCGTATGATTTCATGCACCTGATGGGCCATGTCTGCCTTGGGCTGATGTGGGCGCGGATGGCAAAGGCCGCCTATGCCGCCCTGGACGCAGGCACCGGGGACCGCGATTTCCTGGAGGCCAAGATCGCCACGGGCCGTTACTACGCCGCCCGCCACCTGCCCGCCTGCGGCATGCATCTGGCCCGGATCGAATCCGGCGCCGATCCGGTGATGGCGCTGCCTGCCGCCGCGTTCTAAGCTGAAAGGGCGCGCGGCCCGCCTGCGCCCCCTGCCGCTGCACAAGGACACTGCCGATGCCCAAACGCTTTCGCCTGACCCGCCGCTTTCCGGTTGCCATGACCGAAGACGGCTATCGCCGCCTGAAGAAATTCGCCGAAGCCGCAGCGCTGGACGAAGGCGAGGCGCTGTCCTTCCTGTTTGAAAACTGGAGCTCGGTGATCAACGAAGACAACCTGACCCACCGCCTGCGCCTGTTCAATTCGGAACTGGAGGCGCGCAAGACATGAGGCAGCACCTGTGGCAGGCCAGAGATGAGTATTTGTGCAAAGAGAAATCCAAGGGTGCGCCCCGGCCTTCAAGCGGCATACGCTCCTGTGGTCTGTCAAACGTCGACCGGGGCGGCTTTCCCTTTGACGGTCATCGGGACTCCTCCCTGTACCGCAACACCGAAGATGGCAGGGCAGGGTTAACAAAGCGTTGCGCCGCGGCGGTTTTCTCTTTGTCCAAATACTCAAATTCACCGATTGCAGGCGCGATGTCGCCGGGAAGATGCGCATGACCCTCAAATTGTACTGCTTTGGCGAATCCGGCAACGCCTACAAGGTCGCCCTCGCGCTGACCCTTGCGGATATGGAGTGGGAGCCCGCCTTCGTCGATTTCTTTGGCGGCGAAACCCGGCAACCCGCCTTCCGCGCGATCAACGAAATGGGCGAGGTGCCTGTGCTGGTCGATGGCGACACCACCCTGACCCAGTCGGGGGTGATGCTGGATTACATCAGCTCCAAATCCGGCAAGCTGGGGGGCAGGTCTGCCGCGGAACGGCGCGAGATCTTGCGCTGGCTGTTCTGGGACAATCACAAGCTGTCCACCACCATCGGCACGGTCCGGTTCCTGATGAACTTCCTGCCCGCCGACAAGCGCCCCGAAGGGGTCGTGCCCTTCCTGCAAGGCCGCCTCAAGGCCGCCTATACCGTGCTGAACGACCATCTGGCGCATCGTACCTGGGTGGCGGGCGAGGCTGTGACCATCGCGGACCTGTCGTGCTGCGGCTATCTTTACTACCCCGAACCCTTTGGCTTTGACCGTGCCGACTGGCCGCATATCGACCGCTGGCTGACCCGCATTTCCGCCCTTCCGGGCTGGAAAGCGCCCTATGATTTGATGCCCGGCAGCCCTGCCGACCGGGTTTGAGGAGGACACCATGACCGACGCCTATATCTATGACACCGTGCGTTCCCCGCGTGGCAAGGGCCGCCCCGATGGCGCGCTGCATGAGCTGACCTCGGTGGCTCTGTCCGCCAAGATCCTGAACGCGATCAAGGATCGCAACGGGCTGGAAGGCCACGCTGTCGAGGATGTGATCTGGGGCAACGTGACCCAGGTGGGCGAACAGGGCGGCTGCCTCGCGCGGTCTGCGGTGCTGGCTTCCGATCTTGACCAGTCGATCCCCGGCCTTGCGATCAACCGCTTTTGCGCCAGCGGAATGGAGGCGGTGAACCTTGCCGCCAACCAGATCAGGGGCGGCGCGGGGCAGGCCTATATCGCGGGCGGGGTCGAGATGATGGGCCGCGTTGCCATGGGCAGCGACGGGGCGGCGATTGCCGTTGACCCCGGATTGGCGATGAAGACCTACTTTGTGCCGCAGGGCATTTCTGCCGACATCATCGCCACCGAATACGGCTTTACCCGCGACATGGCCGATGCCCTGGCGATGGAAAGCCAGGCCCGTGCGGCGGCGGCCTGGGCTGACAACCGCTTTGCCCGGTCTGTCATCACCATCCGCGACCAGAACGGCCTGCCCATGCTGGCCACTGACGAATACATGCGCCCCGGCACCGACATGCAGGCCTTGGGCGCCCTGAAGCCCGCCTTCAAGGACATGGGCGAGGTCATGCCCGGTTTCGACAAGGTGGCCATGATGAAATACCCGCATCTGGAACGGATCAACCACATCCACCATGCCGGCAATTCCTCGGGCATCGTGGATGGTGCTGCGGCGGTGCTGATCGGCAATGCCGAATTTGGCCGCGCGCATGGGTTGAAGCCCCGCGCCCGCATCCGCGCCACCGCCAAGATCGGCACCGATCCCACCATCATGCTGACCGGCCCGGTGCCGGTGACCGAGAAAATCCTGCGCGACGCCGGGATGGCCATATCGGACATCGACCTGTTCGAGGTGAACGAAGCCTTTGCCAGCGTGGTCCTGCGCTTCATGCAGGCCTTCGATGTGGACCCGGCACTGGTCAACCCCAACGGCGGGTCCATTGCCATGGGCCACCCGCTCGGGGCGACCGGGGCCATCATCATCGGCACGTTGCTGGATGAATTGGAACGGTCCGGCAAGGGCGTCGGACTTGCCACCTTGTGCATTGCGTCTGGCATGGGGGCCGCCACGATCATCGAGAGGGTGTGATGCCCAAGCTTGATCTTGCCAGCGTTCCGGTCAGGACCGGCACCATCTACCCCGCGCCCTACGATGCCGAGGTGGTGGGCCGGTCGTCCCTGCGGCTGGCCGAGGCTGGGGGGCTGACGCAGTTTGGCGTCAATATCGTGATCCTTGCACCGGGGGCAAAATCCTCGATGCGGCATTGGCATCTGCACGAGGATGAGTTCGTGATCATGCTGTCCGGCGCCTGCACCCTGATGCAGGACGCAGGCCCGGTGCTGATGCAGCCCGGCGATTGCGCGGCCTTTCCGGCAGGGCTGCCCGACGGCCATTGCCTTGTGAACCACACCGAGGCCGAGGCGCGGTTTCTGGTGGTGGGCACCAGCGCGCCGGCGGAAACCGCGACCTATTCCGACATTGACTTGCAGGTGCATCAGGGCGGCGGGGTCAACCGCTTTGCCTACAAGGACGGCACAGACTGGACGGGGCCGCGATGAGGATGACCGCCCCCGATGCCAAGCATCACCACCAGATCACCCACTCAGACGGCCCCGCCCGGCGCGACCTGCGCTGCGATGGCCCCGACACCCGGAGGAAACCATGACCGATTTCACCTATAGCGTAGATGCCGATGGCGTGGCCACGATCCTGTGGGACGTGCCCGGAAAATCCATGAACGTGATGTCGCGCGAGGCATTCGGCCTGCTGGACGGCATGATCGACACCGCCCTTGCCGATGCGGGCGTCAGGGGCGTGATCATCACGAGCGGAAAGAAGGATTTCGCGGGCGGCATGGACCTGAATGTGATCGCCAAGTCGATGAAGGACGGCGGCGCGCAGGGCGTGTTCGATAGCGTCATGTCGATGCACAAGGTGCTGCGCAAGATCGAACGGGCGGGAATGGACCCCAAGACGCTGAAAGGCGGCAAACCGATTGTCGCCGCATTGCCCGGCACGGCGCTTGGCATCGGGCTTGAACTGCCGCTGGCCTGCCACCGCATCATTGCCGCCGAAAATCCGCGTGCCAAGATCGGCCTGCCCGAGATTATGGTCGGCATCTTTCCGGGCGCGGGCGGCACCACTCGCCTGATCCGCAAGATGGGCGCGATGATGGCCGCCCCCTATCTGCTGGAAGGCAAGCTGTCGGACCCCAAGGGGGCCAAGGCGGGCGGGCTGATTGACGAAGTGGTGGCCCCCGAGGCGTTGCTGACGCGCGCCAAGGACTGGGTTTTGGCCGCAACCGACGCCGATCTGGTCAAGCCGTGGGATGCCAAGGGCTACAAGATGCCGGGCGGGTCGCCCTATCAGCCGGCCGGGTTCATGACCTTTGTGGGCGCGAATGCCATGGTGCATGGCAAGACTTACGGCGTTTATCCTGCGGCCAAGGCGCTGCTGGCGGCGGTCTATGAAGGGGCGCTGGTGCCCTTCGATACCGCGCTGAAGATCGAGGCGCGGCATTTTACATCCGTGATGATGAACCCGTCCTCGACCGCGATGATCCGCAGCCTGTTCATCAACAAGGAGGCGCTGGAAAAAGGCGCAAACCGCCCCGGCGTGGCCGATCAGACGGTGAAAAAGGTCGGCATCATCGGGGCAGGCATGATGGGAGCGGGGATCGCCTATGTTTCGGCCTTGGCCGGGATCGAGGTGGTGCTGATCGACGCGGCCCAAGATGCCGCAGACCGGGGCCGCGCCCATTCCGAAGGGCTGCTGGACAAGGGCATGCAGCGCAAGAAGGTGACGGCGGAAAAGAAGGCCGAAGTTCTGGCGCGCATCACCGCCACCACCGATTACGCGGCGCTTGCGGGCTGTGACCTGATCGTCGAGGCGGTGTTCGAGGACATGAAGGTCAAGGCCGATGTGACCGCCAAGGTGGAAGCGGCGGTTGGCCCGGACTGCATCTTTGCCACCAACACCTCTACCCTGCCGATCACCGATCTGGCGAAAGCCTCCATCCGCCCCGCGCAGTTCATCGGCATCCATTTCTTCAGCCCGGTGGACAAGATGATGCTGGTCGAGATCATCCGGGGCAAGGCCACCGGCGATGTGGCCGTCGCCAAGGCGCTGGATTTCGTGCGGCAGATCCGCAAGACGCCGATCGTGGTCAACGACGCGCGGTTCTTTTACGCCAACCGCTGCATCATTCCCTACATCAACGAAGGCATCCGCATGGTCGCCGAAGGGGTGGAACCCGTGTTGATCGAGAACGCGGCGAAACTGGTGGGCATGCCGCTTGGGCCGCTGCAACTGGTGGACGAAACCTCGATTGATCTGGGGGTCAAGATCGCCAAGGCCACGCGGGCCGCGATGGGCGACGCCTACCCCGATGGCGCGGTGGACACGGTGCTGTTCGCCATGGCCGATCAAGGGCGTCTGGGGAAAAAGTCCAACGCGGGCTTCTATGCCTATGACGCGACGGGCAAGCGCGAGGGGCTGTGGGACGGGCTGGAGACTGCTTATCCGGTGGCAGACGCGCAACCCGAACTGACCGATGTGCAGCACCGCCTGCTGATGGCCCAAGTGCTGGAGGCGGTGCGCGCGCTGGAAGACGGCGTGCTGACCGACATCCGGGAGGGTGACGTGGGCGCCATTCTGGGCTGGGGCTTTGCGCCGTGGTCGGGCGGGCCGTTCTCGTGGCTCGACATGATCGGGGCGGCCAACGCGGTGCAGATCTGCGACAGGTTGACGGCGGCACATGGCGCGCGCTTCGCAACGCCCGCGCTGCTGCGCGACATGGCGGCAAAGGGTGAGACGTTTTATGGCCGCTTTGCGGTGCAAAAGGCGGCGTGATGCGGCGGCGGCGGGGTGAACCCCGCCCTACCCGACCCGGAAAATGCCGGAGGTAGGG
>JAZKGQ010000004.1:0-16630 GCA_040385825.1 Pseudomonadota bacterium | reverse complement strand
CCCCCCCGCCGCCCCATCCTCAAACCCGTAGGGCGGGGTTCACCCCGCCGGCCCATCCCCGAACCCATACCCGAACCGCGCGATGTCACCTGCGCAGGCCTCGGCCACCACCTCGGCATCCGCGTCGGAATAATAGCCCCGCCAGTCGCGCGCCCGGTCAGACGCATTCGCGCGGGTCAACGTCAGCCGGAACCCCAGATGCGCCTCGAACGGGGCGATATCTGCCGCCAGATGCTCCAGCCGGATCAGGCAACTGGCGCGTTCGACCCCTGCCCTGTCGCGCAGATAGGCCGCATAGGGCCACAGCCGCAGCGCGGTCAGCGTGTGGGGATGGTTCAGGAACCCGCTGAAATCATGGCTTTTTGCCAGCCCCACCGCCGGGTGCGCAAAGCCCTGCGCCCGCAACCAGTGGTAATAGCTGACCATCCGGTCCCAGGGGTTGCGCACCAGCGCCACCGTGAAGAACCCCGCCACCTCGGCCTCTGTCACCAGCCCCGCGATATCGGCAAGGGTCGAATGCTTCCACAACCGCCCCGCCGAGGCCACCCCCTGCAAGCGCCCCTTGCGCGCACGGGCCTTGGGCGTATCGCCGATCAGAATGTCATCCTTCGCCGCCCGAGCCTCCAGCGCGAGGGCCAGCGCCGTGCCCCCGGTCTTGGGGATATGCACAAAGATGAACCGCCGCTGCCGCGAAATGATCATCCGCCCCGCCCCATGCGTTAAACCCGGTTTGGCAGATCGCGCCCCTCGGCAAAGGCGATCAGATTGTCGACCGCCATCAGCCCCATGCTTTGCCGCACCTCCAGCGCGGCCGTGCCCAGATGCGGCAGCAGGCTGACATTTTCCATCGCGCGCAGGGCCAGCGGCACCTTGGGTTCAAACTCATAGACATCCAGCCCTGCGCCTGCGATGGCCCCGGCTTGCAGCGCGCCGATCAGGGCCACCTCATCCACCACATCGCCGCGGCTGATGTTGATGAAAATGCCCGTGGGCTTCATCGCGGCCAGGGATTCCGCGTTGATCATGTGATGTGTGCTGGCCCCGCCCGGCACCGCAACGACCACGATATCGGCGCCCATCACCGTTGCCAGATCAACCTGCCGCGCAGGCACGCCCGCATCGGCGACGGCCGAGCGGTTGGTGAACAGCACCTGCATCCCGAAACCGTGATGGCAGCGCCGTGCAATCGCCCGCCCGATCCGGCCCATGCCGATGATGCCCACCGATCTGCCCGACACATGCAGGCCCAGCATCTGCGTCGGATGCCAGCCTTCCCAACCGCCAGACCGCAACAGCCGCTCGCCCTCGCCTGCCCGCCGCGCCGTCATCAGGATCAGCGTCAGGGCGATGTCGGCGGTCGCATCGGTGACGGCACCCGGCGTATTGCTGACCGCAATGCCTGCCTTTGTCGCGGCGGCCACGTCGATGTGATTATAGCCAACGCCGAAATTCGCCAGCAGTCTGGCGCGGGGGTTGG
Organism: Pseudomonadota bacterium; assembly: GCA_040385825.1. Lineage (GTDB taxonomy): Bacteria > Pseudomonadota > Alphaproteobacteria > Rhodobacterales > Rhodobacteraceae > JANNNF01. Next base: position 15,153 of record JAZKGQ010000004.1, on the reverse strand, counting down.
GCACATCGGCAAACACCTGCGCCGTATAGCGGTCGCCAAGCGTGGGCAGGATCAGGTCATATCCCGCAAGGCTGGCGCGCAGGTCCGCCGGGGTCAGCGGCAGGGTCTGTGTGCGGGCGGTCACGTCAAACCGGGTGCGTGCGGCGGCCATCACCGCATCCGGCAGGGGCCGGGTGATCAGCAGGGTTTTCAAAACATCCGCCCTCCGGTTGGCACGGGTTGATCGGGGGTCAGCAAGACCACCTCGCCATCCGCATCGGGCACGCCCAGCACCAGAACCTCGGACATCACTTTGCCGATCTGCCGGGGGGGGAAGTTGACCACCGCCATCACCTGCCGCCCGATCAGCGCTTCGGGCGTGTAATGTCGGGTCAGCTGCGCCGACGACCGCTTTTCCCCCAGATCGCCACCAAAATCGACCCACAGCTTGATCGCGGGCTTGCGGGCCTCGGGGAAGGGTTCGGCGCGGGTGATGATGCCGACGCGGATATCCACCGCTAGGAAGTCGTCATGGCTGATCATGCGCCCAGCTCCCGTCCCCGGTCGGTCGCGGCCTTCACCGCCCGCGCCAGCAGCGGCGCAAGGCCTGTGTCCGCATCCATCAGCACCGCCAAAGCGGCCGCCGTGGTGCCGCCCGGCGAGGTCACGTTGAGGCGCAGTTGTGCCGCAGTTTCAGGCGATTGAAACGCCAGCTCGCCCGCGCCGCAGACCGTGGCCCGCGCCAGTTGCATCGCCACATCAGGGCCAAGCCCCTGCGCCACCCCCGCCTGCGCCATCGCCTCGATCAGGTGGAACACATAGGCGGGGCCAGAGCCCGACACGCCTGTCACGGCATCGATCTGATGCTCGTCCTCCAGCCGCACCACCTGCCCCACGGCGGCCATCAGCGCCTCGGCCAGATCCAGGTCCGCTGCCGTCGTGGCCGCATTGCCGCAGATCGCCGTGATGCCGCGCCCGACCATAGCCGGCGTGTTCGGCATGGTGCGCACGATGGGCGTATCGGCACCCAGAACCGCCTCAAAACGCGCAATCGTGGTGCCCGCCGCGATCGACACGAACAGCGTCCGCCCGTTGCCCAAGGCCTGCAAGGCCGGCAGCGCCGCCCCCATCATCTGCGGCTTGACCGCCAGAAGCGCCACCGCAGGGGCCGGAGGAACGCCTTCGTTCAGATGCACGCCCAGGGTTTTCAGCCAGTCCGTCGGCTGCGGCTCGATCACCCAGACCGATGCCGCAGGCACGCCCGCCGCCAGCCACCCCGTCAGCAGGGCCGTGCCCATCTTGCCGCATCCCAGCAGCACAAGGCCACCATTGCCAACCACATCCAGCGTCATGCAATCCCCCGTCTTCCGAGGGCCAGGTTAGGCCCGCCCGTACGCCTCGGCAATGGCAACCTTCATCGCCTGCGCGGGCGTGTGATCGGCCCAGGACACCATCTGGAACGCCGGATAAAACCGCTCGGCCGCGATCACGGCGCTGGAAATCAGCTTGTCGATCTGCTCGGGCGACGCATACTGCCCGCCCGCCAGACACAGGCCATAGCGCCAGACCATCAGCTTCTGGTCGGCCCAATAGGTGAAGGCCCCGGTCCAGACCATGTCATTGCAGCGGTTCAGCACGTCGTACAGCCCGCCAAGTTTGTCTTCGGGCGGCTCCATCTCGAAGGTGCAGATCAGGCGCAGCGTCTCATCCGCCGCCGACCACGCAAGGGTCAGGGAATAGGTACGCCACTGCCCTTCGACCGCCATGGCGATCTGGTCATCGGTGACCCGGTCGAACTCCCACGCATGGTGTTCGGCAAGGGTTTCGACAATGTCGATCGGATGCAGATCATCCGCCAGCAAGAAATCTTCAGAAAGCGACATAGCCCGGCCTCATGATGAAGCTTCTTCCAGGCCTGGACCCACAAGAAGCTGGGTGTCTGGCAAGGTTCAGCGTATGCCCGACGCTGTCCTTACTAGATATAGTGTGGGCTGGAGGATAGTCTGTAAAGCGCTTTGTGCGGAAATCTTCTGTGGGTAAGTGGCTGTAGCTGTAGCGCGACAAAAGTATCCGCACGGAATTACAGAAGTATCCGCATCATGTGCGGTTTGGTTGAGGGCGGGGTGTAGCAGGGTATCGACGGCACTTACAGCCGCCTTAAACGAGTGTTTATTGAGGGATGTACGCGCCGTTATCTAAGGGCATCGCGCGACCAACCACAGCGAGGCTTTGTAGAAGTGGTTCGACTGCGGAACCCCGTCCCTTCTGAAACATCCGCGCGATATCTGTTGGCGTTGCCTCGCCCAATTCTATTAATGCCGAAAGCACAGAAGACATCTGATCTGGGATCGACTTCGGCCAGATTGCCTTAGTGGCTGCGTTGGCAAAGCCCACCTGCAGATCGCCTTGCACGGCACGCGCGTGCGACTCGATGCCTGCTGGGTTTTGATAGTCCGGACGAAGCCAGCGAACCATCCCCCTCGCTTCTTCGTCAGCCCGGGCGCGGTTCAGGTCCACCAGCCGTTGCAGCAGATCATGATCTGGTAGGTCCACCGGCCAGCCATAGGCGAAGGCCACCTCTGCGTCGATGTCGTCGTGCAGCTTGCGCAGGATGCCAATCAAACCTTGATCGTAGATTTCGCGGTCTTTTCCCTCAATCCGCTCACCCACCCGCAGTTTGGCCAGGACGTTGTACATGCCGGTCAGGGTGAGCTTGGGGTTGGCTGCCAACTGCGCTTTGCGATGCGCATCGAGTTGTTCGCCGATGGAACGGAGGCGGGCTATTTGGGCGGAGCCCAGCACGGGAAATGGGAATGGCTCGAAGCAACTGGATTTCAAATAACGAGGCCGGTCTTCAAGCGTCGATCCCGAGTGAAAAGCCCAGATTTGATGTTGCTTGCTGCTCAAAGCAGCGAGCGTTGAAGCATCGTCAGTGCCGACACAGATCAATGCATCGTCCGCAATAATACCAGCTTCCAAGAAGACGAAAAACCGGTGTTTAGCTGTCACCGGGGTTGCTATATATCGAGGCAGGCCTGCCAATACAGGACGCAACTGCTGTCGCGGCTTTCCATGAAGCCACCAGAGGCGAGCGTAGCCCGCACTATCCGTCGACGTCATTGCGTTTGCATCACGCCCAGGTTTCACCTTGTCCAGAACATGCTGAAAAACCGCAGGATACCGCGCCTGCACTTCGGATTCGGACAAGCCGAACAGGTCGATAACCATCGCCCCACGCGGAGTGGCTGCAAGATCGCGACCATTGCGATAGTGCCGAATATGTCGGTGCAACCCCGGCACCACGTCCAACCCCAGCGCCCGCGCTTGTGCCGGGGTGACGATAAAACCCGGTCCGTGCAGCTTCACCCCCGGCGACGATAGGCCATCGTTGGCCTTCAGAGCTTTTGCTCCAGCCACATCTGCACCTATCCGTAGGTTGGCAAAGATGCGCCCCTTCTCGGTGGACAAGATGACTGGCCGCCCTTCAGCCTCGGTCTCGCCTTTACGCTCTTCTATCACCGTCACCAGCCGCCCCGGCAACGCACCAGGTGCGGCAACCGTCATGGCAATGCGCACCGCCGCCCCGTCGCTCGAGTCTACCCAAGGGTGGTCAGGGATCGCGAAGAGCAGCGTCAGGGGAGTCTTGGGGTCAGCAAGGTGGGGTTCCAAAACCCGCCGATTGAAAACTTGGCGCAGCGAGTTGGTGGTAATCAGGCCGAACCGGCGCACTTTTCCTGCTCGCGTCGCCAGCGCCGCCTTTTCCCACCAGTACATCACGAATTCGGCGCTGTCCGGCATCTTGGGATAGACCGCCCTTAGCGCCTCTGCATAGCCATCCCCCAAATCCTCTCGCATCAGCTTGTTTCCGATGAAGGGCGGGTTGCCCACGATGAAATCAGCCTGCGGCCATTTGGCAGGCCGGGGTCTTAGATAGTCCCAGACCTGCACCCGCGCCTGCGGATCGGGCACGCGCTCGCCCGTGGCGGGATTTTCCACCGTTCCAATCCCATCCCAGCGGGTCACCGTGTTGCCTGCGTCGTCGCGGCGTTCGCGGCGACTGTCCCAATCCAGCATGGCATCGCGGTTCTCAATATTCTTGAAGTCGCGCAGAACGGGTTCGGCAGGGCTGGCCGTGCCGTGAGTACGGTAGTGCCACTGCAAATAGCCAATCCAAAGCACCAGTTCAGCCACAGCTGCTGCCCATGGATTCAGTTCGATTCCAAGGAACTGATGTGGATCGACTGTGTGGCCAGCAAGGGCAAGAGCCGTTTGATCTTCGCCCAGTTCGCGGAGCAGCGCGATGACCTCGCCCTCCAAACGTTTCATCAATTCAAGCGCCACATACAGGAAGTTGCCAGAACCGCACGCCGGGTCGAGAACGCGGATTTTACACAGATCGAGATGAAATTCCCGAACAGCATCGCGGGCTTCTGCCAGTTTGCCTTCACTCGCGTGTTTCACCGCCGTGGCCTGAATTGACACCCACTGCGCTCGCAATGGCTCGATGACGACTGGATTGACGAGCCGCTCCACATAGGCACGCGGTGTGTAATGCGCGCCCAGCTTATGCCGCTGTCGTTTATCCAGTGCACGCTCCAGAAGGGTGCCGAAAATTGCAGGTTCAACTTCGCGCCAGTTGTGCTGTGCCGCGCTGATAAGCAGACCAAGCTGCAGCTGTGACAGAGGCAGTGCCGTGGCGTCTTTGAACAAGCCGCCGTTAAATCGCTTTAGGTCTCTCATCAAAACAGTTGAAAACCCTCCCGCGTTCATGGTTTCCCACAGCGATTTCAGGGCAGGCTGGGCATGTTCGGGATGGCCTCTAAGTTTCTCCAAAAGATCAGAGAACGAGCGTGAAGGGATCAGGTCGACATCTTCTGCAAACATCGTGAACAAGCACCGCATCAGGAACCGAGCGACATCCTCAGACGCATACCCCTGACCTTCGAACGATTTGCCCAACTCAGCCAAATGCCCAGCAACTTTACGAGTCACATCGGCAGTTATCTTGGCCGGATCGAGACTGTAGGGGTCCGTCCAGATGGTATAAAGGCGCTTTCTGACATCAGCGTCGTTCAGATCGTCCAAGGTAATACGGTAGCGATTGCCGTCAGGATACTGGGTGTAGCCTTGGCCCTGACCCGAAAAGTCGGCGTAAACTTCGATGACATGACCAACATCGACTATCAAAAGGAAGGGTGGCCAACCGTCAGTCTTGGCGACGGCCCGCGCGTATCTGTCGGCCTGCCCGCGCGCCAGCACCATCGTATTGTCCCACTTCGCCGACCCACGGCGACCGTGGCCTACACGCTGTTTCGTTGGAGTATCAGACAGAAGCGAAAGCTGATCGGGGTGATCTTTTGTACCGCCGTCGAAGCCCTGTTTCGCTTCCATCACAAAATGACGCGAACGGTACAGATCGATGTATCCCCTGTCTTTCGAACCGGGGGCCGCAAAGATGACAGGGCGCTCGAAACGATAATCGTCGTTCTGTCCGTCAGCCGACACTGGTTTCGGCGCGGCGACACCCAAAACTTGGGTCAGTTCGATTGCGAACTGCTGAAAATTCGCGCGTTCGCTTCCCCCTGAACCGCGCCAACGCTCGATGAAGTTCCCGTCGTACACCCGAAGACCGCCTTTTTTTTCTGATCGTGCAGACGGGAATTCTTATGTGTCCAGAAAAAACAGAGGACTTGTGGATTGGCATTTTTTGGGCGCAAGGGATGGTGGGCCTCAGGCGGGTTTTCGTCCTCACAACGGTCACTTCTGCTGGTTTTCCAACATCTGCTTTCCGCTAGTGATCTGAAAGCATTAGATTCGCCCCATTGCCCCCCCTCCCCCCCTTCACACCTCCACCTTCATCGCCTGTTCGAACAGCCCGTCCATCGCCTCATCGGTGAACTCCAGCAGCCAGCCCAGCTCGTCGATGGTTTGGGACAGGCGGTGCCAGTCGCGGGCTCCGGTGATGGTTTCGCGCATGGCCCAAGGGGTGGCGGGGTCGGCGGCCATCGCGTCCAGCACCGCGCAGACCTTGGGGCCGAGGGTGAGGCGGCCTTGCAGGCGGCTGCACAGCATGGTGGCGCGGCGGGCGGCGAGCTCGGCGCTGGCCTGGTCGCTTTGGCTGATCATCCGGGTCCAGTCGATCATTCTGCGTCCTCCGTGGGGGCGGTGTAGCTGGGCAGATCGACCGGGCCATCCGCGCCGGTGATGATGGGCGCGGGGTGGGTCACGGCCTGCGCCTCGGGCGAGGCGGGCCAGGGGATGGCCCCGTGGGGCAGCAGCAGCGTCAGGTGGATCGCGCTGCCAAGGCGGGTGACGTCGGAAGCGAGCCAGGCGCAGTCCACCGCGTCGCGCGGCAGGGTGGCCCCTTCCGGCAGGGCGGCAAAGTCCAGCGCCTCGCCGTTCAGGATCAGGGTGTCGCCACGGGTCTCCACGGCCAGCGGGGTCTCCATGCGGATCGGGGTGAGAGTCAGGTGGAACATGCGGTTTCTCCTTCAGAACCAGCGGCCAACAGCCATCACGCGCAGCGCATCGGCCCGGCGCGCATCGACCTTGTCGCGCGCCGATAGAGTGGCGGTCGTGGTGCCCGGTGCTGCGTCCAGCGTCGGGCAGGACAGCACGGTCGCCACCGCGGTGCCCGTCACCACCGGGGCCGCGATAAACGCCGCAGGATAGGTCCAGACCACCCCGGCCGAGGCCGAGGCCGTCAGGGTCTGCGTGCAGATCTGGGTGCCATCGGCAAAGCGCACATACTCGCCATTCGCCGAGGCCCCGCGTTCAATCAGCGCGCCGGTGGGTGCGCCAGAGGTCTGCGACACGGTACCAAGGGTCGGTTGCTGAACCGGCGTCCAGGCCCCCCAGACCGCAGCGGAATAGCGGCGCTGCCAGGCCACAAGCGCGCCGCTGGTGCCGGTCAGCGTCTGAATGATGTTGCCGGTGTTCTGGCGCTGGGTGGTGACATAGCCCGCCGCCCCGGACCAGCCGGTCGGGCGCGGCCCCAGTGTGGTCGCGTCAATCCGCTTCAGGCCGGACGGCTCGGTGGTGACGTCCAGATCGGCCATCAGGCCCGGGGCTGACGTGACGCCCCAGCCAAAGAGGCCCCCCGCCGCCTGCACCCGCGCCAGCCGCAGCGGCGTGGCATCATAGGCCGTCTGCATGACGGCCGTGCCGATCAGGGGCACATCCAACTGCGCGTAGGTCGCGGTCAGCAGCAGCGCCTGCACCCCGTTGATCGCCGCCGCCACCTGATCTGCCAGCGGGCTGAACAGCCCCGTTGCCGCCCCGCCAAGCGCCAGCGCCGGTGCCCCGACCGCCCCCGGTGGCAGGCGCAGCGCGCCCCCCGCAGACCCCGCCAGTGCAAAGCTCAGCCAGCCCGTGGCGGTGGCCACGATCATCACCGTGCGCCCCGCCAGCAGCGCCACCGAGGTCGCCCCGTCGATGGTGTCCGACCCCGCCCGCGTCAGAGTGATGGTGCCGGTTGCGCCATTGCGCACGATGGCCGTCCACCCCGGCCCTGCGGCGGCCACCGTCGGCAAGGTCAGCGCCCAGGTGCCGCTCGCATCGACCAACACGCCTCGGTTGGCGGTGGTCAGCGTGGTGGCAGCGGTCCGCGTCAGAACAGCCCCGAACGGGATGCCCAGCAGTGCCGCCGCCTCGGCCACGGTGCCCGCATTGCCAAGCAGGCTGGAGAGATAGCTGCGCAGGTCATTCAGCGCGGTCTTGAAGCCGCCTTCGGTCACGGTGCTGGCGGTAAAGGCGGTGGCGGCGGGCAAGGCGGTCATGAGACTCTCCACATCAGGGTTGGATCGGTGGTCCACATCGCGGTGGCCGAACTGGTGTTCCACATGGCGCTGATCAGCGTGCCGAGCGTGGCCGCTTTCCAGCGCCCGGCCGTCATGCCCACGCCGCGCACCCGCACCATCGTCCGCGTGGAAAACAGCAAGGTCGCGGCCAGCCCCGAGGCGCTGGTGTCGGCGATCCGCGTCCAGACCACGGTCGGATCGGCGGGGTCGGCCCCTTCCGCCATCTCGAAGTGATAGATCTCGGCCCCCGGTGCGGGCTGCCAGGAGAACACGCCCCGCGTGCTGTCGCCGGGCATGGTGCGGGCGCGCAGATCGGCCACCACCGGCCGGGTCGGCAGGCGCGGCAGGCTCGACGGGTTGACCGGCGGGGCCACCACGCCGTCCTCGGCCGTATGCACCGACGGGTCATAGATCACCGCCTCGATCTCGACCCGGCGCGACGTGCGCGGGCGCAGGGAGGCGACCTTGGCCAGCGCCGACCATGCCTGCCCCGGACCAAAGGCGATGTGCGAGCGGTCGCGGTCGCTGCCGGTATCGGGCGTCACATCGGGCAGCGTGGCGAAGACCAGCATGTCGTCGCCAGCCCCGCGCGTGACGATCCACGGCCCGCTCGGGGTGCCATTGCGGCGGCGCAGGCCTGCGTAATGCGTGGCCCCGTCGGTCCAGATCAGGGGCTCGGAGACCCATGCCGTCAGGGTCTCGGCATCCCAGTCCAGCACTTCGGCCGACTGGCCCCAGCCAACCGTGTCATGCTGAATGGTGATCAGCTCGCCAAAGCTCGGGATGAAGCCGTCCATCTCGGTCTCGAAGCGCACAATGCGGCGGTGAAACCGGTTCGAGGCCGCGCGATACATGCCCTCGCGCATGGCTTGCGCCGCATTGTCGATGCCGAAGCCCTCGGATTTGACGGGCCGCGCGGCGGTCGATCCCGGCAGGCGGGCGGTCACGCGGTTCGGCCCCCAGACCCTCGCATCCCAGAAGGCAAGCTCGACCGCATCGGCGGTGTCGGCCGTGACGGCCAGCATGTCGATCGAGAACGACCCCTGCACCATGTTGTGCATGGAAAACATCGCCACGGGGACCGAGGCCGGGCCATCGCGGCTGATCTGCAGGATGCCACCCTGCAGATAGGTCTTGGCCCGGCCTGCCGCCGCGATGCGGCTCACCTGATCCCACCAGCTGGCAGAGGTGTCAAAGCGGGCGTTGAACGTATCGCCCCGAGCGGTCCAGATCGCATCCAGCGCCAGCAGCGAGGCGAGGTTGATCTCGGCATCTGCGAGGTCCGCGCCGTAATCTGCGGCACGGGCGGCATCGGCAATGGCCCAGGCGATGGACTGGCTGGGTTGCGGGGCCGACCAGGCAGATCCCGTCCAGACCGGGATCTTGCGGGTGGCAATCACGGCGACCCGGCGCGAGGCCTGACCCTGAAGGTTGTTGCTGGCCTTCATCCGCACGGCGAGCAGGGTCACATTGCCATAGTCAGTAGGCTGACGCAGATAGGCCCGCAGCCCGCCAAAATAGACCGTGTCCGAGGACGAGGTGCCCCCGGCGACCGGATTGCCGCGCCAGACCCGCACCTGATAGCGCCCCGGCGTGGCAAGGGGATAGCGGTAGGTCTGGCGGATGGCATCGACCGTGCGGGCGGTGATCTGGTGGCTGCCAAGGCTGATCCAGTCGCCAAGCGGCAGGCCGACATCATCGATCAGCCGCCCCTGCACCGCAACCTCGACGGTCAGATCCGTCAGACCGTCCGAGTTGGAGGCAAAAAGGCCCGCAGGCAGGCCGATGTCCACGGCGAGATAAGTGGCCACCGCCCCTGCGGCCGAGGCGACATAGCCGGTGAGCCCGCCCGCGACGGTCGCGATCTTGGCGGTGCCGGAACTGCCTGACCCGGCGGATTCCGTGAAGGTGAAGGTGTCGGCCGTGGGTGTGGCGGTGATGGCATAGACGCCCGACGGGCCGACCGTGTTGATGAAGGACAGCGAAACCTGCTGATTGCCCGGCGGGGCGAAGTCGCCACCCGTTACGACCATGCTGACCGTGGTGCCGCTGCGCGACCAGGTGCCCGAGAAACTCCGGGTGCGCCCGCCGTGATCTTCACTGGGATCACGCCAGCTGCCGGTGAACGTGCCTGCGCCAACGCCAGAGACAGTGGTGACGCTGTAGTTTCCGCCGCCCAGATTGGTAATCGTGTAGCTGCCCGGCGCAGGCGGAGCCCAAGGCAATTCGGCATAGACGACCGATCCGATCAGACGGCCATGGGCAGTTTCGGTCATGGTGACCGTACTGCCAGACCGCGTCCAGGTGCCGCTCCTGGTGCCGACAAGCTCGATGCCCGAGACTTCAGGCGCTGTGACCACTGAGGTCGGGAACAGCGTGACGGCGGCACCCGGCGGGATGATCTCGGTCTCGACCTCGCCGAAGTTGGTGATCGGCGTGTCCTCGATCAGGATCTGCTCGACGTCGAATTCGCCCACCCCAAGGCAGAGCAGATGGTTCAGATACTGCTCATTGCTGGCAAATTCGGTGTAGGGCTGCTCGGCAAAATCGGGATAGCACTTGATCCGGCCGTACTGGACCGGGACCGGCTGTTCCAGCCGGGCCGCGTTGCCCTGGGCTTGCAGGGTATAGGTAGGGCTGGCTTGCGGCGCATTGAACGGCTGAGGCATGGGCAGCAAGGCCCCGATCAGGGCCTGACCCACCAGCGTAATGCCCAGAGCCGTCGCCTGGCCCAAGGTGAAACTGCCAAAGAGCACGTTGCCCGCAGCACTGCCGAGCAGCTGGCCTGCGGCCCAGGGCGCGAACGCCATCAGCGCAAGGCTCAGGATCAACCGCAGCGGGTTGGACCCGCCGCCGCCGTTGTTGGCCAGCACCGGCACGAAGACCAGCGTCTCGCCGTCGCGCATCCGCCTGCGCCAGGCGCGGCGCAGGATCGGCTTGCCGTTCAGCAGGGCATAATAGCCCCAAGGCGCGCCGGTCGGGGCAAGGGCACGAATGCGCTGCGGGCGGCGCAAGAGGCGCAGCTCGCGCCCCATCACCGGATCGAGCGGGTTGCGGAGGATCACGACCTGCGCCTTCATGCGCGCCTCCAGTAGCCGGTAAGCGACAGGCCCAGCTGGGCCAGCCGCGACGGCGGCGTGAACAGGGCCCCCATGCGTTCAACCGAATGCACGATCCCCGCCTCCTGGCCCGCCGGAGCCGCCCAGACCCCGATGTGGCAGGGGTGCAGCCCTTGGGCCATCAGCACCGCATCAAACTCGGCCGGGGTTTGAACCGGGGCCCAACCGGCGTTTGAACCGCCTTTGAACGCCCGCCGGATGCCGCGCGGATCATCAAGATCAGCGGGCAGCACCGGCACATCCCAGCCGCATTGCTCGCGCCAGATGCGGCGTGCAAGGTCAAGACAATGATCGCCCGCGCTCTATGGCCTGCCGATATAAGGTGTCGCCCAGTGCTGGTTGGGGTTGTGCATCATTGCGCCAGCCCCGGAAACCGCTCGAGGCTGTACTCCACCGCCGGAAACACCCGGTTCAGCAAATCCCGGAACCCGGCCGTCGCCCGCACCCGCATCGGTGTGACGGTGACGGTCTTCAGCTCCATCTTCATCGGCGGCAGGTTTGACGGCCCGGTCTCAAGCTGGCCCGAGCGGTAGAGCCGGTAGATCATCACGATGGGAGAGCCTTCGCGGTTTGCGGCCTCAAGCTGCACGCCGATCTCACGGTCGACGTTGTCGATCTCCAGCGTCATCTGCGGCACGCCGGAGAACACCTCGGGCGGGACCAGGTCAAAGGCATAGCGGCGGAAGGTCACGATCAGCCCCGCATCGACGGGTGCGCCCGCCTCAAGCCGCGCATCAAGATCGGCCTCGTCCTGCACCACCCGGATCGGGGCGGTGAAGGCCGGGTGGTGCAGTTCCAGCGTGTCATAGATCACGATGCCGACCGGCGCTGTCGCCATGGCTTCGCGGATCGCCTCGTCCAAGGTCGCATCAGGCACGGCGGGCCTCCAGATTGGCACCGACGTACCATTTGAAGCCCGGTTTGCCTTCCGGCGCATAGGGACCGATGAACCGGCATTCGCAGCGGGTCAGCCCGCCGCCAAGCGGCATGTCATAGAGAAACCACGCGGACTCGCCCTCGCCGCCCAGGGCCTTGCCGGACACATCGCAAGGCACGAAGAGATCAAACCCGGTGCTGATGCGCGCCGAAAGCTCGGCCACGGCAATGCCCGACAGCCCGTCGCCGGTGTAGCTTGCCCCCGGAGCCATGGGCTGTACCCGCATCACCGGGTTTGCGACGCCCACGCCGCTGCCCGCGACCAGCGCCACAGCCCAGAACCCGAAGGGGCGCGGGGTGACGGTCAGCGACGACAGGCCCGACTGGTTGAGCACAGCGCCGGTCAAAAGGTCAATGTCGGCAAAGCTCGACACAGACGCGCGGCTGACAATGCTGACCCGCGCGCGGTCCCGTCCTGCCGGGGCAAGGCTGGCATGGGCGGCGATGGCGATATTGTCGAAGGCAGCGCCCGGCAGCGGCAGCTGTGCGGAATGCCCCGAGGTCGAGGTCGACTCGCGCAGCACATCCACCAGGATCAGGTCCGGCCCCACCACCGCGCCGGTGCTGCGGCTGGTCTCGTTCAGCGACCAGTTGGCGATATCGTCGCTCGCCCCGGCCAGGCTGACCGCCCGGCCCTCATACCAGGCACTGAAGGCGGCGAACTCGGCGTCCGTCATCACCCAGGTCAGCGCCGTCTCATAGCGGCGCGCAAAGGTCCGCCTGCGCACACGCGGTGCGCCCTTCTCCATATCGGTGCGGTCCGATTGCCCGAAGGGCTTGGGCACAAATCCCGGCGCCATGTGCCCGGGCAGCGTATAGGGCCAGCGGCGCATGTCTACCTCCCCGTCCGGTTCATGCCGTAGCTGCGGCCCATCACCCCGCCAAAGGCAGAATCGCCCTTGGCATGTTTCTCGGCCAGGGCCGCGTCGATCTGCTCGATCAGCACCCGCGTCACCCGGTTGCCGCCCTCCTCGCGTTCTTCCGTGCGCACACAAGCGTCTGTTAAGATTACCATTTCGATTTGAAAGCGCGTGACTGTCTGTCCTTCGGCCCCTATGATCCACCCCACATAGTTGTGGGGATCAACGGTGCCAGACCAAGCCGACAAGCGGGAAGACATTGCCGAAGTGGTGGAGGCGTTGCGCGGCCTCAGCCCGATCCAGGTGGAAATCCTGTCCACCATCATCAAGCGCTTTGCCGATGAACAGGACAGCGAGCTAGTCAGGACGGACTTCCTCACGCCTGACGCCTTCGAGTTCTTTTCTGTGCGGCTGGCGATGCATCATGCTTCCAGTGGTGTGCCGCTGAAAAAGGAGAACTTCGAGCACATTCTGGAAATGGCGTTCAAGCGGGCGGGCATCCCTGCCCAGCGCTCCAACAGCATGACCGAACGGGGCGCTGATCTAAAGGTGGGCGACGTCAAGCTGTCCCTCAAGACCGAGGCGGCCAAGGGGTTAAGACCCGCGACGATTACCATTTCCAAACTGATGGAAGCTGCCTGGATCAAGACGATCACTTCAACCGAGGACATTCCGCGCTTGGTGCAATCGATGGTGCTGCCACACTTCCAGAATTATGACCGCATCTTCATCCTGCGCACCTATCCGAACCCCCAGCGAAGGGGGGCCATTCGCTACGACTTGAACGAGATACCCCGCGACCTGCTGGATATGATCGGCCTCTTGGACGCTTCGGACTATTCGGCCCTGACACGCACAAGGACCACGAGCGCCGATGTTGTCATGAACGGCCGTGTGGCGTTCAAATTCAGGCTGGACGGCAGCGACGACAAGCTGACCATCAACAACCTCGACGTGCGGTTATGTCCGCTCCACGCTTGGTGGAGCCTGATGCCGCCGGGCTAAACTGCCATACGAAACTGGCTCGGGGCGCTCAGCCCCGCCACATCATCAGCGACGGCCTGTGCGATCATGGTGGCAATCATCGGGGGCACGGCGTCACCAATCTGCCGATACTTGGAAGAGATGGGGCCGAGAAACTGGTAGTCGGCGGGGAAGCCTTGCAGCAGGGCCATTTCCCGCACGCTTAACAGGCGGTCCTGCTCAGGGTGACTGTAGCGCCCATTGCCGGGGTGGCTGCACTCTCTGGTGATGGTCGGCGCGGGCTTGTCCCATGCAAGTCGCCCGTAAACGTCGGGGAATGACCCGGGTTTATCGGGGTTCATGCTCGGAATGCGAAGGTGTGCGTTTTCGTCGGTGAGGTCGATCCAGCTTCCGCCATCTTTCGGAATTGCCTGCATCCGCTCCAAGGATCGGCCCGCGATCCTTGGGCAAGTGTGCATGGGGTCAAGCGGATCAACCGCCCCGGCCTCAAGGTGCGGCAGGTGGCTGATGGTGTCCCGGACAGTGCGAGGCCGGTTTACCGGGGCAAGCTCCATATGAAACGCCCCGCCGAGCTTTGCCACGATCAGCGACCTGATCCGGGATTGTGGAAGCCCGAAGTCCCGCAGGTTATGAATCTCGGCAAAGACCTCGTAACCTAGGCGGGTCAGGTTTCGGTGCAGCCCCTGAAAGTGGTGCTTGTGCCTGCCGTTCAGTAGCTCCTTGACGTTCTCAATGACCACATAGCGGGGCCGCCAGGCTTTGGCATACAGGGCAGTCCGTTCCACAAGCTGGTTGCGTACGTCGTCCTCTATGTGGTTGTTTGCCTTCTTCTGGCTGAACCCGGTGCAGGGCGCGCAGGAAATCAGGACGTCCACATCTGACGCCGAGAAACCGAAATGGCTTGAAATGTCTTCGGGCGGGGTGTGGGCTAGGTTGGCAGACAAGGGGCGCAGGCCAAGGTTGGCCTCATAGGTGTCGTTGCAGTTGGTCGCACCCACGCCGTAGCTGGGCTTTGCCACTTCTAGGTCAACCGCACCGATGGTCCTGTAGCTGCCCTGCCTCGTGAAGCCGGTGGACATGCCACCTCCACAGGAGAACAGGTCAACAAAATTCATTTCCATATCTGGTGGCCCCTCTTCATAGATACCCTACGAATAGCGCACCTGAACAGCTTTGCGAACAGGAGAATGGTGGCTGCACTGCATGTGCTGTGAGGTTGGTGGCCGCTGTGGGAATCGAACCCACACGGGCGAAGCCCGAGGCATTTTAAGTGCCTTCCGTCTACCAGTTTCGGCAAGCGGCCATAGTCAACTTCTAGCGTGGCAGAACGACCTGAACAATCGGGCCATTTTGCCAACACTGGGCCCAGACCTGATTTATTTCTGCCTGGCAGTCCACTTTACTTATCTTTTACATATACTTAGAGTCAGGACTCACAACCAATAGATGACAGTCGCGGCGAGGGCGCAGGCCGAG
>JAZKGQ010000003.1:0-193561 GCA_040385825.1 Pseudomonadota bacterium | reverse complement strand
CTCGAGGTCCTCGCCAATCTGACCCAACACAACACTCGGGCGGGCATTCGGCAACGTCACCAGAAGAAATCCCGTTGGGTGGGCTGAACCATAAAGCGCGTAGAACTGGCGTTGCTTGCCCACCCGGCGGTCGGGCCTTGCCCTTTCGTCGCGAGTGTCAACAGGCCCGGTTCCATTAAGGGTCATCCTACCCTAACGCAGCGTAATCCGCAGCGCCTGTGCCGCGGCAAACGGCAGCAGGGCCAGCGCCCCGGCGGTGATCCCTGCCAGCAGCGCCAGCGGCGTGGCCACGGGCAGGCCCGCCGCCCCGCGCGTCACCACCTCGGCCCCGAAGATCAGCGTGGGCACATACATCGGCAGCACCAGCAGCGACACCAGCAACCCCCCCCGTTTCACCCCCACCGTCAGCGCCGCCCCGAAGGCGCCGATCAGGCTTAACGCCGGAGTGCCAAGCACCAGTGACCCCACCAGCCACGGATAGCCCGGCAGCGGCAGGTTCAGCAGCACCGCAAGCACCGGCGCGCATAGGGTCAGCGGCAGGCCGCTCACCAGCCAATGCGCCAGTGCCTTGACCGCCACCACGCCCTCCAGCGGGATCGGCGCGCAGGCCAGCAGGTCCAGACTGCCATCCTCAAAATCCAGCGCAAACAGCCGTTCCAGCGACAAGAGACAAGCCAGCAAGGCCCCGACCCACAGAATTCCGGGCGCGATCCGGGCCAGCACCGCGGGGTCCGGTCCGACGCCCAGAGGCACCAGCACCGCGACCAGCAGAAAGAACGCAAGGCCAAGGCCGAACCCGCCTCCCGCCCGCACCGCCAGCCGCAGATCCCGGATCAGCAGCGCGATCATCCGAAAGCCTCGTCAAAGGCCGAAGCGGCGGCGGGTCCGGTCGGGGCGAAGGCTGTCATGTCCAGCACAGCGGCCTCCAGTCCCAGATCGATATGGGTGGCAATCACCGCCACCCCGCCCGCCGCCAGATGGGCGCGCACCACATCGGCAAACAGCAGAACCGAGGCCGCATCCAGCGACACCGTGGGTTCATCCAGCAGCCAGATCGCCCGCCCCGTCACCAACAACCGCGCCAGACCCAGGCGCCGCTTTTGCCCCGCCGACAGATGCGCCGCCCGCCGGTCCGCCAGATGCGCCAGGTTCATCGCGCGCAACGCCGGGGCAATCTCGCGCTGCCCGTGGACCGAGGCCCAGAATTGCAAATTCTCGGCCACGCTCAGCACCGCCTTTATGCCATCGGCGTGGGCGGCATAGGCGATGCTGTCTTCGGGGGCGACAATCTGGCCCAATAAAGCGGGCTGCAACCCGGCAAGGCAGCGCAGCAGCGTGGTCTTGCCCGACCCGTTCGGCCCGCGCAGGATCAGCGCCTGACCGGGGGGCACGGCAAACCCCACCCCCTCGGCCAGACAAAGCCCGCCGCGTGCAATCGCCAGATCGGTGACAGTCAGCATCATGGCCAAAGCCCTACCCCAAGCCGCCGCCCGCGCAAAGCGGTTTACGGCACCGGCAGCAGGGCTGCGGCAATGCGACGGCCTTCGGACAGCAGCACATTGTAGGTGCGGCAGGCGGCAGGGGAATTCATCACCTCGACCCCGATGCCCGCCTCCTCCATCGCGTCGCGGAAGGCCTGCGGCACATGGGCGATATCGGCCCCCATGCCCACGAACAGCACATCGATACGCCCGACCAGCGACAGCGGGGCGGCGGTGTCGTCAAAGCCGCCCCACAGACCCGCATTCCAGGGCGTGATCAGGCAGGCCCCGCGCAGCACATGCCCGTCCACCCGAAAGAACCCCGGCCCATAGCTTTCGATGGGCTTGGCATTGCCATAGGATATCTCGGTCAGCCGCATGGCGTCACGCGTCTATGTTGGCAAATTCATGGGTGGATTTGGTGCCCCCCTTGTCGCCCTTGGTCTTGTCGCTGCGGTCCAGCCCCAGGAACAGCACGATGTTCTTGGCGACGTACAGCGTCGAATAGGTGCCGATCACCACGCCGAACAGCATGGCAAACACAAAACCCCGGATCACGTCGCCGCCAAAGATCAGCAGGGCTGTCAGCGAAATCAGCGTGGTGGATGCGGTCATGATGGTGCGCGACAGGGTTTCATTCGCGGTCAGGTTCATCATCTCGCGCAGGGGCATGGTCTTGTACTTGGCCAGATTCTCGCGCAGCCGGTCAAAGATCACCACCGTATCGTTCACCGAATAGCCCAGAATGGTCAGCAGCGCCGCCACGATGGTCAGGTCGAACTTCAACTGGAACAGCGAGAACACCCCGACCGTCACCACCACGTCATGGATCAGCGCGGCCACGGTGCCGACGGCGAACTGCCATTCAAACCGCGCCCAGACATAGATCCAGATGCCCGCCGACCCGGCCACGATCGCCAGCAAGGCCGACCAGATCAGCTCGGACGACACCTTTGGTCCCACCGATTCCACCGACGGAAAGGTGATGGCCGGATCAACCGCCTTCAGCGCGGCCTCGACACGGGCGATGACCTCGGGCGTTGCGGCCTCGGCGCCTTCCTGGGCTTCAATGCGGATCATCGCCACATGCTGATCGTCGCGGAACGCCGGGTCGAAGACCTGAGTGATCGACACATCGCCCAGATCCAGCGTGCCCATGGCCTCGCGGTAGACGCCCACATCCACGCTTTGCGTGCTTTCGGTGCGGATCGTGGTGCCGCCCTGAAAATCCACCCCGAAGTTCAGCCCCAGCACCGCCACCGACAGCAGCGACAGCACCACCGCCAGCACCGAGATGCCAAAGGTCACAACCTGCAATCTGAAGAAGTCGATGTTGGTCTTTTCCGGGACCAGCCGAAGTCGCCATGCCATGCGATGCGCCCCTATACCTGAATCGATTTCGGACGACGCCATGCCATCCATGTCTCGATGATGAACCGTGTCACATAGACGGCGGTGAACAGCGAGGTGACAATGCCGATGCCAAGCGTCACCGCAAAGCCCCGCACCGGGCCGGACCCGATGGCGAACATGATCACCGCCGTCAGAATGGCCGTAACGTTGCTGTCGGTGATGGCCGAAAGCGCGCGCTCGAACCCCAGCTCGATGGCGCGGTCGGGGGGCCTGCCGTCGCGCAATTCCTCGCGGATGCGTTCATAGATCAGCACGTTGGCATCCACCGCCATGCCCATGGTCAGCACGATGCCCGCGATGCCCGGCAGGGTCAGCGTGGCCCCGATGGTCGACAGCACGGCAATCAGGATCAGGATGTTCACCGTCAGCGCGATGTTGGCCATCACCCCGAACCAGCCATAGCAGGCGATCATGTACAACACGACCGCGACCATGCCAACGATCGCCGCCGTCTTGCCGGCATCGATGCTGTCCTGCCCCAGTTCGGGGCCGATGGTGCGTTCTTCCAGAAAGGTCATTTCGGCAGGCAGCGCGCCCGCGCGCAGCAGCACGGCAAGGTTGGTGCTTTCCTCGACCGTGAACGACCCGGTGATGATGCCGCGCCCGCCGGGGATATGGCTCTGGATGGTGGGGGCCGAGATCACCTCGTCATCCAGCACGATGGCAAAGGGTTTGCCGATGCTTTCCGCGGTATAGTCGCCGAACTTGCGCGCGCCGGCGCTGTCGAACTGGAATTCTACCGCGGGGCGGTTGTTCTGGTCGAAGGCGGGTTGCGCGTTGGTCAGTTCGTCGCCCGAAACGACGGGCGTTTCCTCGACGATGTAGTACACGCCCGGCTCGTCCATCGAGGGCAGCAGCAGATTGCGCGCGCCAGCCTCGGCGCCGGCATCGGTGGTGCGGCCGACGACCGCGTTGAAGGTCAGCTTGGCCGTGGTGCCGATCAGCGCCTTCAGCTCGGCGGCAGAGCCGATGCCCGGCACCTGAATCAGCACCCGGTTGGTGCCCTGACGCTGGATGGTGGGTTCGCGGGTGCCGACCTCATCCACCCGGCGGCGGATGATTTCCAGCGATTGCTGCAAGGTGCGCCCGTCGGTCGCGGTCTTTTCGGCATCGGACAGTTGCACGACAATGGCATCGCCCTGCACCGCCACGTCGATGTCGTTCTGCCCCACGCCCGTCAGGCTGACCACCGGCGTTGCCAGCGACTGTACCGCCGCCAGGGCCGCAGGCAGCCCCGCCGGTTCCGACACCGACACCCGCAGCACCCCGTCGGGCGAGGGCTGACGGCGCACGTTGCCGACCTGATCGCGCAGGTCGCGCAGCTTGTCGCGCACTTCCGGCCACAGCGCGTCAATGCGCGCCTTGTACACGTCCTCGACCTGCACCTCCGCCAGCAGATGCGCCCCGCCCCGCAGGTCCAGACCAAGGCTCATCAGGGCCGAAGGCACCCAGTCGGGCCACAGCGCCTTGGCGGCGGTCTGGTCTGGCGTGGCCACCCCGTCTGCCGCCGCAATCGCGGCCTCGGCGTCATTGTGGCGTTCAACCCGAGCATAAAACAGGTTGGGCACCGACGCGGCGATCCCCCACAGGCAAATGGCAAGGATCAGCAGGCGCTTCCAGAGCGGGGTAGCCGTCATGTCAAAGTCCTCAGGCGTTCGCGGCCGGTTCGGTCTTGTTCAGCACCTGCACGATGGTCGAGCGCAGAATCTTGACGTTTACGCCGGTGGCGATATCGACCATCGCATAGCCGTCGTCGCCCACCTTGGTTACCTTGCCAACGATGCCGCCTTGGGTCACGATCTCGTCGCCGCGGCGCAGGGCCTCGACCATGGCCTTGTGATCCTTCAGCTTCTTTTGCTGCGGGCGGATCAGCAGGAAATACATGATCGCGAAAATCAGGATCAGCGGCACGAAGGACGAAAAGGCGCCTGCGGCACCCGAAGCGGCGGACTGGGCGAAGGCGGGGGTGGCAAACATCGTATATCCCTTTTTTGTCAGAACGGCGGGCTGACCCCGCCCTGGATTGGCGCGCACCCTATCTGCGGGGCCGGGGATGCGCAAGCGCAGGCCCCCCAAAGCAGGGTTCCTTGCGATGTAGGCGCGCGGGGCGGCAGCCGCAAGGAAGCCCGTCACACGATCTTGCGCAATCCGGGCAGTCGCATCATCACCTCGGCGGCGGCCCAGGAGGCGCAGAAGGCAAAGACTGCGCCGAATTCGCGGTTCACCTCTGGTCCGAACAGCTTGAACGCCACCAGCATGAAGAACGGATGCATCAAGTAGATCCCGAAGGCCGACGCCGCCAGCCGCGTGGCCCAGGCCCCGCTGATCGGGCTGCGCCAGACGGCCTCCAGCACCAAGGCGGCCAGGATCATCTGCAGGCTGGCAAATTCCGGCAGCACGGCAAACAGCAGCGCCGAGGACACCGCCGCCGTCACCAGCGCCACATCCACCGCGCCGATCCGGTGCGCCACCGCCGCCAGCGCCCCGTAGAGGAACAGCGGCAGCGAAAAGAACCATTGCGGAAGCGGCTGCGGAAACGCCGACGGCCCGCCCGTCCAGGCCCCGGTGACAGACCCGTGCAGCAGCCCCAGAGGCAGCGAGACGACCACCAGCCCGATGCCCGCCAGAATCAGTCCCCGCCTGTCGGTCAGGCTGCGCGCGATCGGCGGGATCAGCACCAGAAAGATCATCGCAAAGGGCAGGAACCACAGGTGAATCCAGCTGCCCACAGCCAGGCTCCACGGGTCCGACAGCAGCGGCACCGAGGCCGGATCATCGGCCACAAGATATTGCACCACCTTGTAGATTGCGCTCCACGCCAGCCAGGGCATCAGGATGCGCTGCGCGCGCGGCAACCAGAACCCCGCCCCTTCGCCGCGCGCATTGGCCCGGTCGAACGACTGCACCGCAAAGAACGAGGTCAGCAGCAGAAACACCGCCAGCGCCAGATAGCCGATGTCGGCCCCGTAGGCCCGCGCGTGATCCCAGACGATGCCGAAACAGGCCACGAAGCGCAGCAGATCCACCCCGCGCCGATACTCTTTGCCCTGCGTCCCCGTTGCTGTCCCCGACCCCATGCCCGCCCCCGAAAAATCCGTCCCCAAACCCTGTGACCGCCCTATCCAACGAAAATGACTGCAAAATGGCAAGCCCTTCCCCCTTTGCGACAAATCGGGCATACCTGCGCGCAATCCACCAGCCGAGGCCAAAATGCACGATATCCGCGCCATCCGCGAAAACCCCGCCGCCTTTGACGCCGCCCTTGCGCGCCGTGGTCTGCCTGCCGCTGCGGGCGATATTCTTGCGCTGGACGAATCCCGCCGGGCGAAAATTCTGGCCTCTGAAACAGCGCAGGCCGCCCAGAACGCCGCATCGAAACAGGCCGGCGCCGCCAAGGGCAAGGGCGACGAGGCTGAATTTGAACGCCTGCGCGCCCTGGTCGGCGAAAAGAAGGCCGAGATTGCCACCCTGACCGAACAGGCGGCAGCCGAGGATGCCGCCTTGCGCGATGTGCTGATGGGCCTGCCCAACCTGCCGCTCGACACCATTCCCGATGGCACGGATGAAGATGACAACGTCGAGATTCACCGTTGGGGCAGCCCGCGCAGCTTCGACTTCACGCCGAAAGAACATTTCGACATCGCGGGCGTGAAACCCGGCATGGATTTTGAAACCGCCGCCAAACTGTCGGGCGCGCGGTTTGTGGTGCTGAAGGGGGCGGTGATCCGCGTGCACCGCGCGCTGGCCCAGTTCATGTTGGACCTGCACATCGACGAACACGGGCTGACCGAAACCTGGACCCCGGTTCTGGTCAAGGACGAGGCGATGTATGGCACCAACCAACTGCCGAAATTTGCCGAAGACAGCTATCAGACCACCAATGGCTGGTGGCTGATCCCGACCGCCGAAGTGACCCTGACCAACTCGGTCGCAGGCGATGTGCTGGACGAGGCCACCCTGCCGATCCGCATGACGGCTCATACCCAATGCTTCCGGTCCGAGGCAGGCTCGGCGGGCAAGGACACCTCGGGCATGCTGCGCCAGCACCAGTTCGAGAAGGTCGAGATGGTGACGATCTGCACCGCAGATCAGGCGCTGGCCGAGCATGACCGCATGACCAATTGCGCGCAGACCGTGCTGGAACGGCTTGGCATCCCCTACCGGACCATCGTGCTGTGCACCGGCGACATGGGCTTTGGCGCGCAGAAGACCCATGACCTGGAGGCCTGGTTGCCGGGGCAGAACCGCTACCGCGAGATCAGTTCCGTCTCCACCTGCGGCACCTTTCAGGCCCGCCGGATGAACGCGCGGGTCAAGGCGCCGGGTGGCAAGCCGGAGTTTGTGGCCACCCTGAACGGGTCGGGCCTTGCCGTGGGCCGCTGCCTGATTGCCGTGCTGGAAAACGGCCAGCAGGCCGACGGCTCGGTCGATCTGCCTGCCGTGCTGCACCCCTACCTTGGCGGCAAGACCCGGATTTCTGCGGATGGTGCGCTGGTCTGACGGATCCGAACCGAGGCGGGAAGCGTATACATCGCATGACATACACAAAACCCCTCCTCCTTGTCGCGGCCACCCTTGCCTTCGGGGTGGCCCCCTTCATCACCCCGCCCTTCACCGGCTATGACCCGGCGATGTTCCCGGTGCAGATCGCCCGCCCCTCGATCCAGCCCGCAGGCTATGCGTTCTCGATCTGGAGCGTGATCTACCTGTGGCTGTTCGTCCACGCCGGGTTCGGTCTGTGGAAACGCGCGCATGACACCGCTTGGGATGCCGTGCGCTGGCCGCTGATGCTGGCCGTGATCATCGGGGCGGCATGGCTCGCGATTGCGGGCAGCTTGCCGGTGACGGCCACGGTGACGATCTGGGTCATGCTGGGTGCCGCGCTGCTGGCGTTTTTGCGGGCAGACCCGGTGCAGGACCGCTGGCTGTTGTCCGCGCCGACCGCCATTTTCGCGGGCTGGCTGTCGGCGGCGGCGGCGGTGTCTCTGGGCGTGGTGCTGGCGGGGTACGGCTGGCTGTCCGACACGGCATCTGCCGCGCTGATGCTGGCGGTGGTGCTGTGCATCGCGCTCCGCGTACAGACCCTGCGCCCCAGGATGCCGGTTTACGGCCTGACAGTGATCTGGGCCCTGATCGGCGTGGTGGTGGCCAACGGGACTGCGAACCTGACCGTTGCTGTTTTGGCAACAATCGGCGGGCTGATCATGGCCGCAACAATGTGGCGCCTGCGCCATTCTTGACCACGGGTCGCAAACCCCTGCATAATCCGCAGCAAGAACGGGCCAGAAGGCCTGCGAACGGTCATCGGGGCAGACGGCAGGCTTTTTTCCCATTCTGTGCAACGCGCCCGCTGCCCGAAACCGTTTATTTACCGGTCAAGTCCAGGATGTGCGGATGATAAGCTATGACGAAGTGATCGAAACCTCGGGCATCAAGGTGCCCTTCGTGCCTGCCATCATCACGCCCAAGATCGAACGCCCGATGCGCAACAACCGCTATGAAGGCGGCGAATGTGCCGCCCTGCGCCGCATCCTGCGCCCCGGTGACCGGGTGCTGGAACTGGGCGCCGGCGTCGGGCTGCTGTCGGCGGTGTCGGGCGGTGTGGCGGGGGTGGAAAGTGTGACGGCGATCGAGGCCAACCCCGACCTTATCCCGATCATCCGCGAAACCCACCGGCTGAACGGCGTGACAAAGGTGGATCTGCGCAATGGCGTCATCGCCCCCGAGGACGGCCCCGAGATCGACTTTTACCTGCGCGCCGATTTCTGGGCCTCCAGCATGGAACCGGCCTCGCGCGCCTTCACCCGCGCGGTCAAACTGCCCCGGTTCGGCCTGAAACAACTGATGCTGGACCTGCGCCCCACCGTGATCGTCTGCGATATCGAAGGCGGCGAGATGGGGCTGTTCGACGGCGCCGACCTCAGTTCGGTCCGCGCCATGGTGGTGGAATTTCACCCCAAGGTCTATGGCGACGACGGGGTGGCCCGCATCATGGCGATGCTGGCGACCAAGGGCATCCATCTGTCGCCCACCAACAAGGACGGCTCATCCGTGCAGGTGCTGGAACGCACCGCCCCGGCGCGCAGCCCCAATGCGCTGCCGCTGCGCCCCTACCGCGACTGGCCGCTGACCGACCCGCGCGTCTATGTCGCCACCTGCATGAAGGACGAAGGCCCGTTCATCCTGGAATGGCTGGCCTGGCACAAGGCTGTCGGCGTCACCGATCTGGTGGTGTTCACCAATGACTGCACCGATGGCACCGATGCCCTGCTGGACCGGCTGGCCGATCTGGGCCACCTGACCCACCTGCCCAACCCGGCGCTCGCCACCGGCCTGACCGCCTTTCAACCCGTGGCTCTGGCCTATGCCCATCACCTGCGCCCGATGCGCGAGGCGGATGTGTTCCTGTCGATGGATGTCGACGAATTCCTGAACATCCGGGTGGGCGACGGCACTCTGGCCGCCTTGTTCAAGGCGACCGGCCCTTTCGATGTGATCTCGATGTCGGAAGTCAACCACGGGGCCAATCGGCATGAAAGCTTCGCCCCCGGCTGGCTGACCGAACAATTCCCCGGCCACCAGTCCACCACCCCCGGCTGGAAGAAAAGCCGCCGGGGCGTCAAAAGCCTGGTCCGCCTGTCCGACCGGGTGGAAAAGCTGCGCAACCACCGCCCCGACATGCGCAATGATGTGGGGCCGATCCTCTGGCTGGACGGGTCGGGCCGGATGCAGACCACCCTGCATGCCGACCGCAGCGAAAACGGGCTGGACAGCCGGGGCACCTTCGATCTGGTCCGGCTGGAACATTTCCCGCTGCGCTCGCTCGACAGCTATCTGGCCAAGATGTACCGCGGCGACGTGGTGGTGACCGGCAAACAGGTGTCGCGCACCTATTGGCGCACCCGCAACCATATGGACGAATCCACCTCGGACTTTGCGCCGATGCTGAAAAAGGCCAAGGCCTGGGCCAGGAAACATCTGGAAAAGGACAAGGCCCTGATGGCGCTGCACGCGGCCTGCTGCGCCGCCCATGCCGCCCGCATCGCCGAACTGCTGCAAGACCCGGTGTTTGTGGAACGCCGCACCTGGGCACTGACCGAGGCGTGGTAAGCCCCTAAAACTTGTCTAAAATTTGCATCATCTATTCATAAATATCCCACGGGGGGCGCCCCGGCGAAGGCCGGGGCGGGGGGTGTGAAACCCCCCTCTTTCTTCCCTACCGCTTGTAGCTTTCGCGCTGCTTGCCTTCGGTGTGCTTGCGCAACCGGCTTGGCGTGTGGAACTTCTGGTCCTTGAACGGGTTCTTGGCGCTCTGGCTGCGGAAAAACAGCCGGATCGGCGTGCCCGGCATGTCGAAATGTTCGCGCAACCCGTTGACCAGATAGCGTTTATAGCTTTCGGGCAACTCGTCTGGCCTCGAACACATCACCACAAACCCCGGCGGGCGGGTCTTGGCCTGCGTCATGTAGCGCAGCTTGATGCGGTGACCGCCGGGGGCGGGTGGCGGGTGGGCCTCGACCATGGCGCCCAGCCAGGTGTTCAGCCGGGCCGTGGCGATGCGCTTGTTCCAGATGTCATGCGCCTTGCGGATGGCGTCATGCAGACGGTCCAGCCCCCGGCCCGTCTTGGCGGAAACCGTCACCAGCGGCGCGCCGCGCAACTGCGGCAGCAGGCGGTCGAACATCTCTTTCAACTCGGCCAGCTTTTCCTGCTTTTCGCCTTCCAGATCCCATTTGTTCACCGCCACCACCACCGCGCGGCCTTCGGTTTCGGCGAAATCGGCGATGCGCAGATCCTGGGTTTCAAACGGGATGTCCACGTCCAGCAGCACCACCACCACCTCGGCAAAGCGCACCGCGCGGATACCGTCCGAGACACTCAGCTTTTCCAGCTTTTCGGTGATCCGCGCCTTCTTGCGCATCCCCGCCGTGTCGAAAATGCGGATCGGGGTGCCCTGCCATTCGGCGCGCACCGAAATCGCATCGCGGGTGATGCCGGCCTCGGGTCCGGTCAGCAGGCGGTCATAGCCCAGAATTTTATTGATAAGCGTCGATTTGCCCGCATTGGGGCGGCCGATCACGGCAATCTGCAGCGGTTTCTTGTCGGTCGGGCGGTGGAAGGTTTCATCGGCTTCAAGTTCCGCGTCTTCCTCGGACAGGTCGACATCCACCTCGGGCGCGTTCTCGGCCTCGCGCTCGGCGAACTCGCCCTCCAGCGGGCGCAGGATGTGGTAAAGATCGTCCATCCCTTCGCCATGTTCGGCAGACAGGCGCACAGGTTCGCCCAAGCCAAGCGACCAGGCCTCGATCGCGCCGGCATCGCCTGCCTTGCCCTCGGCCTTGTTGACGCCGAGGATCACCCGCGCGCCCTTCTTGCGCAGAATGTCGGCGAACACCTCGTCCGTCGCCGTCACCCCGGCGCGACCGTCCAGCAGGAACAGGCACACGTCGGCCATATCGACCGCGCGTTCGGTCAGGCGGCGCATCCGGCCCTGCAGGCTGTCATCCGTCACATCCTCCAGCCCCGCCGTGTCGATCACGGTAAAGCGCAGGTCGAACAGTTTGGCGTCCCCTTCGCGCAGGTCGCGGGTCACGCCGGGCTGGTCATCGACCAGCGCCAGCTTGCGCCCGACAAGGCGGTTGAACAGGGTGGACTTGCCCACATTGGGGCGGCCCACGATGGCAAGGGTAAAGCTCATGTCATGCGTCCGGGAATAAACAAGCGCCCCGCATACAGCGGAACGCCTCTAACGGAAAGCGTGAAGTTGCCCGCCCCCGCCCACGACATAGAGCGTCCCCCCCGCAACGGCGGGTTGCGCCGCCGCCCCGCCCGGAATGTCCGCCGTGGCGGTCAGGCTGCCATCGGCAGGGTTGAACATCCGCAACACCCCGTCGCTGGACGCAACCACGATCCGCCCCCCCGCCAGCAGCGGGCCGTAATGCGCGGTGATGCCTTCGCGTTTGGTGGGTTTTTCGTTGACGTAATAGGGCATCTCGACCGACCAGATCACATCGCCGGTCGCCGCATCCAGCCGCACCAGACGGGCTTCGTCATTGATCAGGAACAGCGACCCTCCGGCCACGACCATCGGCCCCATGGCCCCTTCGCCCGCCGACCACAGCCGTTCGCCGGAACTGAGCGAGACTGCCGCCGTGCGGCCCGCCGCCGTGCCTGCATAGACGGTGCCGTTGGAAATCACCGGATCGCCGGTCACATCGGGGCTGCTGGCAAAGGCCCGGCCCGGCCGTTTGCCCGCCAGCGACACCTGCCAGGCCTGATTGCCCGCGCCTGTCTTGACCACAGCCTTCAGATCGCCCGAGCTGGACGGAAACACCACCGCCCGGTCCCCGACCGCAGGCGAGGCGCTGCCCAGCATGCCGGAAAAGCCCGGCGTTCCCGACACTTGCCAGACAACCTTGCCATCGGCGGCAGAAATCGCCCAGGCCGACCCGTCGCGCGCGCCGACATAGACCACGCCATCCGCCACCGCAGGCGCGCCCACCAGCACAGACTCCACCCGCTGCCGCCAGACCACAGCACCGCTTGCGCCGTCCAGCGCGACCAGCTCGCCATACGGCGTGGTCGCATAGATCCGCCCCGCCGATGCTGCCAGCCCGCCGCCCGACACCTGGCCGTCGCGGTCATAGCCTGCCGTCAAGTCCACCGACCACAGCGTGCCGCCGCCTGTCGTCGTCGCGGTCAACACGGTGCGGGCGTCGATGGTGAACACCCGCCCGCCCTCGACCACCGGGGCTGCGGCAATGCGGTTGCGGCGGCTGTTGCCGGTGCCGATGGGCGCACTCCACACCCTTTGCGGCGCAGCGGACAGGGCGGCATGCGGCACCAGATGGCGGGCATTGCCGGCCCGGTGCGTCCAGTCCGCGTTCGAGACCTGGCCCGGCAGGCTGATCGGCACGCTCTGGTTTGCCACCCGCAACGGCGGAGAGACGGGATCGGGTTCGCCTTCCTCGGGCAGGCTGGCAGACAGGTCGGTGCGCACCGGAAAGCGCTCGCCTTCCAGCACCAGTTCCTTTTCGCAACCCGCCAAGGCCAGCACCAGCGCCATGGGCACCAGCAAGGCCCTGGTCAGATCGGTCCGCATCCGCTGTCCATTCCGTTCGACCGTCACCACAAGGCTCCCCCGTATCATGCGCGTCTCATGTCTGTAGCGTCAGGCGTCTGGCGCACTGTTGTCAACCGCCCGCGGGCAGGTCGGGCTGGGCCTGCACGACCGGTTCCGGCGGTGTTCCGCCAAGTGCCGTGATCATCTGTGACACCCGCCCCCGCAGCGATGGCGTGGCGGTCTGGTCCTGCACAAGGCTGGTCAGCGCCGCGATGGCATCGGCGGGTTTGCCGTCCTCGACCAGCAGATAGGCCAGTTGTTCCAGTGCCAGCGCCCGGTAGGGCCGCCCGGCGGCGGCGATACCCTCCAGCCGGGTGCGGCGGTCGTCCAGCGGCAGATCCCCCCCCGCCACGATCACCCCGCGAAGGGTGGCCAGATCGCGGTAGCTGGCAGGCAGCGTGGCATCGGCGGCCACCGCCTCCAGCGCCGCCAGCGTGCCGGGCTTGTCCTCTACCGGGTCCGAGGCAAGGATCAACTGCTGCAAGGCAAGCTGCCCGCCGCTGGCCGCAACCGCCGATACCCCGGCCCTGCGCTCTGCCGCACTGGCAGAGTCGAGCGCGGTCAGCACGCCATCGCCAAACTGCTGCGCACGCTGACTGACGCGGGATTTCGACCATTCGTTGTAGGCAGACCCGCCCACCATGGCCACAACCGCAACCAGACCGATCCAGCCATATTTGCGAAACGCCGCAAACAGGCGGTCCCGGCGGACCTCCTCGGTCACCTCGTCGATAAAGTTTTCGGGGTTGCTCAAGGACCGATCTCCGCTGCTTTCCCCCGTCTTATCGGGATGCCGGGGGCTTGCCAAGCCCTGCAAGGCCAAGGCGCGGCCGATGCGGTCAAGCCGCGCCGACGGGCTTTGGGCAGAACAGGATGCGCCTTGGGCAGAACAGATGGGGCGGTCAGGACAAGGGGATCACGCGGCCTCGCCCACGTCCTCGTCATCGGCCGACTGGCGCGCCCACATCGCGGCATAGCGCCCGCCGCTGGCCAGCAGCACCTCATGCCGGCCCTGTTCGAGGATCAGGCCATCTTCCATCACCACGATCAGGTCGCTGTCAGCGATGGTCGACAGGCGGTGCGCAATGGTGATCACCGTGCGGCCCCGGCCCATGTCGCGCAAACTGTCCTGAATGCTGCGTTCGGTCTGGGTGTCCAGCGCCGATGTGGCCTCGTCCAGCACCAGAATCGGCGGGTTCTTCAACAGGGTGCGGGCGATGCCCACGCGCTGCTTTTCGCCGCCCGACAGTTTCAGGCCACGCTCGCCCACCGTGGTCTTGTACCCGTCGGGCAGCGACACGATGAAATCATGGATGCGGGCGGCCTTTGCCGCAGCCTCCACCTCGGCCTGCGTCGCCCCGTCGCGACCGTAGGCGATGTTGTAATAGACCGTGTCGTTGAACAGCACGGTATCTTGCGGCACCACCCCGATGGCCGCGTGCAACGAGGATTGCGTCACCTCGCGCAGATCCTGCCCGTCAATGCGGATAGCCCCCCCCGTCACATCGTAGAACCGGAACAACAGCCGCCCGATGGTCGATTTGCCCGACCCCGACGCGCCGACCAGCGCCACCTTTTCGCCCGGTCCCACCCGCAGCGAGATGCCTTTCAGAATCTCCCGGCTGGGTTCATAGGCGAATTGCACATTGTCCAGCACCACCTCGGCCCCGGTCACGGTCAAGGCCTTGGCATCCGGGCGGTCGGTCACTTCGGCGGGCTGGTTCAGCAGGCCGAACATCTGGCCCATGTCGACCAGCGCCTGCCGGATTTCGCGGTAGACCGTGCCCAGAAAGTTCAGCGGCATGGTAATCTGAATCATGTAGGCGTTGACCATGACGAAATCACCGACCGTCAGATCGCCGCGCTGCACGCCGACCGCCGACATGCCCATCACGATCACCAGCCCCGTGGTGATCAGCGCCGCCTGCCCCATGTTCAGAAATGACAATGACAGCCCGGTTTTCACCGCTGCCGTTTCATAGCGGCGCATGGCGCTGTCATAGCGGCCTGCCTCGCGCAGTTCGGCGTTGAAGTATTTCACCGTCTCGAAGTTCAGCAGGCTGTCGATGGCCTTCTGGTTGGCATCGGTGTCCTGATCGTTCATTTCCTGCCGCAGCTTCACCCGCCATTCGGTGACCTTCAGCGTGAAGGTCACGTAAAGCGCAATGGTGACCACCACGACAACCATGTACTGCCAGCCAAAGGCGACGGCAAAGATGATCGCCACCATGGTCAGCTCCAGGATCAGCGGCCCGATCGACAGCAGCATGAAGCGCAGCAGGAAATCCACGCCCTTGACCCCGCGTTCGATGATGCGGCTGAGGCCCCCGGTCTTGCGGGTGATGTGATAGCGCAGGGACAGGCGGTGAATATGGGTGAACGTCTCCAGCGCCAGTTGGCGCAGCGCCCGCTGACCGACCCGCACGAACACCGCGTCGCGCAATTCGGCAAACACCACCGACCCAAGCCGCGCCATGCCATAGGCCACCGTCAGCCCGACCGCCGTCAGCCCCAGCAACGTGCCCGCATCCGGCGTATCCCCTGCCAGTGCATCCACCGCCTGCTTGTAGATCCAGGGCGTGGTGATCGACACCAGCTTGGTCGCCAGCAGCATCAGCATCGCGATCACGACCCGGCGCTTGACCCAGGCCTGCCCGTCCGGCCACAGATACGGCAGCACCCGCAGGATGGTTTGCCAGCCGCTGGACGGGCGGTCAGGCTGATCGGCAGAAGTGGCGGTCGATGTGGCGCGGCGCATGCGGGCTTCCTTTGGTGCGGCCCGGACCTGCGGTTGCATATCCGCGATTGATAGGGGCTGCGAACTGTGGCACTGTCATTTCAACCGTACATGAGTAGTTGAAGGATGGATCGAAGTAAAGTCCTCGAAAGCCTGTCGGCCCTGTCGCATGAAGCCCGGCTTGATCTGGTACGCCTGCTGATGCCGCATGGCGATGCGGGTCTGCCTGCGGGTGACATTGGCCGGGCTTTGGGGCTTGCGGCCTCGCGGCTGTCGTTTCATCTGGCGGCGCTGGAAAGTGCCGGGCTGATCCGGTCGCGCCGGGTGGCGCGCAACGTGATCTATTCGGTCGATGCCACCGGCATGGGGCGCACGATTTCCTACCTGCTGAACGATTGCTGCGGCGACCACCCCGAGGTGCTGGCCTGCTGCAATGACCGCAAACCGGCCGACAGCGTGGTCCTGTCGGTCAGTCCGCGTCAGGGATCGTGAACACCTGCCCCGGATAGATCAGGTCGGGGTCCTTGATCTTGTCCTTGTTGGCCTCGAACACCTGCACATACAGCACGCCGTCGCCAAAGCTTTCGCGCGCAATGCCCCAGAGGGTGAAACCGGGCTGCACCGTGATCGACACTGCCTGCGCCGGGGCGGGAGCTATGGCAGGTTCCGAAGCGGCGGCCACGGGCACGGCTGTCGGGGCTGTGTCAGCCACGGTTGCGTCTGCGGCGGGGGTCGCGGTTTCTGTCGTCGGGGTCGCCATGGTCGCGGGCTGTTCCACCGCGTCTGCCGCAACTGGCGCTGCGGTTTCTGGCTCGGCCACCGGCTCGGGTTCGGGGGCCAGGACGGTGGGGGCCAGGACGGCGGGGGCCATGACGGCGGCAAGGGCTGCAAGCGTTTCGCGCTTGAACGGTGTCTCGAACCGCGAGGTCACCTTGCCGGTATCGTCCAGCTGGTCAACCCGCAGCGTATACAGCCCCGGTTCCGTCGCGGGCAGCGTGGCAAGCCAGACGCCCCCCTCGGGCACCAGCGCCGTCATCCGCGCCACCCCGTCCAGATAGACCCGTACGAAGGCCCCGGCCTGCCCCTGCCCGCCCAGTTGCACAGCACCCGACGGGGTATAGGTGATGGCATCCACCGTCACCGACACATCCGCCGGGCCAGCGGACGATGCCGCCGCCTCGGCCTGCGGGGCCGCCCCCGACTGCATCACCGTGACCCCGGCGTCAGTGATCATGACAGCCGCAGGTGGCGCTTCGGCGGCCACCGGTTCTGCCGTGCCGGTGTCTGCCGTGACGGTGGTGCTGACGGTTTCGCCACCCGTGTCGGGGGCCAGTTCGCCCAAGGGTTCATCGGCGGCAACAATCACCGGCGGCACGATGGGCGCAATCGCCACGCTTTGGTCCGATGCGACGGTGCTGCCATCGGGCATCACGGAGTCCAGCAGCATCAGGCTGGGCGTGTCCTTGGGGGGCAGGCTGAACAGGGCGGCAAATTCCCCCGACCCGGTGACGGCGGCGCGCGCCACCTCGGCCCCGTCAACCCGTATCACCACCTCTGCCGCGCCAGGCGCGCGCCCGGCGACCACCGCAGCGCCATCTGCCGCGACGCGCCAGTTGTCGAAGGTGGGCAAGACGGGGGTGGGCAAGACGGGGGTGGGCAAGACGGGGGCGGGCGAAACCGGGTCGGCGGATTCGGCCACCACGGCGGGGGCGGGTTCTGCACCTGCCGCAGGCTCCGGCTGCGCCGCAGCAACCGGGGCCGCGGCAGGTGCCGCAACCGGGGCCGCAACCGGGCCATCCGGGGCGTCGCGCAGCGCCAGATACCCCAGACCCACCGCCACAGCCCCACCCAGCACGACCACAGCCGCGCGTCCACCAGCCCCCAAAGCTGCCCAAGCCGTCATGTTGCAAACCCCTTTGTCGCAGGGCCTGTTCCCGGCCCCTGCTTTCCTTTTTACAAGAACCCCGATATCACGGCGCAAAGCAACAAGTATCAGGCAGCGCATGGCAAAGGTCCGGTCCATCTGTGTTTTCTGCGGCGCGCGGCCCGGTCTGAACCCGGCCCATGCCGCCCAGGCCCAGGCCTTTGGCGCAGAAATCGCCGCCAATGGCTGGCGGCTGGTCTACGGCGCGGGCGATGTGGGGCTGATGGGGCAAGTGGCAAACGCCGCCATGGCGGCGGGTGCGCAGACGCTTGGCGTGATCCCGACCCATCTGATCAGCGCCGAACGCGGCAGAACCGACCTGACCCAGGTCGTGATCACCCAGGACATGCACGAACGCAAGAAGGTGATGTTCATGAACTCGGATGCCATCGTGGTGCTGCCCGGCGGGGCGGGGTCACTGGACGAGTTTTTCGAGGTGCTGACCTGGGGCCAGATCGGGCTGCACCGCAAGCCGATTGTCCTGATGGATGTGCAGGGCTACTGGCAGCCGCTGCTGGCGCTGCTGGACCACATCATCGCCGAAGGCTTTGCCGATGCCTCGATGCCGTCGCTATTCACCGTGGCCCCCGATGCAAAGTCAGTGGCGGCACAGTTGCGCGACCTGTCGGATCGGCCCATGCTTTAGGCCAACCGCCCGAAAGATGGGCACCCGCTGCCCAACCTTGTCCCCGCCCGGCTGTGCTGCCCCGGTTGCCATTGCCCTGCCCCCTCTGATCGGCTGACTGCATCCATGTCCAAACGCCTGTCCATTGTCGTCGTTGAAAAAGACCGGGATCGCGCCCTGCTGATCGTCGATGGTCTGGCCGAGGCCGGCGATTTCGACGTGTTCATCATTGGCGACGACGTGGGCCTTGCCCGCAAGATCGCCGAACGCAACCCCGACCTCGTGCTGATCGACGCGGGCAACCCGTCCCGCGACGTGCTGGAGGAATTGACCCTGGCCACAGCCCCGATGGAACGCCCGGTGGCGATGTTCGTCGATCAAAGCGACGGCAGCCTGACCAAGGCCGCCATCGAGGCCGGGGTGTCGGCCTATGTCGTCGATGGCCTGCGCGCCGAACGGATCAAGCCCATTCTGGACGCCGCCATCGCCCGTTTCCACATGGTACAGCGGATGCGGGTCGAACTGGCCGAAACCCGCCGCGCGCTGGAAGAACGCAAGGTGATCGACCGCGCCAAGGGCATCCTGATGCGCGCGCGCAAGATTGGCGAGGAAGAAGCCTATGCCCTGCTGCGCCGCACCGCGATGGATCAGGGCCGCAAGGTGGCCGATGTGGCGGGCGCTTTGGTGATGACGGCGGATCTGCTGAAATGACCGATGTGATGCGCCTGGGCTTTGTGCCGCTGGTCGATGCTGCCCCGCTGATCGTGGCAGATGCCTTGGGTTTCGCCGAGGAAGAAGGGCTGGCGCTGGATCTGGTGACGGCCCCCAGTTGGGCCGCGCTGCGCGACATGCTGGCCTTGGGTCAGGTGACGGCGGCGCAGATGCTGTCGCCGGTGCCGGTGGCGATGGCGCTTGGTCTGGGCGGGTCGCCCGCCCGGTTCGAGGCGCTTTCGGTGCTGAATGCCAATGGCGATGTGATCGGGGTGTCGAACGCCCTTGCCGCCCGGATGCAGGCGGCAGGCTATGCCTTTGATTTTCAGGATGCCCGCGCCGCAGGGCTGGCCCTGCTGGCCGCCGCGGGGCCGGTGTTGCGCATCGGCGTGCCCTTCCCGTTCTCGATGCACGCCGAATTGATGCATTACTGGCTGTCCGGCCTTGGCGTCGATCTGCCCGAGGGGCTGGAGATCAAGACCGTCCCGCCCCCCCGCATGGCCGAAGCCTTGGCGGCAGATGAGATCGACGCCTTCTGCGTGGGCGAGCCGCGCGGGTCTGTGGCGGTGGACCGCGGCGCGGGGGCCTTGCTGCTGCCCGGCTCGGCGATCTGGGCCTTTGCGCCCGAAAAGGTGCTGGCGACACGGGCCGGCTGGGCCGAGGCCGACCCCGACCTTGCCGGGCGGCTGATCCGGGCGGTCTGGCGCGCGGGCCGCTGGCTGGGCGACGCGCGCAATCTGGGCGTGGCGTCCGAACTGCTGGCGGGGTCGGGCAGGCTGGCCGTGTCGGCTGACCTGATCGAACGCAGCCTGACCGGGCGCATGGTGATTTCGCAAGATGGCGAGGAACGCCTTGTGCCGGGCTTCATCGCCTTTCACGCCGGGGCCGCCAGTTTTCCGTGGCGCAGTCAGGCAGCATGGATCGGCGTGCGCCTTGCCCGCCGCTATGGGCTTGACCCCGCCACGGCAGTCAAAGCGGCGCAGGCGGTGTTTCGCAGCGACCTGCACCGGCTGGCGCTGGCCCCGACCGGGGCAGATCTGCCGGGGGCCTCGTCGAAACTGGAAGGCGCGCTGGACCACCCGACCCCGGTGGCATCCGAACGGGGCCGGTTGATTCTGCCGCCCGACCGCTTTTTTGACGCCCGCATTTTCGACCCGGCGGACCCGTTGCGCTGAAATTTTAATCGCTGCGATGCAGCATCGAAAATATCCCCCGCCACAACGACATAATAAATACACAATTCATTGACGCCGCAGCGCCGCATGGCATGCTGAAACCAAGCGCTAAGGCAATGACGTCTTACCAACTGCGCCGCCCCCCGAAGCCGGGACCAAGCCGAGCACCGCCGCTCGATCCGTTGCCAGACATGGCATGGGATCTGGCGGCTTTTTGCATTTCAACGCCCTCTGACCGGGCCATCAGGATAGACCATGACACGCATCGCCACCCTGCTTGCCACCACCATCCTCGCGTTTCCGGCCTTTGCTGAAACTGCGGGCATCGAAAAAGATGAGCTGACGCTTGGCTTCATCAAGCTGACCGACATGGCCCCGCTGGCCATCGCCAAGGAGAAGGGGTTTTTCGAGGACGAAGGCCTGTCCGTCACCCTGACCGCGCAATCGAACTGGAAAGTGCTGCTGGATGGCGTGGTATCGGGCGAGTTGGACGGGGCGCATATGCTGGCGGGCCAGCCGATTGCCGCCACCATCGGCTATGGCACCAAGGCCGCGCTTGTGACCCCGTTCTCGATGGACCTGAACGGCAATGCCATCACCGTGTCCAACGCGGTGTGGGAGGCGATGAAGCCCAACGTGACCATGGCCGACGGCAAACCGCAGCATCCGATTTCTGCATCTGCCCTGAAGCCGGTGGTCGAGGCCTATGCGTCTGAGGGCACGCCGTTCAACCTTGGCATGGTGTTCCCGGTGTCCACCCACAATTACGAACTGCGCTATTGGCTGGCGGCTGGCGGCATCAACCCCGGCCTTTATTCCCCCGATGATGTGTCGGGCCAGATCGGCGGCGATGTGCTGATTTCCGTCACGCCCCCGCCGCAGATGCCCTCGACGATGGAGGCAGGCACCATCCTTGGCTATGCCGTGGGTGAGCCGTGGAACCAGGCCGCCGTCGCCAAGGGCATTGGCGTGCCGGTGATCACCGACAGCGACATCTGGAAGAACAACCCCGAGAAAGTCTTTGGTCTGACAGCGGAATTCGTGGAAACCAACCCGAACACCACCCTCGCGCTGACCAAGGCGCTGATCCGCGCCGCCATCTGGCTGGACGAAGGCGACAATGCCAACCGGGCCGAAGCGGTCGAGATTCTGTCGCGCCCGGAATATGTCGGCGCCGATGCGGCGGTGATCGCCAACTCGATGACGGGCACCTTTGAATATGAAAAGGGTGACAAACGCCCTGCCCCCGATTTCAACGTGTTCTTCCGCTATAACGCGACCTTCCCCTACTATTCCGATGCCGTCTGGTATCTGACCCAGATGCGCCGGTGGGGCCAGATCGCCGAACCGCAGACCGATGTGTGGTTCGATGAAACCGCAAGGTCTGTCTACAAACCCGACATCTACAAGGCCGCCGCCGAGGCCGTGATCGCCGATGGCAATGCGACGGCCGAAATGTTCGATTTCGACGTGGACGGCTACCGCGAACCCACCGCCGAATTCATCGACGGCGTGACCTATGATGGCAAGACCCCGAACGCCTACATTGACAGCCTGACCATCGGGCTGAAGGCCGCGCAGACCGTGGCCGGCGGCGAAGTCATCAACTGATCCAGGGCCGCGCGCCCGATGCGGCGCGCGCGCCCCCCATCCACCGACAGGATAGTCCCATGACCGCCATCGACCCGTCCCAGGCCCCCGCCACCCCCCCGCGCCGCACCCTGCTGACTGCCACCCGGATCAACCGCGCGGATGGCTGGTTCAAGGTGCTGGGCCTGCCATGGATCACCCCGATCCTGCGGCTGATCGCGGGCGATGCAGCCCGCGCGCAACTCAAGGACATCTGGCGTCTGCTGGGTGTGCCGCTGGTGGCGATTGCGGGGTTCCTGTTCCTCTGGGCCACGCTGGCGCCCACGGTGCAAACCTCGCTCGGGGCCATTCCGGGTCCGGCGCAGGTCTGGGAACAAGTCAAGGTTCTGCATGCCGATGCGGTCGCCGAGGGCGAGAAAGAGGTGGAGTTCTTTGCAAAGCAGGCCGCCAAGAATGCCGAACTGGTGGCGGCCGGCAAGGCGGATGAGGTGAAAAACCGCGCCTATACGGGCAAACCCACTTATTACGCGCAGATCTGGACCTCGATCCAGACGGTCTTTGCGGGCTTTGTGGTGGCAACCCTGGTGGCGGTGCCCTTGGGCATCATCTCTGGCCTGTCACCCACGGCGAATGCCGCCATCAACCCGCTGGTGCAGATCTTCAAACCCGTCTCGCCGCTGGCCTGGCTGCCGATCGTGACCATGGTGGTGTCGGCTGTGGTGGCAGGTGGTGAAGGGGGCATGTCGAAGTCCTTCATCATCTCGGCCATCACCGTCACCTTGTGTTCGCTGTGGCCGACGCTGATCAACACCGCCCTTGGCGTGGCCTCGATCGACAAGGATCTGGTCAGCGTGGGCCGCGTGCTGAAACTTTCCCCTTGGACCAAGATCACCCGTCTGGTGCTGCCCTCGGCGCTGCCGCTGATCTTTACCGGATTGCGGCTGTCCCTGGGCGTGGGCTGGATGGTGCTGATCGCGGCGGAAATGCTGGCGCAGAACCCCGGCCTTGGCAAATTCGTCTGGGATGAATTCCAGAACGGGTCCGAACAGAGCTTGGCCCGGATCATGGTGGCCGTTCTGACCATCGGGATCATCGGCTTCCTGCTAGACCGGGTGATGTTCGCGCTGCAATCGGCCTTTACCTTTACGAACAATCGGTGATCCAAATGGGTATTCTCGATTTCACCAATGTTTCCAAAGGCTACGGCGACACTCCTGTCCTGCGCAATCTGACCCTGTCAGTGGCGGAAGGCGAGTTTCTGGCGATCCTTGGCTTTTCGGGGTCGGGGAAAACCACGCTGATCAACCTGATGGCCGGGCTGACCCTGCCGGACCAGGGCACCGTCACCTTCAAGGGCGCTGCGGTGACGGCACCTGGGCCGGAACGCGGGCTGGTGTTTCAGTCCTACGCGCTGATGCCCTGGCTGACGGTGGCGGGCAACATCGGCCTTGCGGTCGATGCGGTGCACAAGGGAACGCGGACCGAGCGCGCAGCTTTGGTCGCCAGGTATATTGGAATGGTTGGACTTTCCCACGCCGCCGACCGCCGCCCTGCCGAACTTTCTGGCGGCATGCGGCAGCGGGTGTCGGTCGCGCGTGCCCTTGCGATGCAGCCGCAGGTCATGCTGATGGACGAACCCCTGTCGGCGCTGGACGCCCTGACCCGCGCCAATGTGGCGTCAGAGATCGAGGCGATCTGGGCGGCTGACAAGCGCACCGTGGTTCTGGTCACGAATGATGTGGACGAGGCATTGGTGCTGGCCGACCGCATCATCTGCCTGAACCCCGATGGCACATTGGGCGCGGATTTTCCCGTCACCTTGCCCCGCCCGCGTGACCGCAGCGACATGAATGATGATCCTGTTTTCAAGGCCTTGCGCGCCGATGTTACAGCATACCTGATGGATGTGGGCATCAGCGCCAAAGTGGCGGAAACCCGGACCCTGCCCCATGTCACCCCGCGCCATGCGATGCCAAAAGCCTATGCCGAGGCCGCCAAGTCCTTCACCGATGAACGCTATCTGCAATTCTCGCAACTGCACAAGATCTACGACACCCCCAAAGGCCCGCTGACCGTGGTGCAGGATTTCAACCTGACGCTGAAGAAGGGCGAGTTTGTCAGCCTGATCGGCCATTCCGGCTGCGGCAAATCCACCGTGCTGACCATGGCGGCGGGGCTGAACGGCATCTCCAAAGGCGCGATCAAGCTGGACGGCGTGCATGTCGAAGGCGCCGACCCGGAACGCGCGGTGGTGTTCCAAAGCCCCAGCCTGTTCCCCTGGCTGACCGCGCGGGAAAACGTCGCCATCGGCGTCGACCGGGTTTATCCCAAGGCGTCGCAGTCCGAACGCCAGGAAGTGGTGGAATACTATCTGGAACGTGTGGGTCTGGGCGACGCGATGAACCGCCCGGCATCGGACATGTCGAACGGCATGCGTCAACGTGTTGGAATCGCACGGGCTTTTGCCCTGTCACCCAAGCTGCTGCTGCTGGATGAACCCTTCGGGATGCTGGACAGCCTGACCCGGTGGGAGTTGCAGGAAGTGCTGATGGAGGTGTGGAGCCGTACCAAAGTCACCGCCGTTTGCGTGACCCATGATGTGGATGAAGCCATCCTTCTGGCCGACCGCGTGGTGATGATGACCAACGGACCGCAAGCCACCATCGGCAAGATCACTGAGGTTAAGTTGCCCCGCCCCCGCACCCGGCGCGCGCTGCTGGATCACCCCGACTACTATCACTACCGCGCCGAAGTGCTTGCTTTCCTTGAGGAATACGAACACGGCCACAAAAAGAAGGATGTTGCCTGATGACGCGCAAACTGGTTGTGATCGGGGCCGGAATGGCCAGTGGACGGGTGCTGGAGCATCTGACCGACGCCGGGGCCGACGTGGAAATTACCCTGTTCAACGGTGAACCTCGCGGGAACTATAACCGCATCATGCTGTCGCCCGTGCTGTCGGGCGAAAAGACCTATGCCGAAATCGTGACGCATGACGATGCGTGGTACGCAGCGCGCGGCGTGAAAACCCGCTTTGGCGAGCATGTGACAAAGATCGACCGTGACCGCAAACTGGTGATCTCGAAATCGGGCGAGACGCCCTATGACGATCTGATCATCGCCACCGGGTCTGCCCCCTTCATCATTCCGGTGGCGGGCAAGGAATTGCCCGGCGTCGTCACCTACCGCGATCTGGAAGACACCAACGCGATGATCGCCGCCGCCAAGCCGGGCGCCAAGGCGGTGGTCATCGGCGGTGGTCTGTTGGGGCTGGAGGCGGCTGCCGGCATGCAACTTCGAGGCATGGAGGTGGTGGTCATCCACATCATGGGCCACCTGATGGAACGCCAGCTGGACCCTGCGGCGGGATACCTCTTGCAAAAGTCGCTCGAAGCGCGGGGCATGAAAATCCACTGCAAGGGCGCGACCAAGGCCATTCTGGGCAATGGCAAGGTAGAGGCCGTGCTGCTGGAGGATGGCACGGTCTACGACGCCGACATCGTCTGCATGGCAGTCGGCATCCGCCCGGAAACCCGGCTTGCCACCGACGCGCATCTGGACATCGGCCGCGGCATCACGGTCAACGATCAGATGCAGACCAGCGACCCCAGCATCTGGGCGGTTGGCGAATGTGTGGAACATGACAAGCAGTTGTTCGGTCTGGTGGCCCCGCTGTACGATCAGGCAAAGGTGCTGGCCAAGGCGCTGCTGGCCGAAGACGTGGCATTCCGGCCCGTGCAGACGGCGACGAAGCTGAAGGTCACGGGCTGCGATCTGTTTTCTGCGGGCGACTTTGCCGATGGTCCGGGGCGCGAGGACATCGTGTTCCGCGACCCCGCGCGCGGCATCTACAAGCGGCTGGTGATCGAGGGCGACAGGCTGCTTGGCGCCGTGATGTACGGCGACACGGCGGATGGCAACTGGTTCTTCGGGCTGATCAAGGACGGCACCGACATCACGCCGATGCGCGACACCCTGATCTTTGGCCCGGCCTATCAGGGGGGTAGCCACTCGGACCCTATGGCGGCCGTTGCAGCCTTGCCGCGTGACGCGGAAATCTGTGGCTGCAACGGCGTCTGCAAGGGTACGATCGTGGATGCGATCCTTGGCGGGGCGAACACGCTCGATCTGGTAAAGACGCAGACCAAGGCGTCCGGGTCATGCGGCACCTGCACCGGGCTGGTGGAACAGGTGCTGTCAGTGACGCTTGGCGATGCCTTCGTGGCTCCGACCAGCCAGCCGATGTGCAAATGCACCGACCACAGCCATGACGACGTGCGGCGGCTGATCAAGTCGATGGGGCTGAAATCCATTCCGGCGGTGCAGCAGGAACTGGGCTGGACCTCGGTCGGCGGCTGCGCGTCCTGCCGCCCCGCGCTGAACTACTACCTGATCGCCGACTGGCCGCTGGAGTACCAGGACGACCGCCAGTCGCGCTTCGTGAATGAACGCAACCACGCAAACATCCAGAAAGACGGCACATATTCGGTGGTGCCGCGCATGTGGGGCGGCGTGACAACCCCGGCCGAATTGCGCGCCATTGCCGATGCGGCTGACAAATACAATGTGCCGATGGTCAAGGTCACGGGGGGGCAGCGGATCGACCTTCTGGGTGTGCGCAAGGAAGACCTGCCGTCGATGTGGTCTGACCTGAACGCCGCCGGTATGGTGTCGGGCCACGCCTATTCCAAGGGGTTGCGCACGGTGAAAACCTGCGTCGGCAGCGACTTCTGCCGCTTTGGCACGCAGGATTCCACCGGGCTTGGCATCGCGCTGGAGAAACTGCTTTGGGGGTCCTGGACACCTGCCAAGGTGAAGCTCGGCGTGTCGGGCTGCCCGCGCAACTGTGCGGAGGCCACCTGCAAGGACATTGGCGTGATCTGCGTCGACTCTGGCTATGAAATCTCGGTGGCAGGGGCCGCTGGCATGGACGTGCGGGAAACCGAGTTCCTGTGCAAGGCCACGACCGAGGCCGAAGCCATGGAAATCATTGCCGCTTTCGTGCAGCTCTACCGCGAGAACAGCCGCTATCTGCACCGGATCTACAAATGGGTCGCCAAGGTGGGGCTTGACTGGTGCAAGGACCAGATGGCCGACCCTGCCACCCGCCGCGCCCTCTATGACCGGTTCATGCTGAGCCAGACCGTCTATCAGGTGGACCCCTGGGCCGAACTTTCCAAAGCTGACCAGCGCGCGCAATGGAACGCGCTGGCGGATCTGACACTGGAGGCTGCGGAATGACCACCTGGATCGACATTGGCGCCTTGACCGACATCCCGCCACAGGGCGCGCGGGTGGTAAAGACGGCGCAAGGCTGCGTCGCGGTGTTCCGCACCGCCACGGATCAGGTCTTTGC
Organism: Pseudomonadota bacterium; assembly: GCA_040385825.1. GTDB lineage: Bacteria > Pseudomonadota > Alphaproteobacteria > Rhodobacterales > Rhodobacteraceae > JANNNF01. The sequence goes on along the minus strand of JAZKGQ010000003.1, from coordinate 166,426 downwards.
CGTCGATGACCGCTGCCCCCACAAGGGCGGGCCTTTAAGCGAGGGCATCGTGCATGGCAATGCCGTCACCTGCCCCTTGCACGCCTGGGTTTTCAGTCTGGAAACCGGCATGGCCCAAGGCGCGGATGAGGGCAGCATCGCCACCTACCCCGCCCGGATCGAAGGGGGCCGCATCTTGCTGGACGCCACCCGCCTGACCCGCCGGGCCGCCGCATGACGGCGCCGGGGCGCGGCCTGCACCCCGCCACGGTGCGCACCACCTGCCCCTATTGCGGCGTGGGCTGCGGTGTGCTGGCGACGCCCGATGGCAAGGGGGGCCTGGGCATCAAGGGGGACCCGGACCATCCGGCCAACAAGGGGCGGCTGTGTTCCAAGGGCAGCGCCCTGGGCGAAACCGTGGGGCTGGAGGGGCGCTTGCTCGCCCCCCGCGTGTTCGGGCAGACCGTGGGCTGGGACGATGCCCTGGGGCTGGTCGCGCGGCGGTTTTCGCGCGCGATCGCCGAACATGGGGCGGGTGCCGTGGCCTTCTACGTCTCGGGTCAGTTGCTGACCGAAGATTACTATGTGGCAAACAAGCTGATGAAGGGATTCATCGGGTCCGCCAATATCGACACCAATTCAAGGCTTTGCATGGCCTCGTCCGTGGCCGGGCACCGCCGCGCCTTTGGGTCAGACACCGTGCCGGGGCTGTACGAGGATCTGGAACTGGCTGACCTCGTGGTGCTGACCGGCAGCAATCTGGCCTGGTGCCACCCGGTTCTGTATCAGCGGCTGGCCGCGGCCAAGGCCCTGCGGCCAGCCATGAAGATCGTCGTGATCGACCCCCGTCGCACCGCGACCTGCGATATTGCCGACCTGCATCTGGCGCTTGCGCCGGGGTCGGATGCCGCCCTGTTCAACGCCCTGCTGGTGGCGATTGCCGATGGCGGCCATGCCGACCCGGCCTTTGCCCCGCATGTCGATGGCTATGGGGCCGCTGTGGCCGAGGCGCGCGCCTCTGACCCCGCCATGACCGGCCTTTCCCCCGCCGATCTGCGCGCCTTTACCGACCTTTGGTGCGCGTCGGAAAAGGTGGTGACCGTCTATTCCCAAGGCATCAACCAGTCGGCCACCGGCACCGACAAGGTCAACGCCATCCTCAACTGTCACCTCGCCACCGGCCGCATCGGCCGCCCCGGCATGGGGCCGTTTTCCGTGACGGGCCAGCCCAATGCCATGGGCGGGCGCGAGGTGGGGGGGCTGGCAAACATGCTCGCCTGCCATCTGGCGCTTGAAAACCCCGCGCATCGGGCGGCGGTGCAGAGTTTCTGGGCCAGCCCGACGATGCCCGACGCAGCGGGGCTGAAGGCGGTGGACATGTTCCGCGCCGTGGCCGATGGGCGCATCAAGGCGATCTGGATTATCCACACCAACCCGGTGGTGTCGATGCCCGAGGCTGATGCCGTGCGCGCGGCCCTCGCCGCCTGCCCCTTCGTCGTGGTCAGCGATGTGACCGCCGATACCGATACCGCCAAGCTGGCGCATGTGCTGCTGCCCGCCACCGCCTGGGGTGAAAAATCCGGCACCGTCACCAATTCCGACCGCACCATCAGCCGCCAGCGCGCCAGCCTGCCCACACCGGGGCAAGCCCGTGACGACTGGCGGCATCTGGCCGGGGTTGCCGGCCGCATGGGCTGGGGTGCTGCCTTCGGCTGGGACACCGCCGCCCAGATCTTCCGCGAATATGCCGCCCTGTCCGGGGTTGCGGGGCGCATGGGCAGCGATTTTGACATCTCGGACCTGAGCGGAATTTCCGATCAGGCCTATGACGCGCTTGCCCCTTTCACCTGGCCGCAGAACGCGCGGCAAAAGGGCGGGCGTTTCTTCGGCGACGGCAGGTTCCACACCGCCACGGGCCGCGCCAGCATGTTGCCGATCACGCCGCAGGCCCCGCAAGCCCTGACGCCCGATCACCCTTTCCGCCTGAACACCGGGCGCATCCGCGACCAGTGGCACAGCATGACCCGCACCGCGAAATCGCCGCGCCTGAACCAGCATCTGGCCGAACCGTTTCTGGAACTGCACCCCGGCGATGCCAGCGCCCTCGGCGTGCAGCCCGCAGATCTGGTGCAGGTGACGAATGCGCAAGGCCGCAGCATCCTGCGCGCGCTGATCACCGATGCCGCCCCCATGGGCCAGGTCTTTGCGCCGATGCATTGGACGGGCGAAAATTCTTCTGCCGCAAGGGCTTGCGTTCTGGTGCCGGGGGTCGTCGATCCGATTTCGGGCCAACCCGCCGCCAAATCCGCCCCGGTGGCCGTGGCCCGGTACGATGCCGGATGGTATGGCTTTGCCGTGGCGGCTGGCGATGTCACCCCGCAGGCCGACTACTGGGCGCGGGCGCGGATTGCCGGGGGCTGGCGGGTGGAACTCGCAGGGCTTGCGGCACCGCTGGACTGGGAGGCTTACGCCCGCGCGCTGTTCAATCTGCCGGGGGCCGCGGCGGCAAGCGTGATCGACCGGGCGCGTGGCCTTGTGCGCATCGCCTTTCACGACGGCGACCGGCTGCTGGCCGCCCTCTACGCCGGCCCCGAACCGGTGGCTCTGGCGCGCGATCACATCGCCGCCCGGATCAGCACCCCCACCCCTGGCCATGCGCTTGCAGGCCGCCCCGCCGCCGACACGCCCGACCCCGGCCCCACGGTCTGCGTCTGCCTGAACGTCGGCCTCAACACCATCCGCGAGGCGATTGAAACAGGCCGCGCCCTGACCGTCACCGCCTTGGGCGAGGCTTTGGGCGCAGGCACCTCCTGCGGGTCGTGCCGCCCCGAACTCAGCCAGCTCGTCACGCGGTTCAAACTGCCAGAGGCCGCAGAATGACGGGCCATGTCTCCCTCGTCGGTGCTGGCCCCGGTTCGGCCGACCTGATCACCCTGCGCGGGTTGCGCCGCCTGCAAGCCGCCGATGTGGTGTTCTACGACCGCCTCGCCGACCCGGCCCTGCTGGACCATGCACCGAACGCAACCCACGTCTATGTCGGCAAGGCCCCCGGCAACCACGCCCTGCCGCAGGATCAGATCAATCACCTGCTCGTCACCGCCGCCGCGGCAGGCCAACAAGTGGTGCGGCTGAAATGCGGCGATCCGGGCATCTTCGCGCGCGGCGCGGAGGAAGCCGCCGCCTGCGATGCGGCGGGCATCCCGTGGGACATCATCCCCGGCGTCACCGCCGCTTGTGCGGCTGCGGCCTCGGCGCGCAGCTTTCTGACCGAACGCGGGCAGACCGAACGGCTGGTGCTGGCAACCGGGCATCTGCGGCACGACGGCGGGCAGGACTGGTCCAGTTGCGCCAGACCCGGCACCACGCTGGCCGCCTATATGGGCGTCGCGCAATCGGGGGTGATCATGCAGGGCCTGATGCAGGCCGGATGGCCCGCCAGCAGCCCGGTGCAGGTGATCTCGAAATCGCAAACCGCGCAGGAACTGGTCTGCACCTGCACGCTTGCCGGCCTTCAGGCGCTCTGCATCCGCGAGCCAGACCTGAACCCCGCGATATTGCTGATCCGCTGGCCCTGCCGCCTGCGGCCCAGATGCTGATGGCCGCCGAATAACCTCTAAAACTTGTCTAAAATCTGCATCCTCTGTGCATAAATATCCCACGGGGGTCCGGGGGTGTGAAACCCCCGGTCCGCCGCCAGATCACATCACATACGGCCGGCAACCGCTTCCCAGTCGACCAGCTTGTCGAGGAAGTTGGTGAGGTAAGCCGGGCGCTTGTTGCGGAAGTCGATGTAGTAGGAATGTTCCCACACATCGCAACCCAGCAAGGCGGTCTGGCCAAAGCACAGCGGGTTCACGCCGTTTTCGGTCTTGGTCACCTTCAGCGCGCCATCGGTGTCGCGCACAAGCCAGGCCCAGCCCGACCCGAACTGACCCGCCCCTGCCGCCGAGAAATCTTCCTTGAACTTCGCAACCGACCCGAAGGAGTCAACCAGAGCCTTCTCCAGCGCGCCCGGCATGGTCTTGCCGCCAGGGCCCATCACCTGCCAGAACAGCGCATGATTCCAGTGCTGGGACGCGTTGTTGAAGATGCCGTTCTGCGCCACGGCGGTCTTGTTGTAGGTGCCGGTGACGATTTCCTCGACCGTCTTGTTTTCCCACTCGGTCCCGGCGATCAGCTTGTTGCCGTTGTCGACATAGGCCTTGTGGTGAATGTCATGGTGATAGTCGAACGTCTCTTTCGACATGCCAAGCGACGCCAGCGCGTCATGGGCATAGGGCAGATCGGGAAGGGTGAAGGCCATGGGACTCTCCTGTCGGGTTTGATTTCGCTGTCTGGAATAAGGCGGGCAGGACGGGGAAGGTCAAGGGCGATCCTGCATGGCGTCGCAAGACAACGCCATATCACGCCTCTGGTTCCCCGCAAACCAAACGCGCCAAACCAGGCTCCTCAGCCCAGCTCGCTGCCGCTTTGCGCCGAATGGGTCAGCAGACCCATGACATAGCCCGCGACCGACCGGAAACAGACCAGCGTATAGCCGCCATCCTGCGCCCAGAAGGCCGCCGCCACCTGTGCCACCCGGCTGCGGCGCAGCTCGTTCGGGGCCATCGCCCCCAGATCGGTGGGCGACAGTTTCGTCAGCACCTGTGCCGCCTTGTCACCCTCGATGCGGAACACCGCGCGCGCGTCGGACACATCGACCGCCAGATGATGCTGGGCCGCAAGGGCGGTGGCAATCGCCGCCAGCCCTTGGGCCACCTGCCCGTAAGGCAGGATCAGCAGGTATTCGTCCGGCGACATCCAGCCGCAGGCATAGACGCCCGAGGCCTCGATCTGCCGCTGGCCCGGAACCGGCGTGCCGACCGCCGCCTTGATGGCGGCAGCCAGCCCGTCAACCCCTTTGGCGCGCAGGGAAATCATGCCCAACGGGCCGATCTCGCGGATGGTGGCAAAGCCCTGGAAATTGGCCCCGTTCAGGGCGCTGATGGGATCAGACATTCTGCTTTGCCCCTTCCTTGTCATGGAACACCGCATCGCAGATGCGGGCTTTCACGGTGCCGCCGGCGACGGTATTGAATTCCACCACCTCGCCCATCCGGTCCGGCCCCTTGTGGATCAGACCCATGGCAATGCCGCGCTTCAGCGTGGGCGAATGATAGGTCGAGGTGACCCGCCCCTGCACATTGCGCTGCCCGTTGGCATTGCTGCCCGGCGCCAGGATATAGGCCCCGTCGGGAATGACCGACCCGTCCAGCGTCTCGAACCCCACCAGCTTCCAGCGGTCGGCACTGGCCAGATAGGTGCGTTCCTGCCCGCGCTTGCCCAGATAATCGGCCTTCTTTTTCGAGATCGCCCAAGCCAGCCCCAGATCCTGCGGGATGACCGTGCCATCGGTTTCATCGCCGATCATGATGAACCCCTTCTCGGCGCGCATCACATGCAGGGCTTCGGTGCCATAGGGCATCGCGCCCAGATCGGCCCCGGCCTTGACGCAAGCCTCCCAGAACGCCGCCCCATGGCTGGCGGGCACGGCGATTTCATAGCTCAGCTCGCCCGAAAAGCTGATCCGGTAGACCCGCACCGGAAAGCCTGCCAGAACGCCATCCGCCCATTGCATGAAGGGCAGCGCCTCTTTCGACACATCCATCCCGCCCAGCTTTTCCAGCAGGATGCGCGCCTTCGGCCCCACCACGGCGACCTGCGCATATTGTTCGGTCACATTGGCGGTGTAGACCTGCCAGTCCCACCATTCGCATTGCAGCCAATCCTCCATCCAGGCATGGATGCGGTCAGCCCCGCCAGAGGTGGTGTGGCACAGGAATGTGTCCTCGTCGATCCGCGCCACCACGCCGTCATCGGACAGGAAGCCCTGTTCGTTGCACATCAACCCGTAGCGACATTTGCCCACCGCCAGCGTGCTCATCACCCCGGTATAGAGCATGTCGAGGAACCGCCCCGCATCCGGCCCCTTGACGATGATCTTGCCAAGGGTCGAGGCATCCAGCAGGCCCAGATTTTCCCGCGTGTTCACCACTTCGCGCTCCACCGCCTGCGCATGCGTTTCACCCGACCGCGGGAAGCAATAGGGGCGGCGCCAGTGGCCGACGGGTTCAAAATAGGCGCCGTTGGCCTCGTGCCAGCCCTGAACGGGGGTGCGGCGCAAGGGTTGGAAAATATTCCCCCGTGCCTCACCCGCCAGGGTGCCAAGGGTGACGGGGGTGTAGGGCGGGCGGAAGGTGGTGGTGCCCACGGCAGGAATGTCTTCATTCAACGCATGAGCAAGAACCGCCAAGCCGTTGATATTGGACAGTTTCCCCTGATCCGTCGCCATGCCAAGCGTGGTGTAGCGTTTGGTGTGTTCGACGCTTTCATAGCCTTCACGCGCGGCAAGCTGCACGTCCGAGACTTTCACATCGTTCTGATAATCCAGCCACATCTTGGCCTTCAGCGCCGCGGGTGCGCCCTGCGGCATGATCCAGACGGGTTCCATCTGGCCTTCCGTCACCACAGCCGCCAGCGACACATCGCCGCCTATCTGTGCGCCGACATCGGCCAGAGCCTCGGCCGCCGTCAGCGCGCCATTGGCAGCCCCGACCGCCACCACCATCGCCGAGCCGTCATGGTTGACGGGCGGGCGGGCGGCATCGGGGGCAAAGAAGTTGCGCTTGCGGTTCCATTCCAGCTTGCCGCCGCAGTGGCTCCACAGATGCACCACGGGCGACCAGCCGCCCGACATGGCCACCGCGTCGCAGGGGATTTCGTCCAGCACGGCGCCTTCGCCAGCGGCAAGGCAGATCGCCACACCCGTCACCCGCTTGGACCCTTTGACCGAGGCCACAGCCCGGCCCAGATCAATGCGGATGCCAAGCGCCCGCGCCCGGTCGATCAGATCGCCAGAAACCTCGCGCCGCGCGTCGATGATGGCGGGCACGGCAAGCCCTGCCTCGCGCAGCGCAATCGCGGTGCGGTAGGCATCGTCGTTGTTGGTGACAATCACCGTACGGTCGCCGGGGCTGACGGCAAAGTTCACCACATAATCGCGCACCGAGGCCGCCAGCATCACGCCCGGAACATCGTTGCCCGCAAAGGACAAGGGCCGCTCGATCGCCCCCGTGGCGGTGACGATCTGCCCGGCACGAATGCGCCACAAGCGTTGACGCGGGCGGCCATCGCCGGGGGTGTGGTCGGCGATATGTTCATCGGCCAGCACATAGCCATGGTCATAGACGCCCGCAGCCTGGGTGCGGTTGCGCATGGTGACATTGTCCATGTCGTCAAGGGCTTGCACGGCGGTCTTCACCCAATCCGTCGCTGCCAGCCCGTCGATCACGTCGCCGTCCACCGGCGCACGTCCGCCCCAATGGGCAGTCTGTTCCAGCAGCATCACCCGCTTGCCCGCACGGCCCGCAACCAGCGCCGCCTGCAAGCCCGCAATGCCACCGCCCACCACCAGCACATCGCAGAAGGCATAGGCCTGCTCGTACCGGTCCACGTCCTTCTCCCGCGGTGCCGGGCCAAGGCCCGCCGATTTGCGGATGATCGGCTCGAACACATGTTTCCACGCCGCGCGTGGGTAGATGAAGGTCTTGTAGTAGAAGCCGGCAGGCAGGGCGCGGGCGGCATAATTGTTCACCACGCCCACGTCGAACTCCAGCGACGGCCAGTGGTTCTGGCTGGCCGCCGTCAGCCCGTCGAACAATTCGGTCGTGGTCGCGCGCTGGTTGGGTTCGCTGCGTGCGCCGGTTCCAAGCGTCAGCAGGGCGTTCGGCTCCTCTGGACCCGCCGCCACGATGCCGCGCGGGCGGTGGTATTTGAAACTGCGCCCGACCAGCATCTGATCGTTCGCCAGCAGGGCCGCCGACAGGGTATCGCCCTGAAACCCGCGCAACCGCTTGCCGTTGAAGGTGAAATCACAAGACGCAGAACGGTCGATCAACCGCCCGCCAGTGGCCAGACGCGTGCTCATGCGGTTTCCTTCCAGTCGGGCTGCCAATCGGGGCGACGAGCCTTGATCTTGTCGATGATGTCTTGCGGGGGGGCACCGACCTGCGCCGGATAGGTGCCGAACACCTCCAGCGTCGCGGTGCAGCGGGCGGCGAGGAACCATTTTCCGCAGCCGAACGAATGCCGCCAGCGTTCAAAATGCACGCCCTTGGGGTTCTTGCGGGCGAACATGTAGGCCTCGAAATCTTCGTCCGAGGCACCGGGACCGAACCGTTTCAGATGCGCCTCATAGCCGGGCGACAGCTCGGTTTCTTCGGCCTTCACGCCGCAATAGGGACAGTCAAGGGTCAGCACGGCACATCTCCCATAAAGGAATGGGCGGACACCGGAAGGTGCCCGCCCATGGCGTTGGTCAGGTCAGGTGAGGTCGCGTTACGGCTGCGGCGCAGGGGCAGCGGGTGCCGCAGGGGCTGTTGCGTCAGGTGCGACAGCATCGGGTGCGACAGCATCGGGTGCGACGGCATCCGGGGCGACAGCTTCGGGAGCTGCCGGTTCGACAACGGTTGCGGCAGGCGCGTCAGGGGTGACAGCCGGAGCTGCGGGTGCGCTGTTGTCGATGTTGATTTCAGATGCGGGCGTGGTTGCGGGTGCCGGCGCATCGCCGGGCGAATAGAACGCAAAGGCCAGCAAGCCGACCACGACAAAAACGCCAGCCACCATGGCCCCCGTGCCAAAGCCGGACGAGACTTGGACTTGCTGGATGGGCGGCCCCGGCGGGTCGGTGCGCAGGTTGCGGTCGGGGTCCATGCCGGGGCGATGGACGGGCGGGGTTTGGGGTGCGTATTGGTCAGACATTTCGGGTTCTCCGTTGAGGGGATAACTGCCCCTACAACGGCGGATGCGGCGGTTTGGTTCCCTTCGCTGCCATGCACAGATGCAGCTCCGCCCCGGATCGGCGCAAAACGGCGTTCACCGGCAACCCGGATTGTCTGAACAATCCGGCCCGGAATTGTTGAAAATTCCGGACAAGATCCGTCAAAGGATTTCGGGTGCAGCGGCGCCATCAATGCGCCACCCCTGCCGCCACCGACTCGTCGATGAACTGGCCTTCCTTGAAGCGCCACATGTTGAACGCTGCCGCCAGCGGCCCCGGTTCGCCCTTGGCCATCAGTTCGGCCATCGCCCAGCCCGACCCCGGAATGGCCTTGAAGCCGCCGGTGCCCCAACCGCAGTTGATGAAGCAGTTGCCCAAAGGCGTCTTGGAAATGATCGGCGAACGGTCCCCGGTCATGTCCACGATCCCGCCCCATTGCCGCAGCATCTTCAGCCGGGACAGCATCGGGAAAGTTTCGATCAGCGCGCGCAGGGTTTCCTCGATGTGGTGGAACGACCCGCGTTGGGTGTAATTGTTGAACCCGTCGGTGCCGCCGCCGATCACCATTTCGCCCTTGTCGGATTGCGACATGTAGCCATGCACGGTGTTGGCCATCACCACCACATCCATGCAGGGCTTGATCGGTTCACTGACCAGCGCCTGCAGGGCCACAGCCTCGACCGGCAGGCGGAAGCCCGCCATATCGGCCACCTGGCCGGAATGCCCCGCCACCACGATGCCCAGCCTCGAGCAGCCGATGAAGCCCTTGGTGGTTTCCACCCCGGTCACCACGCCGCCCTCGGACCGCACGCCCTTGACCTCGCATTGCTGGATGATGTCCATGCCCATGGCCGAACAGGCCCGCGCATAGCCCCAGGCCACGGCATCATGCCGCCCGGTGCCGCCACGCGGCTGCCACAGCGCGCCCAGAACCGGATAGCGCGGCCCGTCGATGTTCAGGATCGGGCACAGTTCTTTCACCCGCTGCGGCGTGATGAATTCGGTCACCACCCCTTGCAGCGCGTTGGCATGCGCCGTGCGCAGATACCCCCGCACCTCATGGTGGGTCTGGGCCAGCATCATCACGCCCCGAGGGGAAAACATGACGTTGTAGTTCAGATCCTGGCTCATCGTCTCGTACAGGCTGCGCGCCTTTTCATAGATCGCGGCCGAGGGGTCTTGCAGATAGTTCGACCGGATGATGGTCGTGTTCCGCCCGGTGTTGCCGCCGCCAAGCCAGCCCTTCTCGATGATGGCTACATTGGTGATGCCGTGGTTCTTGCCCAGATAATAGGCCGTCGCCAGACCATGCCCGCCGGCCCCCACGATGATCGCATCATACTGGGCCTTGGGTGCGGGGTTGCCCCAGGCCTTTTCCCAGCCGGTGTGATAGCGCAGCGCCTCACGCGCGATGGCAAAGACCGAATAGCGTTTCATCGTGGCCCCCCACAGGTGCAATCTTGCTGCCCATTTGGGCCATCGCCCCGGTATATCTGCACCCGCCAGCGGCACAATCGGGAAAAACACGACATATGCCACTTTCGTCCTTCCCACCGGGGCTGCGGCGGTTTGGCTCTTTTGTGCCGCCCCCCAAGCGATTAGATGGGACTGAACGGGCGGGGACTGAATGGGCAGGGACTGGCGATATGGCTGATTTGGCATTCTGGGTGGCGGTGGCAGTCATGCTGGCGGGCGTGGCTGTGGTGCTGTGGCAGGCGCTGCGGCGGCCGCAGCAGGCCAGCCCGTCCGATCTGCGCGTCTACAGCGATCAACTGGCCGAGGTTGACCGCGATCTTGCGCGCGGCACCGTCGACCCGGCCGAGGCACAGCGGCTGCGGACCGAGATCAGCCGCCGCCTGCTCGAGGCCAGCCGCGCCGAGGCGGCGAAGCCCCTGCCCTCAGCCGCTTCCGATGCAGCATCCGGTGCCGCGTCCCATTCCGGGACGGACCGGCAACTCGTCGGGCCGCTGCTGGTGGTGGGCGTGGCTCTGGTGGCGGCAGTGGTGTTCTATGCGCGTATTGGCGCGCCGGGCTATCCCGATCTGCCGCTGGCCAGCCGTCTGGCCCAGTCTGATGAGATGATGCGCACCCGCCCCAGCCAGGCCGCCGCCGAAGCCCAGCTTGCAGCCCCTGCCCCGCCCGCCCCTGACGCCGAGTTTGCCCAGCTCATGACCAGATTGCGCGCCGCCGTCGCGGACCGTCCCGGCGACGTGCAGGGGCTTGAACTGCTGGCCCGCAACGAGACGGCCCTTGGCAACCTCGCCGCCGCCCAGACCGCGACCGAGCAGTTGATTGCCGCCAAGGGCACCGCTGCCACAGCCAAGGATCACGCGGAACTGGCCGAACTGCGCATTCGTGCGGCGGGCGGCTATGTCTCGCCCGAGGCCGAGGCCGATCTGGTGCGCGCCCTGCAGAAAGACCCGAAAAACCCGGTGGCGCGCTATTTCTCGGGGCTGATGTTTGCCCAGGGCGGGCGGCAGGACCGCACCTTCCTGCTCTGGCGTCGCCTGCTTGAAGAAAGCCCGCCCGAAGCACCATGGGTGCCGCTGATCCGGGCGCAGATGCCCGACATCGTCTATCGCGCTGGGGTGCGGTATGAGCTGCCCCCCTTGCGCGGCCCGACGGCCGGCGATGTGGCGGATGCCGCAGGCCAGTCGGCCGAAGATCAGGCGGCGATGGTGGAAGGCATGGTGGCGCAACTGTCGGGGCGTCTGGCCACCGAGGGCGGCACGGTCGAGGAATGGGGCCAGCTGATCCGCGCGCTTGGCGTGCTGAAACGCCAGGACGAAGCGGCCCGCATCTATGCCGAGGCAAAGACCTATTTCGACGGTCAGGCCTCGTCGCTGTCCTTCCTCAAGGAGGCTGCGGTCATGGCGGGGCTGGCCCCGTGATCCTTGCCACGGTCGAACCGTTCCTGGCCGCCCTGCCGCCGAACCGCGCCATTGCGGGGCTGGACCTTGGCACCATGACCATCGGCGTCGCCATTTCCGACCTGCGCCGGTCGGTGGCCACGCCCATCGAGGTGATCCGGCGCGAGAAATTCAGCCTCGATGCCGCCCGCCTGCTGGCCCTGTTGACCGCGCGCGGGGCGTACGGGATCATCCTGGGCCTGCCGCTGAACATGGACGGCTCGGAAGGCCCGCGCGCGCAATCGACGCGGGCTTTCGCGCGCAATCTGGAAACGCTGACCCCGCTGCCGATCACCTTCTGGGATGAACGCCTGTCCACCGTTGCGGCAGAAAGGGCACTTATCGAGGCGGATACGTCGCGCGCACGTCGCAAACAGGTGATTGATCAGGTCGCGGCAGGCTATATTCTGCAAGGCGCGCTGGATCGGCTGGCGTATCTGACAGCGGCACAAGGATCGGATCAGTGAAAGACGACGAGGTCTGGGCCCGTGACGAAATCGCCTCGCCCTGCATCAAGCTCTGCGCCATTCACCCCGAAGAACGCCTGTGCGTCGGCTGCTATCGCAGCCTTGAAGAAATCGCCGGCTGGTCGCGCCTGACCCCTGCCGCCCGTGCCGCCGTGATGGCCGACCTGCCCGCCCGCGCGCCGCGCTTTGCCAAACGCCGGGGCGGCAGGCAAGCCCGTCTGGACCACTGACCGCAGCCCATCATCTGTTCCCAAATATCCCCGCCGGAGGCTCCTGCCCCGGCCACCCGCTCAGGCGGCGCACAGCCAATCCGCCACCGATGCCATCTGCGGCCTGACATAGGCAATCACCCGGTCCGACGCCCCGCCCCCCCAGGGGGCCACCCCATGCACCATGTGGCGATGGATGAGCGTGGCCTCGCCGGGGCGCACTGGAAGTGCGACCCGGCGACAGGTCTGAAAGACCTTGGCGCGGGCGGTCTGATAGGCGTCGGTGATGTCGACCTCGCCCCATGTCTGCACCGGATGATCCCGCAGCGCAAACCGCAGGGCCGCCTGCATCACCGCATGACTGCCCTCCCACACCACCAGCGGCGACGCGGCGCTGTCGGTCAGCGGCAGGCCCAGTATCCAGGCGTGCGGCTCCCTGATCATCCGCCGTCTTGCAGGACCAACCGCCAGGATCCCGTCCAGATGGGCGGCATCGCGGGTCTGGCGATAGCGGAAGGCGGCGGAAGATTCCTCAGGCGATGGCTGCGGATAGCCGGGCCGGATCACCGACAGTTGTGCCGGGTGCAGCGGTGCGGGGCGCAGCGGCAGCGCGTCCCAGGGGAAAGCCACGCCCCCGACCGCGCCATCCGCCGCGTTGGGCAGCGCATCCACGCCCACAAACCACGTCCCGCCACAGCGCCAGGGTTCTGCCGAGGCGGCAATCACCGCCTCGGCGACCGGCAAGGCCGCTGCGGCCCAAGCCGCGATCCGGGGATCGGGGCCAAGCTTTTGCCAGCCTGTCACCCCCCCACCACCTTGCGCAGCATGTTCAGCGCCACCAGCGTCAGGAACACCGCAAAGGCGCGCTTCAGCGGTTTGGGGTTCATCGCATGGGCCAGCCGCACCCCCCATGGCGTGGTGATCAGGGTGGTGCCGATCACCACCAGAAACGCAGGCAGGCTGACGGCCCCCACCGTATAGGGCGGCGCATCGGCGATCTTCACCAGCAGAAACCCGAGCACCGACGGCACGGCGATCAGCACGCCAAAGCCGCTTGCCGTGGCCACCGCCCGGTGGATCGGCATGTTGTAGGCGGTCATCAGCGGCACGCCGAAAGTCCCCCCCCCAATCCCCATCATCGCCGACAAGAACCCCACGACAGAGGCCAGAATTCCCCGCACCGGCTGCCCCGGCATGGTCTGCCCCACGCGCCAGTCGTCGCGGCCAAACGCCATCCACAACCCCGCCAGCCCCGCCAGCACACCAAACACCGCCTGCAAGGTCATCGACGACACCCGCGCCGCGACGAACACCCCCGCCCCTGCCGTAATCACCAGAAACGGCCCCCAGCCTTTCAGCACCGCCCAGTCCACCGCGCCCTTCCTGTGATGGGCCGCGACCGACCGGACCGAGGTGACGACGATGGTGGCAAGGGATGTCGCCACGCACATCTGCATCAGTTGATCGCCGCCATAGCCAAGGTGGGTGAAGGCGTAATAGAATGCGGGCACCAGCACGATGCCCCCCCCCACCCCCAACATGCCCCCGATCACCCCGGCAAAGCCCCCGATCATCAGCAAAATCACGATCATCGGCAGGACTGCGGAAAATTCAGGCATCAGGCGGCTCCTTTGACGGCAGGGTCTGGCCGCGCAACCTAGCGAGGCCGCGCAGAACCTGCCAGCCCGCATCGCCCCTTTTCATTGCCCGCAAGGCAGGTTACCCACAGCGCCGCACCCCCAAACAGAAAGGCCACCCCATGGCCCGCGCGCTTTCGCTGACCGCCTATTCCGTCATTCTGGGGCTGGTGGCCGCCGTCGGTCCCTTTGCCATCGACATGTATCTGCCTGCGATGCCGATGATCGGGGCCGATTTCGGCGCCAGCATGCAATCGGTGCAATGGACGATCGTGGCCTATTTCATCGCCTTTGGCCTGGCACAACTGGCCTATGGTCCCTGGGCCGATCAGGCCGGGCGCAAACCGCCGATGTACACCGGGCTTGGACTGTTCATCGCGGGCACCGTGATCTGCGCGCTTGCCCCCAGCATCGGCTGGCTGATCTTCGGGCGGCTGGTGCAGGGGCTGGGCGGGGCGGCCAACATGGTGGTGCTGCGCGCGGTGATCCGCGATCTGGCAACCGGGCCTGCCGCGACACGGATGATGTCCACCATCATGATCGTGATTGCCGTGTCGCCCCTGCTGGCCCCGCTGTCGGGGTCGGCGCTGCTGGTGTTCGGCACGTGGCGGCTGATCTTCTGGGCGCTGCTGGTGGCGGCTGCGCTCAGTTTCTTCCTGATCCGCTTTGCGCTGCCCGAAACCCTGACGCCGGAAAACCGCCAGCGGTTCGATCTGGCCACCACCTGGGCCGGCACCAGATCCTTGCTGGCCGACCGGGGGTTCATGGTGATGACCTTCCTTGCGGGCTTTGCCTTTGCCAGCTTTTTCGTCTTCATCGCAAGCGCGTCGTTCGTCTACACTGGCCAGTTCGGGCTAAGCCCCACGCAATTCTCGCTGGCTTTTGCCTTCAACGCGGTGGGGTTCTTTGCCGCGTCGCAATTTTCCGGGCCGCTGGCACAGCGGTTGGGCACGTTGCGGATGATCCGCCTTGCCACCACCGGCTTTGCGGCGGCGACCGTGGCGGGGTTTGGTCTGGGGCTGGCGGGCATGGCCAGCCTGCCCGTCACCATGGCGGCGTTGTTTGTCGGCAACATGTTTCTGGGGCTGATCCTGCCCACAGCCCAGGTGCAGGCGCTGGAGGATCACGGGTCCAACGCAGGGCTTGCCTCCTCGCTTGGCGGCACCCTGCAGATGGTTGCAGCGGGTGTGATGGTGGCGGCCGCCGGCCCGTTTCTGGATGGAACCGTGGTGCCGATGCAGGGCGCGATTGCGGTCTGCGGCGTCCTTGCCTTTGGCCTGTCGCGGCTGATCCCGCGTCAGGCGGCGCTGGCGTGAAGGCTGGCAAGCGCGCGGTCGATCAGATCCAGCCCCGCGCCATCGCGGCTGGCGCCTTCTGACAGCACGCGCCGCCAGCCCCGCGCGCCGGGCTGGCCCGCAAACAGGCCCAGCATGTGCCGGGTGATCTGGTGCAACCGCCCGCCCGCCGCCAGGTGCGCGGCGATGTAGGGGCGGAAGGCATCCACCGCCGCCATCGCATCCAGGCCCGGCCCGTCGCCCCACAGCGCGTCCGCCCCCACCAGCACCGACCCCGGATCGTGATAGGCGGCACGCCCCAGCATCACCCCGTCAAGCCCTTGGTCCAGCAGGGATTTCGCCTGATCCAACGTGCTGATTCCGCCGTTGATGCAGATGGTCAGATGCGGATAGGCCTGCTTCATCGCCAGAACCAGGGGGTAGTCCAGCGGCGGAATCTCGCGGTTTTCCTTGGGGGACAGGCCCTTGAGCCAGGCTTTGCGGGCGTGGATGATGAAATGGGTCACACCCGCCGCCGACACCTTTTCCAGAAAATCGGGCAGTACGTCCTGCGGCACCTGATCATCCACGCCGATCCGGCATTTCACCGTCACGGGGGCCTGTGCCTGCTCCATCATCGCGGCCACGCAATCGGCCACCAGGCCGGGCCGTTCCATCAGCACAGCGCCAAAACAGCCAGACTGCACCCGGTCTGACGGGCAGCCGACGTTCAGGTTGACCTCGTCATAGCCATAAGGCCGCGCCGCCCGCACCGCCTGCCCCAATTCCGCCGGGTCCGACCCGCCAAGCTGCAAGGCGATGGGATGTTCGGCCCCGGAATAACCCAGCAAGCGATCCTTCGGCCCATGGATCACCGCAGGGGCCGTCACCATTTCGGTATAGAGCATCGCCCGCCGCGTCATCAGCCGGTGAAAGCTGCGGCAATGCCGGTCGGTCCAATCCATCATCGGGGCGACGGACAGGCGGTGGGAGGGGGTCTGTGTCATCGCGTGCGCCGTATTGGACTGCCGGTTCGGAATGCGGTCTGTGGTCTGCTTACCCCAGCCCGGTCCGGACCGCAACGCAGGGCGGCGGGCTATCCTTCCTCCGGCGCAGGGCCGGCACCGCCCCGCAGCTGCCGGATACGGGCGAGGAAGGCCTGCACCCTTTGCGCATGGTGGCGAGTCGCCTGCACGGCATCGGCGGGCGACAAGGGCGCAAAGCGGACCAGATCGCCGGGGCGGCATTGCACGAAACCGTCCAGATCGGGCGCAATCACCGTGGCGATCTTGGGATAGCCGCCGGTGGTCTGATGGTCTGCCAGCAGCACCGCCATGGCCCCGTCGCCCGACACCTGCACCGACCCGCGCATCACCGGCTCGGACGGGATCGACAGCGCCGCCACCGGCGGCAGGGCCGGCCCGCGCAGCCGAACCCCCATCCGGTCCACCGCATCGGTCACGGCAAAGCGGGCACTGGTGAAATTTGCCAAAGCTTCGGGGGTGAAAAACCGGTCCTGCGGCCCCATCACGCAGCGCAGCAGATGGCGGGGCCGCGCCCAGACCGGGCAGGGAACAGGGCCTTCGCAGGCCACCCGCACCGCCGCATCGGCGATGGTCAGCCTCTGCCCGGTGGTCAGCCTGCCGCCGCCAAACCCCGACGCGCCATGGGTGGCAAGACTGCCCAGCCAGGGGTCCGCCACAAGACGACCCGCAACCGCAAGGCTGGCCCAACTGCCCCAAGGTCCGGGGCGGATGGTCAACGCCTCGCCCTGGCCTAGGGTAAACACACACCACGACCCGAATTTGCGGCCTGCCACCTCGGCGATGAACCCGCCCCCCACCAGCGCCAGCGTCACCGCGCCGTGGGTACAATGCAGCGCCACGCCGCCAAGCGAGATGTCGATGCCCGCCTGCCCCACCGGGTTGCCAAGGGCGGCATTGGCAATCGCCAGACTGTGCCGGTCCATCGGGCCCGAGGCCGGCACGCCGTAGCGCATCAGACCGGGCCGGCCCGCATCCTGCAGCGTGACATGGGGGCCTGCAAACCCGACGCGCATGGTGGCCTCGGTCATCGCAGCGCCTCATACGCGCTGCGCGACAGGCGGCGGAACCGCACGGCATCGCCCACCCCGAACAGAAAGGGCCGGTCGGTGTCGCCGGTCAGGATGGCGGTCGGCGACCGCCCGATCCGCCACCAGCCGGTCGGCATGGTCAGCGTGGTGATCAGGCATTGCGGCCCCGCGATGATCACGCTGCCCGCCGCCACCCCGCGCACGGCGGCAGGCTTGCGGTCAACCCGGATCGCATCCGGCACCCCCGCGAGATAAGCATAGCCCGGCGCAAACCCGTACATCGCCACCTGATAGCGCCCGGCCAGATGGGCGGTGATCACGGCCTCGACCGACAGCCCGGTCCGGGCGGCCACGGCCCCCAGATCGGGGGCCAGATCGGCGTCATAGCAGACCGGCACCTCATGCGTCACAGGTGCGGCACGCGTCCCCCCCGGCACCGACAGCAGGGTGCGCAGATGCGCCTCGACCGCTGCGTGCCCGGTGACCAGCGGATCGAACACCACCAGCAGGTTGACAAAGGCCGGGACGGATTCGCAAAATCCCGGACAGGGACTGTCCGCCAGCGCCCGGTCCAGCCGCAACACCGCCGCATGGGCGGCGTCATTGACCGCCGTGCCAAAGTCAACCAGCACCGCGCGTTCCGCCACGGGCCGAAAGATCGGCGCGTCGGGCGTCACCTCGGGCGTCATGCGGGCAGGAAGGCGGCAATGCCAATGCCCTCGGCCAGCAACCCTGCCCGGATGCGGCCCGCCATCTGCACCGCGCCCGGACTGTCGCCATGCACGCAGATGGACTGCGCCGCCAGCGGAATGGCATCGCCGCCCACCACCGGCATCCGCCCGGATTGCAGGAACGCCAGCAACCGCGCCACCGCCACATCCGGGTCATGGATCATCGCCCCCGCCTGCCCGCGCGGCACCAGCCTGCCATTCGGCAGATAGCCCCGGTCGGCAAACACCTCGGAAAACACCTGCACCCCTGCGGCCCGCGCCGTGGCCTCCAGCACCGTGCCCGAGATCGCCAGAAGCGCCAGACCGGGCGACAGGGCGCGCACCGCATCGGTGATCGCCTGCGCCACCCCCGCATCATCGGCGGCCAGATTGGCCAGCGCGCCATGCGGCTTGACATAACGCACCACCGCGCCCGCAAGCTGGGCCATGGCCTGAAGGCTGCCGATCTGTGCTGCCACCATGCGCCCCACTTCTGCCGGGGCCATCGGGATGATCCGGCGGCCAAAGCCCATCTGGTCGGCGTAACCGGGATGCGCCCCGACCGTCACCCCGTTGGCGACCGCATGGCGCAGAGTGGCAAACATCGTCTCGGCATCGCCCGCATGGCCCCCGCAGGCGATGTTGGCGCTGCTGACCAGCCCCAGCATCGCCGCATCATCGCCCATGGTCCAAGGCCCGAACCCCTCGCCAAGGTCAGAGTTGAGGTCGATCTGCGTCATCCGTCGTCTATCCGGGGCCGAAGGGGCACCCCGCCATGGAACACGGACCGCCCGCCAGTATCAAGCCAGTATCAAGCACAACCGCGGCCCGGTTTCCCCAAAGGTCAAAGCCGCCCGGCAGCGGACCTTCCTCCCCCCGTCTGCATCAGGGACAGGCCCGATACCACCGGACCTGCCCGCCGCCCGTTCCTAGCCCATGCGTTCCGACGCATACGACCCCGGCGAGGCCGGGAACACCACGGTCTTGTGGCCGTTGATGAACACCCGGCCATGGATATGCGCGTGAATGGCGCGCGACAGCACCTGGGCTTCCACATCGCGGCCAAGGCTGACGTAATCGTCATTCGACTGCGCATGGGTGACGCGGATGGTGTCCTGTTCGATGATCGGGCCTTCGTCCAGATCGGCGGTGACGTAGTGCGAGGTCGCCCCGATCAGTTTCACGCCCCGGTCGAAGGCCTGCTTGTAGGGGTTCGCGCCCTTGAAGCTGGGCAGGAAGGAATGGTGGATGTTGATGATCCGTCCCGACATCTTCTGGCACATCGAATCCGACAGCACCTGCATGTAGCGCGCCAGCACGATCAGTTCCGCCCCCGTCTCCTCGACGATCTTCAACTGCTGCGCCTCGGCCTCGGCCTTGTTTTCGCGTGTCACGTTGATGCAGTGGAACGGCACGCCACGGGCCTCGACCACCTTCTGATATTCGGTGTGGTTGGAAATCACCGCCACAATGTCGATCGGCAGCGCCCCGATGCGCCAGCGGTACAGCAGGTCGTTCAGGCAATGGCCAAAGCGCGACACCATGATGATCACCTTGCGCTTGCTCAGCTCGTCAAAGAACTCGGCCTCCATGCCGAACTTTGCCGCCACCGGCGCAAAGCCCGCGCGCAGCTCGTCCAGCCCCTTGCCGCCTTCCGACCGGAAGCTGACCCGCATGAAGAATTCGCCCGTGTCGGTCGCGTCGAACTGCGAGCTGTCGGTGATGTTGCAGGTCTGATCCGCAAGAAAGGTCGAGATCGCAGCCACGATGCCACGGGTTGATCGGCATTGAACGCGAAGGGCAAAGGTCGTCATGTCAGGTCCATTCTGATAGCTGTGGGTGTGCCGCAAGGCGGTGCGGGGTGCGGGGCCTGTGGTGTGGCCCGACGGACCGGACATCACCCCAGAATGCTTGCCTTTACCACAGGAATTTCGGTCCCTGGCGATTGAGTTGCGGCATCTGCCATCGCCAAAGCGGCAAGGTGGCGGGTCAGCCTTCCGTTGCGTCACAAAACCTTCACTTGTGGCAGGGCAATCATTTCCATTATTCCTGAATAATGGAAACAACAGCCGCCACCCGCGCCTTCGCAGCGCTTGGCCATCCGGGCCGTCTGGGCATCTTTCGCCTGCTGATGCGGCATGTCCCGCACGGGGTGCGCGCAGGCGACATTGCCACCGCCCTGTCGATGCGGCCGAACACGCTGTCGACCAATCTGGGCCTGCTGGAAACCGCAGGCCTGATCCGGTCCTGCCGCGAGGGCCGGGCGATATTCTACTGCGTGGACATGGCCGCCGCCGGTGCCCTGGCCACCTATTTCGTCGATGACATCGGGCGGGGTCGGGCCGATCTGATGGCCCGGCCTGGCCCCGCTGAAACGGAAGGAAAACGTGCCATGACCGATACCGCCTTTGACGTGCTGTTCATCTGCTCGGGCAATTCCGCCCGGTCGATCTTTGCCGAGGCCCTGCTGCGCGACATTGGCGGGGCCAGGTTTCACGCCAGTTCCGCAGGCACCCGGCCCGGCACCGCGTTGAACCCCTTCGCGCTGGAGGTGCTGCTGCGCAACGGGCATGACGTCTCCACCCTGCGGTCCAAGCATGTCTCGGAGTTTCAGGCCCCCGGCATGCCGGTGATGGATTTCGTCTTTACCGTCTGCGATGCCGCCGCGCATGAAGACTGCCCGCCCTGGCCCGGCCAGCCGATCACCGGGCATTGGGGCCTGCCCGACCCGGTCAAGGCCACCGGCACCGATGCCGAAAAGGCGCTGGCCTTTGCGCAGACCTATGCCGAACTGCGCCGCCGCATCACCAGCTTTGCCGCCCTGCCCTTTGACACCCTGACCCGCGTGGCGCTGCAAGCCCATGTCGATCATCTGGGCCGCAAGCCCGCCCCCTGAAAGGAAACCCCATGCCCCGCATCGCCCTCAACGGCCTGGGCCGCATCGGCAAACTCGCCCTGCGCGACCTGATCGACACTGGCGCCGGCGGTCAGATCGTGCTGATCAACGATGCCGCAGGCTCGCCCGAACAACACGCCCTGCTGATGGAGTTCGACTCGGTCCACGGCCGCTGGCCGCGTGCGATTGCGCATGACGCAGCCAGTCTGACGATCGCGGGCCGGAACATCGCCCTGACCCGCGCGAAACGGATCGAGGATATGCCCCTTGCCGCCATGGGGATCGATCTGGTGATCGACGCGACCGGGGTGTTCAAAACCGAGGCCAGGATCGCGCCCTATTTTGCGGCGGGCGTCAAAAAGGTCGTCGTGTCGGCCCCGGTCAAGGACGGCGGCGCGCTGAACCTGGTCTACGGGGTGAACCACCACCTGTATGACCCCGCGCTGCACCACACGGTCACCGCCGCCAGTTGCACCACCAACTGCCTTGCGCCAATCGTCAAGGTGATACACGAAGGTATCGGCATAAGACACGGATCAATAACGACAATTCACGATGTGACCAATACGCAGACCATGGTGGACCGCCCCACCAAGGATATGCGCCGCGCCCGGTCTGCGCTGCTGAACCTGATCCCCACCACCACCGGATCTGCCACCGCCATCACCCTGATCTACCCCGAACTTGCGGGCCGTCTGAATGGCCATGCCGTGCGGGTGCCGCTGCTGAACGCCTCGCTGACCGATTGCGTGTTCGAGGTGGACCGCCCCACCACCGTCGCCGAGGTGAACGCCCTGTTCGCCACCGCCGCCGCAGGCGCACTGAATGGCATTCTGGGCTATGAAGTGCGCGAACTGGTGTCGTCGGATTACACCAACGACCCGCGGTCCAGCATCATCGACGCGGCCAGCACGATGGTCGTCAACGGCACGCAGGTAAAGATCTTTGCGTGGTACGACAACGAATGGGGCTATGCCTGCCGTCTGGCCGACATCACCCGGATGGTCGCGGGGATGCTGTGACCAGCCCTTTGCGCCCATCTTCACCCCTGCGGGCCTATGCCGCCGTGACCGCCGCTTATTGGGCGTTCGAGCTGACCGATGGCGCGCTGCGCATGCTGGTGCTGCTGCATTTCAACGGGTTGGGGTTCAGCCCGGTGCAGCTTGCCTGGCTGTTCGTGCTGTATGAGGTGGCAGGGATCGTGACCAACCTTGCGGCGGGCTGGATCGCGGCGCGGGTGGGGCTGACGGCCACGCTTTATGCCGGGCTTGGGGTGCAGATCGCGGCGCTGATACTGCTGGCGCAACTGGACCCTGCGTGGTCGGTGGCCGTGTCGGTCGGGTTCGTGATGGCGGTGCAGGGCGCGTCGGGGGTGGCCAAGGATCTGTCCAAGATGTCGGCCAAATCGGCGGTCAAGCTGCTGGCCCCGGCGGCGAACGGCGGGCTGTTTTCTTGGGTGGCGGCGCTGACCGGATCGAAGAACGCGGTCAAGGGGGCGGGGTTTTTCCTTGGCGCGGCCTTGCTGGGCGGAGTCGGCTTTCAGCCTGCGGTCTGGGGCATGGCGGCGGCGCTGGTGGTGGTTCTGGCCTGCGTCATGCTGTGGATGCCCGCAGGCCTGCCGCAGGGCCGCAAGACTGCCCGCCTTGCCGAGGTGTTTTCCCGCGACCCGCGCATCAACCGGCTGTCGCTGGCGCGGCTGTTCCTGTTTGGCGCGCGGGATGTGTGGTTCGTGGTGGGCATTCCGGTCTATTTCACCGCCGTCCTGTCGGATGGCACCGCCGCAGGCCAGCGGCAGGCGTTCTTTCTGGTCGGCGGCTTCATGGCGGCCTGGATCATCGCTTACGGTGCGGTACAGGCCGCAGCCCCCCGCCTGCTGCGCGCGCGTGACAAGCCGCTGGCCCGCATCCTGCACGACGCGCGGGTCTGGGTCGCGGTTCTGACGGCGATTCCGCTGATGCTGGCGGGGTTTGCGGCGACGCAGATCGGCGGGCTGACCCCGGTGCTGGTGGCCGGATTGCTCGCCTTCGGTTTTGTCTTTGCGCTGAACTCTGCGCTGCATTCCTACCTGATCCTCGCCTTTGCCAGTGCCGAGCGGGTGACGATGGATGTGGGGTTTTACTACATGGCCAATGCGGCGGGGCGGCTGGTGGGGACGGTGCTGTCGGGGGTCAGCTATCAGATCGGCGGGCTGCCGCTGTGCCTTGCCACGGCGGCGGCGATGGCGGCGGCAAGCTGGCTGAGCCTGCGCAGGCTGGCCTAAGCCCGCATCGCCATGATGTTCCGGCCATCTGCCCAAATTTCGCGCAGACGCCGCGAATTTGCGCAAAACCGTGCCGCGTGCGCGCGCAGGGCGCACAAGCCTATGGCGCAGAAGCATATGCTATGGGACACATGGGCGCAGCCCCAGGTCAACCGCCCCAACCAGAAATGAACGCATGTCCATTCTCGCCAGCATCCATCACCTGACCCATTACAAATACGACCGCCCGGTGACCCTGGGTCCGCAGGTCATCCGCTTGCGTCCCGCCCCGCACAGCCGGACGCGGGTGGTGTCGCATTCGCTGAAGGTGACGCCTGCCGATCATTTCGTGAACTATCAGCAAGACCCCTATGGCAACTGGCTGGCGCGGTTCGTTTTTCCCAACCCGGTCAGCGAGTTGAAGATCGAAGTTGATCTGACCGCCGACATGACCGTCTACAACCCCTTCGACTTTTTCGTCGAGGATAGCGCCGAGACATGGCCATTCGAGTACCCTGAAGACATCGCCGAGGATCTGACCATCTACCGCGCCTGCGACCCGGCAGGGCCGCTGTTGCAGCAGTTTGTCGACTCGATCGACCGTACGCCAGTTCGCACCGTCGATTTCATCGTCGGGCTGAATGCGCAGGTGGCGAACCGCGTGGGCTATCTGATCCGCATGGAACCCGGCGTGCAGACGCCCGAGGAAACCCTGACCCTCGCGTCAGGATCGTGCCGTGATTCCAGTTGGTTGCTGGTCAACACCCTGCGCCATCTGGGCTTTGCCGCGCGGTTCGTGTCGGGCTATCTGATCCAGTTGAAGCCCGACCTGACCGCGATTGACGGCCCTGCCGGGGCGACGCATGACTTCACCGATCTGCATGCCTGGGCAGAGGTTTATCTGCCGGGGGCGGGCTGGATCGGGTTGGACCCGACCTCGGGGCTGCTGACCGGCGAATCCCACATCCCGCTGGCTGCGACCCCGCATTTCCGCAATGCCGCCCCGATTTCCGGCATGGCCAGCTATGCGGAAACCACCTTTGCCTTCGACATGCAGGTCGCCCGCACCGCCGAACACCCCCGCATCACCAAGCCGTTTTCCGATGCCGCCTGGGCCGATCTGAATGCGCTTGGCCACAAGGTCGACGCGGCGTTGCAGGCGGGCGATGTGCGCCTGACCATGGGCGGCGAGCCGACCTTCGTGTCGATTGACGATTTCGAGGCCGGCGAGTGGAACACCGATGCCGTCGGCCCCACCAAACGCATTTTCGCCGATGCCCTGATCCGCCGCCTGCAAGCCCGCTTCGCGCCGGGCGGCTTTCTGCACTACGGCCAAGGCAAATGGTATCCGGGCGAAACCCTGCCGCGCTGGACGTTCAGCCTGTACTGGCGGCGCGATGGCAAGCCGATCTGGCATGACCCCGACCTGATCGCCGCCGAGGTGACGGGCAAGGTCGCAACCAAGGCGCAGGCCGAGGATTTGTTGAAGAACATCGCGCAAACCCTTGGGGTGCCTGATGAAAACGTGCTGCCCGCCTTTGAGGATCCCGCCGAATGGATCGTCAAGGAAGGCAACCTGCCCGAAAACGTGACGCCCGAAAACTCCAAGCTGAAAGACGCCGAGGAACGCAATCGCATCGCCCGCGTCTTTGCGCGCGGCCTGACCGAACCTTCGGGCTATGTGCTGCCGGTGCAGCGCTGGCAATCGCAGGCGGCGAAAACCTGGGTGTCGGAAAAATGGTCGATGCGGCGCGGGCATCTGTTTCTCGTGCCGGGTGACAGCCCGGTCGGCTACCGCCTGCCGCTTGGGTCGCTGCCGCATGTGCCTGCTGCCAGCTATCCGCACATCCACCCCGCCGACCCGTTTGAAGAACGCGGCGATCTGGCCGACCATGCGCCGCAGGCGGTGTCCAGCTTTACCGCGGCTGACCCCGTGCAGGCCCGCGCCGAGCAGGTGATTTCCGACCTTGCAGGGTCGGTCCGCACCGCCATTTCGGTCGAACCCCGCGACGGGCGGCTCTGTGTGTTCATGCCCCCCGTCGGACGGGTTGAGGACTACCTTGACCTTGTGGCCGCCG
Organism: Pseudomonadota bacterium; assembly: GCA_040385825.1. Taxonomy (GTDB): domain Bacteria; phylum Pseudomonadota; class Alphaproteobacteria; order Rhodobacterales; family Rhodobacteraceae; genus JANNNF01. The sequence goes on along the minus strand of JAZKGQ010000003.1, from coordinate 141,136 downwards.
CCGAAACCGCCGCCCGCACCATCGGCTTGCCGGTGCATATCGAAGGCTACGGGCCGCCGAACGACCCGCGCCTGAATGTGATCCGCGTCGCCCCAGACCCCGGCGTGATCGAGGTGAACATCCACCCGGCGCACAACTGGGGTGAAGTGGTGGCGACGACCGAGGCTGTGTATGAGGAGGCGCGCCAGTTGCGGCTTGGGGCCGACAAGTTCATGGTCGATGGCAAGCACACCGGCACCGGCGGCGGCAATCATGTGGTGGTGGGGGGGGTGACACCCGCCGACAGCCCCTTCCTGCGCCGCCCCGATCTGCTGGCGAGCCTTGTGCTGTACTGGCAGCGCCACCCCAGTCTGTCCTACCTGTTTTCCGGCCTGTTCATCGGCCCCACAAGCCAAGCCCCCCGCATTGACGAGGCGCGGATGGATGCGCTGTACGAGCTGGAAATAGCCCTCGCCCAGGTGCCGATGCCCGGCACGGGTGCGGCCCCGCCGCCCTGGCTGGTGGACCGGCTGTTCCGCAACCTGCTGGTCGATGTCACCGGCAACACCCACCGGGCCGAGATCTGCATTGACAAGCTTTACTCGCCCGATGGCCCCACTGGGCGTCTGGGTCTGGTGGAATTTCGCGGCTTCGAGATGCCGCCGAACCCAAGGATGTCGCTTGCCCAGCAACTGCTGATCCGCGCCATCATCGCCCGCATGTGGGCGGCCCCCATCAAGGGCAACCTGACGCGGTGGGGCACCACCCTGTTTGACCGCTTCATGCTGCCGCATTTCGTCTGGGCCGATTTTCTGGATGTGCTGACCGACCTGCGCGGCCATGGCTTTGATCTGTCGCCCGACTGGTTCAAGGCGCAGTCCGAGTTCCGCTTTCCCTTCTGCGGCGAGGTTGAGGTGGAGGGGGTCAAGCTGGAGCTGCGCCAGGCCTTGGAGCCGTGGCATGTGATGGGCGAAACCGGGGCCATCGGCGGCACGGTGCGCTATACCGACAGTTCGGTGGAACGGCTGCAAGCCACGCTGACGGCGGGCGATCCTGACCGCTATGTCGTGACCTGCAACAAGCGGCGTCTGCCGCTGCAAAAGGCGGGGTCCGGGGTTTCGGTGGCGGGGGTGCGCTACAAGGCGTGGCAGCCGCCGCTGGCCTTGCATCCGGTGTTGCCCGTCAACGCGCCGTTGACCTTTGACATCTACGATAGCTGGACGGGGCGCGCGCTTGGCGGCTGCACCTATCACGTCAAACATCCCGGAGGGCGCAGTTATGACACTTTCCCCGTCAACGGGAACGAGGCCGAGGCGCGGCGTCTGTCGCGGTTTGAACCCTTTGGTCACACCGGCGGCTTTTATGACCCGGTTCATGAGTCCCCGCACCCCGAGTTTCCGATGACGCTCGACCTGCGCCGAAGCCCCGGTATCTGACGCCCCATGGCGCGCAAGGCGGCCCTTTCCAAGACCGACACGCAGCTTTTCGCGCGGTACACGCCCCTGCCCGGCGTGCCGGATGAACTTGCCGATGCGTCGGGGGCGATGCGTGCGGGCTGGGGTCCACTGATCGCGCATCTGTCGGGGCTGAGCCGTGCCGGGGTGGCGGCGGCCTTTGCGCGCGGCGACCAGCATCTGGCCGATGCGGGGGTGTTCTTCCGCAAATACGGCGAGGCCGAAGTCAGCGCCCGCGACTGGCCGTTCAGCCCGGTGCCGGTAATCCTGCCGCAATCGGACTGGTCGGAAATCGAGGCCGGCCTGATCCAGCGCGCCGAGGTGATGGAGGCGGTGGTGGCCGATCTTTATGGCCCGAACCGTCTGGTCACCGAAGGCCACCTGCCCGCCAGCCTGATCGCGCAGAACCCCGAATGGCTGCGTCCGATGGTGGGGGTGGTGCCGCAGTCGGGGCATTTCCTGCATTTCCTTGCGTTCGAGATCGGCCGTGGCCCGGATGGCCGCTGGTGGGTGCTGGCAGACCGCACCGATGCGCCGTCCGGTGCGGGGTTCGCGCTGGAAAACCGGGTGGCGGCGGGAAAGGTGTTTCCCGACCTGATCGGCAAATCCAACGTGCACCGGCTGGCCGGGTTCTTCCGGTCGTTCCGCGATGCGCTGGACCGTCTGCGCCAGTCGCCGACAGCCCGCGTCGGCATTCTGACCCCCGGCCCCTTGACCGACACCTATTACGAACAGGCCTACATCGCCCGTTACCTTGGCCTGTCGCTGCTGGAAGGCGAGGATCTGACGGTCGAGGATGGCCAGTTGCGCATCCGCACCGTGCAGGGGCTGGCCCCGGTCGATGTGCTGTGGCGCCGGATGGATGGCCTTTGGGCCGACCCGCTGGAACTGCGCGAGGATAGCGCGCTTGGCACGCCGGGCCTGATGTCGGCGGTCCGGCAGGGCCATGTCACCATGGTCAACGCCCTGGGGGCAGGCATTCTGGAAACCCAGGCCCTGATGGCCTTTCTGCCCGCCATTTCGCTGCATCTGACCGGGCAGCGGCTGCGCCTGCCCAATGTGGCCACATGGTGGTGCGGGTCGGAAGCGGAACTGGCGCATGTGCGCCGCCATGCCGGGCGCATGATGATCGGGCAGGCCATGTCGACCCGCCTGCCGTTTGAAACCAACGCGCCCCATGCGATTGGCGGGCAGTTGCGCGGCATCGAAGGCGTCAGCTTGGACGGCTGGCTTGTGGCCCACGGCGCGGGGCTGATGGCAAAGGAACTGGTCACGCTGTCGACCACGCCCGTCTATGACGATGGCGCGCTGGTGCCCCGGCCCATGTCGCTGCGGGTGTTTCTGGCCCGCACGCCGCAGGGCTGGCAAGTGATGCCCGGCGGTTTTGCCCGCGTGGGCCGCAGCAATGACACCACCGCGATTTCGATGCGAAACGGCGGGTCGGTCGCAGATGTCTGGGTGGTGGCGGATGGCAAGGTCGAGGCCGAAACCATGCTCGCCCCGCCAACTGCCGCCTTCGTGCGCGCGCAACCGGGGCCTTTGCCGTCGCGCGCGGCCGACAATCTGTTCTGGCTGGGCCGCTATGTCGAACGCACCGAAGGGCTGCTGCGGTTGATCCGGGCCTATAACTCGCGGGTGGGCGAGGCGGCGGAACCGCTGCTGACCATCATCCGCAACCGGTTGAAGATATATGATATCGACGTGGCCGAAGCCGTGCCACGGGGGGTGCGCGACACGCTCGGGTCGGCGGTCTACAGCGCCAGCCAGATCAGCGACCGTTTCAGCGTGGATGGCTGGTCGGCCCTGAAGGACATGGAAAAATCCATGGCCCGGATCGCGGCCCACGCCACCCCCGGCAATGACGCGGCGCATGTCATGTCGGTGATGCTGCGCAAGGTGGCGGGGTTTTCCGGCCTGATCCATGACAACATGTACCGGGCTGAGGGCTGGCAGTTTCTGACCATCGGGCGGTCGCTGGAACGCGCCGCGATGATCACCGACCTGCTGGCCGCCGTCTGTGCGCCGAAAGCCCCCGAAGGCGGGCTGGACCTTGCGATCGAGGTGGGCGACAGCATCATGGTCCACCGCCAGCGCTATGCGGTGATCACCAGCCGGGCCTCGGTGATCGACCTGTTGGGGCTGGACGAACGCAACCCGCGGTCCTTGCGCTTTCATCTGGATGTGATCCGCGCACGGGTGGCCGACCTGTCCACCCTGCGCCCCCCCGGCGAGATGACCGAGTTCGAGCGGATGGTGTTGCAGTTGCAGACCTCGATCACCCTGCATTCGGTGCAGACGCTGGACACCGCCGCCCTGCTGGCCACACATTCGGCCATCCTTGATCTGTCGCCCGCGCTGAACGCGGCCTATATGCATTGATGCCATGATCTATGACATCAAACTGCGCATCAGCTATGACTACGCCCATCTTGCGGCGGTGGGCAGGCATGTCGCCTGCATTCTGCCGCGCGATCTGGGCGCCGGGCAGCGGCTGATCGCGGGGCTGCTGGACATCACGCCGCGCCCGTCCGAACGGGTGGACCGGGTGGATTTCTTTGGCAACCGGCTGTCCGAATTCGGCTTTCGCAACCCGCATCTGGGGCTGGCGCTGACCATGACGGCCCGGATCGACCGCAACGACCTGCCACCGCAGATGGCGGACTCGGTGGCCTTGGCCGACCTGCCCCGCGCGATTGCCGGGCTGGCCGATCTTGGCCCCGATTCGGCGCTGCATTACCTGTCGCCCTCGGTCCGGGTGCCGCCCGACCCGGCAATGACCGCCTTTGCCCGCGCGCATCTGACCGCCGGCATGACGGTGGCCGAGGCCGTGCTGGCGCTGAACGGCGCGCTCTACCGCCACATGACCTTTGACGCCAAGGCCACCCATGTCGACACGCCCGCGTCCGAAGCCTTTGCGAAACGCCACGGCGTCTGTCAGGATTTTTCGCATATCCTGATCACCTGCCTGCGCGGCATCGGCATTCCGGCGGGCTATGTCAGCGGCTTTCTGCGCACCCTGCCCCCGCCCGGCAAACCCCGTCTGGAAGGCGCCGATGCCATGCACGCCTGGGTCCGCGCCTGGTGCGGCCCGCGTCTGGGCTGGATCGAGGTCGACCCCACCAACAACAAGCTGGCAGGCCTTGACCACATCGTCGTGGCCCGCGGCCGCGACTATTCCGACGTGGCCCCCATCAAGGGCGTGATGCGCGGGTCAGGCCGACAGAAAAGCCGCCAGGCGGTGGACGTGGTGCCCGTGGCGGGGTGAGGGTTGCCGCCATGTCGGATTCGGGCGGCGGATTGGTAGCAGGGCTACATTTTCTTGCCTAACCAAAAATTTAGATAGCAAGTAACCACCGTAGAACCGCCTGTATGTCTGAACTTAGAAAGTCCCAGAGATGAAAATGGGCGAGGAGCAGTCCCCGCCCATTTTGTAGCAGCCAGTTTAGTGGTGCTTACTTCTTAGGTTTTCCGGGACGCTGTGTCAGCGCCGATGCTGCCGCCGACTTCGCAGCCGCACTCGACTTGGGGTCACGAAGAACCTTGGATGCGGCGGAAGCAGCCTTTGCACTGGTTTGCTCACCTTTACTCACTAAAATCACCTGCCCTTCAAGTTATCCACATTCATCCACATGCAAGTGGATTTCGGTGGACAGTTTCAGGCACTATATTGCTGCTTCCCCAATAACGTGTTCCTAAGAACCATCGTCCCGCGAGGGATGAGAAAGCTTGTCCGGGGTTGTGCCATATACACTCCAGAAAGCCGGGGCGCACCGCTGCAACGATGCGCCCCAACCACAATTCTTATCAGCTACACCCGCTCGTCCCGCCGCAAGTGTTGCATTTCATGCAAGTCCCGTTGCGGACCAGCGTGTAGTTGCCGCACTCACCGCAGGGGTCGCCCTCATAGCCTTGCATCTTGGCCTTGGTGCGCAGGTCCAGCGGTTGGCTGGCCATGGTGGACGTGCCCGACCGCAGCAGCGCCCCCGAGGACACCGCATGGGCGGTTTCGGGCACCAGCATGTTCAGCGTGCTGACCGGATCGGTGCCGTTCGCCAGCGCCGTGGCCCCCATGCCGCCTTGCAGCACCACCAGTTCCTGCGGCAGGCGCTTGCGCAGATAGCCGGTGCTGCTGATCTGCTTCAGCACCTCCAGCCCGCGGGTTGCGGCGGCGTCGGACATTTCGCTGATGTTGCGCTTGCCCTCTTCCTCGCCACGGCCAAGCTCGTCGAACGAGGCCCCCTTGGGCGCGACATGGGCGAGGTCGGTGCGGTCGAGGTAGGACACAGCCAGTTCGCGGAAGATGTAGTCAAGGATCGAGGTCGCGTTCTTGATGCTGTCGTTGCCCTGCACCATGCCTGCGGGTTCAAAGCGGGTGAAGGTGAAGGCCTCCACGAACTCCTCCAGCGGCACGCCGTATTGCAGGCCAACCGACACGGCGATGGCGAAGTTGTTCATCATCGCACGGAAGCCGGCGCCTTCCTTGTGCATGTCGATGAAGATTTCCCCCAACGACCCGTCCTGATACTCGCCGGTGCGCAGGTAGACCTTGTGCCCGCCGACGATGGCCTTTTGCGTATAGCCCTTGCGGCGCTCCGGCAGCTTTTCGCGGTGAGATTTGATGATCTCGCGGATGATCACCTTTTCCACGATCTTTTCGGCCATCACCACGGCTTTTTCCTGCGCGGAACCCGAGGCCATGATTTCTTCGGCCTCCTCGTCATCGTCCACCAGGGCCGAGGCCAGCGGCTGCGACAGTTTGGACCCGTCACGGTAAAGCGCGTTGGCCTTGATGCCGAGCGACCAGGACAGTTCATAGGCCGCAAGCGTCTCGGAAATGCTGGCCGAGTTCGGCATGTTGATGGTCTTGGAAATCGCGCCCGAGATGAAGGACTGGGCTGCGGCCATCATGTGGATGTGGCTGTTGACGCTCAGATAGCGCTGGCCCTTCTTGCCGCAGGCATTGGCGCAATCGAAGACCGGATAGTGTTCGGGCTTCAGGAAAGGTGCGCCTTCCAGGGTCATGGTGCCGCAGACATGGTCATTGGCGGCATCGATCTGGGTCTTGGTGAAGCCAAGATGGCGCAGCAGGTCAAAGGTCGGGTCGTTCAGCTTGTCATCCGGGATGCCAAGGCTGCCCTTGCAGAAATCGGCGCCAAGCGTCCACTGGTTGAACACGAAGCGGATGTCGAAGGCCGAGGGAAGTGCGGCCTCGATCTTTTCCAGCTCGCGCGGGCCGAAACCGTGGCCGATCAGCGAGGTGTGGTTGATGCCGGGGCAGTTGCCGATGCTGCCGTGACCGACGGCATAGGCGACGATTTCGGCGGCTTGCGACGTGGAATAGCCCAGCTTTTCAAGGGCAGCAGGGACCGACTGATTGATGATCTTGAAATAGCCGCCGCCTGCCAGTTTCTTGAACTTGACCAGCGCAAAGTCAGGCTCGATGCCCGTGGTGTCGCAATCCATCACCAGACCGATGGTTCCGGTGGGCGCAATCACCGTGGTCTGGGCATTGCGGAAGCCATGCGCCTCGCCCAGGGTCAGCGCCTCGTCCCAGGCGGATTTCGCAAGGGTGACAAGGGTTTGGTCGGGGCAGTTCGCGTGATCCAAGCCCACGGGGGCCACGTTCAGGCCTTCGTATTCCGTGCGGCTGTAGGCGGCGGCGCGGTGGTTGCGGATGACGCGCAGCATGTGGGCCGCGTTGCGGGCATAGCCATTGAAGGCGCCCAACTCGCCCGCCATTTCGGCCGAAGTCGCATAGGAAACCCCGGTCATCAGGGCGGTCAGCGCGCCGCACAGGGCACGGCCCTGAACCGAGTCATAGCCCAGCCCCATGTTCATCAACAGCCCGCCGATGTTGGCGTAGCCCAGACCAAGGGTGCGGAAATCATAGGAAAGCTGGGCGATTTCCTTCGACGGAAACTGCGCCATCATCACCGAGATTTCCAGCGTGATTGTCCACAACCGGCTGGCATGGATATAGGACTCGGCATCGAACTTGCCGTTGGAAAAGAAGGTCAGCAGGTTCATCGACGCAAGGTTGCAGGCGGTATCATCCAGGAACATGTATTCCGAACACGGGTTCGACCCCCGGATCGCGCCATCTTCGGGGCAGGTGTGCCAGGCATTGACGGTATCATGGAACTGGATGCCGGGGTCGGCACAGGCCCAGGCGGCGTGGCCGACCTGATCCCACAGATCGCGGGCTTTCACGGTTTTCGCGGTCTTGCCATCAGTGCGGCGGATCAGCGCCCAGTCGGCATCGTCCTTGACCGCCTTCAGGAAGGCATCGGTGACGCGGACCGAGTTGTTGGAGTTCTGGCCCGAAACCGAGATATAGGCCTCGGAATCCCAGTCGGTGTCATAGGTCGGGAATTCGATGCTGGTGAAGCCCTGACGCGCATATTGCAGAATGCGGTTGGTGTAAGTGTCGGGGATCATGCACTTTTTGGCGGCCTTGATCGCGGCTTTCAGGGCGGTATTCTTTGACGGATCGGTGGCGTCGGCAATCACGCCGTCCCAGCCCTTGATGGCTGCGAAAATCTCGTTCAGGCGGGCCTCGTGCATCTTGGACCCGGCGACAAGGCTGGCAACCTTCTGTTCCTCGATGACCTTCCAGTTCACGAAGGCTTCGACATCGGGGTGATCCATGTCGCAGATCACCATTTTTGCCGCGCGGCGCGTGGTGCCGCCCGATTTGATCGCCCCGGCAGCCCGGTCGCCGATCTTCAGGAACCCCATCAGGCCCGAGGATTTGCCGCCGCCCGACAGTTTTTCGCCCTCGCCGCGCAGCGAGGAGAAGTTGGTGCCGGTGCCCGAGCCGTATTTGAACAGCCGGGCCTCGCGCACCCACAGGTCCATGATGCCGCCGTCGCCGACCAGATCATCCTTGACCGACTGGATGAAGCAGGCATGGGGTTGCGGGTGTTCATAGGCGGACTCGGATTTCGTCAGCACGCCTGTCAGGTGATCGACATAGTAATGCCCCTGCGCCGGGCCATCGACACCGTAGGCCCAATGCAGGCCGGTGTTGAACCATTGCGGGCTGTTTGGTGCGGCCATCTGACGGGCCAGCATGTAGCGCATTTCGTCATAATAGGCGACGGCATCGGCCTCGGTGGTGAAATAGCCGCCCTTCCAGCCCCAATAGACCCAAGCCCCGGCCAGACGGTCGAACACTTGTTTGGCCGAGGTTTCGCCGACATAGCGCTGTTCCACCGGCAGTTTGGCCAGTTCGGCCTCATCGGGGATCGAGCGCCACAGGAATTCAGGCAGGCCCTTTTCCTTGACGCGCTTCAGACGGGCGGGAACGCCAGCCTTGCGGAAATACTTCTGCGCCAGCACGTCCGACGCCACCTGGCTCCAGCCCTGCGGCACTTCGACGGCCTCGTTGCGGAATACGATGGTGCCATCGGGATTCCGGATTTCAGAGGTGGTCACAGCAAAGCCCATGGCACCATATGCGCCGGTGGCCTCGGTGGTAAACTTGCGCTCGATCTTCATCTGCCCCTGGTCCTTGCTGTTGCGGCGGGGCTTTCGCTGCCCCTTGCGCCGATGGTTCCGTCGCCACCTGATCGCGGCGCAACAAAACATCCTGTCCTGCCTGCATCAGCAGACAGAACCCCTGCACCGGTCAGCCGGCGCTGTGGTCCCTGGGATCGCCCTGTTGCGTCGGACACACCATATCTAGTGTCTTACCCGGCGGCTTCGTCAAACTGTCGTAATTCCAAAACGGCTTCAACGGAAATTTTACACTTTGGCGCGAATATCTTGCTTGACGATTTTCACGCCACATCATGGCGCCATCACCAACCCTGCCCCCGCCCGGTGCCCGCCCTGTGGATGGGTCTGGGGACAACTGTCGGACCATTTTGTGAGGAATGCCCGATTGTTCAGGTTCCATGCAGGTTTGGCGCGTGGCGCTCAGAGTCTGGATGAAGCGGGCATCCTGTGGACGGCTGCAAACACCGCCTGCCCTGCCGATTCTTTGGGCGGCGGGGGAAAGCCCGCGACTGATCGCAGCGCCGCCCAGGGCGACCAGAATCGCCGCGCCAAAAGCAGCAAGATCCGCGACTCGGCCTGCACGGCGGACCCCAGACCTTGTGTCGGCATCGCAGACAGAACCGGGTGACAGCCCGAAGGGACGGCCATATCCACCCTTCGCAGCAATCGGCCACAGCCACGGGCTGCTGCGCCGCGCCCCGCAAACCCTGCCGATGCGGCAGAAACCAACCACAAGATATGGTAGGCCCGCGCCACCGGGGCCACGGACCGACGGCCAGCCCCTGACAAGCCGCCCGCAGCGTCGAAACCAGAAGATGCCGACACACCCAACAGTCCCCCGCCACAGCCCCCCGGTCAGGCGCATTCGCCTTTCACCCCCGCGCGCGACCCCGTACAAGGCGGCCATGACCCAGGCAGCCCCCCTTCCCGCCCACACGCGCGACAATTTTCGCGGCATTCTTCTGATGGTCGCCTCGATGGCGGGCTTTGCCATCGAGGACATGTTCATCAAATGGGCAGCGGCGGGGATGCCGACGGGGCAGATCCTGCTGCTGCTCGGGGTGTTCGGCACGCCGTTCTTTGCCGTGCTGACCCGGCGACAGGGCCTGCGCGTCCTGATGCGCGACGCGGTTCATCCGATGGTCGTGCTGCGCAATCTGGGGGAGATGGTGGGCACCGCCGGCTTCGTGACGGCGCTTGCGCTGATCCCGCTGTCGACCGCGACGGCGGTGTTTCAGGCCATGCCGCTGTTCGTGACCATGGGGGCTGCGGTGTTTCTGGGCGAAACCGTGGGTTGGCGGCGCTGGTCGGCGATCCTTGTGGGGTTTGCGGGCGTGCTGCTGATCATCCGGCCGGGGCTGGCGGGGTTTCAGCCCGAAACCCTGTGGTCGCTGCTGGCGGTTCTGGGGCTTGGGGTGCGCGATCTGGCCACGCGGAAGATACCGGCGCGCATCTCGACCACCCAGCTTTCGGCCTGGGGGTTCATGGCGGTGGCGGTTCTGGGGGCGGGCATGCTGGCGGCATCGGGCGGCGCGGTGATGCCGTCGGGCGGGCAGTCGGTCTGGCTGACGGGCGCGCTGATCTGCGGGCTTGGGGCCTATTGGGCGCTGACGCAGGCCAACCGTCTGGGCGAGGTGTCGGCGATCACGCCGTTCCGCTATTCGCGGCTGGTGTTCGGGCTGGCGATCGGGGCCATCGTGTTTGGCGAGCGCCCCGATGTCACAACCCTGTCGGGGGCGGCGCTTATCATCGGGGCCGGGCTGTACAGCTTTGCCCGCGAGCGTGCCCGCAAACGCATGCTTTCCATAAGCCCCGTGTCGCGCTAAGACGCGGACGAGAGCGCCACCGTCAAGCCGAGGGACCACCCCATGAGCACGATCATCGACATCCACGCCCGCGAAATTCTGGACAGCCGGGGCAACCCGACCGTCGAGGTTGACGTTTATCTGGAAGGCGGGGCCATGGGCCGCGCCGCTGTGCCCTCGGGGGCCTCGACCGGCGCCCATGAGGCCAACGAGCGCCGCGACGGCGACAAATCCCGCTACAAGGGCAAGGGCGTGCTGGAGGCCGTGGCCGCCGTCAACGGCGAGATCGCCGAAGAAATCGTGGGCTTTGACGCCACCGAACAGGTCGGCATCGACCGCACCATGATCGAAATGGACGGCACCCCCAACAAGTCGCGTCTTGGTGCCAATGCCATTCTGGGCGTGTCGCTGGCGGTGGCCAAGGCTGCCGCCGAGTTCACCGGCCAGCCGCTGTTCCGCTATGTCGGCGGCACCTCGGCCCGTGTGTTGCCGGTGCCGATGATGAACATCATCAACGGCGGCGAACATGCCGACAACCCGATCGACATTCAGGAATTCATGATCATGCCGGTCGGCGCGGACAACATCCGCGACGCCGTGCGCATGGGGTCCGAAGTGTTCCACACCCTGAAGAAAGAGCTTCAGGATGCCGGCCACAATACCGGCATCGGCGATGAGGGCGGCTTTGCTCCGAACCTGAACTCTGCCCGCGATGCGCTTGATTTCATTCTGAAATCCATCGAAAAGGCAGGCTACCGTCCGGGCGAGGACATCTTCCTTGCGCTGGATTGTGCGGCCACCGAATATTTCAAGGGCGGCCGGTACGAGATGAAGGGCGAGGGCAAGTCCCTGTCCATCGAAGAAAACGTCAGCTTCCTTGCGGGCCTCGCAGCCGATTACCCGATCATTTCCATCGAGGACGGCTGTTCCGAAGATGACTGGGCCGGCTGGAAGCTGCTGACCGACACTCTGGGGTCGAAAATCCAGCTTGTCGGCGACGATCTGTTCGTGACCAACCCGCGCCGTCTGGCCGAGGGCATCAAGGCGGGGTGCGCCAATTCCATGCTGGTCAAGGTCAACCAGATCGGCACCCTGACCGAAACCCTGCAAGCGGTGGAAATGGCGCACCGCGCGCGCTATACCAACGTGATGTCGCACCGGTCGGGCGAGACGGAAGATTACACCATTGCCGACCTGTCGGTCGCCACCAACTGCGGCCAGATCAAGACCGGCTCGCTGTCGCGGTCGGACCGGCTGGCCAAATACAACCAGTTGATCCGCATTGAGGAAATGCTGGGCGAGACGGCAGAATATGCAGGCCGCAGCATCCTGAGATGATGAATAGAGATGCATTTGCAAGGTTAGTCGGCGAAACAGTGATGCATTTCACTCCCGCTGCTAACCTTGCAGGCATTCAAGAACTCGGCCTGCTTCGCCCCATTGAGTTGGGCAGGCGGGCTGAGATAAACTTGTCGGAACTCGTATTGCGGCAAAATCGACTCGACCTTCGCATTGGGACCGTTTCTGCAAGTCTGAACCATCAGAAACCACTCCGTGCAGCAAAATCTGATGATTTCATTGATCAAATGAGCCGTGCTGAATGGTCAAGCCAGCTTGATCAACGCCTATTTTTTTTGCCTACAAAAAGAAAATTAGATAGCGCATTCTCTACGTCTTTTGGTGAACAGAGTTACCGTTTAATTTTTGACAGCCGCCGCTTTTATGATGCTTTTGCGCCAGATATTTTTCTGTCGCCCATAAATAGCGGTAGCGCCACACGTTTTCCAGCAAGACGTGGGTCTTGGCTTTATGTCCCGGTCGCGGCGGGTGAAACGGCGTTCAGAGGCAACAGGGTAAAGCGAGGGCTGGTGAAATCACCCGATGCTGTAGTTGAAATCTCTATTCGCCGGGATATTGGTCCTGACCTTTTGCATCGCCTAAGGATCTATGAATGGACGCAGACTCAATCATAGCCCGCTTACGCCTTGCCCCCCATCCTGAAGGCGGCTGGTACAGGCAGACCTGGGAAGGGCCGCAGGTTGCCGGGCGCGCCTCGGGGACGGCGATCCTGTTCTTGCTGGCGCGGGGGCAGCGCAGTCACTGGCACCGGGTCGATGCCGATGAAATCTGGCTGTGGCATGCCGGGGCACCCCTGACGCTGCGCATGGGGCAGATGCTGGCGCAGACCGTTTGCCTTGGGCCGGATGTGCTGGGCGATCAGGTGGTGCAGGCGCGGGTGCCGACCGGCTGGTGGCAGGCGGCAGAGACAACGGGGGATTGGTCTTTGGTCAGTTGCACGGTCAGCCCCGGTTTCCGCTTTGACGGCTTTGATCTGGCCCCCGCCGGTTTCAGCTTGCCGGAGGCGTGAAGGATGGATCACCGGGCCTGGCTTGCAACCCTGACGGCCGATCAGAAGGCCAGCCTGACCACCCGGTCGAACGCCGCGGGGCTGTGGCATCTGGCCGGGCATGGCGGGGCGATCCTGGGGGTGGGCGCGGCAATCGCCATGGCGGTGCCGGGATGGTGGGCGCTGCTGCCGGTGCAGGGTGTGCTGATCGTGTTCCTGTTCACGCTGGAACATGAGGCGACGCACAAGACCCCCTTTGCCAGCGAACGGCTGAACGAATGGGTCGGGCGCCTTTGCGGGCTGGCGCTGATCCTGCCGTTTGGCTGGTTCCGCTATTTTCATCTGGCGCATCACCGCTGGACCAACATCGAGGGCCGCGACCCTGAGCTGGCGGGCGGCAAGCCCGAAACCAAGGCGGCCTGGGTCTGGCATGTGTCTGGCCTGCCCTACTGGATCGCCTCGCTGCGCCTGATAGCGGCCTTGCTGCGCGGCCGGGCAGAGGGCGATTACCTGCCCGCAGGCGCCCTGCCCCGCATCGTGGCCGAGGCGCGGCTGATGGCGCTGGCCTATCTTTCCATCGCGGTGCTGGCGGGGCCGCTGGCGCTGTGGGTCTGGGCGGTTCCGGTCTTGCTGGGGCAGCCGGTGCTGCGGCTGTATCTGCTGGCCGAACATGGCGACTGCCCGCGCGTGGCCGACATGTTCCTGAACACGCGGACCACCTTTACCAATCGCATCGTGCGGTTTGTGGCGTGGAACATGCCCTATCATGCCGAACACCACGTCTATCCCAACGTGCCGTTTCACCAGTTGCCGCTTCTGCACGGGTTGATGCGGGACAGGCTGGGGGTCACGGCAGACGGCTATGCCGCCTTTACCGCCGCCTATCTGGCGCGCAGATAGCCCCGGACTGCGATTGTTTTGGGCACAAGATTGCATTGGCGATCCGGCGCGGCGCAGGTTAGGCAAAGGCCATGGACCCGATCCCTGCCCCCCCGAAGAATGAAGACAGCCCCAAGGGTTTTGCCTTTGCGGTGACAGCCTACCTCATGTGGGGGTTCTTGCCGCTTTACATGAAGGCCGCGGCCCATATGGGACCGGTCGAGATGATCGCCCACCGGGTGATCTGGTCGGTGCCGGTTGCGCTGGCCGTACTGCTCTGGCTGGGGCGGACCGCCGATCTGGTAGCCGCCCTGCGCAACCCGCGCATGCTGGCGATGGCGGCAATCACGGCGGCGCTGATCACGGTGAACTGGGGCATCTATGTCTGGGCGATCATGGCGGGCCATGCGCTGGACGCGGCGCTTGGCTACTACATCAACCCGCTGTTTTCGGTGTTTCTGGGCCGGGTGTTGCTGAAGGAACGCCTTAGCCGCGCGCAATGGGCGGCCATCGCGCTGGCCGCGTCGGCGGTTGTGGTGCTGACCATCGAGGCCGGTCGCCTGCCGCTGGTGGCGCTTGGGCTGACGGTGACCTGGGGGATCTATGCGTTCTTCAAGAAATCGCTGCCCATCGGGCCCAATCAGGGTTTCACGCTGGAGGTGCTGATCCTGCTGACCCCGGCGCTGGCCTATGTGGCCTGGCTGATCCAGAGCGGCACCGGGCATTTCGCCGTTGGTGTCGGCAGCGACACCCTGCTGCTGCTTGGCGGCGGGCTGGTGACGGCGGTGCCGCTGATGCTTTATGCCAACGGGGCCAAGCTGTTGCGCCTGTCGACCATCGGCATCCTGCAATACATTGCCCCCACGATGATCTTCCTGACGGCGGTGTTCGTGTTCGGCGAAGACTTCGGCACCGGCAAGATGATCGCCTTCCCGATGATCTGGGCCGCGCTGGCGATCTATACTGCCGAACTGGTGCGGCAGGCGCGGACACATGCGGTTGCGGTCAAGGGCGGCTGATCTGGCCGCCACCCACGGCGGCGGGAACCCCGGTGGTCGTGGCGCAAGAGGTGGGCAGTCCGCGCAGCACCCGCACGGCCAGATGGGCAAAGGCCTGAGCCTCCAGCATGTCGCCGTTCAGGCCTGCGACCTCGACGGGTTCCACGGCACAGGTCAGGCGGGCCGACAGCGCGCGCATCAGGGTGGCATTGTGCCGCCCGCCGCCCGTGACCAGCAGGCGGGTGACGGGGCTGGGGAAATGCTGGCTGCCAAGCGCCACGGCCAATGCGGCAGCGGCGGTCAGGGTGGCGGCGGCATCTGCGGTGGACAGGGGTTGGACCATGCCAAGAAGCGCGTGAAAATCGTTGCGATCCAAGGATTTGGGCGGCATCTTGAAGAAATAGGGATGGGCTGCGAAAGCATCCAGAACGCGCTGATCCGGGCGGCCCGCCGCCGCCATCCGGCCCGCATCATCGAACCCCAATCCTAGCCGTGCCTGCATCAGATCGTTCACCGGGGCATTGGCGGGGCCGGTGTCGAAGGCCAGCAGCGCGCCATGGGTTTCCGGCGCGGGCTGCGACGGGTCCACCCAGGTCAGGTTGCCCACACCGCCCATGTTCAGGAACGCGAGCGGCGCATCGGCGCCCATCCAGCGGGCACAGGCAAAATGATAGAACGGGGCCAGAGGCGCCCCCTGCCCGCCAAGCACCACATCGCTGCTGCGAAAATCCCAGACCACCGGCAGGCCCAGAACCTGCGCCAGCACCGCGCCGGAGCCCGCCTGATGCGTGCCGCGCCCGGATGGATCATGCGCAAGGGTCTGGCCGTGAAAGCCCACCAGATCGGCCCCGGAAAACCGCGACAGCACCTCGGCATGGGCGGTTTCCACCACTTCTGCCGCCGCCTCCACCCCCGGATCGCCGGGCCACAGCCCAAAGGCCGCGCGGATGGTGGATTGCTCGGCTGCCGTATAGGGGCGGTAGGCATCGGGGCCGAATTCGATGATCCGGTGGCCATCGCTGCGCACCATTGCGGCATCCACGCCATCCAGCGAGGTGCCCGACATGGTGCCAAGTGCCCAGATCGGCTCTGCCATCTTCCCCTTGCCCCCCGCCCCGGTTATAGCCTGCACACCTTAATGCACGAGGCGACCATGACCTACCATCCGAAATCCGATTTCATTCGCGTGATGATGACCCGCGGCTATCTGGCCGACTGCACGGATTATCAGGCGCTGGACGAGGCCTTTGCGGCAGGGGTGGTGCCGGGCTATATCGGCTTTGACGCGACGGCCACGTCGCTGCATGTGGGCGGGCTTATCCAGATCATGATGCTGCGCTGGTTGCAGAAATGCGGCGGCAAGCCAATCATCCTGATGGGCGGCGGCACGACGAAGATCGGCGATCCCAGTTTCCGCGCCGATGAACGCCCGCTGCTGACCAATGCGCAGATCGACGACAACATCGCAGGCATCAAGCGGGCGTTTTCGCCCTATGTCACCTTTGGCGACGGGCCGACCGATGCGGTGATGGTCAACAATGCCGACTGGCTGGACGGGCTGAACTACATCGGGTTTCTGCGCGATATCGGCAAGCATTTTTCGGTGAACCGGATGCTGTCGTTTGAAAGCGTAAAGTCGCGGCTGGACCGGGAACAAAGCCTGTCCTTCCTTGAATTCAACTACATGATCCTGCAAGCCTATGATTTTCTTGAACTGAACCGCCGCTATGGCTGTCTGTTGCAGATGGGCGGGTCGGATCAGTGGGGCAATATCGTCAACGGGGTGGATCTGACGCGCCGGGTGATCGGGCATGACGTGTACGGGCTGACCTCGCCCTTGCTGACCACCTCGGATGGCAGGAAGATGGGCAAAAGTCTGGGCGGGGCGGTGTGGCTGAATGCCGACATGCTGTCGCCCTATGAATTCTGGCAGTACTGGCGGAATACGACCGACGCCGATGTGGGCCGGTTCCTGAAGCTGTACACCGAGATGGAGATTGACGAATGCGACCGTCTGGGCGCGCTGTCGGGGTCTGACATCAACGCGGCCAAGGTGGTGCTGGCCAATGCCGTCACCACCCTGCTGCACGGGGCCGAGGCTGCGGCGGCGGCAGAGGCCACGGCGCGCGAGGTGTTTGAACGGGGCGGCGTCGGGGATGATCTGCCGACCTATCATGTCTCTGTCGCGGACCTGACCGAAGGCATCACCGTGGCGCAACTGTTCGTGCGGGCTGGCCTTGCCGCCAGCGGCAAGGATGCCAAGCGCCTGATTCAGGATGGCGGCGCGCGCATGAATGACGAGGTGGTGCTGGACGCAGGCCAGAAGATCGGCGCGGGCGATCTGGCCGATTCCGTCAAGCTGACGGCGGGCAAGAAGCGTCACGCGCTGATCACGTTGGGGTAATGGAACCTGCCAGCCGCGCGTCATCGTCGATGAGGCACAGGCTGGCAGGGGTCCAGCGCCACAGGACCAGGTTGCGCGCGCCCGCTGCGGCCATGCGGGCGTAACTGGGGCCAAGCAAGCCCGCATAGCCCTGGGCGCAAAGGTTGCGCGCCAGGACCTGCCCTGCCGGATCGGGCCGCACGCGCCAGTCATCGGCGGCAAGGTCGGCCTGGGTCAGGCCCTGCGCTGCCAGCAGGCCTGCATCGCAGGCGTCGAACACCGGGTCCACATCGGCCCGAAAGCTGATCAGCAGGGTTGGTTGCAGCGGTTGGCCGACCTGCGACACCTCGCGCAGTGCCGTCACCGGATCAAGCGTGGTGTAAAGCGCGGCCATGCCCTTGGGGTTGAAGCGCCCGCCAAAACGGCGCGCGCCTTCGCCCGACAGCGGGTCCGCCACCCAGACCGGGTTCAGCGCGCGGTAGACGATGCCGCCGAACCGCATTCAGGCGTAGATGCCCGCATCCACCGCGTCGATATACTCCATCACCTCGGACGCGCGGCCTTGCGCCAGCAGGTGCATCGCGGTCAACCCGCCAAAACCGGGCAGCGTTTCCGACCGATACCACGCATAGGCCAGCAGATCGGACCCGAAACGCGGCGAGACGCGGTTGAGGATTTCAACCATCTCGCGCAGG
Organism: Pseudomonadota bacterium; assembly: GCA_040385825.1. Taxonomy (GTDB): domain Bacteria; phylum Pseudomonadota; class Alphaproteobacteria; order Rhodobacterales; family Rhodobacteraceae; genus JANNNF01. The sequence goes on along the minus strand of JAZKGQ010000003.1, from coordinate 123,096 downwards.
CGGGTCTGGGTGCGGGGGGTGCCGATCCGGTCCTTGCGCGACAGGGCGTCACGGCCAAGCCCGATGGACCGGGCCACATCGTCAACCGTTGTCAGCAGCAGGTCGGCGATGGCACGGGGGGAAAAGCCGGGGGCATCGGGCCGATGGGTCAGGGCGATGTTCATGGGCAAGCTCCACAGGGAATGACGCAGTATAACGTCAATCCCTGTGGATTTCAACCATTACGGTTGCACGGTTACGGTTGCACGGTGACTTTCGTCATCACATCCGGCGTGGCCGGCGGTTCGCCTTTGGTGATGGCATCGACCACCTCCATGCCCGAGATCACCCGGCCCACGACAGTATACTGGCCGTTCAGAAATTCACCCGGTGCGAACATGATGAAGAACTGGCTGTTGCCGCTGTCGGGGGATTGGCTGCGGGCCATGCCGACAATGCCGCGGTCGAACGAGATGTCCGAAAACTCGGCCGGAAGATCGGGTTTGTCGGACCCGCCCATGCCCGCCTGCCCCAGATCGCCGCCCGATTTGCCGAACTTCACATCGCCGGTCTGCGCCATGAAGCCGTCGATGACGCGGTGGAACACCACGCCGTCATAGGCGCCCTCGGTGGCAAGGGCGGTGATCTGCGCCACATGCTTGGGCGCCACATCGGGCAGCAGGTCGATGACGATGGTGCCATTGGCGCCGCCTGCCACGTCGATTGCCAGGTTCGGACCGGGGCCGTCGGTGGCGTCTTGCGCGAAGGCGGCGGTGCCCAGCATCAGGGCCGCAAGGGTCAGGGCGTTACGCAACATCGGCGGCCACCCGGACTGTGATCATGCGGTCGGGGTTTGCCGGCGGCTCGCCCTTGGCGATCTTGTCCACATGCTCCATCCCCGAGATCACCTGACCGTAGACGGTGTACTGGCCGTTCAGGAAGGAATTGTCAGTGAAGTTGATGAAGAACTGGCTGTTGGCCGAATTGGGGTTCGACGACCGGGCAGCGCCGATCGACCCGCGCGCATGCGGCAGTTTGGAGAATTCAGCGGGCAGATCGGGGTGTTCGGACCCGCCGGTGCCTGCGCGGCGCAGGTTGAAGTTGTTTTCCATGTTGCCGTTTTCGACATCACCCGTCTGGGCCATGAAACCGTTGATCACACGGTGAAAACACACGTTGTCATAGGCCTTGGCGCGGGCAAGGGTCTTCATGCGTTCGACGTGTTTGGGGGCCACGTCGGGCAGCAGGGCGATCACCACTTCGCCGTCTTTCAGCGTCAGGATGATGGTGTTTTCCGGGTCTGTGATGTCAGCCATGGGGCGTCCTTTGCGGTTTGATTGCGCGGGAACGTAATGTCGGGGGGGGCAAAGGGGAAGGGCAAACCTGCCAGATCGGTTGACTGCGCCCTGCTTTGCGCGTCAAAAGCGGTTGAACAGCAGATGGAGGCCCCCGATGGCATGGAAAACCCTGGATGACGTGGCATTGGCGGGCAGCGTCGTGCTGACGCGCGTGGACATAAACGTGCCGATGGAAGGCGGCGTGGTGACAGACGCGACCCGGATCGAAAAGATCGTGCCCACGGTGGAGGATATTCTGGCGCGGGGCGGCCGGGTTGTGCTGCTGGCGCATTTCGACCGGCCAAAGGGCAAGGTGGTGCCGTCGATGAGCCTTGCGCATGTGGTGCCTGCGTTGGAGGCGGCCTTGGGGCGCCGCGTGGTGTTCGGCGCGGATTGCGTGGGCGAAGTGGCCGCGGCGGCGATTGCGGCGGCGGGTCCGGGCGATGTGGTGTTGCTGGAAAACACCCGGTTTCATGCGGGCGAGGAGGCCAATGACCCGGAGATGGCGAAGGCTCTGGCGGCCCTGGGCGATGTGTTCGTGAACGATGCGTTTTCGGCAGCCCACCGGGCGCATGCCTCCACCGCCGGGATTGCGCATCTGTTGCCAGCGGCGGCGGGGCGGTTGATGGAGGCCGAATTGCGCGCGCTGGAAGCCGCCCTGGGCACGCCCGAACGGCCTGTGGTGGCGGTCGTGGGGGGGGCGAAGGTGTCGACCAAGCTGGAATTGCTGGGCAATCTGGTGACCAAGGTCGATCATCTGGTGATCGGCGGCGGCATGGCCAACACCTTCCTTGTGGCGCAGGGGGTCGAGGTCGGCAAATCGTTGGCCGAACGCGACATGGCCGCGACAGCGCTGGAAATTGTCGCCAAGGCCAAGGCCGCGGGCTGCACCATCCATCTGCCGGTGGACATCGTGGTGGCGCGCGCGTTCAAGGCGGGCGCGGCATCCGAGGTGCTGCCGGTGGGCAAATGCCCGGCGGATGCGATGATTCTGGATGCGGGGCCTGCAACCGTGGCGGCCATCGAGGCGGTGTTCAAGGCCAGCAAGACGCTGATCTGGAACGGGCCGCTTGGCGCGTTCGAGATCACCCCCTTTGATGCGGCGACCAATGCGGCGGCGAAGGCTGCGGCGGATCTGACAGCCAAGGGCGGGCTGATTTCGGTCGCCGGGGGCGGCGATACCGTTGCTGCCCTGAATCAGGCCGGGGCGGCGGCGCATTTCACCTTCATTTCCACGGCAGGCGGTGCGTTCCTTGAATGGATGGAGGGCAAGGATTTGCCCGGTGTCACCGCCCTGATGGCTTAGTGCCGACTGGTAGCGCAATCAGGATTGCACGGACCGGACCGTCGGGGCTATGGCCGAAAGGCAGGCTTGCGAGAAAGGACGGTTGCGATGAGTTTTTCGGAAATGACGGCGCAAATACGCGAGGGCCGCGGCTTTATCGCGGCCCTTGACCAAAGCGGCGGGTCCACCCCCAAGGCGTTGAAGCAATACGGAGTTGCGGACGACGCCTGGACGACGGAAAGCGGGATGTATGACCTGATCCACGCGATGCGCGCCCGGATCATGCAATCGCCCGGCTTTAGCGGCGACAAGGTGGTGGGGGCCATTCTGTTCGAGCAGACGATGGACCGGACGGTCGATGGGCTGCCGACCGCGACCTATCTGTGGGACAAGCGCCATGTCGTGCCGTTTCTGAAGATCGACAAGGGGTTGGAGGCCGAGGTGGACGGCTGCCAGTTGATGAAGCCGATGCCGGATCTGGACGCGCTGCTGGCACGCGCCAAGGCGGCGGGGGTGTATGGCACCAAGGAACGCTCGGTGATCGGTGCAGCGAATGTGCGGGGCATTCAGGCCATTGTGGACCAGCAGTTTGCGATTGGCGCGCAGGTCGCGTCGCATGGCATGATGCCGATTCTGGAACCCGAAGTGACCATCTCGATTGCCGACAAGCCAGAGGCCGAGGCGCTGCTGCAGGCGGCGCTGTTGCGCGGGCTGGACGCTCTGCCGCAAGGTCGGCAGGTGATGCTGAAGGTCAGCCTGCCAAGCCTGGACAATTTCTATGCGCCGCTGGTGGATCATCCGCGCGTGTTGAAGGTGGTGGCGCTGTCGGGCGGGCATTCCCGCGATGCGGCCAACGCGATTCTGGCTCGCAACCGGGGCATCATCGCCAGCTTCAGCCGTGCGCTGTCCGAAGGGCTGTCGGCGAACCAGACCGATGCCGAATTCGACGCGTTGCTGGCCAAGGCCGTGTCTTCGATTCACGCGGCCTCTGTTGCTGGCTGATCTGCAACACATTTGACCGGCAGGAAGGCCCCGGACGTTCCGGGGCTTTCCGTTGGCACAAGCCCCATGCCATTGTTCGCGCACGCCCCCGGTCAAGAGGGGCCACGACACGAGGCAGGCAGTTTTACATGAACAATCCCCATTCCCGCATGGCCATCGGTGGCACCGTCTATTTTCTGCTGGCCTTCATGCTGGGGGCCTATTTCACCTTTGCCGCCGTGCAGGGTGATTACGGCGTCTTCCGCCGTGTGCAGATCACCGCCGAGGCCGAGACGCTGACCATCGAACGCGACCGTCTGCTGGCCGAACTGGCCGCGCTGCGCAACCAGACGCTGCGCCTGTCGGATTCCTATCTGGACCTTGATCTGCTGGACCAGCAGGCCCGCGATGTGCTGGGCTATGTGCGGGCAGATGAAATCGTGATCCGCTAGCCCCCCCCGCCGTTTTGCCATAGCCCCCCCCCACCCCCAGCCCCTCCCCACGGGGGGGAGGGGAGGCGATCTTGCCTGCCATGCGGCGCGGGCTGCCATGCATCCTGAGCATCCCCTGTGGGCGAAATTTTGCTTTGACCCAATAATCCCCGATGTTGTAGAGATAGTTTAATACTGAACTATTCCACCGCACGAGGGAGGGGCTTTCTCATGGCCACGAAGAAACCGGCTGAACGGCCGAATGTGTCGAAGGACGAGTTGCTGGGCTATTACCGCGAGATGCTGCTGATCCGGCGGTTCGAGGAAAAGGCCGGGCAGTTGTACGGGATGGGCCTGATCGGCGGGTTTTGCCATCTGTACATCGGGCAGGAAGCGGTTGTCGTGGGGCTTGAGGCTGCGGCCAAAGAGGGCGACAAGCGGCTGACCAGCTACCGCGACCATGGCCACATGCTGGCCTGCGGCATGGACCCCAAGGGGGTGATGGCGGAACTGACCGGGCGCATCGGGGGCTATTCCAAGGGCAAGGGCGGCTCGATGCATATGTTCTCCAAGGAAAAGCATTTCTATGGCGGGCATGGCATCGTGGGCGCGCAGGTGCCCCTGGGGGCCGGTCTGGCCTTTGCCGACAAGTATCTGGGCAATGACAACGTGACCTTCACCTATTTCGGCGATGGTGCCGCCAACCAGGGTCAGGTGTACGAGACGTACAACATGGCCGAGTTGTGGAACCTGCCGGTGGTTTTCGTGATTGAAAACAACCAGTACGCCATGGGCACCTCGGTCAAGCGGTCGACCAAATCGCCCTCGTTGTGGGAACGCGGTGCCGCCTATGGCATCAAGGGCGAGGCGGTGGACGGCATGGATGTGCTGGCCGTGAAAGCCGCCGGTGAAAAGGCCGTGGCGGCCTGCCGGGCCGGTGAAGGGCCGTATATCCTTGAAATGATGACTTACCGCTATCGCGGCCATTCGATGTCTGACCCGGCGAAATACCGCACGCGGGAAGAAGTCGAAAAGATGCGGTCCGAAAAGGACGCCATCGAACATGTGCGCGATCTGCTGGTGAATGCAGGCCTTGCGACCGACGACGATCTGAAGGCCATCGACAAGGAGATCAAGGCGACGGTCAACGAGGCCGCCGAATTTTCAAAAGAAAGCCCGGAGCCGCCGTTGAGCGACCTCTGGACCGATATCTACGCGTAAGGGGGGATTGACATGGCAACGCAGGTATTGATGCCGGCCCTTTCTCCGACGATGGAGGAAGGCACGCTGGCGAAATGGCTGGTCAAGGAAGGGGATGTGGTCAAGTCGGGCCAGATCCTCGCCGAGATCGAGACGGACAAGGCGACTATGGAGTTCGAGGCGGTCGATGAAGGCACGGTGGGCCGGATTCTGGTGGCCGAGGGCACCAGCGGCGTGAAGGTGAACACGCCAATTCTGGTGCTGGTCGAGGCAGGCGAATCCGCCGATGCGGCTCCAGTGGCGGCTGTTGCGGTGGCGGCGGCCCCGGTGTCTGCCGTTGCGGCAGCGCCGGTCGCGGCGGCTGTGGCGGCTGCCCCGGTGGCGGCTGCGGGCTGGCCCCATGCCGATCTGCCCGAAGGCCCGACCAAGACGATGACGGTGCGCGAGGCCCTGCGCGAAGCGATGGCCGAGGAAATGCGCGCCGATCCGTCAGTGTTCCTGATGGGCGAGGAAGTGGGCGAATATCAGGGCGCCTACAAGATTTCCCAGGGCCTGCTGGACGAATTCGGGTCCAAGCGCGTGGTCGACACCCCGATCACCGAGCATGGCTTTGCCGGGATCGCGGTCGGGGCATCCTGGGGGGGGCTGCGGCCGATCCTGGAGTTCATGACTTTCAACTTCGCCATGCAAGCCATTGACCATATTCTGAATTCGGCGGCCAAGACCCTGTACATGTCGGGCGGCCAGATGGGCAGCCCCATCGTGTTCCGTGGCCCGAACGGGGCGGCAGCCCGCGTGGGCGCGCAGCACAGTCAGGATTATTCGGCCTGGTATGCCGCCATTCCGGGGCTGAAGGTTTGCATCCCCTATTCGGCGGCGGATGCCAAGGGCCTGCTGAAAACCGCGATCCGCGATCCGAACCCGGTGATCTTCCTTGAGAATGAAATTCTCTATGGCCGGTCATTCGAGGTGCCCACCGACCCCGATTTTGCCATTCCCTTTGGCAAGGCGTCGATCCTGCGGGCGGGTACGGATGTGACCATCGTGTCCTTCGGCATCGGTCTGACCTATTCGCTGGCGGCGGCCGAGGAGTTGGCGAAGGAAGGGATTTCTGCGGAAGTCATCAACCTGCGCACGCTGCGCCCCATCGACTATGACACGGTGCTGGCATCGGTGATGAAGACCAACCGTTGCGTGACGGTCGAGGAAGGCTTCCCTGTGGGGTCCATCGGCGACCATCTGGCATCCACCATCATGCAGCGCGCGTTTGACCATCTGGACGCGCCGGTGGTGACCTGTACGGGCAAGGACGTGCCGATGCCCTATGCGGCGAACCTTGAAAAACTTGCGCTGACGACGACCGTGGAAGTGGTCGCCGCCGTCAAATCCGTCTGCTACCGGTGAGGTGAGGCTATGGCTGTGCAAATCCTGATGCCCGCGCTTTCCCCGACGATGGAGGAAGGCACGCTGGCGAAATGGCTGGTGAAAGAGGGGGATGTGGTCAAATCGGGCCAGATCCTTGCAGAAATCGAAACCGACAAGGCGACGATGGAGTTCGAGGCGGTCGATGAAGGGATCATCGGCAAGCTGCTGGTGGCCGAAGGCACGGCGGGCGTGAAAGTGAACGCGCCGATTGCCGTGCTGGTCGATGAGGGCGAGTCTGCGGACGCGACCCCTGCCCCGGTAGCGGCGGCAGCGGCACCCGTTGCAGCAGCGGCAGTTCCGGTCGCGGCGGTGGCTGCGGTTGCGGCGCCGAAAGCGGCAGGCGCGCGGGTGTTCGCCTCGCCCCTGGCGCGGCGGATTGCTGCGGAAAAGGGGCTTGATCTGACCCAAGTTGCAGGCTCTGGCCCGCATGGCCGGATCGTCAAGGCGGATGTCGAGGTGGCAAAGCCTGCGGCTGCGGCGGCTGTCGCGGACCCGGTTGCGGCGGCTGCAACCCCCGCCCCGGCCAAAGCGACGGCCGCCATGCCGACCGGGCCTTCGACGGAAACCGTGCTGAAGATGTACGCCGACCGGGCTTACGAGGAGGTTCCGCTGGACGGCATGCGCCGCACCATCGCGGCCCGCCTGACAGAGGCCAAGCAGACCATCCCGCATTTCTACCTGCGCCGCGAAGTCCGGCTGGATGCGCTGATGGCCTTCCGCGAGACGCTGAACAAACAGCTCGAGGCGCGCGGCGTGAAGCTGTCGGTCAACGACTTCATCATCAAGGCCTGTGCCATGGCCTTGCAGGCGGTGCCTGCGGCCAACGCCGTCTGGGCCGGTGACCGGATGCTGCGGCTGAAACCGTCGGATGTGGCGGTTGCGGTGGCGATTGACGGGGGCCTGTTCACCCCGGTTCTGCGCGACGCACACCAGAAATCGCTCAGCGCCTTGTCGGCCGAAATGAAGGATCTGGCAGGACGCGCAAAGACGAAAAAGCTGGCCCCGCATGAATATCAGGGCGGCAGCTTTGCGATTTCAAACCTGGGGATGATGGGGGTCGAGAATTTCGACGCCGTGATCAACCCGCCACACGGGTCCATTCTGGCCGTGGGTGCGGGGATCAAGAAACCCGTGGTGCTGGCGGATGGCACGCTTGGGGTGGCAACGGTGATGTCGATGACACTGTCGGTCGATCACCGGGTGATTGATGGCGCGCTTGGGGCAGAATTCCTGAAGGCGATCATCGAAAATCTGGAAAAGCCGCTGTCGATGCTGGCGTAAGGCTGGCTGGCGCAATTCGGAAACAAAAAAAGGCCCGCAAGCAAATGCTTGCGGGCCTTTTCTCATGTGAAACCCTGATCAGTTGTTGTCGGCGAACAGATGGTCCATCTTGACCGAAGGCTGGTCGCACCCCGCCTCGCCCACGATCCGGGCCGGAACCCCGGCCACTGTCTTGCACGGCGGTATGTCCTGCAACACCACCGACCCCGCCGCAATGCGCGAGCAATGGCCAACGGTGATATTGCCCAGAACCTTGGCCCCCGCCCCGATCAGCACGCCATTGCCGATCTTGGGATGCCGGTCGCCGTCTTCTTTACCTGTACCGCCCAAAGTAACCGAATGCAGCATCGACACGTTGTCGCCCACCACCGCCGTCTCGCCGATCACGATGGAATGGGCGTGGTCGATCATGATGCCTTTGCCCACCTTCGCCGCCGGGTGGATATCGACGCCAAAGGCTTCAGACACCCGCATCTGCACGAAATATGCCAGATCGGTCCGCCCCGTCGCCCAAAGCCAGTGGCCGACGCGGTAGGCCTGAACCGCCTGATACCCCTTGAAGAACAGGATCGGCTGCAAGAACCGGTGGCAGGCGGGATCGCGTTCAAACACCGCCATCAGATCGGCCCGTGCCGCAACCCCCAGTTCCGGATCGCTGGCATAGGCCTCATCCGCGATCTCGCGCAAGATCTGCTCGCTCATCTCGCCCGACGCCAGTTTCAGTGAAAACCGGTAAGCCAGCGCCCGTTCCATCGACGAATGATGCAGCAGCCCCGAATGCACCAGCCCGCCAAGTAGCGGCTCATCGCGGATGGCCTCGACAGCCTCATCACAGACGCGACGCCAAACCGGATCGACAGTCAGCATGCGGGGTTTGGTTTCAGCCATGGTGCTACTCCTGTTTGGGCCATGCTAGCACAGCGCGCGCAGCGATTACAGCCATAGCCCGTGATGGGGTGCATTCATCCTTGTGATCCCCGAAATCCGTCACGCCGCCACCGCCACAGCCCGGAACGGCCCCGGACCATAGCGGTCAGACATCTGCGCAACCGCCAGGCCAAACGCCCCCGTCACCCCGGTCTGCACCTGCAAAAGGCTGTCAAACACCCAAGAGGGCGTAGAGACAACCGTTTCAAACACCACCGCATCCGCCACGATGATCCGCACGGCATAGCGCTCGCTGTCCTCGCCCAAGGGAACATCGACCGATTGCCAGGTATCGCCGTCAATCCGGGTCCGCCGTACCCAGGACGCGCTGACCTCACCGGTTGGCAGACGCATGGCTTTCAGATGCGCGACCCGATAGGGGCGTAAACCGATGCCGTCAAAGGCCTCGACATGCAGCGTCACATTCGGATCGTCGTACCCCCGCCCTGCTGCCCCAATGCGGTAATGCCGGGCCAACCCGCGTGCAGACAGCGCCAGATCAAGCTGGGCCACCGTACGGTCCAGCAGCACGATCTGGCTGCCAACCGGCCAGACCGCAGGCATGATGCCATCCGTCCCGGCCTGACCACGCAGGCGCAGGCTGATGTCATAGGTCGAGGGGGCCACCAGAACGGCCTCGGCAAACTGGATCACTTCCCAGTTGCCGGAACTGCCGTCACCGACAGCCATCGCATTGGCCCCGTTCAGCACCTCTGCCACCCCGGCCGAGGCCAGCGCCCCGGAAAACACCCTCACCCGCAGCGCAGCGCCCTTGTCCCACACCCCGGTCTGCGCCGCGACAAGCGGGCTTTCCGTGACGCCGATCACCGCAGGGGCCGCCACCAGCCGGTTCAACTCGTACCCCGCGTCTCCCGGTGCCGACCACACCGCCACCGCCCCCGGCCAGGGCGAGGCTGTGACCGCCACATGCGGCGCATGCGGCACCTCTTGCCCCGTCAGCAAGGGCAGGTCCAGAAACACCGAATACACCGGCACCGGTGCCACAAAGGCCCGTGGCAAGATCGGATCGTCTGCCACCTCTGACGGCAGATAGACCGCAGGCTCGACCCGAACGGCCTCGATCACCTGGGCCTCTGCCTGCTCGACCCGGTCAATCCGGTAGCGTCGGCCCTGCACCTGCACCACATCCCCGGCACCAAGCCCAAGCTGCGACAGGGGCAAGGCAAACCGGGCCGTATCACGCGCCACCCGCGCCTCGGTCAGCCAGCGTTCCGCAATCCCCTTGGCCTCAGCCGAGGTCAGCACCAGCGGCAGTTCGCTTTGCGTGGTCGCCCGGCTTTCCTCATCCGGGAAAATCGCCTCGGCAAACCGCACGTCATAGCTGCCCTCGGCCTCGACAAACCCAAGCCGCACCCGCCCGGCAATCTCGACATCCGAAACCCGAGAGGTTTCCACCGTCCCGTCCAGATCGTCAGACAGCGCCAGAAGTCCATCCTCCAGCGTCGCATCCAGCCGCCCGTCGCGCATCCGAAACTGCAACACGCCGGCCCGTTCGACCGCGTCAAGCCCATAGGCGATCGTCAGGCTTTGCAACGCAGACCGCGCCGAACCGACCTCGGCCTGGGTAAAGCCGCGCACCACCCCCTCGATCCCGCTGACATCGACCCCGACCACCCCCGAGGCCTCGCACAGATCGGCCACAACCGTCGCCAGAGGCTGGTTTGTGATACGCCCGTTCAGCCAATGGCCCCGCGCATAGTTCGCGGCATCCGACCACACATCGCTTTGCGCGGGGAATTCGGGAAAGGGGCGCGCGTCCCAGGCCCAGACATAAGCATGATCCATGTCCACCATCGGCCCTGCGTAAAGACCGGACATGGGGTTGTTGTCGCCATCCGACCAGAACTGCGCCATCGCGCGCAGGTATTGCATCTGGATCAGATCATCCCGGCGCCCATTGGAATAGCGGGGCAATGCGGATTCCGACGATTTCGGGTCCAGAAACTTGTTCGGCTCGTTCGCCGCCTTGTCAAGCGCCGCGCAGCCATATTCGGTGAACCGGAACGGCTTGGACCCCGGCACCCACCCCGTCGCGTCCGGCAACCGCACACCGCCCACCCGGTCATGATGCGTGTTGGACCACCAGGATTTCAGATCCTTGTAGCGAAACACCCAGTCTTCGCCGAACGCGCCATCGGTGATCGGCAGACGGCGTTGCGCGGCCTGACCTTCGGGGCTGTCGTAGTACCAGTAAAACCCTTCGCCACCCGCAACATTCGACTTCAGATAGCCAAGATTGTGCGGGGTGCCCCAGCCCGCATCGGCGTGATCTTCCCCATCACGCCAATCGGCCAGCGGCATGTAATTGTCGATCCCGACAAAATCGATGTTCGGGTCAGACCACAGCGGATCAAGATGAAAGTAGACATCGCCGCCGGTGTGATAGCCAAAATATTCCGACCAGTCCGCCGCATAGCTGATCTTTGTCGCCGGCCCCAGAATGCCGCGCACTTCTGCTGCCAACTGCCGCAAGGCAGCCACGGCAGGAAAGCTGTCGCCCGCGCCGCGCAACTGGGTCAGACCCCGCAGTTCAGACCCGATGCAGAACGCATCCACCCCGCCCGCCAGCGCACACAGATGCGCATAGTGCAGAATGAACCGGCGATAGCGCCACTCTGACGGACCGGAATAGGTAATGGTGCCATTCGCAATCGCAAAATCACCGGGCTGCGCCATGCCGAAAAACGCGGCAACCTCGGCCTCGGCAGCGGTCGTGCGATCTGGCGATCCGTCCAGACCCGGCGCCTTGGACAGGGTGATCCGCCCGCGCCACGGCAGGGCGGGCTGGCCCGGACCGTCCGAATAGGGGTCAGGCAGCGTGTTGCCTGCAAGCTGCTCCATCAGGATGAACGGGTAGAACATCACCTCGCGGCTGGCCTGACGCAGCGCCGCAATCGCCTCGATCACCGACGCATCGGCAGGGGTGCCGCCATAGATCGAACGCCCGGCGTCACGCGGCACCTCTTGCGCCGCCGCACGGCCGATGCCGCCCGCCCGCCAGACCATGCCCGCGCCTTCATGGGTCTTGTCCTCGACCAGCGGCCGCACGTCGCACGCCCCGCAGCGCAGGTCGGTGCCGAACCATGACACGATCAGCGACACCGCAGCACAGCCCGGCGCCTCATCGACCAGCGCGGCAAGGGATGTTGCGAAATCGGTCTGGCCAGACGGCGAATGCACATTGGCCGACACATTGACGCCCGGCCCCTTGGCATAGTGAACAGGCGTGGTCGCAAGCCCGTATTCCCCGGTTCCGGGGATCAGCGCCACGCCCTTGACCGCATCGGCAAGATCGGTGGCCTGCGCGGCCGCAGCGCCCTGTGCGCGGCGCATCACCTCGAAGGTGAACTGCGGCACCCGGTTGCCATAGGGCGACAGATCAAGGTCTTCGATCACCACATAGGCCGTCCCGCGATATGCGGGCGCGCGCCCCGCGCCTTCGACCGCCTCGATGCGGGCATCGGGCAACTGGTCTTCGCTTCCGGTATAGACCTGCATGTTCAACCGGCCCGGCGCCACTTCGGCCCCATCGGCCCACACCCGCCCGACCCGCAGGATCTCTCCCTCGCACAGCGCGATCGCCAGGCTGACCGAATAGCTGTACTGCGTGACCGTCGGGCGCGGCGCCCCCTTGCCGCCCCGCGTCCGCTGGACGTTCTCCAGAAACTCGGTCGCCCAGATCATCTGACCCGCCAACCGCATCCGCCCCCAGACTTGCGGAATCGCGGCCCCTTCCCCCGCCCCCGTCAGGCGCAGCCGGTCGACCCGGCCCATCTCGACCGCCTCGGACCCGACGCCCATCAGCCGCTGGTCGATTGCCCGGCCCAAAGTCGCCCCGACCGCCCGCCCGATCACCGCCCCGGACAGCCCCACCAGCGTACCGCCAAACCCCGATCCGATCGCCGCGCCCGCAGCCGAAAGCAGTAGTGTCGCCATGGATCAGGCTCCTTCAGAATGGTCGATGGGAAAGGTGAACCGCGCCGCAATCCGGCGCATCCAGGGTCTGGACAACGGGCTTTCGACCACTGCATGGCCGCTGTAGGCATGCACGAAACTGGGGTGATTGCCGGTTTCGGCTTGTATCCCCAGATGCTTGGCGATGCGCCCCTCGCGCATCCGGAACACGATCACATCCCCCGCTGCGGCCAGATGCACAGGTTTGGGCCGCAGCCACCGGATGGCCGCCTGCATCAGAACCTCGTGCCGCGACGGCTCGGCCCAGTCGGGGCTATAGGCCGGAACGCCCTCGGGTTCCGGCCCGATCAGCGCCAGCCAAACGCCGCGGAGCAGACCCAGACAATCCGTTCCCGCCCCCCGGCAGGCCGCCTGATGCACATAGGGCGTGCCGATCCACAGGCGGGCCTCGGCAACAACACAGGCCGTGCCGCGCCCGGTCATGTGCCGCCCCCGAACAGGCTGCCACCAGTCCGTGGCCGCGATGAGGACGGATAGGCCGACAGCCAGTCATCCCCCGGCAAATGCGGAAACCCCCGAAAGTTCAGGAAATTGCCGAACTTGGCCCGGCAGGTGCCGGGCTGCTTGTCACAGCCCGCCTCGATGCGGACCAGATCGTCAGGCCCCACTTCGGCCCCCAAGGACTGCCACAGCTCGATCTCGCGGCCTGTCCCGACCTGCCGGTCGATCTTCACCAGACCCACCATCCCCGCAGCCGCCCCGGACAAGACCAACAGCCGCCCGCGTTCAAACCAGCGGTCATCGAACCCCGGCAGACTGGCAAAGGCAAACTGCCGCCGGTCCACCACCTGCCCCGCCGCAAGTTCCACGGAATAGCCGGGCGCCGTCCGGTCGAACCGGCAGCGCGCATCGCCAAGAACGGCCGAACAGGCGCGCTGAAACACCCGGCCCTGCGGCTGGTTCAACGCTTCGGTCAAGCCGCGCAATTCCGCGCGGAAGGCCCCGCCAGACCGCACCACCTCGCCCAACGTACCGCGAAACTGCATCACCCGCTGCGCCACATCGGCCCAGTTGACCAGCCATGCCACCACTTCGGCCCCGTCATACCGCCCGGCCAGCAGGTCCGCCTCGGTCACCACCGCATCCGACAACGCGCCGACCGCCTCGGAATTGTCCACCGCCAGACCCGTGGTCTGCTGCAACGCCCGCGCCGTCAGACCAGAGTCGGCGCGAAACTCCATGCCGTCAAACCGCAGCATCCGGTCATGGTCGGTAAAGCCGAACCGCAGCCCGTCGCGCCGGGTCAGGCCCCAGGCGCGGCAGGTGGTGCTGACCCCGCCCGCCAGATGCGCATACAGATCGGCCGCACTCATAGCCGCACCTCCAGCACCGGCACCGAAGGCACATCCCCCGCCTGAAACGACGCAACCGAAGTCTGGATGCGGTCGGTATCAAACCGCACCGGCACGTCGAATTCATAGCCCGCCGTCAAACGCGCACCGACAGCGGGCGGCACCGCAAAACTCACGGCCCCGCTCGCCGGATCAACGGCAAACTCCAGACCTTCCACCTTCGGATCGCCCGCCACCGCCACCACGACCGTCCCCGCCACAGGTTTCGCAATCGGGCGGGTATAGCTGTGCCCCCCCGAAACATAGGTTTTCACCAGCCCGAACACCGTCGCCACACCGTCGCCAATCCCGATCAACTGATCCTCGGGGCCAGCGGTTCTGGACGCGCGGCAAGATTTGAAATCCGCCCAGTCCTTCCAGCGAAACCCGAACATCTGCCCCCGCCGCGCCTCGAAGAACGCAATCAGCGCCTCGACATCATCCAGCGACCGCAACCCCACCCCGGCATCATAGCGCCGCCGCGAATGTGCCCAGGGGGTGTTGCGCTCCTCATGCCCATTCGCCAGCGTGACGATCTCGGTGCGGCGTTCCGGGCCGCCCACCGACCCGAACGACAGATTCGCCGGAAATCTGATCTCGTGAAATGCCATCGTGTATCCTCACCGGTTCCGTTGGCCGCGCGCCAGCGCTCGGCTGACCTGCGCTGCAATCTGGCCCTGACTGCGCTGAAACCCCTGCGCATCGGGCGTGGTGATGTTCATGACCACGTTGATCGCCCTGCCCCCCGCTGCCTGCACGCCCAAACGACCATCCGCCCCGCGCGCCAGCGGCATGATCGCCTCTGGCCCCGCTTCGCCCATCAAGCCCTGCCCGCCCCGCATCGGGAACGTGGTGGGCGCCGACACCACCCCCCCCTTGGCAAAGGGCATCACGCGGCCCTGGGCAAAACTGCCGCCCGTCTCGAACGGCATCAGCCCCGACAGCAGCGAATTGACCCCGCTGGCCAGAAACCCGCCAAGCGCCCCCTGCACCGGCTTCATCGCCACGTTGTAGGCGCTGTCCACCATCGACTTTGCGACCACCTTCAGCGCATCGCTCAGCTTCAGCCCGTCGAACACCAACCCGTCAAACGCCCGGCGCAAACCGCCCCCGATGCCACTGGACAGCGTGTTCACCTCGCGCCCGGTGAACAGCATGGTGTCGCGCATCCGGGCAAGTTCGGTATCAAACGCCGCCACAACCGCGACCGAACTGCCCAGCTGCACCTCAAGCGCCGCCAGTTGTTCCTGCATCGCCTCGATTTCCGCCATCTGCAAACCCCCGTTTTTCATCAGGAAACGCCGCCGCCAATTCGGCCAGCCGCGCGCGTGTCAGGGGGGGAGCCGCCTGCTCCACCCCCAGCATCATCCGCAATTCCGCAGGCGTCAGCCCCCAGAACTCGGCAGGCCGCAAGCCCAGCCCATGCAGCCCCGCCAGCATCAGCCCCGGCCAGTCGATGCCGTTCATGTTGGCACCGGGCTTGCAAAGGCCCGCGCCAGCAGCTCTGCCGCCGCCCGCGCGGCCTCGACCGGCCCGCCGCCAATCTCGACCGTGCGCAGATCGGCCGCCGTGCCCTGCCAGCCGCCCCCCCGCAACCCGGCCACGATCAGCGCCAGCACATCACGGGTGGAAAACCGCCCCCCCTCGAACCGCTCGACCAGATCGACCAGCGACCCAACCTCCAGCGCCGTTTCCAGCTCGGCCAGCGCGCCCAGGGTCAGCTTGGCAACATGGCGCTGGCCATCCAGCCAGACCGCCACTTCCCCCGCCCAAGGGTTCACCATCACAGCGCTGTAAAGGTCAGCACGCCCGCCGACGACAGGCTCAGCTCATAGGTCGCCTCGCCATTGTGACTGCCCGCATATTCGATGGCGGTAATCTGGAACGCGCCTTCCACCACGCCGAAACTGGGGATGATCACCTGAAACTCCGGCACCTCGCCGTCAAAGAAGATCTGCCGCGCGCGTTCATCGGTGTTGGCATCGCGAAACACCCCCGAGCCAGAGATCGCGGCCGACTTCACCCCCGCCCCCGCCAGCAACTCGCGCCAGCCGCCCGCCGATTCCAGCGAGGTCACATCCACCGTTTCCGCATTGAAACTGATCCGCGTCGCCCGCAGGCCTGCGATGGTTTCAAAGGTGCCATCCCCGGTCAGATCCACCTTGATCAAAAGATCCTTGCCGCTTTGCACAGCCATGCCCGTTCTCCATCCTGTCAATCAGCCCATCAGGGCATTTCCCTGCAAACCCAAGGCTTTGCGGCCTAAAGCTCAACTCTTGCGCGAAAGGTCATGTCGATGCGGCGCACGTCGCCCTCGTCAATCCGCCGGGCACTGGCGCGCTGAAACAGCAACGACACCAGCCGCCCCCGCGCCAGCACCGGCAACGCCCCGGCCAGATCGTCCGAGATATCCGACGCAATCCCCTTGGCCGCCTGAAACCCGGCGCTGTCGGAAATCACGCTGATCATCAGCACATGTTCCGCCCCGGCCCCGGTCTTGTCCGACTGGTCGCGCGCTTCCTCGGGGCCGATCAGAACAAAGGTGCCCCCCGCCGAAGGGGGCACCGCGTCAAACACATCGACCCCCGGCAAAGCCGCCACCAGCCGGGTGTAGATCGCCGCCTGCAAGGCCGCCGCTGCAGCGTAACTCATGCCAATACCTCCTCACGGGCAAAGCAGGTCAGGAACCGCGCCTCCGGCCCCCGTTCGGTCACCGCCAGCACCGAAAACACCCGCGGACCATCGCGAAACCGCTGCCCCGCCACAGGTCGCTGCGGCGTGCCGTAAGGGGCCGCGCGCACCGTGATGCGGTAGGGCACGGATGCCAGCGTCACTTCCTCGCCCGGCACGTCGCGCCCCGACCCCGGCGCAAGTTCGGCCCAGACCGCGCCAAGGGCCTGCCAGACCTCGACAAACCCCCCGGCCCCGTCCGCCACACGCGATACCGCTTCCAGCGCCAACAGGCGCGACAGGTTCGGCGCGTTCATGCCCCACCGCCCAGCACGCGCACCGTGCGCCAGCGCTCGATCAGCACCACCACCCCGAACGGCAGCCCCCCGGCCTGCGCGCCACTATCATGCCGATGCTCGTAATATTCCGCCGCCAGCAGCAACACCGCCTGCTGCAAATCCGCAGGCACCCCGGCCCAGATGGCGCTGAACCCCGCCTCGAACACCACCTTCACCACGCCGCCATTCGGCACCGAGGGCAGCAAAGACCCCGCCCCCACGACCCTTGGCCGGTGCAGATCGGGCACCAGCCGGTAGGCCGTGGCAGGCACCACCACCGCCCCCTGCGCCGCATCCACCATCGTCACCGACACCACCATGCTGACCGGGGCCACCGGCAGCGGCTGCGCCTCGGCATTGCGCCAATCGTCCAGCTCCAGCCGCATCCGCCGTGCCATCAGCACCTTGCCGATCCGGCCCTCGATCGTGGCCATCGCCGCCCGCAGATACCCTTCGATCAACGCATCCTGCATGCCGTCATCGGCAAAGCCGCTGCCCAGCCGCAGATGATCCTTCAACACCTGTACCGGCAGCGCCGCCCCCGGCACCGTGGTTTCATCGAACACCATCATCATCGCTCTCCGACCCCCCCGGACCCTGGAAATGGACGCGCGCCCCGCACCGCTCGGACGGAGGGGGGAGCAGCTAGACGGCACGGAAAACCCGGCGCGCGCCCATCACCCGACCCCGATCAGGGGCCGGGTGTCACGGGTTGGGCGTCACGACACCGCAACGCGCAGCAGCTTGATCGCCGCATAATCGGTGATGTCGCCACCCACGCGCTTGTTGGCATAGAACAGCACATGGGGCTTGGCGCTGAACGGGTCGCGCAGGATGCGCAGGTCGGGGCGCTCGGCGATGGTGTAACCGGCGGCAAAATCGCCAAACGCAATCGGAAAGGCGTTGGCCGCCACATCCGGCATGTCCTCGCAGATCAGCACGGCATAGCCCATCAGGCGCGCAGGCTCGCCGGCTTGCAGGCTGTCACCCCACATGAAGCGCCCGTCGGCATCCTTCATCTTGCGCACGGCCCCGGCGGTTTTCGAGTTCATCAGGAAGGTGCCATTCGCCCGGTAATCCGCGCCCAGCGAATAGACCAGGTTCACGATGCAGTCGCTGGCGTTGGTGGTGGCAAAATCCGCCGCCGCCGTGGTCGGCACATAGCCCAATTGCCCCCAGACCCAGGACGCGTTCGCCACCTTGGTCGGCAGCAGAATGCCCTTGGGCTTGTCGATGCCATCGCCGTTGATGAAGGCACCCGCCTCGGCCCGGATGAACCGGGTGGCAATCTTGCCCGCCAGCCAGCCTTCCACGTCAAACGCAGAATCATCCAGCAACCGCTGGCTGGCCTTCGGCATCGCCGACAGCTCATGCAGCTTGATCGAGATGCGCTCGATGGTCGGCGTGCCGGTTTCCGCCTGTGCGACCACCTCAGTCGCCCAGCCCGACCCCACTTCGCTGCGGTCGATCAGCACGTCGAACGAGGTCGCCTCCACCTGCACCACATTCGCCGCCGCCCGCAAGGACGAGGTGGACAGCAGCATCGACCGGATCCGGTCCGCCGTCTGCGGGTCCACCAGATAGCCGCCATCCGCCGCCACGGCCGTCGACATCGCCTTGCCTTCCAGCACCAGCCCGCGCAGCCCGTCATCATCGCCCGACCGCAGATAGGCGTTGAATGCCTTCTTGTGGGGCACTTCCGTATCGGCATGGGCCGACAGTGCGGGGCGGCCATAGGTCATGGTTTTACGATCCAGCATGGTCAAACGCTCTTCCTGTTGTTGCAACGCAGTCTTCACTTCGCCCTGAAAGCCCTTGAAGGCACTCAGGAATCCTGTCATCGCGGCTTTCACGTCCGCGCCCATGTGCGGGCCTTGGGGCAAATCGCCCACAGCCCGAGCCTCTCTCTCGGTCATCGCTTTGATCCTCATAGGTCGAACAAAAAGCCAAACGCCTCAGCGTTCGGTCAGTACCCGGCTGGCATCCCGCAGGATCGTCGCCAGATCGCGCCAGTGGCTGGCCTCGGCATCATCCGCCTTGGCCTGCACCCGCGCTTCGGGAAGCATCGGGAAGGTCACCAGCGACACCTCCCAAAGCTCCAGCTCCGACAACAGGCGCTGCCCCTTGCCGTCACGTTCCGCCTTCACCGTCCGGTATCCGATCGACAATCCGTCGATCGCCCCGGCCTCCAGCAGGGCCGCCGCCTCGCGCCCCTTGTCCACTTCGGTCAGGATGCGCCCCTTGACCCACAGGCCAGTGGCATCCTCGCGCACCTCGTCCCACACGCCAATCGGCGCGCCGGGGTCGTGCTGCCACAGCATCTTGACCCGGCCCCCGCTGGCGGTCAGTCGGCTCAGGCTGGTGGCATAGGCCCCCTTCACCACCACATCGCCGCCCTTATCCTTGCGGCCGAACAGCGACGCATACCCCGCCACCACCCTGCCTTCCGTCACCGTCAGGGCGGGCAAACCCGCCTCGACTCGGGCGAACTTCCGCTCTGGTGCCCCCCAGAACTGGGAAATCGGTTCCATCCTCATCGCGTCACCTCATCGCCGCCTGCACCAATGTCTCGGCCATCTGCGCCAGCAGAAACGCCGCAACCCCGAAAACTCCCAGCCAGATGCGCTTTTCCAACCGCTCCAGCACCGCATCGATCTGCGAAAGCCGGTACTCCAGCGCCACCCAGCGTTCATCGGCCACGCGTTCATTCGCCTCGATCCGCGCCGCCGCCGCATCGAAACTGTCAAACAGGAACCGTGACCCCTCGCTTGCCTTGCGAACCGTCATTCCGCCTCCGCCAGTTTCGGCAGCCCCAGCAACACCCGCTTTTCCGCCACCGTCAGGAAATCCGCCGCCCCCACCCGCGCCCATTGCTGGTCGCGTTCCGCCGCCAAGGCCGGGATCTGGTCCAGATCGGGCCGCAACTCCACCGCCTCGCCGCTGAACCCCGCCAGCCAATGCGAAATCCCCGCCGTCACCCGCGCCACCAGGGGCAGCACGGTCAGCCGGTAAAACGCCCGATTGGCCTCCTGGTAATTCGCATAGGTCGCATCGCCCGGTATCCCGATCAGCATGGGCGGCACGCCAAAGGCGATGGCAATTTCCCGCGCAGCCGCCTCCTTGGTCTGCTGAAACTCCATGTCACTGGGCGAAAACCCCATCGGTTTCCAGTCCAAGCCCCCTTCCAGCAGCATCGGCCGCCCCGCATTGCGCGCGCCCTGATGATGGCTCTCCATCTCGCTCACCAGCCGGTCATACTGATCGCTGCTCAAGGACGACTGCCCATCCGCCCCCTTGTAGACAATCGCCCCCGAAGGCCGCGCCGCATTGTCCAGCAAGGCTTTCGACCAACTCGACGCCGAAGTATGCACATCCACCGCCACCGCCGCCGCCTGCATGGGGGAAAAGCCGTAATGATCATCCTGCGGATGAAAGCTCTTGATATGGCAGATCGGTTTCACCTCTCCGCCCATGTCAAACCGATGCGCCCGCCCGCCCACCGAATAGTCATAGGCCACAGGCCAGCCATCCGCCCCCGGCACCACCGCCATCCGGTCCGACCGCAGCACATGCATCTCCGCAGGCAACCGTCCGCCCCCCGGCACCGCCTCAAGATAGGCGTTGCCCGACAACAGCAGATGGCCATAGACCGCCTCGAACATCTCGGCCCGCCCCTGCCCCCCGTTGGGCCGCGCGATCAGGTCCAGCACGGGGTGCAGGTCATAGCGCCGCTCATTGTCCTGCAACACCAACGGCAAGGCCGCCGCCGCTTCCGAGATCAGCTTGACCACCCGAAACCCGATCGGGTTGCCCTGAAACCCGGCCTTGGTCAGGCTGACCGCATCGCGCGGGCTCCACGCCACCCGCCCCGAATTGCCCCAGGCCACCACCCGCCCGGTGGCCGAGGCCTTCTTCTCGACCACCGGAACCACCTCCGCACGCCGCAAAAAATCAAACACCATACCCCGACGCTCCTTGCTGTTTCCGGGCAAACCTCACCCAAGGCCCCGGCCCGCCTGCGGCCCGAAACCCACCCTCAAAAGGCCATCATCTGTTCCCAAATATCCCCGCCGGAGGCTCCGCCACCTCCGCAATCGCACCGATCCAGAACCCAGACCACGCCCCAAAGGGCCATCATCTGTTCCCAAATATCCCCGCGCGGCGCGCTCCCACCTTCGGGCCAGCGCGCCCTACAAAGCCCGTATCCCCGGCCTCTGCACCGCCCCCGCCGGATCGACCATCAACTCGGTCAGCGCCCAGACCAGCGCATCCAGCCGGTCCGGGCTGCCCTTGCCGCCATAGCCTGATGCCGCCATCTGGCACATCTGCCCCTCCAGCGCCGCCAGCCCCCGCAGATGCTTGACCCGGCCCTGCTCGTACAGCGCCGCCACAGGCTCTGCCCGCAGCATCTTGTTGCGGGTCGCGCGCACTGCCTTGAACGGCACCACCGCGTCCTGCCCCCGGATCACCCGTTCCACCAGATCGCCGCCCTGGTTGACCTCCGCCACCAGCCGGTCCGCGCCATGCCGGGCGAACGCCGCCAGCGTCGCCCGCGCCCAGCCATCGGGGGATGCCCCCTTCACGCTCGCATCCTCCAGCACCACGGCCCGCCACGACCTTGGGTCGCCCCGCGTGTCCGCCCCCACCACCACGATCCCGCATTCATCGCTGGTCTTGCTGGCTGTGACAGGCGGATCGACCGCCACCACGATCCGCGTCACCTCGAACGGCTCCTCCACCCGCGCCTCCTCGATCATCACGCTCGTCCACAGCGCGCCGTCGATGTCCTCCACCAACTGCCCGTCCAACTCCTGCAAACCCGTGCGCGTGCCGCCATAGCGCCGCTGCACCTCCTCCAGAAACGACCCGGCAAGGTAGGCGCGGTTCGCATCCGTCGGCGCATGGGTGATCACGGTCGAGGGGTTCTTCAAGATGCCCTTCAACACGCTGACGTTCTTTGGCGTCGTCGTCACCACCTGCCGCGGATTGGCCCCCAGCCGCAGCGCAAACTGCAACTGCTCCCAGGTGTCATCGCCCTTCTTCCACTTCGCCAACTCGTCCACCCAGGCCGCATCGAACTGCGGCCCGCGCAGACTGTCGGGGTCATGCGCCGAAAACACCTGCGCCACCGCCCCGTTCGGCCAGATCAGCCGCTTGCGGCCAGCCTCCCACTCGGGCCGGCGGTCGGGGGGCGAACAGGCCAGTATCCCGCTCTCGCCAAACACCATCACCTCGCGCACCTGATCGATCGTCTCGCCCACCAGCGCCACCCGGCGCGCCCTGCCGGGGTCCAGGGGGCCCGCGCCTTCCACCTCGGCGCGCACCCACTCGGCCCCGGCCCGCGTCTTGCCGGCACCCCGGCCCCCCATGATCACCCAGGTCTTCCAGACCCCGGCAGGGGGCAACTGATGCGGCAGCGCCCAGAACTCGAACAACCACGGCAGGGCCAGAAACGCGTTCTCGTCCAAACCTTCCAGAAACGCGTCAACCTGGTCCGGCGTCGCGGAGGCAAGCCAGGCGGCGCCCGACCTCAATCCGGGCGGCGTCAAGATCGAGAGTTCCGGTTCCGACAGCCCCGGCGACCTGTTTGCGAAGTTTTTCAACTTTGTTCCTTTCTTCCAATGCCAGGTTGAACGCCGCTTTCAGATCTTTCGCCGCCTGCATGGCCAGCTTCACATCCTCATGCCTGCCCGCCCGCACCCCGCTCAGGGCCCGGTACATCTCGTCCGCCATTTCCCGGTAAAGTTGCTCTGTCGCCGCCACCAGATCGACCGGAGGGGCCTCGCCTTCTGTAAACCTGACCGTCATGCCTGCTCACCCAGCCCTCATGCTTGTCCGCACGAGAGAAATGAAAAAGCGGCCCAGGGGTTGCCCCCGGCCGCTTTGCCCACTTCTTCTAGCATGCCACAAGGTATACATCGGACCGTGCGGAAGGTCAAGCTAAAAATCCATGCGGATCAATGGCTTGCCGTACGCCGCGTTAACGTTTCGTTAACTCTGTCAGTCGCCCTGCACGCCGCCTTGGCCCGCCTCACCTTGTGCGGCTTCCAAAGCGCGCCACCTGGTCACGTTCTCATTGTGCTCTGCCAGAGTGCGCGCAAACGCATGGCCCCCCGACCCGTCCGCCACAAAGAACAGATAATCCGTGCTGTCCGGGTTCAACGCGGCTTCAAGGCTCAACCGCCCCGGATTGGCAATCGGGGTCGGCGGCAGCCCGTCTATCACATAGGTATTCCAGGGCGTTTCGCGCCGCAGTTCCGACTGCCGCAACCCACGCCCCAGCACGCCCTCGCCCTTGGTCACGCCGTAAATCACCGTGGGGTCGGTCTGCAACTTCATCCCCTGCCGCAGCCGGTTGACAAAGACCGATGCCACCTGCGGGCGCTCCTCGGGAATGCCGGTTTCCTTCTCGACGATCGATGCCATGATCAGCGCCTCCTCCGGCGTGTCATAGGGCACGCCTTCCGCCCGGCTGGCCCAGAGGTCCGCCAGAACCGCCGTCTGCCGCGCCGTCATGTCGGCCAGCAGCGCAGCCCGGTCCGCCCCGCGCTCCACCTCATAGCTGTCGGGTGCCAGCGTGCCCTCGGCCGGCACCGCCGCCACCTCGCCCGTCATGAAATCCGCCCGCTTCAGCGCATCCACCACTTGCCAGCTTGTCACCCCTTCCGCCAGCGTCACCCGCCAGCGGATGTCATCGGCCTCGGCCACCGCAAGATAGGCCTCGGGCACGGCTTCGGTCGCCGGATCGAACTTCACCACCTCCTCATAGCGGTTGGTCGCAGGGTCCAGCTCGCGCAGCACCACATCGGCCACCGCCACTCCGATGCGGAAATTGACCTCGCGCCCGCAGGTCGACTGCCCGCCCGCCGTCAGCAGCTCCACCACCTGGCTCATCGACGCGCCGGGCGGCACAAGGTACGACCCGAACTTCAGATCATTCGCCCGGTCGGAATAATCCGCCCCGATCCGGAATATCCGCGCATCCGTCACCGCCCCCTGCTTTTCAAGCGACTGGCTGACGGCGCTCAGACTGGCCCCCCGCTCCACCCGCACGCAGACCGCATCGGTCAACGGCCCCGGCCCGGTGTATTGCTCGCGCCCCCAGGCCAGAACCCCGGCCGCCGCAATCAGCAGCACGATGAACAGCGTCAGCGCGTTAGAGGCGACAGATTTCCACATCAGTTGCGCACCTTGCCGATGACCAGACTGGCATTGGTGCCGCCAAAGCCGAAGGAATTCGACAGCGCCACGTCAATCTTGCGCTTGCGGGCCACGTTGGGCGCAAGGTCCAGCCTGGGTTCCACCGCAGGGGTATCAAGGTTGATCGTCGGCGGCGCCACCTGATCGCGGATCGCCAGCACACAGAAAATCGCCTCCACCGCGCCCGCCGCCCCCAGCAGATGCCCGATCGAGGATTTGGTCGAACTCATCGTCGCCCCCGCCGCCGCATCACCCATCAGCCGCTCTACCGCGCCCAACTCGATCGTGTCGGCCATCGTGCTGGTGCCATGCGCGTTGATATAGTCGATGTCGGCCGGCACCAGACCCGCCCGCTTCAACGCCATCTGCATCGACCGGAACCCGCCATCACCATTCTCGGCAGGGGCGGTGATGTGGTAGGCATCGCCCGACATCCCGTAGCCCAGCACCTCGGCATAGATCCGCGCCCCCCGCGCCACCGCGTGTTCGTATTCCTCCAGCACCACCACCCCGGCCCCTTCGCCCATCACAAACCCGTCGCGGTCTGCATCATAGGGGCGGCTCGCCTTGGTCGGATCATCCGCCCGCTTGGTCGACAGCGCCTTGCAGGCGTTGAACCCGGCAATGCCGATCTCGGAAATCGGGCTTTCCGCCCCCCCCGCAATCATCACATCGGCATCGTCAAACGCAATCATCCGCGCCGCATCGCCAATGGCATGCGCACCTGTCGAGCAGGCCGTCACCGGCGCATGGTTCGGCCCCTTGAAGCCAAAGCGGATCGACACCTGCCCCGACACCAGGTTGATCAGCGAGCCGGGAATGAAGAACGGCGATACCCGCTTTGGCCCCTTTTCCTTGATCAGCACGGCGGTTTCCGCAATCGAGGTCAACCCCCCGATCCCCGACCCGATCATCACGCCTGTCCGGCAGCGGTCTTCCTCGGTCGCAGGCTCCCACCCGGAATCTCGCACCGCCTGCACGGCAGCGGCCATCCCGTACAGGATGAAATCATCCACCTTGCGGCGGTCCTTGGGCTCCATCCAGTCGTCGGGGTTGAAGGTGCCATCCGTCCCGTCGCCCATCGGAATTTCGCAGGCATATTGCGTGACCACGGCACTGGGATCAAACCGCGTGATCGGCCCGGCACCGGACTGCCCGGCCAGCAGCCGCGCCCATGTCGCCTCCACTCCGCACGCCAGCGGCGTAACCATCCCCAGACCCGTGACCACAACACGACGCATACAGGCTTCTCCGACGTTCCAGGGCCCACACTGCGCGGCCACCGCCCCGGTGATACACGCGCGCCCCCGCCTTCGCAACACGGGCAACCCCGCGACAGGCAACGATCCCCCAGACCCGACCTTCCGCCACGCCCGGAAATGCCAAAGGGCGCCCCCGACAGGGACGCCCTTTGCAAGATCGACCGGCCTGACAGATCAGGCGGCTTCGGAAATGAACTTCACCGCATCGCCAAAGGTCTGGATGGTTTCGGCGGCGTCATCCGGAATCTCGATGCCGAATTCTTCTTCAAACGCCATGACCAGTTCCACGGTGTCCAGCGAATCCGCGCCCAGATCGTCAATGAACGAGGCATTCTCGGTCACTTTTTCGCCTTCGACGCCCAAATGCTCGACGACGATCTTCTTTACGCGGTCTGCGATGTCGCTCATGTCAGTTCCTCTTTTACCAATTCGGGAAATGTCCCGATCCGTGCCTGCATCCACCCCGAAGGGTACAATCCTGCGCGCCTATAGCAAGGCCTCAGGCCCAAGGCAAATGCTTTCAACCCCTCACAGCATGTCGCCGCCGCCGTTGATATCCAGCGTGGCCCCGGTGACATAGGCGGCCTCGGTGCTTGCCAGATACAAGACCCCGGCGGCAATGTCCTGCGGCGTGCCCATCCGGCCGACGGGAACCCCCTGCAAGATCTTGGCGCGCTGCTCGTCGTTCAGCTTTTCGGTCATCGGCGTGGCGACCAGACCCGGCGCCACGCAGTTGACCGTGATGCCCCGGCTCGCCACTTCCTGCGCAAGGGACTTGGACATGCCCGCCACCCCGGCCTTGGCCGCGGCATAGTTCGCCTGCCCCGGATTGCCCGCCTGCCCCACGACCGAGGTGATGTTGATGATCCGGCCCCAACGGGCCTTCATCATGCCGCGCAACGCCCCCCGCATCAGCCGGAAGGTCGAGGTCAGGTTGACCTCGATCACATCGGCCCAATCGGCATCCCCCATCCGCATCATCAACTGATCGCGGGTGATGCCTGCATTGTTGACCAGAATATCCACCGATCCCATCGCATCGGTCGCGGCCTTGATCAACTGATCCACCTCTGCCGCCACCGACAGATTGCAGGGCAGCACAAAGGCCCGTCCCCCAAGCTCCGCCGCCAAAGCCTCCAACGGCTCGACCCGCGTGCCGGACAGGCCCACGCTGGCCCCGGCGCCGTGCAACACCCGCGCCACCTCGGCCCCGATCCCGCCCGAAGCCCCCGTCACCAGCGCGCATTTCCCGGTCAGATCAAACATCGCAACATCTCCCTTTCGCCAATCAAGCCCTTGCCGCTTTCACATTGGCCCAAATATCCTCGGGGTAGCCTTTCGGGCACGCCATCGGTTCTAGTAACCGAAAGGCTGGGGGGCAGACAGCCCCCGGCGCCTGGCCCCGATCACACCGCCGCGGCCTTGGCCGCAACCACATCTTCCGCAGTCCCGATCGCGCGGGTCGCAGCCCCGGCGGCGATCCGCTTGATCATGCCGGACAAGGCCTTGCCAGCCCCGATCTCCCAGAACTCCACCACCCCGGCGCGTTCCATCCACAACACCGACTCACGCCAGCGGACTGCCCCGGTGATCTGCGCCACCAGCAGATCGCGGATGCGGTCTGGTTCGGTCACGGCCTCGGCGCGCACGTTCACCACCACCGGCACCAGCGGCCGCTCGATCACCACCGCCGCCAGCGCATCCGACATCACCGCCGCCGCAGGCTGCATCAGCACACAGTGGAACGGGGCGGATACCGGCAACAGCAAGGCCCGCTTGGCCCCATGCGCCTTGGCAATCTCCAGCGCGCGTTCCACCGCGCCCTTGTGGCCCGAAATCACCACCTGTGCCGGATCATTGTCATTGGCCGCCTGACAGACCTCGCCCTGTGCGGCCTCTGCCGCAACGGCGGTGGCCGCCGCAAGATCCAGCCCCAGCAGGGCCGCCATCGCCCCCACGCCCACCGGCACCGCCTGCTGCATCGCGCGGCCCCGGATACGCAGCAGACGGGCGGTGTCCGACAGGCTCAACGCCCCCGCCGCACAGAGCGCGGAATATTCGCCCAGTGAATGGCCCGCCACGAAATCCGCGTGGTAAATCCCGATCCCTTCGGCCTGCAACGCCGCCATCGCCGCCATCGATGTCGCCATCAACGCAGGCTGCGCGTTTTCGGTCAGGGTCAGGGCGGCAATGTCGCCTTCCCAGATCAGCGCCGACAGCGCCTCGCCCAAGGCCGCGTCCACTTCGGCGAACACCGCCCTGGCAGCCGGATAGGCGTCGGCCAGCGCCCGCCCCATGCCAATGGTCTGCGCCCCCTGTCCGGGGAATACGAATGCGCGGGTCATGGTCCCTCCCAAGATCAACTTCGCCTCTGCAATAGACGCCATGCGCCGGTTTCGCAATGATGCCGCGTATCGCCGCGCGCAGCACAGACGCAGCACAGACGCTGCACAGACACTGTGCAGCCTGGGGCCTCCCGGTTTTCGCAGGCTCTGCTAGGGTGGGCGCACCCCAATCGAAAGGTGACAGATGCCTGCCCACAACACTCCGCAAAGTTTCGGCGCGGTTGCCCGCACCCTGCACTGGCTGACCGCCCTGCTGATCCTGACCGCCATCCCCCTTGGCCTGATCGCAAGCGACCTGCCCTATGACACCGCCGAAGCCCTGGCCACCAAGGCGCAGCTGTTTTCCATCCACAAGACCATCGGCGTTGCGGCCTTTCTGGTGGCGCTGGTCCGCATCCTCTGGGCGCTGACCCAGCCGCGCCCGGTGTCGCTGCACCCCGAACGGCGGGTGGAAAACCTGCTGGCCGATCTCGTGCACTGGATGCTTTACATCTCGCTGGTTGCGATGCCGCTGTCGGGATGGATCTACCATTCCGCCGTCACCGGCTTTGCTCCGATCCTGTGGCCCTTCGGCCAGTCCCTGCCTTTCGTGCCGCAATCCGAGGCGGTAGCCGAAGTTGCCAGCGCCGCGCACTGGCTGTTTTCCAGACTGCTGATTGTGTCGATCCTGCTGCATGTGGCAGGCGCGCTGAAGCACCATGTCATCGACCGCGACGCCACCCTGCGCCGCATGACGCGCGGCACGCAGGCCCCCAAGGTGGTGAAACACGCGCCCCACAGCAAGGCCCCCCTGCTGGCTGCGGTGGCGATCTATGCCGCAGGCGCGGTGTTTGCCGCCCAGAACCTGCCCGAAGCCGAACCCGCACCGGCCCAAGCCACCGCCGCCGCAGCCACTGGCAACTGGCAGGTGACGACCGGCACGCTCGGCTTTTCCATTCAGCAGATGGGCGCAAAGGTGGACGGCAGCTTTGCCAACTGGACCGCCGACATCGTGTTTGACGAAACCGCGATTGATGGCAGGCACGGCACGGTGACGGTCAGCATCGACACCACCTCGCTGACTCTGGGGTCGGTCACCGATCAGGCCAAGGCGGCAGATTTCTTCGATGTGGCAACCTATCCCACCGCCACCTTCACCGCCGATATCCTGCCCGATCCGGCGGGCTATGTCGCCAGGGGCACCCTCGCGCTGCGTGGGGCCTCTAAGGAAGTCAGCCTGCCCTTTACCCTGACTATCGATGGCGACACGGCCACCATGCAGGGCAGCACCAGCCTTGACCGCCGCGATTATGGCATGGGGGCCGCCTATTCCGACGAGACGACCATCGGCTTCACTGCGGCGGTCACCGTGAACCTCAAGGCGACGCGCAGGTAAAAGTCGCGCCGCGATACCAAAAGGCCGCCGGATCGCACCGGCGGCCTTTCATATGCTCCAAGGAAAGGTTGCTTATTCGGCCGCCTTCATGGCCTCGATCGAGATTGACACCGGGATCTCGTCGGCGATGAACGGCGTGAAGGCGCCCAGATTGTAGTCCGACCGCAACAGCGTCGTCGTGGCGGAAAAGCCTGCCCAGGGCTTCTTTTCAATCGGATGTTCGCCCGCCTGATTCAGCACCGCATCCAGAACCACCGGCTTGGTCACGCCATTCAGCGTCAGATCCCCGGTGATCTTTGCGGTTTTCTCGCCCGTGACCTCGATGCCTGTCGAGGCAAAGCTGACCATCTCGTCATCGGCGGCATCAAAGAAATCGGGCGACATGAAATGCTCAAACCGGGCTTCCCAGCCGGTCAGCATGGTCTTGACCGGAAAGGCCACCGACACCGAAGATGCGGCAGGATCGGCCTGGTCGAACATGATCTCGCCCTCAAACCCCGAGAACATGCTGGTCATGGTCGAAAAGCCCAGGTGATTGAAGGTGAACACGATCTGGCTGTGGCTGGGGTCCAGCGTGTATTTTTCGGGGGCGGCAAAGGCGGGGGCAGCCAAAAGGGCCAGACCAAGGGCAACAGGGGCGAAACGGAACATGCGCAAACTCCAGTGTTTTGGCCATCATGGCCGTTGCATTGGCCTTGAATGCCCCACGCCGCACCGCAGCACAATTCACTACGCCTGAACAGATTGTGTTCGCCCATGAACAGCCCCACCCCGCAGAACCGCACCTTCTTGCAAACCGCCCCCAAGCCTGTATAAGGCCCCATCTTTCCGCAATCCCATGAACCGGCGCAGGCTCTCGTGGACGGGCCGCGGAAAGTGTCTGCCCGTCCTATGAAATGCGCCAAGATAATGAACGGAGTACGCATGCCGCTGTATGAGCATGTTTTCATCTCGCGTCAGGATTTGTCCAGCACGCAAGCCGAAGGCCTTATCGAACACTTCTCGACCGTCCTCGCGGACAACGGCGGCAAAGTCGTTGAGAACGAGTACTGGGGCGTCAAGACGATGGCCTACAAGATCAACAAGAACCGCAAGGGCCACTATGCCTACCTGAAAACGGACGCCCCGTCGGCGGCCATTCAGGAAATGGAACGCCTGATGCGCCTGCATGACGACGTGATGCGCATTCTGACCATCAAGGTTGATGCCCATGTCGAAGGGCCGTCGGTCCAGATGCAAAAGCGTGACGAGCGGGAACGTGGCGACCGTCCCGAGGGTGGCTTTGGTGGCGAGCGTCGTGAACGCCCGGCATTCGGCGACCGTCCCGACCGCGGCGGTGACCGTGGCGAGCGTCCGTCCTTCGGCGGCGACCGTCGGCGTTGATCAGGCACAAGAAAGGATAACCCATGGCGAACAAACCATTTTTCCGCCGCCGCAAGGTCTGCCCCTTCTCGGGCGACAACGCACCGGCGATCGACTACAAGGACACACGTCTGCTGCAGCGCTATATTTCCGAGCGTGGCAAGATCGTGCCGTCGCGCATCACCGCTGTCTCGGCGAAAAAGCAACGCGAACTGGCCACGGCCATCAAGCGCGCCCGCTTCCTCGCCCTGCTGCCCTACGCCGTGAAATAAGGAGAGCGACCCATGCAAGTTATTCTCCTTCAGCGCGTGGCCAAGCTGGGCCAGATGGGCGAAGTCGTCAACGTCAAGGACGGCTATGCCCGCAACTTCCTGCTGCCGCAGGGCAAGGCCCTTCGCGCGAATGATGGCAACATCAAGTCGTTCGAGGCCAAGAAAGTGCAGCTCGAGGTCACCAACCTCGAAACCCGCAAAGAGGCCGAGGCCATCGGTGCCACGCTGGACGGTCAGACCTTCGTGGTCATCCGGTCGGCATCGGACGCTGGCGCCCTGTACGGTTCCGTCACCACCCGTGACGCGGCCGAAGCCGCAACGGCAGGCGGTTTCACCGTCAACCGCGGTCAGGTCGTGCTGGACCGTCCGATCAAGGATCTGGGCATCCACTCGGTTTCCGTGGTTCTGCACCCCGAAGTGACCGTGAAGATCAACATGAACGTCGCCCGTTCGGTTGAAGAAGCGGCGCTGCAGGCCTCGGGCAAGTCGATCCAGGAACTGGCCGCCGAAGCCGAAGCCGCCGCCGATTTCGAGATCGCCGAATTGTTCGACGATCTGGGCGCTGCGGCCGGCGAAGATTACTGATCCCGAACGGGACCAGATCACAGACCATGATCCGCGCAAGGGGCACACCCTTTGCGCGGATTTTGCTTTGCCGGGGGACGGCTCCGGAACGCCTTGCGCCGGAATTGCGCCAGAAAACTTGGCAGATTGCGCCATCCCGTGCTAGTTTGGCCACATAAACAGGCATCGGCGCAATTTCAGCAAGGATTTCAACATGGCTGTCATTTCAGGTTCCCCTCTTGGTGATCTTCTGGATGGCACGCCAGATGCCGATGACATCACCGGACTGGGCGGCAGTGACACGCTGCATGGCTTTGCCGGCAATGACAGCCTTTATGGCGGCAGCGGTGATGACAGCCTGAACAGCGGCGATGGCGACGATCTGGTGCAGGGCGGCACCGGCGATGACTGGCTGGTCAACGATGGCGGCGACGACAGCGCCTATGGCGGCGCGGGCAATGACCGGCTGGTGATGGGCGATCTGGTCTACGGCAGCGCTGGCCATGCCTATGGCGGGGCAGAGGATGACATCCTCCTGTTCACCGATGTCGTGGGCGGGCTTGCCCATGGCGGCGACGGGCTGGATACCGTTGGCATTGTCTGGGCCGATGCGACCACCGCGGGCAATGTGCGGATCGACCTGTCCGCCGCCACCCCCTTTGTCACCGCAACCGGGGGCCTGTCGCTGACCCTGACCCAGGTGGAACGGCTGTTCGCCATTCTGGGCAGCGGCGACGATACGGTTCTGGGCGGGGCATATGGCGACAGCATCCAGACCACCGGCGGGCTGGATCAGCTGCATGGCATGGGCGGCGACGACACCATCCGCTACGACATCGGCGAGGCCGCCACCCTGACCGGCGGCACCGGCACCGACACGCTGATCGTGACCGAAACCCGCGCCACCCCGGTCTATTTCATCGTCGACGGGGCGACCGGCACGGCCGATGATGGCCAGTTGTCGCAAATTTCGGAGTTCGAGGCCTATGACGTGCGCGGCAACAGCGGCAATGACATCGTGGCAACCGGGGCGGGCAATGATGCCATCTATGCGGGTCTGGGCGATGACACCCTGATCGGGCGCGAGGGGAACGATGTCTTGCAGGGCAATCGCGGGCAGGATCATCTGTTCGGCGGCGATGGCAACGACCGCCTGATCGGCGGCGGCCAAGCCGACAGCATCGAGGCAGGCGACGGCAACGATACCATCGTGTCGGCTGCCGGGTCCGACACCCTGACCGGCGGGGCCGGGTCTGACAGGTTCGTGTTCAGCTATGGCGAAAGCGGGTTTGACCTGATCACCGATTTTGCCAGCGGGCAGGATATGATCCGCTATCTTGGCGCGCATCTGGGCGTGCTTGCACCGGGGCCGGGGCGGCTTGACGCAGATCAGCTGCGGGCAGAGGTCGCAATCGGCACCCATGCGCAGTTCATCACCCGTTACATGGCGGACGAGGATCAGACCGTGCTGCTGTATTTTGATCAGGGTACCAACACGCACGGCGCCTATGCGCTGATCCGCTTTGACGGGGCGGTCACGCTGGCCGCATCGGACATTTCCATAATCTAGACCGGTTCAGGTTGACGAAAACAAGGCCACCAGAGGCCGCGATTTCCGATTGCCCCCAAAGCTGAAGCGTTCCGGACCGGCAGCCCCCGCCTTGAATGGCGCGGCTCCGACATTCCCTGTCGCAATCCCTTGCCCATGCCTGCCGCCGCTGCCCTAGGCTGGTCCGACCCCAGCCCGAGGCCGCCATGACCACCGCCCCCACCCTGCCCCGCACCTCAACCTTGGGGATCGCCTGTCTGGTGGCCGGGATCCTTGTGTTCTCGATACAGGACATGATCCTCAAGTTCCTGTCGGACGGCTATCCGCTGTCCGAAGCCATGGTGCTGCGCAGCCTGACCGCCGCCCCCATCCTTGCGGTGTTCGCCTGGCGCGACGGGGGATTGGGCACCCTGTTCACCGCCGGGATCGGGCGCATGGTGCTGCGCGGCGTGGTGATGCTGGTGGCCTATACCTCGTATTACCTTGCCCTGCCCGCCCTGCCGATCGCCTCTGCCGTGGCGCTGTACTTCTCGGCCCCGCTGTTCATCACCGTGCTGTCGGTGGTCTGGCTGGGCGAACGGGTCAGCTTGCCGCGCTGGATCGCGGTGGCCGCAGGTTTTGCGGGCGTCGTGGTGATGGTGCGGCCGGGGGCCACGCTGTTTGAATGGGCGGCCCTGCTGCCGGTGATCTCGGGCCTGGCTTACGGCACCTCTATGATCTTTGCCCGCTCCTTGGGCGGCCGCGAAACCGCCACCGCCATGGCGTTCTGGGGCAATGCGGTGTTTTTGCTCGCGGCCATCGCCATGGCGCTGGCCTTTGGCGACGGGCGCTATGCGGCAGGCGCGCATCCGTCGATGCAGTTCCTGCTGCGCGCCTGGGTCTGGCCCTCGGCGCTTGACGCCGCCTTGATGAGCGGCTGCGGCATCATCGCCGCCATGGGCCTGACCCTGCTGACCCAGGCCTATCGCAGCACCCCCGCCAGCGTGGTGGCACCGTTTGAATATTCGGCCATGCTGTGGGGCGTGATCTGGGGCTGGATGGTGTGGCGCGACTGGCCGGACCTGATGTCATGGGTCGGCATCAGCATCATCATCGGGGCCGGGCTGTTCGTGCTGTGGCGCGAACGGGTGGAGCGGGGCTAAAGCTGGATGACCCTTCATGGAACCGGCACAGTTTTCCTGAGTGCCTTTCAACCAACACCACGATAGGGCAATGCCCGACCGCCGGGTGGGCAAGCAACGCCAGTTCTACGCGGTTTATGGCTCAACTCCTCCCAAGGTATTTCTGCTGGTGACGTTGACGAATGCCCGCCCGTGGGGGCGGCCCCCTCTCGGCGTTTGCGAAAGCAAACGCCTGCCGGGCAACGGGGCATTGCCCGGCGCGCTTCGCGCTCGATTCAGGGCAGAAGAAAGTAGCTTCAGCGAAGGATCATCCCGCCTTAGAACCCGAACCGCGCCCGCAACCCCAGCACATGCGCCTTCAGCGCCGGCATCTTGCTCCACTGATGCAGCAGATCCGTCCAGCGCACCGGCACGAAGACACAGTTGTCGCCCGCAACCGCCTTGGAAAACGCCGCCACGTCGCGGCGATGCTGGGCGATGCGGGCGGGGTCCACCGGCTTGCCATTGGCCCAGAACTCCGGCTCGGCGTACAGATACACCAGCACCGCCCCCAAGGCGCGCTTTTCCGCCCGCGTGCGGATGCCGTAGGCATCCTTCACCAGTTGCACGGCGTCCAGACATTCAAACTCGACCGTGCCATCCACCAGATCGCGCTGCAACTTGGTATAGCGGCCCATGTTCGGCCCCCAGACCGGGCGGTCATAGACATCGGCAAAGCCGGTGTTCTTGGCGGGGCGGAACGGTTCATACCGCCGCGCCCGCACGCCGATCAGGGTGGTTTGCGTCGCCAGCCCCACATTCAGCCACGGATGCCGCCCGCCGCCGGCCCAAGGATAGCGCATCTCGGATTCCAGCTCGACCACCTCGATGCGGCCGGCAGGCACGCCGGGCAGATGCGGCAGATCGCCGGGGCGGGTCAGAAACCAGCCAAAGGCGTTGGCCACCAAAGCCGCCGAAGATTCGGGGCTGCCGAACTTGCCGGTCCTGATCTCATGCCCCGGTGACAGGCGGAGCGAGCCGAGGATGCGGTCAACAGGCAGGTCCGGCAGGAAATCGGGAACAAATTCGGGCATGGCGCACCTTCAGAAGGAAATCAAAAGGGCCGCACCCGGAGGCACGGCCCTGTTCGTGTTAGCACAGATCGAAGATCAAAGTTCGTCCAGCGCCTCGACGGCTTTCTGAAGGTCTTCCTTGGTCACGGTCTTGTCCGACACCTTGGCCGAGGACACGATATGGTCCACAACCTTGTCTTCAAAGATCGGCGCGCGCAGTTGCTGCTGCATGTTCGGGTTCTTCTGCACGAATTCAAAGAACTGCCGTTCCTGCCCCGGATATTGACGGGCAGCCGCCAGCACAGCCTGGGTCATTTCGGCATCCGACACCGACACTTCGGCCTTGCGGCCCACTTCGGCAAGTAGCAGGCCCAGACGCACGCGGCGTTCGGCCAGCATCTTGTGCTCATCCGTGGTTTCCACGTTGCCGTGGTTGTGGTCGTGCACTTCGGGGTTTTCCTCGTGCCACAGCTGATGCGCGATCTGTGCGGCTTCGGCATCGACCAGGGCTGCGGGCAGGTCGAACTTGACCAGCGCATCCAGCTGGTCCAGCAGCGACCGCTTCAGCACGGCGCGGGCCGCACCGGTGTATTCGGCCTCCAGACGGCCCGCGATCTGAGCCTTCAGCGCGGCCAGATCTTCGGTGCCGAACTTTTTCGCCAGCTCGTCGTCGATCGCAGCCGGAACCGGCTTTTTCACGGCCTTGACGGTGCAGGCAAACACAGCCGCCTTGCCCGCCAGATTGGCCGCGCCATAGTTTTCCGGGAAGGTGACGTTGACCGATACCTCGTCACCCGCAGCAGCGCCGATCAGTTGATCTTCAAAACCGGGGATGAAGGACTTCGACCCCAGAACCAGCGGATAATCGGTGCCGGTGCCGCCATCGAACAGCACGCCGTCAACCGAACCTGCAAAGTCGATGGTCACCTGATCGCCGTCCTTGGCCTTGCCGGCCTTGCGACGGTCCTCGAAATTCTGGGCCTGGGCTGCCAGATTGGCCAAAGCCTCGTCCACCGCCGCGTCGTCTGCCTTCACGGTCAGCCGGTCCAGCGTGATGCCGCTTGCGTCAAATTCCGGGATCGGGGGCAATGCCTCGTAGGACATTTCCACCACGACATCCTGACCCTCGGCCCAGGACTCGCCGCCCACCATCTTGACTTCGGGCTGCATCGCGGGGCGGTCGCCGGTGGCATCGAAATGCCCCTTCATCGCGCCATCGATCGCGTCTTGCATCGCATCGCCCGTCAGGCGCTGGCCGAACTGCTTTTTCAGGATCGCCAACGGCACCTTGCCCTTGCGAAAGCCCTTGATCTCGACTTCAGGCTGCGCTTCAAGCAGTTTTTCCTGAACTTTCGCCTCAAGCTCGGCGGCCGTCACCGTGATGGTGTAGGCGCGTTTCAGACCTTCGTTCAGGGTCTCTGTGACCGTCATGCCGTGTTCCGTCCTTTTCCTAATGGCTGGTGCGGGTAGAGGGACTTGAACCCCCACGCCTCGCGGCGCCAGAACCTAAATCTGGTGCGTCTGCCAATTTCGCCATACCCGCATCTCACTCAAAACACACGCGCGGCCCGTGGTCAGGCCGCGCGCGTGCAACGAATTTCCGCGCCCTTCTAACAAAGCTGCCTGCCGGATGCGAGAGGAAAGTTGCGCCATGGTTTTGACACAACTTGCGCCGTTTTTCCGCCGCCCTGCCCGGAAAATTGCTTCGCAGCGGCCCATTCCTGCCATAATCTGGCGCAAAAAAGATGAGGCAGACAAATGCACGCAAGGGAACCCGCCATGGACAGCCTGACCTTCCCCAAGACGGACACCCCGGTTGCGGCCCTTGTGACCGGCATCACCGCAGGCACCACGGTTCTGACGCTGGAAGGCGATCTGCCGGTGCAGTATCTGGCCCCCGGTGACCGCGTGATCACCCGGTCTGGGGCGCGGACCCTGCGGGCGATCGAGGTGACGGTGCTGACCGACGCCCCGATGATCCGCATTTCGGCCTCGGCCCTTGGCCATGACCGCCCGGTGGACGACATGTTTGTCGCCCCGGCACAGCCCATCCTGATCCGCGACTGGCGCGCCAAGGCGCTGTACGGCACCGACACCGCGATGGTGGCCGCCGAACGTCTGGCCGACGGCGACTATATCCGCGCCGAAGTGGTGACCGAGGCCCGCCTGTTCACCCTGCGGTTTGACGCCGATGTGGTGATCTATGCAGGCGGTCTGGAACTGGCCTGCGCTGCCATGGTCGCGGCCTGATCTGCCATCGGGACCAGGATTTCCACCTCGTCACCCTCGCGCACCGCCGTATAGAAGCACGTCCTGCGGTTGGTGTGGCAGGCTGGCCCGTCTTGGGTCACCAGTGCCAGCAGGCAATCGCGGTCGCAATCCAGGCGCAAGTCGACCAGCCCCTGCACATGGCCCGAGGTTTCGCCCTTTATCCAGAACGCCGCCCGCGACCGCGACCAATAGGTCATGCGGCCCGTCGCCAGCGTCTGCGCCACGGCGGCCGCGTTCATCCAGGCAAACATCAGCACCTCGCCCGTGGCATGATCCTGCGCGATGCAGGGGATCAGCCCGTTCGCATCATACTTTAGGCTTGCCGGGTCAAAGCGCATGGGTCGGTCCTTGGCTAGATCACTGCATCGGCCTACATAAGGGGGATGCAAAGGACAAGCCATGGCCGACACTGACCTGATCAAGCTGTACTCTGGCCGGATTCTGGAACTGGCCGCCGACATTCCGCATCACGGCCGGCTGGCAGCCCCGCAGGGCAGCGCGCGCAAACGGTCCCCTCTGTGCGGGTCCACGGTGACGGTGGATGTGGTGCTGGCGGATGGCCGGGTGGTGGAGTTTGGCCAGGACGTGAAGGCCTGCGCCCTGGGGCAGGCCTCGGCCTCGGTTCTGGGGGCCGCCGTTCTGGGCCGCAGCCTGCCCGAACTGCAAGCCGCCCGCGATTCTCTGGCCGCCATGCTGCGCGAAAGTGGCCCGGTGCCCGCCGCCCCGTTCGACGGCTATCAGGTGCTGACCCCGGCGCGCGACTACAAGAACCGCCACGCCTCGATCCTGCTGGCGCTGGAGGCGACCTGCGAGGCGGTTGCCGCCGCCAGATGAAAAAAACCGCCGCGCGACTGTTGTCGGCGGCGGCAAGTGGCGCGTCTGAGGGCCAAGGGGCGTCTCCATGAAACATGGGGGACAGACGCCGGGGCCACGGGGATCAGACGGCAGGCAGTTGGCAGAAATCCTAAACGGTGCCGGACACCGACAGCGCCGCAAACAGCATGACAAACAGGAAGATGACACCAAACGTATCTTCCACCGCCGAGGCTCCGGCGCGCGACAGGATCGATCTGAAGTCCTTCAGCATGGCGTTCTCCTTGATGTCTGTTGCCGTATTGTTCTCACTTTATCCACAGGCTGTAAAGAACTTTTTAAGAACAAACGTGAACAAACTGGCCTCAGCCGACTGAAATCAGCCGAATCGCCCTGTCCTGATCCAGCAGCCACAGCAAAACCCGCGCGGCCTTGCCCCTTGGGCTGGTCAGGTGCGGGTCTTCGGCCAACAGGGTGCGCGCATCGGACTGCGCCACCGCCATCAGCCCCGCCTGCCGTTCCAGATCGGCCACCCGGAACCGGGGCAGGCCGGATTGCGCGGTGCCGATCAGATCGCCCGCCCCCCGCATCGCCAGATCCTCCTCGGCAATCCTGAACCCGTCTTCAGTGTCGCGGATCGCCTTCAGCCGCCGTTCGCCGCTGTCGCCAAGCGGGGCCTGATACATCAGCAGACAGGTCGACTCTGCCGTGCCCCGCCCGACCCTGCCGCGCAACTGGTGCAGTTGCGACAGGCCGAAAATCTCGGCCCGTTCAATCACCATGATGCTGGCATCGGGCACATTGACCCCCACCTCGATCACCGTGGTCGCCACCAGAACCTTCGTCGCACCCGCCACAAACCGCGCCATCGCGGCGTCC
This sequence comes from Pseudomonadota bacterium, assembly GCA_040385825.1. Classification (GTDB taxonomy): domain Bacteria; phylum Pseudomonadota; class Alphaproteobacteria; order Rhodobacterales; family Rhodobacteraceae; genus JANNNF01. Next base: position 83,850 of record JAZKGQ010000003.1, on the reverse strand, counting down.
TTGTCGGCGGGCGGCATCTGGCCATGCACCAGCCCGACCAGATCTTCGCCCAACACCGCGCGCAGATGCTGAAACCGGGCTTCGGCCGATGCGTAATCCAGCACCTCGGAGTCTTCGACCAGCGGGCAGACCCAATAGGCCTGCCGCCCCTCCGCCACCGCCTTGCGCAGATGGCCGACCACCTCGTCAATCCGCGCATTGGAAATCAGCGCGGTGCGGATGGGTTTGCGCCCGGCAGGCTTTTCATCCAGCACCGACACATCCATGTCGCCGTAACTCGCCAGCGCCAGACTGCGCGGAATCGGCGTCGCCGTCATCACCAGTACATCCGCCGCCGCCCCCTTGGCGCCCAGTTCCATCCGCTGCGCCACGCCAAAGCGGTGCTGTTCATCCACCACCGCCAGCCGAAGATCCTGAAACTCCACGTCTTTCTGGAACACCGCGTGGGTGCCGACCAGAATTCCGGTCCGCCCCTCGCGCAACGCCGCCAGCTTGCCCTCGCGCTCGCCCCCCTTGTCGCGCCCCGTCAACAGGTCCAGCCGCACCCCCGCCGCCAGCGCCAGCGGGGCCAGCCCCTCATAGTGTTGTCGCGCCAGAATTTCGGTCGGGGCCATCATCACGCCCTGCCCGCCCGCCTCGACCGCGACCAGCAGCGCCATCAGCGCCACCAGCGTCTTGCCCGACCCCACATCGCCTTGCAGCAACCGGTTCATCCGCAAGGGCGACGCCATGTCGGCGGCAATTTCCGCCACCGCCCGCACCTGCGCCCCTGTTGGCTGATAGGGCAGACTTTCCAAGGTCTTGCGCTGCAAAGCTGATGTACCGACACTGGCCACCCCCTTGCCCCGCCGCAGGGTTGCCCGCGCCAATGACAGGGTAAGCTGATGCGCAAACAGCTCGTCATAGGCCAGCCGCTGCCGCGCCGGATGGCTGAACGCCAGCCCCGCCGCATCGGTCGGGGCATGCACCGCGCGCACCGCCGCGGTCCAATCGGGCCAGCCTTCGCGCGCCTTCAACGGCCCGTCGATCCATTCCGCCAGGTCCGGCATCCGCGCCATGGCGGATGCCACGGCCTTGGCCACCTGCTTTTGCGTGACGCCTGCCGTCAGCGGATAGACCGGTTCATAGGGCGGCAGATCGCCCGCCTCCTCGGGTCGCAGAACATGGTCGGGATGCACCATTTGTGCAATCCCATCAAAGAGTTCGACCTTGCCCGAGATCAAGCGCCGCTGCCCGGTCGGCAGCAGTTTTTGCAAGAAATCGCCCCGCGCATGGAAATAGACCAGCGCAAATTCCAACGCCGCATCGCGCACCAGCACCCGGTAGCGGCCCCCCTTGGCGCGCGGGGGAATGTGCATCCCGACCTCAACCTCGACCGTCACCGTGACGGGCGGCACCACATCGCGCACCGAACCCCGCCGCGCGCGGTCCACCCCGGAATGGGGCAGCAGGAACAGCAGATCCTTGGGGCGCGCCACCCCTAACCCTTCAAACGCCTGCGCGGTTTTCGGGCCGACGCCGTCCAGCGTCTCCAAGCCCGCAAACAGCGGGAACAGGGCTTCGGGGCGGCTCATGCGTCGCCGATCAGGGCCAGCCAGCCGTCTTCATCCAGCACCTGCACCCCCAGACGGGCGGCATCCCTGGCCTTGGACCCTGCCCCTGGCCCTGCCACCAGCAGGTCGGTCTTGGCGCTGACCGACCCCGCCACCTTCGCCCCCAGGGATTCTGCCCGCGCCTTGGCCTCGGCACGGGTCATCTTTTCCAGACTGCCGGTGAACACCACGATCTTGCCCGCCACCGGACTGTCGGCCCGCGCCCGCGCCAGCACCGGCTGCACCTCCAGATGTGCCACCAGCGCATCAATCGCGGCCCGTTCATTCGGGTTCTGAAACGCTGCCACCAGGCTGCCCGCCAGCACCGCGCCCACCCCGTCAATCGCGGTCAGATCGGCCCATTCGGGGCTGCCGGGGGTGGCATGGGTGACGCCTGCCTCAAAGCTTTCCCACGTCCCATAGTGCCGCGCAAGCAAGCCCGACGCCTGTTCCCCCACATGCCGCACCCCAAGCGAAAAGATCAGCCGGTCCAGCGGGATCACCCGCTTTGCCTCAATCGCGGCGAACAGCTTGCGGGTGGACACCTCGCCAAAGCCATCGCGATTCTTCAGCTTTCGCAACGAGTTGGCGGCGTCTCTTGCGGCAAGGGTAAAGATGTCGGCGGGGGTTTTGACGCCCAGATCGGCGTCGTTGAAGAACAACTCGACCTGCTTCGCCCCCAGCCCCTCAATGTCGAACGCCGCGCGAGAGACGAAGTGTTTCAACCGCTCCACCGCCTGCGCGGGGCAGATCAGACCGCCGGTACAGCGGCGCACGGCGTCGCCGTCCTCGCGCAGCGCCGGGCTGCCACATTCGGCGCAGGTGTCAGGGAAAACAAAGGGTTGCGCATCCTCGGGCCGTTGCGACAGGTCCACATCGGCGATTTTCGGGATCACATCGCCCGCGCGGTAGACCTGCACAAGGTCGCCCACGCGAATGTCGCGCCCTTCGCGGATCGCCGTGCCCCTGGCCCCGTGGCCTGCGATATAATCCTCATTGTGCAGCGTCGCGTTGCTGACCACGACCCCGCCCACCGTGACCGGAGCCAGCCGCGCCACCGGCGAAAGCGCCCCGGTGCGCCCCACCGAAATGTCGATGGCGAGCAGCCGCGTCCAGGCAAGTTCGGCGGCAAACTTGTGCGCAATCGCCCAACGGGGGGTGGTGGACCGGAACCCGAGCCGGGCTTGCAGCGCCAGATCATCGACCTTGTAGACCACACCGTCGATGTCATACCCCAGCGTCGCGCGCTGCACCTCGATGCTGGTGTAATGCGCCAGAAGCGCCTCTGGCGTGTTGCACAGAACTGTCAAGGGATTGGTCCGAAAGCCCAATTCCGCCAGCCGCCGGATCGCGCCAGACTGTGTATCGGCCAGCGGCGCGGACAGCGCGCCCCAGGCATAGGCGAAAAACCGCAAAGGCCGGGCGGCGGTGATGGCGGCGTCCAACTGGCGCAAGGATCCGGCGGCGGCATTGCGCGGGTTGGCAAAGGTCTTGTCGCCGCGCGCGGATTGCCGGGCGTTCAGGGCGGCGAAATCGGCGTGGCTCATATAGACCTCGCCGCGCACTTCCAGCAGATCGGGGGCGCCGGTCAGGGTCTGAGGAATGTCGGCAATGGTGCGGGCATTGTCGGTGACATTTTCGCCCACCTCGCCATCGCCCCTTGTGGCGGCCTGCACCAGCACCCCGTGTTCATAGCGCAAGGACAGCGACAGCCCGTCGATCTTGGGTTCCGCCGTGTAACCCACCGGGGTCGTGCGGCCCAGAAAGCGGCGGATGCGGTCGTCGAAATCCACCACATCGGCGGCGTCGAAGCCGTTCTCAAGGCTCAGCATCGGCACCGCATGCGCCACCTTGCCAAACCCGTCCGCCGCAGGGGCACCGACCATCTGCGTCGGGCTGCGCATCGCCCGCTCGATGCCGGGAAACGCGGCCTCCAGCGCCGCAAGACGGCGCTTCATCGCGTCATAGTCGGCGTCGGTCAGGGTCGGCGCGTCATCGCGGTGATAGGCCGTATTTGCACCAAGCACCGCCTGCACAAGCTCGGCCCACTCGGCCACGGCCTCACCCTCTGTCATCTGCCCGACAGGTTTTTCCGCCATCACCGCCCCCTTCGTGTTCGCGCCAAAGGTTATGCGGCGGCGGCAGAGAGGGCAAGGTCAGGCGCTGGCGGCCAGCCGGTGGGGCAGCGCCTCGCCCGGCCCCGGATCGCGCAGCACATAGCCGCGGCCCCAGACGGTTTCGATGTAATTCGCCCCCCCCGTCGCCTCGGCCAGTTTCTTGCGCAGCTTGCAGATGAACACGTCGATGATCTTCAGTTCCGGTTCATCCATGCCGCCGTAGAGGTGGTTGAGGAACATTTCCTTGGTCAGCGTGGTGCCCTTGCGCAGCGACAGCAGTTCCAGCATCTGATATTCCTTGCCGGTCAGATGCACGGTCTTGCCGCCCACATCCACCGTCTTTGCATCCAGATTGACCGCAACGGCCCCGGTCTTGATCACCGACTGGCTGTGGCCCTTGGACCGCCGGATGATCGCATGAATGCGCGCCACCAGTTCTTCGCGGTGAAAGGGTTTGGTCAGGTAATCATCGGCGCCAAAGCCGAATCCCTTCAGCTTGTTTTCGGTATCGTCGGACCCCGACAGAATCAGGATCGGCGTGTCGATGCGGGCCAGCCGGATCTGGCGCAGAACTTCATGCCCGCTCATGTCAGGCAGGTGCAGGTCCAGCAAGATCAGGTCGTAATCATAGAGCTTTGCCAGATCTATCCCGTCTTCCCCAAGGTCGGTGCAATAGACGTTCAGGTTGGCATGGGTCAGCATCAGTTCGATGCTGCGCGAGGTGGTCGGGTCATCCTCTACAAGTAGAATCCGCATCCAAAATCTCCGCTATCTGGGCTTCGTTGTTAACGACATTGCGGGGTCAATGGTTAATGCGGGGTTACTCTCGTCTGGCGCAAGTAAAAAACAACTTAAAGTTGTCTATACTTCTGGATGGCCGTCACTTTCAAGGCTTTCTCGCCATGGGTGGCGATGGCGTCGCGCCACAGGGCAAATTCCTCCTCCGACAGATCATAGCGTTCCAGCGCCTCTACTTGTGTGATCAGCCCGTAGAGCACGGCCTTGACCACCACGGCCTTGCGGCTGGCGACCCAGCGGCGCGTGTCTGCGGGCGGCAGATCGGCGCGGGTCAGGGTGGTGCCATCGGGCAGGCTGACCTGCCGTGGCCCATCAACACGCTTGAGGTACATATGTTTTCCTATCGCCAATCGGGCATTCCTTTGGGCACAGATTGACGCAGCACCCTTAATCAAAGCTGAAACGAGGGGTTGAGAGTATGTCGCATTTTCCTATATTGCAGGGGAAAATGCACATTTCGGACAATATCATGCCGCTGGATCACCCGCTCAACTCGCTTGGTGTCGCAAAACCGCCGTCGCAGACCCGCGTGGTGGTGGCGATGTCGGGCGGCGTGGACAGTTCGGTCGTGGCGGCGGTGCTGAAGGACGAAGGCTATGATGTGGTCGGCGTCACCTTGCAGCTGTACGACCATGGGGCGGCACTGGCCAAGAAGGGGGCCTGCTGCGCGGGGCGCGACATTCACGATGCCCGCCGGGTGGCCGATACCATGGGGTTTCCGCATTATGTGCTGGATTACGAGAACACCTTCCGCGCGGCGGTGATCGACGAATTTGCCGATGCCTACCTTGCCGGTGCGACCCCGGTGCCCTGTATCCGCTGCAACGAACGCGTCAAGTTCAAGGACTTGCTGGCCACCGCCCGCGATCTGGACGCCGATTGCATGGCAACGGGGCATTACATCCAGCGGAAAGTTGGGCTTGCCGGGCCGGAACTGCACATGGCTGCCGATGCGGCGCGCGATCAAAGCTATTTCCTGTTTTCCACCAAACCGGATCAACTGGCCTACCTGCGTTTTCCCCTGGGGCACCTGACCTCGAAGGCCGAAACCCGCGCGCTGGCGGCGAAATACGGGCTGGGGGTGGCGGACAAGCCCGACAGTCAGGACATCTGCTTTGTGCCCAACGGCAACTATGCGGCGGTCATTGAAAAACTGCGGCCGGGGTCTGCGGAACCCGGCGATATCGTTGATCTTGCGGGCACCGTGCTGGGCCAGCACCGCGGCGTGATCCATTACACCATCGGCCAGCGCAAGGGCCTTGGCATCGGCGGGCTGGGCGAGCCCTTGTATGTGGTGCGGCTGGACCCTGATCTGCGCCGGGTGATCGTCGGGCCGAAAGAGGCGCTGTCGACGCGGGTGGTGCCGCTGCGCGAGATCAACTGGCTGGGCGATGCACCGCTGGACAGCCGGGCGGAATGGTCGGTGCATGTGAAGGTGCGCTCGACCAGACCGCCCGCGCCTGCGATTCTGCGGCCCCTGTCGGCCACCGAGGCAGAGGTGGAACTGCTGGCCCCCGAGGACGGCATTTCCGCCGGGCAGGCCTGTGTGTTCTATGCGCCCGAAGGCAGCCGGGTGCTGGGTGGCGGGTGGATCTGGCGCGGCCGACCTGCAGGATGATCGTAGGATGGGCAATATTGCCCATCCTACAAGGCGCCCAGAACCGACCGCGCTGCCCGCAAGCCGGGTGGCTCGCCGCCCTGCCCCAGAAGTTGCATGGTCAGGTGCATCGCCGCCCGTTGTGGTGACCCATCCGCAAGCAACGCAAGCACCGCAGGTGCGATCAGGCCGGGCTTGCACCGCTCGCCGATGAATTCAGGCACCACGTGGCTTTGCGACACCAGGTTCACCAGCGTCACCGTATCGATCAGCGCCGCCCGCCGCATCAGCCACAGGCTGAAGGGGTGCATGTCATAGGCAATCACCATCGGGCAGCCATTCGCCGCCAGTTCCAGCGACACGGTGCCAGAGGCCGCGATCGCCACGTCGGCGGCGGCAAAGGCGCTGCGTTTCAGGGCGGCGTCCTCGATTATCATGGGCGCAATCGGCCAATCGGCGGACAACTGGCGCACCAGCCCCGCCACGCCCCGCACCGTGGGCAGGGCCACCCGTGCCAGAGGATGCACGGCCTTCACCCGGCCCAGAACCGCGCCGATCACCGGGGCCAACCGCGCGACCTCGGCCTTCCTTGATCCCGGCAGGGCCAGGATCAGCGGCCCGTCGCCCGCCAGCAGGGCCACCTCCTCGGGTGTCGCCACAGGCTCTGCCACCACCGGATGGCCGACGAAATCGCAGGTCATGCCAGCGGCGGTCATATAGGGCGGCTCGAAGGGCAGCAGGGCCAGCACATGGTCGACCACCCGCGCCATTTTCGCCGCCCGCCCCGGTCGCCAGGCCCAGACCGAGGGGGCGACATAGTGGATGGTACGCAGACCGGGACGCGCGGCCTTGACCAGACCTGCCACCCGCAGGCAGAAATCGGGGCTGTCTATGGTGATCAGCGCGGCGGAGTCAGTGGCAAGAGCGGCCTCTGCCGCCTGCGAGATCCGGCGTTTCAGGGCGAAATACCTGGGCAGCACCTCGGCAATGCCCATCACCGAAAGCTCCTCCATCGGGAACAGGCTGGTCAAGCCCTCGGCCTGCATCAGCGGGCCGCCGACGCCTGCGAACTCTACCCCCGGTGACAGGGCGCGCAGACCCGCCATCAGCGCCGCCCCCAGACGGTCGCCCGATGGTTCGCCCGCGATCAGGAAGAACTTCAGCGCGCCCACAGGAACAGGCCCTGCTCATCTGCCCGCGCCACCATGGCGGGCAGGTCCAGACAGATCACCTCGCCCGCAGCCCAGGCGATGCCCGCCAGACCCGCATCTGCCGCGGCGTCCACCGTGGCGGGGCCAAGGGTGGGCAGGTCGATGCGCCGGTCCTGCCCCGGTTTCGCGGCCTTGTAGAACAGCCCCCCCCGGCCCAGACCTGCACCCAACGCCGCCACCTGCGCCAGCATCGCATCGGTGCCGGGCAAAGCCTCGACCGCCAAGCACAAGCCTTGCGCCACCACGCAGCCCTGCCCCACATCGACCGCCCCCAGGGCCGCGACAATGGCGGCGGCGCGTGTGGCGTCGCGGTCCTGCGCAGGCGTCACCGCCCCGCACAAGACACCTGCCCCCGGCACCAGACCGGGCGCAATGTCGGCCACGCCGAGAATCGCAAAACCAGCATCCTCGAAGATCGCCAGCACCTCACGCAGGGTCGCATCATCGCCCGCCTGCATCGCGGCCAGCAGGCGCGGCACCATCTGGGCGGTCTGCGGGTCGAACAGTGACGGGTCCAGCCGCGGGCGCTGCACGGCCCCGGCAAAGGCCACGCGGGTCACCCCGGCATCCTCCAGCGCGCGCAGGAAGGGCACCAGCCGCTCGATGCGGAATGTCATGTCGGGGGTCAGGCCTTCGGGGGCGAACCCCTCCAGGCTCGCCACCAGCGGGCGGTCCGGCAAGGCGGCCACCAGCGCGGCAGGCAGACCGCCGCGCCCGGCGATCAGGGCCAGGGTCACTTGTCCACCCGTGGCGTCAGGAAACTGCGGTCTGACGCGCCAAGGATGAAATCGGTCATCTGCCGCACATGGGCGCTGTCGGTTTCTTCGGCCAGACGGCGGGCGCGGTCCATGAAACTGCCCTCGCCCTGCGCCAGTGCCTGATAGGCGGCGCGCAGGGCCGAAATCTCGGCCCGTTCCACGCCCCGGCGTTTCAGGCCGACAAGGTTCAGCCCGTCCAGATCGCCGCGCGGCCCCTGCACCAGACCATGCGGGATCACGTCATTGGTGACCATGGTGACAGCGCCAATGATCGCCCCGGCCCCGACCCGCACCCATTGATGAATGCCCGACAGCCCGCCGATGATCACGTCATCGCCGATCCAGCAATGGCCGGCAATCGCCACCTGATTGGCGAGGATCACCCGGTTGCCAAGCGTCGCATCATGGCCGACATGCGCCCCCGTCATCAGCAGGCAATCGTCGCCCACCTGCGTAATGCCGCCGCCCCCCGCCGTGCCGGTGTTCAGCGTGGCCCCTTCGCGGATGCGGCAGCGCGCGCCCACGATCAGCCGGGTGCGTTCGCCCGCGAATTTCAGATCCTGCGGCACCTCGCCCACGCAGGCAAAGGGAAACACCACCGTACCCGCCCCCAGATCGGTCCAGCCCGTCACCACGGCATGCGATTTGACCACCACCCCCGCCGCCAGCGTCACCTCCGGCCCGATCAGCGCAAAGGGGCCGACCACGGCCCCGGCGCCGATCACAGCACCATCCTCGATCACCGCCGAGGGGTGAATCTGCGCTGTGGGATCTATCGTCATGCGTCGACCGCAGGACTGGGCTTCGGCGCGACTTTCGGCAGGTCGAACATGGCGCTGAAGGTGGCCTCGCAGGCCAACTGATTGCCGACCATCGCGCGGCCCTCGAATTTCCACACCTTGCCGCCGCCGCGCAGCGCCTTGACATGCAGTTCCAGCACATCGCCCGGCACCACCTTGCGGCGGAATTTCACCCCGTCGACCCCCATGAAGAACACGGATGCGTTCTTGTCGGTCAGATCCATCGACAGCCCGACAAGGATGCCAGAGGTCTGCGCCATGGCCTCGATGATCATGACGCCCGGAAAGATCGGCATGCCCGGAAAATGGCCCTGAAACTGCGGTTCATTGAAGGTCACGCATTTGATGCCGACGCAGGACTGCGGCACCACGATGTCCACCACCTTGTCGATCAGCAGGAACGGGTAGCGATGCGGGATGATCCGCTGGATCAGGTCAAGATCGGCAGTTGCGGGAACTGCGGGGGCGGCGGCCTCTGTCATCTTCTTCTCCTGCGGCAGTCGGCTGATGGGGCGGCGGGTTCGGGCTTGCTAGCAAGTCGGCCGGGGCAGAGCAAGCAGGCAGCGCGGGTTCAGGGGGCTGTGGGCGGTGTCACCGGCGGCGCAGGGGCATCCGGGGCGGGCTGTTGCGGCGTTTGGGGGGCTGGCGCTGTTGACCCGTCACCCAGCACGGCATCCAGCCGCACGATGGCCTCGGCGGTGATGTCGATGGCGTTCAGCGACAGGATGAGCACTGTCTTGTCGATGATCACCGATGCGCCGAATTCCGTCATCAGCGCACCCAGGACCGGCCCCGCCACCTGGACGAAGCGGCGCTGCTCCTCGTCCCGGCGCTGTGCGATGTCACGGCTCTTGGCATCCTGGGCGGTGCGGATGGCCTCGACCTTGGTGTCGAACGCATCGGCCAATAGGGCAAACTCTGCGGCAGTCGTGGTCTTGCGCCGTTCGGTCAGGTCGCGTTCTTCCTGTTCCAGCCCGGTTTCGATGCGGCGGTTTTCGGCCGCAAGGGCGGATTCCGCATCGGCCGCACGCGCCGTCACCGCCTTGCCATAGGCCGATTCCGCGAACAGCCGGCTTTGGTCCAGCGTCAGGATCGCGCTGGCGGTGACCACCCCAAGCGACGGGTCCGCAGGGTCGGTCTGGGCTGCAGCAAGACCTGCGCCCAAACCAAACGCCAGGGCAAAGGCCCGGACAGCCAACCCCCGCATCAGAACTTGGTAGAAATCGTCAGGTCGAAGGTCTGATCCTTGTCGTAATCTTCCTTCTTCAATGGCTTGGCAAAGTTGAACCGCAGCGGACCCAGCGGTGTCGTCCACAGGAAGGACAGGCCGATGGCCGCGCGCAGGCTGGCGCTGTCGTCCACCTGCCCCGTGGGCGATGCCACCCCGACCGTGCCCGAAGTGTTGTCCAGGCTCCAGACCGAGCCGACATCAAAGAAGGCACCGCCGGTGATGCCATATTCCTCGGGCAGACCAAACGGGAAATCGGCCTCGAACCTGGCCACGGCATAGGCGTTGCCGCCAAGCGCGTCCTGATTGGTTGCCCCCAGATCGCGCGGCCCGATGCCGTTGGATTCAAACCCGCGGATCTTGCCGTTGCCGAAATAGCGCTCGGTTACCCGCGTGACATTGCCCGATCCCGAGGTGATGTATCCCCCCTCGAAAATCGCGCGCAGGGTGACTTCCTCGTTGGCGACACGGGTTTCGCCAAGCGCCAGCAGGCTGGTCGAGATGAATTTGGTATCGCCGCCCAGCCCCGCAAATTCCTGCCCGAACCGCACCAGAACTCCGCCCTTGGGGTTCAGCCCGGTGACGCGGGTGTCATATTCATAGTTGTAGCCGATGGCGCTGGTCACCAGCGCGCCCAAGGCCCCCTCGTCTTGCAGGATTTGCGACGAATCGGCGGTCACGTTGAAGATCTTGCTTTTGGACACACGGTAGCTCAGGCCCAGACGGCCCTGTTCGCTGACCGGAAAGCCCAGACCCAGCGAAAAATTGGTGGCGCGGGTGTCATAGAAGGAATCCTGCTGATCCGTTTCCGAATGCGACAGGCCGATGCTGAACGACAGGTCGCGCCCCAGAAACGCAGGTTCGGTAAAACTGATGCCGCCCGAGGCATCGTCGGACCCGGTCGACACCGACACCCCCACCGATTGCCCACGGCCAAGGAAGTTATCTTCTTTCAGGTTGATGTTGAAACCAACCCCCGAAGCCGCCCCATAGCTGACGCCAAAGCCAAGCGAGCCGGTGGGCTGTTCTTCCAGATCGACGTTGACCACCACCTGATCGGGACCGGAGCCCTGTTCGGCATTGACCTGCGCATCCGAGAAGAAGCCAAGCGCGCGGATGCGTTCGGCCGACTGGCGCACTTCACGCGCGTTGAAGGGGTCGCCTTCCACGGTGCGGAACTGGCGGCGGACCACCTCGTCCAGCGTGGTGGCATTGCCTTCGATGTCGATGCGTTCCACGAACACGCGGTCGCCGCGCACGATGGCAAATTCGATATCCACCATCTGGCCGCGATCGTTGCGGGTGATGCGCGGATCGACGCGGACGAAGTTCAGCCCCTTCTTCAGGGCCAGATTTTCCATCCGGGTGATGTTGTTGTCCATCAGCGCCGGGGTATAGACCTGCCCGGTCTTGATCTTCTGGACCGCCGCAAACTCTGCGGCATCAATCCCTTCCACCTCGGACACGGTCGAAACCTGGCCGATGGCATAGGGCTGGCCTTCGCGGATGCTGAAGGTCACGAAACTCGCGTCCCGCTCGCGCGAGGTTTCCGCCGTCGCATCGAGGATCTGAAAGTCGATATAGCCGCGCGACAGGTAGAAATCGCGCAGCACCTGTTTGTCCAGCTCCAGCCGCTCGGCAAAGAACGAGTCGCGCTGGATCAGCTTGCGCAGAAAGCCCGCCTGCTTGGTTTCCAGCACCTGCCGCAACCGGCGGTCCGAAAACGCGCGGTTGCCGACAAAGGACAGACGCTCGATCTCGACCACGCCGCCTTCTGCCACCTCGAACACCAGATCGACCCGGTCGCCCGAGCGGCGGATGATGCGGGGTTCCACCGTGGCGGCCTGACGGCCGGCAACGCGGTAGGCTTCGGTGATGGCGGCGGCGTCCGCCTCGGCCTGCGCGGGCGAATAGACGCGGCGGGATTGCGATTTCACCAGTTCGGCCAGCTTTTCATCCTTGAGGCGCTTGTTGCCTTCAAAGTTGATGATGTTGACGATGGGAAATTCCTTGACGCGAATCAACAGGGTGCTGCCCTGCGGCACCACCTCGACCGTTTCAAACAGGCCCGAATTGGCAATGCGCTGATAGGCGTCGTTCAGATCGCCGCCCGAAACGGACGCCCCCCGACCGATTCCGGCATAGGACAGGATGGTCGCCGTATCGACGCGGTTGTTGCCTTCGATCTGCACGTTGGAAAAGGAAAAGGCCTGCGAAAACGCGGGCGTCAAGAACGGCGCAGAAGCCGTTGCAAGCCCTAGGAAAACTGCGGCCAGGATCGGTTTTGCCCGAGACACGCCAACCTTGCCCCGACGCCCGTTGGCCCCCGAATTCATCCGCATTACAAAGCCCCACGTCGCTGAAAACCGTTGCCACCTGACTAGCCCGAAAGCCGAGGCTTGTCAAAAGGCTGCGGTCGATTTCAACAACTTCGCCATATATAGCGGTAGGACGGCAACGCCGTGGGTCACGGCAGCAGCACCGGCTGGGTGATGGCCGACCCCAGAAACGCCCCTGCCAACAGGCCGACCAGGACTGTGCCGATGGCAAAAAGCCGGTCCCAGTTGATCGCAACCAACAAGGAAAGCCCGCGATATCCGTCTGCTACAAGTTGCATGTCACACCTCTGCATTCCATGACCATCGCCTAGCAGGGGAATGTGGCAGCAGTTTGGCGCGAAGGGTCAGACGCAGAACAGATCATTGGTGATGGCAAACACCATCAAGGACAGGATCAGCGTCAGCCCCACCGTCATCAGCACCCGCAGCGAGCGGTCCGACGGCGGCTTGCCGGTCACGGCCTCAAACGCGTGAAACACCAGATGGCCGCCATCCAGCACCGGAATGGGAAACAGGTTCATCAGCCCGATGCCAAGCGACAGCACCGCGATCATGGTCACGAAACTTTCGACCCCCGACCGGGCGGCATCGCCCATCACGGTTGCCATACCGATCGGGCCGGAAATGTTGCAGCTGCTGATCGCGCCCGTCACGATATGCCAGATGCCCGACAGGGTGGTCACGGCCAGGCTCCAGGTCTGCTGGGCGGCAAGCGTCAGGGTTTCGCCCACACCCGGCGCGCGGGTTTGCGGCGAAAACAGCGGCGCGCCGTTCAGCCCGATCAGGAAGCGGGTTTCAAACCCGCCCTCGGGCAGCGGCAGATCGCGGCTGCGCGGGGTCAGGGTGGCCTCGAACGTGGTGCCATCGCGCCAGACGACCAGCGACAGGGGCTTGGCCCCGGTCGCGGCCACCATGGCGGGCATTTCGGTGAAGGCGGAAACCGGGGTGCCGTCGATCGACACGATCACATCGCCCGCCTGCAAGCCCGCATCCATCGCCGCGGATTTGGTCTGCACGGTGGAAATCATCGGCGGAAACGGATGGGGGCCGGCAAATTCGACCGTCTCGCCGCCGCGGTCCACCCGGTAGGTCACGCTGGCCGAGGGCGGCAGATCAGCGATCAGGGCATAGAGGGTGTCATTGTCGGGCGTGTCAGTGCCGTTGATCGCCAGAATCCGGTCGCCGGTCTGCAAACTCGGCCCCTGAAAAGCGGTGCTGCGCACCTCGCCCACCACAGGCGCATCGCTTGGCACGCCCAGAACGGTGATCATGCCGACAAAGATCACCAGCGTCAGGATGAAGTTGAACACCGGCCCCGCCGCAACCGTCGCCGACCGCGCCCACAAGGGCGCGCCGTGCATGGTGTGGCGGCGTTCCTCGGCGGTCAGCGCCGACATCGCCGCGCCGTCCTTGCCCGAGGCCGCATCGGCATCGCCCAGAAACTTGACAAAGCCGCCAAAGGGGATCGCCGCCAGTTGCCAGCGGGTGCCCCGGCTGTCCTGCCGCGAAAACAGCACCGGACCAAAGCCCAGGCTGAACACTTCGGCATGAATGCCAGACCAGCGGCCGACGATGTAATGGCCATATTCATGGATGAACACGATGATCGACAGGGCCAGCACAAAGAACAGCACGGTCCAGACCAGACTGCCCGCCTGTGGTAAAAGCCCCAAGATATCCATGCCTACCCCTTACCTGCCCGCATCCTGCGCGTGGCTGCCTCGCCCGCCTTGATACGTGCTAGATGGTCCATCGCAAGGATGTCCTCAAGGGTGAACACGACATTTCCAAGGCCGAACCCGCCCGAAACCGTGGAAAGCGTGTCTTCCACCACCCCGGCCATATCCATGAACCCGAGTGTGCCTTCCAGGAAACGGTCCAGCGCCACTTCCTTGGCGGCATTGAACGCAGCCCCCGCCAGCCCCCGGCACGCCATCACCTCGCGCGCAAGGCGCAGGGCCGGATAGCGGGCAAGGTCGGGCGCGCGGAAGGTCAGGCTGGCGACCTGCGCCAGATCCAGCCGCGCCACTGGAATATGCGCCCGGTCCGGCCAGTTCAACGCATAGCCGATGGAATGACGCATGTCGGGCGCGCCCATATGCGCCATGATCGCGCCATCGCGGAAACCGACCATGGAATGGATCAGGGATTCGGGGTGGATGATCACTTCGATCTGGTCAGGGGCCACATCGAAAAACTCGCGTGTTTCAATGACTTCCAGCGCCTTGTTGAACATCGACGCCGAATCGATGGTGATGCGCTGCCCCATGGACCAGTTCGGATGGGCCAGCGCCTCGGTCACGGTGGCCGATGCCAGCGCCTCCAGCGGCCAGTCGCGCAACGCCCCGCCCGAAGCGGTCAGGATGATGCGCTCGACAGAAGCGATGTCTTCGCCGGCCAGCGCCTGAAAGATCGCCGAATGTTCGCTGTCGACCGGCAATATCCGCGCGCCATGGGCGCGGGCGGTGGCCATCAGCAGGCTGCCCGCCGTCACCAGGCTTTCCTTGTTGGCCAGCGCCAGCGTCCGCCCGTGGCGCAGCGCGCGCAGGCCCGGCACCAGCCCCGCCGCCCCGACAATGCCGTTCATCACCCAGTCGGCGGGGCGGTCTGCGGCCTCGGCAATGGCGGCGTCGCCTGCGGCAACCTCGATGCCGCTGCCCGCCAGGGCATCCCGCAGCGGGGCCAGGCAAGCCTCGTCGGCGCAGACCGCCAGTTCCGCCCGCAAGGCTCGCGCCATCTGTGCCAGCCGCGCCACATTGCGCCCCCCCGTCACCGCGACGGTATGATACGCCGCAGGGCCGCCCGCCCGCATCACCAGATCAAAGGTGCTTTCCCCGATCGACCCGGTGGCCCCGAACACTGACAGGCGGCGCATCTAATGCGCCTCCGGCAGGGGAAAGGGCAGGATCAGCCCCAGAACAAGCACCAGACAGACCGCCCCGATCATCGCGTCAAAGCGGTCCATCACCCCGCCATGGCCGGGGATCAGGGCGGAACTGTCCTTGACCCCGGTGCGCCGCTTGATCCAGCTTTCGGCGATGTCGCCCAACTGCCCGGCCAGGGCCACAAGCGGCGACACCACCACCAGCCACCAGTCGGCCCGCCCCGCCAGCACGAAGCCCACCCCCACCAGCATCGCCCCGATCCAGCCCGCAACCGTTCCGGACCATGTCTTCTTGGGGCTGATCGCGGGCCAGAACTTTGGCCCGCCAAGCAGGCGGCCTGCGAAATAGCCCGAAATGTCAGACACGATCACCACCGCCACGATCCACAGGATGGCAGGCGTTCCCACCCCGTCGCGCAGCCAGATCAACCCATAGCCCGCCAGCATCACGGCTGCGCCATAAGCGCTGGCGATCCGCCGGTCGCGGCGCGGCGTCAGCGCCAGCAACAAGGACGGCACCAGCAGCAACACCGGCGCAAAGGGCGCAACCAGCACGAAGGTCGCCGTCAGCACCAGCCCCGCCACCGCCGCGATGACCAGAGGCGTGCCCCGCCTGCGCGGTGGCAGGGCCGGGTTCAGCACGCCGCCGGTGATGGTCGCAAGCTCCCAGATCATCACTGCCGTCAGGGCTATGACCAGCGCCGAAAACGACGCCCCGCCCAGCCAGATCTCCAGCGCGCCCACAGCGATCATCACGATGGCCGACAGCACCCGTGGCCGCAGATCACCCCAACGGCCGGGCGCAAGGCTCATGTCGCCACCGCGCCGAACCGGCGGTCGCGGTTGGAAAACCGGGCGAGGATGGCCCCCAGTTCATCGGGGGTGAAATCGGGCCACAGGGTTTCGGTGAATTCATATTCGGCATAGGCCGCCTGCCAGGGCAGGAAGTTCGAGGTGCGGCTCTCGCCGCTGGTGCGGATCACCAGATCGGGGTCGGGCAGACCGCCGGTATCCAGCCGCTGCGAAAACGCCGCCTCGGTCAGCTCGGCGGGGTCAAAGCGCCCCTCGGCCGCCTCCAGCGCCATGGCGCGGGCGGCACGGACAATCTCGTTCCGGCCCCCGTAATTGATGGCGACCGTCAGATGCAGGCGGCCAAGCCCTGCGGTGCGGGCCTCGATCCCGGTCATCAGGCGGGCCAGTTTCGGGTCCAGCGGAGTCTTGTCACCGATAAAGCGCATCCGCACGCCTTCACGGGCCATCTCATCAGCCTCGCGCTGGATATAGCGGGTGAAAATCGCCATCAACCCGAGGACTTCCTCGGTAGACCGTTTCCAGTTTTCCGTCGAGAAGGCATAGATCGTCAGGTACTTGATGCCCAGATCGGGGGCGGCCCTAACGATCTCCTTGACCCGTTCGGCGCCGCGACGGTGCCCCACCAGCCGGGGCCAGCCGCGATTCTTGGCCCAGCGGCCATTGCCATCCATGATGATGGCGACATGTTCGGGGGTGCGGGCGTCGGCAGTCAGATCTTTGCTTGCCAAGACGGCATTCCTTTGGGTCGGCGGTGCGGTGACAGGCGGGCCGGTTTTCGTCAAACCTGCATGATCTCTTGCTGCTTGCCTTCCAGCGCGCGGTCGATGGCGGCGATGGATTTGTCGGTCATTTCCTGCACTTCTTCGGACCACATCTTCTGGTCGTCTTCCGACATGCCCGCCGATTTGGCCTTCTTGATCTGGTCCATGCCGTCACGGCGCACGTTGCGGATGGCGACCTTGGCGGCTTCCGCATAGCCTGCGGCAACCTTGGTCAACTGGCGGCGACGTTCTTCGTTCAGTTCCGGGATCGGCAGGCGGATCAGCGGGCCATCGACCACCGGGTTGATGCCGATGCCGCTATCGCGGATCGCGCGTTCCACCTTGGACACCATCGCCTTGTCCCAGACGTTGATCACCACCATGCGCGGTTCGGGCACGTTGACGGTGCCGACCTGATTGATCGGCGTCATCTGACCATAGCTTTCGACCATGATCGGCTCCAGGATCGAGGCCGAGGCCCGCCCGGTCCGCAAGCTGCCAAATTCCGTCTTCAGCGCGTTCATCGCCCCGTCCATGCGGCGCTGGATCGCGTCGGTGTCAATCTCGATGTCATCGGCCATGTCGGTGTTCCGTCTTGTTCAGCATGTCTTTGGCCCCCTTATTAACGGGGGCGGTGCGAAAAATCAAAGGGGCCCAGAAACCTGAAGGGCTGGGGATCAGCCGTGCACGCGGGTATAGGTGCCCTGCCCCGCCAGAATGCCCTTGAACCCGCCCGGTTCATCAAGGCTGAACACGATGATCGGCAGGCTGTTGTCGCGGGCAAGCGCGATGGCCGAGGCATCCATCACCCCCAGATGCTTTTGCAGCACCTCGTCATAGGTGACATTGTCATAGCGTTTGGCATCGGCGTGTTTCTTGGGGTCCTTGTCATAGACCCCGTCGACCTTGGTGCCCTTGAAGATCGCCTGACAGGCCATTTCATTGGCGCGCAGCGTGGCCGCCGTGTCGGTGGTGAAATAGGGGTTGCCGGTGCCTGCGGCAAAGATGCAGACGCGCTTTTTCTCAAGGTGGCGCACGGCGCGGCGGCGGATGTAGGGTTCACATACCTGATCCATCGGGATGGCAGAAATCACGCGGGTATAGACCCCGATCGATTCCAGCGCCGACTGCATGGCCAGCGCGTTCATCACGGTGGCAAGCATACCCATGTAATCGGCGGTGGTGCGTTCCATCCCCTGCGCCGACCCTGCCAGCCCGCGAAAGATGTTGCCGCCGCCGATCACCATGCAGATCTCGACCCCCATGTCGCGCACGGATTTCACCTCTTGCGCGATGCGCTGCACGGTGGGCGGGTGCAGGCCATAGCCCTGATCTCCCATCAGCGCCTCGCCCGAGATCTTGAGCATCACGCGGTCGTAGGTGACGCCGGACCCCGTGTCATGCGCGCTGACGTGCTGTGCCATGGTGGCCCCCTGTATGTGGTTTTGCAATTGGACTGCCGCGCAAAATGTCGCAAAACGGGGCAAGGTTCAACCCGTTGTTGGCTTGGTGGGCGTCGGACCGGGGGTTTCACACCCCCCAGCCTTTCGGTTACTTGAACCGATGGCGAACCCGAAAGGCTACCCGTGGGATATTTGGGAACAGATGATACGCACAGTTTTGGCATCGGTGTCGCGGGAACTGCCGGTTCTGATTGCGGGGCCGACGGCCAGTGGCAAGTCGGGGCTGGCGATGGAGCTGGCCGCGCGGGATGGGCGGGTGGTGGTCAACGCCGATGCCTTGCAGGTCTATGACTGCTGGCGCCTGCTGTCGGCGCGGCCTTCGGTGGCGGATGAGGCGCAGGTGCCGCATGCGCTGTACGGGCATGTGGGCCGGGCGCAGCCCTATTCGGTCGGCCATTGGCTGCGCGAAGTGGCGGGGTTGCTGGACCGGCCCGTGGTGATCGTGGGGGGGACAGGGTTGTATTTTACCGCCCTGACCGAAGGGCTGGTGGACATTCCCGCCGTGCCACCCGAAGTGCGGGCCGAGGCCGACGGCTTGCGTCTTGGTGATCTGGCCCGGATGCTGGCCGAGCTTGACCCCGCCACCGCCGCCCGCATCGACCGCGCCAATCCCGCCCGCATCCAGCGCGCGTGGGAAGTGTGGCGCAGCACGGGCCGGGGTCTGGCGGCATGGCAGGACGATACCGGGCCTGCGCTGCTGCCGCGCGCGAAGGCCGAGGCGCTGGTGCTGCGCCCCGAGGTCGCTTGGCTGAACGCCCGCATCGACCTGCGGTTCGATCTGATGATGCAGGCCGGCGCGCTGGACGAGGCCCGCGCCGCATGGCCCGGCTGGTCCCCCGCCCTGCCCTATGCCCGCGCCATCGGGGCGGCGGAGCTGATCGCGCATCTGGAAGGGCAGATGTCATTGGCACAGGCCACCGAGGCCGCGAAGCTCGCCTCGCGGCAATATGCCAAACGCCAGCGCACCTGGCTGCGGTCGCGCATGGGCGGCTGGCGGACCATCGCACAACCATAAGCTGTCATTCGCCCATCCACAGACTTATGCACAGCAATCCGCCGATCTGCCCGAAAAGCGGCCGGATTTGCCATCTTTTCGCTTGGGTTGCCTGCGAAGGGCTGGTTAACTGCCTGCAAGCCCTCAGAAATGGTGTTCCCAGACATGCCCGCCGACCCGACCGTTTCCCAATTGCGGCTGATCGCCATTCCACGCCTTGCCGCCGGTGGCCGCTGGCGGGTGGAGGCCATGCGGTCGATTTCCGAGCCGTGTTTTCTGTGGTTCACCAAGGGTCAGGGCCGCATCACCATATCTGGTGTGACGCGCGGCTACACGGCCCATAATGCGATCTACATTCCGCCCGGCGTGATGCACGGGTTCGAGGCTGGCCCCGCCGTTTTCGGCACGGCGCTGTTTCTGGGCCGCGATTGCACCATGACGCTGCCCCGCACGCCGCAGCATCTGCGCATCCGCGAAACCCATGTGCAGCAGGAACTGAACATCCTGCTTGATTCGATCCTGCGCGAGATGGACAGCGACGTGCCCGCCCATGACCGCGCCACCCGGCACTATCTGGGTCTGCTGGGGGTCTGGCTGGAACGCCAGTCGCGCCGCGCCGAGGCCGAGGTGCCGAAGGTCGATGCCACCCGCCGTCTGGTCGCCCGCTATACAGCCCTGCTGGAGCGTGATTTCCGGTCCGGCATGGGGGTTGCGGATTTCGCCGCAGCGCTTGGCGTGACGCCGACCCACCTGACCCGCTGCTGCAACACGGCCTGCGGGCGGGCGGCGTCGGCGCTGTTGCAGGACCGCCGGATCTTCGAGGCCCGCAAGATGCTGGCGGAAACCAAGCTGCCGGTGGGCCGCATCGGCGAAAGCCTGGGCTTCACCTCGCCTGCCTATTTCACCCGCGCGTTCCAGCATCTGACCGGCAAATCCCCCTCGGCCTTTCGCCGCGCGCCCTGAATTTGCCCGGCGCCGCCGCAGGTTTAACCATCCGGTCAAAAGCGACATTGCGTGGTCGGAAACCGAAAGCCCATGTCGCAAACGGGGCGCAAAACGCCGAAAGCGGTCATTGACGCAACGGTAAAAAAGATGCGCAATGTCGGGGTGAGGTCTGCCGGTGCGGCCGTCCATCCGCGTGCAGTCCCTGTCTGGACAAGGGCGCGGATGAAGCGGCCGACAAGGCCTATCCGCCACATAAAAAAACCAAAAGCTGCTTTCAGGGAGACTAGCATGACCAATACGACACAGGCTGCCGCCATGGCTCATCCTGCCGTCCAGATGTATGCCGAGGAAATGCGCAGCGGCCGATTGAGCCGCCGTGAATTTCTGACCCGCACGACCGCCTTTGGGGTGTCGGCGGTGGCCGCATATGGCCTGATGGGCATGACCGCCCCGGCAGCGGCCCAAGAGGCCAAGACCGGCGGCATCATCCGCATGGCGATGGAAGTCAAGGGCACCAAGGATCCGCGTCTGGCAGACTGGCCGCAGATCGCCAACATCTATCGCGGCTGGCTGGAATATCTGGTCCAGTACAACGCCGACGGCACCTTTGAAGGGCGCCTGCTGGAAAGCTGGACCACCAATGACAACGCCACCGAATACACGCTGGTCGTGCGCCCCGGTGTGACCTGGAACAACGGCGATGCCTTCACCGCCGATGACGTGGTGCGCAATTTTGCCCGCTGGACCGATGGCAACGTCGAAGGCAACGCCATGGCCTCGCGTTTCCCCGGCCTCGTGAATGCCGAAACCAAGGCCCTGCGCGACGGTGCGGTGACCAAGGTTGACGACATGACCGTCAAGCTGACCCTGTCCGAGCCTGACATTGCCGTGATCGCCAACATGGCCGACTATCCGGCAGCCGTCGTACATTCCAGCCTTGCCGATGGCGCGGACCCTGCCACCAACCCGATCGGCACAGGGCCATATGTCCCGAAAGAAGTGGCCGTGGGCCAGCGCGTCATCCTGGTGCGCGCGCCGAACCATACCTGGTGGGGCGGCACCGCACCGCTGGACGAGGTGCATTACATCGACTTCGGCACTGACCCTGCCGCCATGGTGGCCCTTGCCGGGTCGGACGAGATTGACGCCAACTACGAATCCACCGGCGAATTCATCGACATCCTCGATGGCATGGGCTGGAAGAAGTACGAGGCCGTCACCGCCTCGACCATCGTGTGCCGCTTCAACTCCAACTCCGATCTCTACAAGGACAAGTCGGTGCGTCAGGCCATGCAGCTTGCCGTCGATCCGGCGGTGGTGCTGGAACTGGGCTACAACAACCTGGGCAAGATCGCCGAAAACCATCACGCCTGCCCGATCCATCCCGAATATGCCGAAATTCCCAAGCAGGTGATCAATCCCGCAGGACTGAAACCCGCGCTGGAAGCGGCCGGCATGGCGGATACCGAGTTCGAGTTCATCAGCCTTGACGATGGCTGGGAAGCGGCAACCTCGGATGCCGTGGCCGCACAGCTGCGCGACGCGGGCGCCAACATCAAGCGCACCGTGATGCCGGGGTCGACCTTCTGGAACGATTGGCAGAAGTATCCGTTCAGCTCGACCACCTGGAACCACCGCCCGCTGGCCGTGCAGAACATGAGCCTGGCCTACACCTCGGCGGGGTCCTGGAACGAAAGCGGCATGGCCAACCCCGAATTCGACGCGGCCATGACCGAAGCCCTGGCGATTGCCGATGCCGACAAGCGCCGGGAAATCGCCTTCAAGCTGGAAACCATCCTTCAGGACGAAGGCTATATCATCCAGCCGTTCTGGCGGTCCTTGTTCCGTCATGCCAAGGACAATCTGGTGGGGGTGGAACAGCACCCGTCGTTTGAACACCACCACTACAAATGGTCGATCGCCTGATCTGACCTGCTGCCTTGTTGCGCGGGGGCGATGGTCCCCGCGCAATCGGCCCCGCCAGCCCGACGCAGCCGACGCGCCGCCAGCTTTGTTCAACCTCGCGAGGGGACCGATACGTCATGCTTACATTCGTGATGCGCCGTCTTGGCGTCATGCTGCTGACAGCCCTCGCGCTGACCTTCATCGTGTTCTACCTGACCAACCTTGGCCCCAACCTGGAAAAGCTGGCCCGCACCGAAGGGTCGGTCCGCATGACGGAAGAGTCGGTCAAGGTCTGGATCGACCAGAACGGCCATGGCGGATCGGTGGTGTCGCGCTATGGCGAATGGCTGGGGGTGTTGCCGGGCTGGGTGCGCACCGATGACAAGGGCGTGACCCGCGGGCGCTGCATCGACGCAGGCGTCACCGCCGAAACCGCCCCGCGCTATTGCGGCATCCTGCAGGGCGACTGGGGCTTTTCCACCGTGTTCAAGGAACCGGTGCTGACCACGCTTGGCGGCAAACTGGCGGCGACCGGTTATCTGATGCTGGCGGTGATGCTGGTGATGGTGCCCTGTTCGCTGTTGCTGGGCGTGCTGTCGGGGATGCGCGAAGGGTCACGCACCGACCGTATCCTGTCGACCTTCGCCATCGCCTCGACCGCGACGCCCGAATATGTGTCGGGCGTCATCCTTGTGGCCCTGTTTGCCAGCGCCACCGGCGGGCTGTCGCCGATCCTCAACGACATCGGCTGGATCGAAAGCAAGACCCTGTTCCTCGGCTCGGCCACCTCGGCGCTGGACGACATCACCTTCTGGAACTTCACCCTGCCGGTGCTGACCATCGCGCTGTACGGCATCGGCTATATCGCCCGGATGACCCGCGCCTCGATGACCGAGGTGATGACGCAGCAGTACATCCGCACCGCCCGGCTGAAGGGCGTGTCGTTCAAGCAGGTGGTGATGAAACACGCCCTGCGCAACGCGCTGATCGCGCCCTTCACCGTGATCATGCTGCAGTTCCCATGGCTGCTGAACGGCGTGGTGATCGTGGAATCCCTGTTCAACTACAAGGGCTTCGGCTGGACGCTGGTTCAGGCCGCAGGCAACAATGACATCGAATTGCTGCTTGGCTGTTCGGTCGTCGCCGTCTTCGTCGTTCTGGTCACGCAGCTTATCTCTGATATCGGCTATGTGTTCCTGAATCCCCGCATCCGTCTGGCCTGAGGAGACACCCATGGAAGACCTGTCCTGGGGTGCCATCATCGCCCGCGTCGCCACGCAGTTCCTGCCGGTCTGGATTGCGATGGTGCTGGCCTTCGCGCTCTCGATCCGCTTCAAGCGCCGGCTGGGGCTTTATGGCAAGCTGTTCGACAGCCCGGTGGGGATGCTGGGCTATGGCATCGTGATCTTCTGGATCTTCACCGCGATCTTTGCCGACCTGATCATCACCCATGATCCCATCGCGCAAATCTCGGGGTTGAAGAACGCCCTGCCCGGCTCGCCGCTTGGCGCGCCGGTCGAAGGGGCCTATCCCTATTACCTGTTCGGCGGCGACCATCTGGCGCGCGACGTGTTCAGTCGGGTGGTGATGGGGGCGCGGCGGGTGCTGCAGATCGCCCCTGCCGCCACCCTGTTTGCCTTCATGGTCGGCATCACCCTTGGCCTGCCCGCAGGCTATTTCGGCGGCAAGCTGGATACGATCATCTCCTTCATCGCCAACCTCGTGCTGGCCTTCCCGGTGATCTTGCTGTTCTACCTGCTGGTGACCCCGGAAATCCGCGTGACCGGCGTGCCGATCGTGCTGGCCGCCGTGCTGTTCGTCTTTCCGATCATCTTTCTGGCCACGCTGTTCAACTCGCGCTTCCACACCAATGCCCCCCGGCGCAACCTCTATGTCGGGCTTACCCTGGTGATCGGGTTCTGGGCCTATTCCGGGCTTGCCTTCAACATGGACCCCACCGGCATCTGGTCGATGGACCCCAACCTGCTGAACGTCTTCGTATCGGTGGTCTTCGTCAATGCGCCCGGCGTGTTCCGCATCGTGCGCGGCATCGTCATGGACATCAAGGCGCGCGACTATGTGGCCGCGGGCCAGACGCGCGGCGAATCCCCCTGGTACATCATGCTGTGGGAGATCTTGCCAAACGCCCGTGGCCCGCTGATCGTCGATTTCTGCCTGCGCATCGGCTATACCACCATCCTGCTCGGCACGCTCGGCTTCTTCGGCCTTGGCGTATCCCCGGAATCCCCCGACTGGGGCAGCACCATCGACGATGGCCGCAAACTGCTGTCGGTCTACCTGCACCCCGCCGTGGTTCCGGCGCTGGCCCTGATGAGCCTTGTCCTTGGCCTGAACCTGCTGGCCGACGGGTTGCGCGAAGAATCCTTACGCGACTGACATCATCTGTTTCCAAATATCTCGGGGGTCCGGGGGCTGGCCCCCGGTTCCCGCCCTCTCCACAAAAAGCGAGGCTGCCATGTCTGACTGGGATCCCAGCAAACCCATCCTCGAAATCGAGAACCTCTCGATCTCTTTCTTCACCCGCCTGCGGGAAATCCCTGCCGTGATGGATTTTTCCTGTTCCGTGATGCCGGGCGAGGCCATGGGGCTGGTGGGCGAATCCGGCTGCGGCAAATCCACCGTGGCGCTGGCGGTGATGCGCGACCTTGGCAAGAACGGCCGCATCGTGGGCGGGTCGATCAAGTTCAAGGGCCGCGATCTGACCACCATGGGCGATGAGGAACTGCGCCGCATCCGCGGCTCGGAAATCGCGATGATCTATCAAGAACCGATGGCCTCGCTGAACCCCGCGATGAAGATTGGCGCGCAACTGGCCGAAGTGCCGATGATCCACGAAGGCATGTCCCGTGACGCCGCGTGGAAGCTGGCCCGCCAGATCGTGGCCGATGTGCGCCTGCCCGACCCCGACCGCATCATCAACGCCTATCCGCATCAACTGTCGGGCGGTCAGCAGCAGCGCATCGTGATTGCGATGGCGCTGATGTCCAAGCCCGCCCTGCTGATCCTGGATGAACCCACCACTGCGCTGGACGTGACGGTCGAGGCCGGCATCGTCGATCTGGTCAAGGATCTGGGCACCAAATACGGCACCTCGATGCTGTTCATCAGCCACAACCTCGGCCTGATCCTTGATACCTGCGACCGGCTCTGCGTGATGTATTCCGGCGAGGCGGTGGAAACCGGCAATGTGGTCGAAGTGTTCGACAAGATGCGCCATCCCTACACGCAGGCCCTGTTCCGCTCGATCCCGCTGCCGGGGGCCGACAAGAACTCGCGCCCGCTGGTTGCCATTCCCGGCAACTTCCCGCTGCCGCATGAACGCCCCAGGGGCTGCAACTTCGGCCCGCGCTGCGATTATTTTCAGGATGGCCGCTGCAATGCCGCCGAGGTGCCGATGTCGCCCGTGCCGGGCGACGACCGCCACGCCAGCCGCTGCGTGAAGTGGCAAGAGATCGACTGGAACGCCCCGATGGCGGTCAGCAATGCCAAGGAAAAGCTGCCCGTCGGCCGCGTCGTGCTGAAGATGGAGGATTTGCGGAAATACTATTCCGTCTCCTCGGGGGCCTTCGGCGGTGGCGCGACCAAGGTTGTGAAAGCCAACGAAACCCTCAGCTTCGAGGCCCGTGAAGGCGAGACGCTGGCCATTGTGGGCGAGTCCGGCTGTGGCAAATCCACCTTCGCCAAGGTGCTGATGGGGCTGGAAACCGCGACCTCTGGGTCAATCATGCTGTTTGATGAAAACGTGCAATCGACGCCCATCCAGAAACGCAACGTCGATACGGTGTCCTCTGTGCAGATGGTGTTCCAGAACCCGTTCGACACGCTGAACCCCTCGATGACCGTGGGCCGCCAGATCATCCGCGCGCTGGAGATTTTCAAGCAGGGCAATTCCGATGCCGAACGGATGGCCCGCATGCTGGAGCTGCTGGATCTGGTGAAACTGCCGCGCGCCTTTGCCGAACGGATGCCGCGTCAGTTGTCGGGCGGGCAAAAGCAGCGCGTCGGCATCGCGCGGGCCTTTGCGGGTGGGGCCAAGGTGGTGGTGGCGGATGAACCTGTGTCCGCGCTGGACGTGTCGGTGCAGGCCGCCGTGACAGACCTGCTGATGGAGATTCAGCGCAAGAACCGCACCACCCTGCTGTTCATCAGCCACGATCTGTCGATCGTGCGCTACCTCAGCGACCGGGTGATGGTGATGTATCTGGGCCATGTGGTCGAAATGGGCAGCACCGATCAGGTGTTCCAGCCGCCCTATCACCCCTACACCGAGGCGCTGCTGTCCGCCGTGCCGATTGCCGATACCAAGGTGATCCGCAAACGCATCGTGCTGGAAGGCGACATTCCGTCAGCGATGAACCCGCCCCCCGGTTGCCCGTTCCAGACCCGCTGCCGCTGGAAATCCCAGGTGCCGGGCAATCTGTGCGAAACGGTGATGCCACCCGTGCAGATGCTGGACGGCGGCCATCAGGTGAAATGCCACCTGTCGGCGGATGTGCTGGCGCAAATGGAACCGGTGATCAAGATTGCCGCCGAATAGCAGGATGGGCGAAGTGCAGGATGGGCAGATTGCCCCTCCTACCCCAGAATTGCCTTCACATAATTCTTCGTCTCGGCATAGGGGGGGATGCCGCCGTGTTTTTCCACCGCCCCCGGCCCCGCGTTATAGGCCGCCAGCGCCAGCCGCCAACTGCCGAACTTGTTGTACATCATCGACAGATAGCGCGCCCCGCCCTCCAGGTTCTGATTGGGGTCGCTGATGTCGACGCCCAGCTTGCGTGCCGTCGCGGGCATCAGTTGCGCCAGCCCCGTCGCCCCTGCGGTTGACACCGCCCCCGGATTCCAGCCGGATTCTTGCTGCACCAGCCGCAGGAACAGATCCTCGGGCACGCCATGCTTGCGGGCGGCAGCCTTTGCCACCTCCAGAAACGCGCCCTTGTAATTGCCGCGATAGCGCGGGGCGGCCTCGGTGATGTCCGTCTTGCCCTTGCCCTTCGGCGTCAGCTTGACCGAGGCGTCATATTGCTTGGCCAGACGCCCGTCCAGCAGCCTGGTCTGCGATTTGAAGATCGAATTGCGCGACTTGCTGGACCCCGACAGGGTCAGCGCTTCGGCATAGGCCACCCCGCCACCAGGGGCACCCAATGCGACGCCGGCCAGAACCATCACCACAAGGACCGCGTGTTTCATGCAACCAACCAGATCAGGGACGCAACGCCGCGACTATACGGGTTTTTGACAGGACTTCTACCCCTGCCCGGCCACCCCACCCCGCGGCCTGCCACATTGCAGCGCTTGCCCGCCACGGGTATAGGCTTTGTTAACCAGTCCGGCGGAAACTGCCGGACAGCGGGAATCATTGGAAAAGACAAGGGAGCGCGTCATGGCTGGGTCGGTCAACAAGGTGATCATCGTCGGAAACCTCGGCCGCGACCCCGAGGTGCGCAGCTTTCCTAACGGCGGCAAGGTGGTGAACCTGCGCATCGCGACGTCGGAAACCTGGCGCGACAAGGCGAGTGGCGAGCGCAAGGAACGCACCGAATGGCATTCGGTCGCGATCTTCAACGAGGCTCTGGGCAAGATCGCCGAGCAGTATCTGAAGAAAGGCTCGACCGTCTATGTCGAGGGCCAACTGGAAACCCGCAAATGGCAGGACCAGTCCGGGGCCGACCGCTATACGACCGAAGTGGTGCTGCGGCAGTTCCGGGGTGAATTGACCCTGCTGGGCGGGCGCGATGGCGGCGGCTCGGGTGGCGGCGCGGGCGGGGGTGCCGGCGGCGGTTATGATGATCGCGGCGGGTATGAAGATGCAGGCGGCGGCGGCGGCTATGGTGGCGGTGCCTCGTCGGGCGGGCGCGGCGCGTCGGGCGGCGGGTCCGGTGGCGGCGCGTCGTCTGGCGGCGGTCGGGGCCGGGCGTCGGATATGGACGACGAAATTCCGTTCTGAGGCGGGTCGGGGGGGCTGGCATCGCCTGGGCCTTTTGCTGAAACGGGTTGTGTCGCTGCCCCCCACCCCCGGCCCCTCCCCACGAGGGGGAGGGGAGGTGCGAGGTTTGCGGGTGGCGTGGGTTCGAGCCAACGGCGGTACGCAAGCGCCCGTGGTCTGCGCCTCGCCTGAGCCTTTTGCTGAAAAAGGGGCGCGTGTCGCCGCCCCCCACCCCCGGCCCCTCCCCACGAGGGGGAGGGGAGATGCCAGGTTTGCGGGTGGCGTGGATAGGGGCGGCGGCGGTGGGGATGTGAGCCATACTCTGTGCGCGTCCCGCAGCCACTGGACCCCGGCCTGTGCAATCCCTATATAATTGCTCAACTACCAGACGCAGAGCAGGACATACCATGCAGGACCAGATTGAGGGCGCGCCGCTGATCCCCCCCTCCAGCACAGATCATCCGCTGTATGATCAGGTGGTTGATGCCTGCCGTACGGTGTTCGACCCCGAAATCCCGGTCAACATCTATGACCTGGGTCTGGTCTATACCATTGATATCAGTGCCGAAAACTCGGTCGGCATCACCATGACCCTGACCGCCCCCGGCTGTCCGGTGGCAGGCGAGATGCCGGGCTGGGTGCAAGAGGCGGTGGAACCCTTGGCCGGGGTGCGCGATGTGACCGTGTCGATGACCTTTGATCCGCCCTGGGGGATGGAGATGATGTCCGACGAGGCCCGGCTGGAACTGGGGTTCATGTAGGCCCCTTCACCACGGGTTGAGAATTGCCCAAGCCCCGCCTATGTTATGGGGAATATCGCAAAGGACGCATCCCATGTTCGGCATCCCCGGCAAAGCCGCCGTCACCCTGACCCCGATCGCCGCGAAACAGATTGCGCGGCTGATGGCCAAGCAAGACACTCAAGGTCTGCGCATCGGCGTCAAGAAGGGGGGCTGTGCGGGCATGGAATACACCATGGAATATGTCTCGGCTGTCAATCCGATGGACGAGGTGGTGGAACAGGACGGCGCGCGGGTGATGATCGCCCCCATGGCGCAACTGTTTCTGATCGGCACCGAGATCGACTATGAGGTCGACCTGCTGCAAGCCGGGTTCAAGTTCCGCAACCCCAATGTGGCCGAGGCTTGCGGCTGTGGTGAAAGCATCAAGTTCAAGGACGCCTGATCCCGAAGGGTCCGCGCCACCGATCTGCCCCACCATCTGCCCCAACATTCGACCGGGTATTTGCGGGCGATCATCCGCAGGGTCTTTTCCTTGTCGCAGGGGGGCGTTACGCCTGTGGCGAACAAGGGAGATCAGATGATGCGTAAACTCGCCGCCGGGAACTGGAAGATGAACGGCACCACCGCCGCGCTGTCGGAAGTCACCGCTTTGCTGGATGCCCACCCTGCCCCCGCCTGCGACATGCTGCTGTGCCCGCCTGCGACGCTGGTGGCCCAGATGGCGGCGGCGGCGCAGGGGTCGGGCTTGCTGGTCGGCGGGCAGGATTGCCACGCCAATGCGGCGGGGGCGCATACCGGCGATATTTCTGCCGCCATGCTGGCAGATGCCGGGGCGGCCTATGTGATCCTTGGCCATTCCGAACGCCGCACCGACCATGCTGAAACCGATGCGATGGTGCTGGCCAAGGCGGGCGCTGCGATCACCGCAGGGCTGGTGGCGGTGGTCTGCGTGGGCGAGACGGAAGCACAGCGCGACGCGGGCACCACGTTGGACGTGATCGGCGCGCAACTGTCGGGGTCGGTGCCCAAGGGTGCGGTGGCAGAGTCGCTGGTGGTGGCGTACGAACCCGTCTGGGCCATCGGCACCGGGCGAACCCCCACGATTGCCGAAATCGCCGAGGTGCATGCCCATATCCGCGCCCAGTTGCAGGGGCTGATCGGCGCACAGGCGGCGGGGGTGCGGTTGCTGTATGGCGGGTCGGTCAAACCGTCGAACGCGGCCGAGATTTTCGCGGTGCCGCATGTGGATGGGGCGCTGGTGGGTGGGGCGAGCCTGAAGGCCGCCGATTTCGGGGCCATCGTGGCCGCCCTGTCTGCCGCATGACCGCAGCATGACAGCAGCACCCCTGCCCCGGTCCTTGCTGGCCGCCAACCTGATCTGCCTTGCGTCCATGGTCGTCTGGGCGGCGGGTCTGCCGGCCGCCGACCTGATCATCCCGCATATGCCGCCGCTTGCCCTGACCGCCGCGCGCGCCACGCTGGCGTCATTGCTGCTGCTGCCGCTGTGGTGGGCGCTGGAAGGCTTCGGGCCGATGCGGCGGGCCAACTGGGGCATGGGGCTGCTGGTCGGTGGCATCTGCATTGGCGCGGCCTCGGTGTTTCTGGTGATCGCCCAGGCCGCGACAGATGCGGTGACGGTGGCCGTGGCCTCGGCCACCATGCCGGTGCTGGGCATCGCGTTGGAATGTCTGCTGGACAAGCGCCAGGTCACGCTGACGCTGGTGATCGGGTTGATGCTGTCGCTGGCGGGCGGGGTGCTGGCTTTTGCCGCCAGCATGGGGCAGATGCAGCTTGGCCTTGGGGCGGCGGCCGCACTGGCCTCGGTCGCCTGCTATACCTGGGGGTCGCGGGCGAGCGTGAAGAACTTCCCCGACCTGTCGCCCATCGGGCGCAGCGCGATCACCGTGGCCGGGGCCGCGATCTGCGCCACGATTGCCGCGCTGATCCATGCGGCCCTTGGCGCGCCGTCGCCCGATTGGGCGGCCATCGGCTGGCCCGAGTTTGGCGGCTTGCTGGTGTTCGGCATGGGGTCGCTGGCGATCAGCCAGTGTCTGTGGATCATCGCGGTCGGTCAGTTGGGCATCGGGGCCGCCAGCCTGCACATGAACGCGGTGCCGTTTTATGTGATGGTGATGGTCTTTGCCCTGGGCGGCGCGTGGAACTGGTGGCAGGCGGCGGGGGCGGCGGTTGTGGTGCTGGGCGTCGTGGTGGCGCAAGGCATGGGGCGGCGCTGATGCAGGCCCTGTCGCAATCGCCCACCGACCCTGCCTTCGTGCAAGACCCCTACCCGTTCTATGAGCGCGCCCGCGCCCTTGGCCCGTTCTTTCACTGGGCGGAATATGGCCTCGCCTGCACCGGCAACGCCGCCGCCACCAACGCCATCTTCCGCGACCGCCGCTTTGGCCGCGAGGCCCCGCCGGACCATGCGCCCGCCATTGCCGCAGCCCTTGCCCCGTTCTACGCGATCGAGGCCCATTCTATGCTGGAACTGGAACCGCCCCGCCACACCCGCCTGCGCGGGCTGGTGCTGCGCGCCTTCACCTCGCGCCGCATCGCGGCCTTGGGGCCAGAGATTGCCGCGCTGAGCCATGATCTGATTGACCGCCTGCCCCCCGGTGAGTTTGACCTGCTGCCGCAGTTTGCCACCCATCTGCCGGTCATCATCATCGCGCGGTTGCTGGGCGTGCCAGAATCCATGGCCCCCGACCTGCTGGCCTGGTCGAACGCGATGGTCGGCATGTATCAGGCGGGCCGCACGCCGCAGACCGAGGCGCTGGCCTGTACCGCCGCGACCGACTTTGCCAGCTTCCTGCGCGGCTACATCGACGCCCGCCGCAGCCAGCCCGCCGATGATCTGATCACCCACCTGATCGCCGCCGAACAGGACGGCGACCGGCTGACCACCGATGAGTTGATCAGCACCTGCATCCTGTTGCTGAACGCAGGCCATGAGGCCACGGTGCACACCCTCGGCAACGGGGTGAAAACCCTGCTGGAAACCGCAACACCGCATGCCGCCCTTGCCCCCGATGCCATCAACGCGACGGTCGAGGAGATTTTGCGCTTTGACCCTGCGCTGCACATGTTCACCCGCTGGTGCTATGAACCCGTCGAGGTGATGGGTCAGTCCTTCCAGCGCGGTGACCGCGTGGCGCTGCTGCTCGCCGCCGCCAACCGCGATCCGGGCCAGTGGGATGATCCTGCCACCTTCGACCCCACCCGCCCGGTCAAACCCCATGCCAGTTTCGGGGCCGGCCTGCACTTCTGCGTCGGCGCGCCGCTGGCACGGCTGGAGTTGCAGATCGCGCTGCCGATCCTGTTCGCGCGCCTGCCGGGGATGCGGCTGGCGGGGCAGCCGGACTATGCGGATCTGTACCACTTTCATGGCCTGAAGGCGCTGCACGTCGCCCCGTAGGGTGGGCAATCTGCCCACCTGACCCGCCCACCTGACCTGCCCGATGGTGGGCAGATTGCCCACCCTACAACGGCAGCACTGTCGTCGACTTGATTTCTTCCATGCTCAGCAACGCCGTCACGTTGTAGATCCGCACTTCGGAAATCAGCGCCTGATAGAACGTGTCATAGGCCCGCGCGTTCCTGACCCGCACTTTCAGGATATAGTCGATGTCGCCCGCCAGCCGGTGCGCCTCCAGCACTTCGGGGCGCTCGCGCAGCGCCTTGAGGAACCGCCGCTGCCAGTCGGCCTCATGCTCGGAGGTGCGGATCAGCACGAAGAAACAGGCCTCCAGCCCCAGGGCCTCGGGGTCCAGGATGGCGGTCTGGCGCAGGATCACGCCCTGTTCGCGCATCCGGCGGATGCGGTTCCAGACCGGGGTTTTCGATGACCCCACCTTGCGGGCGATTTCGTCCAGCGATTGCTCGGCATCGGTTTGCAGTTCCGACAGGATTTTCCGGTCCAGTTCATCCAGTTGGGCCGCCATTCGTCACTTCCCCGGTTTTGCAGAACCCTGTTCCAACGCACCCCAGTATCAGAACAAACGTCCTTATCTGCAAGGGGCACTGGCCGGGATGCAGGAAAATATCCTATATTAAGGCTCACAGACCGGGCAGATTCCGCAATCCGCACTGGTCTTGCCCCTTCCGCCCGCGCCAGACCCCACGCGCAATCAAAGGATGCCTGCGCATGAGCCGCCGATTTACCCCCAAGGTCGTGACCGCCAACCGCCTGCGGATGGGCGATGTGGTCTATCTGACCGCCGATGATCAATGGACGCCCTACCACCATCAGGCCGAGTTGATCGAGGACGAGGCCCATGCCCAGATGCGTCTGCTGTTCGGCACGGCGCAGAAGCTCTATGTGGTCGGCGCGTATCTGGCAGACGCGAAGCCGGGGCCGAACGGGCCGGAGCCGACCCATTTCCGCGAGGAATTCCGCACCCGCGGCCCGTCCAACTATGCCCATGGCAAGCAGGTTGACCTTGCCGCCGACGTGGCTACACCCCGGACGTGATCCGAGGCCTCGATCCCATTCCACCAGACAGCCAGCCACCCCGCCCGCGCAGAAAGAAGCCGCCTCATGTACAGCTATTCCGACTTTGACGAAGGTTTCGTGCGCGCCCGCGTGGCCCAGTTCACCCAACAGGTCGAACGCCGCCTTGACGGGTCGCTGACCGAGGAGGAATTCCGCCCGCTGCGTCTGATGAACGGGCTTTACCTGCAACTGCACGCCTACATGCTGCGGGTCGCCATCCCTTACGGCACCCTGTCGCCGCGCCAGATGCGGCAGTTGGCCCATATCGCGGAAACCTATGACAAGGGCTATGGCCACTTCACCACCCGGCAGAACATCCAGTACAACTGGCCCGTGCTGCCCGAGGTGCCCGCCATTCTTGGCGCGCTGGCCGATGTGGAAATGCACGCGCTGCAAACCTCGGGCAACTGCGTGCGCAACGTGACTGCCGACCATTTTGCCGGTGCCGCGGCGGATGAGATCGAAGACCCCCGGCCCTATGCCGAGCTGCTGCGCCAGTGGTCCACCGACCACCCCGAGTTTCAGTTCCTGCCGCGCAAGTTCAAGATCGCCATTACCGGCAGCCCCAATGACCGCGCCGTCACCCGCGCGCATGACATCGGCTTGCGGATGCACCGCAATGCGGATGGTCAGCCGGGGTTCGAGGTGATGGTGGGTGGCGGTCTGGGCCGCACCCCGATGATCGGGGTGACGGTGCGCGAGTTTCTGCCCGTGGCCGACCTGCTGCCGTATGTCGAGGCGGTGCTGAGCGTCTACAACACGCTGGGTCGGCGCGACAACAAGTACAAGGCGCGCATCAAGATCACCGTGCATGAAACCGGGGCGGCCGAGATCACCCGCATGATCGAAGACCGCTTTGCCGAATTGCGCCCGCTGTTTGGCGGCCATGATCAGGCCCTGCTGGCCGACATCCGCGCGGCCTTTGCGCCGCCCGCCTTCCGCAATGCGCCCACCGATGCCTATGATGCCTTCTACACCGCCGATCCTGTGTTCCGCGCCTGGGCCGACACCAATCTGACCGCGCACCGGCAGGCCGATTATGCCATCGTCACCATCAGCCTCAAGGCGCATGGAATGACCCCCGGCGATGCGAGCGCCTCCCAGATGCGCCTGATGGCGGACCTGGCGGAAACCTACGGCCACGGCGATCTGCGCATCAGCCATGAGCAGAACGTGATCCTGCCGCATGTGCATAAATCCGACCTGCCGACGATCCATGCCGCCCTGTCCCGGATGGGCCTGGCGACGGCCAATGTCGGGTTGATCAGCGACATCATCGCCTGCCCCGGCATGGACTATTGCGCGCTGGCCACCGCCCGGTCGATCCCGGTGGCGCAGGAAATCGCCACCCGCTTTGACGCGCTGAAGCTGGAGCATGACATCGGCCCGCTGAAGATCAAGATTTCGGGCTGCATCAACGCCTGCGGGCATCACCATGTCGGCCATATCGGCATTCTGGGGCTGGACAGGGCGGGGGTGGAAAACTACCAGATCACCCTTGGCGGCGACGGCACCGAAACGGCTGTGATCGGCGAGAAAACCGGGCCGGGCTTTGCCTATACCGAAATCGTGCCCGCGATCGAGCGGCTGATGCGCGCTTATCTGGACCTGCGCAGCGAACCTGCCGAGACGTTCCTGCAAACCTACAGACGCACCGGGATCGGCCCGTTCAAGGCCGCCCTCTATGATGCGGAAGGCGCAAAGGATGCCGCGTGATCTGCATACGGGCGTGGTGGCCGAACGGGTCGCCAGCCTGAACGCGCGCTATCGCCACCACTCGGCGACAGCCGTGCTGGAACATGCGCTGAAGGACGATGATCTGGGCCGCGTGGCCCTTGTGTCGTCCTTTGGCGCGGAATCGGTGGTGTTGCTGCATCTGGTGTCGGTCATTGCGCCCGAAACCCCGGTGTTGTTCATCGACACCCGAATGCTGTTTGCCGAAACGCTGGACTATCAGCGCCAACTGGCCGACAGCCTGCCCTTGTGCGACGTGCGCACCATCCGCGCTGCCGCCCCGCGTCTGGCGTTTGAAGACCCCGACAACACGCTGCACCAGTACAGCACCGACGCCTGCTGCAACGTCCGCAAGGTCGAACCGCTGGAACGCGCGCTGGCGGGCTTTGACGGCTGGATCACCGGGCGCAAACGGTTTCAGGCATCGACCCGCGAGGCGGTGGAGTTCTTCGAGGCCGAAGGCGACATCCGCATCAAGGTGAACCCGCTGGCCCATTGGGGCCGTGAAGACCTTGAGGATTACATCGTCAACAACCGCCTGCCCCGGCATCCGCTGGTCGCCAAGGGCTATCCGTCCATCGGCTGCGAGCCTTGCACCAGCAAGGTGGCCCCCGGTGAGGACCCCCGTGCCGGCCGGTGGCGCGGGTCGGACAAAACCGAATGCGGCATCCATTTCATCGACGGCAAGGCCGTTCGCTTGCCCCCCCAGACCGAACAGAAGGTATCCGCCGCATGACCGTTCTTGTGACCGATCAGGGCTTTGCCCCCGCCCCCGAAGTTGTCGCCGTGACGCTCGCCGACATTGCCGCCCATCGGGGCGTGCTTGACCTTGCCAACACCGACGACCCGGCGCTGGTGCAGCCCTATCTGGCCGATCTGACGCTGATCCGCGTGGCCTTCCCGGCCTTCAGTGACGGGCGCGGGTTTACACTGGCCCGCCGCTTGCGGATGATGGGCTATGCCGGCACGCTGCGCGCGCTTGGCCCGGTGATTGCCGACCAATATGCCATGGCCCGCCGCGTGGGCTTTGACGATGTGGAGATTCCCGATGATCTTGCCCTGCGCCAGCCTGAAAGCCAGTGGCAGTTCCGCGCCGACTGGCAGGATCACAACTATCTGGCGATGCTGAAGGCGTGATGCCGTTCAATCCTTTACCCGTAGGCCCCAATCCTCATGTCTGACCTGATCGACACCAAACCTGCCAAACCGCATCTGCCCGATGCGCAGACCGTTACTTCGGTGAAACACTGGACCGACCGGCTGTTTTCCTTCCGCGTGACCCGGCCCAGATCGCTGCGCTTCCGGTCGGGGGAATTTGTGATGATCGGCTTGCTGGGCGACACCGGCAAACCGCTGCTGCGCGCCTATTCCATCGCCTCGCCTGCGTGGGACGAGGAGTTGGAGTTCTATTCCATCAAGGTGCCCGATGGCCCGCTGACCAGCCGCTTGCAGCATATTCAGGTGGGCGACGAGATCATCCTGCGCCCCAAACCCGTGGGGACGCTGGTGCATGACGCGCTGCTGCCGGGCAGCCGGTTGTGGTTTCTGGCCACCGGCACGGGGCTTGCCCCCTTCGCGTCGCTGATGCGCGAACCCGAGACATATGAGAAATACGGCCAGATCATCATGATGCACACCTGCCGCACGGTCGAGGAACTGACCTATGGCCGGGAATTGGTGGAAAGCCTGAAGGATGACCCGCTGATCGGCGAACTGGTCGGCGACAAGCTGCTCTATTACCCCACCACCACCCGCGAAGATTTCCCGACCATGGGCCGGATCACCGACAACCTGACCTCTGGCAAGGTGTTCGCCGATCTGGGCCTGTCGCCGATGGACCCCGAGGAAGACCGCGCCATGGTCTGCGGGTCGCTGGCCTTCAACCATGATGTGAAGGCGGTGCTGGAAAAGTTTGGCCTGCGCGAAGGGGCCAATTCCGAACCGCTGGAATATGTGGTCGAAAAGGCCTTTGTCGGGGATGGCATCTGAACCGGTCTTCCCACTGCCTTTTTAACCGGCACGACGAAAGGGCAATGCCCGACCGCCGGGTGGGCAAGCAACGGCAGTTCTAGGCGGTTTATGGCTCAACCTCTCCCACCGAAATTCTGCTGGTAACGTTGCAGAATGCCCGCCCGTGGGGGCGGTCGGGCATTGCCCGGCGCGCTTCGCGCTGGATTCCGGGCAGAAGAAGGCTTAAGGAAGGGTCATGCTTCAACAGAAAAGGGCCGCGCAGATCGTTCTGCGCGGCCCTTTCCTTTTGGCCCGAAGGCCGGGGTCACATGCCCAAGGCGGTCTTCACCTGCGCCAGCGTGTCGGCCACCAGGGTCGGGTTGGCGGCAGCGGCGGTCACGGCAGTTTTCAGTGTGGTCTTGGTCGCCTCGTCCAGGGTCGAGGCGTCGATCATCGCGGTCACTTTTGCCGCGTCGAACTGGGCGGGGTCCAAAGCGGCGGCCATGTCGGTGGCGGCTTCGGTCACAGCGGTCGTCGCGTCGGTTGCAGCCTCGGTGGTGGCAGCAGCAGCGGCAGAGGCCGCAGCGGCGGCTTCTTCGGCAACCTTGGCGGCGGCAGCTTCGGCTTCGGAAGCGGCTGTGGCAGCGGCGGCTTCGGCCTCGGCTGCGGCGGCGGTTGCCGCGTCTTCAGCGGCCTTGGCAGCAGCGGCGGCCTCTGTGGCGGCCTGTTGTGCCGGAACCACACTGAACTGATAGTAGCCGCCAGCCGCCAGCAAGACGACCACGGCGCCGATGATTACACTTTTGTTCATATCAAATCTCCCATCACCGGGGACGGTCCCGGATGCGCGGGTCATATGGCAGTTTGGCGGCCAAAAGAAAAGACCATGGCACGGCCCGCTGCAAATTCGCGCCAAGTTTGGGCCAAGTTTGGACGGACAAGGCCGCGAACAGCGGGGAATTGGGTTGAATGATGCGGGCTGTGGGTCTAAATTGCCGCCCAAGACTGCCACCATGCAAGGACGTACACCATAGCCCGCAGACCCCACAATGCCCCGCCGCAACGCGAAACCGGCCCGCGCATCAATGATCGCATCCGCAGCCCGGAAATCCGGCTGATCGGGGCCGATGGCGAAAACGTCGGGGTCGTGACCCCGGCCCGCGCCATGCAGATGGCCGAAGAAGCGGGTCTTGATCTGGTCGAAATCTCGCCCACGGCAGAACCGCCGGTCTGCAAGATCATGGATTTCGGCAAGTACAAGTACGAGACGCAGAAGCGCGAGGCCGAAGCCCGCAAGAAGCAGCACATCATCGAGATCAAGGAAATCAAGTTCCGTCCGGGCACCGATATCCACGATTACGACGTGAAAATGCGGTCAGTGCTGAAGTTTCTGGACGAAGGCGACAAGGTCAAGGTCACCCTGCGCTTCCGGGGCCGTGAGATGGCCCACCAGGAACTGGGGCTGGAACTGCTGAACCGGGTCGCCGCCGATGTGGTGGACGCGGGCAAGATCGAATCGATGCCGCGGCTGGAAGGCCGTCAGATGGTCATGATGATCGGGCCGAAATAAGCCCTGTCCCCTATGCAGATCTGAAAACCCGCCCTTCGTGGCGGGTTTTTTTCATGCCCTGCCGGGGTTATCTTTCCCTTGGCTGCGGGCGGATCGGGATTTCCTTCAGCAACCCGCCCACCCCCATGGCGGCAATATCGTCATCCGTCACGGCAAGGCCGCAGGCCAGCCGTTCCAGCACCCAGTCCGCGCCGTTCAGCGCAGGCGACCGCGCACAGCCCGGCAGCCCGATCACCGGGCGGGGGCCAAGCGCGCCCAGAAACAGCAGGTTGCCGGGGTCGACCGGCATGCCGAACCGCGCCACATGCCCCCCCGCCGCGCGCAGGGCCGTGGGGGCTGTGTCGTGCAGATCGGATGTGGCCGATCCGGTCAGGATCAGCAGCATATCGCCCGCCCCCCGTGCCAGCGCCGCCGAAATCGCAGGCCCCTGATGCGGCACCACCGCCACATCGGCCAGCCGCATGCCCAGGGCGCGCAACCGCGCCTCGATCGCGCGGCGGCCCTTGGCGGTCAGCTTGTCCTCCAGCCCCGGCACTTCGGTCAGGATCAGGCTGGCGCTGCGCAGCACCACCGGGCGGATGCGGATTGCGGCCCGCGCCACCGCACAAGCGCGTTCCAGCGCAGCACCATCCACCCCGTAGGCGATGATCTTGACCGTGCCCGCCAGCGTGCCTTTGGCCACCCGCGTCAGCGGCGCAAGGGTTGCCAGCGTGATGGCCGGGTCGATGCGGTTCAGCGCATGGATGGCGGCGCTGTCCACCTCGATCACCCCCGGCCCCAGGGCGTTCAGGTTGACCCTGCCGGTAAAGGCCTGCGACACCGCCAGCCCCTGCCCCGCCGGGTCCGGCACCAGCGCCGCCGCCAGCCGGGCGGCGGCGCTGTCTTCGTCCACATCGCCCGCGTCCAGTTGCGCGACGGTGACGTGATCCACCCCTTCGGCCGCCAGCAGCGCCAGATCGCCGGGGCCAAGGACCAGCCCCTTGCGCAAGCGACCGCCAGTCAGGATCACCGAATGCGCAAGGATCGCGCCCTGCGCCTGATCAAGCCCCACCTCGCCGAACCGCATCACCCCTGCCTCAGCGTCTGGATGATCTGCGCCATGATCGACACCGCAATCTCGGCCGGGGTTTTCGCCCCGATGTTCAGGCCCACCGGCGCGTGGATGCGGGCGATGGTGGCGGGGGCCACCCCTGCGGCCTGCAACCGTTCCACCCGCTTGGCATGGGTTTTGCCGGACCCGAGGCAACCGATATAGAACGCCGGGCTGTCCAGCGCGACCATCAGCCCCGGATCGTCCAGCTTGGCGTCATGGGTCAGGGTGACCACGGCAGTACGGGCATCGGGGGCAAGCGCCGTCATCGCCTCATCGGGCCAGTCCTCGACGATCACCTCGCCCGGAAACCGCTCTGCCGACCCGAAGGCCCCGCGCGGATCGATCAGGCTGGGGGCGTAGCCTGCCAGCCGCGCCATCTGGATCAGCGGCTGCGCGATATGCACCGCCCCCAGAATGATCAACCGCAACGGGGGGTTATGCACGGCGATGAAGCGGCCACCCTCCTCGCGCCCCGACCGGTCGTGGCGCAGGCGGGCATCCACCGCAGCGTCCGCCCCGCCCGGCAGCAGGGCGCGGGTCCAATGGTCGGTGTCGGTCACCATCGCCACCGCCCGCGACGCCGCCCGCGCGGCCACCAGATCGGCCAGCAGCGCCGCAGGCAGGGCCTGCGCCCCGGTCCCCACCGGTTCCACCATCACCCGGATGGTGCCGCCACAGGCAAGGCCGACAGCAAAGGCAGTCTCGTCACTGACGCCAAAGGTCAGCAGGCGCGGCACGCCGTCGGCCAAGGCCTCCAGTGCCTCGGCCACCACGGCCCCCTCGACACAGCCGCCCGACACCGACCCCATGATCTGCCCGCTGCCGGATATGGCAAGCTGGCTGCCCGCCTGACGCGGCGCCGACCCCCAGGTTTCAACAACCGTGGCAAGGGCGGCCCCCCGGCCATCGCGGTGCCAGTCAAGCGCGGTTTCGGGAATCCGGTCATGATGGGCTTGGGTCTGGGTATTGGACATTGGCATCCTCCATCTGCGATTATGGCGCGCAGCGGGCAGGCCCGCCACTGGCAAATGGTCCTGCAAAAAGGGCCGCCGCGGTTTCCCGCAGCGGCCCTTGGTCTTCAGCCCGTGACGTGGGTCAGTTCGCCGCCGACCGCATCAGCGGCGTGATCAGACGGATCGCCACGCGGCGGTTCAGGCGTTCGTCGCGGGCTGTGTCGACCTTCAGTTCGGCCTCGCCATAGCCCTGCACCACCAGGTTTTCCGGCGGCACATCAAAGTATTCCGTCAGCGCCAGGGCCAGCGATTCTGCCCGACGGTCCGACAGCGACAGGTTCGAGGCCGCAGATCCCACCGCATCGGTATGCCCTTCGATCAGGAACACCTCGCCGGGGTTGCGGTCCAGAATCTCGCCCATCACCCGGCCCAGATCGGCCAGCTTGCGGGCTTCGGTCGCCTTGATCACCGAAGATCCGCTGTCGAAGGTGATGGTGTCCACCTCGATCGTCGCCGCAAGGTCACGCACTTCGCGCACCTCGCGGATCTGGCGCAGGCTGAACTTGCGGCCCAGTTCGGCGGCTTCCAGCGCGGCCAGTTCGGCGGTCAGCGCCGCATTGCCCCCCGAGGTGGAGATCGTGGTGCGCGACGGGTTGGGGCGCGGCAGATCGCGGATCACGATGCGCTCTTCGGGTTGCAGATCGTCGATCAGGCGCAGCTCGATGCCCTGCTGATCAAAGGCCGACCGGCGCAGAACCCGGCCCGAGGCATCGCGGATCGTCACCACCTGCGTTCCATCGGCGCGCTGCACCACGGTCCGGGTGGACCCGTCGTCATAGCTTTCGGTCAGGGTGCGCACACCGGGCTGACGCAGCAGCACGTCGTCATCCTTGTACACCACATAGCGGCCATCGGGTTCCTTCACCACAACCCGGTCGCCCGAGTTCTGCACCACTTCGCGGCCATCCTTCAGGATCGCGCCAACCACCAGCGCGCCAAGCGCCACGAGGCCGACCTTTTCAAGGTTCGACAGCCCGCTTTTCTTGCCGCCATCAACGGCGGTCGGGGCGGCGGTGAATTCCTCGTCGCTGGACCGGGTGTCCTGTTCGGTCACGACGGTTTCAACCACCGGCGGGGCGGGTGGCGCATCTGCGGCAGGGGCAGGCGTCGTGCCATCGGCGGCAGGGGCAAGGGCAGCAGCCGCCGCAGCAGCCAAAGCCGCCGCAGCAGCCCCGACCGGGGCAGCGGTGGAATCTTCGACGCCGCCTTCGGTGGCGCTCGGGGCCTGCAACAGGTTGGTCAGGGTATCGACCGCCTGCTGTTCCGGAACCGGGGCCTCGACCGGAGCTTCGACAACCACGTCGGCGGTTGCTTCTGCGGTTGCTTCTGCGGTTGCCTCTGCGGGCGCTTCTGTGGTTGTCCCGGTTGCCGGATCAACCGTGGGGTCAACAGCAGGGACTTCAGCAATGGGCGCATCAGGCGCAGTTTCTGGCTCAGTTTCTGGCGCAGCGGTTTCCGCTTCGGCTTGGGCATCAGCGGCGGCTTTGGCGTCGGCCTCGGCCTGTGCGGCAATCGCCGCATCTGCATCGGCCTGTGCGGCAATCGCCGCATCTGCTTCGGCCTGTGCGGCGATGGCGGCATCAGCCTCGGCTTTCGCTGCGGCGTCCGCATCCGCCTGTGCCTGCGCGTCGGCCTGTGCCTTTGCATCTGCTTCTGCCTGCGCAGCGGCGGCGGCATCAGCCTCGGCCTTTGCCGCAGCATCCGCATCCGCTTGCGTCTGGGCATCAGCAGCAGCGGCGGCGTCAGCCTGTGCCTTGTCAGCCTGTGCCTTCGCGTCGGCCTCGGCCTGCGCCGCAATCGCGGCTTCGGCAGCGGCGGCAGCTTCGGCGGCGGCGGCGGCATTTGCGGCAGCGTCAGCCTCGGCTTGGGCAGCCGCGGCAGCTTCGGCTTCGGCGGTGGCAGCCGCGGCGGCGGCAACATCAGCCTCGGCCTGCGCGGCAGCGGCGGCATCAGCGGCGGCGGCAGCGGCGGCCGCGTCAGCCTCGGCCTGTGCGGCAACAGCCGCGTCGGCGGCAGCCTGGGCGGCGGCGGCGGCGTCTGCCTCGGCCTGAACGGCGGCGGCCGCGTCGGCCTGGGCCTGCGCGTCGACCTGAGCCGCAATCGCGGCTTCGGCGGCGGCGGCGGCGGCAGCTTCCTCGGTGGCTTTCAGCGTGGCCATGATGGCGTCAAGATCACAGGCGAGGTCTGCCGTCGGCACGCACAACACGGCGCCGTCGGTCGCAACCACCGACCCGTCATCCAGCAGGGTCTGCGCCATCGAGGGCAGAACATGGAACGGGCTGAGCGCAACCGACAAGGCCGTAGTGGAAATGAGCAGCTTCTTCATGGTTCGTCCTTTTCTTCGCCGCACGAGACAAGGCGGCTTTGATCTGGCGGGGCGCACCCAACCTCAGAGGAAAGAGTCCCCGAGACAGGTTTCGGTTCCCGCTGTGCCTGCATACATCGCGAGATTTGTGGTGATATGCGATATCATGCGGCAGAAATGCCATAACATCCGCCAGTCAGCGCGTCACCCCGCCCGCAGCATCGCCATCGCCCGCGCCTTTTCGCCTCCATCACCGGGATCGGTGATGGCGCGGCCCAAAGCCTCCAGCGAGGCGACGGAATGGCTGGCGCGGAACGCATCGACATGCGGCAGCATGGCGCGGATGCCGCTGGCCTTGGGCGCGAACCCGTCCCACCGCAGCAGGGGGTTCAGCCAGATCAGGCGGCGGCAGGACAGATGCAGGCGCTGCATCTGATGCGACAGCGCCTCGGCATCGTCGCGGTCCAGCCCGTCGGTGATCAGCAAGACCACCGCGCCCTGCCCCAGCACGCGGCGCGACCAGTCGCGGTTGAAGGCGGCAAGCGCCGCGCCGATGCGGGTGCCGCCCGACCAGTCCTGGGCCTCGGCCCCTGCCGCACGCAGGGCGGCATCCACATCGCGCTGTTGCAGATGGCGGGTGATGTTGGTCAGCCGCGTGCCAAAGGTGAAGGCATGCACCTTCGCCCAGCCCTGACCGCGCTGGTTGGCCACCGCATGCACGAAATGCAGCACCATGCGGGAATAGTCGGACATCGACCCGGAAATGTCGCACAGCACCACCAGATTGGGCCAGCGGGTCTTGGGTTTTGCACGGGCCAGCGCCGTGATCTCGCCCCCTTGTTTCAGGCTGGCGCGCATGGTGCGCCGCAGGTCCACCCGCAGCCCATGGGCTGCGGGCTGGCTGCGGCGCGTGACCAGGGGCTGCACCGGCAGGGAAAGTCTTGCCAGCATCCGCCGGGCCTCGGCCATTTCCGCCACCGACATCTGTTCAAAATCGAGCGTCTTCAGCCGCTCCTGATGGCTCATGGTGGCGGTGGCGTCGATCTCGATGATGTCCTTGTCGGACGGCGGAGCATCCGGGGGCGGCGGGATGTCGGGCATCTGCCCGTCCAGCAGCGCCTCGGCTGCGCGTTTTTCGGCGGCGTCTGCCGGGCGTTCCTCATGGGTGCCGCGCACCGACGGCAGCAGCAGCGACATCATGTGGTCCAGAAAGCGCGGATCGCGCCAGAACAGGCGGAACACCTGATGAAAGGTCGCGCGGTGTTCGGGGCGGGAAATGAAGCAGGCTTGCAAGGTAAAGTAGAAATCACCCCGTTCGGTGAAGCCCGCCGCCTCGACCGCGCGCAGGGCGTCGATCACCCGGCCGGGGCCGATGGGCAGGCCCGCGCGGCGCAGGGCGCGGGCGAAATGGGTGATGTTATGGGCCAGCTTGCCGTCATCGGGGAGGGTGAGTTCTGAATATGGTGTCATGGTTGATATCGCCGGGGGTTTCACACCCCCCGGACCCCCCGTGGGATATTTGCGCACAGAGGATGAGCCTTAGGCAGGAGCCAGTTCGCGGCGGACTTCATCAAGCAGGCGTTTGGCATCAGACCCCTGGATTTTCTGGATGTCGTCCTGATATTTCAGGATGGCGCCCAGGGTATCGGCGATCACTTCGGGCGACAGGCTGATGGCATCGAGGGCCAGCAGGCATTTGGCCCAGTCGATGGTTTCGGCCACGCCGGGTTTCTTGAACAGGTCTTCGCGGCGCAGGCGTTGGACGAAGGCCACCACTTCGCGGCTGAGGGTTTCTTGCGCTTCGGGCGCGCGGGCGTTCAGGATCTGCAACTCGCGGGCGAAATCGGGGTAATCGACCCAGTGGTACAGGCACCGGCGTTTCAGCGCGTCA
This sequence comes from Pseudomonadota bacterium, assembly GCA_040385825.1. Taxonomy (GTDB): domain Bacteria; phylum Pseudomonadota; class Alphaproteobacteria; order Rhodobacterales; family Rhodobacteraceae; genus JANNNF01. The sequence continues at coordinate 38,910 of JAZKGQ010000003.1, read as the reverse complement.
TGCACTTCGCGGGTGCGGTTCGAGGTCAGGATCACGATGGGCGGTTCGGGGGCCCTGATGGTGCCAAGCTCGGGGATGGTGACTTGGAAGTCGGACAAAGCCTCCAGCAGGAAGGCCTCGAACGGCTCGTCCGTGCGGTCAAGCTCGTCTATCAGCAGCACAGGCGCGCCACCCGGTTGCGGGCGCATGGCGGCCAGCAGGGGGCGTTCGATCAGGTAGTCTTCGGAAAAGAGGTTCGCCTTCAGCGCCCGCGCATCTGTGGCGCCTGTGGCCTCGGCGGTGCGAATGGCGATCATCTGGGCGGCGAAGTTCCATTCGGCCACGGCGGACGCGGCATCAAGGCCTTCGTAGCATTGCAGCCGGATCAGGCGGCGGCCAAGGGCGGCGGCGATGGCCTTGGCGATTTCAGTCTTGCCCACCCCGGCCTCGCCTTCCAGAAACAGCGGGCGGCCAAGGCGCAAGCTGAGGAACACCACCGTCGCAAGCGCCCGCGAGGCAACATAGCCCTGATCGGCCAGAAGGGTTTCAACGCCGCTGATGCTGGTCGGAATGGGGGTCACGTCATGCTCCTGGCCGATAGCGCGATGCTGACCGGGGCGGGCTGCGGGGTCAAGCGGCGATGGCGCGCCATGCGACCAAGGCATCAGGCGACCTCGGCGGCCAGCCAGTCGCGGAAAGACGCAAGGGGGGCGCGCAGCGGGCGGTCGCGGGGCCAGACGAGGGAGTAGCTGCCAAGGGCGGGCACGGGGGGGCCGAAAATCGGGATCAGGCGGCCAGCGGCAAGATCGGCCTCGATCAGGAACAGCGGGATCAGGGCAAGGCCAAGCCCGTGGATCGCGGCTTGGGTCAGGGTGGCGAACTGGTCGAACAGCATGCCGGGCGGGCGTTGACCGGGCAGCCCGTGATGGGCCAGCCAGCGGCCCCAGTCGCCGGTGCGGCTTTCCAGTTGCAGCAGGGGGTGGGACAGGATGCCTGCGGCTTGCGTCAGTGGGGTTTTGAGGAAACCGGGGGCGGCAACCGCCAGCACTTCTTCGTCCATGAGTTTCAGGCCTTGGGTGCCGGGCCAGTCCTGCCGCCCGTAATGGATGGCCGCGTCAAAGCGGCTGGCGGTGAAATCGAAGGGTTTCAGCCGGGTCGACAGGTTCAGCGTCACTTCGGGGTGCAGGGCGGTAAAGCGGGTCAGGCGCGGGGTCAGCCAGTGCATGCCGAAGGCGGGCAGGATGGCCAGGTTCAGCGTGCCGCCCCTGGGGTTGGCGCGCAGGGTCAGCGAGGCCGAGGCCAGTGTTTGCAGGGCTTTACGCACATCCTCGACATAATCCACCGCAGCGGGGGTCAGGGTCAGGCGCTGCTTTTCGCGCAGGATCAGGGCGACGCCCAACTGCGCCTCCAGCACCTGCAACTGACGGCTGATCGCCCCTTGGGTCAGCGCCAGTTCTGCCGCCGCAGCCGAGGCTGTGCCAAGCCGCGCCACCGCCTCCAGGGCCAGCAGGGCAGCGATCGAGGGCAGATAGCGGCGGGGCAACATCATGAGCTTTCCTCATAGGGGGGCGACTGGGTTTCGATAGCTGGCGTGGCGATTCTGTGCAATCCTGCCAGCAACCCGGACAGGAGAATTGCCATGAAAGACGCGCCGCTGAAGGCCAAGGATGCCCCCGATCTGGGACGGTTCGACTGGGAAGACCCCTTCCGCATGGAAGACCAGTTGACCGAAGAAGAACGCATGCTGCGCGACGGCGCACGGGACTATGCTCAAGGTAAGCTGCAACCGCGCGTCATTGCCGCCTACCGCGAGGAATCCACCGACCCCGCGATTTTCCGCGAAATGGGCGAGATGGGTCTGCTGGGCCTGACCATCCCCGAGGAATACGGCGGGCTGGGCGCGTCTTATGTGGCCTACGGTCTGGTCGCGCGCGAGGTGGAGCGGGTGGATTCCGGCTATCGATCCATGATGTCGGTGCAGTCGTCGCTGGTGATGTACCCGATCTATGCCTACGGGACCGAGGCGCAGCGGCACAAGTATCTGCCGAAACTGGCGTCCGGCGAATGGATCGGCTGCTTTGGCCTGACCGAGCCGGATGCCGGGTCGGACCCGTCGGGGATGAAGACCGTGGCGCGCAAGACTGCCAATGGCTATGTGCTGAACGGCGCCAAGATGTGGATTTCCAACGCGCCGATTGCCGATGTCTTCGTGGTCTGGGCGAAATCCGAGGCGCATGGCGGCAAGATCAAGGGTTTCGTGCTGGAACGCGGCATGAAGGGGCTGACGGCGCCCAAGGTTGGCGGCAAGCTGTCGCTGCGCGCCAGCATCACGGGTGAGATCGTGATGGCGGATGTGGAAGTGTCCGAGGATGCCCTGCTGCCGAATGTGGAAGGGCTGAAGGGGCCGTTTGGTTGCCTCAACCGCGCACGCTATGGCATTTCCTGGGGCGTGATGGGGGCGGCGGAGTTTTGTCTGCATGCCGCGCGGCAATACGGGCTGGACCGCAAGCAGTTTGGCAAACCCTTGGCGCAGACGCAGTTGTTCCAGTTGAAACTGGCCAACATGATGACCGAGATTTCACTGGGCTTGCAGGCATCGTTGCGGGTGGGGCGGTTGATGGACGAGGCCAATGCCGCGCCCGAGATGATCAGCATTGTCAAGCGCAACAACTGTGGCAAGGCGCTGGATGCGGCGCGGTTGTCGCGCGACATGCACGGCGGCAACGGCATTCAGGAAGATTACCAGATCATGCGGCACATGGTGAACCTAGAGACGGTGAACACCTATGAAGGCACGCATGATGTGCATGCGTTGATCCTGGGGCGGGCGATCACCGGGTTGCAGGCGTTCTTTTAGGGGAAGATGGCTTTTAGGGGAAGATGGGCAGATTGCCCATCCTACACCATCGTAGGATGGGCGCTTGTCGCCCATCCTTGAAACCGCCCGCCACCCGAGACGCCATCAATCATCCGCATCGTCATCCGCGCCAAAGCCCGGATCGCCGGGTTTCAGCGGGATCGGGGCAAGGCGCGGGTCGATCCCGTGTTTCTTCAGCAACTGGCCGATCAGCCCGCGCGGACGGGGAATGCCGCCCGGTTCGTTACTGACGATCCGGCGGCGCATCCGGCGGCCGTAGAAGTGGATCGAGAAGGTTTCGTCCTTCACATATTCCGACGCATCGAACGCAGGCCGCAGCATCAGGCGGCGTTCCTTGTAGGGGAACGGGTACAGCCCCACGGTCGGCAGCGCATATTTCACCTCGCCGGTCTGGTGCAGGAAATGGGTGATCGCATGCGGCCCCCAGACCCCCCAGGGCTGCTCGGACGCATGGATCGGGTCGCCTGCCGCCATGCGGTCGTGCAGTTCCCTGGTGTACGCCTCGTCATACCAGGTCGGCATGGCAAAGGCGTCTGACGTGAAGTCCAGCAGGGCGGCCAGCGTTTCACTGTCCTTGGGAAAGCCCAAAACGCCGCCGTTGATGTGCTTTTTCGATTCCCAGCCGTAGAAATGCCCGTTCGGCGTGGTGAAGGGTTTGACGCAATAGGCGTCGGTGTCGGCCCAGATGGTGCGGTCCAGCTTGGCCAGCATGTGATAGCGGAACAGATCCGAATGCAGCGCCGGACTGCCGGTGCGTTCGTGTTTGAGGAAGCCTTGTCGCGGCAGAATGTCATTGGCATCGGCCACCTGCACGCCGGAGGGCACGTTCGGCACATCCTCATAGGTATAGAGCACCGTGTGGTGGCCCTGATGCAGAAAAGACACCAGACACAACTGCTCCAGAAAGCTGAGAGGCCCGCCGATCCACAGGGCGGCGATCTGATATTCAGGGGTCATGGCGGGCGGTCCTGTCTGTTTGCCCCCGGTTAGGCCCGTGGGTCTGTGAGGGCAGTCTAAAGCCGGATTGCGGGGGCGCGAAAGGGGCGGCCCCAGATTTTTGCCCGCCGATTCCGCGATGCAACAGTCGGGCGATGCAACAGTCGGACGGTGCAACAGTCGGGTGGGGCAGCGATGCTTGGCCAGCGGGGCGGAGCTGTGCTAGCAAGGGCCGGGCAAAGAGGGGCGGCAGACCCCCCGCAAAGGGCAGCATGCATGGCGAAATCTGACGCACTCCCGGTGACCCATCTGACCCTGCCTGCGCAGGGCCTGCATCAGCCGGGCCTTGGCAGCTTTTTCGGCGGCGTCGCCTGCGGCGATGGCCGGGTGCGGCTGTTCTTTGGCGCAGGCACCGACCCTGCCGCGATCCTGCCTGCGGGGTTCGAGGAGATGCGCGAGATTTCGGGCGGGCTGATGCTGGTCAGCCTGGGCCGTGCCGGGGCGTTCCGGTTGAGCCTTGCGGGCGGCGGGGCGGTGCTGCTGGAGGTGGGGGCGCCGCAGACAGCGGGCTTTGCCGGCCGCAATGTGATGCTGATTGCGCGGGTCGAGGAATCTGCGGCTCAGGTGGCCGAAGGGCTGATCTACCACGCCCGCCACCACGGGGCCGATGCGGCGCTGGTGGTGAACCGAGTTCCCGGCGACGATCCTGCGGGGTTTGCGGCCGCCCTTGGCGCGGCGGTCGGCGGGGCAATGGCGGTCACCGTGCTGGATGTGCCGGTCCCCACCGGCAAGCCCGACACCGGCCCGGAAACCCACCCCTACCTCGCCCCCGACGCCCCCGGCAAGGACCGGATGCAGGTGCCAGGCCCCGACCCCTGGCGCGCGCCGCTTGGCGAAGGCGTACTGTACGAGGCGCTGAAATGGCAGTACCTGTCGGACGCCCGCGCCGTGGTGCAGCTTGAGGCGATCGACCTGCTGGCCCCTTTGGCCCCCGGTGCGCCGTCGGTGTTCGACCGCGCTGTGGCCGAGGGGGTGGTGCCACTGGCGGGCCGGCGCATCTATCCCTGGCGGGTGCGCGAGGCAGGCGAGGCCCGCTTTGGCGACCACATCTGCCGCCAGTTCGATGCCACGCGCGGATCGGCCCGCTGGGCCGTGGCCCCGGTCAAGGCGGGGCTGAAAAACACCTGGCGGCAAACCCGCATCGCCCATGCCAACCCCAAGACGCCCCCTGCCCTGTTCCTGCGCGCCATGGCGCTGCGGGTGCCGGGCCGGGCCAGCGCGGAACTGGCCCCCAAGACCAGCCTGATCGAAGACCCCGACCTGCTGGCCCTGTCGCAAGGGACATTCGGGCACAAGCCCATTCGGCCCCCGGCCTCCAAGCCCAGCAAACCCCGAGGCCCCGCATCGGGTGCGGGGCGGACGGCGATTGTCACCACGATGAAGAATGAAGGCCCCTTCATACTGGAATGGATCGCCTATCACCGGGTGATCGGGGTGGATGATTTCCTGATCTACACCAACGACTGCACCGACGGCACCGACACCATGTTGCAGATGATGCAGACCAAGGGCCTGTGCCAGTGGCGCGAAAACCCGTTCAAGGACAGCGGGCTGAAACCGCAGCACGCCGCCCTGCAAGCCGCCGAATCCGAACCCGTCATGCGCAACTGCGCCTGGGGCATCTGCATGGATGTGGATGAATTCATTGACATAAAGATCGGCGATGGCACGCTGGCCGCGCTTTATTCCGCCATGGGCGAGGCCAACATGATCAGCCTGACTTGGCGGCTGTTCGGCAATGCCGAGGTGCACGCCTATGCCGACGATCTGCTGATCCGCCAGTTCACCCGCTGCGCCCCCGAAGTGATCCGCAAACCGCATCAGGCCTGGGGCTTCAAGACCCTGTTCCGCAACATCGACATCTACAAGAAACTGGGGGTGCATCGCCCCAAGGGGCTGAAGCCCGACCTGTGGCAGGATGTGCGCTGGCTGAACGGGTCGGGCCAGCCCCTGCCGAAGGAAATGTTCCGCAACGGCTGGCGGTCGACGCTGGAAACCTATGGCTATGACTGGGTGCAGTTGAACCATTATGCCGTGCGGTCGGCGGAATCCTTTCTGGTGAAACGCGACCGGGGCCGGGTCAACCATGTGGACCGCGATCAGGGGCTGAACTACTGGTTCCGCATGAACCACAATCTGGAGGCAGAGACTTCTATCCAGCGGATGATCCCGGCCGTCGAGGCCGAGATGGCCCGCCTGCTGGCCGACCCCGACATTGCCGCCGCCCACGCCCATGCGGTCGCCTGCCACCGCGCCAAGATTGCCGAGCTGATGCAGACCGAAACCTACCAGCGCTTCTATGGCGAGTTGACGGGGGCGCGGATGGAAAAGCTGTGCCGGATGCAGCAGCATTTCGGATCGGCGGTGTTTGCGGCGGGGCCGGGGGTCATTCCGCCCGATCTGCATGAAGGCGATCACGGGCCGGAGTTCTTTTTCACCGTCGAGTTCGAGGGCGAGGCAGAGCATTGACGTGCGGGTGCTGCATTCAGGGGGCTAAAAATTTGGCCGCAAATTTTTGGGCCGGTTGCCGCGGGGTGTGGGGCGCCGGTCGAGGTGCTTGGGGCAAGTGTCGGTGCCTCCGGCAAGCTGGAATGAAGTCATTCCAGCATGGATATTTGGGCCATTGTGAAATCAGGGGGAGCATCTGATGCGGGCGGTGGCGGTGCTGACAGTGCGCAACGAAGGGGCATTCCTGCTGGAGTGGCTGGCGCATCACCGGGCCTGCGGGTTCAGCGATTTTCTGGTGTTTTCCAACGATTGCAGCGATGGCACCGATCTGATGCTGGACCGTCTGGCCGCCATGGGCTGGCTGACCCATATCCGCAACACAGGCCCGCATCCCGAAGGCCCGCAATGGGCGGCGCTGAAGGCGGCGGACCGTCACCCCTTGGTGCGCGGGGCAGAATGGCTGCTGGTTCTGGATATTGACGAGTTCGTCAACGTGCATGTCGGCGACCGGACTTTAGCGGCCCTCTTGGCCGCCCTGCCCAGTGCCACGGCGATTCCGCTGACCTGGCGGCTGTTCGGCAATGCAGGTGTGATCGCGATTGCCGATCAGCCCGTGACGGAAACCTTCATCCGCGCCGCCCCTGCCGTGCTGCATTGGCCATGGCGGGCGGCGCTGTTCAAGACGCTGTTTGCCAATGACGGCACCTATGCCAAGCTGGGGGTACATCGCCCGCGCAGCCCGCAGGCGGGGCGGGTCGACGCGGCCGTCTGGGTGGACGGGTCGGGGCGCGCTCTGCCGCCCGAGTTTCGCAAGGGGCGGATCTTTTCGCCCTTTGGCCAGGACAACTATGGGCTGGTGCAGTTGAACCACTATGCGCTTGGCAGCATGGAAGGCTATCTGGTGAAATGCGACCGGGGCCGCGCCAACCGCGAGGGGCAGAGCTTCGACATGAGCTATTGGGTCGAGCGCAATTTCTGCGATGTCGAGGATGCCTCGGTTCTGGCGCTGGACAGCGGGGCTTTGCGGGCCGATCTGCTGGCGGATGCCGTGTTGGGGCCGCTGCACCGGGCGGCGGTGGCCTGGCGGCAGGCAAGGTTTGCCGCCCTGATGCGCGACGAACCCTGGCGCGCGCTGTTCGGGCGGCTGCTGATGACGCCGCCGGCCCGCGCCCTGACCGCGGATCAGGCAAGGTTGATCTGGCGGCACGGGCTTCCACCCAAGGGTGATTAGTCTTTGAAATCAAGCGAACTGTCGCCTGAATGGAAACAGGCGATGCGCTTTGTTGCCGATGCCGCAGCAACGGCTTTCGTTCCGGCCTTGCTGCCTGCCGGTATTCGCGCGAAACTTGGGACCTGTCGTTTTCCGACCCGTACCGAGAGAGTCCGATGCCCGATCCGCGATCAGAACCTGTGCTGGATCTGCCCCCCGAGACGGGTCTGGCAGAGACGGGGCTGGCAGAGACGGGGCTGGCAGGCTGGCTGACCGCGATGGACGCCATTGCCGAGGACGACGGCTATCTGGAACCGCTGGGTCGCCGCCACTGGGCCTTCTTTGCCGAGAACGCGCCCACCCTGCTGGTCACGTTTGAAACCGCCGCCAGCATCAGGGCCAGCAAGGACAGCCTGCCGCAGGGCTATGCGCTGGCGTCCAGCCGGGGTTGGTCGCATCTGTGCATCATCTGCGACGGGCCGACATGGTACAGGGACCGGGCGGTCTATGGCTATTTCGACCGGCTGGTCGACGACGCGTTTTTTGAGGATTTCGACCGGGTGCTGTTTTACGGCGCCGATATGGGCGGCTATGCGGCGACCGCGTTTTCGGTGGTGGCGCCGGGGGCTGCGGTGGTGGCCATCGCCCCGCGCGCGACGCAAGACCCCGCCCGCGCCGGATGGGACAGCCGCGACCGTGCCGCCCGCCGCCTGTGCTTTACCGACCGCTATGGCTATGCCCCCGACATGACCGAAGGCACCGGGCAGGTCTGGTTGATCCACGACCCGCTACATGCCCCCGATGCGATGCACGCGGCCCTGTTTGCCCGCCCGCATGTCACGTCCTTGCCCACCCGCCATTGCGGCGCGCGGGTGGACGAGATGCTGAACAGCCTGAACCTGCTGGGACCGATTCTGGACGCCGCCGCCGAGGGCAGCCTGACGGCGGCGGGGTTTGCCAGGCTCTGGCGGGCGCGGCGCGATTTCGGGCCGTATCTGCGGCTGATCGTGCAGCGCACGCAGGAACTGGGGCGGATCAAGCTGGAACGCCACGCCCTGCGGTCGATCACCACGCGGATGCACGCGCCCCGGCTGGCGCGCAGGCTGGCCAGCTTGCCCGGCGAACCGGTCAGCCCCTGAGGTCAGTATTCGGTCTGCATATCCAGCAACTCGCCGGTGCGGGTCTGGGTCTGGCGGATCAGGCATTGCGCAACGGCCAGCCCTTCTGCCGTGCCGCCGCGATAGCGAAACCCTTCGGCCGCACAGCCCGTATCACGGAACGAAAGCCAAGCCCGCTGCGCCGACCGCAGCGCGGCTTCGGCCCCTGTCAGGCTGGCAGGCAAGCCTGCGTCGGTGGACTTCATCACCGCCATCGCCCCCCGGTAGGCCACGTTCAGGCGGGCATCTTCTTCGGCCAGAAGGCCTTGCAGGCACTGGCTGATCTCGATGGTGGTGGCAAAGCCGTCGCAGCGGCTGTCCTGCGCCAGAACAGGCGGGGCAATCAGCGCCGCAGATACCAGAATCACGCCTCGAAGCATCGCATCCTCCTTGCCTGCCGGCGTCGAACCTGCCCCGAGATTGCGCGCGTTGCCACTGGAATCGGCGCGCGAATTGCGCTACCTCCGGCGCCATGACCCGCATCACCCTCCGCCGCCCCGATGACATGCACCTGCACCTGCGCGATGGCGCGATGCTGCACGGTGTGCTGCCCGAAACCACCCGGCATTTCGCCCGCGCGATCATCATGCCGAACCTCGTGCCGCCGGTGGTGACCGGGGCCGATGCGCGCGCCTACCGCGACCGCATTCTGGCGGCCCTGCCGGACGGGGCCGCTTTTGAACCGCTGATGACCCTGTATCTGACCGAAGGCACCGATCCCGCCGATGTGGCCGCATGCCATGCCGCGGGTCTGATCAAGGCGGTGAAGCTGTACCCCGCCGGGGCCACCACCAACAGCCATGGCGGCGTGCGCGATCTGGACCGCGTGATGCCCGTGCTGGAGAAAATGGCCGAGATCGGCCTGCCCCTGTGCACCCATGGCGAGGTGACGACGCCCGAGGTCGACATCTTCGACCGCGAAGCCGTGTTCATCGACACCGTGCTGGCCCCGCTGCGCCGCCGCCTGCCGGAACTGCGCGTGGTGATGGAACATATCACCACCGCGCAGGGCGTGGACTATGCGCGCGAAGGCGGCCCCACCCTTGCCGCCACCATCACCACCCACCACCTGATCCTGAACCGCAACCACCTGCTGGTCGGCGGCATCCGCCCGCATTACTACTGCCTGCCGGTGGCCAAGCGTGAAAGCCACCGCCTTGCCCTGCGCAAGGCCGCCACATCAGGCGACGCGCGGTTTTTCCTCGGCACCGATTCCGCCCCGCATGTCGATGCGCTGAAGGAACATGCCTGCGGCTGTGCCGGCTGCTTTACCGCCACCAACACCCTGCCGCTGCTGGCCCATGTGTTTGACGAAGACGGTGCCCTTGACCGGCTGGAGGCCTTTACCAGCCTGAATGGCGCGGCCTTCTATGGCCTGCCGCTGACCGAGGCGCGCGTGATCCTGGCCCGGCACGAGGCGGCTCATGTCTTCCCCGCCAAGATCCTGACCGAGGCTGGCCCCGTCACCGTCTTCAACCCCGGCTTCCCCGTGCATTGGTACGTCGAGGCCTGAACAGCTCTTTGCCAGATATTCCCGCCGGAGGCCCTTTGCAGACGTTGAAGCCTGCGGCGCGGATATTTAAGCCAGTATGAATGCCAGAAGGACCGCCCATGATCGCCGCCAGCTTCCCCCCCGCCGCCGAGATTGCCCGCCTGACCGCCCGCGCCCTGCTGGAAATCAAGGCGGTGCATTTCAACGCCGCAACCCCGTTCACGCTGGCCTCGGGCCTGCCCTCGCCGACCTACATCGACTGCCGCAAGCTGATCTCTTACCCGCGCATCCGGTCGATGCTGATGGATTTCATGTCGGCGACCGTGCTGCGCGATGCCGGGTTCGAGGCGTTTGACAACATCGCAGGCGGCGAAACGGCTGGCATTCCCTTTGCCGCCCTGGTGGCCGAACGGCTGGCGCTGCCGATGACCTATGTGCGCAAGAAACCCAAAGGTTATGGCCGCAACGCCCGGATCGAGGGCGCGATGACCCCCGGCCAGCGCGTGCTGCTGGTGGAAGACCTGACCACCGATGGCGGATCGAAGCTGTCCTTCGTCGATGCCATCCGCGAAACCGGGGCAACCTGTGCCCATACGGCGGTAATCTTTTACTACGACATCTTCCCCGGCACCGTCGAACGGCTGGCCGATCACGGCGTCGCGCTGCATCACCTGTGCACCTGGTGGGACGTGCTGGCCGAGGCCCGCGCGCAAGGCGCCTTTGACGCGGCCACGCTGGCCGAAGTCGAGCTGTTCCTGAACGACCCCCGCGCCTGGCAGGATGCGCGCAAACCTGCCTGAGTCAGGCGTCACAAAACTGACGTAGCGTCACCCCAGACTGACAGGTTTTGCTGATTCTGGGGATAAGCCACCCCTTTTGTGCTATTGATCGCTGTAATCTCCACAAGATGTGGTAGGCTCAAACTGGGCCATCGCTGCCCGTCGACTCCGGTCTGCCGGGGTCTGGCCTTATCCACAGACTTGTCAGGGGATTGCGGCAAGGGGGGCGATTGCGGCAAAAGGCATCTTCGACATTCCGGCATCAGACCCGGCAAGAACACCAGAGGCAGGCATGAACGAGATTGCAAATCTGCGGCAGATGGCGCCGGCCCCGCTGGCCCCCGCCCCGGAAACCGACGTGCTGCCGCAGAACATCGAGGCCGAGCAGCAGTTGCTGGGCGCGATCCTGACCAACAACGACATCTATGACCGCATCGCCTCGGTGGTGAAGTCCGACCATTTCTTTGACCCCGTGCATCAGCGCATCTTCCAGATCGCGGCCGCCCGCATCCAGAAGAACGCGCTGGCCAGCCCGGTCACGCTGAAGGCCTTCCTTGAGGATGACGCAGGGCTGCGCGATCTGGGGGGCCCGGCCTATCTGGTGCGTCTGGCCGGGGCTGCGATTTCGTCCTTTGCCGCGCGCGACTACGCGCAGATGATCTATGACCTTGCCGTGCGGCGCGAGTTGATCGGGCTGGGCCGCGACATCTCGGCCCAGGCCGCCAAGATCGACATTGCCTCGGAACCCCGCGACCAGATCACCGAGGCCGAACAGCGGCTGTACAAACTGGGCGAACAGGGCACCGCCGAAAAGGGATTTCAAAGCTTTCTCAAGGCGGTAACCGACGCTGTCAATGTGGCCAACGCCGCCTATCAGCGCGGCGGCGGTCTTGCGGGCATTTCCACCGGGCTGGTCGATCTGGACAAGAAACTGGGCGGGCTGCATTCCTCCGACCTGCTGATTCTGGCCGGTCGTCCTTCGATGGGCAAGACCTCGCTTGCCACCAACATCGCCTTCAACATCGCCAAGGCCTACAAGCGCGGCCGCACGGTCGAAGGCCATGAAGGCGCAGTTGAGGGCGGCGTGGTCGGCTTTTTCAGTCTCGAGATGAGCGCGGAACAGCTTGCCGCGCGGATCCTGTCGGAAGCCTCTGAAGTGCCCTCGGAGCAGATCCGCCGGGGCGACATGCAGGAAGGCGAATTTCGCCGCTTTGTCGAGGCCGCCAAATCGCTGGAGGCCTGCCCCCTTTACATCGACGACACGCCCGCCCTGCCGATTTCCCAGGTCGCCGCCCGCGCCCGCCGCCTGAAACGCACCCATGGGCTGGATGTGCTGATCATCGACTACCTTCAGCTTCTCAAAGGCACGGGCAAGGGCGACAACCGTGTGCAGGAAGTGTCGGAAATCACGCAAGGCCTGAAGGCCATCGCCAAGGAGTTGAACATCCCGGTGATCGCGCTGTCGCAGTTGTCGCGTCAGGTCGAATCCCGTGAAGACAAGCGCCCGCAACTGTCCGACCTGCGCGAATCCGGGTCCATCGAGCAGGACGCAGATGTGGTGATGTTCGTCTACCGCGACGAATACTACAAGGAACGCGAAAAACCCGGCGATCACGAGCTGGAAAAGATGGCCCAGTGGCAGACGGTGATGGAACAGGTGCATGGCAAGGCCGAGGTGATCATCGGCAAACAGCGCCACGGCCCCATCGGGTCGGTCGAACTGTCCTTCGAGGGCCGCTTCACCCGCTTTGGCAACCTCGCCAAACCCTGGCAGGGCAGCGGCGGCCCGGATGTGGGGTTCTGACCCTCATCTGTTCCTAAATATCCATGCTGGAATGAAATCATTCCAGCTTGCCGGAGGCGCCCACCCCCCGCCCAACCACCCCTTCCGTGGCAACGCCGCCTCGGGTGGCTCGATGCCACCCGAGGCGGCCCCCCTTGCCCAGAACAGCCGACCCGCAACTTTCCCCCTTGACCCCAAGCCCCCGCCTGTCAAAACACCGCTATGTCCACAGCAAGCCTCACCATTGATCTCGATGCCATCGCCGCCAACTGGCGCGCGCTTGACCGGCTGTCCGGGCAAGGCGTGCAAACCGCCGCCGTGGTCAAGGCCGACGCCTACGGGCTTGGCATCACCCGCGTCGCGCGCGCGTTGGCGCAGGCAGGCGCGCGGCGGTTCTTCGTCGCCGTGGCCGAGGAAGGCGCGATGGTCCGCCAGGCCCTTGGCCCCGGTCCGCAAATCAACATCCTGTCCGGCCACATGGCGGGCGATACCGAGATGATGCACGATCTCGACCTCACCCCCATGCTGAACAGCCTTGAACAGATCACCCGCCATCTGGAATCGCTGCCCGGCCATGCCTTCGGTGTGCAGCTTGACACCGGCATGAATCGCCTGGGCATGGAGATGATGGAGTGGGAAGCGGTGGCGAGCATCCTGCTGGAGGCCGGGCCGCAGCTTTTGATGTCGCATCTGGCCTGCGCCGATGAACCCGACCATCCGATGAACCTGCACCAGTTGCAGACCTTCCACGAGATGACCGATGGCACCGGCATTCCGCGCAGCTTTGCCGCCACCGGGGGCATCCTGCTGGGTCCGCAATACCATTTCGACCTGACCCGCCCCGGCATCGGCCTTTATGGCGGCCTGCCGTTTGAATCGGCCAACCGGGTTGTCACCCTGTCCTTGCCGATCATCCAGACCCGCGACATCGACCCTGGCGAGATCGTCGGCTATTCCGCCACCTGGGCCGCCGAGGCCCCTGCGGTGATTGCCACGGTATCGGGCGGCTACGCTGACGGGCTGCCGCGCGGGCTGTCGAACAATGCCGTCCTGTGGGACCGGGATACCCCCTGCCCGCTGGTGGGCCGGGTGTCGATGGACCTGATCACGGTCGATGTGACCCACCTTGCCGAAATTCCGCGCAGCTTGGATATTCTGGGGCCGCATCAATCGGTTGACGATCTGGCCGAGGCTGCGGGCACCATCGGCTACGAGGTGCTGACCGGCCTTGGCCCCCGCTATGCCCGCCGCTATGTAGAGCGTGCTGCGTGACCCCCGCCGTGCCGCTGGCCGCATTAGGCCGCCCGGTTCTGGCGGCCCTTGCCGCCCTTGGCCGCGTGGTGCTGTTTGCGGGTGCAGTCATCAGCCACATCTTCCGCCCGCCGTTCTACCCGCGTGAATTTGCCGCCGCCCTGTTGCAGATCGGCTGGTTTTCCCTGCCGGTGGTGGGCCTGACCGCCGTGTTCACCGGCGGCGCGCTGGCCTTGCAGATCTATTCCGGCGGCGCGCGCTTCAATGCCGAGGCGGTGGTGCCCAGCATCGTTGCCATCGGCATGGCGCGTGAGTTGGGGCCTGTGTTGGGCGGGCTGATGGTGGCGGCAAGGGTCGCCTCAAGTATTGCTGCCGAAATCGGCACCATGAAAGTGACCGAACAGATCGACGCACTTGTCACCCTGTCGACCAACCCGTTGAAATACCTTGCCGTTCCGCGCGTTCTGGCCGCAACCCTCGCCGTGCCGGTTCTGGTGGCCGTGGGCGATGCCATCGGCATCATGGGCGGCTGGCTGGTGGGCATCACCCGGCTTGATTTCAATTCTGCCAGCTATCTGCGCACCACCACCGACTTTCTGGAGGTCTGGGATGTGGGGTCAGGTCTGCTGAAAGGGGCGGCGTTCGGGTTCATCATCGCGGTGATGGGCTGCTATCACGGCATGAATTCGGCGCGCGGCGCGCAGGGCGTGGGGGCTGCGACCAAAACCGCCGTGGTCGGGGCTTCGGTGCTGATCCTGGCCGCCAATTACCTGCTGACAGAAGTGTTCTTCACCTCATGATCGCGCTGTCCGCCGTCACCAAGACTTTCGGCCCCAACCGCGTGCTGCGCGGGGTGAACCTGACGATTGCCAAGGGCAGCAGCATGGTGATCATCGGCGGGTCGGGAACCGGCAAATCTGTGCTGCTGAAATGCATTCTTGGCCTTGTGCGCCCCGATGCGGGCACCATCCGCCTGGACGGAACCGATGTGCGCCACGCCGAGCGTGATGCCTTCCTCGCCCGGTTTGGCATGCTGTTCCAGGGCGCCGCCCTGTTCGATTCGCTGCGGGTCTGGGAAAACGTGGCCTTCCGCCTGATGCGGGGGGCCAATGCGCTGCCCAAAGCCCAGGCCCGCGAGATCGCCGTTGAAAAGCTGCGCCGTGTGGGGCTGACCCCTGCGGTCGCCGACCTTTACCCGGCAGAACTGTCGGGCGGCATGCAGAAACGGGTGGGGTTGGCCCGCGCCATTGCGGCCGAACCCGAGATCATCTTCTTTGACGAACCCACCACCGGGCTGGACCCGATCATGGCGGGCGTGATCAACGATCTGATCCGCGAGATCGTGGTGGAAATGGGCGCCACCGCCATGACCATCACCCATGACATGACATCGGTGCGCGCCATTGCCGACCATGTGGCGATGCTGCATGACGGGGTGATCCAGTGGACAGGCCCTGTGTCAGAAATGGACGCCACGCCAGACCCTTATGTGCAACAGTTCATCCATGGCCGTGCCACAGGCCCCATTGCCGCGGTGCGGTAATGGACGCGGTGTGGCAGCAGCTTCACAGCCCCTCGCCCATCCTGCACTGGCTGCTGGTGCTGCTGCCTGTCACCATCTGCATCGCCGGCCTGACGGGCTGGATGGAGCATGAACGCGGCAACCGCCGCCTGACCGCCTGGGCCGGGGGGCTGACCATCTGGATCTTTGCCCCCGTCACCTTTTCGCAGGTCGAGTGGCAGCAACTGTCGGGCATGATCACCATTCTGGGCTGGCTTGGGCTGGTCGGGTTCTGGGCGCATCACGTCTGGACCCATCGCCCCACCCCGGTCTGGGCGCATGGTCTGGTGATTGCGCATCTTGTGGCGATCGCGGTGGCGGTGGCTGTCGCGCTGGTCCGGGTGGCCATGCTGCCATAGGGCGAGCACCACTATTCCAAGGGTTGAAGATTGTTTCCAATACTTCAACAACGCCTGATATCCACCTGATTTTAAGGCAATTTTCGGAAATTCTGCACGAAAAAACTTGCCAAAGCCGCGATTCCCCGCCTTTTCATGGGGTAATCCGTCGGGGGGTCGTGATGTCTGTTGCTTTGTCGGGTGCCCTGCACCTTTTTCGGGAATGGGGGCAGACGGCAGCGCAGGCGCTGATTGTGGGCTGCACGCTGGCCCTGCTTGCCGTGACTGCGGCAGCGGGTCTGGGCTGGTTGCCCTGGCCCACGCTGTATCTGTCCTTTGGCAGTCTGACCCTGCCCGCGGCGGGCATGTGGGTGCAGATTGCGCTGTGCCTGCTGTTTTGCCTGTTGTGCTTTTACCTGCCTGCCAATTCCCGCATGGCCCGGCTGGAACGCAGCCACCGCAGTTTCGCCATGGGGATGGAGGATGTGGCCCGCGCCTACCGCATGGCCCATGCCGCCGACCGCGCCAGCGTGTTCGCCCTGTCGGGTGAATTTGACGCCATGCGCGCCCGGATGGACCATCTGCGCAACCACCCCGACCTTGGCCATCTGGAACCCGAACTGTTGCAGATGGCGGCCCAGATGAGCCTGGAAACCCGCGAACTGGCCCGCGCCTATTCTGATGTCAAAGTGGCGCGGGCGCGCGAATTCCTGAAACAGCGGCAGGAAGAGGTTCACAGCCTGACCGACCGTCTGGCCATCGCGCGCCGCACCTGTGACGAGTTGCGCCGCTGGTCGCAGGACGTGGATGCCGAGGAACGCATGGCCCAGACCCAGTTGCGCCGGCTGGAGGCCGATCTGAAGGAAATCCTGCCCAGCCTTGGCTATCTGGTTGATGTCGACGATCTGCGCGACGCCAATGTGGTCAGCCTGCCCAAGGCCGCACAGGTGACGTAAGCGCAGCCCCTCTTGCCGCCCCGCCCCATTCTGGTGCAGGAAAGACGCATGAGCAAAGCCCCCGCCTTCACCTGCACCGCCTGCGGCACGGCCCACCGCAAATGGATCGGCAAATGTGACGGCTGTGGTGCCTGGAACACCCTGATCGAAGAAGCCCCGCTGTCCACCGCCCCAAAATCGCTTGGCGCGCGCGGCCGCGCCATCCCGCTGACCGACCTTGCCACCGAAGAAGCCCCGCCGCCGCGTGCCTCGTCCGGCATAGACGAGCTGGACCGGGTGTTGGGCGGCGGCCTGGTGCAGGCATCGGCCATTCTGGTCGGCGGCGACCCCGGCATCGGCAAATCCACCTTGCTGCTGCAAGCCGCCGCCAGCTTTGCCCGCATGGGGCTGAAGGTGCTCTACATCTCGGGCGAGGAGGCAAGCGCGCAGGTCCGCATGCGGGCGCAGCGGTTGGGTCTGACGGATGCCCCGGTGGCCTTGGGCGCCGAAACCAACCTGCGCGACATTCTGACCACGCTGGATACCGAACGCCCCGCCCTTGCAATCATCGACAGCATCCAGACCATGTGGCTCGATTCGGTCGAGGCCGCCCCCGGATCAGTCAGTCAGGTGCGCGCGGCGGCGCATGAGCTGGTCGCCTTTGCCAAGCGCAAGGGTGTGGCGATCATCCTTGTGGGCCATGTCACCAAGGACGGCCAGATTGCCGGCCCCCGTGTGGTCGAACACATGGTCGATACCGTGCTTTATTTCGAGGGCGAACGCGGCCACCAGTTCCGCATCCTGCGCGCGGTGAAGAACCGCTTTGGCCCGGCGGATGAGATCGGCGTGTTCGAGATGACCGGCAACGGGTTGCAACAGGTCACCAACCCCTCGGCGCTGTTCCTGTCGTCGCGCGATACGCCTGCGCCGGGGTCTGCGGTCTTTGCCGGCATCGAAGGCACCCGCCCCGTGCTGACCGAGATTCAGGCGCTGGTCGCGCCTTCCCCCCTTGGCACCCCGCGCCGGACGGTCGTGGGGCTGGATGGCGGGCGGCTGTCGACCATTCTGGCGGTGCTGGAGGCTCGCTGTGGCATCCCCTTCACCGGGCTGGACGTGTTCCTGAACGTGGCGGGCGGCATGCGCGTCAACGACCCCGCCGCCGATCTGGCGGTGGCAGGGGCGCTGCTGTCGGCCCGCGAGGATGTGGCAATTCCGCCAGACATGGTGCTTTTTGGTGAGATTTCGCTGTCTGGCGCGCTGCGTCCGGTGGGGCAGACCGAAAACAGGTTGAAAGAGGCCTCGAAACTTGGTTTTCAGCAGGCCACGGTGCCCAGCCACTCCAAGCTCGGGGCGGATACCGGGTTGCGGCTGCGGCAGATGCCTGATCTGACGGCCTTTGTCGGCGAGATGTTCGGGGCAGGTTGACCCCGCAAGGAGAATACGAATGGACGGCTTCACCATCATCGACGCAGGCGCTGCGGTCATCATCCTGCTGTCGGCCATTCTGGCCTATTCGCGCGGTCTGGTGCGCGAGGCGATGGCGATTGCCGGCTGGATCGGTGCTGCGGTGCTGGCCTATGTCTTCGCCGAATCGGTCCAGCCTCTGGTCAAGGAAATTCCGGTCGTCGGGTCCTTTCTGGCCGACAGTTGCGAATTGTCGGTGGTGGGCGCCTTTGCGGTGGTGTTTGCCATCGGATTGATCATCGCCGCCCTGTTCACTCCGCTGTTTTCGTCGGTGGTGCAGCGGTCGGCCCTTGGCGGCATCGATCAGGCCCTGGGCTTCCTGTTCGGCGTCGTGCGCGGCGTGCTGCTGATCGCGGTGGCCTTCATCGTCTATGACCGCGCGGTGGCCGATCAGGCGGTGCCGATGATCGACAATTCGCGCACCGCCAAGGTGTTCGCATCGTTTCAGGCCAATATCGACCAGCAGATCCCGACCGACGCCCCCGGCTGGATCGTGGCGCGCTACAATGAACTGACCAATATCTGCGCCGCCCCCGCCACCCCGGCCCCTGCCACCCCGGTTCCTGCCGAAGCAGCGCCCGCCCCCGTCAACTGAGGCCTCGGTTGACGCCGCGCCGCAGCGCGGCATTCGGTGCGTGACACTGGCGTAACGTTGGCCTAAATGGGGGCCAGCCCCCCTTGCCCGGATTCGGAGTGCCCATGCGCCCTTTCCTTTCCCACCCTTTCGATGATGACAAACTGAAAGAGGAGTGCGGAATTTTCGGCACCGTCGGCGTGGCCGATGCGTCGAATTTCGTGGCCCTCGGCCTGCACGCGCTGCAACATCGCGGTCAGGAAGCCGGGGGGATCGTCTGCTATCACCCTGACCACGGCTTCAACTCGGCCCGCCGCTTCGGCTATGTCCGCGACAATTTCACCAAGGCCGATGTGATGGACACCCTGCCCGGCCAACTGGCCATCGGGCATGTGCGCTATTCCACCGCCGGGTCCAAGGGGGCGACGGCCATCCGCGATGTGCAGCCGTTCTTTGGCGAATTCTCGATGGGCGGCTGTGCGATTGCCCATAACGGCAACATCACCAACGCCGTGGCCCTGCGGCGTGAACTGATCGAACGCGGCAGCATCTTCCAGTCCTCGTCCGACAGCGAATGCATCATCCACCTGATGGCGCGGTCTATCCAGAAGACGCTGGCCGAACGCATCAAGGATGCCCTGCGCCGGGTCGAAGGCGCGTTTTCCATCGTGGCGATGACCCGCACCAAACTGATCGGCGTGCGTGACCCTCTGGGCGTGCGCCCGCTGGTGCTGGGCCGCATTTCCGACCATGGCTGGGCGCTGTCGTCCGAAACCTGTGGCCTCGACATCATCGGCGCCGAATTCGTGCGCGAGATCGAACCCGGCGAAATGGTGGTGATCGAGGGCAACAAGGTCGAGTCCTCGCGCCCCTTCACCCCGGCCAAATCGCGGTTCTGCATCTTCGAGAACGTCTATTTCAGCCGCCCCGACAGCATCATCGGCGGCCGCTCGGTCTATGAAACCCGCCGCCAGATCGGCGTGGAACTGGCGCGCGAGGCCCCGGTCGAGGCCGACCTCGTTTGCCCCGTGCCCGATTCCGGCACACCTGCCGCCATCGGCTACAGCCAGGAAAGCGGCATTCCCTATGCCATGGGGATCATCCGCAACCAGTACATGGGCCGGACCTTCATCGAACCATCGGAATCCATCCGCAACATGGGCGTGCGGCTCAAGCTGAACGTCAACCGCGCGCTGATCAAGGGCAAGCGGGTGATCCTCGTGGACGATTCCGTCGTGCGCGGCACCACCAGCCGCAAGATCAAGGACATGATCCTCGAGGCGGGCGCCGCCGAGGTGCACTTCCGCATCGCCTCGCCGCCGACCGCCTGGCCCTGCTTTTACGGCGTCGACACGCCCGAACGCTCCAAACTGCTCGCCGCCACCATGTCCGAAGATGAAATGCGCGACTGGATCGGGGTCAATTCCCTGAAATTCATCTCGCTTGATGGCCTCTACCGCGCGGCGGGCGAGGCTGGCGGGCGCAATGCCGCCCAACCGCAATATTGCGACGCCTGCTTTTCCGGCGAATACCCGGTGGCCCCTTCGGACAAGATCGAAGAAGGGTTCGAGATGAAGGCCGCCCAGTGACAGCGGGGGCGGCGCAGGTTGACGCCTACCTTGCCGCCCTGCCCGCCGACCAGCGCCAAGCCCTGCAAGCCCTGCGCGACACCCTCCGCCACCTGCTGCCCGACCATGTCGAATGCCTCAGCTACGCCATGCTCGGCCTGCGCCAGCCGGGGCCGAAGGGCAGGATGGTCATGGGCTACGCCGCCTTCAAACACAATCTGGGCCTGTACCCCCATTCGGGTTCGGTCATCCCCCGCATCGACGGCACCCCCTTCAAGACCTCCAGATCCGGCGTGCTGTTCACCCCCGAACGCCCGTTGCCCGCCTGCCTGATCCAGCAAATCCTGACCCTGCGCCAGGCAGAACTCAGCCTTGGCTACACCAAACCCTGAGCCGCTCTTGCCATTTCACATTGGCTAAAATATCCCCGCCGGAGGCTCCGACATCGGGCCAGATCCGCCCCGGAAGGACAAGACATGGCCGCAAAAATCGCCCTCGTGACAGGTGCCTCGCGCGGCCTTGGTGCGGCCCTGGCCGAACAACTGGCGCTGAGGGGCTGGCATGTGGTGGCGGTCGCCCGCACGGTGGGGGGTCTGGAAGACCTCGATGACCGCGTGAAATCCGCCAAACTTCCGGGGGCCGGCAGCCTGACCCTGGCCCCGATGGACGTGACCAATGGCGATGCGATGCGCCATCTGTGCCGCAGCCTGCACGACCGTTGGGGTGGGCTTGGCCTCTGGGCGCATACGGCCATTCACGCGACCTCGCTGGCCCCGGCAGGGTCGGTTGATCTGAAAGACCTCGACAAATCCATCGCCACCAACCTGCGCGCCAGTGCCGACCTGATCACACTGGTCGAACCGCTGCTGCGCGCCCACAGCGGGACTGCGCTGTTCCTGGACGACCCCGCAACGGCCCGGAAATTCGCCGCAGCCTATGGCGCCACCAAAGCCGCGCAAATCACCCTTGCCCGCAACTGGCAGGCGGAATCCGCCAAGATCGGCCCCCGCGTGGTGATCGCCACCCCGGCCCCGATGCCCACCGCCACCCGCGCGCGGTTTTACCCCGGTGAGGACCGCAGCAAACTGGCCGACCCGCGCCATGAGGCCACCCGCATTCTCGACAGCCTGTAACCTGCCGCCTCGCCTCCCCCCCGTGGGGAGGGGCCGGGGGCGGGGGGCACCTCGCGCTACAACGCTGCGTCCATCGCCGCCCACAGCACCTCGACCGGCTCCAGCCCCACCGACAGGCGGATGAACCCACCCGCCACCGGGTCGCCCCACCGTGCCCGCCGCTCGCCCGAGGAATGGGTGCCGCCAAAACTGGTGCTTTGCACGATCAGCGGGCAGGCCGCCAGAAACGCCTCTGCGGCCTCGGCCGACGCCATCTCGAACCCGATCAGAAACCCGAACCCCGCCATCTGCCGCCTTGAGATCGCATAAGACGCATCCCCCGGCAGGCCCGGAAACCGCACCGCCCTGACCCGTGCATCCGCCGCCAGCCGTTCCGCAATCACTTGCGCGGACGCACACATCCGCTCCAGCCGCACTTCCAGCGTCTCGATGCCGCGATGCACCAGAAACGCCTCGAACGCCCCCGGCACCGCCCCGCCAAGCCGCCGCCAGTCGCGCACGCGGCCCATCAGCCCGGCATCCCGCCCCGCCACATGACCAAACAGCACGTCCGAATGCCCCGCCGGGGCCTTGGTATCGGCGGCCACCACCAGATCGCACCCCATATCCAACGGGCGCTGCAACAGCGGCGTCATCGTCGTATTGTCGGCAATCACCAGCGCCCCCGCCGCATGGGCGCGCGCCACGACATCTGCAATATCAATGACATCCAGACCAGGGTTCGACGGCGTTTCAATATAGACCACTGCCGCCCCGGTGAAATCGGCACTGGCAAACTCCAGCGTCGGGATCTGCACCACCTCCACCCCGAAGGGTGCCAGAAACCCCTCCGAGAGCACCCGCGTCACATAATACCCGTCCGACGGCACGATCAGCCGCGCCCCCGCCTTCAACGTGGCAAACAGCGCGGCCGAAATCGCCGCCATGCCCGATGGAAACGACACACATTCCGCCGCCTCCAGTATCGCCAGTTGCGCCTCCAGCGCGTCCCAGGTCGGCTGACCGTTGCGGCCATAGATATGCCGCGCGCCGGCCACCTCGGGCAGATGGAACGTCGCCGCCGTGACGATCGGCACCGACACCGGATCGCCCTTCGCCAGCCCGCCGCTGCGGTGGTGCAACGCCTGCGCCACGCGTTCCGCCATCTCTCGATCCATCACAAACCCTTACAATTCATCTAAAATTTGCATCCTCTGTGCGCAAATATCCTACGGGGGGGTGAGCCCCGGCCTTCGCCGGGGCGAGGGGGGGGTGTGAAACCCCCCTCTCTTATTCCAACCGTGAAGGAAACCCGTCCGCCCGCAGATCGGTGCCCAGCACATCTTCCAGCAGCTTGACGATCTGCGTCGATTGCGCCGCCCCGCCATAAGCCGCTTTCCCTTTCAGGAACGTCTGCGCCGTGACCCCCGCCAGATCCAGCGGCACGCCAAATTCGCGCCCGAAGCCCATGGCAAAGCCCAGATCCTTCAGGGCCAGATCCATCGAAAACGCAATGTCATAGGACCCGTTCAGGATCAACTGCCCCTCGGTTTCATGCACGAAACTCGACCCCGACGAGGCCGCAATCGCCTCCCACGCGGTTTTCAGATCCAATCCCCCGCGCTTGGCCAGCATCAGCGCCTCGCCATCCGCCACCAGATGAATGAAGGCCAGCATGTTGGTGATCACCTTGATCACCGCCGCCGATCCCACTGGTCCCATGTGGAAAATCCGGTTGCCCATCGCCTCCAGCACCGGGCGGTGCTGCGCGAACAGCACGGCATCGCCGCCGACCAGCACGGTAATCTCGCCCCGCGCCGCCAGATGCACGCCCCCCGTCACCGGAGCCTCCAGCAGTTGCACCCCGGCCTGTTCCGCCAGCCCGCCCAACCGGATGATGTCATCCCGGCCAAGGGTGGAGTTCTCGATCCAGGTCGCCCCCGGCTTCAGTTCCGTCAGCACCTCGGCCAGCACCGCCTCGGATACCGCAGGCGACGGCAGGCAGGTGATCACATGATCGACCGAAGCTGCCAGTTCCGCCACCGACCCCGCCACTGTGGCCCCCATGGCCCGGTGCCGTTCTGCCAAGGCCGGATCGCGGTCATGGACCACCACGGAAAACCCCGCCCGGATCAGGCTGGCCGCCAGATGCCCGCCCAGATTGCCCAAGCCGATATAGCCATAGATCACGCGCCGTACCCCACAATGCCCTTGACCTCGCAGAAGTCGTGGATGCCCCAATCGGCATATTCGCGCCCGTTGCCCGACTGTTTATAGCCGCCAAAGGGTGCGGACGTATCCCAGGCCGGATAGTTCAGGTTCACCGTCCCGGCCCGCAACCGCCGCGCCACGGGTTTGGCATCCTCCACCGGACCCGCGATATAGGCGGCAAGGCCGTAAGGGCTGTCATTGGCCGAGGCGACCGCCTGATCGATACTGTCATAGGGCAGGATCGACAGCACCGGGCCAAAGATTTCCTCGCGCGCAATGGTCATGTCATCGGTCACGCCGCCAAAGATGGTGGGCCGCACGAACCAGCCCCGGTTCACCCCCACAGGCCGTCCCAGACCGCCCGAAACCAGCGTGGCGCCTTCCTCGATGCCCTTGGCGATCAGACCCTGCACCTTGTCGAATTGCAGCTTGCTGACCAAAGGCCCCATCGTGGTCGCCTCGTCCCGCGGGTCGCCCACCACCACCGCCTCTGCCGCCTCGCGCGCCGCCACCAGCGCCAGATCGTGGGATGCGCGTGGCACGAACATCCGGGTCGGCGCGTCGCAGGATTGCCCGGTGTTGCCAAAGCAGCCCTCGACCCCCGCCTTCACCGCCGCTGCAATGTCGGCGGTCGGCAGGATGATGTTGGCCGACTTGCCGCCCAGTTCCTGCGCCACCCGTTTCACCGTCGGGGCCGCTGCCGCCGCCACCGCCGTCCCTGCCCGCGTCGATCCGGTAAAGCTGACCATATCCACCTCGGGGTGCGACGACATGCGCGCGCCAACCTCGGGGCCGGTGCCGTTCACCATGTTGAACACGCCTGCCGGCACGCCGGCCTCATGGCAGACCTGCGCGAACAAGACGCCCGACAGCGGGGCGATTTCCGATGGTTTCAGCACCATGGTACAGCCCGCCACCAGCGCCGGGGCAACCTTGCAGGCGATCTGGTTCATCGGCCAGTTCCACGGCGTGATCAGCGCGCACACCCCGATGCCCTCGTACACAATCCTTGTGGTGCCGCGGTTGTATTCCCAGACCATCTCCTCGGCGGCCTTGATGGTGGCCTCGATATGCACCTGCCCCGCCCAGAACTGCGCCTCGCGCGCCCAGGTGATCGGCGCGCCCATCTCAGTCGACATCACTTGGGCAAATTCCTCGGCGCGGGCATTGTACACCTCCAGGATCCGCTTCACGATGGCGATGCGTTCGCCCACCGGCCGCACGGTCCAGACGTCAAACGCCGCACGGGCCGCGGCGATGGCCGCATCAATATCGGCCTGATTGCCAAGCGCGACCTCGGCCACAATCTCCTCGGTTGCGGGGTTTTCCACCCCCATGCGGGTTTGCGAGGCAGGCTCGACCCAGGCCCCGTTGATGTAGAATTTCAGCATGTTGGCGGGGATCATGGCGACCTCACTTGAAATGGATGTTGTATTTGGCGCGGATGGCGGCATCGATCTGCGGATCAATCACGCATCCGGCCTTTGCGAGGATACTATTCTTGCGCGCGATGGCCGCGTCAAGCAGCAGCGGCTTGCCCGCCTCGTTCCATTCCTTGGGCGACATCCGGTTGGCGGTGGACGGATAGATGTATTCGGTCTGCATCAGCTTCAGCGTCTGGTCCGACCCAAGGTAATGCCCCGGCCCGCCCAGACAGACCTGCTTCATCGCCTCGATGCTGGTGCTGTCGGGCGTCACGTCAATGCCCCGTACCAGCCGCATCGCCTGCCCCAGAAGATCATCGCCCAGCACCAGCGATTCGAGGCAGAACCCAAGCAGCGAGGCGTGCATCCCCACCGCCTCGTAGCACATGTTCAACCCCGCGAGGCCCGCCAGCGAGTTGGTAATCCCCTGCTCCCATCCCGCCTGCATGTCGGGCAGTTTGCTGTCGGAAATGCCGCTCGCAGCCCCCCCCGGCAGATCGTAGAAATGGTGCATCTGCGCACAGCCCGCCGTCAGCAGCGCCTGTTCTGCACTACCCCCGCTCATCGCGCCGGTGCGCAGATCGCTGACAAAGGGCCAGGTGCCAAAGATACAGGGCGCGCCCTTCTTGATCGCATTGGCATAGACCACGCCTGCGAGGCATTCCGCCATCGCCTGCACGATGGTCAGCGCAATCGGCGCCGGTGCCGTCGCCCCCGCCTGCCCCGCAGACAACAACAGCATCGGCATGCCGCGCCGGATGCAATCCTCCATCGTGATGCAGGATTCCTCGGCGAACTTCATGGGCGGCACGACGAAGCAGTTGGAATTGCTGACAAAGGGCCGCTCCCGCCATTTGTCCTCGCCCCCCGCCACGGTGTAGATCATGTCGAAACAGGCCGCCACATGCGAAGGGTCGCTGAACGATGTGCCCACATGTTTGCGCGTGCCCGCAAGGCAGCCGTACAGGGTGTTCAGGTCCATATCCTGATTGTCCACCACATCGCGGCAAACCATGGTGCGTTGGTAGAAATGGATGTTGTCCAGATTTTCCACCAGCCGCGCCGCATCGTACAGATCCTGCGCCGTGCTTTCGCGGTAATCCAGCGTCACCGGATCGACAATATGCACCGCCGCCCCGGCTGTGCCGAAATGCACATTATTGCCGGTCAGATGCAGGTCAAACTTGGGGTCGCGGGCATGCAGCGTGATGCCCCGCGCAGCCACCGCCAGCATGTCTTCCACCAAGGCGCGCGGAAAGCGGATCCGCCCGTCATCGCCCTGAATGGCCCCGGCTTCGGTCAGCAGTTTGACCCCCGAAGGTGGCGCCTGGCTTAGCCCGATCTGCTCCAGCGCATCCAGTGCTGCTGCATGAATCTGCGCAATCCCGGCATCGGTCAGCGGCTTGTATTGGCCCCCCGCCATGCCGCCCCGCACCGGGCGCACGTCATCGGCCAAGGGGGCCGCCCGCAGCGCCACCCGGTTCGCCCGCCCGCCTGCCCGCCTTGCCCGCGCCGGTTCGCAAACCTCACCGATATCGCCCATCCGCCCATCCCCCAGTTGTTGCAGGTGGCCCCGTCAGGGGCGCGCCATTTCCGCCAAATACCATGTGATATAGCGCTGCGACTGCGCCTCCATCGGCGCGATCGGACCGGGGCGAAAGTAATGCGACCGCACCCCGCGCGCCGTCGTCTCGATGATCGCCTTGTCCTGATCGGACGTGACCTGCCACAGCCATGTCAGCCGGGCCAGATCGTAGTCGACGCCTTCAACCGCATCGCCCGCCACCAGCCAGACCAGTTCCATATCGCAGGCATCCACCCCCTGCGGAATGAACCGGTAGATCACCCCGTGGTCCGGATAGGCCACCATATAGGACAGCCCGCCGAAATGCAGCGAGGTGACGCCGCCGTCAAAATCGCGGAACCTGCCCATCAGCGGCGCCACCGGCCCGCCATCGACGCTGGCCGATTTCATCCCGTCATACAGCGCATAGCGGAAGGACCGGATCGCCTCGCGCCCGGTATCCGAGGTTTCCCACGGGCTGGCCTCGATCACGTCAAGCCCAAGCGCACAGGTGCGCGCCACCATCGCGGCATTCAGCGCCTCGATCTGCTCCATCGGTTTTTCCAGCACATGCACCTCGGAATATTCCGGGTGGGCCGGGCCACAGTGATAGCATTCAACATAATTCTCGACCGCCAGCTTCCAGTTGGCCGCAAGCCGGTAGGTCCGCCGATGCGCGACCCTGGCCCCGGCCCAGCCATAGACCCCGCAGGTGCCCGCGATCATCGCGGCGGCATCGGTGAAATCCAGCGGATCGCTGGCGAAACAGATGAACACCAGCCCTTCCACCACCCGCAGGTGCAGCTTGTGTAAGCCATGCGCCGCGGGATCAAACCCCTTCGGCATCAGCCGCGCCGATTTCAGCGCGCCGTCGCTGCCATAGGTCCAGGCGTGATAAGGGCAGGTAAAGCTGCGGGCATTGCCGCGCGGAACGGTGCAAACCTCGGCCCCCTTGTGGCGGCACAGGTTCAGCATGGCATGCAGTCCGCCCTGTGCGTCGCGCGACAGGATCACCTGTTCGCCCGCCATCGCAAACACCTCAAAATCATGCGGGTCCGGCACGACGGCCTCATGCGCGATGCAATGCCAGTGGCGGCGGAAGATCCGGTCCAGCTCGCGCTGGTAGATCGCAGGGTCGGCATAGAAATGCCCTTCCAGCCCATGACCG
This sequence comes from Pseudomonadota bacterium, assembly GCA_040385825.1. GTDB lineage: Bacteria > Pseudomonadota > Alphaproteobacteria > Rhodobacterales > Rhodobacteraceae > JANNNF01. The sequence goes on along the minus strand of JAZKGQ010000003.1, from coordinate 11,018 downwards.
GGAACATAGGCCGCAATGGCCCGGTCGATCCGGTCTGGGGCGGGGGGGTGGGTCATGTTCTCACTGTCCATCTGCAAGCGTCCTTTGCCAGGTCTTTGGCAAATCTAGGCCTTGATCCGCGAAGAAGAAGGGTCATAGAGCGGCGAGACTGAGGCAATCGCCTTGTGCCGCACCCCCGCCACCTCGATCTCATAGGTCGAGGCCAGAACCTCGGCCTCCGACTGCCCGGCGCAAGGCACATAGCCAAGACCGATCGCCCCACCCAGATGATGGCCATAGTTGCCAGAGGTGACCGGCCCGACGATCTGGCCATCGCGCACGATCGCCTCGTTGTGGAACAGCAAAGGCGCGGGGTCGGTCAGTTGAAACTGTACCATCCTTCGGGCCAGCCCGGCATCGCGTTTGCGCAGCACCGCGTCGCGGCCAATGAAATCGCCCTTGCCCGTCTTGACCGCAAAGCCAAGCCCCGCTTCCAGCACATGATCCTCGTCGGTGATGTCATGGCCGAAGTGGCGGTAGGCTTTCTCGATCCGGCAACTGTCCAGCGTATGCAGCCCGCACAGGCTGATGTCGGTCTGCATCAGCGCCTCGAACACATGCGCCGCCTGATCAGAGCTGACATAAAGCTCCCACCCCAATTCGCCCACATAGGTCACCCGATGCGCCCGCGCCAGCCCCATGCCGATCTCGATTTCCCGTGCGGTGCCAAAGGGATGTGCGGCATTGCTGAAGTCGGCAGGCGACACCTGCGCCAGCACCTCCCGCGCGCGCGGCCCCATCACGCACAGCACCGCCTCGCCCGCCGTTACATCGGTGATCACCGCGAACGCCTCTCCCAGATGCCGCCGCAGCCAGGCCAGATCGCGCTGCAAGGTCGCCCCCGGCACCACCAGCAGGAAGGCCGTTTCCGACAGCCGCGTCACGGTCAGATCGCTCTCGATGCCACCAGCTGCGTTCAGCATCTGGGTGTAGACCACCCGCCCCACGGCCACGTCCACTTGCGCGCCACATAGCCGGTTCAGAAAGGCGCAAGCCTCGCGCCCTTCCACCCTGATCTTGCCGAATGAGGTCATGTCGAACAGACCGCAGCCGTTGCGCACCGCCAGATGCTCGGCCTTCTGATTCTCGAACCAGTTCTGCCGCCCCCAGGAATACTGATACTCCCGTTCCTGCCCCGGATTGGCAAACCAGTTCGCCCGCTCCCACCCCGCCGCCTCGCCAAACACAGCGCCCCGCGCCTTCAGATGCTCATGCAAAGGGCTGCGCCGCACCCCCCGCGCGGTGGCAAACTGCCGGTAGGGGTAATGGTCGGCATAAAGCAGCCCCAACGTCTCGGACACCCGGTCTTTCAGGTAAGCCCTGTTGCGCTGAAACGGTTGCGCGCGGCGAATGTCCACTTCCCACAGATCAAACGGCGCCTCGCCTTCGGTGATCCAATGCGCCAGCGCCATGCCCGCGCCGCCCGATCCCGCAATGCCGACCGAGTTATAGCCGGCGGCCACCCAGTACCCCCCCAGTTCCGGCGCCTCGCCCAGATAGTAGCGATCATCGGGGGTAAAACTTTCCGGGCCGTTGAAGAACGTATGAATCCCCGCCGTCTGGAACAGCGGCATCCGGTGCATCGCGTGTTCCAGAATGGGCTGGAAATGGTCCCAATCCTCGGGCAGCGTGTCAAAACAGAAATCCTCGCGGATGCCCGTCTGCCCCCAGCCCGTCATTCCCCAGGGCTTGGCTTTCGGCTCGAACGCGCCGATCATCATTTTGCCCGCGTCCGATTTGTAATAGGCGCATTCATCGGGCACCCGCAGCACGGGCATATGGCCAAGCCCCTGAACAGGCTCGGTGATCAGATAGAAATGCTCGCAGGCATGCAGCGGCAGGGTCACGCCGCTGGCCTCGGCCAGATCGCGCCCCCACATGCCGCCGCAGTTGACCACCACATCCGCCGCAATATGGCCGGGCACCCCACCCTGCACATAATCGACCCCTGTCACCCGGCCCGAGGCGCGTGTCACGGCAGTCACCTTCACCCCCTCGAATATCTGCGCCCCCCGCATCCGTGCACCCTTGGCAAGCGCCATGGCGATATTCGCCGGGTCGCATTGCCCGTCCAGCGGCAAGGCCACCGCCCCCACCACACCGTCGATGTTCAGATGCGGATAGGCCGCCTTCACCTCGGCCGGGCTGATCTCATGCACCTCCACGTCAAAGATTCGCGCCACCGTCGCCTGTCGCAGCAACTCCTCCCGCCGCGCCTCGGTCAGCGCGACCGAGATGCTGCCAACCTGCCGCATCCCCGTCGCAACGCCCGTTTCCGCCTCCAGCTTCACATACAGATCCGCCGAATACTTCGCCAACCGCGTCATGTTGGCCGACCCGCGCAACTGCCCGATCAACCCCGCCGCGTGCCAGGTCGTCCCGCTCGTCAGCTTTTGCCGCTCCAAAAGCACCACATCGGTCCAGCCGGCCTTTGCCAGATGATAGGCCACTGAACAGCCCGACACCCCCCCGCCAATCACCACCGCCCGCGCGTGTTTCGGAACTTCCGCCATCACCTTGCCCATCATCTGTTCATAAATATCTCGGGGTGCGGGGCTGGCCCCGCTCCGCCGCTCGTCACGCGCGAATACGCTCGTTCTTTGCATCCCACAGCGGCGCATCCGCCTGCACCACCGCCCGGTAGCGCTGCCCGAACACCTCGACCTCCACCACCGTCCCCGGCACGTTCAGGTCAACCCGCAACATGCCAAGCGCAATACAGGCCCCCACCCGGTGCCCGAAATAGCCGCTGGTGGTTTCCCCCACCACCACGCCACCGTGCCAGATGGTGGACATGTAAGGCGGGTCGCATTCCCCCGCATCGACCACCAGCGTACAGAACCGCCGCGCCACCCCCGCCTGTTTCTGCGCCAGCAGCGAAGCCTTGCCGGGAAAATCCTGCGGCTTGTCGAATCGGATGAACCGGTCCAGCCCCCCTTCCAGCAATGAATAATCGGTCGAAAGATCGCCCTTCCACGCCCGATACCCTTTTTCGATCCGCAGCGAATTCAGCGCGAACATGCCAAACGGCCGCGCGCCCGCAGCCAGCACCGCATCATGGATCGCAGGCATCCGCTCAGGCGTCGCGTGGATCTCCCACCCCAATTCGCCCGCAAAGCTGACGCGGAACAGGGCACAGTCCTGCCCCGCCACCACCGCCGCCTGCACGCTTAACCACGGCGCGAAAAGATCCGCCTCTGTCAGCCCCGCCAGCAGCACCCGCGAGGCAGGCCCCGTCACGATGAGGCAGGTGAAATCCTCGGTCCGGTCGCGCAACACCACGCCCTCCGGCATCCCCCGCAACAGCCATTCCCGGTCATGCACCTGCGCCACCGCAGCGGTGATCAGGGTGAACGCGTCGTCTTCGCGCCGCACCACCGACATTTCCGTCACGATCCGGCCCCGGTCGTCGGGGAAATAGGCCAGCCCCATCCGCCCGATCTTCGGCAAGCCGCCGGCGATCCGCCCGGCCAGCCAGTCGGCACAGCCTGCGCCCTCGACCTCGAACCGCGAGAATCCGGGCAGGTCCAGCACCCCCACATGGTCGCGCACCGCAAGGCATTCATCGCGCACGGCGGCAAACCAAGGCCCCGCGCGGTCCCATGTCCGCTGCGCCGCCTCGCTGACATCATCCTCGGTGCGCGCATACCAGTTCGGCCGCTCCCACCCGTTATAGGCCCCGAACTGCGCACCCAAAGCAGCGGTCCGCCCGTGCAACGGCGACAGTTTCCTGCCCCGCCCCGCAGGCCAGCCATGATGCGGGAAGTGCATGGCATATTCATGCCCGTACACCTCCATCCCCTTGGCGACGCAATAGTCTGGGTCCTCGAACCCGGTAAAGCGGCGCGGGTCGCAGGACCACATGTCCCATTCCGTCGCCCCTTCGGTGATCCATTCCGCCAGCACGCGGCCCGCGCCCCCGGCCTGACAGATGCCAAAGGTGAACACGCAGGCCTCGAACGCGTTCGGCACCCCCGGCATCGGCCCGATCAAGGGGTTGCCATCGGGGGTATAGGGGATCGGCCCGTTGATCACGCGTGTCAGGCTGGCCTTTTCCAGCAACGGCACCCGCGCCATCGCGTCGCCGATGTACCACTCCAGCCGCTCCAGATCGTCGGGGAACAGTTGGAAGCTGAAATCCTTGGGGAACGGATCATCCGCCGCCACCCAATGCGCCTTGCAGTTGCGCTCATAGGGGCCAAGGTTGAAGCCCATCTTTTCCTGCCGCAGGTAGTAACTGCTGTCCACATCGCGCAGCAGCGGCAGCTTGCCCCCGGTTTCCCGGCTATAGGCCTCCACTTCGGGGATCGCGTCGAACAGCATGTACTGATGGCTCATCACCATCATCGGCAGATCACGGCCAAACATCGCCGCCACTTCGCGCGCATAATAGCCCGCCGCGTTCACCACATACTCGCAGCGCACCTCGCCCTTCGGCGTCACCACGACCCATTCGTCGCCCTCGCGCCGCACGGCAGTCACCGGGCAGAACCGCTCGATCCGGCAGCCATGGGCGCGCGCGCCCTTCGCCAGAGCCTGCGTCAACTGCGCCGGGTCGATGTCGCCATCGTTGGGGTCATACAAGGCCCCCGCCAGCCCATGCGTCTCGACAAACGGATAGCGCCCGCGCAGTTCATCCGCGCCCAGAATATCAAGGTCCATCCCCTGATAGCGGCCCATCCCCACAACCCGCTGAAATTCCTGCATCCGTGACGCCGAATGCGCCAGCCGCACCGACCCCGTGATATGGTAATTCATCGGATAGTCGACCGCCGCCCCCAGACCCCGGTACAGGTCCGCCGAATAGCGCTGCATATTCATCACCGACCAGCTTGCACTGAACGTCGGCACATTCCCCGCCGCATGCCAGGTCGATCCCGCCGTCAGCTCGTTCTTTTCCAGCAGCAGACAATCCGCCCACCCAGCCTTTCCCAGATGGTACAGCGCGGAAACCCCGACAGCCCCGCCGCCAATGATCACCACCCGCGCCTGCGTTGGAAACTCTGCCACTCCCGCCCCCATCATCTGTTCTTAAATATCCATACTCGAATGCCTTCATTCGAGTTTGCCGGAGGCTCCTGCCGTAGTCCCAGGCGCAGATTACAAAAGACTATCCCCCGCCACCCCCCATCTTACAATCACCCTTCCCCCGCGCTATTGATCGGCAAACCCGATCAGGAGGCCCCATGCAGATCGACCTTCTCGACACGTTCCTCGACCTTGTCGAAACCCGCAGCTTCAACCGCAGCGCCGACCGGCTGGGTGTCACTCAATCCACCGTCTCTGCCCGCGTCGTCGCGCTGGAAGAAGCCATCGGCGCGCGCCTGTTCGTGCGGTCGCGCGCAGGCACCGAACTGTCGACCGAAGGGCTGCGCTTTGAACCCCACGCCCGCCTGCTGCGGCAGGAATGGAACGAGGCCCGCCATGCCGTGGCCCCGGCAACCGAGTCCGCGACCCTGCGCCTTGGCATCCAGAACGATCTGGCCGCCGCCCATATCGGCGAGCTGGTGGCCGAGTTCCGCCGTGCCTTTCCGCAGATGGGGTTTTACATCGAACCCGATTACAGCACCCAGATGTGCGCCGATCTGGTGTCGGGGGCGCAGGACTTTGCCCTGCTGTTCACCCCCAAACCGCATCCCGACCTCTATTTCCAGTCGGTGGGCGAGGTGAGCTATCGGCTGATCTCGTCGGACGCCGCCGGTCGCGCGCAGATCGATCCGGCCACCTGCATCGTCACCCATTTCTCGCCGGCCTTCGCACATGCGCATCGTCAGTTGCTGCCCGAACTCACCGGCACGCCGCTGTCGGTCGGGCAATCGGCCACTGTGGTTTCGTTGTTGCAGGCCATGGGCGGCACCGGGTTCGTGCTGGTGGAAACCGCCGAGGCCATGGTGGCCAGCGGCCGGTTTCAGCGCGTCGCCGATGTGCCCGACATCGGCCAGCCGATCTATGCCGCCATGCACCTGCGCCACCGGATCTCGAAAACCCACCGCCGTCTGGTGCGTCTGGTGGGGCGGCGGTTTTCCGGGCGCAGCCCTATACCAGCGTCTGCACCCGGTAGCCCGGACCATGCGCCAGCCGTACCAGCGTGATCGGGGCCACGCTGTCCCAGGTGGTGCGTTCGGTGATGAACAGTGCCGTGCCCTGTGCAACCCCCAGAACCGCGGCCTCGCGCCCACCTGCTCCTTCCGCCGAAAAGGCAATGTCGCCCGAGACATAGGCCACATGCGCAACCAGCCATTCATTGGCCGACATCCCCACGAAATCCGGCAAGGGCACCGCGATTGCCGCCGGGTTCAGCCAGCGGGTTTCAAACACGAAGGGCCGCCCGTCGCCCAGATGCAGCGTCTCCAGATAGACCAGCCGCGCCCCCCCCGGCAGGCCAAGCCGCGAGGCCACCGGCACCGGCGGCACCCGGTCTTCGCGCAGCAAGACGCGGTGGCTGTGCGCCTGCCCCCGCGCCTCGACCTCTTGCCGGATCACCGGAATGTCCAGCGTCGCCTTGCGGATCGGCAGGGCCGCGACCCGCGTGCCCGCCCGGCGGCGGCGTTCCAGCACTCCGGCCACGGCCAGATCGCGCAGGGCGCGGTTGACCGTTGCCCGTGCGCAGCCAAATTCCACCGCCAGCGCCTCCTCGGCGGGGATCAATGCCCCCGGCGGCCAGTCGCGCACCCGGATGCGGCGCAGCACCTCGGCGCGGATGGCCTCCCATCCCTGCAAGATCACAGCCGCGCCCGCAGCTTTGCCATGCAGCGCCGATAGGCGGCCTCGATGGCCCCGCGCGCGACATGCCGTCCCCCCGTCACGACATGCCGCCCCGCCGACCACAGGTCAGTCACCATCCGGTCATCGCCCGCAAAGATCAGCGCATCCAGAATGTCATCACCCTGCCGCCCCTCAAGGTCCACCGCCCCCATGTCCAGCGCCAGCAGATCAGCGCAGGCCCCGACCCGGATCGCTCCCGAACTGCGCCCTGCGGCCTTCGCGCTGCCTATGAGGTTCCCCTCGTAAAGCACGCGCCCGGTTGACTTTTCCGGGCTGGCCAGCATCGCCCGCCCGCGCCCGTACAAACGCTGCGAATATTCCAGCAGCCGCAATTCCTCGGTCAGGGTGATGCGCACGTTGCTGTCGGACCCCACCCCGAACTGCCCGCCCGTCGCCAGAAACCGCACGCCGTCAAAGATGCCGTCGCCCAGATTGGCCTCGGTGATCGGGCACAGCCCCGCCACCGCCCCCGACCGCGCCATGGCTTCGGTTTCCCAGGGGTCCATCTGCGTCGCATGGATCAGGCACCAGCGGTCCGAGAGATCTGTATTCTCTAGCAGCCATTGCACGGGCCGCGCGCCGGTATGGGCCAGAACCTCTGCAACTTCAGCCACTTGCTCGGCGACATGAATGTGAACCGGGGCGGCGGGCGCAAGCGCCTGCACGGCCGCCAACCCTTGGGCACTGACCGCCCGCAGCGAATGCGGCGCGACCCCCACCACCGTATCACCCGGCAGCCCCTTGCAAACCCGCACCGCCCCAGCCCAAAGATCGGCAAAGCGGTTGATGTCATTGCCAAAGCGCAACTGCCCCGCCCCCAGGGCACGGCCATCGCAGCCGCCGCGCTGATACAGCACCGGCAGCAGGGTCAACCCCAGCCCGGTCTGGTCCGCCGCCGCCGCAACCCGCCCCGCCATTTCGGCCAGATCGGCATAGGCCGCGCCACCCGGTTGATGGTGCAGATAGTGAAACTCCGCCACCGCCGCATAGCCCGCCTCGGCCATTTCCATCATCACGAAAGCCGCAATCGCCTGCACGTCGTCAGGGGTCAGATGGTCCAGAAAGCGGTACATCAGATCGCGCCAGGTCCAGAAACTGTCGGTCCCCGGCCCGCGCCGTTCGGTCATTCCGGCCATGGCGCGTTGAAACGCATGCGAATGCAGGTTCACCGGGGCCGCCAGCACACAGCCGATGTCGGCCCCCGGCACCCCCACCTGCACCCCGGCGATCCGCCCCTCCGTCACTGTGATGCGCACATCCTGCGCCCAGCCATCGGGCAACAGCGCGGTTCTGGCATGAAGGATGGTCATTGGCAAACCTCGCTTGACGGATGCAATATGTGCAGACATATTAGCCCTACTCCAAGACATAAGGCAAGCCCGATGGCGATTCTTCTGACCCATGCCACGATTGCGACCATGACCTCGGGCTATGGCCTGATCTCGGATGGCGCCGTGGTGCTGGATGGCGCGCGGATCCTGTGGGTCGGCGCGATGGCAGACCTGCCGGCGGACCACCGCGCCCTGTCGGCGACCGATTGCCAGGGCCGGCTGCTGACCCCCGGCCTGATCGACTGCCACAGCCATGTGGTGTTCGGCGGCAACCGGGCGGCCGAGTTTGAAATGCGGCTGAACGGGGCCAGTTACGCGCAGGTCGCGCGCGCCGGGGGGGGTATCCTGTCCACCGTCAGCGCCACCCGCGCGGCATCCGAGGCCGATCTGCTGGCCGCTTCGCTGCCGCGCGTCGACCAGATGCTGGCGACCGGAACAACGACGCTGGAGGTGAAATCCGGCTACGGCCTGACGCTGGCGGATGAGGCCAAGATGCTGCGCGCCGCCCGTGCGATTGGTGCGGCGCGGCCGGTCGGCATCACCACGACGCACCTCGCCGCCCACGCCACCCCACCCGAATATGCAGGCCGCAGCGACGCCTATCTGGACGAGGTGGTGATCCCCTCGCTGCACGCCGCCCATGCCGAAGGGCTGGTCGATGCGGTCGATGCGTTCTGCGAAGGCATCGCCTTTTCGCCTGCACAGGTGGCCCGGATTTTCGATGTGGCCCAAGGGCTTGGCCTGCCGGTCAAGCTGCATGCCGAACAGTTGTCGGACCTGGGCGGGGCTGCGCTTGCCGCCCGCCATGGCGCGCTGTCTGCCGATCATCTGGAATATCTGGGGGCGGATGGCATCGCCGCCATGGCCACGGCCGGCACTGTTGCGGTGATCCTGCCCGGTGCATTCTACACCTTGCGCGAAACGCAGATGCCCCCGATCGCCGCCCTGCGTGCCGCAGGCGTGCCGATGGCTGTCGCCACCGACTGCAACCCCGGCTCGTCGCCGATGACCTCGCTGCCGCTGGCGATGAACATGGCCTGCACCCTGTTCCGCATGACGCCGGAAGAAGCGCTGCTTGGCACCACCGCCCATGCCGCCCGCGCCCTTGGTCTGTCCGACCGGGGCACCATTGCCCCCGGCCTGCGCGCCGATCTGTGCCTGTGGCACGCGCAGCACCCGGCAGAACTGTCCTATCGCATCGGGGCCACCGCCCTGCACACCCGCATTTTCGGAGGCCGCCTTGACGCCTGAAATCCTGATCCCCGGCCAGACCACCCTGGCGCAACTGGAACGCCTGTATCGCCTTGAATCCCCGGCCCGCCTGCCCGACAGCGCCCGCGCCCCGGTCGAGGCTGCCGCCGCCGTCATCGCAAGGGCCGCAGCCGGGGCGGTGCCGGTGTATGGCGTGAACACCGGATTTGGCAAGCTGGCCAGCCTCAAGATCGCTGCGCAAGACACGGATACGCTTCAAAGAAACCTGATCCTGTCGCATTGCTGCGGTGTGGGCGATCCGATGCCGCGCGGGGTTGCGCGGCTGATGATGGCGCTGAAACTGCTCAGCCTCGGGCGCGGGGCGTCGGGGGTGCGGTGGGCCATCGTTGCGCAGATCGAGGCGATGCTGGCCCATGGCGTGACGCCGGTGATCCCGGCGCAGGGGTCGGTCGGGGCCTCTGGCGATCTGGCCCCGCTGGCCCATATGGCCGCCACCATGATCGGCGAAGGCCACGCGGATTTTCAGGGCCGGGTGATGCCCTCGGCCGAGGCATTGCGGCTGGCGGGTCTGGCCCCGGTGACTCTGGGGCCGAAGGAAGGTCTGGCGCTGATCAATGGCACTCAGTTTTCAACGGCTTACGCGCTGGTTGGCCTGTGGGGGGCCTGGCGCGGCGCACAAGCCGCGCTGGTGACTTCGGCGCTGTCCACCGATGCGATCATGGGCTCCACCGCCCCCCTGCACCCCCAGATCCACGCCCTGCGCGGTCATGCCGGGCAGATCGAGGCTGCGGCCACCATGCGCGCCCTGCTAGATGGGTCGGAAATCCGCGAAAGCCACCGGGTCGGGGATACCCGCGTGCAGGATCCCTATTGCATCCGCTGCCAGCCGCAGGTCACAGGGGCCGCGATGGATGTGCTGCGCATGGCCGCCGCCACGCTGGAGGTGGAGTCCAATGCCGCCACCGACAACCCGCTGATCCTGGCTGATGGGCAGATCGTTTCGGGGGGCAACTTCCACGCGGAACCCGTTGGTTTTGCGGCAGACATGATCGCGCTGGCGATTTCGGAAATCGGGGCGATCGCACAGCGGCGCGTGGCGCTGATGGTCGATCCGGTGCTGTCCTTCGATCTGCCGGCGTTCCTGACGCCCAAACCCGGCCTGAATTCCGGCATGATGATCGCCGAGGTGACGACCGCCGCCCTGATGAGCGAAAACAAGCATCTGGCCCATGCGACCGTGATCGACAGCACCCCCACTTCGGCCAATCAGGAAGATCACGTCAGCATGGCGGCGCACGGCGCACGCCGCCTGTCGCCGATGGTCGCCAACCTGAACGTCATTCTGGGGGTCGAGGCGATGTGCGCGGCCCAGGGGGTGGAGTTTCGCGCGCCCTTGCAAACATCGCCGCCGTTGCAGCAGGCCATTGCGCGGTTCCGCACCGATGTGGCCGCGCTTGAGGCCGACCGTTTCATGGCCCCCGACATGGCCGCCGCCAGCACCCTGATTGCCGATGCCGCGCTGACCACAGCCTGCGGCCTGTCCCTTCCCACCTTGTGAGGCCCAAATGACCCGCCACAACACCCGCGACATCTTTCCCGCCACCGGCACCACGATTACCGCCAAAAGCTGGCTGACCGAGGCCCCGATGCGGATGCTGATGAACAACCTGC
>JAZKGQ010000002.1:0-346869 GCA_040385825.1 Pseudomonadota bacterium | reverse complement strand
GCCCGCGCCCTCACGTCCAGCATATCTTGCGTAATCAACACGATACCGCTTTCCGTCCGGCGGAACCACTTTTCGTCCATCTCGGGGTCTTTTCCCACCACCAGACCCTCGGGGATGATCACGCCGCGGTCGATCACGCAGTTCTTCAGCTCGGCCTTGCGATTGACGATCACCTGCGGCAGGGCCACCACATATTCCAGATTGGCATAGGAATGGGTCCGGCAGCCGGTGAACAGCAGGCTGTTGCTGACCTCTGACCCCGACACGATGCAATCGCCCGACACCAGCGAGCTGACCGCCGACCCCCGCCGCTTGCCGTCGTTGTGGATAAACTTGGCGGGCGGCACGATTTCGGCATAGGTCCAGATCGGCCAGGCATTGTCGTACAGATCCAGCTTCGGCACGAAATCCGTCAGGTCGATATTCGCCTGCCAGAACGCATCGATCGTGCCCACATCGCGCCAGTAGGGTTCTTCCTCCAGCCCGCTGGTCACACAGCTGTCGGCGAATTTATGCGCCACCGCTTTGCCGTTCTTCACGATCTGCGGGATGATGTCATTGCCGAAATCATGGCTGGAATTGGGGTCATCGGCATCGGTGATCAGCAGGTCGCGCAGCATGTCCCAGTTGAAGACGTAAATCCCCATCGAGGCCAAGGCGTTGTCCGGGTCGCCGGGGATGGAGGGCGGATCTTTCGGCTTTTCCAGAAACTGGGTGATGCGCATGTCCTTGTCGACATGCATCACGCCAAAGGCCACAGCCTCCATCCGGGGCACGGTCAGACAGCCGATGGTCACATCGGCGCCGGATTCGACATGCTGTTGCAGCATGATCTCGTAATCCATCTTGTAGATATGGTCGCCGGCCAGAATGACCACATATTTGATCCCGTAGGAATCAACGATGTCGATGTTTTGCGTCACGGCATCGGCGGTGCCCAGATACCATTTGTTTTCGTCCACCCGCTGCGAGGCGGGCAGGATGTCCAGATATTCGTTGCGTTCTGCCCGGAAGAACCCCCAGCCCCGCTGCATGTGGCGGATCAGGCTGTGCGCCTTGTACTGCGTCGCAATCGCCATCTTGCGGATGCCCGAGTTCAGCGCGTTCGACAGCGCAAAGTCGATGATCCGGGTCTTGCCGCCGAAATAGACGGCAGGCTTGGCCCGCCGGTCGGTCAATTCCTTCAGACGGCTGCCCCGCCCGCCCGCCAGCACAAAGGCCATGGCCTGTGACGACAGCCGTGCATTCGGTTTTGGTTTCATGATGTCCCCTCCCTTGGTGCCGCTTTGCGGCGGTTGTCTTATGCCTTTGCCGCCTGCCGGAAATACACCGCCGCCAGTGGCGGCAGCGTGACCAGCGCCGATTGCGGCTGGCCGTGGAAGGGCACGGCTTCCGCCGTCACCCCCCCCAGATTGCCCCGGTTTCCTCCTCCGTAAACCGCGGCATCCGTGTTCAGAATCTCGTCCCAATGGCCCGACGCGGGCAGGCCGACCCGGTAACTCCGTTCGACCGGAGTCATGTTGACCAGCGCCACCACCAGCGGGTCGGTTGCCGCCCCCTTGCGGACCCAGGCATAGACGCTTGCCTCGGCATCGTTGGATTCCAGCCACTGGAATCCCTCGGGCCGGGTGTCGTTCACATGCAGCGCGGGCGTGTCGCGGTAGACGGCGTTCAGATCGCGCACCAGCGATTGCACGCCCTTGTGTTCGGCCACGTCCAACTGATGCCAGTCGAGCGACTGGTTGTGGTTCCATTCGGCGCCTTGGGCAAATTCGCAGCCCATGAACAGCAGCTTCTTGCCCGGATGCGCCCACATGAACCCGTAATAGGCCCGCAGGTTGGCAAACTTCTGCGCCCCATCCCCCGGCATCTTGGTCAGCATCGACCCCTTGCCATGCACCACCTCGTCATGGCTGATCGGCAGGATGTAGTTTTCCGACCAGGCATAATGCAGCCCGAAGGTCATCATGTGGTGATGATGGCGGCGGTAGATCGGGTCTTTCTGCATGTAGGTCAGGGTGTCGTTCATCCACCCCATGTTCCACTTGAAGCCAAACCCGAGGCCGCCGTGGTTGACAGGCCGCGACACACCCGGAAAGGCCGTGCTTTCCTCGGCCACCGTCATCACGCCCTTGCATTCGCCGTAAGCCGTAACGTTCATCTTTTGCAGAACGCTGATGGCCTCGTAATTCTCGCGCCCGCCGTCCTTGTTGGGCACCCATTGCCCTTCGGACCGCGAATAATCGCGGTAGAGCATGGACGCCACCGCATCGACCCGCAGCCCGTCCAGGTGGTATTCCTCCAGCCAGTACAACGCGTTGGACACAAGATAGTTCTGCACCTCGACCCGGCCATAGTTGAAGATCAGGGTGTTCCAGTCCTGATGAAAGCCTTCGCGCGGGTCCTGATGTTCGTACAGGGCGCTGCCGTCGAACCGCCCCAACCCATGCGCGTCGGTCGGGAAATGCCCCGGCACCCAGTCCAGCAACACACCGATCCCGGCCTTGTGCGCGGCATCCATGAAGGCGCGGAATTCATCGGGCGTGCCGTGGCGGATGGTGGGGGCAAACAGGCCGACGGGCTGATAGCCCCAGGACCCGTCAAAGGGGTATTCGGAAATCGGCATCAGTTCGATATGGGTAAAGCCCATCTCGGCCACATAGCCCACCAGCTGTTCCGCCAGTTCGCGGTAACTGAGCATCCGGTCGCCCGGTGCCCTGCGCCACGACGCCAGATGCACCTCGTAGACGGAAATCGGCGCGTCGATGTTCTGATGCGCGCCCCGCGTGGTCATCCACGCGCCATCGGTCCAGTCGCCCGAGATCTTGCGCACGACCGACGCATTCGCAGGCGGATGTTCCGACCCGAACCCCACCGGATCGGCCTTGAGCGGCAGCAGATGCCCGCCCTGCCCGCGGATTTCGTACTTATACGTGGCCCCTTCCGCCAGCCCCGGCACGAAGGTTTCCCACACGCCCGTCGCCCCGCGCCGCCGCATCGGGTGGCGGCGACCGTCCCAGATGTTGAAATCGCCCACCACCGACACGCGTTCGGCATTGGGGGCCCAGACCGCGAAATGCACGCCTGCGACACCTTCATGCACCATCACATGCGCGCCAAGCACCTTCCACAGCCGCTGCAAGGTGCCCTCGCCCAGAAGGTACTCGTCCATCTCGCCCAACACCGGGCCAAAGCTGAACGGATCGTCGAATTCCCACACCGCCCCATGCCCTTCGGCACGCAGGCGGTAGTCGGATTTGCGCGGCAGGGCGCAGGTGAACAGGCCCGGCGCATTGGTGACAGGCAGGGCGTCCAGCGCCTTGCCTGCCTTGCCGGTCAGCACCCAGAGCCGGTCAGCGCCCGGCACAAAGGCCGTCACGACCCAGCCGGCCTCGCGCTTGTGCAGGCCCAGCACGGAAAACGGATCACCATGCCGCCCCTCTGCAATGGCATGTGCCGCGCCATCGTCGATCAAACCTTGCGTCATGGTGCCCCCCTCCCAAGGTGCGCCCCTCACAGGGCAGAAGTCACGTCCCAGATCTGATCCATATAGCTGCGGATGGTGCGGTCCGAGGAGAAGAATCCCGACCGTGCGGTGTTCAGTGTGGCCATTGTCAGCCACTTCTGCCGATCCGCATAGGCAATATCGACCTGTTTCTGCGCCGCATGATAGGTGTCGAAATCCGCCGCCACGAGGAAGTAATCGTGGTGCCAGACCCGGTGGACCAGCCCGTGATAGCGTTCGGGTTCGTCGGGGCTGAAGCGGCCTTCGGCGATCATCTGCAACACATCTTGCAAGGTTTGGCTGGCCTCGATCGCCTTGCGCGACTGGTCGGGGTCTTCGCGGCGCTTGATCACTTCCTCGGCGGTCAGGCCGAACAGGAAGAAGTTCTCGGCCCCCACCTCAGCCAGGATCTCGACGTTGGCCCCGTCCAGCGTGCCGATGGTCGGCGCGCCGTTCATCATGAACTTCATGTTGCCGGTGCCGGATGCCTCTTTGCCCGCCGTCGAAATCTGTTCCGACAGGTCCGAGGCCGGGATCAGCCGTTCGGCCATGCTGACGTTGTAATTGGCCGGGTAGACCACCTTCAGCTTGTCGCCCACCAGCGGGTCCGCATTGATGACGGTCGCCACATCATTGACAAGACGGATGATTTCCTTGGCCACCGCATAGCCCGGTGCCGCCTTGCCGCCGAAAATCCGCACGCGCGGCACCCAGTTGCCCGTCGGGTTGGCGCGGATGGCCTTCCAATGGGCGATCACCTCAAGGATGTTCAAAAGCTGGCGTTTGTATTCGTGAATCCGCTTGATCTGCACGTCGTACAGCGCATCGGGGCTGACCATGACGCCGCAATGATCCTTGATCCAGGCGGCAAGCTGCACCTTGTTGGCGCGCTTGGCCGCATCGAACCTGGCCAGAAACGCCGCATCGGTGCTGACCTTTTCCAGTCCCTTCAGACGGTCCAGGTCATCTTCCCAGCCGGTGCCGATCGCCTCGGTGATCAGGCCGGCCAGCGGTTTGTTGGCCATCTTCAGCCAGCGCCGCGGGGTCACGCCATTGGTCTGGTTGATGATCCGGTCGGGGTGCAGCTTGTGCAGTTCGGGAAAGAGGTTCTTCTTCACAAGGTCGGAATGCAGCGCCGACACGCCGTTCACCTTGTGCGCCATGATGAAGGCCAGTTCGCCCATCCGCACCTCGTGGTGCTTGACGATGCCGATGTAATGCGGGCGCGAATGGTATTCGTCCTTATGCCACGCATCGATGCGCTCGATGATCTGCATGTGGCGCGGCAGCACGTTGCCGAAGGTGAAGGTCGCCCACCGTTCCAGCGCCTCGGGCAGCAGGGTGTGGTTGGTATAGCCAAGGCAGGCCTGTGCGGTTTCCAGCGCCTGCGCAAAGGGCATGGCGTGATTGTCCATCAGCAGGCGGATCAGCTCTGGCCCCGCAATCGCCGGATGGGTGTCGTTCATCTGGATGGCGACGTGTTTGGGCAGCGCCGCCATGTCGGAATGGCGGGCGGTATAGCGGCGCAGGATGTCTTGCAGCGCGGCAGAGGTCAGGAAAAACTCCTGCTTCAGGCGCAGCTCCTTGCCCTGATAGGTGGTGTCGTCGGGGTACAGCACGCGGGATAGCGTGCGTGCCAGCGTCTCGGGTTCTGCCGCCGCCGTGTAATCGCCCCGGTTGAAGCGTTCCAGATCGAACATCGTGGTGGGCTTGGCCCCCCACAGCCGCAGCGTGTTGGCCCATTTGCCCTGCCAGCCGACCACGGGCGTATCGTAAGCCTCGGCCAGCACGGTTTCGCCCGGCAGCCAGATTTCCTTGCCGTCTTTCGTGACCACCTCGCCCTTGAAGCCGATGGTGTAGGCGGCCTCGGGGCGCTCGAACTCCCAAGGGTGGCGCTGGCTCAGCCAGTCTTCGGGGGTTTCCACCTGCCGGCCCGCCTCGAACCGCTGGCGGAACAGCCCGTGTTCATAGCGGATGCCGTAGCCGTAAGCCGGGCAGCCGATGGTCGCCATCGATTCCATGAAGCAGGCCGCCAGACGGCCAAGCCCGCCATTGCCAAGGGCGGCGTCGGGTTCATCTTCGATGAGGCTGCGAAAATCCTGCCCGAACTCGGCCATCGTGGCCTCGCAGGCGTCATACAGACCCAGGTTGATCGTCGCATCCTCAAGGATACGGCCGATCAGGAATTCCATCGACAGATAATACACGCGCTTGTGATCTTCCGCCCAGGTCTTGCGGGTCGAGGCGAACCACGGTTCGACAATCCGGTCGCGGATGGCAAAAGACAGCGCCATGCGCCAGTCATAGCGGCTGGCGTTCGGGGCATCCTTGCCAAGGGTAAAAGTCAGATGCCGAAGGATATCGGATCGCAGGACGTTCGGGGTCAGGCTCAGATCGGTCAAGGGCAGGTCCAACATCTTAGGGTCATTTCTACAGCGAAAGCCTACGAGCCACATTTCTGCGGTCAAGCGATCCTTCGGGTTTGTGGACCGGCAACCATTTCGTCTGCACCCTCAAACCGCTTTAACTGTTACCGCAAACAGAGGCGCTGTCCAAAGAAATTTTGTCTTTATGGCAAACAGGTTGCCGGACCCAAACCGCTTTGGCCCATTCGGCGGTGGCAACCCTTTGGCAAAAAACGACTTAGCCGCATCTGTTTGCGCCCGGTCAGGGCTGCACAAAGCAAAGGCAGACGACAACCGCGCCGCTGCGCTGCCGATCGGGGGCGGATGGCGGGGGTGACGCCGCGCCGCAGCGAAAACGCCGGGCCAGAATCGGGCGGCAAGGCTGCCCGGCAAGGATCGCCAGAGGCTGCGATCTGCGCCCCCTGCCCTGTGGATAACTGTCGGCGAAAAATCGCCGGACTGTGATTGACCGGGTGTTGCCCTTGCCGCACAGCCAGCATAGGTCGTCGCAAATAGGTCACGAATTCGTCCTTTCAGGGCCGAATCCCGTGCCATGATGACGATACGAACCAGAGCCAACCGATGGAGCAGCAATTGGCCAAGTCCCCGACCCCCTCGCAGCAGGGTGGCACCAATACCCCGGCGCAGCAGCCGACCCAGCAGGGCGGCACCCCTGCACCGCAGCAAGGCAGCCCGACGCCGATCTTCCGCGACTGGGCTTCCATCTAGGGCCGGGGCCTCGACCCCCCCCTTGCAAGAACCGGGGCCAGCCGTCAGGCTGGCCCCGTTCCATTTCCCCGTCTCGTTTCTGGTCCAGCCCGCATGTCAGACCCGGTTTCCTCGATCCGCAACATCGGCCCCGCGACCGAGGCCGCCTTTGCCCGCGCGGGCATCCACACGGCGACCGAGTTGCGCAACCTTGGCCCGGACGAAGCCTATCGCCGCCTGCTGGCCACAGGCACCCCGCCGCATTTCATCGGCTATTACGTTCTGGTCATGGCCTTGCAGGGCCGCCCCTGGAACGATTGTCAGGGCGACGAGAAAAAGGCCCTGCGGGTGCGGTTCGATGGCTTGCGCGCAGGCATGACCGCGGCCCCGCTGTCCGATCTGGAAAAGGCGCTGAACATCCTTGGGGTGATCGACCGCAACCCATAGTTGCAACTGCCGCACTGACCCAAAATCCCCCTCGTGACAGGACGCAGGCCTAGTACCCTTGGGAACAGCGAATCACCTTCCGCCACGTCATTGTGCCAACACTTTCCCCCTTCTTGATTTGGAGCCAGCCATGCCCAGTTCCGTTGATCTGACCGACAGCGAAGGTTTCCTCTGGGACATCTTCTCGGGCGGCTCTGGTGACCTTTCGATCTTCAACGGCACCAGCGACGCTTTCGATGGCGGCTTGCAGTTGATCGTGAACGGCACGCGAGTCGGCGCCAACTTCTCGGTCGACGAAAACGGGCGCGAGGCCAACATGGTGCCGCAACTGGTGGACGGCATCGCCGTCAGCCGGTCGATCCTGGTCAGCGACGCCACGATTGCGCCCGCCGGTTTTGCACGGTTCCTGGACAGCTTCACCAACACCACGGATGAGGCCATCACGATCACGGTCGAAATCGTCACCGACAGCGGTGCCGACGACGAATTGCAGATCACCGCCACCTCTGACGGCAACCTTGGCCTGACGATTGACGACACCGGCTTTGTGACCGACGACGCAAACACATCGGGGGCGGACCCCGCCGTGATGTTCGCCTATGGCGACGGCACGTTCTTGCCCACCAGCATCGGGCTGATCGCCGAAGCAACCCTTTCCACCACCTATACCCTGACGCTCGCCCCCGGCGAGACGCAAAGCCTGCTGCAATTCGCCGCGCAAAGCTCGGCGGCGGTGGAGGCCAACGGCGATCTGGCCATCCTCAACAACCCCAATATCTTCACGTTCAACCCCGGCCTTCTTGCAGGCCTCAGCGACGCCGAACGGCTGTCGGTCGTGAACTACGCCGGTGCCGCCAACGGCTTGCCAGTGGCCACTCTGGTCGATTCAGAGGGCAACCGCTGGGGCATCGACACTCTGGGGCGGCTGTCCACGCTGGACAGCGACACCTTGCAAAGCTTCTCTATCCCCGAGTTCACGCAGCTTTTCGACGTTCCTGTCAGCGTGACCGAAGATCCGGCCAATGGCGAGGTGACCGTGGTCACCCAAGGCAGCCTCGGGTTGCAGGTGGTCTCCGTCACCAACACCTACACCGCCCTGCCCGAGCAAGGCGTGATCCGCCTTGTGGTCACCATCACCAATGACTCGCCCACCGAAGCGCTTGTCTTTGATCCGCTGAGCGCAAACGCTGTCGGCCCGACGGGTACGCAGGTGGTGCTGACAACGCCCTCGCCGGACTTCGGCATCCCCTCCGGTGCCATTCTGGACGACAGCGAAAGCGGCTCGGGCGGCACGCAACCCGCGCTGACCTATGTCTTCGGCACATCGAGGGCGGACGATACATTCGTGCTTGATGGTCAGACCCTGATCACAGGCATGCCCAATCAGGTGCTGCTCGGGGGGGGGCAATCGCTGTCTTACCTGTTCTTCTTCGCCGTCAACGACACCGGGCTTGCCGCCCTGACCGACCTGACCCGCCTGAACAGCCCCGGCCCCGAGGCGCTGGCAGGCCTGTCGGCGGCCGAGGTGGCGGGGCTGGACAACTTCGATCTGACCGAGGGCGACCGCCTGCAAGAGATTCTGGGGGGCGTCGACGTTGATGACATCCTGACCGGCAACGGCTGGGGCGACTCGATCCGGGGCTTCTCGGGCGATGACGACATTTCGGCGGGCGGCTCGGATGACTTCGTCGTTGGAGAAGAGGGAGAGGACCTGATCGACGGCGGCGACGGCGCGGATGATCTGTTCGGCGGCGACGGCAACGACGTGATCGTCGGCGGTTCCGGTGATGACTTTGTCGCTGGCGGCAGCGGCGACGACCATCTGAACGGACAGACCGGCGATGACACGCTGATCGGCTTTTTCGGCAATGACACGCTGGTCGCTGGGTCCGGCGCGGACCTTGTGCAGGGGGAGGAGGACAACGACATCCTGTTTGGTAATGGTGGGGCCGATACGCTTCAGGGCGACATCGGCACCGACACACTGTTCGGCGGCAGCGGCAATGACAGCCTTGAAGGCGGCGATGGCGAAGACAACCTGACCGGCGGGACCGGCACAGATACGCTGAACGGCGGCGAAAACGGCGACACGCTGGACGGTGGCAACAATGCCGACCTGCTGTCCGGCGGCAACGGTGATGACAGCCTGACCGGCGGAACCGCGAATGACACCCTGAACGGCGGCAGCGGCAACGACAGCCTTGACGGCGGCGCCAACGCCGATTCGATGGCGGGCGGCACCGGCAGCGACAGCTATATCGTCGACTCCGGCGGGGATCGGGTGATCGAATCCACGATCTCGGGCGATGTCGATACGGTGAATGCCTCGGTCACCTTCCGCTTCAACGGGCAGGACATCGAGGTGCTGAACCTGACCGGCTCTGGCAACATCAACGGTTTCGGCAGCACCGGCAACGATACCCTGCGCGGCAATTCGGGCAATAACCAGCTTGACGGCGGCACGGGTGACGACCTGATGGAGGGCGGCGACGGCAATGACACCTATTTCATCCGCGACTCGGGCGATGTGGTGATCGAAACCGCGCTGACCGGCTCGGTCGATCAGGTCCGGTCCCTGCTGACCCACACGCTTGGCAGCAATCTTGAAAACCTGCTGTTGCTGGGCAGCCGCGCCATTGCGGGCAATGGCAATGCCGCCGACAATATCCTTGTCGGCAATTCCGGCGACAACACCCTGCGCGGTCTGCTGGGCAATGATACGCTGACGGGCAACGGCGGCAGCGATACATTCGTGTTCAACACCGCGCTGAATGCGGCCACCAATGTCGACTCGATCAGCGACTTCGCGGCCACGGTGGACCTGCTCACCCTTGACCGGACCATCTTTTCGCAGATCGCGCTTGGGCAGTTGAACGCCAACGCCTTCACCACAACCACCAACGCGGCAGATGCGTTCGACAGGATCATCTACAACCAGACCAATGGGCGCTTGTATTACGATGCCGACGGTCTTGGCGGTGCGGCAAAGATCCTGTTCGGCACCGTCACGCCGTTCACCTCGCTGACCGCCGCCGATTTCTTCATCATCGCATAGGGCGGCAGAACGAACAGCCTGGCAATACAAAAGGCCCGCACCATTGGTGCGGGCCTTTTGCGGTCACGACGTGGCCGGGATCAGCCGACCAGTTCAAGACCCGAGAAGTAGAACGAAATCTCGCGCGCGGCGGATGCCTCGCTGTCCGACCCATGCACCGAGTTCTCGCCGACCGACAGGGCGAATTCCTTGCGGATGGTGCCTTCGGCCGCGTTGGCCGGGTTGGTCGCGCCCATCACTTCGCGGTTCTTCAGGATGGCGCCTTCGCCTTCCAGAACCTGCACCACGACCGGCTCGGAGGCCATGAACTCGCACAGCTCGGCATAAAAGCCGCGCTCGGAATGTTCGGCGTAGAACGCGCCGGCCTGTGCCATCGACAGGTGGATGCGCTTTTGCGCGACGATGCGCAGACCGGCTTCCTCGAACTTGGCATTGATCTTGCCGGTCAGGTTGCGCTTGGTGGCATCGGGTTTGATGATCGAAAGGGTGCGTTCAACGGCCATGATGGCTCTCCGTCATATGGGGCGCAAGGATGCGCGGAAAGGATGGCGGCGGGGTAGCACGGGCGCTGCACATTGAAAAGCGGCTGTGTGGGCGGATATGATCGCCGCCCGCACCAGGCGGCAAGCAGCGGGGGCCAGCCCCCGCACCAGGCGGCAGGCAGCGGGGGCCAGCCCCCGCACCCCCGGGATATTTGTGCCAATGTGAAAGCCGCAGGTCTTTGGTGAATTGACCTTCTGCCCCAGTTAGGGCAAGGGCTGGCGCATGCTGAAAATCGAAGACATCACCTATTCCGTCGAAGGCCGCCCCCTGTTTGAAGGGGCGTCGGCCACGATTCCCACCGGCCACAAGGTCGGCCTTGTCGGGCGCAACGGGGCGGGCAAGACCACCCTGTTCCGCCTGATCCGCCGCGAGTTGGCGCTGGAGGGGGGCGATATTTCCATCCCGTCGCGCGCCAGGATCGGCGGCGTGGCGCAAGAGGTGCCCTCGTCCGCCACCAGCCTGCTGGAAACGGTGTTGCAGGCCGATACCGAACGCGCCGCCCTGATGGCCGAGGCCGACACCGCCACCGACCCGCACCGGATTGCCGAAGTGCAGGCCCGGCTGGCCGACATCGACGCCTGGTCTGCCGAAGGCCGGGCGTCCGCCATCCTGAAAGGTCTGGGCTTCGATGCCGAGGCGCAACAGCGCCCCTGTTCGGATTTTTCCGGCGGCTGGCGGATGCGCGTGGCACTGGCCGGCGTGCTGTTTGCGCAGCCCGACTACCTGCTGCTGGACGAACCGACCAACTATCTTGATCTTGAAGGCGCGCTGTGGCTGGAAAGCTATCTGCAGAAATACCCCCATACCGTGCTGATCATCAGCCATGACCGGGGCCTGTTGAACCGCGCCGTGACCGGCATCCTGCATCTGGACAACAAGAAGCTGACCTATTGGTCCGGCCCCTATGACCAGTTCGCGCGGCAGGTGGCCGAGCGTCGCGCCGTGCTGCAAGCAGAGGCCAAGAAACAGGAACTGCGCCGCGCCCATCTGCAAAGTTTCGTGGACCGGTTCAAGGCCAAGGCCTCGAAAGCCGTGCAAGCCCAGTCCCGCGTGAAAATGCTGGAAAAGATGGAAACCATCACCGCCCCGGAGGATGCGAAGAAGGTGGTCTTCACCTTCCCGGAACCCGAGGAACTGTCGCCCCCGATCATCAACATTGACGGCGGGGCTGTGGGCTACGGCGGCCCGCCGATCCTGCGGCGGCTGTCGCTGCGCATCGATCAGGACAACCGCATCGCCCTGCTGGGCCGCAACGGCGAGGGCAAATCCACCTTGTCCAAGCTGCTGGCGGGCAAGCTGCAAACCTCGGAAGGCAAGTTCACCAAATCGTCGAAACTGCGCATCGGCTATTTCGCGCAGCATCAGGTGGACGAGCTGCACATCGAGGAGACGCCCTTGCAGCACGTCATGCGCCTGCGCCCCGCCGAGGGGCAGCCACGCTTGCGCGCAAGGCTGGCGGGCTTTGGCCTGATGGCCGATCAGGCCGAAACCGCCGTGGGCCGCCTGTCGGGCGGGCAGAAGGCGCGGCTGTCGCTGCTGCTGGCCACCATCGACGCGCCGCATCTGCTGATCCTGGATGAACCCACCAACCACTTGGATATGGAAAGCCGCGAGGCCTTGGTCGAGGCGCTGACCACCTATTCGGGCGCGGTCATTCTGGTTTCCCACGACATGCACCTGCTGGGTCTGGTGGCCGACCGGTTGTGGCTGGTCAAGGGCGGCGCTGTTACCCCCTACACGGACGATCTGGAGGCCTACCGGCGCCAGTTGCTGGCGGGTGACGAGGATGTGAAGATCGCGGCGAAACCGGTTGAAAAGATAAAGAAATTCAGCCGCGAAGATGTGCTGTCGATGCGCGCCGAGGTGCGCAAATGCGAGGACCGGCTGGCCAAGCTGAACGAGATGCGCGACCGGCTGGCCAAGAAACTCGCCGACCCCGACCTGTACGAGGACGCCCGCAAGGGCGAGCTTGCCACCTGGAACCAGAAATACGCCGAAGTCATGGGCGCGCTGGACAAGGCCGAGGCGATGTGGCTGGCCGCACAGGAAAAGCTGGAAGCGGCGGCCTGAGGCTGCCGTTACTGCGGCGCTTGTCAGGGCGGTGCCGACCGCCTAGCCTGCGCCGATGGATCACGCCTTTCTGATCACCGCCTTTGCCACCCTGTTCGTGGTCATCGACCCGCCGGGGCTGGTGCCGCTGTTCATTGCGCTGACCCGTGGCATGGATGCCGACCGCCGCCGCGCGATGGCGGGGCGCGCCTGCCTTATCGCCGCGGGGTTGCTGCTGGCCTTCGGCCTTGCGGGCGAGGCGATCCTCGGGTTTGTCGGCATTTCGATGTCGGCCTTTCGCATTGCCGGGGGCATCTTGCTGTTTCTGACCGCGCTCGACATGCTGTTTGAACGCCGCACCCAGAGGCGCGAGGGCCAGCAGGCCGACCCCGACCATGATCCGTCGGTGTTTCCGCTTGCCATTCCGCTGATCGCGGGGCCGGGGGCGATTGCGTCGATGATCCTGCTGGTGGGGCAATCCGGGCCGGGATGGGGCGGCACCGTGGCCGTGCTGGCCTTGATGGGGGCGATGATGGCGGTGACCTACGGGTTCCTGCTGGCTTCGCCGCCGCTGGAACGCCTGCTGGGGCGCACCGGGACAATCGTGATCACCCGGCTGCTTGGCATGTTGCTGGCGGCGCTTGCGGTGCAGTTCGTGATCGACGGGGTGCGCGGCACCGGGCTGATCGGCTGACCTTTTCATGGCCGGCGCCCGACCCCATATCAGGCAACCAGCATCCCGCGAAAGAAATGCCCATGGACAGTGATCAGATCGCGCAACTTGTGTACCTTGTGCTGCTGCTGGTGGCGATCAGTGGCTGGGTGCTGGTGGAATACCGCACCCGTCTGGGTGTGGCGCTACGCACGGCGCTGGCCTGGGGGATGATCTTTCTGGGGGTGATGGCGGGTTACGGGCTGTGGAGCGACATCAAGACCGACCTTGCGCCGCGCCAGATGGTGGCCGGGGGCCAGATCGAGGTGCCCCGCGCGCCGGACGGGCATTATTATCTGACGCTGATGGTGAATGACGAACCCGTCCGCTTCATGGCCGATACCGGGGCCAGCAACATGGTGCTGGCCGATGCCGATGCCGCCCGGCTGGGGATCGATCCCGCAAGTCTGGTCTACATGGGCGAGGCGAGCACCGCCAATGGCGTGGTGCGCACCGCCACTGTCACGCTGCCGGTGGTGGAGCTTGGCCCCTACCGCGATGAGGATTTCCGCGCCTTCGTGACCGAGGGCGCGATGGATGTTTCGCTGTTGGGGATGGATTATCTGCGGCAGTTCCGCATCGAGATTGCCGATGGGACGATGATCCTGCGGCGGTGAGCGGGGCTGGCCGCCGGGGGTTTCACACCCTGGGCACGGCCCGGCCACGGGCCGTGCGTTCTTCGCGAAAACTCTCCACTGGAGAGTTTTTGATCGCTCATCAGGTCACATTGGCGAGGCCAATGTGACGACCCCGTGGGATATTTGTGCACAGAGGATGAAAATTAGAGCTGAAGTTTAGGGAGTTTCGGGGTGCGGCTTTTCGGCCTTCTTTTCCCACCGGCCAGAGTCTTCCGACCAGTATTGCGCCGCCAACCCGGCCTCGGTCAGGCGTTTCCACTGGGCGCGTGCCTGGGTCAGCTGTGCCCCGTCTGCGCCGTCAAAGATCACCCAGACCCGGTCCATCGCCTGTGCTTCGGCCAGATCGGTTTCGGCGCCGTCCAGCAGCATCACGCCCCTGGCCCCGTTGCTGGCCGCCCCCTGCCCCAGCAACACCGGCTGGTCGGCGTCCTGTGCGCCGCCTTGCAGACCATGCGGCAGAAATCCGTCTTCGGGGCCAAGCCAGAGTGCGGCATCCAGCCGTTCCAGCCTGGCCCGGTCGGGGCTGCGGATCATCACCCGCCAGCCCTGACCCACAGCGCGGGTCAGGATGGTGGTCAGCGTGTCCTGCGCCGAAGACCGGGTCAGCTGGTAGAACATCACCACGCCCATCGGGGGCTATTTCGCCTCGTACTTGTCGCGGATCAGGCGGTTCAGCGCCATCACTCCCCAGCCCGTGGCCCCCTTGGGCGACAGCGCCGTGTCCGCCTTCAGCAGCGCCGTTCCCGCGATGTCCAGATGGCACCACGGGGTTTCGGGTTTCACGAACCGGCCCAGAAACTGTGCCGCCGTAACGGCACCGCCATCGCGGCCACAGGAGTTCATGATGTCGGCGATCCGGCTTTTGAGTTTCGCATCATAGCCCTCGCCCATCGGCATCCGCCAGGCACCTTCGCCTTCGGAGGCTGCCGCCTTGAGGAACGCATTGCACAGATCGTCACTGTTGGAAAAAACGCCTGTGTTTTCATGGCCCAGAGCCACGATGATCGCCCCCGTCAGGGTGGCAAGGTTGATCATGCCGGTGGGTTTGAAACGTTCCTGCGTGTACCATAGCACATCGGCAAGGACCAAACGCCCCTCGGCATCGGTGTTGATCACCTCGATCGTCACGCCGTTCATCGCGCGGACCACATCGCCGGGGCGTTGTGCGCGGCCGTCGGGCATGTTTTCGACAAGGCCGACCAGACCGACCACGTTGGCGCGTGCCTTGCGCAGCGCCAGTGTACGCATGACACCGGCAACGACGCCTGCGCCGCCCATGTCCATCGTCATTTCCTCCATCCCGCCCGCAGGTTTGATGGAAATGCCGCCCGTGTCGAACACCACGCCCTTGCCGACCAGCGCGAAGGGGGCCTGATCCTTTGGGCCGCCGTTCCACTGCATCACCACCACCTTGGAGGGGCTGTCCGACCCCTGACCCACGCCCAGAAGCGCGCGCATTCCAAGGGCTGCAAGCTGGTCTTCTTCGAGGATTTCCACCTCCAGCCCCAGTTCCTGCATCGCGGCAAGGCGGGCGGCGAAATCGTCGGTGGTCAGGATGTTGGCGGGTTCGTTCACCAGATCGCGGGTGAAGAACACGCCTTCGGCCACAGCGGCCATCGGGGCTGCGGCGGCGGCCACGGCCTCGGGGGCGGCAACCATCATGTCGACCGGGCCGGGGACTTTGGGGTCGGCGGATTTGTGCGGCGTGAAGTCATAGGCGCGCATGGCCAGGCCAAAGGCCACGTCCGCCGCGCGGGGGTGGTTTTCCGCCACGATCAGGGTTGCCGCCGTGCCATGCGCCCGGCCAATGGCGCCGCCTGCCTTGCGGGCCGCCGCCACATCGGCGCGCTTTGCCAGCCGCACGACCTGCACCGCATCGCAGGCAAGCCCCGCCGGATAGGCCAGATCCTGCGCCTCGCCGGGTTTCAGGCGGCCAAAGGCCTCGGACCCCAGATAGCGCAGCAGCGCGCCTTTCATCGCCCGGTCCAGCCTGCGCGCGGCAGGCGACACTCCGGTCGCCCCGTCGGCAAGGATCGCGATGCGACCCGGCGCGGTGGCCAGTGCGTCCAGATCGGTTTCGGTGAATTTGATCGGCACGGGATTGGACATCTGCGGCTCCGGCAAAAAGGTCTGGCCGTGCGGGGCACGGCCATGGGCAATGGGTTTGACCGTGCTGGGCACGGCCATCGGCAAAGGCTAGTGTCTGATCGCGGGAATGGCCAGATACCAGTTTTCCCCGCGCGGGAATTCCGTTAGGGTCGCGGCCAGATGAATGGGGGGGGGCAGCGGCGCGTGTCGAGGCTGGACAGATATCTGCTGTCACAACTGCTTGGGCTATTCGGGTTCTTCTCGCTAGTGCTGGTGGCTGTCTATTGGATCAACCGGGCTGTCGGCCTGTTTGACCAGTTGATCGGTGATGGCCAGTCGGCGCTGGTTTTCCTTGAGTTTTCCGTGCTGACCCTGCCCAATGTGATCCGTCTGGTGCTGCCGATTTCGGCCTTTGCGGCGACGGTCTATGTCGTCAACCGGCTGATGCAGGAAAGCGAGCTGGTGGTGGTACAGGCGGCGGGGTTTTCGGCCTTCCGGCTGGCGCGGCCCGTGCTGGTGTTCGGCATGATCGTGATGGGGATGATGCTGGTGCTGATGCATGTGCTGGTGCCGGCCAGCCGCACCGCCCTTGCCAACCGCAGCGCCGAGATTTCGCAGAATG
Source organism: Pseudomonadota bacterium (assembly GCA_040385825.1). GTDB lineage: Bacteria > Pseudomonadota > Alphaproteobacteria > Rhodobacterales > Rhodobacteraceae > JANNNF01. The sequence goes on along the minus strand of JAZKGQ010000002.1, from coordinate 330,097 downwards.
TCACCGCGCGATTCCTGAACGATGGCCAGTTCATGCACCCTGCCCTGGGCATCACGCTGTACATCCGCCAGATCAGCCAGACCGGAGAGTTGAACGACCTGTTCCTGTCCGATGAACGGTCAGTGACGGACCGGGTGACCTATACCGCGCGGCGGGCCTTGCTGGTGCGCGGCGAAGACGCGCCCAAGCTGATCATGTTTGACGGGTCGGCCCAGACCATCACCCGCGCGGACCGGCGCATTTCGGTGACGCGCTTTGCCGATTTCACGCTGGATCTGGCCGGGCTGGTGTCGGTCGGAGGGCGGTCGGGGCGCACGCTGGACGAATTGTCGACCTTCGATCTGCTGAACCCGACCGAGGCGACCTTGGCCGAGATCGGCGAAAGCCGCGCCGCGTTCCTGTCGGAAGGGAATGCCCGCTTTGCCATGCCGCTGCTGGCGGTGGCAGCGCCGCTGGTCGGGTTTGCCTGCCTTATGCTGGGCGGGTTTTCGCGCTTTGGCCTGTGGCGGCAGATGGGGGGGGCGGTGTTGCTGTTGATCTGTCTGCAACTGATCAACACTTGGGGGGCGGCTGCATCCTTGCAGGCGACGACTGCCGCCGGTCTGGTCTATGCGGCCCCGCTTGCGGGGTTCGTGCTGGCGGTGGGGCTGTTGTTCCTGGCCCAGGCTGACCGCCATATCGGGCCGCGTTTCTGGCAAAAGGCCCCCGCATGATCCTGAGCCTGTATATCGTGCGGCGGTTTCTGGCCATGGTGGCCCGAGTCTTGCTGGTGTTTGCGGGGATCATGCTGCTGATCGACATGATCGATCAGTTGCGCCGGTTCTCCTCGTCTGACATCGGCATCGGCGAGGCCGGGCGGCTGGCGCTGATGAATGTGCCCGAAAGCCTGTACCGGGTTTTGCCGCTTATCCTGATCATGGCATCCATTGCGCTGTTTCTGGGGCTGGCGCGGTCGTCCGAACTGGTGGTGGTGCGGGCGGCGGGGCGGTCGGGTCTGCGGTTTCTGGTGGCCCCGGTGGTGGCGGCGCTGATCCTTGGCATGCTGGTGGTGGGCATCGTGAACCCGATTGTCGCGGCCACCATCAAGGAATACGCCAAGCTGCGGTCGGAATATGGCGCGGGGTCGGGGTCGGTGCTGTCGGTGGCCGATACCGGGCTTTGGCTGCGGCAGGGCAGCGCGGATGGCCAGACCGTGATTCAGGCGGCCCGGTCGAACCCCGATGGCACCGAACTGTTCGATGTGACCTTCCTGACCTTTGACGCCAGCGGCCTGCCGCTGGCGCGGGTCGAGGCTGTGGCGGCCCGGCTGGAACCGGGGGCCTGGGTGTTGTCGGGGTCCAAGCGGTGGGATCTGACCGCGCCCAACCCCGAACTGCTGGCGGTGCTGGATGCCGACGGGGCAAGGCTGCCGTCGGATCTGACGGTGGAACGCATCCGCGACAGTTTTGGCGAACCTGCGGCGATCCCGTTCTGGGGCCTGCCCGCCTATATCGAAGGGCTGGAACGCGCCGGGTTTTCGGCCCGCGCCTACCGTCTGTGGTTTCAGATGGAACTGGCCCAGCCCCTGCTGATGGCCGCGATGGTGCTGGTGGCGGCTGGCTTCACCATGCGCCACACCCGCTTTGGCAAGACCGGAACCATGGTGCTGTTTGCCATGCTGGCCGGGTTTGCGCTGTTCTTCTTGCGCAATTTCGCGCAATCGCTTGGCGCGAACGGGCAGATTCCGCTGCCGCTTGCGGCATGGAGCCCGCCGCTGGCCGCCGTTCTGATGGCCATGGGCCTGTTGTTGCATCTGGAGGATGGCTGATGCGGCGCCCTGCCCTGATCCGCTGGAGTGCTGCCTGTCTGTTCGTCCTGACCAGCCTGCTGGCGCCTGCGCAGGCGCAGGTGCAGGCCGAGGCGCAGGATCGGGCCAGCCTGATCGCCGACAGCCTGCAGATCACCGGCGACAACCGGCTGGTTGCCGATGGTGCGGTCGAGATCTTCTATCAGGGCCGCCGTCTGCGCGCGACACGGCTGGTCTACGATCAGGCCGCCGACCGGCTGGAAATCAGCGGCCCGCTGGTGCTGACCGACAGTGACGGGGCCGCGATCATCCTGGCCAGTCAGGCCGATCTTGCCGCCGATCTGTCCGAAGGCGTGCTCGAGTCGGCCCGTCTGGTGCTGAACCAGCAGTTGCAACTGGCGTCGAACCGGATGACGCGGGTTGGCGGGCGCTATACCGAGCTTGACAGGTCGGTGGCCTCGTCCTGCCAGATCTGCGCGCACAACCCGACCCCGCTGTGGGAAATCCGGGCGCGCCGGATCGTGCATGACCAGCAGGAACGCCAGATCTATTTCGACCATGCCCAGTTGCGCTTTGGCGGGGTGCCGGTGTTCTACATCCCCCGGCTGCGGATGCCCGACCCCAGCCTGACGCGGACCAGCGGTTTTCTGATGCCCAGCCTGCGCACCACCTCCGGCCTTGGGACGGGCCTCAAGCTGCCGTATTTCCTGACGCTCGGGCCATCGCGCGATCTGACGCTGACCCCCTATCTGTCAACCAAATCGGGCCGCACGCTGGAGTTTCGCTATCGTGAGGCGCTGAGCCGCGGCGATCTGGAGGTGGAGGGGGCCATTTCGCGCGACGACCTGCTGCCCGATGATCTGCGCGGCTATCTGTTCGTGCGCGGTGCCTTCGATCTGGCGCAGGGCTATACACTGACGATCAACACGCAGGCGGTGACCGACAATGCCTATCTGCTGGATTACGGCGTGTCCGATGCCGACCGGCTGGACAGCCGGGTCGAGATTGCCCGCACCCGGCGCAACGAACACATCTCGGGCCGGATCATCAGCTTTCAGACCCTGCGCGACGGCGAGGACAATTCGACCATCCCTTCGGTCATTGCCGACCTGACCTTTCACCGCCGTTTCAGCCTTGGGGCGCTTGGCGGGGAAGGCGGGTTGCGGTTGCAGACCCACAGCCAATGGCGCACGTCCGACGCGCTGCTGGACGGGCCGGACGACGACAGCATCGCCGATGGCCGCGACACCAGCCGCCTGTCGTTGCGGCTGGACTGGCGGCGCAGCTGGATCCTGCCCCTTGGGCTAGAGGGCACGGTGCTGGGCGAGGTGACGGCAGATGCCTACAACATCCGCCAGGACGCAGGCTTTGCCGGCCGCACCTCGCGGCTGCATTCCGCCGCCGGGGTCGAGTTGCGCTGGCCCTGGGTTGCAACTGCCGCCAGTGGGGCAAGCCATGTGATCGAACCCGTGGTGCAGCTGATCTGGGCCGAGGGCGGCACGGAAACCCTGCCGAACGAGGATTCCACGCTGGTCGAATTCGACGAAGGCAACATGTATTCGCTGAACCGCTTTCCGGGGTCCGATGCGGTGGAACGCGGCGCGCGGGCCAATGTCGGCCTCGGCTGGACCCGCTATGACCCGGCGGGCTGGTCCCTGGGGGTCACGGTGGGGCGGGTGTTCCGCACCAGCGACCCCGCGCAATTCGGCGTGGCCTCGGGGCTGGACGGCAAGACATCGGACTGGCTGGCAGGGGCGCAGATCAGCCTGTCGAACGGCACCTTGCTGACCACGCGGGCGATCTTTGACGACGCCTTCACCTTTTCCAAGGCCGAGGCCCGGCTGGACCTGAAGCGCGACAAGCTGGACCTGTCGACCGGCTATGTCTTTGCCGTGGCCGACCCGCTGGAAAACCGGCCCGATCCGATCCGCGAAGTGACCTTTGCCGCGCAGTACAAGATCACCCCGAACTGGACTGGCAAGGCGGCAGGCCGCTACAACTTTGTCGATCAGCGCGGCACCACCGCCGCCCTGGGCGTAGAGTTTCGCAACGAGTGCATGCGGGTTGATCTTTCCCTCTCGCGCAGGTTCACGTCATCTACTACTGTGAAACCGACAACGGATTTTGGCCTGTCGGTTGATCTGATCGGCTTTGGCAGTGGCGTGGTTGCAGGGCCTGCACGCACCTGCCGCAGATAGAACAAGGCGTAAGCTGGTATGAAGACACCTTCTCTTTTCGTGGCGCTGGCCCTGCTTGGCTTTACGGCGGGCGGCGTCATGGCGCCTGCCATGGCCCAGACCCAGGCCGAGGCGGGCATCCCCACCGATGGCAACCTGTTTGCCCCCCGGCTGGTGGTCAATGACCGGGTGATCACGCAATACGAAGTGGTACAGCGCGCGCTGTTTCTGAAACTGCTGAACGCCCCCGTCGACCCGATGGCCGAGGCGCTGAGCGCGCTGACCGATGACCGCCTGCGCCTGACCGAGGCCGAACGTCTGGGCCTGAGCCTGACGCCCGAGGAAGTCGAGGCCGCGATGACCGAGTTTGCGTCCCGCGCCAACCTGTCGTCCGAAGAATTTGTCGCGGCTCTGGCGCAATCGGGGGTCGAGGCTGCCACCTTCCGCGATTTCGTGACCTCGGGGCAGATCTGGCGCAATGCGGTGCGGGCGCGCTATCAGTCGTCGGTGACGGTCAGCGAGGCCGAGATCGACCGCGCCATCGCATCGGTCGCGCGGGAAAAGCCGCTGCGGGTGCTGTTGTCGGAACTGGTGATCCCGATGGGTCCGGGCGATCAGGGCGAGGCCGCGGCGCTGGCCGCGCAACTTTCCGACCAGATCGCCAGCGAAGGTGCCTTTGCCGCCGCCGCCCGGCAGCATTCACGGTCACCCACCGCCGGGGCGGGCGGGCGGCTGGACTGGATGCCGCTGTCCAACCTGCCGCCGCAGATCGCGCCCTATGTGCTGGCGCTGAACGTGGGGCAAGTGTCGGAACCGGTGTTCGTGCCCGGCGCGGTCGTGCTGTTCCAGATGCGCGAGATTGCGGTGGATACGGCCGCCAAACCGGCCTCGGTCACGGTGGAATATGCCCGGCTGGTGATCCCGAACGACCCTGCCGAAGTGGCGCGCATCCGCGCCGGGGCCGATGCCTGCATGGACCTTTATGGCCTGACCAAGGGCCTGCCGGCGGAACAACTGGTGATCGAAACCAGACCGATGGGCGAAATTCCGCAGGACATCGGGCTGGAACTGGCCAAGCTGGACGCGGGCGAGATGTCGGCCGCGCTGAGCAGCGGCACCGGGCGGATGATCCTGATGCTGTGCAACCGCGCCCCAGTGCTGGAAGAACCGATTGCGCGCGATGCAGTGCGGGGCAACCTGTTGAACCGCAAGCTGGAAGGCCTGTCGGAAGCCTATCTTGAGGAGCTGCGCGCCGCCGCCATCATCCGCGCGCCGTGATGCAGCCGATCCTTCTGACCTGTGGCGAACCCTCCGGCATCGGCCCGGAACTGGCGGTCAAGGCGCTTGCGGCGCATGTGCCGTTCGTCTGGCTGGGCGACCCCACGCATCTGCCTGCCGGAACTGCCGTGGCCGAACTGGCAGACCTGTCACGCGCGCGCGATGTGCCGCCAGGCGTGTTGCCGGTGCTGGCGCACCGCTTTGCCGCCCCTGCCCTGCCCGGCCGGCCCGACCCGCGCAACGCGGCGGGTGTGATCGAGGTGATCGCGCGGGCGGTAGGCCTGGTGCAGGCGGGTCAGGCCCGCGCGGTCTGCACCGCCCCCATCCACAAGAAGGCGCTGAAGGACGGCGCGGGCTTTGCCTTTCCCGGCCATACCGAATTTCTGGCGCATCTGGCCGGGGTGGACCGGGTGGTGATGATGCTGGCCTGCCCGGATCTGCGGGTGGTGCCGGTGACGATCCATATTCCGCTGTCGCAGGTGCCGGGGGCGCTGACCGCCGGACTGCTGGAAGACACCATCCGCATCACCCATGCCGCGCTGATCGCCGATTTCGGCATTGCCCGCCCGCGCCTGATGGTGGCGGGGCTGAACCCGCATGCAGGCGAAGGCGGGGCCATGGGGTTTGAAGACATGCAGGTCATCGCCCCCGTGGTGGCGCGGCTTGCGGCGGATGGCATGGCGATCCGGGGTCCGGCCTCGGCCGACACCATGTTCCATGCGGCGGCGCGGGCGGGCTATGACGCGGCGGTCTGCATGTATCACGATCAGGCGCTGATTCCGGTCAAGACGATCGATTTCGCGGGTGGGGTCAATGTGACGCTCGGGTTGCCCTTCGTGCGCACCTCGCCCGATCATGGCACGGCGTTCGAGATTGCGGGGCAAGGCGTGGCCGACCCGTCCAGCCTGATTGCGGCGCTGCGGATGGCGGATGAGATGGCGCGCAGGCGGTAAGGGCGGAGCGGGGGTTTCACACCCCCGCCCCCCGTGGGATATTTGCGCCAGTATGAAAGCGGGTGGAATTTTGGGCACGATTGATGGGCTGCCGACGCTGCGCGAGGTGATTGTCGCGCATGATCTGGTGGCAAAGCGGCAGTTGGGGCAGAACTTTCTGCTGGACCTGAACCTGACCGCCAAGATTGCCCGGTCTGCGGGCGATCTGGCCGGGCATGATGTTCTGGAGGTCGGTCCCGGCCCCGGCGGTCTGACGCGCGGGCTGCTGGTCGAAGGCGCACGGCGGGTGCTGTGCGTGGAAAAGGACGCGCGCTGCCTGCCGGCACTGGAACAGATTGCCGCCGTCTATCCGGGGCGGTTGCAGATCATGATGGGCGACGCGCTGGATCTGGACGCCGCCGCCCATCTGACCGCCCCGATCAAGGTGGTGGCGAACCTGCCCTATAACGTGGGCACCGAACTGCTGATCCGCTGGCTGACACCGAAAATCTGGCCGCCGTTCTGGGACAGCCTGACCCTGATGTTCCAGAAAGAGGTGGCCGAGCGCATCGTGGCCAAACCCCGTGGCGATCACTACGGGCGGCTGGCGATACTGGCGCAATGGCGCTGCGATGCGAAGATCGTGATGCACCTGCCCCCCGAGGCCTTTACCCCTGCGCCCAAGGTGCATTCGGCGGTGGTGCATCTGACCCGGCTGGCCGAACCCCGGTTTCCGGCGGACGAGGCAATGTTGCAGCGGCTGACCGCGATGGCCTTTGGCCAGCGGCGCAAGATGCTGCGGTCCAGCCTGAAGGGCATGGGCGCGGGTATCGAGGAACGGATCGTGGCGGCGGGGTTGTTGCCGACCGCACGGGCCGAGGAGATTTCGCTGGAGGGGTTCTGCGCGCTGGCGCGCGAACTGGCCAAGGGGTAACGAAAAACCCGCGCCGTTTCAGGGGCACGGGTTTTGGCAGATCAGGTGTTCAGCCGGTTATTCGGCGGCTTCGCGCGGGCCAGCGTCGGGCTTGGGCGCGTCGTCGGCCTTGGCCTCGGGCCGGGGCTTGCGGGGGGCACGGGTCTTGCGCGGCTCGGCCGTGGCCTCGGTGCTGGGCTTTGCGGCGGGTTTTTCTGCCGGCATTTCTGCCGCCTGCTCGGCCACGGGGGCGAGCTTTGCGGACTCGGGCTTGGGGCCACGGTCGGTGCCTCGGTCGGTGCGGTCGCGCCGTTCGCGGCGGTCGCCTTCGGGGCGCTGTTCGTTGCGCGGCGGGCGCGGGGCCTGTTCACGGGACGCCTGTTCACGGGGTGCATCATTGGTTTGCGGCGCGGGCGCACGGTTGCGGGTTTCCGGCGTTTCCACCAGCCCGTTGTCATCGTCGCCAGCGCGCGGGTCGATCACCTGCACCGGGAAGGGCTGTTCCTCGGTCGCGGGATCACGGTAGTCGCTGCGAAACTCGGGCCGTTCGGGGCGGAATTCCGGGCGGGTATCGGTGCGGTTTTCGCTGCGGTTTTCACCGCGATTGTCTTGGCTGCGGGCATCGGGGCGGGTATCCGCGCGGTCACGATAGCCGTCGCGGTCGTTGCGCTGATTGTTCTGGTCATTGCGCGGATTGGCGTTCTGGTTGCCGTACTGGCCCCCATTTTGCCCACCATTATTATTGCCGTTCTGGCCGCCATTCTGGTTGCCGTTTCCGTACTGCTGGCCGCCCTGCTGGCGATCCTGCATCTGGCGGGCCTCTTGTTCGGCGGCCATCTCACGCGTGGCCTCGCCCAGAAGCCGGGTGTAATGTTCGGCGTGCTGCAAGAAATTCTCGCAGGCCACGCGGTCGTTGGACAGTTGCGCATCGCGCGCCAGCTGCTGATACTTCTCGATGATCTGCTGCGGCGTGCCGCGCACCTTGCCTTCGGGGCCGGAGCTGTCGAAGACGCGGTTGATGATGTTGCCGAGGGTGCGCGGGCGGTTCGTTTTCGAACGCGAACGGGACTTGGAAGAGCGCATCTTGTCCTTTGATCCAGATGATCGGTTGGCCGTGACCTGCGCGCCTGTCGCGCAAAGCCCGAAAGGGGCGGTCTGGCAAGATCGGGTTTACATGCGGGGTGGGGGTGGCGGTCAATGCCCTTCCCAGCCGTCGTCACATGGCATCGAATAACCATGGCGCGCGCAGTCTGACAAGCCGATTCTGGCAGGACCGGCGGGATTACGCGGGTTTTGTGGCACGAGGGGCCAGATTCAAACGGCTTTCGTCACCGCAACCACACGGTCACGGCCATCAAGGTCGGTCAGGGTTTGCGCCCTCGGCAGGCCGGCAGCGGCCAGCAGCGCGCAGACCGCGGCGCTTTGGGTGGGGCCGATTTCCAGCAGCAACCGCCCGCCCGGCACAAGATGCGCCCCTGCCCCGCGTGCAATGGCACGGTAGGCGTCAAGCCCGTCGCCCCCCGGTGTCAGCGCCATGTGCGGTTCATGGCGGCGCACTTCGGGCGACAGGGCCGCCATCTCGGCCGCGGCGATATAGGGCGGGTTCGAGGTGATCAGGTCATAGGTGCCCGTGACGGCGGCAAACCAGTCTGACCGGGCAAAGCGGGCCTGCGGCAGGGCCAGCGCATCGGCATTGGACTGTGCCACGGCAAGGGCGGCGGGGGACAGGTCGGTGCCCAGACCCTGGGCCGCAGGCCGGTCGGCAAGGCAGGACAGCAAGATGCAGCCCGACCCGGTGCCAAGGTCCAGCATGGTGGAAAATGGGGCCAGAAGGGCGGTCTGCACCAGCAGTTCGGTTTCGGGGCGCGGGTCCAGCACATCGGCGGTCACGCGAAAGCTGCGGCCCCAGAACAGCCGCTGCCCGGTGATCTGCGACAGCGGCTGACGGGCGGCGCGCGCGGCGATGGCCGCGTGAAATCGGGTTACTGCCTCGGGTGCCAGATCATCGGGCAGATGCAGGGTCAGACGGTCAGAGCCGATGCCCATGGCATGCGCCAGCAGCAGGCGGGCATCGCGGGCGGCATCGGGAATGCCTGCATCGCGCAGCAGGGGGATGGCTGCGCGCAGGGCGTTGCTGCCGGTTGTCATCCTTCCATCTCGGCCAGTCTGGTCGCCTGATCATGCGCCACCAGCGCCTCGACCACGGCACCGATATCGCCCGCCATGATCTGCGCCAGCGAATACAGCGTCAGGTTGATGCGGTGGTCGGTCATCCGGCCCTGCGGGAAGTTGTAGGTGCGGATGCGTTCGGACCGATCACCCGACCCGACCTGTGCCTTGCGGTCGGCGGCGCGGGCATTGTCGACCTTTTCACGTTCCAGATCGAACAGGCGGGCGCGCAGCACCTGCATGGCGATTTCCTTGTTGCGGTGCTGCGATTTCTGCGCCGACACCACGATCATACCGGTCGGCAGGTGGGTGATGCGCACGGCGGAATCGGTGGTGTTGACGTGCTGGCCACCCGCGCCGCTGGCGCGCATGGTATCTATCCGCAGGTCAGAGGCCGGGATCACCAGATCAACCTCTTCGGCCTCGGGCAGCACGGCCACGGTGGCGGCCGAGGTGTGGACGCGGCCCTGGGTTTCGGTGGTGGGCACCCGCTGCACCCGGTGAACGCCGGACTCGAACTTCAGTTTGGAAAACACGCCCGCCCCGGCGATGTGGACCGACACATCCTTGATGCCGCCCAGATCAGAGTCCTGCTGTTCCAGAATTTCAAAGCTCCAGCCCTGCCCTTCGGCATAGCGTTGGTACATGCGCAACAGGTCTGCCGCGAACAGGGCGGCCTCATCCCCCCCCGTGCCGGGGCGGATTTCCAGAATGGCGGGGCGGGCGTCGGCGGCATCCTTGGGCAGCAGGGCCAGCCGCAGCGCCTGTTCCATTTCGGGGATGCGGGCCTTGAGAACGGGAATCTCCTCCTCGGCCAGCGCCTTCATCTCGGGGTCGGCCAGCAGGATTTCGGCCTGCGCCAGATCGTCCAGCGCGGCGCGGTAGGCGGCGATGTCATCCGCCACGGGTTTGAGGTCGGAATATTCGCGGCTGATGCGGGCGATGTCGGCAGGCGAGGCGCCTGCGTTCAGTTGCGCTTCGAGATACTCGAAGCGTTGGGTGATCTGGGCAAGGGTATCAAGTGGGACCATGGCTGGGGTTTGGCGCGGATGCCATGCGTGGTCAAGGGTGGATAGCGCCGGGGCGCTGCCGCCCGACCATCGGTTCCTGGACCGAGGGCGACACCAATTACGCCCCCCGAGGATATCTGGGCCAGTGCGAATGGATCAGAGCCGGGCGAGCCAGTCTGTCAGCCAGGCCGCGTTGACGCCAAAGTCATAGCCGCCAAAGCGCAGCCGGGCAGAGAGGTCGAGCCGGGTACCTTGCGGGGTGGCGGTGGCCTGCGCCGTGGTATAGTCGGGGAAGCCCCAGATCGCCGAGCGGGTTTCCCATGTCATCAGGCCCTCGGCCGGGCTGCCTGCGACAAGGGTGGTGCGGGGGGTGGCAAGGGCTGCGGTGTTGAGCCGGGCCAGCAGGGCCGGCGGCGCATCGGCAAACAGGCAGGCCGCGCTGGCGCTGCCACGGGCCGTCTGAACGGTGGCGGGGCAATCAAGGCTGGCAGGGCTGGCCGCAGGCAGCGGCTGGTGCCAGTCGGGCAGGTTCACCGGGGCCAGCCTGATGAAGGCGGTCAGACCAAGCATCGCGATGATGCCGAAGGCAAGGGCGAGGCTCATGGTTCTGACCGTTCGTTTCATGGCGCTACTTGGCGCGGGTTTTGGCCCAATGGTAAAGGCAAATCAGCTCATATGCGACATGCGCGCCCGCAATCGCCGTGGCCCCGGTGGTGTCATAGGGCGGCGAGACTTCGACAACATCGCCGCCGATCATGGTGATGCCCGCAAGGTCGCGCAGGGCCGCCGCCGCCTGCCACGCATGCAGGCCGCCCCAGACCGGGGTGCCGGTGCCGGGTGCGGCTGAGGGGTCGAGGCAGTCGATGTCGAAGGTGACATAGGTGGGCTGGCTGCCGACGATCTCTTTTGCGCGTGCCACCGCTGCGGCCACGCCTTTCTCATGCACCTCGCGCGCGTCGATGACATGGACGCCGAGGTAGTCTTCGGTGGTGGTGCGAATGCCGATCTGCACCGACCGCGCGGGGTCGACCAGCCCGGTCTTCACCGCCTTGTACAGCATGGTGCCATGGTCGATGCGGGTCAGGTCATCATCGGGCCACAGGTCGGAATGGGCGTCGAAATGGATCACGCCAAGGGGACCGTACTTCTCGGCATAGGCTTTGAGGATGGGAAAGGTGATGTAGTGATCGCCGCCAAGGGTGATGGTGCCTGCCCCTGCGGCAAGGATGGTGCGGATATGCGCCGTCAGAGTTTCGGGAAAATCGCTGACCTTTGCATAATCGAAGGCCAGATCGCCGTAATCGACAATGGCCATCTCCTCCAACGGGTTGGTGGGCCAGCCATAGGGCGGGTCATAGGGCATCAGGCTGGACGCCTCGCGGATGGCACGCGGGCCGAACCGGGTGCCGCTGCGGTGGGTCACGGCCTGATCGAACGGGACGCCGGTGATGGCAAGATCCACCCCGGTCAGGTCTTTGGTATAGCTGCGGCGCAGGAACGAGGTCGCGCCGCCAAAGGCGTTCTCAAACGCGTAACCGCGCAGGCCGGGGCGGGTGAAGGCGGTGTCTACCTGCGATTTGGCATCTTCTAGGGCCATGGCATGTCTCTGGAATGGGTCCGCGCCGTCGTTGCTGTGCCGGAGACGGCGCGGATCCGGGCGTGCCTAAAAGAGACAAGCCCGGCTGACTTGTCAAGTTTGATCAAAAGCCGCAGCACAGCCTCGGGATGGCCGGCGCGGGCGTCACGCCAAAGGCTGCGCGCGTTCGACCAGACGGGCAAAGAAGCTGGCCCCCACCGGGGCTGCATCATCGTTGAAATCATAGGCCGCATGGTGCAAGCCCGCCCCCGGCCCGATGCCCATGAACAGATAGGCGCCGGGGCGGGCGTCAAGCATGTAGCTGAAATCCTCGGACCCCATTTCGCGGCGGGCCTGCGCGTTGACCGCCGCATCCCCCGACACTTCCCGCGCGACCTGTGCGGCAAATTCCGTCTGGGCCGGATGGTTGACGGTGGCAGGATAGCCCCATTCGTAATCGACCTGCGCCGTCACGTTATAGGCGCTGGCATGGCCTGCGACGATCTCGTGGAACCGGCGTTTCAGCAAAAGCCGCACCTCGGGGGAAAACGACCGGATGGTGGCGCAGAACATCGCCTGTTCGGGAATGATGTTGCTGGCGGTGCCGGTGTGAATCTGCGTGACCGAGATCACCGCCTCGTCCAGCGCATAGACGTTGCGCGGGATGATCGTCTGCACCGCCGACACCATGCCGACAACCGCGACCACCGGGTCAACACATTCATGCGGGGTGGCGCCGTGGCCGCCCTTGCCGGTGATATGGACAAAGGCGGTATCCACCGATGCCATGATCGGCCCCGGCGTGGTCTGGAAATGGCCGACCGGAATGTTGGGCGCATTGTGGATGCCGTAGACCTGGCCGATGCCGAACCGGTCCATCACGCCTTCCTGCACCATCACCTCGCCGCCGCCGCCATCTTCTTCGGCGGGTTGAAAGATCAGCGCCACCCGGCCCGAAAAACGGCGGGTTTCGGCCAGATATTTCGCCGCACCAAGCAGCATGGTGACGTGGCCGTCATGACCGCAGGCGTGCATCTTGCCGGGGATGGTCGAGGCATGGGCCGCCCCGGTGATTTCCTGAATCGGCAGCGCATCCATATCGGCGCGCAAGCCGATGGTCGGGCCATCGCCGGTGCCGTTGATGATGGCAACAATGCCGGTGGTGGCGATGCCGGGGTGAATTTCATCCACCCCCATCTCGCGCAGACGCTCGATGATGAAGGCTGCCGTGTTGTGGCAGTCGAACTTCAGTTCCGGGTTGGCGTGAAGGTGACGACGCCAGCCCTTCATTTCATCCGCATAGGCTGCGATACGGTTCAGAACGGGCATGACACGTCTCCGGCAATGGGTCAGCCTTTGATCAAATCGCAAATCGAGAGGCGCCGCAATGCCCCCCATCCGTTCTGCAAGCGACCAACTGGTGCATGACCCGGACGGCGGCATGTCTCGCCTGCTGGAAATCATGGCGCGTCTGCGCGACCCGGTGTCGGGCTGCCCCTGGGACATCGCGCAGGATTTTGCCAGCATCACGCCCTACACGATCGAGGAAGCGCATGAGGTGGCCGATGTGATCGCCCGCGCGGCCTGGGGCGAGTTGCCGGGGGAACTGGGTGATCTGCTGTTGCAGGTGGTCTATCACGCCCAGATGGCGCGGGATCAGGGCCTGTTCGGCTTTGACGATGTGGTGCGGGCGATTGCCGACAAGATGGTGGCGCGGCATCCGCATGTCTTTGGCACTGAAAGCCGCGACAAATCGGCCGATCAGCAGACGCTGGACTGGGAAAGGATCAAGGCGGCCGAGCGCGGCCCTGCGCGGGTGCTGGACGGGGTGGCGCTTGGCCTGCCCGCGCTGACCCGCGCGGTCAAGTTGCAGAAACGGGCGGCGCGGGTGGGGTTCGACTGGCCGTCCACCGACGAGGTGCTGGCCAAGATCGTCGAGGAGGCCGCAGAACTGGTCGAAGCCCGCGAGACGCTGACACATGACGAGGTGACCGAGGAATTCGGCGATCTGCTGTTCGTGATGGCCAATCTGGCGCGCCATCTGAAGATCGACCCCGAGGCCGCCCTGCGCGCCGCCAATGCCAAATTCACCCGCCGCTTTGGCCGGATCGAAGACTGGCTGGCCGAACAGGACCGCACCCCTGACAGCAGCGATCTGGCGGAAATGGACGCATTGTGGAACCGGGCCAAGGCCGAAGAACGCGGGAATGAAGATGCCTGAAGATAGGGCAGCGCCACCCGATGTCATGTTTGAAATTCAGGCAGATCGCCCTGAATGGCCGTGATTGACGCCCAACAATATCGCAGCATCGGGAAGCCGCGCCGAACCCTGCCGAAAGATTGTGCATCGTAGCAGAATCCTGGCCGCCCGGCCCCGGAAAATCCCTGCAATTTCAGTGATTCGCCGCCGCAGCATCCACGCCGCGCCGCAGCGCCTTTGCGAAAGCCCCTCTGTCGGTTTTTGTGGCAATATACGGGCATTTGCGGATTGTTTCTTGGGCAAAACACAAAAAATCTCTGATCCGGGCCGGAGAAAGCAAAAACTGTTAAAATCCTCGCGTAAATCAGGGGAAGAAGCGGAACACAGGTCGCCTTGGCCAAAGAAATCATAGTTTTAACAGAATGCGAGGATCGCATGGTCACGTTCAACATTATCATCGACGCGAAACAGGCCGGCACGGCTGACAATGACGTTATCAACGGCACCAGCGGGTCCGACCTGCTGGTGGGCAGGGGCGGCGACGACCTGATTGTCGGCAACGCAAAAAGCGATTTCATTCTGGGCAACACCGGCAGCGACATCCTGTTCGGCCGTGGTGGCCGCGACATGCTGTATGGCGGCATGGGCGATGACCGGGTGATGGGCGGCGGCGGCAACGATACGGTCAGCGGCGACTTTGGCCGGGATGTTCTGTTCGGCGGCAATGGCGACGACATCTTTGCCTTCTTCGCCCGCACCACCGATGCCATGGACATCATCAAGGATTATGCGGCGGGCGACTCGCTCATGCTGATCGGCTATGCCGAGGGCAGCGTCTATACGGTGCAGGATGGTGCCAACACGCTGGTCTTTGACGGTGACGGCCCGGCGATCGCCCTGATCGAAAATACCACGGCGGCAGATGTCGAGCTGGCCTATGCGGCCACCAACCCCTTCTGATACGGCCCGTCCCTGGCTTGTGCGCGCGCCAGAAACCGGCCCCTTGCGGGCCGGTCCTGCATTCTGGCCCCGCTTTGCCCCCAGTTTCCGGCGTCGGAAAAATAATTCCGACGGCATTACTCAACAATTGACCGGCAGGCATGATTGCGCTTTATAGGCGGCGAACGCTGACCATAAGGACCAGATCATGCCCCGCATTTCCCTGCTTGCCATCGCCCTTGGCACTGTTGCGCTGCCCGCCCTTGCCCAGGAGGTGAACATCTATTCCCACCGCCAGCCCGAACTGATCCAGCCGCTGCTGGATGCCTTCACGGCGGAAACCGGCATCACGACCAATGTGGCCTTTGTCGACAAGGGCATGGTGGAACGTCTGGTGGCCGAAGGCGACCGCAGCCCCGCCGATCTGGTGCTGACCGTCGACATCGCGCGCCTGACCCAAGTGGTCGAGGCAGGCGTCACCCAGGCCGTGCAATCGGATGTGCTGGAGGCCAATATCCCGGCCGCCTACCGCGATGCCAATGACATGTGGTTCGGCCTGACCAGCCGCGCCCGCATCGTCTTTGCCAGCAAGGACCGGGTCAAGCCGGGCGAAGTCACCACTTATGAAGACCTGACTTCGGACAAGTGGAAGGGCCGCATCTGCTCGCGTTCGGGGACCAATGACTACAACGTCGGCCTGCTGGCCGCTGTCGTCGCCCACAATGGCCCCGAGGCTGCCACCGCCTGGGCCGAAGGTCTGAAGGCCAACCTGGCGCGCAAACCCGATGGCGGCGACCGCGATCAGGTCAAGGCGATCTGGGCCGGCGAATGCGACATCTCGCTTGGCAACACCTATTACATGGGTCAGATGCTGGCCGACGCGGAACAGGCCCCCTGGGCTGACAGCGTGAACATCGTGTTTCCGACCTTTGCGGCGGGTGGTACTCACGTAAACGTGTCCGGCGTGGCGATGACCAAATCGGCCCCGAACCGCGATGCGGCGCTCAAGCTGATGGAATGGCTGTCGTCGGATGCGGCACAAAAGATCTATGCCGAAACCAACAACGAGTATCCGGTGAAGGCCGGGGTCGCAACCTCTGATCTGGTGACAAGCTGGGGCCCGTTCACGGCCGACCCGATTCCGCTGACCGATGTCGCGGCACAGCGCGCGACCGCCCTGAAGATCATGGAAACCGTCGACTTCGACGGCTGACGCCTGCCGCGGGGCCTGATCTGTGTCAGGCCCCGCGCATCAACCATGTCGCGGCATAGACCAGGGCAATCAGCACAGGCTGATGCACAAGGTAGATCACCAGGCTGTGCCGCCCCGGAACGGCCAGTTTCTGCCAGACCGGCCCCTGCGCCACCGTGGCAAGCCAGGCCCAAAATCCCACACGGCTGCCCAGTTTTGCCATCGCGATTCCTGCCAGAAAAGGCGCAAGCCAAGGCACCGGCGGCACGAAATCCATCGAGCTTGGCCGGATCGTGCCAAGCCCCGTCCAGCGTAACAGGCTGATATCAAACAGCTCTGACTGGCCCCAGACCCGGATTGCCACCACCGCCAGCACCAGCCCCACAATCGCCCCCACAGGCAGGCGCAGCACGGCAAGCCCGATCAGGCTGGCAAAGGCAATCGAATGCAGGATGCCGAAAAAGACGAAGTTCTGCGGCATCACGGCATAGGTCGCAAGCGTGATCAGCGCCGCCGCCGCCACCACCTTGCCAAGGCGCCGCCAGAAGCCGGGCCAGCGGATGCCATCCGCATGCGCCAGCCACAGGCCGACCCCGGCCAGAAACAGAAAGCTGCCCGCGATCAGCCGGGCAAACAGCGCCCAGAAGCCGAACTGCACCGTCTCGGGCGGCAGATGGCCGAACAGCACCAGATCATAGACGAAGTGAAAGCTGGCCATCCCGATCAGGGCCACCGTCCGCGCCACATCCAGCGCCACAAGTCGCCCCGTTGCCATCGTCGCCCCCATGCTGCATCCTGTCTGCGCAGATTTGCGCAGAAAACGAATTAATCACAACCCCCCGACCTTTGATTTTGACCTTCTGGACAAATCGCGCAGCTTTGGGTTTTGTATGCGCAATTAAGGAGATCACGATGCCCCCCTCGCCGCGCAAAATCATTATCGACACCGATCCCGGCCAGGATGATGCCGTGGCGATCCTGCTGGCGCTGGCCAGCCCCGAGGATCTGACCGTGCTGGGCATCACCGCGGTTGCAGGCAACGTGCCGCTGCCCCTGACGCAAAAGAACGCGCGGATCATCTGCGAACTGGCCGGCAAGCCCGAGATGCGGGTCTTTGCGGGCTGCGATGCGCCGCTGCTGCGCAAACTGGTCACGGCGGAACATGTGCATGGCAAGACCGGCCTTGACGGCCCGCAGATGGCCGACCCGGTGATGCCGCTGCAACCGGGCCACGGCGTCGATTTCATCATCGACACTCTGCGCGCCGAACCGGCGGGAACGGTCACCCTCTGCCCGCTTGGCCCGCTGACCAATATCGCGCGGGCCTTTCAGCGCGCGCCCGACATCATCGGACGGGTGCAGGAAATCGTGCTGATGGGCGGCGCGTATTTCGAGGTGGGCAACATCACCCCCGCGGCAGAATTCAACATTTACGTCGACCCGGAAGCCGCTGAAATCGTATTCAAATCCGGCATCCCCCTTGTGGTGATGCCGCTTGATGTCACCCACAAGGCGCTGACCACCCGCGCCCGTGTGCAGGCGTTTCGTGACATGGGCACCCCCCCCGGCACCATGGTTGCCGAATGGACAGATTTCTTTGAACGCTTCGACAAGGCGAAATACGGGTCAGAAGGCGCCCCGCTGCATGACCCCTGCGTCATCGCCTATCTGATCGCGCCCGACCTGTTTCAGGGCCGCCTGATCAACGTCGAGATCGAAACCACCTCGGCGCTGACCCTTGGCATGACGGTGGCCGACTGGTGGGGCGTCACACAGCGGCCAAAGAACGCGCTGTTCGTCGGCAGCCTTGATGCCGACGGCTTTTTCGCGCTGCTGACCGACCGGATCGCCCGCCTGCAATAGCCCTTCTGCGGTCAGCCTTCGGGCAGGATCACGCTGAACACCGACCCGCGCCCCAGGGTGCTGTCGATCTTCAGCCAGCCCCGGTGCCGGCTGACGATGTGCTTGACGATCGCAAGGCCCAGACCCGTGCCGCCCTGTTCGCGCGATCTGTGGGTGTCAACCCGGTAGAACCGCTCGGTCAGGCGCGGCAGATGGATGGCGTCGATCCCCTCGCCCTGATCGACCACATCCACCCGCAACGCAGGCCCGCGCAGCGTGGCCTCGCGCGACAGGCGCACTTCGACCCGCTTGCCCGCCCCGCCATATTTGACCGCATTCTCGACCAGATTGGTAAACACCTGCGTCAACTGGTCGGCATCCCCCGGCACCATCACCCCGCCCAGAGTGCCGATCACCGCGATCTCGACCTGCGTTGCCACCGCCACATCGCGCAGCGGGGTAATCGCCATCTGGATCAGCGCCTGCAAATCCACCCTGTCGCGCGGGCGCACGCGTTCTTCGGCCTCGACCCGGCTCAGATGCAGCAGGTCGCGCACAAGGCGGTTCATCCGGCCGGCCTCACGCTCCATGATGCCCAGAAACCGCGACCTTGCGGCGGGGTCGTCCCTGGCCGCCCCTTTCAGCGTTTCGATGAACCCCATCAGCGCGGTCAGCGGCGTGCGCAGTTCGTGACTGACATTGGCGACGAAATCCCGCCGCATCTGCACCGCACGCGCCTGTTCGGTCACGTCCTGAAAGGTCAGCAGAACGCCGCCGCCAAAACTGCCATCCCCAGGCGTGCCCTCCGGCAGAACCGGGGCCAGCGTGACGGCAAAGTTTTCTTCCTGACTGGCCTGCGGCAGCACCAGCCGCACATGGCGCGGGGTTGAATCGGCCAGCGTGGCGGCGATCGCCTCCAGCAGCGCGGGCTGGCGCAGACCCAGCCCGTGATGGCGCCCCACCATGCCTGCGCCGATGATCGGCTCTGCAGGCGCATTGGCCGCCACTATCCGCTCGTCGCGCCC
Source organism: Pseudomonadota bacterium (assembly GCA_040385825.1). GTDB lineage: Bacteria > Pseudomonadota > Alphaproteobacteria > Rhodobacterales > Rhodobacteraceae > JANNNF01. The sequence goes on along the minus strand of JAZKGQ010000002.1, from coordinate 311,058 downwards.
GATGACACAGGCGGGCAGCGGCACGCCGTCCAGCAGCGATTGGATGATCCGTCCGGTCATGGCGCGCCCCTTGCGACGTATCGACTGCCCCTGCAAATAGCCGCCCCGCACCCTCTTGCCAATGGCGGCCAGCAGTATACCCTTATGAGTGGAAACCTGCGCCGGGCCATATCCTCTGGGTTGGGTCTGGTGGCTTGCAACGAAAGGCCGCGTGATGCCCTGCTGCGCCCGTCTTTCCGGCCCGGCCCGCCCATGCCACTAGCAGCGGGCGACACTGTCATTCTGACCATCGGACTGCCGCCCGGCGTTGATCTGGGGCTGGTCGATGCGGGGCGCGCGGTGGTTGTGGTGGCGCGGGCGTTCAACGCGCTGTCGGCCGAGTTGCTGAATGAACTGCGCCCGGTCATGGTGCTGACCCCGCTGATCAGCCGGGGCTTCGATGCCGAACTGGTGGCGCAGATCCTGTCAGGCTTGGGCTATGGCGGCCATCTGCGGGTGCTGTGCCCGGCCCTGCCCGACCCGCGGATGATCGCGCGCGAAATCCGCGCCAAGGCCCCCGGCCTGACGGTCGATCTGATCGTTCCGGCATCGGGGTCGTCTGCGGGGCTTACGTCGCGGGATTATCACGCCTGAAGATCCAGTCGTGGTCCGGATCGTTCTGGAACCGCCAGTTGCGGCGCGGCCCGGCCATGACGTTCAGGTAATACATCTCATAGCCATAGGGGGTGCCGCAGGGGTGGTGGCCTTTGGGCACCAGCGTCACATCATGGTTCTTGACCGCCATCGTCACGTCCAGACTGCCATCCTCGGTATAGACCCGCTGGATCCCGAAGCCCTGGCCGGGGTTCAGCCGCATGTAATAGGTCTCCTCCAGATAGGTCATGCGGGGAAAATCATCCTCGTCATGGCGGTGGCTGGGGTAGGACGACCAGTTGCCGGCAGGGGTGAACACTTCGGTCACCAGCAGGCTGCCCGCCACGTCGCGGGCCTCCATCGCGATGTTGTTGATGTGGCGAGTGTTGGCCCCGGTGCCGCGCGGGGTCAGGGTGATGCCCTCTGGTCCCAACTGCTGCGCCGGATAATCGCCAAGGGCGGGGGCCGAACAGACCGCCAGCGTGCAATCGGTGGTGGCCACCGCGGTCCAGCCGGTATCCCCCGGCACATAGACGCAATGCGGCGGGGTCTTCTCGAACACATCCATGCGGTCACCAAGTTCGCCAAAGTCGCGCGCGCCCACCGTGACCTGCGCCTTGCCCTCGACCAGCACCAGGATCAGTTCCCGGTCGCCAGACGCCTCGGCCACCCGGTCCCCTGCCACCAGGCGGTGCAGCGCAAAACCGACATAGCCCCATCCGGCGGTCGCAGGCGTGATGTCATGCACCTTGCCATGCGTTCCGGTCGGCTTGCGCAAAAGATCCATCTGGCCCCTCATCATCTGTTCATAAATATCTCGGGGGTGCGGGGGCTGGCCCCCGCTCCACCGCTAGCCCCGATCCAGCCCTGCCCGTTTCGCAAAGCCCTTCAACGCCCGCAACCCCATGCTTTGATAGTCCATAGGCTTGCGCACCGCCGGGTCTTGCTCGGCCTCGATCACCAGCCAGCCGTCATAGCCATGGGTGGCCGCCACCTCCAGCACGCCGTGGAAATCGACCACGCCTTCGGCATCGCCGGGCACGGTGAACACGCCGCGGCGCACGCCTTCCAGGAAGGACAGGCCCTGCTCGCGCACCTGTTTCATCACATCGGGGCGGATGTTCTTGGCATGGATATGCGCCACGCGCCCCATGTGTTTCTTGGCCAGCCGCACCGGATCGCCGCCGCCAAAGGTGCAATGCCCGGTGTCCAGCAGCAGGTGGGTGTGCGGCCCGGTCTCATGCATCAGACGGTCGATCTCCCACTCGGCCTCGACAATGGTGCCCATGTGGTGATGGTAGGCAAGGGTGATGCCCTGCGCTGCCGAATACTCTGCCAGTGCCTCGATCCCCGCGCCAAAGGCCGCCCAACCGGCGTCTTTCAGATGAGGTCGGTCGTTCACCGCCAGATCATCGGCACCGTGAATCGCGTTCGAGGTTTCGCAGACGATGATGACCTTGCAGCCCATGCCTTTCAGCACGTCCAGAAATGGCTGCATCGCAGCCTTTTCAGCCTCGATGCTGTTGACCAGCAGATTGGTCGAATGCCAGCCCGACACGAATTTCAGCCCGCGCGGGTGCAAAGCTCCCTTCAGACCGTCAACAGTCGTCGGGAATTTGTGCCCCTTTTCAATGCCATCAAAGCCGATGTTCATGCAATCATCCAGGCATGTCTCAAGGCTGATATCGGCCCCAAGGGTCTGGTCGTCGTCATTCGACCAGGCAATCGGGTTGGTTCCGTAGAGGATCATGATGTATTACCTTCGCTTCAGTCGGCAAGCCGCTGTTTTTTCGTGTTCTTTTCATATCTGGCACGGGCGGCGTTCACTTCGGCGCGCACGGAAACCTCGGGCACCGCCACATCCCACCAGGTGCCGCCCGGTTCGGTCGATGGCCCGGCATCGGTGTCAATCACGATCACCACCGGAATGGACGATCCCCTGGCATCGGCCAGCGCCACTTCCAGCCCCGCAATATCCTGCACTTTCAACGCCCTGGCCCCCATGCTGCCCGCATGGGCGACAAAGTCGATGTAGCTGGGGTTCACATGGTGGCTGTCGTCCAGCATGTTGTTGAAGGGTGCCCCGCCAGTGCCCTGCTGCAAGCGGTTGATGCAGCCGTAGCCCCGGTTGTCGGTGATCACCACGGTAAAGCCGACCCCCATCATCACGGCGGTCGCAAGCTCCGAGTTGGCCATCATGTAGCTGCCGTCGCCCACCATGCAGACCACGTCGCGGCCCGGTTCGGCCATCTTGATGCCCAAGGCCCCCGCCACCTCGTACCCCATGCAGGAAAACCCGTATTCCATGTGGTAGGACATCGGCCGCGTGGCCTTCCACAGCTTGTGCAACTCGCCGGGCATGGTGCCGGCAGCACTCATCACCACGGTATCGGGGCCGCTGGCCCGCTGCACCGCCCCGATCACCTGCATGTCGGTCGGCAACGCATTGCCATCCTGCGGCGCGTCGGTCAGCGGATCGACCGAGGCGAACCAGCCGGCCTTCAACGCCTTGGAGGGTGGCGCGAACTTAGCGTCGCCCAAGGCACGGGCCAGCGCCTCCAGCCCGACACCAGCATCGGCGCACAGCGGTTCGGCCCCGTGTTTCATCGCATCATAGGCCGCGACGTTCAGGCTGATCAGGCGGCGGTTCGGATTGGAAAACAGCGACCAAGACCCGGTGGTAAAATCCTGAAACCGGGTGCCAACCCCGATCACCACATCGGCCTGCGCGCAGACCGCATTGGCGGAAGCCGCACCCGTCACGCCGACAGGCCCAAGGTTCAGCGGATGATCCCAGGGCAGCGACGATTTCCCGGCCTGGGTTTCCACCACCGGAATCTGAAACGCCGATGCAAAAGCCGCCAGCGCCCCGGTGGCCTGGGCAAAATGCACGCCCCCGCCCGCCACGATCACCGGCGATTTCGCGCCCGCGATCAGGGCGGCCACGGCCTCCAGTTCCACCGGGTCGGGCTGCACGCGGCGGGTACGCCAGACCTTGGCGGCAAAGAAGCTCTCGGGCCAGTCATAAGCCTCGGCCTGCACGTCCTGACAGAAGGCCAGCGTCACAGGGCCACATTCCGCCGGATCGGTCATGGTGCGCAGCGCGCGCGGCAGGGCGGTCAGCAACTGTTCAGGCCGGGTGATGCGGTCGAAATAGCGGCTGACCGGGCGGAAACAGTCGTTGGCACTGATCGTGCCGTCACCAAAATCCTCGACCTGCTGCAACACCGGGTCCGGGCCACGGTTGGCGAACACATCGCCCGGCACGAACAGCACCGGCAGCCGGTTGACATGCGCCACCCCCGCCGCCGTCACCAGGTTCAGTGCCCCCGGCCCGATGGATGACGTGACCATCATCGCGTGGCGGCGGTTCAACTGCTTGGCATAGGCGATGGCGGCATGGGCCATGGTCTGTTCGTTCTGGCCCCGGTAGGTGGTGAAATGGCCCTTGGCGCCTTGCAGCGCCTCGCCCAGGCCCGCCACGTTGCCATGGCCGAAAATGCCCCAGCATCCGGCGATATAGGGGGTGCCATCCTCGGCCAATTGGGCGGAAAGATAACGGATCATCGCTTGGGCGGCGGTCAGGCGGATCGTGGTCATGCGACGGTTCCTTGTGCGCTGCGGGCGGCATCCCAGATGCCGCAAAGACGGGCGTAGGTGGCGGCCATGGTGGCCACGGCCTGATCATCGGTCACGGTCCCGGCCAGCCAGTCGCGCGCCGGTCCGGCAAAGATGGTGCGGCCCACGGCAAAGCCCTTGACCAGCGCATGCCCCGCCGCCAGCGCCAGCGACCCTGCCAGCGCATCCTCCTCGGCATCCAGCCCCAGCACCACCACGCCGCGCACATGCGGGTCATTGGCAGTGATGGTGGCGCAGGCGCGGGCATAGGCGGCGTCGGTGGCAAAGGGTTCCAGCTTCCACCAGTCGGGGTAGACGCCCAGATCGTAGAACCGCTGGATCACCTGGGCCGAGGTATCGTCATTGACCGGGGCAACCTTGGAGGGGATGATTTCCAGCAGCATTTCCAGACGGTTGCGGCGGCAGGCGTGGAACAGGCGCAGCACGGTGGCCTCTTGGTCCGCCTTCATTTCCGGCGTGTCGTCGGGGTGGTAAAAGCACAGCACCTTGACCACATGTTCCAGCGCCCATTCCTGCAAGCCACCGAAATCGGGGCCAAGTTCAGGTTCCAGCGTCAGGGGCCGCGACCCCGGCCATTCGACCGGACGCCCGATCCACAGGCCGGTGCCAGCCGCCGCATGCAGGGCCTGGCGGCCCAGACGATTGTCGCACAGGATGCCATGGCCGGGCTTGCCATCTGCCACCTGCAAGGCGGCGCGCAGGCACAGCAGTTTGAACGCGCCGATCTTGTCCGGCGTGGCTCCGGCCATCGCCTCAAGCTGCATGCGGTGGTCAAAGGCGAAAACCCGCATGGTGGACCGGTCGGTGTGGCGGTTGGTGGCCCAGTGGATCTGCTCCAGCGCCTTGTCATGGCGCAGGGCGGGGGTGACGACGCCGCGCGCAAGGAAGAACTGCAACTCCTCCCAGCTTGGGTAGGCGGGCGTGCAGCCGTGGCGCGACACCGCGAAGGCCCCGCAGGCATTGGCATATTTCAGCGTCGTGGGCCAAGGCTCGCCGTCCAGCCAGCCCTTGATCAGGCCCGACATGAAGCCGTCGCCCGCGCCCAGAACATTGAACACCTCAATGGGGAAACCGGGGCCGGCCTGCCCTTCGTCCAGGGTGTCGGGGATGGCACCGGTGAAGGCCGCAGCCCCCATCGGCCCACGTTTGCAGACCAGCGTGGCGCCTGACACCGCTCGCACCGCGCGCAGGGCGGCGATGGTATCGGTGGTGCCGCCCGCGATGTGGAATTCCTCCTCGGTGCCGACGATCAGGTCGAACAGATGCAGCGTCGCCTGCAATTTGGCGGTGACGGCGGCGGATTCGATAAAGCGGCTCTCACCATCGCCATGCCCCGCCAGCCCCCAGAGGTTCGGGCGATAGTCGATGTCCAGCGCGGTCTGCGCGCCGTGTTTGCGGGCAAGGGTCAGCGCCTTCAGCACCGCAGCCTCGGTCCGCGCATGGGACAGATGGGTGCCGGTCGCCACCACGGCGCGGGCATCGGCGATCAGGCTCTCGTCGATGTCATCTTCGCACAGCGCCATATCGGCGCAGTTTTCGCGGTAAAAGATCAGCGGAAACTGCTTGTCATCGCGGATGCCCAGCAAGACCAGCGCTGTCAACCGGTCGGGGTCGGTCGCCACGCCGCGCACATCGACGCCTTCGCGCGCCAGTTCCTCGCGGATGAAGCGGCCCATGTGTTCGTCGCCAACACGGGTGATCAGCGCCGATTTCAGGCCCAACCGGGCGGTGCCTGCCGCGATGTTGGTCGGGCTGCCGCCGATGTATTTCTGAAACGACCCCATGTCTTCCAGCCGCCCGCCCACTTGCGCGCCGTAAAGGTCAACCGACGACCGGCCAATGGTGATCACGTCCAGCGACTTCATGGTTATCCCCCTCAACAGCCTGAAAATCCCGCAAGACTCAGGTCGCTTTGCAATTATTGGAACAAATATTCTATTTCTGCCAAAAGCGAAAGTGTTTTCTGCATGCGGCGCGAAAGCAGATCAGCCGCGCGCCGCCCCCACAGCCACCGCCAGCGAAATCGCCATGGCGATGGTCGCAGACAGCGACCGGAAGGCGCCAAAGTCAACCTCGGGCACCGTCAGGATGGCATTGGAACTGCGCGCCAGCGGGCTGGTCAGACGGTCGGTCAGGGCCACCACCGGCAGGCCACGGGCCTGGGCGTCCTGAGCAAGCTGGATGGTTTCTTCCGAATAGGGCGCAAAGGTGATCGCCAGCACCGCATCGCCGGGGCGCAGGGCAAACCGGTGGTCCAGCTTGCCGACCCCATCATGCAGCATGCAGGGAACCGACATCTTTTCAAACACATAGGCCAGATAGATCGCCACCGGAAACGCCCGCCGCAGGCCCACCACATGCACAGTATCGGCCTGCGCCAGCAGGGCCACGGCGGCGTTCAGCGCGGCTTCGTCCACCGAACTGGTCAGGGCCTCCAGCGACAGGCGGCCCGCCTCGACAAATTCGGCCAGCAGCGCCGAAGGGCTGCCCGCCCCCCCCTCTTTCAGGTTCTTCAGCCGGGTGGAATAATCCGGCCAGCCGGGGGCATAGGCCTCGCGGAACAGGCGCTGCATTTCGGAAAAGCCGCTGAACCCCATGATCTGGCAAAAGCGCATCAGCGCCGAAGGCGGCACATCGGCCCCTGCGGCCAGTTCTGCCACGGTCGACACGGCGATGCGGTCGGTATGGGCGGCAATATATTCGGCGCATTGCCGCAACCGCTTGGGCAGGTCGTCCAACTGCCCGGTCAGACGGTCCCGAAACTCGTCCACCGTGGCCGGGGCGGTCAGTGCTGCGGCCTCATCCATCTGTTCACCCTTGACAGAACCCCGTGGTTTCAGGCTACCACGCATGGAACAAATATTCCAAGCAGGAAAGCAAGAGGAAAACCAATGGCACCCTATGGCATCGGCCTGATCGGCACTGGCTTCATGGGCAAGACACATGCCCTGGCGTGGCGCAATGTCAAGGCGGTGATGGGCGATTTGCCCACACCGCGGCTGGAAATGCTGTGCGATGCCCCCCTGCCCCGCGCTGCGGCCTTTGCCGACCAGTTCGGTTTTGCCCGCGCCACCGACGACTGGCAGGCGCTGTGCCGCGATCCTGCGGTGGATGTCGTGTCGATCACCACCCCCAACCAGTTGCACCACCCGATGGCGATGCTGGCCTTGCAGCATGGCAAACATGTGTGGTGCGAAAAGCCCCTGGCCCTGACACTGGCACAGGCAGAGGAGATGGCAGAGGCCGCCAGGGCGGCAGGCACGGTCACCATGGTCGGCTACAACTACATCAAGAACCCCGCCTTCACCCATGCGCAGCGCCTGATCGCCGAGGACGCGATCGGCCGCCCGGTGCAGTTTCGCGGATGGGTGGACGAGGATTATCAGGCCGATCCCGACCTTGCCTGGTCGTGGCGGGCCAAGCTGTCGGATGCCGGTCTGGGCGCGCTTGGCGATATCGGGTCGCATCTGGTGTCGATGGCGCACGGGGTGATGGGGCCGATTGCCAGCCTGATCGCCGACATGCAGACCATCCACGAAACCCGCCCGCTGGCCGATGGGTCGGGCCGGGCGGCGGTGGAAAACGAAGATGCCGCCAGCGTGGTCTTGCGCTTTGCCAGCGGGGCGCAGGGGTCGATGGTCATTTCGCGGTCGGCCTGGGGCCGCAAGTCCCGGCTGGGGTTCGAGGTGCACGGCACCCGCGGCATGATCGTGTTCGATCAGGAACGGATGAACGAGCTGCAACTGTACCAGAACGCGGGCCCGGTGGCCGAACAGGGGTTCAAGACCATTCTGACCGGCCCGGCCCATGCCCCCTACGGCGCGTTCTGCCCGGCACCGGGGCATCAACTGGGGTTCAACGACCTGAAGGTGATCGAATGCGCCGCCCTGTTGCAGGCGATTGCGGGCGGCGTGCAGGCGCATCCGTCCTTTGAGACGGCCTTGCAGATCGAGCAGGTGATCCACGCGATTGCAGACTCGGCCCGGTCAGGAGGCGCGCGGGTGGCGCTGTAGCGCCGCCCATTTTGTTCAAACAAAATGGCAAATTTCTTTGAAGAAATTTGGGGGTCAGACTGCCCGAAGGCCCGCCCTGAACCGGCGGGCGTTCGCGGCATAGCTGTGCGCCGAGGCCAGCAGCCGCGCCTGTGCGTCGGCATCCAAGACCCGCACCACCCGCCCCGGTGCGCCCATCACCAGCGAGAAATCCGGGATCACCTTGCCTTCGGTGATCAGCGCGCAGGCCCCGATCAGGCAGCCCCGCCCGATCACAGCCCCGTTCAGCACCGTGGCCCCCATGCCGATCAGCGACCCGTCGCCAATGGTGCAGCCGTGCAGCATCGCCTTGTGGCCGATGGTACAATCGGCCCCGATGGTCAGCGGATGGCCGATGTCGGTGTGCAAAACCGAAGCCTCCTGCACGTTGGACCCGGCACCCACCCGGATTTCCTCGTTGTCACCGCGCAGGGTGGCGCCGAACCAGATGGATGCCGCAGCCTCCAGCACCACACGGCCGATCACATTGGCATCCGGGGCGACCCAGGCGTCAGGGTCGATCTGCGGGGCAAGGTCGTCAAGGGCATAGATCATCGGGCTTCAAACTCCGCGTTCAGGGTACGGACAAGATCCACCAGACCGGGCTGGCGGCTGCGGCGCATGCGCTCTACCTGAAGAATGCTTTTCAAGTCATTGAAGCAGCGCTCCAATTCCGTATTGACCAGCACGTAGTCATATTCGGCCCAATGGCTGATCTCGTTGCGGCTTTTGGCCATGCGCCCGGCGATCACCTCATCGCTGTCCTGCGCGCGGCCCCGCAGGCGCAGCTCCAGCTCGGCCATCGACGGCGGCAGGATGAACACCGACACCACGTCATTGCCAAGGTTGGAATTCTTGATCTGCTGGCCGCCCTGCCAGTCGATGTCGAAAATCATGTCGCGCCCGGCTTCCAGCGCCTCGCGCACCGGGGCGGCGGGTGATCCGTAGAGGTTGCCGAACACTTCGGCATGTTCCAGCATTTCATCGGCGGCGACCAGATCGGTGAACCTGTCCTTGGCAAGGAAGTAGTATTCCCGCCCCTCCACCTCGGCGGGCCGGGGGGCGCGGGTGGTGGCCGATACCGAAAACCGCAGGCTGGGATCCCAGGCCATCAGCATCCGCGACAGGGTGGATTTTCCCGCACCCGAGGGCGAGGACAGGATCAGAAGTAGCCCGCGCCGGGGTGCAGTCACCATCGTCATTCCACGTTTTGGATCTGTTCGCGCATCTGATCGATCACGGTTTTCAGGTCAAGCCCCACCCGCGTCAGCGCCAGCGATTGCGCCTTGGAACACAAGGTGTTGGCCTCGCGCATGAATTCCTGCATCAGGAAATCCAGCTTGCGCCCGACAGGGCCTGCCTCGGCCAGCAGAAGGCGTGCGGCATCCACATGGGCGGTCAGCCGGTCCAGTTCTTCCTGCACATCGGCCTTGACCGCCAGCAGCGCCAGTTCCTGCGCCAACCGGGTGGCATCGATGCCTTCGGCATTGGCCAGAACCCGCGCCAGCGCGTCGCGCAGGGCCGGCCCTGCGGCCTCGCGGCGGGCGGTGGCCTCGGTTGCGGCGGCTTGAGTCAGGGCGGCGATCTGGTCCAGCTGGGCTGCGATCACCGCCTGCAAGGCCGCCCCCTCGCTGGCGCGCATCGCACTGAACGCGGCCAGCAGCGGGGTCAGATCGGCCAGAATGGCCGCGCGCAACGGGGCGGTGTCATCCTCGGTGGCGGCAAATTCCATCACGCCGCGCGTTGCCAGCACATCAGCCGCCGTGGCCTGCGCCAGGGTGACGCCCTGCGCCATCGCCGCGTCTTCGACCCCCTTCAGCGCCGCCAGAACACCGGCCAAAGCCACCGCATTCACCCGCAGGGCCGCCCCTGCATCGGCCCCCTCGCGCGCAACCTTCACCGTCAGGCTGACATTGCCCCGCGCCAGCGCCCGGCCCAGTTCGGCGCGCAGCGCCACTTCCAGCCCGTCGATCCAGTCAGGCACGCGCAGCCGCAGATCCAGCCCCTTGCCATTGACCGACCGCAGATCCCACGCCCAGCAATAGCCCAAACCCGCCCCCCGCGTGGCGGCAAATCCGGTCATCGAGAGGGTCATGCACAGCCGCCTTTCGGTATTTACCATTTGTCTAGATTTTCAACCGAATCCGCCGGAGCCGGGTGTATGTTAAGGCCTTAGTAACATGTGTTGTTGCAGGATTAACCTTGGGGTCAGCACCGGTCGCGCGATGTTGCGCTGCTTACCAGAGCCTCGGACATCCGGCAACCAAAGCCCGTCAGGGCAGGCCAAGGCAGGACAGGATGGTCTTTTCAATCTGGACCGGGCGGCGTGCGGCCCCCACCAGACCGGCGCGTTTTGCCGCGCTGCAACAGGTGCGCGCCTATTGGGAAGGCCTGCGCCGGGGGGGCCAGGTGCCGCTGCGCGCGGCGGTGGACCCGCGCGGCATTGCAGCGGTTCTGGATCAGGTGTTCATGGCCGAACGGATCGGGCCGGGGCTGGCGCGGTTTCGGATTGCGGGCATGCAGATCAATCAGCTCTGCGGCGCCGAAGTGCGCGGTCTGCCGCTGTCGCTGCTGATCGCCCCTGCCGCCCGCAGCCAGTTCGCAGCCACGCTGGAGCGGGTGTTTGCCCAGGGCAGCCTTGCCGAAATCGCGGTCGAGGCCGAAACCGGCCTCGGGCGGCCTGGGCTGGAGGGGCGGTTGCTGCTGCTGCCGCTGGCCGGGCCGGACGGGGCAACCGACCTGTGCCTTGGCTGTCTGGCGCTGGAGGGCGACATCGCCCGCACCCCGCGCCGCTTTGTCCTGCGGGCCGCCGTCGAACAGGCGACCCGGCCCGCATCCGCCGCGGCCCCCGCCCCGTTCCGCCCCAAACCAACCCTGCGGCTGGTCCCGTAGGATGGGCGATTCCGCCCATCCCTGATGGGCGATTCCGCCCATCCCTGATCGCCCTTACATGGCGACGCGGCGGCCTGCGTCGCGCTGCGACGACAGTTCTTCCGCCACCAGAAACGCCAGTTCCAGCGACTGGCTGGCATTCAGGCGCGGATCGCAGGCGGTGTGATAGCGGTCTGCCAGATTCTCGTCCGTCACATCGCGCAAGCCCCCGGTGCATTCGGTCACATCCTGCCCCGTCATCTCGAAATGCACGCCGCCCGGAATCGTGCCCTCGGCCTTGTGTATCTGGAAGAACTCGCGCACCTCGCGCAGCACTGATTCAAACGGACGGGTCTTGTAACCCGAGGCCGCCTTGATCGTGTTGCCGTGCATCGGGTCGCAAGACCACACCACATTTGCGCCTTCCTCGCGCACCGCCTTGATCAGGCGCGGCAGGTTTTCCCCCACCTTGCCCGCGCCAAAGCGCGCGATCAGGGTCAGACGCCCGGCCTCGTTTTCCGGGTTCAGCTTGGCGATCAGCACCTTCAGGTCATCCGCCGTGGTGGTCGGCCCGCATTTCAACCCGATCGGGTTGACGACGCCGCGGCAGAATTCCACATGCGCGCCGTCAGGCTGGCGGGTGCGGTCGCCAATCCAGATCATGTGCCCCGACCCGGCGATGTTCTGTCCGGTGATGCTGTCAATCCGGGTGAAGGCTTCTTCATACTCCAGCAGCAGCGCCTCGTGGCTGGTGTAGAAATCCACCGTCGCCAGTTGATGCGCGGTGCTGGCATCGACCCCCGCCGCCGACATGAAATCCAGCGCGTCCGAGATGCGGTTCGACAGCTCGCGGTAGCGGTCGGCCTTGTCATGTTCGGCAAAGCCAAGCGTCCAGCTGTGCACCCGGTGAATATCGGCAAACCCGCCGGTCGAGAAGGCGCGCAGCAGGTTCAGCGATGCGGCGGCCTGAGTGTAGGCTTGCAGCATCCGGGCAGGATCGGGCCTGCGCGATTCCGGCGTGGCCTCAAAGCCGTTGATGATGTCGCCGCGGTAGCTGGCATATTCCACGCCGCCGATGATTTCGGTCGGGGCCGAGCGCGGCTTGGCAAACTGCCCCGCCATCCGGCCGACCTTGATCACCGGAACCTTGGCGCCATAGGTCAGCACGACCGCCATTTGCAGCATGACGCGAAAGGTATCGCGGATGTTGTCGGCCGAAAATTCCGCAAAGGATTCCGCACAGTCGCCGCCTTGCAGCAGAAACGCCTTGCCTTCGGATGCCAGCGCCAGTTGTTTCTTCAACCGACGGGCCTCGCCTGCAAAGACCAGGGGCGGGTATTTCGCCAGTTGCATCTCGACGGCCTTCAAGGCGGCAGCGTCCGGATAGTCGGGCATCTGCACCCGAGGTTTCGCGCGCCAATCTGATTTGGTCCAGCCCTTGGTCATGGGTTCCCTCCTGTCGAAAGCTCTGTCGCGCAGCGGTATACGGAAAGGCCACGGCAAAGCAAAGGGCCAAAGGGCCATCAGGCCCCATACCCGCACCCATGGCCGCCCCCGTGCCCCGCCCTGCCCCGCCAATCTTGACAGTCCTGTCGAAATGCCGCGCAGGGCAGCGGTTCGCTCTTGCGGAGCCGCTGTTTTTCGGGTTCGGTGGCACGCAAACGACACATACAGGTCGCTCGCATGCCCAGTCCGCCGCGCAAAGCCACGCATATCGACAAAGACGACGCAAGCCGCCGCTTTGTGTTCTTGCTGCTGGACCGCTTTACCATGCTGTCCTTTGCCAGCGCCATCGAACCCCTGCGCATCGCCAACCGCGTGGCGGGCGAGGTGATCTACACCTGGGCGCTGGCGGGCGAGGCCGGCGATGTGGCGGTCTGTTCCAACGGTGCCTCGTTCAAGCTGGACATGGGGCTGGAGGACATCCAGCGCGAGGACACCATCCTTGTCTGCGGCGGCATCGATGTGCAGCGGTCGTCGACACGCGCCGTGGTGGGCTGGCTGCGGCGCGAGGCCCGGCGCGGGGCCACCATCGGCGGGCTGTGCACAGGGGCCTATGCCGTAGCCAAGGCCGGGCTGCTGGATGGCAAGAAGGCCACCATCCACTGGGAAAACCAGGATGGCTTTCTTGAGGAATTCGAGGATGTGAAGCTGACCAAATCCATCTTCGTGATGGATGGCAACCGCTGGACCACCGCGGGGGGGACTGCCTCGCTCGACCTGATGCTCAAGGTCATCGCCGCCGACCATGGCGAGGATCTGGCCAATACCGTGGCCGACCAGCTGATCTATTCCACCATCCGCACCGATCAGGACACGCAGCGCCTGTCGATCCCCACCCGCATCGGCGTGCGGCATCCGAAACTGAGCCAGGTCATCCAGATGATGGAAGGCAACATCGAAGACCCGATGTCGCCCGCCGACCTTGCCGAGGAAGTCGGCATGTCCACCCGTCAGCTTGAACGCCTGTTCCGCCGCTATCTCAACCGCAGCCCCAAGCGCTACTACATGGAACTGCGGCTGCAAAAGGCGCGCAACCTGCTGATGCAGACCGACATGTCGGTGATCAACGTGGCACTGGCCTGCGGCTTTGCCTCACCCTCGCATTTTTCCAAATGCTACCGCAGCCATTACAACACCACCCCCTACCGCGAACGCGGCACCCAGGGCGCGCCGGGCGTGGGGATCAGACTGTCGATCTGACAAATCCTTCTAAACCTTGTCTAAAATTTTCATCCTCTGTGCATAAATATCTCGGGGGGTCCGGGGGGCCGGCCCCCCGGTTCCGCCCTCCGTCACTGGATCGGCCCCATCCGGTACAGCGCCCCGTCCAGTACCGACAGAAACCAGATCGCCCCATCCGGTCCCTGCGCCACATCGCGCACGCGGCCCGTCTCGGGGGCTGTGATGCGTTCCTCGGCAAAGCCGTTGTCCACCTCCAGCCGGCTGATGAAATTGCTGTTCAGCGACCCGGTGAACAGATCGCCCTGCCAGTCGGGCAGCAGGCCGCCATCATAAAACAGCATCCCCGACGGCGCGATGGACGGATCCCAGTAATGCAGCGGCTGTTCCATGCCGTCCTTTGCCTGCCCCTGCCCGATCGCATCGCCGTTGTAATTGATGCCATAGCTGATCACCGGCCAGCCATAGTTGCGCCCGGCCTCGACCCGGTTCACCTCGTCGCCGCCCTGCGCGCCATGTTCCAGCAGCCACAGCGCGCCGTCCGGCCCAAGGCTCGCCCCCTGGGCATTGCGGTGGCCGATGGAAAACACCCCCGGCCGCGCGCCGGGCAGGGTGGTGGCCGGAGTGCCGTCCCGGTTCAGGTGAATGACCTTGCCCTCGGCCCTGCCGGGGTCTTGCGCCTGCGCCCCGTCAGGGCCGGTGCCGCGGTCGCCAGTGGTCACAAAGACCGTGCCATCGGCGGCCTCGACCAGCCGCGACCCGAAATGGCGGCCTCCCGGCATCTCGTCGCCCGCGTAAAGCCGGGTAAAGCCGTCGATCCGGGTGCCATCGTCCGACAGCACCCCCTTGCCCACCGCCGTCGCAGCCCCTGCCCCGATGGGTGTGGCATAGCTGAGCCAGACCTCGCGCGAGGTGGCAAAGTCGCGCGGCACCATCACGTCCAGCAGACCGCCCTGCCCTTGGGCATAGACCGCAGGCCCGCCCGCCACCTCGGCCAGCGCGCCATCCTGCGCCCGCAGCAACCGACCCCCGCGTTCGGTGATCAGCACGCTTTCATCCGGCAGGAACGCCATGCCCCAGGGTTCGTCCAATCCGGTGACCACCGGGCTGATGCGCAGCCTGCCTGCGCTGCTGTCCAGGTCCGAGGCAAGCACGGGCACGGCAAAGGCAGGGATCGCGGCCAGGGCCATAGCAGCAAGTCGGGCAAGCATTGCGTGTTCCTTTCAGGTGCGGGTCGGGTCCGGGGGCCATTTCCTCAAACCTAGGCACCGCACCATGCAACCGCCAGATGTCGGCCCGCGATCCTTGCTTGCCTGACAGGATTGTGACCCTTTCCGCAGCGGGGGCGCCGATAAGGCGGGCAGATATTTCAAGCTTGAATTACCCATCCGACCCCCTAAGATCACCCGCAGAAATCCGCCCGATCCAGTTGCCCTACCGTCAGCAAAACCCCTGCGCCAAGGCGCTTTTCTTTTTGACGGTCAGGCACTACGGTCACCGGCAGGATTTCGGTCCAACATGGGAGATACCAATGAAAAAACTGATGATGGCAACAGCCACAACCGCCTTGCTTGCCGGGGCTGCGGCCGCTGAAGAGGTCAAGCTGGGAATCTTTATCGGGTTCACCGGGCCTATCGAATCGCTGACCGGCCACATGGCCGCAGCAGCAGATGCCGCGATGGCCGAAGTCACCGCTTCGGGCAAATTCATGGGCGGCAGCACCGTGACCGGCGTGCGCGCCGACAGCACCTGCGCCATCGACACCGCGGCAGGGACTGCGGCGGCCGAACGGCTGATCACCGCCGAAGGCATCAAGGGCATGATCGGGGGCGACTGTTCCGGCATCACCGGCGCCGTGCTGCAGAACGTGGCCCGCCCGAATGGCATCGTGATGATCTCGCCCTCGGCGACCTCGCCCGCGCTGTCGACCGCCGAAGATGACGGCCTGTTCTTCCGCACCGCGCCGTCGGATGCGCGCGAAGGCGAAGTGATGGCGGAAATCCTGACCGAAAAGGGCGTCAAGTCCATCGCGCTGACCTACACCAACAACGACTACGGCAAGGGTCTGGCCGAGGCGATTTCGGCCGCCTTCATCGCCAAGGGCGGTGTTGTCACCATCAACACCCCGCATGACGACGGCAAGGCCGACTATTCGGCAGAAGTCGCGGCTCTGGCTTCGGCGGGCGGCGATCTGCTGGTGGTTGCGGGCTATCTGGATCAGGGCGGCAAGGGCATCATCCAGGCCTCGCTTGATACCGGCGCGTTCAGCACCTTTGGTCTGCCCGGCGGCATGGTCGGTGACAACCTGCCGATCGCCATTGGTCCGGCGCTGGACGGCTCCTACGGTCAGGTGGCCCAGTCCGACAGCCCCGGTGCCGCGATCATGACCGAAATGGGCAAGACCGCCGCGACCCCGTTCGATGCGACCTCGCCCTACACGATGGAATCCTATGACGCCGCCGCCTTGATCATGCTGGCGATGGCGGCTGCCAATTCCACCGATCCCAAGGTCTACAAGGACAAGGTGCTGGATGTGGCAAACGCTCCGGGCGAAAAGATCCTGCCCGGCGAACTGGCCAAGGCGCTGGACCTGATCGCAGCGGGCACCGACATCGACTATGATGGCGCGTCGGGCGTGGAATTGCTGGGTCCGGGCGAAGCTGCCGGTCGCTACAAGCAGTTTGAAGTCAAGGGCGGCAAGTACGAAACCGTGACCTTCCGTTGATCGCGGTCCTGATGTGAAACCGGCAACGGCCCGAGGAATGCCTCGGGCCGTTGTCCCAAGAGAACACCCCTGCACAACGCCTGATGGCGGGACAAGACGGGGGCACGACAGGGGGAACCACATGATAGTTGTCGAGTCTCTTCATCGGCATTTTGGCGGCTTTCGCGCGGTGGACGGCGCGTCGCTGCGCATCGAAACCGGGTCGATCACCGGGCTGATCGGGCCGAACGGTGCGGGCAAGACCACGCTGTTCAACGTGATTGCAGGCCGCCTGCCGCCCACATCGGGCCGGGTGGTGATGGACGGCGAAGACATCACCGGGCTGCCGCCGCATGTGCTGTTCGCCAAGGGCCTGCTGCGCACGTTCCAGATCGCACATGAATTCGGCAGCATGACCGTGCGCGAAAACCTGATGATGGTGCCCCCCGCCCAGAAGGGCGAGGTGTTGTGGAACACCTGGTTCAACCGCAGCGCGGTTGCCGCCGAAGAACGCGCCATCCGCGACAAGGCGGATGAGGTGCTGGAGTTTCTGACCATCAGCCATCTGGCCGACCAGAAGGCCAGCCAGATTTCCGGCGGGCAGAAAAAGCTGCTGGAACTGGGCCGCACCATGATGGTCGATGCCAAGATCGTGTTTCTGGACGAGGTGGGCGCGGGCGTGAACCGCACCCTGCTGAACACCATCGGCGACGCGATCATCCGGCTGAACAAGGAACGCGGCTATACGTTCTGCGTCATTGAACATGACATGGATTTCATCGCCCGCCTGTGCAACCCGGTGATCGTGATGGCCGAAGGCCATGTGCTGGCGCAGGGCACCCCGGCCGAGGTGAAGAACAACGACCGGGTGATCGAGGCCTATCTGGGCACCGGCCTGAAGAACAAGGTGGTTGCCCATGGCTGAACCGTTTCTGATCGGCGAGGCCATGACCGGCGGCTATGGCAGCGGGGCCGACATCCTGCACAGTTGCACCATCGCTGTGGAAAAAGGCCAGATCGCCGTGATCGTCGGCCCCAATGGCGCGGGCAAATCCACCGCCATGAAGGCCGTGTTCGGCATGCTGAACCTGCGCGCGGGTCAGGTGCGGCTGGCGGGCGAGGATATCACCAGACTGACCCCGCAGGCGCGGGTCGCCAAGGGCATGGCCTTCGTGCCGCAGACCCACAACATTTTCACGTCCATGACGGTGGAGGAGAACCTTGAAATGGGGGCCTTCCTGCGCCGCGATGACATTCAGGGCACGCTGGCGCAGGTCTATGACCTGTTCCCCATTCTGAAAACCAAACGCCATCAGGCGGCGGGCGAATTGTCGGGTGGCCAGCGTCAGCAGGTGGCCGTGGGCCGCGCGCTGATGACGCAACCGAAAGTGCTGATGCTGGACGAACCGACCGCTGGCGTCAGCCCCATCGTGATGGACGAGTTGTTCGACCGCATCATCGAGGTGGCGCGGTCCGGCATTTCCATCCTGATGGTGGAACAGAACGCCCGGCAGGCGCTGGACATTGCCGACAAGGGCTATGTGCTGGTGCAGGGCGCCAACCGGTTCACCGACTCGGGACAGGCCCTGCTGGCCGACCCCGAAGTCCGCCGTTCATTTCTGGGGGGCTGAGGCCATGGACATGCTCAACGCCCTCGTGGCCTTCCTGAATTTCGTCTTCATCCCCGGTGCGTCCTACGGCGCGCAACTCGCGCTTGGGGCTTTGGGCGTGACGCTGATCTATTCGATCCTGCGGTTTTCCAACTTTGCCCATGGCGACACCATGGCGTTCGGCACCATGGTCGCCATCCTGCTGACCTGGTGGTTCCAGTCGATGGGCCTCAGCTTTGGTCCCTTGCCGACCGCCCTGCTGGCCCTGCCCTTCGCCATCGTCGCCACGGCCGGTTTCGTGCTGCTGACCGACCGCGTGGTCTACCGCTTTTACCGCCGCAAGCGGGCGTCGCCGACCATCGTGGTGATCGTGTCCCTGGGGGTGATGTTCGTGATGAACGGCATCAACCGCCTGATCATCGGGGTGGACGAGCAGAACTTTACCGATGGCGCGCGGTTCCTGATCAATCCGCAGGACTTCAAGGCCGCGACCGGCCTGGCCGAGCCTCTGGCGCTGAAAACCACCCAGGCCGTGACGCTGGTGTTTGCCGTGGTGGTGGTGGCCGCGCTGTTCTGGTTCCTGCAACGCACCCGCACCGGCAAATCCATGCGCGCCTTTTCCGACAACGAAGATCTGGCGCTGCTGTCGGGCATCAACCCCGACCGGGTGGTGCAGGTGACATGGATCATCGCGGCTGGCCTCGCCACCATTGCGGGCGTGCTGTACGGGCTGGACAAGTCCTTCAAACCTTTCACCTATTTCCAACTGCTGCTGCCGATCTTTGCCGCTGCCATCGTCGGCGGGCTTGGCAACCCGCTTGGCGCGATTGCGGGCGGCTTCATCATAGCCTTTTCCGAAGTGATCATCACCAATGCCTGGAAAAAGATCGCAACCTACCTGCTGCCCGACAGCATGGCCCCGACCGGCCTGCTGCAACTGCTGTCCACCGATTACAAATTCGCGGTCAGCTTTGCCATTCTGATCATCGTGTTGCTGTTCATGCCCACGGGCCTGTTCAAGGGGAAATCGGTATGAACTCGCGCGCGCTTTTGCTGTTTGCCGGGGTGGCGGTGCTGTATCTGGCGACGGGCGTCTGGCAAAGCTGGAACCTGACGCTGGCCATTCTGAACACCTCGCTGATCGCCACCATCGCGGCCATGGGGGTGAACATGCAGTGGGGCTATGCCGGGCTGTTTTCCACCGGGGTCATGGGCTTTACCGCGCTTGGCGGGCTGGCGGTGGTGCTGGTGTCGGCCAAACCCAATGCCGAAAACTGGGCGGCCGGCGGGTCGGGCATCCTGATGGGGCTGTTCATCGGGGCGGCGTCCATCGCCGTTGCGATCTTTGCCTATAACCGGATGAAGCCGGGGCGGCGCAGCAACGTGATCATCGCCGCCCTGCTGATCGGCGGGTTCTTCCTGTACCGCGCGGTGTTCGACCCCGCCGCCGGGGCGGTCGAGGCCGTGAACCCGCAGAATGCCGGCAACATCGGCGGGCTGGGCCTGCCGTCCTTGCTGGCCTGGCCCGTGGGCGGGCTGTTGGCCGCGATTGCGGCCTGGGCCATCGGCAAGACGGCGCTCGGGCTACGGTCGGACTATCTGGCCATTGCCACGCTTGGCATTGCCGAGATCATCGTGGCCGTGATCCGCAACGAGGACTGGCTGGCCCGCGGGGTGAAAAACACCCTCAACCTGCCCCGCCCCTGGCCGATCCCCTATGAGGTCGAGATGCAGAAAGAGGCCGGGTTCATCGATTTTGTCGCCCAATACGGGCTGGACCCCGCCAACACATCGACCATCATCGTCAAGCTGATGTATGTGGCGCTGTTCGGCCTTGTGCTGTTTGCGGTGATCTGGGCGTCGGAACGCGCGCTGAACAGCCCCTGGGGCCGCATGATGCGCGCCATCCGCGACAACGAGGTGTCGGCTGCCGCCATGGGCAAGGACGTGACCCGCCGCCACCTGCATGTCTTCATCATCGGGTCAGCCGTCATCGGCTTTGCGGGCGCGATGATGACCTCGATGGACGGGCAGTTGACTCCGGGCACCTACAACCCGCTGCGGTTTACCTTCCTGATCTGGGTGATGGTCATTGTCGGCGGGTCGGGCAACAACTGGGGCACGGTTCTGGGCGGTCTGCTGATCGGCTGGCTGTGGCTGATCGTCGAAAGCGTGGGGCCTGCGGCCATGGGGGTGATCGTATCGGGCATTCCTGACGGGGCGCTGAAGGCGCATCTGGTGGATTCCGCCCAGCACATGCGGCTGCTGACGCTTGGCGTGATCCTGCTGCTGGTGCTGCGGTTCAGCCCGCGCGGGCTTATTCCCGAACGATGACCCACATGCAGCACAGTCCGGGCGCGCCCCTGCCCTGGTGCATGGTTCTGGCGATCTGGGGCAGCAAATACGGCGCCGCCCATGTGAACGAACTGGCACGCCAGGCCCGCGCCGAATCGCCGGGTCTGGCCCGGATCGTGCTGTTCACCGATCATCTGCGCGACGGCATCGATGGCGACATCCACCAGACCCTGTTTCCGGCCTATTTTCACCGCCCCGACTTCTTTGCAGGCGCGTATCGCGCCAAGCTGGCGATGTTTTCCCGCGATCTGCTGCCAAGGGGCCTGCGCTGCCTTTACGTCGACCTTGATACCGTGGTGACAGGCGATCTTGGCCGGATCGCCGCGCTGGTGACAGGAACCGAGGATTGCCTGATGATGCCGCCGGCCGGGCTTGGCTTTGGTCGCTGGCGCAGGCTGGCCGATGCGCTGCGCGGCGGGCGCAAGTTTCCGGTCGGCAATTCGTCGCTTGTGGCGTTCCACGCCGATGCGCGCCAGAACATCTCGGAGTCGTTCCAGAGGCTGCATGCCAGCGGCGTCGATATCGACACGCGGCACATGAACATCGACGATGTGTTCATCTCGTGGATCGCCCGCGGGCGGATCGGCGGCATCCCCAAGACCCTTGCGGTGTCGTTCCGGCGCGAATTCCTGGCACGCGCAAGGATCATCCTGTGGCTGCGCCGCGCCCTGCCGGGGCGTCAGGCGCGCCGGGCGGGTCTGGTGGCCGTCACCCTGAACGGGCTGAACGTCAAACCCGAACAGTTGTTTGCCCTGCCCGAGGGCAGCGTGATCCATGCCGAAAACGGCCGCATCGGCTATTGGAGCGATGGTTTCATCGGCCCGGTGCGGCACAAGATCATCGCCAGTTGCCAAAGGCTGCTTTCCAGCCGTCGCTGACGGCAAGGCGTGATGCCATCCGCGACACAAAATGTCGCGAAAGCGTATGACCGCGCCAAAATGCCCGACCATTGTGCTGAAAAGCTTGAAACTGGAGGCAGACCCCATGAAAACCCATACCCGCGTGGTCGTGATCGGCGGCGGCGTCGTTGGCTGTTCGGTGCTGTACCATCTGACCAAGCTGGGCTGGTCGGATGTGATGCTGATTGAACGGTCGGAACTGACAAGCGGCTCGACCTGGCACGCGGCGGGCGGCTTTCACACGCTGAACGGCGACACCAACATGGCGGCGCTGCAAGGCTATACCATCCGGCTCTACAAGGAACTGGAGGCCATCACCGGCATGTCCTGCGGGCTGCACCATGTCGGCGGCATCACGCTGGCCGACAATGCCGAACGGTTCGACATGCTCAAGGCCGAACGCGCCAAGCACCGCTACATGGGGCTGGACACCGAGATCCTGTCGCCCGCCGAGGTCGAGGCGATGACCGATGGCATGGTCAACACCAAGGGCATCATCGGCGCGCTCTATGACCCGCTGGACGGGCATCTGGACCCCTACGGCACCACTCACGCCTATGCCAAGGCCGCCAAGATGGGCGGCGCCGAGATCGTGCTGCACAACCGGGTGCTGGAAACCAACCCGACCGCCGAGGGTTGGGAAGTGGTGACCGAAAAGGGCACCATCCATTGCCAGCATCTGGTGAACGCCGGTGGCTTGTGGGCGCGCGAAGTGGGGGCCATGGCGGGGGTCTACCTGCCGCTGCTGCCGATGGCGCATCAGTATCTGGTGACCGACGACATCCCCGAGATCATCGCCCGTGGCGGGCGCGAGTTTCCGCATGTGATGGACCCCGGCGGCGAGTCTTACCTGCGGCAGGAAGGCCGGGGCTTCTGCATCGGGTTTTATGAAAAGCCCTGCGAAGGCTGGTCGCTGGACGGCACACCGTGGAGCTTTGGTCAGGAACTGTTCCAAGAACAGTTCGACAAGATCGCGGATTCCGTCGAATTCGCCTACAAACGCTTCCCCGCGCTGGAACGCGCGGGGGTCAAGCGGGTGATCCACGGCCCGTTCACCTTTGCCCCCGACGGCAACCCGCTGATCGGCCCGGTGCAGGGTCTGCGCAACTACTGGTCGGCCTGCGCCGTCATGGCCGGGTTCTCTCAGGGCGGCGGCATGGGTCTGGCCCTGGCGCAATGGATGATCGAGGGCGAGGTCGAACGCGACCCGCGCGGCTTTGACGTGTCGCGCTTCGGCACCTGGACGACGCCGGGCTATACCGTGCCCAAGGTGATCGAAAACTACCAGATGCGGTTCTCGGTCAGCTATCCGAACGAGGAACGCCCCGCCGCCCGCCCCTTCCGCACGACGCCCATGTACGAAGTGTTCGACAAGATGAACGCCGTCTGGGGCGCGCAATACGGGCTGGAGGTGGTTAACTACCACGCCCTGCCCGGCGAGGCGCGCTATGAGGAGCCGACCTTCAAACGATCAAACGCCTGGGAAGCCACCCGGCAAGAGGTGATGGCGGTACGGCAAGGCGTCGGCATCAACGAGGTGCAGAACTTCGGCAAATACCGCGTCACCGGCCCGAATGCCCGCGCCTGGCTGGACCGGATCATGGCCGGGCTGATCCCCAAACCGGGGCGGTTGTCGCTGACGCCGATGCTGGCGCATTCGGGCAAGATCATCGGCGATTTCACCGTGTCCTGCCTGTCTGAAACCGAGTTTCAGGTCACCGCCAGCTACGGCGCGCAAGGCTGGCATGGCCGCTGGTTTGACCAGAACATGGAACCCGGCGTGTCGGTCGAAAACATCTCGGACGCGCGGTCAGGGTTCCAGATCGCCGGGCCGAACGCCCGCGAGTTGCTGTCCCGCGTGACGCGCAGCGATGTGTCGGCTGAGGCATTCAAGTTCATGGATGTCAAACGCATGACCATCGGCATGGCCAACTGCATCGTGCAGCGCGTCAGCTATACCGCTGATCTTGGCTATGAAATCTACTGCGACCACATGTCGGTGCGCCAGTTGTGGGATACCCTGTCGGCGGCAGGCAACGACCTCGGCCTGCGCCCCTTCGGCATGCGCGCGATGATGAGCCTGCGGCTGGACAAATGGTTCGGGTCCTGGGGCCGCGAGTTCAGCCCCGATTACACCCCGCTTGAAACCGGGCTGGACCGCTTCATCCGCTGGAACAAACCCAGCGACTGGATCGGCCGCGCCGCCGCCATGGCGGAAAAGGCCACCGGGCCAAAGCGCAAGCTGGTGTCCTTCATCGTCGATGCCGATGACGCCGATGTGGTGGCCTGGGAGCCGATATGGCTGGACGGTGCCGTGGTGGGCTTCTGCACCTCGGGGGGCTATTCGCACTTCACGGCCACGTCTGTCGCGCAGGGCTTCCTGCCCGCTGACCGCGTGCAGGACGGGCTGGCGGTCGAAATCGAGATCCTCGGCCAGCGCCGCCCCGCCCGCGTCCATCTTGCCCCGCTGTTCGATGCCGATGGGTCACGGATGCGCGGCTGACCCTCATCATCTGTTCAGAAATATCCTCGGGGGGTGAGGAGCGAAGCGACGAGGGGGGCAGACAGCCCCCCTTTTCCTTGCTAGCACCCAGGGATGCAGCCTGAAATCCTGATCCTCGCCGCTGGTGCCTCGTCCCGCATGCGGGGGGGCGACAAGCTGCTGGAAATCGTCAATGGGCAGCCGCAACTGGCGCGCATCACCGATGCCGCCCTTGCCAGCGGATGTGCGGTGACGGTTGCCCTGCCACCCGACCGGCCGGCGCGGGATGCCGCGCTGCACGGGCGGGCGGTGCGCCGCGTCGTGGTGCCGAACCCCGGCGATGGCATGGCCGCCAGCCTGACCGCCGGGCTGGCCGCCCTGCACCCCGATGCGCCCCTGCTGCTGCTGCTGGCCGACCTGCCCGACCTGAGTGCCGCCGACCTGGCGCATTTCCTGCAAGACTGGTGCCGCACGCCTGACCTGATCCTGCGCGCCACCGCACAGGATGGCACCCCCGGTCACCCCGTGGGCTTTCCGCATTGGGCGAAGCCCGACCTTGCCACCCTGACCGGCGATGCGGGCGCGCGGGCGGTGTTGCAGCGCCACCGCGACCGCACCCGGCTGATCGCGCTGCCCCACGCCCATGCCACCACCGATCTGGACACGCCGGAAGCCTGGGCCGCCTGGCGCGCGTCACGCGGCGAGTAGCACCCGCGCCTCATGCGCCTTCAGCGTCAGGCGGGCCGCGTCAAAGGCGCTGCCCTGCGCATCGAGTTCGGGGAACAGCGCCAGCACCTCGGCCTTGGCGGCGGCGTCCAACGCAGTCAGCATCCGGCTTGCAGGCTGGAAACTTTCCGACCACAGCCCGTCCGATTGCACGATCTCGTGCTGGTCGAACAGCAGGTGAATATAGCTGACCCCCTGCGGCAACACCCGCGTCACGCCCGCCTGCCCCAGCAGATGCACGGCGGCGACCAGCACTTCGGCCTCGCCGAACAGCATCTCGGCGCGCGGGCCGACCTGCAGCATCCGGTGCTGCGGCGACACCAGCATGTCGCGCGACGGCCCGTCGCCGCCCATGGCCCCGGCGGCAATCCGCACCGGGCGCAGGGCCTCGTTCACCACCAGATCGGCCAGCGACAGATCGCGCCGCCCGACCCACCGCAGCATCTGATAACCGTTGTCGCGGGTCAGCACCCGGTCGCCTGCCTGCAGATCCTCGACCGCCACTTCGCCCCGGTCGGTCACGATCCGGGTGCCGGGGGTAAAGCAGGGAATGATGGTTTCAATGTCGGTGAACGACATCGTGCCCAGCAAGGCCCCGAAATTGTCATAGAACTCGACCGTGCCGTTTTCGCGGTCGTTCACGTCGCGGATGATGCGGACCTGATCCTTGCCCCAGGCCGACAGATCCAGCACGTCAAAATCGGCGCCCTGATCGCCACCATCCACCACATCGCCGATGCCGCCGACGATAGTGTCCTCATCTGCACCAGTGTCGATGACATCCGCGCCGGCCCCGCCATCGATGCTGTCGTTGCCCGCCCCACCAGACAGGCTGTCATCACCGTCGCCCCCAGAGAGACTGTCGTTGCCATCGCCGCCCAGAAGACTGTCATTCCCCGTCCCGCCCGACAGCACGTCGTTGCCGGTGCCGCCATCCAGCGTGTCATTGCCCGCATCGCCGGTCAGGCTGTCATTGCCGCCGTCGCCCGCCAACAGATCATCGTCCGCGCCGCCCGACAGGGTGTCGTCGCCCAAGCCCCCGCGCAGGGTGTCATTGCCGGCCTCGCCCGACAGAAGGTCATTGCCCGCATCGCCCGACAGGCTGTCGGCCCCGTCGCCCCCGGCAAGGCTGTCCACACCGTCGCCGCCCGACAGGGTATCGTTGCCGGTGCCGCCAAACAGGCTGTCGTCGCCCGCGCCGCCCGACAGTGCGTCATTGCCCGCATCGCCCGCCAGCCGGTCGTTGCCGTCATCGCCGTTCAGCACATCGTCATTGTCACCGCCGCCAAGCGTGTCGTCGCCCAGGCCCCCGGACAGAGTATCGTTTCCCACATCGCCCGACAGGCCATCATTGCCGTCGCCGCCAAACAGGCTGTCGTCGCCCGCGCCGCCGATCAGGTTGTCGGTGCCGCTGCCCCCATACAGCGCGTCGTTGCCGATGCCGCCGTCCAGCGCATCGTTGCCCGCATCGCCCGACAGCGTGTCGTTGCCCTCGTCGCCGCGCAGGGAATCGTCCTCGGTCCCGCCCGACAGGCTGTCGTCGCCCAGACCGCCCTCGACCGTGTCATTGCCCGCGTCCCCCGACAGCGCATCATTGCCCAGCCCGCCCGACAGGGTATCGGCCCCGTCACCGCCGAACAGGCTGTCGCTGCCATCGCCGCCAAGCAGGCTGTCGTTGCCAAGCCCGCCATATAGCGCATCGTTGCCGATGCCGCCGTCCAGCGTGTCATTGCCCGCATCGCCCGACAGGCTGTCGTTGCCCTCCTCGCCGCGCAGGGAATCGTCGTCGGCGCCCCCCGACAGCGTGTCATCGCCCAGACTGCCCAGCAGAGTGTCGTTGCCCGCATCGCCCGACAGCGCATCATTGCCGTCGCCGCCAGACAGGCTGTCAGTGCCATCGCCGCCAAACAGCGCATCCGACCCGGTGCCGCCGAACAGGCTGTCGGTGCCGGTGCCGCCTTCCAGCAGGTCGTTGCCCGCATCGCCCGACAGGCTGTCATTGCCCTCATCGCCGCGCAGGGTGTCATCCTCGGTGCCACCCGACAGGCTGTCGTCGCCAAGCCCCCCCGACAACACATCGTTGCCCGCATCGCCCGACAGGCTGTCGTTGCCGTCGCCGCCAAGCAGGCTGTCGGCTCCATCACCGCCGGTCAGGCTGTCAGTGCCAAGCCCGCCCGACAGCGTATCGTTGCCAAGCCCGCCATCCAGCGTGTCATTGCCCGCGTCGCCTGCCAAGCTGTCATTGCCGGCCCCGCCGGTCAGCGTGTCGGCCCCGTCGCCGCCCGAAAGACTGTCGTTGCCATCCTCGCCCGAAAGCTGGTCATTGTCGGCCCCGCCCGACAGGGTGTCGTCACCGGTGCCGCCCAGCAAGGTGTCGTTGCCCGCCTCGCCCGACAGGCTGTCATTGCCGTCGCCGCCCGTCAGCGCATCCAATCCGTCGCCGCCCAGCAGGGTATCTGCCCCCGCGCCCCCGAACAGCGCATCGTTGCCGGTGCCGCCCGACAGGCTGTCCTCGCCGTTGCCGCCGTCCAGCACATCATTGCCCGCGTCGCCCGACAGGGTGTCATTGCCGTCTTCGCCGAAAAGCTGGTCCTGATCCGCGCCGCCGAACAGCGCGTCATTGCCCGCCCCGGCCCAGAGGGTATCATTGCCCTCGTCGCCATGCAGCACGTTGTCGCCAAGCACGTTCGACCCGTTGATGTCGTCGATCACGTCATTGCCGGTGCCACCGAACACGGTGTCATTGCCCAGACCGAAGACAATCGTATCGTCGCCGATGCCGCCAAAGGACTGGTCGTTGCCCGCCCCCGCATCAAGGCTGTCATTGCCCGCGCCGCCGGTCAGAATATCGTCGTTGTCACCGCCGACCAGCGTGTCATTGCCATCGTCGCCCGACAGGTTGTCATTGCCGGTGCCGCCGCTGAGGCTGTCATTGCCATAACCGCCGCTGATGGTGTCGGCGCCGGTGCCGCCATCGACCACATCATCATCGCGCGAGGCCGCGTCAAAGTGAATGTCGCTGACATAGATCACCTGCCCCGAAGTGCCCAGGTTGTTGTAGTCGATCTCGAACCGGGTGATCGGCCCCGGTATCGTGACCAGCACCGACCCCGCCGCGTCATAGGTGTTGTCTGCCGTCGCCCCGGCGGTGATGGTGCTGCCCGAGGCCGTGTCATTGCCTGCAAAGGTAAAGGTCACCGGCACCAGATTGCCATTGGCATCATAGGCGCGAATGGTGATCACGTCGGTCCAGTTGCCGGCGTTTGCGTCAACGTCGTTCAGGCGAAACTGCACGTTGCTGACGGCGTTTTCCATGCCGGACCCGGCCACCGCCGAGAAATCGACTCGCGTGGTCGACGTGTCGCCTGCCCCGGTGCCGCCCAGAACCGCGTTCGAGGTGGGGTTGAATGTCTCGCCGGGGGCCACATAGGCGTAGTCGCCGCTCTCGACGGTGAACTGGTTTGCCTGACCGTCATTGGTGAAGGTGACGGCCACGTTGATGCCGCCGGTGTCCTGTGTCACGCCACCCGCGATGTTTTCTTCATCGGCCCGCCCGGCGGACCAGTTGAAATCCAGCGCCGTCGTGCTGGGGGCCGCAGGGCCTGCGGTGATGGAATCGTCGCCGTCGCCGCCTGCGATGGTGTCATTGCCCATGCCGCCTGCGATGCTGTCATTGCCCAGATCGCCCGACAGGCTGTCAGACCCGGTGCCGCCCTCCAGCGTGTCGGCCCCGTCGCCGCCCGCCAGCGTGTCAGACCCAAGACCGCCCGACAGGCTGTCGGCCCCGGTGCCGCCGAACAGCTGGTCATTGTCGGCCCCGCCGTCCAGCGTGTCATTGCCGGCGCCGCCGTCGAGCGTATCATTGCCATCACGCCCCGACAGCACGTTGTTGCCGGTGCTGCCGGTCAGGCTGTCGGCGTTGCGCGACCCTTCGGCGTTTTCAAACCCGCTGACCGTATCGCCCGCGGCATCGCCACCCGATACCGCGTTGGTCGCAAGGTTGACCGTCACGCCCGACGCCGAGTTGGCATAAGACAGCGTATCGGTGCCATTGCCGCCGATCAGGCTGTCGCTGCCCACGCCGCCTTCCAGCGTGTCATTGCCGTCGCCGCCGTTCAGGGTGTCATTGCCCGCAAGCCCCATCAGCACGTTGTCGCCCGTGCTGCCGGTCAGGTTGTCGTTGCCGGTGGAACCCGTCACGTTCTCGATGCTGGTAAAGGTGTCGCCCGCCGCCTCGCCGCCCGAGGCCGCCCCGGTGGCAAGGTTGACCGTGACCCCGGTGGCCGAGGTGGCATAGCTGGCCGTATCGATCCCGGCCCCGCCGTCCAGCGCATCTGCGCCCGCGCCGCCGATCAGAACATCATTGCCGTCGCCGCCGAACAGACTGTCGGCCTCGGTGCCGCCGTCCAGCGTGTCGTTGCCGGTGCCGCCAAACAGCCGGTCCGTGCCCCCCTCGCCCAGAATGCTGTCGTTGTCGGCCTCGCCGCTCAGGCTGTCAGACCCGGTGCCGCCGAAAATCGTGTCATGGCCTGCCCCTGCGGTGACGGTATCCGCCCCGCCGGCCGCAGTTACAACATCCGTCTCGGCGGTGCCGGGAAGGGTGTTGTTGTTGTTGTTGCCATTGATGACCGCCATGGATGCCCCGACCAGAAAACCTTTGAACCGGTTCAGGCTAGGGGGCAAATCGGGCGGCAACCCGGCACCGCCAAGGAAAGTTGCGGAAAGAATGTGGCCGCAAGCGCCGCAAATTGCCGCATCGCGGCAGGATTGTGTTCAAGTCGTGGTTAATCAAAATCCGCAGCGTGCAAAATTGTGGTCGAAGGCCGCCGAACAGGCCGAAATCAGACCGGGGCCAAAATCACCTTTTGCCAGCACCGAGTGGCCGAATTAAGGAGAAATCGGGCGCATTTTACGCATCCATCCGGCCAGACACCCCCCTCCGACCGGCGGTGCCGCAAAATTGCCGCAATTCAACCCGGCTTTGCGGCAAAGAAAAGGGGCCTCAACCGAGGCCCCCTCCCCTGTCGGACCGGCTGTGCCGATGGCACCGGACCAGTCCGCGCTGCATAAACCGTTACCGAACCAAAAGCCGCGCTTCGTGCCGCTTCAATGTGCGACGCGCTGCGGTGTAACCTTCCAATCCTTCGTCCGATTTCAATTCAGGGAACAATTCAAGAATTTCCGAACGCTGCGCATTGCCCATGCCCTTGAGCGTGTAGTCACCGGGCTGGAAGCTTTCGGTCCAGGCCCCGTTCGACAGCACGACCTCGTGCTGGTCGAACATGAAGTGGATGTAGCTGGTGCCGATGCTGTCCACCGCATGCACGCCTTCGCTGCCGACCAGATGCTTGGCCGACACCAGCACCTCATGTTCGTCGAAGTACAGGGCGGTGCGGTCATTCGCCACCAGCAGCCGGTGGTTCGGCGACACCATCATGTCCTGTTCGGGCAGGTCATTGCCAAGGCTGCCACGTTTCACCAGCACGGGTTTCAGATGCGGGTTGGCGCGGAAATCCTGCCAGTTCAGGGCCTTGGCCCCGACCCAGCGAATTTCCTGAATGCCGTTGTCGCGGGTGATGATCTTGTCGCCCATCTTCAGATGTTCCACCGGAACCTCGCCCTTCGGCGTCGCGATCAGCGTGCCGGGGGTAAAGCAGGGGATGACATTCTCGATGTTGATGAAGTTCAGCGTGCTGGTCACGTTGCCATCGCCATCAAGGAAATCGACGCGGCCGTTTTCCGGGTTGTCATCGGCATAGGTGATGTTCAGCGGGCCGGCCCCGGTCAGATCGAGCGTGTCATAGTCGTCGCCCCCTTCGTTGCCATCGATGAAGTCACCGCCGCCCTGAGCCGCGGTCGTGATGGTAAAGCTGTCACGATCATCGCCGCCATAGGCGCTGTCGTTGCCTTCGCCGCCCAGAATGGTGTCGTTGCCCGCGTCGCCAAACAGACTGTCCTCGTCGACGCCGCCATCCAGCAGGTCACGCCCGATGCCACCATAGAGGGTGTCATCGTCGTCCATGCCAAAGATGGTGTCGTCGCCGGTGCCGCCGAACAGGATGTCGGTGTTGTTGTTCGGGCGCAGATCGCCCGCGGCATCGGGAATGTTCAGCGCCTCGGGGAAGCTGGCATCCAGACCGCCATAGATCAGGTCGCTGCCCTCGCCCCCGTCGATCGAGTCGCGGCCTTCCGAGCCGATCAGAACGTCGCCGCCCTGACCGCCCAGAATGGTGTCATCGTCGATGCCGCCGTCGATGGTGTCGCGCCCGTCATCGCCCGAGATGAAATCGGCATCGTCGCCGGTGCTGATGTAATCGTTGCCCAGCCCGCCATAAACGGTGTCGAGGTCATTGGTCGGATCGGTGTCGGCGGCATAGACGCCGGGATAGTCGATGTCGGGCAAGGGCTGCGCCGTGCCGCCGGTGATGATGATGTCATTGCCTTCCTGACCATAGACAATGTCGCTGCCGTTCTGGCCGTTCAGGGTGTCATCGCCCTCGTTGCCGCGCAGATCGTCATTGCCGTCGCCGCCGTTGACCAGATCGTTGCCTTCGCCAGCGCGCACGAAATCATCGCCAAGGCCGGCCTGCACGGTGTCGTCGCCCGCACCCGCATAAATGCGGTCGTCATTCGGGGCATCGTCGCCCAGAATGGCGTCGTTGGCATCCACCCGGTCGGCATCGAAGGGGTCGATGTAGGCGGTGTCGATCAGGTTGGCCGCATCGGTGCCGCGCACGATGCCGTCACGGTCGGGCGCGCCAACCGTGATGGTCACGGTCGACGTGGCGGTGCCGCCATTGCCATCGGTGATCGTGTAGTCGATCACGGCCTCGCCGGTAAAGCCGTCATTCGGGGTGAAGGTCACGGTGCCGTCGCCATTGTCGACCACGCTGCCATCGGCCGAGGTCGGCGTGCCGGTCACCGCCAGCCCGTCGCCATCCACATCGGTATCGTTGCCGATCACGTTGACCACGACAGGCGTGTTGAAATCGGTCGTGGCGGTGTCGGGGTTGGCAACCGGGTCGTCATTCACCGGGGTCACGGTAACGGTGACGGTCGAGGTCGACTGATTGCCGTCCGGGTCGGCCACGGTATAGGTGATCACGTCGGTCCCGTGGAAATCGGGGTTCGGCGTGTAGGTGATGGTGCCGTCGCCGTTGTCGGTGAACGTGCCGTTGGGCGAGTCGCCGCCAACGATGGTCAGCGGGTCGCCGTTCGGGTCGGTGTCATTGCCGACAATGTCGATCACGACGGGCGTGTCTTCCGGGGTGGTGGCCAGATCGGGGTTGGCGGTCGGATCAGTGTCGACCGGAGTGTTGTCCACCGTATCCGACAGCGAGAAGCAATCAACCTTGCCCGAGAAATTCTGATCCACATTGTCCAGCGCATCGGGGTGCGAATTGGTCTGCCCTGCGCCCACGATCCACGGCTGCGACTGATCGGCCATGTCCATGGTCAGACCTGCCGGAACATCGGCCGCATAGGTATTGCCCGCGGTGGTGTTGATCATCGACAGCGTGCCGCCCTCGCCGCCCTGATCCCAGGAATAGGTCAGGTTGATGGTGTCGCCGGCCGAAAAGAAGCCGGGCCCGGTGGTGAAGCTGGTCGAGGCGCCTTCAACCTCGTGGGTGATGGTGGCGCTGCCGTCGGGCGCAACGTCGAGCCGGAAGCTGCCCGCATTTTCGCCCACACTGTCGCGCGACAGAACGGTCTGTGCGGCGTCGGATGAAAACGGGCCGGTGGTGAATTCGGTGGCAAGGGTGCCGCGATCAAGCTGGAAGGTCGAGTCCGGGTAAATCTTGGCAAAATCGTCGATGCCGTCCAACTGCAACTGGCTGCCTGCCGCCGTCGCCCCGTTCACATAAATCCCGTTCTGGGCACCGTTGGCGGCTGCGTCATCAATGACGGCGCCATTCTGGTCGAAAGTATAGAGCGCAAATACCGGCATCTTCTTTTCCTCATCTTGGCAGAGGTCCGGCAATCCGGCCCCATCCGATCCCACACAACAGCCCCGCCTTGCGGCGGAACACTGATCGGCGCGACCGGGGCACCATGCCCAAGCCCCTGCGCCTTGCAGACCAATCGATGAGGTGCGTGACAAGAACTGCCTCGGGTGCGGATAGCACCGCACGGCTGCAAACCTGAATGGTTTGCAGGGTTCCGATCCTTGCGGTATCGGACTGGCAGCAGTCTTGTCACTGTATCCGCACGCCTGAGTGCGTCACCAACATACGACCGCCCCCACGGCCCATACGTCTTCCCAGTAGACCTGTTCTGATTACCGTTCGTTCACCCTTTCGGAAAGCAGATTCCGTCAGCATTGCGGCACAGCTTTGCCACAATCTGGCCTGCAAGGCGTTGTTAACCAATGCGTCTTGGCGGCCTGTGGTGGCAGATTGTTTCATCAGTCGCATCAGTCACGGCAGAAAATTCCGGGCAAATCCCGCAGAACGCAGCACTTTCAATCCAGAGGTGTTTTGGCACTCGCCTGTCGATCTTGCACTAATCGGACACAATCAGAATCCGGGCAAACGTGATCGGCACAAGGCAAGATTTTGTCAGCATCGCGGCAGGCCGGCCGGGGCTTGTTCCCGATCCGTGATCAATCCGGGCGATTTGAGGGGGTTAGGTGAAAATTAAACCGGCCTTAAGCCTAATGAAACCCGAATCAGAGCAGGCACTGTGGCACAATCAAGGCAGCCGGTTTGCGCCCCGGCAGACGCCAAGCCGCGGCTGCGCCATCTGACGTGAAAGGACAGTCTGACAGGAAAAGGTGGTGCCCGAGGTCGGACTCGAACCGACAAGCCTTGCGGCGGAGGATTTTGAGTCCTCTGCGTCTACCATTCCACCACTCGGGCCACAGGACGGGGATTTAGCGGCGCAGGCCCGCCCCGTCAACCGTCTAAGTGGGGCTACAGGTCTTGGGCGGCGAAGGTATCGCACTCCTCCAGCAGGCCCGAGTCCAACCCGGTCTGGAACCAGCGCGCCCGCTGTTCGGATGTGCCATGGGTAAAGGTATGCGGCATCGGGCGCTGGCCTGCGTTGCGTTGCAGGGTGTCGTCGCCGATCTGGCGGGCGGCATTCACCGCCTCTTCCAGATCGCCGGGCTGAATGGTGCCGAACTGGACCTGCGCCCCGCGCGCCCAGATGCCCGACAGGCAATCGGCCTGCAATTCGATGCGCACCGAGATCTGGTTGGACTCGGCTTCGGACACCTGACCGCGTTCCTGATTGGCCTGCCCCAGAATCCCCAGCTCGTTCTGCACATGATGGCCGATTTCATGCGCCACCACATAGGCGGCGGCAAAATCGCCCTTGGCCCCAAGCCGCTGTTCCATCGTCACGAAAAACGCGGTGTCGAGGTAGGCCTTCTTGTCGCCCGGACAATAGAACGGTCCCGTCGCCCCCGAGGCCG
Source organism: Pseudomonadota bacterium (assembly GCA_040385825.1). Lineage (GTDB taxonomy): Bacteria > Pseudomonadota > Alphaproteobacteria > Rhodobacterales > Rhodobacteraceae > JANNNF01. The sequence continues at coordinate 277,011 of JAZKGQ010000002.1, read as the reverse complement.
ACCCGCAGGGCGAGGAGGTCGCCCCCTTGAACAGCACCAGAACCGCCGGGTCATAGGTGCGGTTCAACTGTTCGCGGAACACCTTGGCCCAGACTTCCTCGGTATCGGCCAGCGTGACCGACACGAAGTCGCCCATCTGCTGATCGGCCTCGGTGATTTCCACCGGGGCACCGGTTTGCGGGCCGCCGACATCCTGCAACAGGGGCGTCACATCGATGCCTAGGAAATAGCCGATCAGCAGCACGGCAAGAACCCCGACGCCGCCGACCTTGGCACCGCTGCCTCCCCCGACCGACCTGCGGTCTTCGATGTTCCTGCTGCCGCGGCGGCCTTTCCATTCCATGGTCCCGTATCCCCTGCATCCTGCGTCTGGCCCAACCCTAGCCATCGCCGCGCGGCACCGATAGCCAAAGTTGCAGCCTGCGCCACCAATTCGTGAACGACGGCGCAGGGGCACCGGTTCCGGCGGGGGTTGCAGTCTGGCCCGGTTCCGCCTCATGTGGCCGAAAGAACGCCACAAGAATGCGACACGAATGCCACGGAGGCCGCGATGCAGACCCGGACACAGCTTATCCTACTGGCAGCGGCGGGGTCGGCGGCCTTGCTGGCGGGGGCCTTTGCGTTTCAGTACATCGGCCTGCTTGCGCCCTGCGAACTGTGCCTGTGGCAGCGCTGGCCGCATGCGGCGGCGGTGCTGATCGGGCTTTTGGGGCTGGCGATGCCGGGGCGTCTGATGCCGGTTCTGGGGGCCTTGGCGGCGCTGACCACGGCGGCGATCGCGGGCTTTCATGTGGGGGTTGAATATGGCTGGTGGCAAGGTCTTGCCACCTGTTCCGGCAGTTCGATCACAGGGGTTGCGGTCGATGACCTGCTGAACCCCGATCTGGCCATGGCCGCCCCGATCCGCTGCGATGCGGTGCCCTGGTCGCTGTGGGGCATATCCATGGCCGGGTGGAACCTGCTGCTGTCCCTGGGGCTGGCCGGGGTGTGGCTGGCCGCGGCCCGGAAATCCTAGGCGGCCAGCGTCACCCAGACCGGCACATGGTCGGACGGCTTGTCCCCGGCCCGCACGCCCTTGTCGATCTGCGCATCCTCCAGCAGGTCGGCGGCTTGCGGCGACAGCAGCAGGTGGTCGATGCGGATGCCGTTGTTGCGATCCCACGCCCCCGCCTGATAATCCCAGAACGAATAGAGGCCGGGCCGCGGATCGCGGGTGCGGAATGCCTCGGTCAGGCCAAGGTTCAGCAGGCGGCGGTAGGCGGCCCGTGTCTGCGGCAGATACAGCGCGTCCTCCACCCAAGCCGCCGGTTTCGCCGCATCAATGGCCTGCGGGATCACGTTGTAATCGCCTGCGCAGACGAAGGGCATCTCGGTCGCCAGCAGGTCGCGCACCCGCGCCTCCATCCGCGCCATCCAGGCCAGTTTGTAGTCGTACTTCGGCCCCGGCGCCGGGTTGCCGTTGGGCAGGTACAGCCCGCAGAGGCGCACAGCCTGGCGGCCGATCACCGTGGCCTCGATCCAGCGGGCCTGCTCATCCGCATCGTCGCCGGGCAGGCCGCGCGTCACATCCTCCAGCGGCAGCTTTGACAGGATCGCCACCCCGTTGAAGCCCTTCTGCCCATGGGTTTCCACGCGATACCCCATGTCCTCGAACAGCGCGCGCGGAAAGGCCTCGTCCACCGACTTGATCTCTTGCAGGCAAACCACATCGGGGGCGGCATCGGCCAGCCATGCGGGCAGCGCCTCGATCCGCGCCTTGATACCGTTGATGTTGAAGGTGGCGAGTTTCATCGGGCTTTCCTCTGACAGTGCCCTGTTCTAGGCTGCCCCTGCCAGCCGCACAAGGTGCCGCGCCAGCCCCCTTTCCCCAAACCCCGGATGGCCCCCATGTCAGACCCCCAGTTCACCCAGACCTGCCCGATCCTGCGGATTTATGACGAGGCGGCGGCGCTGGCCTTCTACCTTGGCTATCTGGGCTTTGCGCAGGATTGGGAGCATCGCTTTGCCCCGGACCTGCCGCTCTATACTCAAGTCAGCCGGGCGGGGCTGGTCCTGCATCTGTCGGGCCACCACGGCGATGCGGTGCCGGGGGCCACGGTCTTTGTCCGCATGACGGGCATCCGCGCCTATCATGCCGAGCTTCACGGCCGAGACTACCCGAACCTTCGCCCCGGACTTGAGGACATGCCCTGGGGCCTGCAGATGCAACTGACCGACCCGTTCATGAACCGCCTGCGCCTGTGTGAAGGCTAACCCGTCGCCGCCAACCCCGGATCGGCGGCGGCCCGCCACAGCGCGTCCAACTCTGCCAGGGCGGCCGCATCAAACCGCCCGGCGTCTTCCCAATAGCGGCCTGACGGGACCAGATAGCCCAGATCCGCCTCACGCGCCAGGGCGGCCTTGGCGGCGCAGGCGTCATAGGGCATCGGGCGTTGTACCGCCAACCCGGCCCGTCCCGCCCGCGGATAGACCAGCCGCGACGGGCCGACCGACAGGTTGACCATGGCACAGCCCTGCATCGCCGCCAGCACCATCAACCGCGCCGATTTGGCCGGCAGGTCGCGCAGCGTGATGTCGGGGCGCAAAGGGTCTGGCGTGCCCATGCCGTAGAAATGGGTGGGTCCGGTGGCGGGATAGTGCATGTCGCAACCAAAGGCCGCGATGACCGTGGGGCGCAGCGCCGCCAGCGCCCAATAGGCGGCGGTGAAGGCCATGGTGCCCCCGGCATAGACGAAGCCGCCATAGCCGTTCTGGGCGGGCACGAAACCGTCCTGGGTGATGATCTGCTGCCCCGGCCCGGCCACTGGCCTGCGGTCCTCGGGAAAATCCCACGGATGCACCAGAAAATCCCAGTCGGGGCGCAGCCGCCAGGCGTTGTTGATCGCCACCACATGGTCAAACGGGGCACGCGGCCAGCCTGATGCCTGCACCGCCATCGGGGCCGATCCCAGCAAAAGCACGTTTGTCATGGCAGGCCCCCGGTTGCATCACGGGCAATTTTCATTGCCCTGCGGCCAAGTTAGGGCACATTGGCCCCAAGGCGAGGGAGAGAGGCGTAAATTCCGCCCTACATCGAGAAGCCCTACATCGAGAAGGAGGTGCCGCAGCCGCAAGACGACGTGGCATTGGGGTTTTCCACCACGAATCGCGCGCCGATCAGTTCCTCGGTGAAATCAATCACCGCATTGGCAAGGAACGGCAAGGACACCTCGTCGATCAGCACCCGCTGGCCGCCCTGTTCCAGCACCAGATCATCGGCTGCCGGATCGTCCAGCCGGATGTCGTACTGAAACCCCGAACAGCCGCCGCCATCCACCGCCACGCGCAGCGAGCGCGACTCGCCGGTCAGCTCGGCAATCTCGGCCAGCCGGGCGTAGGCACGCGCCGTAACCCGTGGCGGTTGTGCGATCGGGCTGGCGGTCAGGTTGGGCATCGCTGCGGTCATGGGGATAAATCCGTATCCATTTGGGCATTTGCAACATATAGGATGCCCCAAAGCGATCCACAAGAACAGGCCCAAACCGATGCTTGCCCCCTTTGCCTGCCACCCCGATGCCTCGCAGGGGCGTTTGCACACCGAACGGATGTCGTCGTTCCGCTCGCCGTTTCAGCGGGATCGTGACCGGATCATCCATTCGTCCGCCTTCCGCAGGCTGAAGCACAAGACGCAAGTGTTCGTGGAACATGAGGGCGATTATTACCGCACCCGCCTGACCCACACCATCGAGGTGGCGCAAGTCGCCCGCACCATCGCAGGCGTGCTGGGCCTGAACACCGATCTGGCCGAGGCGGTGGCGCTGGCCCACGATCTTGGCCACACCCCCTTTGGCCACACCGGCGAGGATGCGCTGGCCGCCCTGATGGCGCCCTACGGCGGGTTTGATCACAACGCCCAGGCCCTGCGGATCGTCACCCGGCTGGAACGCCACTATGCCGATTTCGACGGGCTGAACCTGACATGGGAGGCGCTGGAAGGCATCGCCAAACACAACGGCCCTGTTACCGGCCCGAATGCTGACGCCAAGCACGCAGGCCCCCTGCCCTATGCGCTGGCCGAGGTGAACGCCGAATGGGATCTGGCGCTGCACACCCATGCATCGGCCGAGGCGCAGGTGGCGGCGATTGCCGATGACGTGGCCTATTCGCACCACGATCTGCATGACGGGCTGCGATCCGGCCTGTTCACCGAAGAAGACCTGATGGACCTGCCCGTCACCGGCCCCGCCTTTGCCGAGGTGGATGCCCTCTACCCCGGTCTGGAAAAGATGCGCCGCCGGCACGAGGCGCTGCGCCGGGTCTTTGGCCGCATGGTCGAGGATGTGATCGCGGTGGCACAAGGCCGGCTTGACGCGGCACAGCCGAAATCGGTGGATGACATCCGCATGATGGGCACCACCATCATCCGCTTTTCAAAACCGTTGTATCAAGAGCTGAAGGCGATCCGGTCCTTCCTGTTCACCCGCATGTATCGCGCGCCATCGGTGATGGTGGAACGTGCGCGCGTCACGGAAATGATCGACGCGCTGTTCCCGCTGTTCATGGCGCAACCCGATCTTCTGCCCCCCGAATGGCGCCACGATCTGGACGGCGCGCGGTCGGATACCGACGTGGCACGCCTTGTCGCCGATTATGTGGCCGGGATGACCGACCGCTTTGCCATTCAGGAACACGCAAGGTTGCTGGGCTGACCCGTCATCATCGGTAGGGCGGGGTTCACCCCGTCGGAACTCGGAATGGCGGGGTGAACCCCGCCCTACCGTGTCACATCCAGCCCATAGAGCCAGTCGAACCGGCGCAGCGGCAATGACGGTGCCACGCGCCCCACAGCCTTCAACCCCGCATGGGCCACCACCCGCTGCAATCCCGACAGATGATAAAGCCGCGCATTCAGGCTGGCCGCATCCACCACCCGTCTGCACCGCGGGGCGCGGGCGGCCTGATAGGCCGCAAGCCCCGCCGCCGGACGGTCCGCCATCGCCAGACAATCGGCCAAGACCCAGGCATCCTCCAGCGCCATCGACGCGCCTTGCGCCAGAAACGGCAGCATCGGATGGGCGGCGTCGCCCAGAATGGCCGCAGCCCCTGCCTGCCACCGCGCGGCCACCGGATGGCGGAACAGCCCCCACAGATGCACCTGCTGCACCGCATCGAGCCAGCCCCGCACCCGTGGCCCGAACCCCGCAAAGGCCGCGCGCAGGGCGGCAGGATCGTCGCGGTGGCTCCAGCCCTCTGCCGCCCAGTCCCCGCGTTCCTCGACCGCCACGATGTTGCGCAAGGCCCCCCCCCGCAGCGGATAGCTGACCAGATGGCGGCCCGCGCCCATATGCACCTCGGCCACCGCAGGGCCGCCGTCGCCGGGGATCAGCGCGCGCCATGCCACCTGACGGGTGAAAAACGGTGCTGTCGCGCCGTTCAGCGCATCCCGGACCTGCGAGTGCAGACCGTCGGCTCCGATCAGCAGCCCGGCCTCGTGCCGGATGCCGCCCAGATCACAGGCGGGCCATGGCCCGGCCAGATCGACCCGGTCCACCCTTTGCCCAAATCGGACCTCTACCCCCGCCTCGCGCGCGCCTTCTGCCAGCAGCCCGACCAGATCGGCACGGTGCAGGAAATGATAGCCGTGCTGCGGGCGCAGCCGCGCCACCTCCAGCCGGGTGACGACGGCCCCGGTGGCACCGTTGCGCAGTTCCACCGCCTCGGCCCGCGTGGAACAGGCCTCCAGCGCAGGCCCCAACCCAAGCGCACGCAGCACCGCCGCCCCGTTGGGGCTGATCTGGATGCCTGCGCCCACATCCTCGAACCCGGCGGCCTGTTCCAGCACCACCACCCCTGCCCCGCGCAGCGCCAGCGCCCGCGCAACCGCCAGCCCCGCAATTCCTGCGCCCAGAACCGTGACGGATTGGCCGATCAGACTCATCCTGCCCCCCACAAACCAAAATGCCGGACCCTGCGGCCCGGCATCGCACCAATCTCTGGCACAAGATCAATCGTCGCGGTGAACCTTTTCGCGGCGTTCGTGCTTTTCCTGCGCTTCCAGCGTCATCACCGCAATCGGGCGGGCGTCCAGACGGCGCAGGCTGATCGGCTCGCCGGTCATTTCGCAATAGCCGTATTCGCCGTTATCAATCCGCCGCAGCGCCGCGTCGATCTTCGACACCAGCTTGCGCTGCCGGTCGCGGGTGCGCAGTTCCAGCGCGCGGTCGGTTTCCTCGGAGGCGCGGTCGGCAATGTCGGGCACGTTGCGGCCAGAGTCTTGCAGGTTGTCGATGGTTTCGGCCGACTGGCCCAACAGCTCTGCCTTCCAGACCAGCAACTTGCGGCGGAAGTATTCAAGCTGACGGTCGTTCATGAAAGGCTCGTCCTCGGCGGGACGGTAATCGTCTGGAAGGAACACCTCGGACTTCATCGCTGCACTCTCCAAGTCGCCGGATCGCTCCGACAGGTGGGCATCTGTCATGGCGCGCTCCTGATTGGCGGTCAGATAGCCCAAGCGGCAAGGATTGTCACTAGCGGTTGCGACAATTTGTGTCGCTGGTTAGGTTGGCCGCATCACCGAAAACAGGGGCTTGAAACGCTTATGAAATTTGGCTCCACCACCGGCTATGTCGCCACCGATGACCTCACCGTGGCGGTGAATGCCGCCGTCACCCTGCAACGCCCCCTGCTGGTCAAGGGCGAACCCGGCACTGGCAAGACCGAACTGGCCCGGCAGGTCGCGGCCGCCCTGGACCTGCCGCTGATCGAATGGCACATCAAATCCACCACCAAGGCGCAACAGGGCCTCTACGAATATGACGCCGTCAGCCGGCTGCGCGACAGCCAGCTTGGCGATGCCCGCGTGCATGAGGTGTCGAACTACATCCGCCGCGGAAAACTGTGGCAGGCCTTCGCGGCACCGGGGCGCGTGGTGCTGCTGATCGACGAGATCGACAAGGCCGACATCGAGTTTCCGAACGATCTGTTGCAGGAACTCGACCGGATGGAATTTCACGTCTATGAAACCGGCCAGACCGTGCAGGCCCTGCACCGCCCGGTGGTGATCATCACCTCGAACAATGAAAAGGATCTGCCCGACGCCTTCCTGCGGCGCTGCTTTTTCCACTACATCCGCTTTCCCGACATGGAAACGCTGCGCGCCATTGTCCATGTGCATTTTCCGGGCATCAAGGAGGCGCTGCTGACCACTGCCCTGACCCAGTTCATGGAATTGCGCGACACGCCGGGGCTGAAGAAGAAACCCTCCACATCCGAGGTGCTGGACTGGCTCAAGCTGCTGCTGGCCGAGGACCTTGCGCCCGAAGACCTGCGAAAGGACGGCAAGTCCAGCCTGCCGCGCCTGCATGGTGCACTGCTGAAGACCGAACAGGACGTGCATCTGTTTGAACGGCTGGCCTTCATGGCGCGCGGCCAGCGCTAGGAACAATCCGATTGTGGCGGCGGCATTGTCGCCACAAATGCTCGAATCGGGCAAGATTGACAAAGTTCGGCCACAGTCTTGCCACAATCGCATCACGAACAGCCACTTTTTTGACGTATTTTGAAATATCCCGTGATTGCACAGGGGAAAATGTGGCGGTCCCCGGCAGAGGCGACGCCATGGGTAGACTCTGCCCCGTCCCCAAGATTCCCCGCAATTGACACGGACAGGCCGTGGTCCTGACACTTGCGTCTCGCTGTATGAGCGAGCGTGACAAACCTCTGCGGACTGCCGACCCATGATCCAGATTTCATCCGCCCCCTTGCCTTGCGCCAGTATCTGCCTGGCCAAGCTGCATCGGCGGGTGCAGGCCCTTCGGGCCGTCCGGGCGGGGAAGGCTGTGGGACAGCGCAGGGGCCATGTCACGGACCAGAGCGACCCCACGGGGTCCGGTGTGCGGGGGCATGCGGCCAGACCGGCGGCATGTGCACAGCGGACCCGCCCGAACCACACCACCGGCAACATGCGCAGGCATGGGCCGGGGATGGTCCGGGTGGGGGGGCGTCACGACCGGGTTCCGGGGTTGGCTGATCGGGTGGGGACCGGATCAGCCAACCACGGGGCGCGGACCTTTCCGCGTCGCGGCCTGATCCGTCATGGCCATCTCGGGGTGCAAACCCCTTTCTCACGCAACGATCGAGCTGCCACATCATGCGTAAACTTTCTGTACTCGCCGTTTGGGCGCTGGCTGCCTGCACTCCGGCGCAGCAGGCACAGGTAACCAAGAACATCCCGACGGTTGCCACCAGCAACCAGATCGAAAGCCCCGTCGACCGCTTTGTGCCACAGCCCCTGTCGATGGCGCCGCGCACCTCGGGCAGTCTTGCACGCGACTTTGCGGAACTGAGCTTTGCCATGGAAAGCGGACGGCCGCTGCCATGGTTCAGCCGGTTTGAAGGCCCGATCACAGTCGCCATGACCGGCGATGTCCCGCCGACGGCGCGTGCCGATCTGCAACGCCTGATGGCGCGGTTGCGCAACGAGGCGGGCCTGCCGGTTCAGGGCGCCGCGCCCGATCAGGTGCCATCAATCACCATCGAATTCAGCCCGCGATCCGCCCTGCGGCGGCTGGCCCCGACTGCCGCCTGCTTTGTGGTGCCCAACGTGTCCTCGCTGGCGGAATACCGTGCGGCGCGCGGCACCGCGCGTGCCGACTGGGCGCAGGTCAAGACCCGCACCAAGGCCGCGATCTTCGTGCCGTCCGACACCAGCCCGCAGGAAATCCGCGATTGCCTGCACGAGGAAATGGCACAGGCCATGGGGCCGCTGAACGACCTGTATCGGCTGCCCGATTCCGTGTTCAACGATGACAACTTCAACACTGTGCTGACCAGTTTCGACATGCAGATCCTGCGGCTGTACTATTCGCAGGATCTTGCCTCGGGCATGTCGCGCGCCGAAGTGGTGGCGCGGTTGCCCGCGATCGCCGCGCGGATGGCCCCGGTGGGGGCTGCGCGCGATGTGGGCGGCACGCCGAATGCCTGGTCGGATGCCATCGAGATGGCGCTTGGCGGACGGGCGGGGCAAGGCGCCCGGCTTGCGGCGGCGGAACGGGCGCTGATGACCGCCCGCGCGCAAGGATGGCAGGACGGCCGGCTGGCCTTCAGCCACTTTGCGCTTGGCAGGCTCTATGTGGCCTCGGACCCGGCGCGCGCGGTGCGCGAACTGGCGCAGGCGGCGCGGCTCTACCGCGCCCAGCCCGGCGGCGCGGTGCAGGTGGCCCATGTCGAAATGCAGCTTGCCGCGATTGCCGTCGCCATGGGCAATCCCGGTCAGGCGATCGCCTTTGCCGACCGCGCCATTCCGGTGATCCGCCGGGCCGAAAACGCAAGTCTGCTGGCGACGGTCATGCTGATCAAGGCCGAGGCCTTGGACATGACGGGCCGCAGCGCGGATGCGACAGCCCTGCGCCTCGACAGCCAGTCCTGGTCGCGCTATGGCTTTGGCTCAGAGGCGAACTCCCGCGCCCGGTTGCGCGAAATCGCAGCCTTGGGTGCGCGGGGCCGCCGGGGATAGGGACAGGCGGTGCGCCGTCCCGGCAGATGGGGCGAAAGCGGCATGATCGTGATTGGCGGATTGATTCTGGGGGCGCTGGCGGGGGCGCTGACGGCGCGCAAGCGCGGCGGCAAACCTGCCGACATGGCGCAATATGCGGCGGGCTACGGCATTGCGCTGTCGCTGATCGGCCTGTTCCTGACCATCTTCCTGGAACGCTCTCTGGCCGGGTGACAGCCCATGTTCCTGCCGTTTTTCGATCATCTGCGCCAGGCGGGCCTTCCGGTCAGCCTGCGCGAATATCTGGCCTTTCTGGAAGGCATGGCGGCAGGCCTTGTGACCCATGACCCGACCGGGTTCTACTATCTTGCCCGCACCGCACTGGTCAAAGACGAACGCCACCTCGACCGGTTCGACCGCGCCTTCGCCAAGGCCTTTGCCGGGCTGGAGGAGATCACCCCGGAGCAGGTCTTGCAGGCGATCGACCTGCCTGCGGACTGGCTGGCAAAGCTGGCCGAGAAACACCTGTCGGCAGACGAACGCGCGGCCATTCAGGCGCTTGGCGGGTTTGACGCGCTGATGGATACGTTGCGCAAGCGGCTGGCCGAACAGCAGGGCCGCCATCAGGGCGGCAACAAATGGGTGGGCACGGCGGGCACCTCGCCCTTTGGCGCCTATGGCTACAACCCCGAGGGCGTGCGGATCGGGCAGGATCAGTCCCGCCACCAACGCGCCGTCAAGGTCTGGGACAAGCGCGAGTTTCGCAATCTGGACGACACGGTGGAACTTGGCACCCGCAACATCAAGGTCGCCCTGCGCCGCCTGCGGCACTGGGCGCGCGACGGGGCGGCAGAGGAATTCGATCTGGACGCCACTATCCGCGCCACCGCCGAACACGGCTGGCTGGACGTGCAGACAAGGCCCGAACGCCGCAATGCGGTGAAGGTGCTGTTGTTCCTCGACATTGGCGGCAGCATGGACCCTTACGTCAAGGTGATGGAGGAGCTGTTTTCGGCGGCGAAGTCCGAATTCAAGCATCTCGTGCCGTTCTATTTCCACAACTGCCTGTACGAGGGCGTCTGGCGCGACAACCGCCGCCGCTGGGATGACCAGACTCCCACGATGGATATTCTGCGCAGCTATGGGTCTGATTACAAATGCATCTTCGTGGGCGACGCCGCGATGTCGCCCTATGAGATCCTGCACCCCGGCGGGGCCAGTGAACACTGGAACCCCGAGGCAGGGCAGGTCTGGCTGACCCGTGCTGTCACCCAATGGCCGCATCATCTGTGGATCAACCCGCTGCCCGAGGCCCATTGGCGCCACAGCCAGTCCACCCGGCTGATCCGCGATCTGATCGGCTGCAACATGGTGCCGATGACGCTGGACGGCATCGCGCGCGGCATCAAACTGCTGCGTTAGGGGCTTCCCCCCGTCCCGAACCGCCCCCATATTCGCGTCATGTTGAAACTTGCCCCCCTGCTGCTGGCCATCGGCTATGCGGCCCTGATGCTGAAATTCTCGGTCTGGCGCACCCGAAAGGCACTGGATGCCCAGTCCCGCCCGCTGACCGACCCCGAGATCACCACGCTGGCCGACCGGATGGCGGTGGCGCTGGAGGTGCCCGCCATCAAGGTGCATGTGTACGAGATCGACGCCGTGAACGGCCTTGCCGCCCCCGATGGCCGCATCTTCCTGACGCGGGGCTTTCTGCTGCGCAAACAGCGCGGCGAAGTCACGGCCGAGGAGTTGGCCGGGGTGATCGCGCATGAACTGGGCCATGTCGCCCTTGGCCATTCGCGGCGGCGGATGATCGATTTCACCGGGCAGAACGCGGTGGTGTTGATGCTGTCGGCGGTGCTGTCGCGCTATGTGCCGTTCGTGGGGATGTGGATTGCCAATTTCATCTCGACCGCGCTGATGGCGCATCTGTCGCGGCGGGACGAGTTCGAGGCCGATGCCTATGCCAGCGCGCTGCTGATCAAGGCAGGCATCGGCACCGGGCCGCAGGTGTCACTTTTTGCCAAGCTCGATGCCCTGACCCGCAGCCACGCGCAATCTGCCCCCGCCTGGTTGCTGAGCCACCCCAGGACCGCCGACCGCATCGCCGCGATCGAGGAGAATGCCGCACGCTGGGGTAGGATGGGCGATTCCGCCCATCTTTGATCGGTCAAATTCAGATCGGGGCGGTTATCGGGTGGGGAAGATGGGCAGATTGCCCATCCTACGCCATCGCCTTCGCCAGCCTTGGCAATTGCGCCCGCTTCAACAGCGCCCGCAGCGGCACGTCCCCCCCCGCCATCCGTTCCGCCACGCCGTGCACACGAGCGACCACCGCCGCAACCTCCGCCGGGTGATGCGACCACAATTCCCACAAAAGCCCGTCCGGGTCGCGCCGGGCCAGGCCTTCCTCGGCCAGCACATGGCGGGGAAAATCCCTGGCGTTGAAGGTCACGATGCAATCGGCATGCCCCGCCACGGCCACGGCCAGCACATGCACGTCATTGGCATCGGGCAGCAGCATCCGGGCCTCGATATCGGGTTGCGCACGGAGGCTGGCCTTGGGAAACGCGGCGCGCAGCAGGGCAATCTCGCCCCGCGCCACCGCCTCGGCCCCCGGTCCCAGCTTGTGCGTCGCGCGCGCCCATTCCTCCAGTATCCGGTCCGACCACAACGGCGTGTACAGCCCCTGCGCCGCCACCCCGGTCAGAATCTCGCGCAGCACGGTGGGGTACAGAACACAGGCGTCCAGAACCGCCTTCACGGCTCAGCCATCCAGCCGGAAGAACAGCGCCTTGAGATAGCCGCTTTCCGCCAGTTGCGGCAGCATCGGATGGTCGGCCCCGGCAAAGCCGGTGTGCAGCAACTGCCCCCGCCGCCCGCCACGCCCGATGCCGCGCGCCGAAGCGTTGCGGAAGGACGCAAGGTCGGCGGCGTGCGAGCACGAACACATCACCAGATAGCCGCCCGGCGCCACCAAGGGGGCCGCCAGCCGCGCCAGCCGTTCATAGGCGCGCAGGCCCGCCTCCAGCGCCGGTTTTGCGGGGGCAAAGGCCGGCGGGTCGCAGATCACCATGTCGAACTGCGCGCCCTCGGTTGCCAAAGCCTCCAGCACCTCGAACGCATCGCCCTGCCGGGTGCCAAAGCGGTCGGCAAAACCCGACGCCGCAGCCCCCTCGGACGCCAGCCCTAGGGCCGCCGCCGACGCATCCACCGAAAGCGCGCTGTCCGCCCCCGCTGCCAGCGCCGCCAGCCCAAAGCCGCCGACATGGGCGAACACATCCAGCACCCGTGACCCGCGCGCCAGTCGCGCGGCAAAGGCGTGGTTCGGGCGTTGATCATAGAACAACCCGGTCTTCTGGCCGCCCATCACATCGGCCATGTAGGTGGCGCCGTTCATCACGACGGGCACCGGTCCATCGACCGAACCGGCCAGACAAACGGTTTCCTCGGACAACCCTTCCAGCACCCGCGACCGGCCTGTGCCGTTCTTGACGACTGACGAGACGCCCGTGACCGCGATCAGCGCCGCCACCAGCACCTCCAGATGCGCCTCGGCCCAGGCCGCATTCGGCTGGACCACGGCCACATCGCCATAACGGTCGATCACGATGCCGGGCAGACCGTCGGCCTCGGCATGCACCAGCCGGTAGAACGGCGCGTCATATAACCTGCTGCGCAGCGACAATGCCCGCGAAAGCCGCGCCTCGAACCACGCCTGATCAATCTGCGCCAGGGGATCGCGGTCCAGCATCCGCACGATGATCTTGGATTTTGTATTGACCGTGACCAGCCCCAGGGGCCTGCGGTCGGCATCCTCCAGCACCGCCAGCGCACCGGGCGCAAGGCCCGCCGTGCGGCGGTCGGTCACCAGTTCATCGGCATAGACCCAGGGAAAGCCGTGCCGGATCGCCCGAGCCTCGGCTTTGGGTTTCAGGCGGACAACCGGGCGGCCATGGGCTGCGGGCGCGTCCGCAAGGGACGATTCTGGGCGGGGCGAATGCGAAAGGGAGGGCTGCATGCCCCCCCTTACAATCTTTGCCGGCGTTGTGAAAGATCGGCGTGACATATCGGCCCGCAAGATCGGCCTGCGCAGTTACTGCCCCAGACCCGCCACAGTTACCGTCACGTCCGACTGCAACCGTGCCGTCAGTTCCGGCGTCGCCACCACCGATTGCGACAGCTCGCGCCGGATCACCTGCGCCAGCCGCTCGACCACGACAACCCGCTGCGTGCGGCCATTCTGTTCCTCGATGATCGCCTGATTGCCGCCTGCCGCCTTCACATCGGCCACCACTTCGCGCGGCCCGTCGATCACCTGCCCCGTGGCGGCATCCGTCACCGTCAGCATGAAGCGCAGCGAATGCACCCCGCCCACCGTGTAGCGGGTCTTTTCCGTCAGCCCGTGGTGGCGGTTGACATTGATATCCACGTTCACCGCCCGGCCACTGGTCATGCCCCCGGTGCCCGCCGCCATCGCCTCCTGATACATCGCCGCGACCTGCCGATAGCGGTCGCCACGCGGCTCGCCGCGCCAGACGATGTCGGCCATCGGGTAGAACACGTTGGCCTCGGACACTTTCAGCTTGCGCGACACGTTGATGCGCACATCCTGCACATCATACTGCGCCGCCAGAATGCGCGGTCCTGCCGCAGCCGCCCCCGGCACCGCCACGGCGCGCCCTTGGGTGGCCAGGGTGATGCCCGGCGCGGCATAGCCGCTGCGCGATACCGTGTCGGGCGTGCTGCACGCGCCAAGGCTCAGGGCCAGTCCCAGGCCGATCAAGGCGGTGCGGTAGTTGAACGATGCGATAGCCATGTGACCCTCCGAGGCTTCTGCCCCTTGCTGAATGCCTTGAATATTCTCTGCAAATGCGGCGAAAATTCGCAAAACATCGCGCGATTCCGGGGTATGATTGCGGCGATGGAAACAATCCCGCGGCACAGCCCGTGATTTGTGAACAGTCTTGCGGGTCGGGCCGTTCGCCCATGCCTTGCCCAATGCCGACCCATGCTGCCTTGTTAGCGCTAACACATCATGCTATGCTTGCCGCATCCCAATCGTCAGAGGCCCAAATGTCGCTTCACCCCACCCTCGCCAGCGTCACCGACCGCATCCGCGCGCGGTCGGCCAGCACCCGGTCGGCCTATCTTGCCCGCATGGCCGAGGCCGGGCGCGACGGCCCCGCGCGCGGCCATCTGGCCTGCGGCAATCAGGCCCATGCCTATGCGGCGATGGAACAGGACAAGGCCACCCTTGCCACCACCCGCGCGCCCAACATCGGCATCGTCACCTCCTACAATGACATGCTGTCGGCGCATCAGCCGTTTGAACGCTATCCCGACCTGATCCGCACCGCCGCCCGCGCCGCCGGGGCCACGGCGCAGGTCGCAGGCGGCGTGCCCGCCATGTGCGACGGCGTGACCCAGGGCCAGGCCGGGATGGAACTGTCGCTGTTTTCCCGCGATGTGATCGCTTTGGCCGCAGGCGTGTCGCTGTCGCACAACACCTTTGATTCTGCGCTGTTCCTTGGCGTCTGCGACAAGATCGTCCCCGGCCTGATCATCGCCGCCGCCACCTTCTCGCACCTGCCTGCCGTGTTCGTGCCTGCAGGGCCGATGACTTCCGGCCTGCCGAATGACGAAAAATCCAAGGTGCGCAACGCCTTTGCCGAAGGCAAGATGACGCGGGATGATCTGATGAAGGCCGAAATGGCCAGCTACCACGGCCCCGGCACCTGCACCTTCTACGGCACGGCCAACACCAACCAGATGCTGATGGAGTTCATGGGCCTGCACCTGCCCGGATCGTCCTTCGTCAACCCCGGCACGCCCTTGCGTGAGGCGCTGACCACGGCTGCCGTCGACCGCGCCGCCCGCATCACCGCCCTTGGCAACGATTACCGCCCCGTGGGGGAAATCCTTGACGAACGCGCCTATGTGAACGGCCTTGTCGGCCTGATGGCCACGGGCGGGTCCACCAACCTCGTGCTGCACCTGCCCGCCATGGCGCGGGCGTCGGGCGTGATCCTCGATCTGCAGGATTTCGCCGACCTGTCCGATGTGGTGCCGCTGATGGCCAAGGTCTATCCCAACGGGCTGGCCGATGTGAACCATTTCCACGCGGCAGGCGGGCTGTCCTACATGATCGGCCAGTTGCTGGACGCAGGGCTGCTGCACCCCGATGCCAAGACCATCGCCGGCGACGGGCTGACCCATTACCGACAGGAACCCAGGCTGATCGACGGCAAGCTGGTCTGGCAGGATGGCTCGCCCGACACGCTGAACGACCGCATCCTGCGCCCGGCCTCCGACCCTTTCGCCACCACCGGCGGGCTGAAACAACTGACCGGCAACCTGGGGCGCGGGGTGATCAAGGTATCCGCCGTGGCCCCCGAACGCCACATCATCGAGGCCCCTGCCCGCATCTTCCACGATCAGGAAGACGTGAAACGCGCCTTCAAGGCCGGCGAGTTCACCACGGACACCGTGGTCGTGGTCCGCTTCCAGGGCCCGCAGGCCAACGGGATGCCGGAACTGCACTCGCTGACCCCCACCCTGTCGGTGCTGCAGGACCGTGGCCTCAAGGTGGCGCTCGTCACCGATGGCCGCATGTCGGGCGCGTCGGGCAAGGTGCCCGCCGCCATCCATGTCTGCCCCGAGGCGGCCGTCGGCGGCCCGCTGGCAAAGCTGCGCGACGGCGACATCATCCGGCTCGACGCCAAGGCAGGCACCCTGTCGGTGATCAGCGCGGAATTTGACGCCCGCGAACCGGTGGTTGCAGACCTGTCGCACAACCGCCACGGCACGGGACGCGAGCTGTTCGAGGCCTTCCGCCGCACCGTAGGCTCTGCCGATACCGGGGCCGCAGTGGTGGTCTGACCCACCCGCCATCATCTGTTTCCAAATATCCCCGCCGGAGGCTCCTCCCCCTCGACCGGCACAAGACCCAAAGGACCATCCCCATGACCCCCGCCCAGCAATCCGCCAAAGCCGCTGAAATCTGCCGCCTCGCCCCCGTTGTCCCCGTGCTGGTGATCGACGATCTGGCCCATGCCGCCAAACTGGCGCAAGCCCTGGTCGCAGGCGGTCTGCCCGCGCTCGAGGTCACGTTGCGCACCCCCGCTGCCCTCGACGCAATCCGCGCGATGTCAGAAGTACCGGGCGGTGTGGTGGGGGCGGGCACGCTGCTGACCCCCGCCGATGTCAAGGCCGCCAAGGCGGCGGGCGCGCTGTTCGGGGTGTCGCCGGGGGCCACCGAACGGCTGCTGGATGCCTGCGCCGAATACGACCTGCCGCTGCTTCCCGGTGCCGCCACCGCGTCCGAGGTGATGGCCCTGCTGGAAAAGGGCTATACGGTGCAAAAATTCTTCCCGGCCGAACAGGCAGGCGGGGCGGCCTATCTGAAATCCATCGGCGCGCCGATCCCGCAGGTGAAATTCTGCCCCACGGGGGGGATCAGCCTGAAGAACGCCCGCGATTATCTGGGCCTCTCGAACATCCTCTGCGTCGGCGGATCCTGGGTCGCCCCCAAGGACGCCATGGCGCGCGGCGACTGGGCCGCAATCACCACTCTCGCCGCCGAAGCCGTCGCCCTGCGCAGCTAACGTAGGATGGGCAATATGCCCATCTAACGCCATCACTCAACCACTGTAGGATGGGCAATCTGCCCATCCTCCCCCCCCCCCGCCAGACCTAAACCCCGACCCGCGCCGCCCGCCCGCCGCGACGCTTCGGTGCCTCGGGTGCCGTCAGCCCTTCGGTCAACACCGCGCTCATGGGATGGTCCGGCTCTGGCAGCGCGTAATGCGCGATCAGCGCGCGCAGCGCGTCGGGCACAGGCACGCCCGTCGGCACCGACAGCGCCCAGTCGACAAAGATCGACCGGCATTCGCCGTCCGTGATCCCCTCGATCCGGTAACTTTCGCGCACGAGGCCCTTCCAGTCGGCGGTTGCTATGTCCACGGCCCGTCTCCCCATCTGTCACACCTCATGCCAGCATCCCGCCTATCACCGCCTCGGCCCGGCCCGCTGCGGCCTCCAGCCGCGCCGACAGGGCGGCGGCATCGGCCTCGCCGGTTTCGCGCAGCACAAAGGCACAGCCCCCCAGACCCATCGCAGCCGGGTCAATCGCCGCCGCGCCCAGCAACCGCAACGCCGCCTGCACCTGCCAGAACAACCTGTACCCATCCCGCAACGCCGTCTGGTCCGATTGCGACAGGACGGCACCCCCGCCCGAAGCGATCTGCGCCTCGACCCGCCGCGCAGGCGACCCCGCCAGCAAGGCGACCATCTGTGCCGCCAGTTCAATATCCATCAACCGGCCCGGCCCGTTCTTGGCATCCCAACTGCCCGATCCCGGTTTTGCCGCCGCCAGCCGCGCCCGCATCGCCGCCACATCGGCCCGCACGTCCGGCCCCTGCCCCTTGGCCGCCAGCAGCCCCGCCCGGAACGCCTCGAACTCTGCCGCCAGCCCCGCGGCCCCCGCCATCACCCGCGCGCGCGTCAGGGCCAGATGTTCCCAGGTCCAGGCCTCGTCCTGCTGATAGCTGCGGAATGACGCGATGGACGTGGCCACCGGCCCTTGCCGCCCCGAGGGGCGCAGCCGCATGTCCACCTCATAAAGCCGCCCCTGCGCCATCTGCGCCGATACCGCCGTCACCATCGCCTGGGTCAGGCGCGCAAAATAGGGCCGGGTCGCCAGCGGGCGCGGCCCGTCCGACACCGCATCGCCCGCGTCATAAATGACGATCAGGTCCAGGTCGGACTGCGCATTCAGCCTCCCCGCGCCCAGTGACCCCATCCCCACCAGCACAGCACCCTGCCCCGGCATGGTCCCGTGCTTGACCGCAAATTCAGCCGCCACCACCTCCCACAGCGCCGCCAGCACGGCCCCCGCAAGATCGGCATAGTGCCGCCCCGCCGCAAAGCCGTCGATCAGCCCGCGCAGGTGATGCACCCCCACCCGGAAATGCCATTCCTTCATCCAGACCCGCGCCGAATCCAGTCGTCGCTCGTAATCGTCCAGCCCGGCCAGCCGTGCCCGCAACTCGGCGGTCAGCGCCGCCTCTCCCGGCCAGGCGGCAAAGAACGACCCGCCGATCACCCCGTCCAGCACCGCCGCATTGCGCGCAAGATAGCGCGCAAGGTCCGGCGAAGTGGCGGCAATGTCGACGATCAGTTCCACCAGTTGCGGGTTGGCCTCGAACAGCGAAAAGATCTGCACCCCGGCAGGCAGGCCCGCCAGAAACCCGTCCAGCGCCACCAGCGCCTCGTCGGGGTTGGCGGCGCGTCCCAGTTGCGCCAGCAGCACCGGGCGCAGGCGGCGGAAAATCCCCTGGGCGCGGTCAGACCGCAAGGCGGGGTAGGACGCCCAGCCCGCCACCAGCCGCGCCGCCTGATCCGACAGGGCCGGTCCCGGCGCCACCGGCGCCACGGTCGGCGCAAAGAAGCCTTCGGTCAGATGATCGGTCCGCGCCAGCCGGTCCAGCAACCCTGTGCGAAACGCAGCGTCGCTCTGCCCGCAGAAGGCGGCGATCCGCGCCACCCCTTCTGCCGTCAGCGGCAGATCATGGGTCTGGGCGTCATTCACCATCTGCAAGCGATGCTCCACCTCGCGGTGCGCGCGGTACAGCGTGGTCAGTTCTGCCGTCACATCGTACGGCACCCAGCCCTTTGCCGCCAGCGCCGCAAGCCCGCCAACGGTGGTCCGGTCGCGCAGGTCGGGGTCGCGGCCCCCGGCGATCAACTGGCGGGTCTGGGTGAAGAATTCGATCTCACGGATGCCGCCCACCCCCAGTTTCATGTTGTGGCCTTCCACCGTGACCGGCCCGTGCAGGCCCCGGTGGTCGCGGATGCGCAGGCGCATGTCATGGGCATCCTCGATGGCCGCGAAATCCAGATGCTTGCGCCAGACGAACGGGGTCAGCGTCTTCAGAAACCCCCATCCCGCGCGCAGATCGCCGCCACAGGGCCGCGCCTTGATATAGGCCCCGCGTTCCCAGGTCCGCCCCACGCTTTCGTAATAGGCCTCGGCCGCCGCCATGGAAATGCACACCGGCGTCACCGCCGCATCGGGGCGCAGGCGCAGGTCGGTGCGAAAGACATAGCCCTGCGCCGTCACATCCGACAGCATCGCCGCCATCTTGCGGGTCACGCGGATGAAGGCCGCGCGGGCCTCTTGTTCCACGCCCGGATAGCGTGTCTCGTCGAACAGGCAGACCAGATCGATGTCGGACGAATAGTTCAGCTCATGCGCGCCCATCTTGCCCATGGCCAGCGCCACCATGCCGCCTGCGTCCGCCGCATCGTCCGGCGTGGCCCCCGGCAGCTTGCCCCGGCGGATTTCATCGGCGACCAGCGTGGTCAGCGCCAGATGCACCGCCCGGTCGGCAAGCCCGGTCAAGGCCCCGGTCACCTGTTCCAGCGTCCAGACCCCGCCCAGATCGCACAGCGCGGTCAGCACCGCCACCCGCCGCTTGGCCCCGCGCAGGGCCGATGCCAGATCAGCCCCCCCCTCCAGCCCCGCCAGAACCCCGGCAAGCGCCGCTTCGGGCGCGCCCGACACGGCCTCGCGCAGCCACGGCCCTTCTTGCGCCATCGCGCCCTTCAGATAGGGGCTGCATCCGGCGGTGCCTGCGATCAGGCCCGCCACCTCGGGCGGCAGATCGGCAAAGGCGGCGCGGGCATCGGCCCCGGCGGCGGGATCGAAGGCAAGGGGCTGGCGGGTCAGGCGGGCGGCAAAGGTCTGTGACATGGCCGCATCATGCGGTGGCGGCGCGGCGGGGTCAACGCGGGGCACAACAGCGCGGGCGGCGTGGTGTTCCGGCGCCCCGGTCCCGGCATGTAAACTATTTTAACATACCCTCTTGAACCGGTCGCCCTTCATGGACATCTTGGGTCATGTGAAACGACTTCACATACACCAAGACGCGCTGTGGGACACGCCCTGTGGCGCAAGCACAGCCTGAACCCAAACACACCCTAGAACAGTGGAGACTGCCGATGACCCCCTATTCAGCCGCCCCCCGTACCGGCGGTTTCATGTCCTGGTTTCGCCGCGCCGAACGCTGGCTGGATGATCGCGGCAGACCCGCCTGGATCGCCGCCATGGTTCTGGCCTTCATCTTCATCTGGCCTGTGGGCCTGGCCGTGCTGGCCTATCTGATCTGGAGCAAACGCATGTTCAGCCGCCATTCCTGCGCACAGCGCAACCATCGCCACCACGACCGTCACATGGGCCGCCACAGCTCGGGCAACACGGTGTTTGACGCCTACAAGGCCGATACCCTGCGCCGGCTGGAGGAAGAACAGATGGCGTTTGAATCCTTCCTGCAACGGCTGCGCGATGCCAAGGACAAGTCCGAATTCGACACGTTCATGCAAGACCGCGCCGCCGCAAACCGTGCCGAGGATGCCGCCGCAGCCCAGGTTGCAGCCGAGGCGCCCCCCCCGCGCGACACCCTGCGCGGCGGCGACTACTGATCCTGTCCCGCAGACCCGCAGCCCCGCCCGCAAAGGGCGGGGCTTTCTGGCTGCAAATTGGCCGCATTACGCCAAAATCCCTGCTTGGCGACTGCCCGCGGGCTTGATAGGCTTTGCCATCTTTCCCCGACAGCAAAGCCGGAATGCGCCACACCCTTCCCATCGCGCCGCAATTCTATGTGACGGCTCCGCAGCCCTGCCCCTATCTTCAGGGGCGGATGGAACGGAAATTGTTCACGGCGCTGCAAGGCGAACATGCGCAGCGGTTGAATGACACCCTGTCGAAACAGGGGTTCCGGCGCAGCCAGAACGTGCTGTACCGCCCGTCCTGCGCGGAATGTTCGGCCTGTCTGTCAGCCCGCATCCGGGTGGCCGATTTCGTGCCCAGCCGCAGCCAGCGCAAGGTGATGAAGCGCAACGCCCATCTGCGCCGCAACGCCACCAGCCCCTGGGCCACCGAAGACCAGTTCGCCCTGTTCCGCCGCTATCTGGACAGCCGCCATGCCGATGGCGGCATGGCCGACATGGACATCTTCGAATTCGCCGCGATGATCGAGGAAACCCCGATCAAAAGCCGGGTGATCGAATATTCGCGTGACAGCGACGACCGCATCCGCCCGCTGTCGGCGGTCTGCCTGACCGATGTGTTCGATGACGGCCTCAGCATGGTCTATTCCTTCTACGATCCGGACCTGGCCGCCGACAGCCTTGGCACCCATGTCATCCTTGATCATATCGCCATCGCGCGCGAGGCGGGGCTGCCCTACCTATACCTCGGCTACTGGGTGCCCGGCAGCCGCAAGATGGGCTACAAGGCCGGGTTTTCCGCGCTTGAGATCTACAAGGGCGGACAGTGGCAGAATATCGGCGACGCCCGCGATCACCGGGCCGAACTGCACCCCCTGTCGGTCGATCCGATTGCCGAACAGGTGGCCCGCATCAACCTGCCCGACAGCCGGGCCGGCCGCGATGCGCCGCGCGATTCCAGCCGCCACATCGCATCGGAATGACCGCGGCCCTTGGCCTGCCGTCGTATGCCGCCTGAAAAACTGCCCTCGGATGAGGCAGATCTGGCGGCTGTCGCGGACCCGATCCCCCTGCCGCAAGATGAGACTTGATCGAACCCCGCCTTCCCGCGTTATCCTGACGTAAAGGAGGCAAGAGGTTTGTTGACGCACAGCCTGCGTCGTCATAACCCGATGGCAGGACACAAGGTTCACACGCAGGAATAATCAAGAACAACAAGATGCGCACGCAGGTTCGGGCGTGCTTCGGAGGGAGGATACCAATGCAACCATTACTCGCGGTCGCCCGCGGGATTGACCGGCTGACAGAAGCCGTCTTCAAGGCAGTCATGTGGCTGATCCTTGTGGCGGTGCTGGTCAGTGCGGGCAATGCCATCGTGCGCAAGGTTTTCAGCATGTCGTCCAATTCATGGCTGGAACTGCAATGGTATCTGTTCGGGGCAGCCTTCATGGGCGCTGCGGCCTATACGCTGCAACAGAACGAACACATCCGCATCGACATCTTCTATGGCACCAGGTCGCGGCGGACCCAGCACTGGATCGACCTGTTCGGCCATGTGTTCTTCTTGCTGCCCTTCGTGCTGATCATGTCGTGGATGCTGGTTCCCTATGCCTACAACGCGTGGAGGATCGGGCAGATTTCCACCAATGCGGGCGGCCTGATCATCTGGCCGGCGCGCGCGATGCTGTTGGCCGGGTTTCTTCTGCTGCTGTTGCAGGCCTATTCCGAGATCGTCAAGAAAATCGCCATCATGCGCGGACTGATGGACGATCCCACCCCCTTCATCTCGGCCCATGAGGCGGCTGAACTGGAAGGGGCGGCCCTTGCCGCCGAGGTGGCCCGTCTTGCGGAGCTTGAGGAAAAACGCCGGATGGGGGATCGCACATGATGGAATTCATCGCGCTGAACATGGCGCCGATCATGTTCGCCAGCCTCGTGATCTTCTTGCTGCTTGGCTATCCGGTGGCGTTTTCGCTGGCGGCAAACGGGCTGTTGTTCTTTGCCATCGGCGTCTGGCTTGCCCCCTATTCCGAAAGCACCATCACGCTGGACTGGCCGTTGCTGTCGACCATGCCCATCCGGCTCTGGGGGGTGATGTCGAATGAGACGTTGCTGGCGATACCGTTCTTCACCTTCATGGGCATCGTGCTGGAACGGTCCGGCATGGCCGAGGATCTGCTGGATACGGTCGGCCAGTTGTTCGGCCCGATCCGGGGCGGCCTTGCCTATGCGGTGATCATCGTGGGGGCCTTGCTTGCAGCCACAACGGGGGTTGTCGCGGCATCGGTGATCGCCATGGGCCTGATTTCGCTGCCGATCATGCTGCGCTATGGCTATGACCGCCGGGTGGCATCGGGGGTGATTGCGGCCTCGGGCACGCTGGCGCAGATCATTCCGCCGTCCTTGGTGCTGATCGTTCTGGCCGACCAGCTGGGCCGGTCTGTCGGCGACATGTACAAGGGCGCGATGATCCCCGGCCTTGTGCTGACCGGGCTTTACATGGCCTATGTGTTCGTCATTTCGATGTGGCGGCCGCAATGGGTGCCCGCCCTGCCGCCCGAGGCCCGCACGCTGGGCCATGGCATCACCTCGCTGCTGGTGGCGATTGCCGGGGCAATTGCCATCGGCTACGGCGCGCATGTGATGCTGTACGAAAGCCAGGGGGCCAATGCCGACATTCTGGGCGGCACTGTCGGGGTGGTGCTGATCTACCTTTACGCCGTGATCGACAAATCCACCGGCATGAACACCATGTCGCGGCTGGCCCAGCAGGTGATCATGGTGCTGATCCCGCCGCTTGCGCTGATCTTTCTGGTACTGGGCACCATCTTCCTTGGCATCGCCACCCCGACAGAAGGCGGGGCCATGGGGGCGGTCGGGTCGCTGCTTCTGGCGGCGCTGAAGGGCCGGCTCAACATGGGGGTGATCCGTCAGGCGCTGGAATCCACCACGCGGCTGTCGGCCTTCGTCATGTTCATCCTGATCGGCGCGCGGGTGTTCTCGCTGACGTTCTACGGAGTGAACGGCCATGTCTGGGTCGAACATCTGCTGGTGGCCGTGCCGGGCGGACAGACAGGGTTCCTGATCTTCGTGTCGATCCTTGTGTTCCTGCTCGCGTTTTTCCTCGATTTCTTCGAGCTGGCCTTCATCATCGTGCCCCTGCTTGTCGCCCCGGCGCAGGCCTTGGGGATCGATCTGATCTGGTTCGGGGTCATTCTGGGGGTCAACATGCAGACCTCGTTCATGCACCCGCCGTTCGGCTTTTCGCTGTTCTACCTGCGGTCGGTGGCCCCCAAGTCGAGCTATGTCGACAAGGTCACGGGCAACCGCACCGCAGGGGTGACAACCGGGCAGATCTACTGGGGGGCGGTGCCGTTCGTGGTGATCCAGGTCGTGATGATCGGGCTGGTGATCGGCTTCCCGCAGATGGTGATGCACTACAAGGGCGTGGTGGTGGACCCGTCCACCATCGAGATCAAGGTGCCCACCCTGAACACCCTTGGCGCACCGTCGGGCACCACCAGCCTTGGCGCGCCGGTTCTGGGGGCCCCAAGTCTGGGGGCACCGACATTGGGGGCACCAACGCTCGGGGCCCCGGTTCTGGGTGCCCCTGCCCTTGGCGCACCAAAGCTCGGGGAACCGTCCGTCACCCCGTAACGCCGAACCCAAAAACAAAAAGGCCCCGAAGCAACCGCTCCGGGGCCTTTTGCATTTCATACTGGCTCAAATATCCCACGGGGTGATGAGCGTTAAAAAATCTTCCAGTGGAAGATTTTAGCGAAGAACGCCCGGCCAGTGGCCGGGCGGGGGGGGGTGTGAAACCCCCGGCGTTTTCAGCAAAACCTGCGGCTTACAGTTTGCCTGCCTGCTGCTGGGCCATCATGAACACGTCATAGTTGTATTCGGCCAACTGGGCGTTCAGATAGGCGTCGCGGCGGAAGGCATCCTGGCTTTCCTTGATCTTCTTGAAGGTCGCGTTGGTGGCCGACACTTCGGCATAGGTGGCCACGGCCGCGTCAAACGCCGCCGACAGCACGTCTTGCGGCAGCGGGCGCAACTGTGCGCCGCCTGCGACAAGGCTCTTGATCGCGGTCGGGTTTTTCCAGTCGTAGGACGCCAGCATGTCAGTGTTGGCCAGCGCGCAGCCGGTCTTCAGGATCGCCTGATAGGCCGGGGGCAGCTCGCTCCACTTGGCAAGGTTGATCATCGTGGCGATCGACGGGCCACCTTCCCACCAGCCGGGATAGTAGTAGTAGGGCGCGACCTTGAAGAACCCCAGCTTTTCGTCGTCATAGGGGCCGACCCATTCGGCGGCGTCGATGGTGCCCTTTTCCAGCGCCGGATAGATGTCGCCGCCCGGAATCTGCTGCGGCACCACGCCCAGTTTCTCGATCACCTTGCCGGCAAAACCGCCGATCCGCATTTTCAGGCCCTGCATGTCGGCCAGGCTGTTGATTTCCTTGCGATACCAGCCCGCCATCTGCACGCCGGTATTGCCCGCCGGGAAGGCGATCAGGTTCTGGGTGGCGTAGAATTCGTTCATCATGTCGATGCCGCCGCCATAGTACCACCAGGCGTTCATCATCCGCGCATTCAGACCGAACGGCACCGCAGCCCCCAGGGCATAGGTCGGATCCTTGCCCCAGAAATAATACGGCACCGTGTGGCAGGCCTCGACCGTGCCCGACGACACCGCATCGGCGGCTTCCAGGCCGGGGACAAGTTCGCCCGCCGGGAACACCTGAATGGTGAAATTGCCATCGGTGGCTTCCGACACGAATTTTGCCATCGTGTCGGCAGCGCCATAGATCGTGTCCAGCGCCTTGGGGAAGGACGATGTTACCCGCCAGGTGATCTTGGGCGCGGTCTGCGCGATGGCGGGTGCGCCAAGCACGGCGGCCCCGGCGGCCACGCTGCCACCCAGGGCAGCCTTGGTGATAAAGGAACGACGATCCATGCAGTTCTCCTCCGCTGATCGGCCCCGTTCTGATCGGGGTCCGAATGGTTTCGACCCGAAGCCTATCCACCCGCAGCCGTATTGAGAACTGTTTTCTTCACCTTTGCCGGTGCAAAGTGGCCAGGCCGTTTGCCCCGCAAGCCCCGGATATCGCCCAATTTCCGTGCATCTGCCCGCCCCCGCCGCACGAAGGCCGGGGCGGCTGACGTGGCGGCACCTGCATCGTCCGGGCGCGCCCATGACCACAGGCCCCGGTCCCGGCCCCGAGTCGTGGCCTGCATCCTGCCGCGCAGCAAAATTCCCACCCCTCTATTTCAGAATATTACAATCACATCCCACAAAAAGTAATAAAATACCAAAAATCAGCATCTGCGCGACAGATTAGATGCGCTTTTGCAGTTGACGCCCCCGCTGCATCCCCCTAGGTTCGCCTCCGATGATAAGGGAGTGGCGCATGTTGCGTAGTGTAGTCCTAGGCAGGAAAAGGCGCATGGGCCGGTAACGGTTGACCCTGACAGGTTCCCATGCGCCCCCGATGCTCTCGGGGGTTTTTTCTTGACCAGACCAGACGCAGCAGCCGCCCGTGGCAAAGGACGATGACGATGACAGATCAATCCCCGGCGAAGCGGCAGATGACCGGTGCCGACATGGTGGTGCAGGCGCTGAAGGATCAGGGCGTCGAGGTTGTCTTCGGCTATCCCGGCGGGGCGGTGCTGCCGATCTATGACGCGATCTTTCAGCAAAACGACATCCGCCATATCCTTGTGCGCCACGAACAGGGCGCGATCCACATGGCCGAAGGCTATGCCCGGTCCACCGGCAAACCCGGCGTGGCGCTGGTCACATCCGGCCCCGGTGCCACCAATGCGGTGACGGGCCTGACCGACGCGCTGATGGACTCTATCCCGATCATCGTGCTGTCGGGTCAGGTGCCCACCTTCATGATCGGCACTGACGGGTTCCAGGAGGCAGACACCGTGGGCATCACCCGCCCCTGCACCAAGATGAACTGGCTGGTGAAGGACACCGACAAGCTGTCGGAAACCATCCATCAGGCGTTCCATGTGGCGACCAAAGGCCGTCCCGGCCCGGTGCTGGTGGACATTCCCAAGGACGTGCAATTCGCCACCGGGGCCTACACGCCCATGGAGGCGACCCGCGTGTCGCATTACCAGCCGCGCACCGTGGGCGACCCGGCGCAGATCGCCCGTCTGGTCGAGATGATGGAAACTGCCGAACGGCCGCTGTTCTACACCGGCGGCGGCGTGATCAACTCTGGCTTTGCCGCGTCTGATACCCTGCGCGAGTTTGTGGCCGCGACCGGCTTTCCCATCACCTCGACCCTGATGGGTCTGGGGGCCTATCCGGCCTCTGGCAGCGCATGGCTGGGCATGTTGGGGATGCACGGCACCTATGAGGCCAACCTGTCGATGCACGGCTGCGATCTGATGATCAACGTGGGTGCCCGGTTCGATGACCGCATCACCGGCCGGGTCAAGGATTTCAGCCCCGGTTCGCGCAAGGCGCATATCGACATCGACCCCTCGTCGATCAACAAGGTGATCCACGTCGATGTGCCGATTGTGGGCGATGTGGGTCTGGTGCTGGCCGAGGCTTTGACGCTGTGGAAATCGCGCGGGTCAAAGGTGAACAAGGCAGGTCTGGCGCGGTGGTGGGCGCAGATCGAAGAATGGCGGGCGGTCAAATGCCTGACCTACAAGAATTCGACCAAGGTGATCAAACCGCAGCACGCGTTGCAGCGGCTGGAAGCCCTGACCCAAGGCATGGACCGCTACATCACGACGGAAGTGGGCCAGCACCAGATGTGGGCGGCGCAGTTTCTGGGCTTTGAAGGCCCGAACCGCTGGATGACTTCTGGCGGTCTGGGCACCATGGGTTATGGCCTGCCCGCCAGTATCGGCGTGCAGATCGCCCACCCCGAGGCGCTCGTGATCAACGTGGCGGGCGAGGCATCCTGGCTGATGAACATGCAGGAAATGGGCACGGCGATGCAGTTCCGCGCGCCGGTCAAGCAGTTCATCCTGAACAACGAACGGCTCGGGATGGTGCGCCAGTGGCAGGAATTGCTGCACGGCCAGCGCTATTCGCAAAGCTGGTCGGAATCCTTGCCCGATTTCGTGAAACTGGCCGAGGCGTTTGGCTGCAAGGGCATCCGCGTCGACGACCCCGCCGATCTGGACGAGGCGATCCGCGAGATGCTGGCCTATAACGGCCCGGTGATCTTCGACTGCCGGGTGGAAAAGCACGAAAACTGCTTCCCGATGATCCCGTCAGGCAAGCCGCATAACGAGATGCTTCTGGGCGATGCGGATACCCAAGGGGTGATCGGATCCAAGGGGGCGGTGTTGGTCTAGGGTTGAAATGGTATAGTTTTGCCACCATAATGGATCAAGAGTTCGAGTTCGACCCCGCCAAAAGCGCCGCCAACCGCGACAAGCACGGCATCGACTTTGTCGAGGCGCAGCAGTTGTGGGCGGTTTGCGGTTGGGAACAGCCAGTGCCGTTCCCTCGCGAACCGCGATGGTTGCGTGTGGCGATATCTGGCGGTCGGGCCTGGACGGCGATCTACACATGGCGCGGTGATCGGATCCGTCTGATTTCGGTGCGGCGCGCAAGGACAGAAGAGGAAGCATCCCATGAACGTGCAGTCCGAACAGAAACCAGCGACGGTCCGCAGCCTTGACGGGACCAAGACGATTACCGTCGAGGAATTCGACAAACTGTTCGACGACGGTAGCGACGAGATTGACGATTTTATCGACTGGTCCAAAGGTAAAATGGTCCCGCCCAAGGCCCGCCGCGTCAATGTAGACTTCCCGCCCCTGATGGTCCGCGACCTTGACGCGGTTGCAACCGCGCGCGGCGTTACCCGGCAGGCGCTGATCAAGATGTGGCTGGCCGACAAACTCGACGAACACCGCCGCGCGACTGCGGCAGAATAAGGAAGACCCATGTCCCCCCTGAATATCAAAAAAGGCTCTACCAGCCATTCCGCCTATGACCTGCGCGACCCCAATTCCGAGATCATCGAGCAGCATACGCTGGCCGTCGTGGTCGATAACGAAAGCGGTGTGCTGGCGCGGGTGATCGGGCTGTTTTCGGGGCGCGGTTACAACATCGACAGCCTGACCGTGGCGGAGGTGGACCATGAGGGGCATCTGAGCCGCATCACCGTGGTCACGCGCGGCACGCCTGCGGTGATCGTGCAGATCAAGGCGCAGCTGGAGCGCATGGTCCCGGTGCATGACGTGCATGACCTGACCGCCGAAGGGCCGAGCGTCCAGCGCGAGCTTGCCCTGTTCAAGGTGGCAGGCCGCGGCGATCACCGGATCGAGGCGCTGCGGCTGGCCGAGATTTTCCGCGCCAATGTGGTGGATTCGACGCTGGAAAGCTTTGTGTTCGAGATGACCGGCACCCCCGAAAAGATCGACGCCTTTGCCGAGCTGATGCGCCCCCTGGGCCTGCGGGAAATTGCCCGGACGGGTGTGGCGGCGCTGGCGCGCGGGGTGTGACATGATGGATGGGCAAATTGCCCATCCTACCCGTAGGATGGGCGATTCCGCCCATCCCCCCAACACGATTTACCGCCCCCGGAACACCGGCGCCCTTTTGCCCAGAAACGCGGCGACCCCTTCGCGCACATCCTCGGTCCGGCCGCATTCACCTTGCAGCCGGGCCTCCAGCGCCAGTTGGGCGGGCAGGTCGTTGGCCGAACTGGCCCGCATCGCCTGTTTCAGCGCCCGGTAGGCGACCCCCGGCCCGCGCGCCAACTGCCCGGCCCGTGCCGCCACATGCGCCGCGAAATCGGCATCCGGCACGGCCTCCCAGATCATCCCCCAGTCTGCCGCCTGCCGGGCGGTTACCTTCTCGGCGAACAGGGTCGCGCCAAGGGCGCGTGCCATGCCCACCTGACGCGGCAGCCAATAGGTGCCGCCCGCATCGGGGATCAGGCCGATGCGGGTAAAGGCCTGGATGAAGCTGGCACTTTCACAGGCGATCACCACATCGCAGGCCAGCGCCAGATTGGCCCCCGCCCCCGCCGCCGCCCCGTTGACCGCCGCAATCGTCGGCACCGGGCTGTTGACGATCAGGTCCAGCAGCGGTTCATATTCGTCGCGCAGCACAGCCTCGAAATCCAGCGCCCCCAGGGCCTGCGCATCGACCAGATCCTGCCCTGAACAAAAGGCCGGTCCGGTGCCGGTCAGCACGATGCAGCGGGCAGTTGTCTGGGCATCGCGCAGGGCCGCGCCAAGGTCCGTCCGCATCGCACGGCTCAGCGCGTTCATCACCGCTGGCCGGTTCAGCGCGATGGTCGCCACATCGGCGGCATGGGTCACGGTGATGGTTTCATGGGTCATGTCAGCCTCCGCTTTGGCCCCCAGCATAGCGGGCGCGGACAAAAGCCAAAGCGGAACGCCGCGTCAGTCGGGCCTGTGGTCCAGGATACGGGCCAGTTCGATGGACTCGGCCTCGGTCAGATCCTGCTCGGCCTCCTCGCCCCTGCGGCGCAGGGTGGCGAAGGCCACCCCGATCCCGGTCAGCAGCATCAGCGGCCCGGCGGCCCACAAGATCAGATTGACCCCGGTGGCAGTGGGTCGGAACAGCACGAATTCGCCATAGCGGGCAACCAGAAACTCCGTCACCTCGGCATCGGTATCGCCTGCCACCATCCGCTCGCGGATGATCAGCCGCAGATCGCGCGAGATCGGTGCAGCAGAATCGTCAATCGATTCGCCCTGACAGACCGGACAGCGGATGGTGCGCGAGATCGCGCGGGCGCGGGCCTCCAGTGCCGGATCGGTCAGCATCTCGTCCGGCAAGACCGCCCAGGCGGGATTCGCCAGCATCACCAGCAGCAAGACCAGAACTCGGATCATTCCGCCGCCACCACCGCAACGGGCCTGCGCGCCGCCGCCGCCACCCGGTAGCGCCGGTCGGTCAGGCTCAGAATGCCGCCGAACGCCATCAGCAGGCAGCCCCCCCAGAGCCAGTTGGCAAACGGCTCGATGTAGCTGCGCACCGCCCAGCCACCGTTTTCCTGGCGGTCACCGATCACCATGTAAAGGTCGCGGAACACCCCAAGGCCGATGGCGGCCTCGGTCGTGGGCATGCCCTGAACCGGGTAGAAACGCTTTTCGGGATAGAGGGTCACCACCTCGGCGCCGGCTTTCGTCACCCGCAATTCTGCAATGGTGGTCAGGTAGTTCGGCCCCTCTTGCTCGCGCACGTCCTGCAAGGTGATCTCGTAGGGACCAAGCGGGAAGCTCTGGCCCACCTGCACCACCCGGATGTCCTCGGTCTTCCAGGCCAGCAGAGCCGAGATCGCAAAGACCGTGATGCCAAAGCCGGCATGGGCCATGGCCTTGCCCAGATCGGCGCGCGTGCTGCGGGCCAGTCGGGCCAGACGGTCGCGCAGATCGCCGCGCCCGGTGCGCGACCACAGGTCGGTCACAGCCCCCAGAACCACCCAAAGCCCCAGCCCCAGCCCGACCGGCCCAAGGGCAGAGCGACCGGTCTGCATGGCATAGACCAGTGCCGCAACCGACACGGTCAGCACCAGCGCCGGGATCAGCGACCGCAGCACCCGCCCGCCTTGCGCCCGCTTCCACCCCAGCATCGCCCCGACAGGCAACAGCAGGGCCAGCGCGATGATGAAGGGCGGAAAGGCCGCGTTGAAGAACGGCTCGCCGACGCTCAGCTTGCGGCCGAACACCAGTTCCGCGACCAGCGGCCAGATGGTGCCGACAAACACCACCAGCGCCGACACCGCCAGCAGGATGTTGTTGGCCACCAGCGCGGATTCCCGGCTGACCAGCGCGAACAGCCCCTTGGCCTCGAGCGTGCCCGCCCGCCAGGCAAACAGCGCCAGCGAACCGCCCATGAACACGGCCAGAATCATCAAGATGAACATGCCGCGTTCCGGGTCATTGGCAAAGGCATGCACCGAAGTCAGCACCCCGGACCGCACGATGAACGTGCCGATCAGCGAAAAGCCGAAGGCGATGATGGCCAGCAGGATCGACCAGGCCTTCAGGCTTTCACGCTTTTCCACCACGATGGCGGAATGCAGCAGGGCGGTGGCGAACAGCCAGGGCATGAAGCTGGCGTTTTCCACCGGATCCCAGAACCAGAAGCCGCCCCAGCCCAGTTCGTAATAGGCCCACCACGACCCCATGGCGATGCCGATGGTCAGAAACAGCCAGGCGGCCAGCGTCCATGGCCGCACCCACCGGCCCCAGGCGGCGTCAACCCGGCCCTCGATAAGGGCGGCCACCGCAAAAGAGAACGCCATCGAAAGGCCGACATAGCCCAGGTACAGAAACGGCGGATGGAAGGCGAGGCCGGGGTCTTGCAGCAGCGGGTTCAGATCGCCCCCCTCCAGCGGCGGCACATCCATCCGGGCAAAGGGGCTGGAGGTCAGCAGCAGGAACAGCATGAACGCAACCCCCACCGACGCCTGCACCGACAACACGCGCGCCCGCAGCGTCGCGGGCAGGTTGCCGCCGAACACTGCGGCCGAGGCCCCGAACAAGGCCAGAATCAGGATCCACAACAGCAGGGATCCTTCATGATTGCCCCAGGTGCCCGCGAACTTGTACAGCAGGGGCTTGAGCGTATGCGAATTCTGCACCACCACGACCAGCGAAAAATCCGACTGCATGAAGGCCCGGACCAGCACGCCAAAGGAAAAGGCAATCAGCAAGAACTGAAGGATTGCCGCGGGTCGCCCGACCGCCATCAACGTGTGATTGCGGATATGCGCGCCCCACATCGGCAGCACCATCTGCACCACCGCCACAAACAGCGCCAGGATAAGCGCGAAATGTCCAAGCTCTGTGATCATCTGGGTTCTCCTGCCTAGACCGCCACAATAGGCGCAATCGCGCGGCTCTCCAACCCCATGCGCCGATGCGCCGCGCCCTACCTTCGTCCCGCCATCCGGGTGGACAGCAAAAGATTGGTTTCCGACCGCATCACGCCGTCTATGTTGCGGATGCGGTGGATGGTTTCGTCCAGTTCCTGCAAGGTCTGGGTGCCCAGTTCCACGATCAGATCCCACCGCCCGTTGGTCGAATGCACCGCCTGCACCGCAGGCAGGCCCGCCAGCCGCGCCATGATGCGTTCGCCGCCCTTGCCCTCTATCCCGATCAGCATGAGGCCCCGCACCGGGGCTGCGGTGATGTCGGCGCGGGTCAGCACGGTAAAGCCCGCAATCTCGCCGCGTTCTGCCAGCCGTTCCATCCGGGCGCGCACGGTGGCGCGGCTCAGCCCCAGCCGTTCGGCCAGATCCGACAGCGACGCCCGCCCGTCGCGTCGCAACTCGGCGATCAGCCGCTGGTCTGCATCATCCATCCCGGCAATCTCCTTTGTCGATTTGCGCAATCCCCTATGCAAACTGACCATATCGCCGCTAGAATCTTTCGCAACCCGGAACCATCCTTGCCCAAACGGAGTGACCCCATGCCCAAGACCATCCTGATCGGTGCGCCGATAGACGAAGGCCAGCGCCGCCCCGGTTGCCTGATGGGACCGGCGGCCTACCGCGTGGCGGGCATCGCGAGCGCGATCCGTGACCTTGGCCACGGGGTCGAGGATTGGGGCGATCTGACCCTGCCGGAACTGACCGACGCCACCTGCCCCAACCCTGCCGTGCATTGCTTGCCGCAAGTCCTCGGCTGGACCCAGACCCTGCGCGACCGCGTGGATGACGCCCTGTCGATGGGCGGCTTGCCGATCATCCTTGGCGGCGATCATTCGCTTGCCCTGGGGTCGGTGGCTGGCGCCGCCGCCTTTGCCGCGCGGCAGGGCCGCCCGCTGTTCCTGCTCTGGCTTGACGCCCATTCCGATTTCCACACCCCCATGACGACGACCAGCGGCAACCTGCACGGCACGCCCGTCGCCTATATCGCCGGGCGCGACGGGTTTGACGCCTTCCCCCCCTTCCCCAGACCGATCCCCGCCGACCGCATCTGCCTTTACGGCATCCGGTCGGTTGACCCTGCCGAACATGCCGCCCTGCTGCGCCATGACATTGCGATCAATGACATGCGGGTGCTGGATGAACACGGCATCGTCGCGCCCTTGCGCACCTTCCTCAATCAGGTGCGGCAGATGAACGGCATGCTGCATGTCAGCCTTGATGTCGATTTCCTCGACCCGTCGATCGCGCCCGCGGTCGGCACCACGGTTCCGGGCGGCACCACCTTCCGCGAGGCGCATCTGGTGATGGAACTGCTGCATGAGTCCAGCCTTGTCACGTCGCTCGATCTGGTCGAGTTGAACCCTTTCCTTGACGAACGGGGACGCACCGCCCGCCTGATGGTCGATCTGGTCGGATCGCTGATGGGCAAGAAGGTGTTCGACCGCCCGACGAGGGCTTCGTGATGACCCGCCGCAACCTGCTGCAAGCACCCGACGCCGTGGTGATGATCCGGCCACACCGCTTTCATCCCAACCCCGAAACCGCCGCTGACAACGCCTTTCAGCGCAGCGCCACGGGCGGGATGGACGCGATTTCCGCCCGCGCGCGGGCGGAATTTGACGCAGCCGTTGCCACCCTGCGGGCGCGGGGTGTGACTGTGCACGATTTTGACGATGACGGCAGCCGCGACACGCCTGACAGCGTTTTCCCGAACAACTGGTTTTCCACCCATACCGGCGGCCATGTCGCGCTGTATCCGATGCACGCGCCATCGCGCCGCCGCGAACGCCGGATGGACGTGATCGAGATGCTGAAAGCCCGCTACCGGGTGCAGGATGTGATCGATTATTCCGGGCTGGAAAATGACGGGCTGGCGCTGGAAGGCACCGGGGCCATGGTGCTGGATCATGTGGGCCGCATCGCCTATACCGTGCGGTCAAACCGTGCCGATCCGGTCGCGCTGGAACGGTTCTGCACCCATTTCGGCTATGAACCCATGGTGTTCGAGGCGCGGGATGCTGCCGGGCGCGAGGTTTATCATACCAATGTGCTCATGTGCATCGGCACCGAACTGGCGCTTGTGGGCCTTGACCATATCGTCGATCCGGCGCGGCGCGCGCAGGTGGCCCAACGTCTGGCCGAAGGCGGCCGCGAGGTGATCGCCCTGTCGCCGCCCGAGATCAACGGCTTTGCCGGCAATGCGATCGAGCTGTCGGGCACCGATGGCCGCTTTCTTGCTCTGTCGCAATGCGCGCAAGACAGCCTGACCGCCGAAAACCGCGCCCGCCTGTCGGCCCTGCTGCCCCTTGTGCCCCTGCGCGTGCCCACCATCGAACATGCGGGCGGGTCGGTCCGCTGCATGATCGCAGGCATCCACCTGACCCCGCGCCCCCTCTGATCGGACCCCAGAATGCTGAACCTCGTCCCCTTCGTTTCCGTCGATCACATGATGAAGCTGGTGCATCACATCGGCATCGACCGCGTGCTGTGCGACCTTGCGTCCGAAATCGAGGCCGATTTCCTGCGCTGGCCGATGTTCGACAAGACCCCCCGCGTCGCCAGCCATTCCGATGTCGGCGTGATCGAGTTGATGCCCACGTCCGACGGCGAAACCTACGGCTTCAAATATGTGAACGGTCATCCGTCGAACAGGGGCCGCGGCTTGCAAACTGTTACCGCCTTTGGGTTATTGGCCGATGTGGCGACCGGCTATCCGCTGCTCTTGTCGGAAATGACCATCCTCACCGCCCTGCGCACCGCCGCGACCTCTGCCATGGCCGCCAAGTGGCTGGCGCCTGCGGGCAGCACCACCATGGCGATCATCGGCAACGGCGCGCAGGCCGAGTTTCAGGCCCTGGCCTTCCGCGCGATCTGCGGCATCCGCGAGGTGCGGCTTTACGACATCGACCCCGCCGCCACCGCCAAATGCGCCCGCAACCTGGCCGGGCGCGGTCTGGCCGTGGTGGCGTGCCGCACCGCCGAGGAGGCCATCCTTGGCGCGCAGATCATCACCACGGTCACGGCAGACAAACAATATGCCACCATCCTGACCGACAACATGGTGGGCGCGGGCGTGCACATCAACGGGGTGGGCGGCGACTGTCCGGGCAAGACCGAACTGCACCGCGACATCCTGCTGCGGTCGTCGATCTTTGTCGAATACCCGCCCCAGACCCGGATCGAGGGCGAGATCCAGCAACTGTCCGCCGACCATCCGGTGATCGAGTTGTGGCAGGTCATGTCGGGCAGCGTGCCGGGGCGGACCACGGCTGCCGAAGTCACCCTGTTCGATTCTGTCGGCTTTGCGGTCGAGGATTTTTCGGCGCTGCGCTATGTCCGCGCCAAACTGGCGCAAACCGGGCTGGGGATGCAGCTGGACATGATCGCCGACCCCGACGACCCGCGCGATCTGTTCGGCATGCTGCTGCGCGCCCAGTAGGATGGGCAATATTGCCCATCCTGCCAGCATCAATGCAGCCGCAATTCCCCCACCACATTGCGCCATTCGCCCGGCGCGATCAGCTTGCGGTGGGTAAAGCGGATGGAATGCAGCGGCCCCTCGATATTGCCCTGCCAGAATTCGATGAACCTGAACAGCTGCGGGTAATCGGGGGCCAGATCATAGTCCTGCCAGATGAAGCTGTTCAGCACATGGCGATAGTCCGGCATCCGGTAAAACAGTTCCGCCGTGGTCAGGCCATAGCCTTTCAGCATTCGTTCGGTTTCGGTCTGGTGCATGGGGGCCTCTTGTGGCAACGCGCAGCACCAGCATGCCAAAGCCTGATTAAAAATCAATGAATACAATATATTGGCACTTGGCGCTGCTGGCTGCCAAAACGCGCCTCCCCCTGCCATTGCACCATGGGCGCGCGATGGTGTAGTCTGCGCAGACCAATCTCTTGACCGCCCTCAGGAAGGTGCTGCCAAACGTGACCGATACCCCGGAAGACACTGATAACACTGGCGAAACCCCGACGCGCGCCGTGCATCACGGACCGCAGATCGACATTGCGGCGGAAATGAAGACCGCCTATCTCGACTATGCGATGAGCGTGATCGTATCGCGCGCCATCCCCGATCTGCGCGACGGGTTGAAGCCGGTGCATCGCCGCATCCTGTTTGCGATGCATGAATCCGGCAACACTCATGACAAATCCTACCGCAAATCCGCGCGCCCGGTGGGCGACACGATGGGCAAATACCACCCGCATGGGGACAGCGCCATTTACGACGCCCTTGTGCGGATGGCGCAGCCGTTTTCCATGAGCCTCAAGCTGCTGGACGGACAGGGCAATTTCGGGTCGATGGACGGCGATAACGCCGCCGCCATGCGCTATACCGAAGTGCGGATGGACAAGACCGCCGCGTTCCTGCTGGCCGATATCGAAAAGGAAACGGTCGATTTCCAGGACAATTACGATGGCAAGGACCGTGAACCCACGGTCCTGCCCGCGCGGTTCCCGAACATGCTGGTCAATGGCGCGGGCGGCATTGCCGTTGGCATGGCGACCAACATTCCGCCGCACAACCTGGGCGAGGTGATCGACGGCACGCTGGCGATGATCGCCGACCCCGACATCAGCATGGAAGCGCTGATGGAGATTATCCCCGCCCCCGATTTTCCGACCGGGGCCACAATCCTGGGCCGGTCTGGCGCGCGCAAGGCCTATCTCGAAGGCCGGGGGTCGGTGATCATCCGCGCCAAGACGCGGGTCGAGGAGATCCGCAAGGACCGCTTTGCCATCATCATCGACGAAGTGCCCTATCAGGTGAACAAGGCCCGGATGATCGAGATCATCGCCGAGCAGGTGCGCGAGAAGAAGATCGAGGGCATCGCCCATGTGCAGGACGAATCCGACCGCATCGGCGTGCGGGTGGTGATCGAGTTGAAGCGCGATGCGACGGCCGATGTGGTGCTGAACCAGTTGTACCGCTTCACCCCTATGCAGACCAGTTTCGGCTGCAACATGCTGGCGCTGAACGGCGGGCGGCCCGAACAACTGACGCTGCGCGATTTCCTGAGCCATTTCATCACCTTCCGCGAGGAAGTTGTGGCACGCCGTACTGCGTTCGAGTTGCGCCGCGCGCGGGAACGCAGCCATATCCTGTGCGGTCTGGCGGTTGCGGTTTCCAACGTGGACGAGGTGGTCCGCACCATCCGCGCCTCGGCCGACGGGGCAGAGGCGCGTGAAAAGCTGATGACCCGCCGCTGGCCCGCGCATGAGATCGCGGCCTATATCCGGCTGATCGACGACCCCAGCCACACCCTGAACGACGACGGCACCTACAACCTGTCCGAAGTGCAGGCTCGCGCCATTCTGGACCTGCGCCTGCAACGGCTGACCGCGCTTGGGGTCAAGGAAATCACCGACGAGCTGGAAGAACTGGCCGGCAAGATCAAGGATTACCTTGAAATCCTGGGCAGCCGTGACCGGATCATGACGATCATCTCGGATGAATTGCGCGAGGTCAAAGCGCTGTTCGCCGTGCCGCGCCGCACCGAGATTGTCGACTGGTCGGGCGACATGGAAGACGAAGACCTGATCGAGCGCGAAGACATGGTCGTGACGATCACCTCTGGCGGCTATATCAAGCGCACACCGCTGGCCGAATTCCGCGCGCAGAACCGCGGCGGCAAGGGTCTGTCGTCGATGGCGACCAAGGAAGACGATGTGGTGACGACGCTTTTCGTCGCCAACACCCACACCAACCTGTTGTTCTTCACCACCGACGGCATGGTCTACAAGCTGAAGACCTGGCGGCTGCCGCTGGCGGGGCGCACCGCCAAGGGCAAGGCGATGATCAATATTCTACCGATTGTTCAGGGGGTTACGATTGCCGCCCTGATGCCGGTGGACGCGCCCGAGGCTGAATGGGACAATCTGCAGATCGTCTTTGCCACCAGCGACGGCGATGTACGGCAAAATGATCTGTCCGATTTCACCAACGTCAAACGCAACGGCAAGATCGCGATGAACCTGCCCGACGGCGTGTTCCTGGTGAACGCGGCGATTGCGGATGACACTGACGATGTGATGCTGGTCACGGCGCTTGGCCGGGCGATCCGCTTCCCCACCACGGAAATTCGTGTCTTCAAGTCAAGAGGGTCGACCGGGGTGCGCGGCATTCGCGTCGGCAAGGGCGACAAGGTGGTGTCCATGGCGATCATCCGCCATTTTGACGCCGACCCTGCCGAGCGCGCCGCCTATCTGAAACAGCGCCGTCTGGTTGCGGGGGCTGTGGAAGATGAGATCGAGGCAGATGAGGAAGACGCGGTCGAGGCGGGGCAACTGTCGCCCGAACGCTATGCCGAAATGTCGGCCGCCGAGGATCTGATCCTGACGATTTCCACCTCGGGGTCGGGCAAGCTCAGTTCCAGCCACGATTATCCGGTGCGCGGGCGTGGCGGCATGGGCGTCAAGGCGATGGACGGCGCGATGCGCGGCGGGCCACTGGTGGCGTCTTTCCCGGTGGACCTCAGCGATCAGATCATGCTGGCGACCAGCACGGGCCAGTCGATCCGGGTGCCGGTGGCGCAGATCTCGTTCCGTTCACGAAGCGCGGGCGGCGTGAAGGTGTTCAACACCGGCGGCGACGAGATGGTGGTGTCGGTGGCGCGGGTGGCCGAACAAGCCGATGAGTGATCTGGACACGAGACTGGAGGCTTTGGCCGCAACCGGCCAGACCATGACCTATGGCGCGCTGGCCCGCGATCTGGGCTGGCGGATGGGGCAGTTGACCGCCGCCCTTGAGGCGACGATGGAGACGGATGCGCGCACTGGCCGGCCCCTGCGGGCGGCGCTGTGTGCGGGCAAGGTGAACGGCGGCCTGCCTGCCAACGGGTTTTTCCTGAAGGCCGAAGAACTGGGCTATTTCATCGGCGACCGGGCGGTTCTGGTGGCTGGCGAGCGTGCTGCGCTGTTCAAGTGCGATAGTTGAAGGTCTTGCGGGTTGACGCGCCGGGTGGCTTTGCGCCCCCCGGACCCCCCGCAGGATATTTGAGCCAATGTGAAAGTTAGAAGATGACCGAGACACTCCACATCATCGGCGGCGGCATGGCCGGGTCCGAGGCCGCGTGGCAGGCCGCCCAAATGGGCGTGCCGGTGGTGATCCACGAGATGCGCCCATCGGTCGGCACTTTTGCGCATCGCACGGGCATGTTGGCGGAAATGGTCTGTTCCAATTCCTTCCGGTCCGACGATGACGAACGCAACGCCGTGGGGTTGCTGCATTGGGAAATGCGGGCGGCGGGCGGCGTGATCATGGAAATGGCGCAAGCGCACCGCCTGCCTGCCGGGGGGGCGCTGGCGGTTGACCGCGATCCCTTTGCCGAAAGCGTGACGGCGCGGCTGTTGGCGCATCCTCTGATTTCGGTGGATCATGAGGAGGTTACGGCACTTCCTTCATCCGGTCACTGGATCATTGCAACCGGGCCGTTGACCAGCGGCACACTGGCAGAAAGCATCAAGGCGGCGACCGGGGCCGATGCGCTGGCGTTCTTTGATGCCATAGCACCCATCGTCTATGCCGAGAGCGTGGACATGTCGGTCGCCTGGATGCAGAGCCGTTATGACAAGGGCGAAACCGAGGAAGAACAGACCGCCTACATGAACTGCCCGATGGACCGTGATCAGTATTACGCCTTCATCGACGCGCTGCTGGCGGCGGAAAAGACCGAGTTTCATGAGGGCGAGACGGCGGGCTATTTCGACGGCTGCCTGCCGATCGAAGTGATGGCCGAACGTGGGCGCGAGACGCTGCGCTTTGGTCCGATGAAGCCGGTCGGCCTGACCAACGCGCATGGCGGGCCGAAACCCTATGCCGTGGTGCAGTTGCGGCGCGACAACAAGCTGGGCACGCTGTACAACATCGTGGGGTTCCAGACCAAGATGAAGTATGGCGCGCAAACCGCTGTTTTCAAGATGATTCCGGGTTTGCAGGATGCCAGCTTTGCCCGGCTTGGCGGCATCCACCGCAACACCTTCATCAACTCGCCCACCTTGCTGGACAGTCAGATGCGGCTGAAATCGGCGCCCCATATCCGCTTTGCCGGGCAGATCACCGGGGTTGAAGGCTATGTGGAATCCGCCGCCATGGGCCTGCTGGCGGGGCGGATGGCGGCGGCGGAAATCCTTGGAACCGTGTTGCCCCCGCCGCCCCCCGATACCGCCATGGGGGCCTTGATCACCCATATCACCGGCGGGGCCGAGGCGAAGACGTTTCAGCCGATGAACGTGAATTTCGGGCTGTTCCCGCCGATTGACGCGAAGGGCGGGCGCAAGGGGCGCAAGGATCGCTACAAGGCCTATACCGACCGCGCGAAAGAGGCGTTCACCGCGTGGTTGCCGTAACGCGATTTGCGCCCTCGCCCACCGGGCCGCTGCATCTGGGGCATGCCTGTGCCGCAATGGTGGCAGCGGCACGGGGCGACAGGTTTCTGCTGCGGATCGAGGACATTGACCGCCCCCGCTGTCGGCCTGAATGGGAGGCCGCGATCTTTGATGATCTGGCCTGGCTGGGGCTGGTCTGGCAGGCCCCTGTCTTGCGGCAGTCAGACCGGGCTGCGGTCTATGCGGCGGCTTTGGCGCGGTTGGGGCAGATGGGGCTGACCTATTCCTGCACCTGTACACGCGGCGATATTCGCGCCGCATTGTCGGCCCCGCAGGAAGGGGTGATCGGTCCCGATGGCCCGATCTATCCCGGCACCTGTCGCGGGCGGCAGGGGGTGGGGGCGGTGCGGCTGGACATGGCGCAGGCCATGCTGCGGGTGGGGACGGTGGAGTTTGCGGACACCGGCATCCGGGCCGGGGTGCATCGGTTTGATGCGGCGGCGATGGTGAAGGGGGTGGGCGACATCGTGCTGGCACGGCGCGATATCGGCACGTCCTATCATCTGTCGGTGGTGGTTGACGATGCGGCTCAGGGCATTACCGAGGTGACGCGGGGCGAGGATCTGTTCGAGGCGACCGCCATACATGTGGTGCTGCAACGCCTGCTGGGTCTGCCCACGCCCGCCTATCACCACCACCGCCTGATCCGCGATGATCAGGGCAAGCGGCTGGCGAAACGCGATGACGCGCGGGCGTTGTCGAAGTACCGGGCCGAGGGGGCGACCCCCGCCGATATTCGCCGGATGGTGGGTTTGGCGGGGTGAACCCCGCCCTACAATCCCAACGCGCGGAACACCTTGGGCAATTCCTCCGGCAGGTCTTCGGCGATCAGGCCGGGGCCAAAGCTGCGGGCGCATTCGACATGCAGCCAGGCGGCGGTTTCCGCCGCCTGCATCGGGGCAAATCCCCGCGCCAGCAGCCCGGTGATGAACCCCGCCAGCACATCACCCGACCCTGCGGTGGCAAGCCAGGGCGCGGCGCGGTCGTAATGGGCGGAGTTGATGCTGCACCGGCCCGAGGGGTCGGCGATCACGGTATCCGGGCCTTTGAACAACACCACGCAGCCCGCGCGTTTGGCGGCGTCGCGGGTGGCATCGACCTTGGAATAGGCGGGGCCACGGGTGGCGGGTTCGGCCAGTTTGGCGGCGATGTCGGGGAACAGGCGGGCGAACTCGCCGGCATGGGGGGTGAGGATGCAGTCCTTGTGCAGGGCGGCGAACAGGGCGGGGTTCTGGGCCAGCAGGGTCAGGGCGTCTGCATCGAGGACGGTCGGGCGCCTGGCCCCCCACCCCTCTCCCCTCCCCACGGGGGGGAGGGGAAGCGACGGGTTTGCGGGTGCTGCGGCCTGCCCTACGCGGCTCCCCTCCCCCTCGTGGGGAGGGGCTGGGGGTGGGGGGACGGGTGCGGCGGGTGGGGAGCTGCCCAAAGCCACCGCCAGCAAGGCGGCCTCGCGCGGCCCGGTGCCCATGCCCGGCCCGAGGCAGAGGGCGGTGATGCGCGCATCCGCCAGAACCTTTGCCAAGGCATCGGCATCGGGCATTCGTTTCAGCATGATGGCGTTTAGGTGGGCGGCGTTTTCGATCAGCGCCGCAGGGGGGCAGCCGACCGTCACCAGCCCTGCCCCGATCCGCAAGCTGCCCCGCGCGGCGAGGCGGGCCGCGCCACCGTGGCCCACGCCACCGGAGAGGATGAGGGCGTGGCCGTGCGAGAATTTGTGGCCGAAGTCCTTGCCGAGATCAAAAGTGCAACGCCCGACCAGATATGCCTTCGGCATTGCAGGCCCCCTTGGCTCTGGCGGAGGCCCCGGTTCCGACAGGCCGATGTCCTTGACAACAAGCTTTCCGGAAAGTTCCGGCCCATCCGCAAGGAAGTGTCCGGTTCTGGGTCGGTGAAAAGACACCGTCATGTCCGCCCGAAAATGCGCCAGACCAGACGACGACCCCGCAAGTACCACGCCGCTGTCGGAACAAAGGCCTGTTGGCACATCAATTGAAACCAGACGCTCGGGTTGGCGCAGCGATCTTTCATATGGCCAGATTGCGCAACGAATGTGGGTCAACACAACCGCCGCTTCCCCTTCGACTTGTCGTTTCTGACCGATACCGAACAGTGCATCGACGAAAAGGTCGGTGTGAACGTCGTGCAGGCGCGGAAAGTTTTCGATTGTCAACGCCGACACCTCCCCCATCCCCAACCACCGCTCATAATTCACCCGCGCATCCGGCGGCATCCGGTCCGGTTCGCCGTAGAGGAACACCTCCACCGCCCAGCCTGCCTGTTTCAACAGCCGTGCCACCACAAACCCGTCGCCGCCATTGCCGCCCGGTCCGCACAGCACCACGGCGCGGTGCGGCCCCTGCGCCAGTTCGGGCCATTCCTCGAACACCGCCTCGACCACGCCGCGCCCGGCGCGTTCCATCAGCTCCAGCCCGGTCACGGCACCAGAGGCAATCGCGGCGGCCTCGATGGCTTTCATCTGGGCGGCGGTCAGCAGTTCGGTCATCTTTTCACCCTGTTTTCACAAATCGCACACATCCGCATCGCATTGCCTAAATATTAATCGCACCCATCGGAATCCCCCGTCGCCCGTGCCTCAACCGACCCTAGCCGATTGTCCAGGCGAACAAGAAGTGGTCGAACAGCAAAGGAATTGTATTTCGCGGAGCAGGCCCCATGAAGAAGATCGAGGCGATCATCAAGCCGTTCAAGCTGGATGAGGTGAAGGAAGCCCTGCAGGAAGCCGGGATTCAGGGCCTTTCCGTGACGGAAGTGAAAGGCTTTGGTCGCCAGAAGGGGCATACGGAACTGTACCGTGGCGCCGAATATGTGGTCGATTTCCTGCCCAAGGTGAAGATCGAGGTCGTGCTGACCGATGATATGGTCGATGCCGCCGTGGCCGCCATAGTGGGGGCTGCGCGCACCGACAAGATCGGCGACGGCAAGATTTTCGTGTCTTCGGTGGAACAGGCCATCCGCATCCGCACCGGCGAAACCGGCGACGACGCGGTCTAAGCGTCTGCCGTTCAAGTTTACCAACACCGCCAGCAGCATCTGCTGCGGCACAACGCAAACTCCAACCTGAAAGGCAGCATGATGAGCGCAGTGAAGAATGCTCTGAAACTGATCAAGGACGAGGAAGTCGAATATGTCGACATCCGGTTCACCGACCCCAAGGGCAAATTGCAGCACGTCACGCTGATTGCC
Organism: Pseudomonadota bacterium; assembly: GCA_040385825.1. GTDB lineage: Bacteria > Pseudomonadota > Alphaproteobacteria > Rhodobacterales > Rhodobacteraceae > JANNNF01. Next base: position 232,534 of record JAZKGQ010000002.1, on the reverse strand, counting down.
GATCTGGTGGACGAGGACTTCTTTGAAGAAGGCTTCATGTTCGACGGATCGTCGATTGCCGGCTGGAAGTCGATCGACCAGTCCGACATGAAACTGATGCCCGATGCGTCCTCGGTCTACATGGACCCCTTCTACGCCGAAAAGACGCTGTGCGTGCATTGCAACGTGGTCGAGCCTGACACCGGCGAGGCCTACAGCCGTTGCCCGCGCCAGACCGCGCTGAAGGCCGAGGCCTATCTGAAATCTTCGGGCGTGGGCGATGCATTCTACTGCGGCCCCGAGGCCGAGTTCTTCATTTTCGACGACGTGCGCTATTCGGTGACGCCGCAGAAAGTGGCCTACCAGATCGACGCCGAAGCCGCAGCCTGGAACACCGACACGGTGCAGGAAGGTGGCAACCACGGCCATATCGCAGCCCACAAGGGCGGCTATTTCCCGGTCAACCCGGTGGACGAAGCCCATGATCTGCGCGGCGAGATGCTGTCCACGATGAAGCGCATCGGGATCAAGGTCGACAAGCATCACCACGAAGTCGCCACCTGCCAGCACGAGCTGGGCATGGTGTTCGGCGGTCTGGTGGAGCAGGCCGACAACATCCAGAAATACAAATATGTGATCCACAACGTCGCACATGCCTACGGCAAGACCGTGACCTTCATGCCCAAGCCCATGAAGGGCGACAACGGGTCGGGGATGCACGTCAACATGTCGATCTGGAAGGGCGGCAAGCCGCTGTTCGCGGGCGACAAGTATGCGGACCTGTCGCAAGAGGCCCTGTGGTTCATCGGCGGCATCATCAAACATGCGAAAGCCCTGAACGCGATCACCAACCCGTCGACCAACAGCTACAAGCGCCTGATTCCGGGCTTTGAAGCCCCGGTTCTGCTGGCCTATTCGGCGCGCAACCGGTCGGGTGCGGTTCGCATTCCGTGGACGGAATCGCCCAAAGCCAAGCGTGTCGAAGCCCGCTTCCCCGATCCGTCGGCGAACCCCTATCTGGCCTTTGCCGCCCTGCTGATGGCCGGTCTGGACGGGATCAAGAACAAGATCGACCCCGGCCCCGCGTCCGACAAGGATCTGTATGATCTGCCGCCGGAAGAACTGGCCGAAATCCCGACCGTCTGCGGTTCGCTTCGCGAAGCGCTGGAGGAGCTGGAGAAGAACCACGACTTCCTGCTGTCGGGTGGCGTGTTCACCAAGGACCAGCTGGAAGGCTATATCGCGCTGAAGTGGCAGGAAGTGTACAACTTTGAACACACGCCCCACCCGGTGGAATACCAGATGTACTACTCCTGCTGATCACCCGGTGATTGCAGGGATCAGGGGCGCACCGATGGTGCGCCCCTTTTTCATGGCCCGGTATTGATGCGCATTCCGGCACACATCGCCCGCGCCGCATCCAGTTCTGCCATCTTGTCAACAATCAGGCAGGCGGTTTGGATAATACCTTGCATTCGACACAAACTGATCCAATCGGGGGCACAATGCTGGTGCAACTTGGGGTTTATCGACGTGCAGGAGTTGCAACATGACGCAAATCAACCACAGTACGATTGTCCAGTTGTTGTTTTGTGCCCCGCCCCGCCTGAATTTTGCCTCTTTGGTCACCGAGCTGGAAACAGCCCTTGACCAGGCCAGCGCCGGGCGCTGCGATGTAGACTGGGACCACGACGATATCGTCGTGTTCCAGGCCGATGGCTGCCGGTTCGTGCTGGCCCTTGTCATGCAGCCATCGCAGGAATTTGCCGCCTGCCTGACCCTGTCGGTCGGGCCTGCGGAAGGGTTTCACGAACGCAATCTGCCGATCCTGACCGAAGCGGCCTGCCGCATGATCATCAACCGGCTTGATCTGCGCTACAGCCCTGATGACCAGCGCTGGCATACGGTTGCCGGTGTGATCGGCGCCGACGAGATCGACGCCCTGCATGAGGCGCTTGCCGAGGCCGACCGCAAGTCCGGCCAGACCAGCCCGATTGCCGACATCGCCTATCTGGTGCCCAAGCTAACGCAGAAAGCAGCCGTCGACAGTGGCGAGGACGTGCAGATCCCGGACGCCGAACCCGTGGCCTTTGGCGGGCAAGACCCGAACATCCGTCATGTCTATCCGGTGAAAGTGTCAAACCGGGCGGCGAAAGAGACAGCCCGCTCCAGCCTTGTGCCGCATGACAAGTTCGAGCGCGCCCTGATCCGCAAGCTGCATGCCGCCCATGTGGATCATGTGGCCGAAGTGGCAGTTGAAGTGGCGGCAAGCCGCGCGCTTGCCCCCGAGGTGGCGAATGACAGGCCCGACCTGCCCGTTGCGCCGGGCGAAAACGAACAGGTGATCCGCCGGGTTCGGGCCGCGCTCTATCCGGTGGCCGAGGCCCCGCCGCGCGTGTCGACCCCGCTGCGGCTTGCCGCGCATTCGATGGACACCACGCTGATCATCGTGGCGCTGCCGGTCGGGGCGGCCATGCTGACCTACAGCCTGCTGCGCGGCGGCAATGCCAATGTGTCTGGCCGGATGATGGCGATTACCGGCACGCTGCTTGCATTGACCCAGACCGGCTGGACCAGTTCGCTGTCGGCCTTCCTGTAAGGCGAAACATTCGTAGGATGGGCAATATTGCCCATCAGGGATGAGTGGCATCGTCCATCAGGGATGGGCAATATTGCCCACCCTACGGGTCTTTGCGCAGGCGGCTGAGACGGCGGGACAGGCGCTGAAACGCCCACAGAACCGTCACCGCCAGGATTGTGGCCATCGCGGCCAGCGGGATGTTGCCCACCCCGCAGGCCAGCCCGACCGCCCCGGCCATCCACATGCCCGCCCCGGTGGTCAGCCCCTTGACATGCCCACCCGAGGTGAAGATCGACCCCGCCGCCAGAAACGCCACCCCCGAAGTGACAGCCCCGATCAGCCGCAGCGGATCGCTGCCTTCGCTGCTGGTGTCGGCCAGCATCTCGAACACGATCAGCGCAAACAGGCAGGACGCCAGCGACACAAGGATATGCGTGCGCAGGCCTGCGCCGTCGGTGTTGACCTCACGCTCCACCCCGATGATGCCCCCAAGCACGATCGCCGCCACCAGCCGCACGGCAACGATGACCGGGGGCGTGGCCTGAAACGACGCGGCAAATTCGGACTGGATCTGGGCAAGCACGGACATGCGGTTCCTTTTCATCTGCACGCCCCATGCACAGCACAAAACCGGGCTGGCGTCCAATGGTCACCGCAAGGGGCGGTTATTGTGCGCGGTGGATGGGGAATTCCGCCAGCGCGGCAGTCTGGTCGGGCGTCAGGTCGGCAAGACGGACAAGGTAGGTGTGAATGGAAAACACCACGGCGCGGCTGGCGGGCAACCGGATCAGCGACTGGCGTTCCGACCGGATACAGGGCATCGCCCCTTCGGCCATGTCCTTGGGCGCATCCTCGCGCAGCGGGTTGAACAGGGCGGCGCGGGAATGATGCGCATTGGCCCGCCACAGCGGTTGATCGACGCGGACCAGATCCAGCATCCGCTGGACGCGGCGGCCCACATCCTCGGTGTATTTCTCGACCGGCAGATGAATGCGCATCATCGCGCGGCCCAGCTTTTCCGCCAAGGTCCAGCCCGCCGGAAAGCACAGGATCGCGCCCGACAGCAGATGCTCGCCCGCCCCGTCGGGCTGCATCAGGCAAATATCTTCCTGGATCAGGCGGCCCAGGGTCAACAGAGGTTGCGCGCGGATCATGGCCACGGTGACGCCATCGGGGCGGGTGGCCTGATCCCCGTCGATCCGAAACCCAAGCGCGGGCAGGCGCGGCAAGATCAGGTCGTAAACCTCGGCTGCGGCCTCTTGCGCCTGATCGGTCAGGCCATGCACCAGTCCGGGGCAGTCGCGGATCAGGCGGTCGCGCTCGGCCATCTGTGCGGCGTAGGCATCATCGACCTGCAACCAGTCGGCCATATCCAGCGGCACGATGCCGGGCAGGCGGCGGGTGCGCGGGTCGGCCCAGGGGGCAAAGGGCAGCCGGGTTTGCACGATCTCGGTCATGCCCCACGCCTACCGCGCGCATCCGCCCCCTGCCCTGTCATTTCCGACATCACGCCGTCGCAGGCGCGCAAGACCCGGCACCCCGCCCACCACAGGCTGGCCCCAGCTTCGGGAGGCCGCGATGACCCAAACCTATGCAGACCGCCGCAAGATAGACCCCACGCGCGGGGCGAGCCTTGGCGACGGCACCCCGAATGACAACGACCGGGTGGAAATCGGCCCGACGCAACTGGCCTTCGCCGAATGGCAGGCGGCGGGTCTGGCGCTGCCCGATCTTGCCCGGATGCGCGAATTCCGCTGGAAGCGGCTGGTGGCCGCGCTGAATGCGCGGGATACGGGGGGTATCCTGCTGTTCGACCCGCTGAACATCCGCTATGCGACCGACACCACCAACATGCAGCTGTGGAACAGCCACAACCCGTTCCGCGCCTGCCTGATCTGTGCCGACGGGCATATGGTGGTGTGGGAATACAAGAACTCGCCCTTCCTTGTGACGTTCAACCCGCTGGTCGCCGAACTGCGGTCGGGGGCCTCGTTCTTTTACAACGTCTGCGGCGATGCGGTGGCGCAGGATGCGGCGTCCTTTGCGGGACAGGTGGACGAGGTGATGCGCGCCCATGCAGGCTCCAACCGCCGCCTCGCGGTGGACAAGATCATGATCAACGGGTTGCGCGCGCTGGAACGCGCGGGGTTTGACGTGCTGGAAGGCGAGGAACTGACCGAACGCACCCGCGCGATCAAGGGCCCCGACGAGATTGCGGCGATGAAATGCGCCCACCACGCCTGCGAAGCCGCGATTGCCGGGATGGAGACATTCGCCCGCAGCGCCATTCCCTTGGGCGGCGTTTCCGAGGATGATGTCTGGGCCGAACTGCACCGGGGCAACATCCGGCGTGGCGGCGAATGGATCGAGACGCGGCTGCTGGCCTCCGGTCCCCGCACCAACCCGTGGTTTCAGGAATGCGGCCCAAGGATCATCGGCAACAACGAGATTCTGGCCTTTGACACCGACCTGATCGGCGCCTACGGCATCTGCACCGACATCAGCCGCACCTGGTGGATCGGTGACCGCCCCGCCCCCGCCCCGATAGTCAGCGCCATGCGTCACGCGATGGACCATATCGCCGAAAACATGGCGATGCTGAAACCGGGGGTGACGATCCGCGATCTGGTGCACAACGGCCATCAGCTTGAGTCGCGCTACTGGAAGCAGAAATATTCCTGCAAGATGCACGGCGTGGGTCTGTGCGACGAATGGCCCTTTGTGCCCTACCCCGACGGCTGGGTCGAAGGCGCGTTCGACGTGGCACTGGAACCCGGCATGACCCTGTGCGTCGAGGCGCTGGTGTCGCCCGAGGGCGGCGATTTCTCGATCAAGCTGGAGGATCAGGTGCTGATCACCGAAACGGGGGTGGAGAATTTGACGAAATATCCGTTTGATCCGCGCTTGCTTGGCTGAGAAAGAAAGGGGGCTGTCTGCCCCCCTCTTGGCGCAAGCGCCAATTCACCCCCCGAGGATATTTTCGCACAGAGGATGAAATCGGGGCTTTTTCAATACTTCGTTAACTGTCAGCGGTCAGTATCAGGGGGCGGTACAGGCGGGGACGCCGATGACCGTCACAGGGGATGGCGCCCTGCGGCTTGACCTGGTCTGCCGCAGGGCGCTTGAACCCCGCCTTTCATCCTCTGTTATCATCCTCTGTGCATAAATATCCCACGGGGGTCCGGGGGTGTGAAACCCCCGGCGGCCGGCAAAGGGCACAGCCACAGCCGCGCGGCGCTTGCACCCATGCACCATGCGGCGTATTGGGGCCACGCCCATCCCCCCTGCGAAAGGCCTGCCATGATCCCCCGCTATTCCCGCCCCGAGATGGTTGCCCTGTGGTCGCCCGAAACCAAGTTTCGCATCTGGTTCGAGATCGAGGCCCATGCCTGCGACGCGATGGCCGATCTGGGGGTGATCCCGCGCGCCAATGCCGAGGCGATCTGGCGGGCCAGGGATGTGGAGTTCAACGTGGCCCGGATCGACGAGATCGAGGCCGTCACCAAGCATGATGTCATCGCCTTTCTGACCCATCTTTCGGAAATCGTCGGCGCCGACGAGGCGCGCTTCGTGCATCAGGGCATGACCAGTTCCGATGTGCTGGACACCACCTTCAACATCCAGCTTGCCCGCGCCTCCGACCTGCTGCTGGCGGGGCTGGACCGGGTGCTGGCCGCGCTGAAGGCCCGCGCGTTTGAGCACAAGGATACCGTCCGCATCGGCCGCAGCCATGGCATTCATGCCGAACCCACCACCATGGGGCTGACCTTTGCGCGCTTTTATGCCGAAATGGCACGCAACCGCGCCCGTCTGGTCAACGCTCGGGCAGAAATCGCCACCGGGGCGATTTCCGGCGCGGTCGGCACCTTTGCCAACATCGACCCGCGCGTCGAGGAACATGTCTGCGCCAAACTGGACCTGACCCCTGAACCCATCAGCACGCAGGTCATTCCGCGGGACCGTCATGCGATGTTCTTCGCCACGCTTGGCGTGATCGGCAGCAGCATCGAAAACATCGCCATCGAGATTCGCCACATGCAGCGCACCGAGGTTCTGGAGGCCGAGGAGTTCTTCAGCCCCGGCCAGAAGGGCAGTTCCGCCATGCCGCACAAGCGCAACCCGGTGCTGACCGAAAACCTGACCGGGCTTGCCCGGCTTGTCCGCATGGCCGTGATCCCGGCGATGGAGAATGTGGCCCTGTGGCACGAACGCGACATCAGCCATTCTTCGGTCGAACGCACCATTGGCCCGGATACCACCATCACGCTGGATTTCGCGCTGCACCGTCTGGCGGGCGTGATTGAAAAGCTGGTGATCTATCCGGACAACATGCTGGCCAACATGAACAAGTTCCGGGGTCTGGTGATGAGCCAGCGGGTGCTTCTGGCATTGACGCAGGCCGGAGTCAGCCGCGAGGACAGCTACAAGCTGGTGCAGCGCAACGCGATGAAGGTCTGGGAACAGGGGGCCGATTTCAAGACCGAACTGCTGGCCGACCCGCAGGTGACAGCCGCGCTCAGCCCGGCCGAGATCGAGGAGAAATTCGATCTGGGCTATCACACCAAACATGTGGACACCATCTTTGCCCGCGTGTTCGGCGGCTGATGTTCCTTGCGGAACTGACGCGGACTCGCAGATCCGTGATCCTTGGGGGGTGAAAACTGCTTTGCCCCGTGAAAACCCGTGCTACCTTTGACGCACATAACAAGGATCACGCCCATGCGCCTTGCTGCCGCCCTGTTGCTGTCGTCCCTGCCTCTTGCCGCTTTTGCGGCGGGCAGCGACCCGGCCCCGCCGACCACCACCGAAACCACGACCCTGTGCGCCAAGGGCGAGGTCTGGGATGAAAAGACCAAGGCCTGCATCAAATCCGATGATGCGCGGCTGGACGATGACAGCCGCTTTGGCGCCGTGCGCGAACTGGCCTATGCGGGCCGCCCGGACGAGGCTTTGGCAGTGCTTGCCACCATGACCGAAGGGCCGAGCGACCGCGTGCTGACCTATCTGGGCTTTGCCAACCGCAAGGCCGGGCGACTGGAACTGGGGATGCAGTATTACACCGCCGCCCTGACGCAGAACCCCGACAACATTCTGGCGCGCAGCTATTACGGCCAGATGCTGGTCGAGATGAACGAGATTGCCCTGGCACAGGCGCAGCTTGATGCCATCCGTACCCGCGGCGGCGCGGGCACCTGGGCCGAGATCACCCTCGCGCAGGCCATCACCTCGGGGGCCACCACCAGTTACTGACCCCAACCACAGGAGATTTCGATGCGTTCCAGCCTCAGCCTCGCCGTGATTGCCCTGACCCTTGCCGCCGCGCCGACGCTTGCCCTTGCAGGCGGCTGCGCGGGTCAGGTAAAAGACACCACCGCCGCCAGTTGTGCTGTGGGCATGGTGTGGGACGCCGAGAAATCGACCTGCGTGGACAATCCGACCACCTGATCGAAAGCCCCCGTTAACCGATTGCTGCCAAGGATGGGCAGAGACGGGAATCGGGGGCTGGCATGGCACAAGGCAGCGCACAGAATGGCGCACAGAACGGCGTGGCTTTGGCCCGGATCACTCCGGTACAGCGGGCGGTGCCCGTGGCCCGACCCCCCGGCGTGGCGCGCACCCTGAACCCCAGGGAAAAGGCGGCGGTCATCGTGCGCTATCTGCTGTCCGAAGGCAGCGGCATTCCGATCACCGCCCTGCCCGACCACATGCAGGCGGCCCTGGCCGAACAGATGGGGCAGATGCGGCTGGTGGACCGGACCACCCTGTCTGCGGTGGTGGACGAATTCCTGAATGAACTGGAACAGGTGGGGCTGGCCTTTCCCGGCGGGATCGAAGGCACCCTGTCGATGATGGATGGCCATATCAGCCAGAACGCGGCCTCGCGCCTGCGCCGTCTGGCCGGGGCCTCGGCCAAGGCCGATCCGTGGGACCGGCTGGTGCAACTGCCGGTGGACCGGCTGCTGCCTGTGCTGTCCGAAGAATCGGTCGAGGTGGCGGCGGTGATGCTGTCGAAACTGCCGGTGCCGCGCGCCGCCGAACTGCTGGGCAAACTGCCGGGCGAGAAGGCCCGGCGGGTGGCCTATGCGGTGTCGATGACCGGCAATGTCGACCCCGAAACCGTGCGCCGCATCGGGGCGGCGCTGATCGCACAGCTGGACACCCAACCCGCCAAGGCGTTTGACACCGGGCCGGTGGAACGGGTGGGGGCGATCCTCAACGTCTCGCCCGCGCTGACCCGCGAAGACGTGTTGCGCGGGCTGGAGGCTGAAGATGCGGGGTTTGCCGAACAGGTGCGCCGGGCGATCTTTACCTTCGTGCACATTCCGGCGCGGGTGGCGGGCCGCGATCTGCCCAAGGTCATCCGCATTGTCGATCAGGCGGTACTGATCACCGCGCTTGCCGGCGCTGCGGGCAAGGACGGGCTGGAGGCTGCGGCAGAGTTCATCCTGTCGAACATCTCGCAGCGCATGGCACAGGGCTTGCGCGAAGAAATCGCCGCCAAGGGCAAGGTCAAGGACAAGGACGCCGAAGAGGCGATGTCGGCGATCATCCTGGCCATCCGCCAGTTGGAAGGCGCGGGCGAGCTGGTGCTGATCCAGCCCGAGGAGTAGGCGCATTCCGCCGCCCCTCTTGCCCCTGCCCCCCCTTGCCCCTGCCCCTGTCCCGGCCTAGGGTCCGCGCAAAACGCCAAAGGATCAAAGATGAGCGCGCCGACCCAAGTGACCAAGGCGGTGCTGCTGATGATCACGGCCATTGTCTTTTTCACCGCGATGGATGCGGCGGCCAAGGGGCTGATCACCAGATACCCCGCGCCGCAGGTGATCTGGGCGCGGTTCCTGGGCCAGCTTCTGCTGGTGCTGATCCTGCTGCGCCAGCACAGCCCCCGCCTGCTGCGCACCACCAACCCCCGGCTGCACCTTGCCCGCTCGGCGTTTCAGTTTGGGGCGACGGCGATGTTCTTCCTCAGCCTGTCGCATATCGGTCTGGCCGAGGCGACGGCGCTGACCGACCTCAACCCGGTGCTGATCACGCTTGGGGCGGCGGTTTTTCTGGGCGAACGGCTTGGGCCGCGCCGTCTGGCCGGGGTGTTTGTCGCGCTGATCGGGGCCATGATCATCATTCGTCCGGGGGCGGGCGTGTTCAGCCCCTGGGCGCTGCTGCCTTTGGGAGCGGCGATCTGCTATACCGGCAACGCGCTGATCACCCGCCATATCGGTGCGTCGGAAAGTGCCTGGACCTCGATGCTTTATGCCTCGATCTTCGGCACGGCGGCGGCCAGTCTGGCGGTGGCGGGGGTCTGGCAGCCGATCGCGCTTGCCGATCTGCCGCAATTTGCGCTGATAGGCGCGCTTGGCACTTGCGCGCAACTGGCGATCATCCGCAGCTTTTCCATGGCCGAGGCATCGGTGGTGGCGCCTTTTGCCTATCTGGGCATCGTGTTCGCGGCGGTCTGGGGCGCAGTTCTGTATGACGAATGGCCCGACGCCACGTCGGTATTCGGTGCCCTTGTGATCGTGGGGGCGGGGCTTTATGTCTGGCACCGGGAAACCGCGACCGCCCGTCTGAAGGCGTGATACAAGGCTGTGATGGACGACAAACCCCGCTTTCGCTTTGACCACTGGGCGCAGGACCGGCTGATGCGCGGCCTGATCTGGGGGCTGCTGCGGCTGCCCTACCGCTGGCGTGTGCCGCTGTGCGGCTGGGTGGTGTCGCGGATCGTGGCGCCGCTGGCGGGCTATTCCGGCCGCATCCGGCGCAATCTGGCGCTGATCCTGCCCGATCTGCCGCCTGCCGAGGTGGACCGCATCGTGCGCGCGGTGCCCGACAACGTCGGCCGCACCATCATCGAGATCTACTCCGGCCCGGAATTTGTGGCCCATGCCGTCAAGCACCCGCTGACCGGCGACGGGGTCGCGGCGCTGGATCAGGCGCATCGCACCGACCGCCCCGTCATTCTGGTGACCGGGCATTTCGGCAATTACGATGCCTCGCGCGCGGCACTGATCGCGCGGGGCTACCGGGTCGGCGGGTTGTACATGCCGATGTCGAACGCCTATTTCAACGACCATTACGTCAAGGCCATTTCCGCCGTCGGCACCCCGCTGTTTGCGCGCGGCAAAAAGGGGCTGGCGGCGATGGTGCGGCATCTGCGGGCGGGCGGCATGCTGGGCATGCTGATCGACCAGCACATGAGCCATGGCGAAAGCCTGACCTTCTTTGGCCGCACCGCGATGACCGCGCTTTCGGCGGCAGAGCTGGGCCTGAAATACGATGCGCTGGTGATCCCGACCTATGCGGTGCGGTTGCCCGATGGTCTGGGGTTTCGGATCATCGTCGAGGCCCCGATCGACGCCGACAGCCCCGAAGCGATGACTCAGGCCCTGAACGACAGTCTGGAACGCATCGTGCGCCAGCATCTGGACCAGTGGTTCTGGATTCACCAACGCTGGAAAGGGCCACGGCGTCCGCCCTCGGCCTGACCCTATTTGACCCGTGCGGCCGCCAGAATGCGCGACGGACCCGGCGCCTGAACCACCACAACCACCGGATCCGGGCCAAGCACGGCCGCCGTCAGCGCCAGCGGCTCCTGCCCTGTCCACTCGCCAAGCGTTTCCCACGAGGTGACGATATTGCGATAGGTGACCGACCGCCCCGCATTCTCGCCGCGTTCGATGGCAACCGTCTGCGACGGCATGTATCGCACGATGTCGACCCGCGCCGGCACGTCAAATGGCGCATCGGCGCTGGCCTTTATGGCCAGCGTGTCGCCCACCCGCGTCAGCGCCAGATCGACCGTCTGCGGCGCCTTGCGATGTACCGCAAGATAGCCCTCGAAGGTCGGCGGATCAAACCCTTCCACCCGGTCGATGCCGCCCACCACGATCTGCGGGGTATAGATGGTGCGGCTGTTGATCGCCCTGGCATAGGACTTTTGCCGGGCGGTGAAGGCGGGGCTGGCGAACTTGTCCGCCCAGCCGATGTAATCCCAGTAATCCACATGCAGCGACAGCAGGATGATCTGCGGATCATCGGCAAACCGGGCCATGTAATCATCCGCCGGCGGGCAGGCCGTGCAGCCTTGCGAGGTGTAAAGTTCCACCACCACAGCAGGCGCCGTCTGGCTGAATACGGGCTGGGCCAACCCGACCATCAGGCCGCAAGCAGCGCCAAGCATGTGTCGCATGATGTTTTCCCGATCCCCGTCTTGCAGTTTTGGTTCTATCGAAGGCAGCGGATCGCCGCCAATCAAGGTTTTGCGAGGGGAATGACACGAAGCCTCTCGCAAGTGCGAGGAAATTCGGTGCAAATGGGCGATGCAATTCGCGGTGACAGGGGGGCTGGATTTATGGCATACAATTGCATACAATGGCCGCCAACACCCTTTGACACCCTTCCCCAAGCCCCCTTTCAGCCAGGAGACGCCCCATGACCGTCACCGTCGGACACGACAGCACCAAGACCCGCCAGACCCTGACAGCCGGCGGCCAGACCGTCAGCTATTATTCCATCCCGGCTGCCGAAGCCGCAGGTCTGGGCGCGTTTTCGCGTCTGCCCGCCAGCCTGAAGGTCGTGCTGGAAAACATGCTGCGCTATGAAGATGGCAAGACCGTCTCGGTGGACGACATCCGCGCCTTTGCCGAATGGGGCGTGCTTGGCGGCAAGAACCCGCGCGAGATTGCCTATCGCCCTGCCCGCGTGCTGATGCAGGATTTCACCGGGGTTCCGGCGGTGGTGGATCTTGCCGCCATGCGCGACGGCATCAAGGGTCTGGGCGGCGATGCACAGCGCATCAACCCGCTGGCCCCGGTGGATCTGGTCATCGACCACTCGGTGATGATCGACGAATTCGGCACGCCCCGCGCGTTTCAGGCCAACGTGGACCGCGAATATGAGCGGAACATGGAGCGTTATGTGTTCCTGAAATGGGGCCAGAACGCGTTCAACAACTTTCGCGTGGTGCCGCCCGGAACCGGCATCTGCCATCAGGTGAACCTTGAATATCTGGCGCAGACGGTCTGGACCGACACCGATCAGGACGGCAACCTGGTCGCCTACCCCGACACGCTGGTCGGCACCGACAGCCATACCACCATGGTCAACGGTCTGGCCGTTCTGGGCTGGGGTGTGGGCGGGATCGAGGCTGAAGCCGCGATGCTGGGCCAGCCCGTTTCCATGCTGATCCCCGAAGTGGTCGGCTTCAAGCTGACAGGCAGCATGGTCGAAGGCACCACCGCGACCGATCTGGTGCTGAAGGTCGTGCAGATGCTGCGCAAGCATGGCGTGGTCAACAAGTTCGTCGAATTCTACGGCGACGGGCTGGACCGCCTGCCCCTTGCCGACCGGGCCACCATCGCCAACATGGCGCCGGAATATGGCGCGACCTGCGGTTTCTTCCCGATCGACGGCGAAACCATCCGCTATCTGCGCAACACCGGGCGCGACGAGGCCCGGATTGCGCTGGTCGAAGCCTATGCAAAAGCCAACGGCATGTGGCGCGATGCGGGCTATGACCCGATCTATACCAGCACTCTGGCGCTGGACATGGGCACCATCGTTCCGGCCATTTCCGGCCCGAAACGCCCGCAGGACTTTCTGGCGCTCGACACCGCCGCCTCGGCCTTTGGCGACTATATCCGCACTACCCGCAAGCTGCCCGCCGTGTCGGACACGCAAAAGGCCGAACTGGTGGCCGAAGGCGGCAACCCCGCCCCGGCCGATCTGCCCGGCAATTTCGACGGGTTTTCCAGTGCATCGGTGGCGGGCGAGGATTACACCCTGCGCGACGGGTCGGTGGTGATCGCCTCGATCACCTCCTGCACCAACACCTCGAACCCCTATGTCATGATCGCGGCGGGCCTTGTCGCCCGCAAGGCGCGCGCCCTGGGGCTGAACCGCAAGCCCTGGGTTAAAACCTCGCTTGCGCCGGGATCACAGGTCGTGGCCGAATATCTGAACGCCGCCAACCTCCAAGAAGACCTCGATGCCATCGGCTTCAACCTTGTCGGCTTTGGCTGCACCACCTGCATCGGCAACTCTGGCCCGTTGCAGCCGGAAATCTCGGCCGCCATCAACGAGGGCGATCTGGTCGCGGCGGCCGTGCTGTCGGGCAACCGCAACTTTGAGGGCCGGATTTCTCCCGATGTGCGCGCCAACTATCTGGCCTCGCCGCCGCTGGTGGTCGCCTATGCGCTGGCGGGTGACATGAACATCGACATCACCAAGGCCCCGCTTGGCATGGGCACCAACGGCCCGGTCTATCTGCGCGATGTCTGGCCCACCAATGCCGAGATTGCCGAACTGGTGGAAACCACCGTCACCCGTGCGGCCTTCCTCAAGAAATACGCCGATGTGTTCAAGGGCGATGAGAAATGGCAGGCGGTGCAGATCACCGAAAGCGAGACGTATGACTGGCCCGCCTCGTCGACCTACATCCAGAACCCGCCCTATTTCAAAGGCATGTCGAAAACGCCGGGGGTGATTTCCAACATCAGCGGCGCGCGCGTTCTGGCCCTGCTGGGTGACATGATCACCACCGACCACATCAGCCCGGCAGGGTCGTTCAAGGCGGGCACGCCGGCGGGCAAGTATCTGGCCGAACGGCAGGTTCCGGTGTCAGAGTTCAACAGCTATGGTGCCCGTCGCGGCAACCATGAGGTGATGATGCGCGGCACCTTCGCCAACATCCGCATCAAGAACGAGATGCTCGATGGGGTCGAGGGCGGCTATACTCTGGGCCCGGACGGCGTGCAGACCAGCATCTTTGACGCCTCGATGGCCTATCAGGCGGCTGGCACGCCCCTGGTGATCTTTGGCGGCATCGAATACGGGGCCGGGTCGTCGCGTGACTGGGCGGCCAAGGGGACCGCGCTTCTGGGCGTCAAGGCGGTGATCGCCGAAAGCTTTGAGCGGATCCACCGCTCGAACCTGGTTGGCATGGGCGTCATTCCGTTCGAGTTTACCGGCGGCGACACCCGCAAATCGCTCGGCCTGAAGGGCGACGAGGTGGTCAGCATCGCGGGTCTGGACGGCGATCTGAAACCGCTGTCGACGGTCGATTGCACCATCGTCTACGGTGACGGATCGGTGAAGATCATCCCGATCAAATGCCGGATCGACACCGAGATCGAGATTGAATACGTCGAACATGGCGGTGTGCTGCACTACGTTCTGCGCGATCTGGCCTCGCGCTGAATTCGGAAACCGATTGTTTCGTCAAAAGGCCCGGAGCATCCTCCGGGCCTTTTGTTCTTGTTAAGTTCCTTGACGCATCCTGCCGGGACCAAACCCCGGAAGGTGCCACATGCCCCATCGTTTTCCCGATCTGACCGACCCCGCCCCCCCGCCCGCGCAGATGTGGCTGCCGAACCTGCCTTGGGCGGAAATCGCCATCCTCGCCCTGATCGCGGGGCTGCTGGCCACCGCCTGACGGCCTGAAAATACCGCCTGCCCCCTTGGCCTGCCCGCCGCCGATGCTTAGGTTCCCCCTAACGGAGGCTGCCCCATGCAAAACTTCTCGGTCCTTGATCTGTCGCCCATCCCCGAAGGCAAGACCGCTGCCGATGCGCTGGCGAATACGGTCGATCTTGCGCGTCTGGCCGAAAAGGCGGGCTATCACCGCTATTGGCTGGCTGAACATCACAACATGCCCGGCATCGCCAGTGCGGCCACGCCGATCGTGATTGCGCAGGTGGCTGCGGCGACCCGCACCATCCGCGTGGGCGCGGGCGGCATCATGCTGCCGAACCACGCGCCGCTGATCGTGGCCGAACAGTTCGGCACCCTTGCCACCCTGTTTCCCGGCCGGGTCGATCTGGGTCTGGGCCGCGCGCCGGGCACCGACATGGCCACCGCGCGCGCCTTGCGCCGCCACATGGCCCCCGAAGACAGCTTTCCGCAGGATGTGCTTGAACTGATGGGCTATTTCGACGATGTGCCCGACGCAACCCCCGTGCGCGCCATTCCGGGCATGGGGACCCATGTGCCGGTCTGGATCCTGGGGTCCAGCCTTTATGGCGCGCAACTGGCCGCCTATCTGGGGCTGCCCTATGCCTTTGCCTCGCATTTCGCGCCCGCCATGCTGGCCGATGCGCTGGCAACCTACCGCGCCACCTTCCGCCCCTCGCGCTGGCTGGATCAGCCCCATGCGATGATCGGCGTCGGGGTCTGCGCGGCAGATACCGATGCCGAGGCGCAGGTTCTGCGGTCATCTCAACTGCTGGCGTTTGCGCGGATGCGCACGGGTGCCCCCGGCAAACTGCCGCGCCCGGTGCAGGATGTGACGGCAGAGGTTCCGCCCCATGTGCTGGCGCAGGTGCTGCAGTCGCTGTCCTGTTCGGCCACCGGGTCTGCCCTGACCATCCGTCAGCAGTTGCGCGACCTGCTGGACCAGTACCAGCCCGACGAGGTGATGGTGACCAGCATGATCCACGACCATACCGCCCGCCTGAAGTCGTTCGGCCTTGCCGCCGAGGTGCTGGCCGACCTGCGCGAGGTGCCGGTGGCGGCCTGACCCTGCAGCGCCCGACCGCCTGTCGCTAAAGCGCGATGAACCTTCGCTGAACCACCTTCTTCTGCCCGGAATCAAACACGAAGCGCGCCGGGCAATGCCCGCCTCCCGGCCCGGCCACGGGCCGGGCGTTCTTCGCGGAAATCGTCCACTGGACGATTTCTGATCGCTCATCACCCCCTCGGGCGGGCATTCGGCAACGTCACCAGCAGAAATTCGGTGGGAGAAGTTGATCTATAAACCGCGTAGAACTGGCGTTGTCTGCCCACCCGGCGGGCGGGCATTGCCCTCCCGTCGTGCATGTCAAGAAGGCTACAGGAAAACAGGGTCGGTTCCATAAAGGGTCATCTTGCTCCAAAACACTTGCATCCGGGCAGCGGGACCGCCATTCCCTTGGCATGACCGATGCGCCCGACCATACCCCGATGTCGCTGCCAACGCTTGGTTGGTCTGCGTTCTATGCCGACCAGTTGACCCCCGAGGATGCAGGCCTTGCCCCGATGCGGGTGGCCACCGTGCATCGGTCGCGGCTGACTGCGGTGTCAGAGACGGGGCCCGCGCGGCTGGGATTGCAGGTCCAGACCAGGACCACCGATTTTGCTGTGGGGGACTGGGTTCTGGTCGACCCCGCGACGCATCTGCTGGCGCGCAGGCTGGACCGCAAGGCCCTGCTGCTGCGCCGCACCGAAGGCGCGCGGATGCAGCAGTTGATCGCGGCCAATGTCGATACGCTGTTCATCGTCACCTCGTGCAACGCCGATTTCAACCCGGCCCGGCTGGAACGCTATCTGGCCCTGGCGAACGAGGCGGGCACCGATCCGGTGATCGTGCTGACCAAGGCCGATACCGTGGCCGATGCCCTGCCCTTTCAGCAACAGGCCGCCAGCCTGCAACGCGGGCTGGCTGTGGTGACGCTGAACGCCAAATCGCCCGAGGCTGCGGGTGTTCTGGCGCCGTGGTGTGGGGTTGGCCAGACGGTGGCGCTGGTCGGGTCGTCCGGGGTGGGCAAGTCGACCCTGCTGAACACGCTGGCCGCGCATGAGGGCGAAGACCGGCAACTGACCGGCGACATCCGCGACGATGATGCCAAGGGCCGCCACACCACCACCTCGCGGTCGCTGCATGCCATTCAGGGCGGCGGTTGGGTGATCGACACCCCCGGCATGCGCACCCTGCATGTCAGCGACGTGACCGCCGGTCTGGATGTGCTGTTTGCCGAGATCACCGAACTGGCCCCGCTGTGCCGCTTTCGCGATTGCACCCATGCGCATGAACCGGGCTGTGCCGTGCAGGCGGCCATCAGCGCGGGCAGGCTGGACGCGGGCCGCCTTGATCGCTGGCGCAAACTGCATGATGAAAACCGCGACAACACGCCGACCTTCACGGGGCCGCGTGGCAACAAGATCCCACAAGGTGCCAAGAAGAAACGCTGACGGTTTCCCTCAGGCCGGGGCGGCAGTCACTGTGCCGCCCCGGATGCTGACCTCCCCACAAGGTCAACCGCAGGTCTTGGTTCAGATGAAGTCGAAGTCCTGAACATAGTCGAACTTGATGGCGTTGTCGGCATCGAAGGGCTGGTTCACCCCTTGCAGCACCATGGTTTCGCCGTTGTAGCTGATCGTGGTCCGCGTCGCGGTGGTGCGAATGGTGATCAGGTCAAGGTCAAGACCCAGGCTCGCGTCGAACAGGATCTGATCGCCCGCCGATGCGTTGAAGTCGGTGACGACATCGCTTGCGCCGAACACGAACCTGTCGCCCCCGGCCCCGCCGGTCAGCACATCGCGGCCAAGGCCGCCGTCCAGCAGATCATTGCCGAACTCGCCGAACAGACGGTCGTTGCCCGCCTGCCCCAGCATCAGATCATTGCCGTCGCCACCGCGCACCACGTCATTACCGGCCCCTGCGTCGATGCGTTCGTTGCCCTGCCCGCCTGCGACAGTATCGCTGCCGCCAAGCGAGCGGATGGTGTCGTTGCCCTCGCGGCCATCCATCCGGTCATTGCCGGTGGTGCCGGTCAGGGTGTTGTTGCCCGCATCGCCGATCAGCACCGGCGGCGGCGTCACAGGACCGCCCGCGCCGACATAGCTGCCAAGGTTGGAAAACGGCACATTCGCCCCGGCCAGCAAGGGCACGTCCGACACGACGATCTTTTCCAGTTGCAGCCCGGCATAGGCGCCGCCGATGCCCGCATCCGGGCTTTCCGAGACATATATGAAATCGGCGCCGTTCTTTTCGCCGTCGGGGTCGATGTCCAGACCGTCCGGGCTGGGGTAGAAGGTGGTGACAGCGCCGCTTGCGGTGGTCACGCTCAGGGCGGTGACGGCACCGTTGCCGCCGATGATCGCCCCGTCCAGCCCGATGGCACTGGGGGCGAAGGTGATGGTGACGGTATCGGTCGCCGCAAACCAGACGCGGCCGATTTCGACGGTCGTGGTGCCGCCCTGGCTTTGGAATTGCAGGGCCTCGCCGATCTGGTTGCCTTTGAAGGTAAGTGTGGTCATCTGAGCCTCCGGGGAAATGAGATTGAACCTGTATTGCGTTGTGCCGGGCCGGGTGGTTTCGTCGACCCATGCAACAAGAACGGCGGCGGCCCCGGTTTATTCCGGCAGATGACCGGAAAAGATTATTCGCATTGTGCGGGAATAGACCGGCGGGACCATCCGTTATCGCCTGACACCAGACGCGCCTGCGGGCGGAACAGGATGCTGCGACCATGATTTCTGTTGCCAAACTCGTTGCCAGACCTTTGGGATTTCTGCTGCTGACCTCGGCCCTTGTGCTGGCCCCGCTGGCGCTGCCCCATCTTCGGTCCGGCGGCATGGCCTGGGCTGATGACCACAATGACGGCGGCGATGGTGGGGGTGACGATGATGATGACGACGGCGGCGGCGCCGCCAGCCGGGCCGGGCGCGATGCGTCGGGGCGCAGCGGCCCCGGCAGGACGACAGGCCCCCTGCGACGGCTGCTGCGCGGTCAGGCCCCGGTCACCGCGCAGCGCCCGCCTGCCGTGGTCCTGCCGCGCTTTGCGCCCGAGATTGTCGTCACCGACCTGACCGCAACTGACCGCGCCCTGCTGCTGGCCGAAGGCTTTGCAGTCATCGCCGACGACAGGTTGCCGGGCATCGGCCCGGAACCGGGCAGCACCATCACCCGCCTGTCTGCCCCGCCCGCCGTATCGCTGGACAGCGCGCGCGCCAGGGTCCGGCTGTTGCCATCGGGCATCGAGGCCGACCTCAACCATTATTACCGCAGCGGGCAGGCAGGCGACGCCCTGCTGCCCGTGACAGCCCCCACCCCCTGCACCGCCGAAATCTGCGCGGCGCAGCAGATGATCGACTGGCCGGAAAACCGCGCAACCTGCCCGGTGACGGTGACGGTCGGGGTGATCGACACTGGCGTCAACGCCGCCCATCAGATGCTGGAAGGCGCGCAGATCCGGGTGGTGACCCTGGCCGATACGACCCAGGACCCGTCGCGCGCGGTGCATGGTACGGCGGTGGTGTCGCTGCTGGCGGGGGCCGCCACCTCGCGCGTGCCCGGCCTGATCCCCGAGGCCCGGCTGATCGTGGCCGATGTCTTTGGCCGGGGCGGCGGCGATGAACGCGCGGATGTGGTGTCCGTGATGAAGGCGCTGCATCTGATGGCAAGCGAAGGGGTGCGGGTCGTCAACATGTCGCTGGCGGGGCCGGAAAACACCGTGCTGGATCAGGCGATCAGCCGCTTTACCGCCACCGATGGCATGGTGATCGTGGCGGCGGCAGGCAATGGCGGGCCAGATGCGGCGGCGGCCTTTCCGGCCTCGCATCCCGGCGTGGTGGCGGTGACGGCGGTGGACGGGCGCACCCGCATCTACAACCGGGCGCAGCGGGGCGATCATCTGGATCTGGCAGCGCCGGGGGTCAACCTGCTGCTGGCCACCTCGGTCAGCGGGGCGCGGTTGCAAACCGGCACCTCGTTTGCCGCCCCCTTCGTGACGGCGGCGGCGGCGGTGCTGCTGTCGCAGGGGCTGACGCGGGACGAAGTGTCGGCCCGGCTGACCGCCACCGCCCGCGATCTGGGCCGCGCCGGGGCGGACCCGATCTTTGGCAACGGGCTGCTGTCGGCGGCCCGGCTGTGTGGCTGACAGGTTCGGGCGGCAAGCAGGGAATAGGCTGTGGCCCCCGCGCGTTGTTGGCACAGCCGATGCCCATGACGAATGAAGGAGCCTTGCCATGCTGCGCTTTCGCCCCGCTGCCCGCCTGACCTTTACCTGCGCGCCCGAAGATCACGGCGTCATTGCCGCGCCCTTTCCGGCCAAAGCCTATCTGCCGGACTGGTTTCGCAAACTGCCTGCGGTGGACCCCGCCGTCGAATCCCGCGACAACACCGGCCTTACCGTCAAACGCTGCCTGCCGTTTCTGGATGCTATGACCACGGGCTGGATCCTGCCGCTTGCCGCCACCGTGCGGCTGGAAGTGTCGGACAACGGCACCCGCGTCGATGCGGCCTGGGAGTTTGACCGCCCGCTGGTCGCCAATCACGGCATGCATCAGGTGGCGGGCAACCCGATGGGCGCGCGACCGCCCTGCAAGTTTCTGAACCACTGGACCATCACCACCCCGCCGGGGTGGAGCTGCCTGTTCGTCGATCCGCTGAACCGGTCCAACGGTGTGGTGCAGGTGGTCGCAGGCATCGTCGATACCGACACCTACCGGTCGCCCATCCATTTCCCGTTTTTTGCTACCGCCAAAGACGGGCTGCATGTGATCGAAAAAGGCGCGCCGCTGGTGCAGGTCATTCCATTTCGCCGCGATGCCAGCCAGATTGACGCCGACATCCGCGCCGAAACCCCGGCAGAGGCCAGCTTGCGCAGCAAGGTCTTGCGCAGCACGCAGGCCGCCACCGGCTGGTATCGCCAGTTCGCCCGCGCCAAGCGGTAAGGCAAAGACCCGGCCCCCATGTCGGGGCCGGGGCTGCGATGTGAAAGAACCGGCCCTTTTGCAAGGGCCGGTCTGAATGTTGCGCGGGGGCCTTGGGATCAATCGTCGTCCGAGGAGGAATTGCTCGACGAGTTGGACGAGCTGTTGGAGGACGAATTGCTGGACGAGTTCGAGCTGCTGTTCGACGACGAGTTGCTGGACGAGTTGCTGTTCGAGTTCGACCCGCCCCGGCGGCCCCGGCGATTGTCGTCGTCATCGTCGTCGTCGCGGTTGCGATAGCGGTTCTTGCCCTCGATGGCGCGGAAGAAGTCGCGCAGATCGACCCGTTCCACCGGAAGGGTATCGGCGAACAGGGCGGGGATCGCCGGGGGCTTGGGTTGCAGGATGCCGGACTGGGCTGCCAAGGGAAGGAGGGCGGCGGCAAGGGCGGCGGACAGGGTTTTCAGAAGAGTCATTTGCTGTTCCTTTCGGCTGATGTCTTTTCCGTTTCCGGTATGACAACAACGGGTTGGACGGCTGTTTATTCCATTGCCCGCGCAGGCTCCGCCGCCCCCCAACCGGCTGCGATCAGCCGCGCCTCGGTTGCCGCATCCAGCGCAGGCCCTGCCCCGATCCGGTCCAGAAACGGCCCGATCCCCTGCACCTCGGCGCCGCTGGCGGGTACAAATCCGCCTGCGGCAGGACCGGACAGGGCCTCGGTCAGCACCATTTCCACCTGCCAGCCCGCGCCCGAGGTGCAGGCCAGCGCCAGATCAAGCCGGTCGGCGGCGCGATCCAACACCTCGACCTCGCGGCAGAAACCGGCGGGGGTGGGCAGGCTGGCAAGGATCAGCACCTCGCGCCCCGCATCCAGCGCCTGCGGCGTGCCGGAGGGCGCCTGCGCCAGCACCCGCGCCAGGGCGCTGCTGTCGGCAACGCGCCCCGGTTGCAGACCGGGCACCGCCTGCGGCACGATCAGCGCCGCCACCGCCAGCCCCGCCGCCAGCGCCACCCCGGCCCCCGCGACAACCAGCGGCGCGCGCCTGCGATACGGCAGGACTGTGGCCCCTTCGCCCAGGATCAGCGCCCGCATCGCAGGCGGCACAGGTTCGGCCAGCGGGGCGGCAAACGCCAGCGCCAGCGCCTCGTTCGCGGCGATCAGATCATCGACATGGGCCTGATCGGCCGGATGATCGGCCAGATGCATCACCACGGCGGCGGCCTCCTCGGGCGACAGCTCGCCATCGACAAAGGCGGCAAGACGGTCCTTGTGCAGACCGGGTTCTTTTGTGGTGCGTGTCATTGGCGCGGCCCCATCGTCAGCCCGAATTTCGGCAAAAGCGCCCCACGGGCGCGGGAAAGACGGCTCATCACGGTGCCCACCGGCACCGCCAGCACGTCGGCGGTTTCCTGATAGCTCAGCCCTTCAATCGCGATCAGGGCCAGCACATCGCGCTGCCCCTCGGGCAGATCGGCCATGGCGGCGCGCACCTTGGCCAGCATCATGCGGTCCTCGGGCAGGGCTGCGGCCTTGCCGTCATCGCTCAGATGGGCGTCGTCGGGGTCGATCACCGTGCCCCGCGTACGCGCCCGGCGGCGGTCGTCGATCCACAGCGTCTGAATGATGCGGTACATCCAGCTGTCCAGCCGGGTGCCATCGCGAAACTGCGCGCGGCCCTTCAGCGCCTTTTCACAGGCAACCTGCACCAGATCGTCGCCATCGGCGCGGTTTCCCGCCAGACTATAGGCAAAGCGGCGCAGCTTTGGCACCAAGGCCACCAGATCGTGGCGAAACATGTCGGCCATGGCGTCCTTCTCTACCCTGCTATCCTGACGCGACAACGCGCGGCAAGACCCAGGTATTCCACGCAACCGCAGTTATTTTTTCGCGGCGGGGGGCGGCAGGCCTGTGCGATGGGAAATGGTGGGTAATGAGGGACTCGAACCCCCGACATCTTCGGTGTAAACGAAGCGCTCTACCAACTGAGCTAATCACCCGCTGGCTCGGGCTTTACACCGTCCTGCCGGGGATTGGCAAGCGCTGGCGCCATGGCAGACGGCAATTCCGCGCAATCGCAAAGTCCGCATCCTACCCCGCGTCGCATTTGCCGCACAGCAGGCAAACAGCAGCCCCGCAAACGGAAAAAGCGCGCCCAACCGGCGCGCTTTTCCTGTGATGGTGGGAGATAAGGGATTTGAACCCCTGACATCATCGATGTGAACGATGCGCTCTACCACTGAGCTAATCTCCCGGTAGGGCGGCTTTTAGACTCACTCTTCCGTGGCTGCAAGAGGCTCTTTTGCAGTATCGCCCTTGCCCTTGGCGGCGGTGATCTGGCGCAGCTTCAGCGTCAGCACGCCGTCCGCCTGCTTGACCACCCGGCCCCGGCCAAGCGGCGGCAGGATGAAGTTCTTGCCGGTCGCCATCGCCTCGGCAAGGGCGGTCAGGGTCGCGTCCACCACATCGCGCGAGGCTTTCTTCTTGCCGCCCATGGCGGTGTTCACCAGCACCATGAAGTCCTTGATCTTGACCACATCCGCCTTGGCCGACGACGCATCCTCTGCCTCGGATTCGATGGCCGCACCATCCTCCAGAACGGCGGTTTCGTCTTTTGCAGCGGATTTTGCAGGTGAAGGTTTCGAGGCAGCCATTCGGTCAGTCCTTCCAGAGGGGGTTCGGCAAGATGTTATCGCGCTTGGTTCAGCGGGGAAACAGATAAATGCACCCGCGCCGCAGGGCAAAGCCCGGTCTGGCGGGACCGGGCCTTGCTGTTGGCTGGCACAGGATCAGTGCGCGGTTTGCACCGGGGCTGCGCCTGCGGCCTGACGGGCGGCGGCGGCGGCTTCTTCTGCCGCCTCGTCCCATTCAACCGGCTCTGGCTGACGGACAAGGGCATATTTCAGCACTTCGCGCACGTTGCTGACCGGGATGATGGTCATACCCTCTTTCACGTTGTCCGGGATTTCCGGCAGATCCTTGGCATTTTCCTGCGGGATCAGCACTGTCTTGATGCCTGCCCGCAGGGCCGCCAGCAGTTTCTCCTTCAACCCGCCGATGGCCAGCGCATTGCCGCGCAGCGTGACCTCACCGGTCATCGCCACATCGCGCCGCACCGGAATGCCGGTCAGCACCGAGACAATCGACGTGACCATCGCCAGACCCGCCGATGGCCCGTCCTTCGGGGTTGCCCCTTCGGGAACGTGGACATGGATGTCCACCGTCTCGAACTTCGGCGGCTTGACGCCGATTTCCGGGCTGATCGAGCGCACGAAGGACGCGGCGGCCTCGATGCTTTCCTTCATCACGTCACCCAGCTTGCCGGTGGTCTTCATCCGGCCCTTGCCCGGCAGGCGCAGCGCCTCGATCGACAGGATTTCGCCGCCAACGCTGGTCCAGGCAAGGCCGGTGACCACGCCGACCTGATCCTCGGTTTCCGCCAGCCCATAGCGGAAGCGTTTGACCCCCAGATAGCTTTCCAGATTGTCAGGCGTCACCTGCACGGTTCTGGAGGCTTTCTTGACGATCTCGGTCACCGCCTTGCGCGCCAGTTTGGCGATTTCGCGTTCAAGGTTCCGCACCCCGGCCTCGCGGGTATAGGTGCGGATCATTTCGGTCAGGGCGGCATCGGTGATCGAAAACTCGCCCTTCTTCAACCCGTGGCCCTTGATCTGCTTGTCGATCAGATGGCCTTTGGCGATTTCGCGCTTTTCATCCTCGGTATAGCCCGACAGCGGAATAATCTCCATCCGGTCCAGCAGCGGGCCGGGCATGTTGTAGCTGTTGGCCGTGGTGATGAACATGACGTTGGACAGGTCATATTCGACCTCGAGATAGTGGTCGACGAAGGTGTTGTTCTGTTCGGGGTCCAGCACCTCCAGCAGCGCCGATGCCGGGTCGCCGCGGAAGTCCTGACCCATCTTGTCAATCTCGTCCAGCAAGATCAGCGGGTTGGCTGTCTTGGCCTTTTTAAGCGCCTGAATGATCTTGCCGGGCATCGACCCGATATAGGTGCGGCGGTGACCCCGGATTTCGGATTCGTCCCGCACGCCGCCAAGCGAAATGCGGATGAACTCGCGCCCCGTGGCCTTGGCCACCGACCGGCCAAGGCTGGTCTTGCCCACACCGGGGGGGCCGACAAGGCACAGGATCGGGCCTTTCAGCTTGGACGACCGGGCCTGCACCGCCAGATATTCGACGATGCGTTCCTTGACCTTCTCCAAGCCATAGTGATCGGCGTCCAGCACCTCTTGCGCCTTGAACAGATCCTTCTTGACGCGGGAAGTCACGCCCCACGGCACGCACAGCAGCCAGTCCAGATAGTTGCGCACGACGGTCGCTTCCGCGCTCATCGGGGACATGTTCTTCAGCTTCTTGATCTCGGCCTCGGCCTTTTCGCGGGCCTCTTTCGAGAATTTGGTCTTGGCGATGCGGGCCTCAAGCTCGGCAATTTCGTTCTGGCCATCCTCGCCATCGCCCAGTTCCTTCTGAATGGCCTTCATCTGCTCATTCAGGTAATATTCGCGCTGCGTGCGCTCCATCTGGGTTTTCACGCGGGATTTGATCTTCTTCTCGACCTGAAGCACGGACATTTCGCCCTGCATCTGGCCAAAGACCTTTTCCAGCCGTTCCGAAACGGTCAGCGTTTCCAGCAGATCCTGCTTCAAGGCCACGTCGATGCCCAGATGCCCTGCGACCAGATCGGCCAGACGGGCCGGTTCGCGGGTTTCGGACACGGCGGCCAGCGCTTCTTCGGGAATGTTCTTGCGGACCTTGGCATAGCGCTCGAATTCTTCGCCCACGGCGCGGACCAGCGCCTCGACCGAGGCCTGATCGCCCATGGCCTCGGTCAGCCGTTCGGCGCGGGCCTCGAAGAACGAGGGGTTGGTGACGAATTCGGTGATCTGCACCCGGCCCTTGCCTTCGACCAGCACCTTCACGGTGCCATCGGGCAGCTTCAGCAGTTGCAGCACATTGGCCAGCACCCCGGTACGATAGATGCCATCGGTGGTGGGGTCGTCAACAGAGGGGTCGATCTGCGACGACAGCAGGATCTGCTTGTCGTCCTGCATCACTTCTTCCAGCGCGCGCACGGATTTTTCCCGCCCCACGAACAGCGGCACGATCATGTGGGGGAACACGACGATGTCGCGCAGCGGCAAAACCGGATAGCTGGAGGAAAGAGGTTCGGTCATTGCGTATCCTTTTCGGCAGGAAGGTTCGGCCCCGATCATCGGCAGCGCTTGGACCTTCCCCTTGGGTGGCAGCCATATCTGGGGGTGCAAAGGGGGGGTGTCAACCACCCAAGGCACAGCCCCCGCGTTTGGCCGACCATCACGGGACACCATCATGCGACCGGGCGCGGCGAACGGCAAGGGCGGAATGGCGCAGATCGGAAGCGTCCTGGAAACACTTTGTTATGGGTCAGAAATTCTGGCGCTGGCCAGGACTTTCACGAGAGCGTTGGGCAGCGGGCGCAAGGGTCATGTCGGCAAAGGCGGTGGCAATACGGGCGTCGCAAGACGGGCAGACGGTGTAGCAGACCGTTGCGGGATGGGCCGCATCGGACTGAAACGGGTCCACCCAATGCCCCGTCGGCAGCCGCACCGAACAGCAGAACGAACATTTCATATCCCCTGCCCGCGCGTCATGGCGCCACCATTCGCCCCGGAACGGCATCGCCTGCACATCCAGCAGGTCATGGGTGATCAGCACCCGCCGGTCGCGCAGCGGCATCACCGTCATCAGCAGCTCGCGCTTGTGCGCCGGGCTGTCGCAGCGGTAATGCAGATGGAAACTGGCCTGCGCGTCCAGCACCCGGTCCATGATCGACACCATGGCGGCGGCGGTGCGTTCGTCGGCGATGTATTGCAGCAGGCTGGTCGACAGCACCTGATCGGCGATGATGGTGTCGCCGCCATTGTCGCGGGCGAAATCATCCCAGTCGCCGCCAACCCACAAAAGGCGCGACAATTCGTCCACCACACAGAAGGTCTGAAGGAACTTCATGCGCCCTGGGTGCCCCGATCTGGATGCCTGACACCTTGATACACCACGGTATGCAAAACTCCGGCATGTGAAATGCACAATGTTTTCATATAATTGCAAAAATATGCGCAATTTTTATGCGGTTTTTCAAGGCATGTCGGCGTCAGGATGAGTCGCACACGGCCTGACCGCCCGCCACAGGCGAACCTGCGGCGGGTGGCCCCAAGGAGGGTGTCAGGCGGCGACAGCCTGCATCGTCGGATAGTCGGTGTAGCCTTCGCGACCGCCGCCATACAGCCCCTCGGTCGGCAGCGGGTTCAGGCTTGCATCCGCCGCAAGCCGTTCCGCCAGATCGGGGTTCGAGATGTAGAGCTTGCCGAACGCCACCAGATCGGCATGCCCTGCCCCGACGGCGGCAATCGCGGTCTGCCGGTCGTAGCCGTTGTTGGCCATGTAGGCCCCCTTGAACCGCGCGCGCAGCGTTTCCAGCGCGCCTTCGGGCCAGTCACGCGGCCCGCCGGTCTGACCTTCGACCATATGCAGGAAGGCCACCCCGGCCTCGTTCAGCACGTCGATCGCGGCGCTGAAGGTGGCAACGGTGTCGCTGTCCATGCCGACGTTGTTGGCATTGGAAAACGGGCTGAGGCGCACGCCGACCCGGCCTGCCCCGAACACCCCGGCACAGGCCCCCACCACTTCGCGCAGCAGGCGCACGCGGTTGTCGATCAACCCGCCATAGCCATCGGTGCGCTTGTTCGAGGTATCGCGCAGGAACTGGTCGATCAGATAGCCGTTGGCGCCATGCACCTCGACGCCGTCAAAGCCTGCATCCTTGGCGTTCTGTGCCGCCTTGCGGTAATCCTCGACCACACGGGCCATCTCGTCGGTTTCCAGCGCGCGGGGCACGGAGGTTTCGACAAAGCCGTTGCCGTCAAAGGTTTTCGACGCCGCACCAATCGCCGACGGGGCCACCGGGGCCTTGCCGTCCAGCAAGGATGTGTGGCTGATCCGGCCCACATGCCACAGTTGAATAACGATCTTGCCGCCCTTGGCATGCACCGCGTCGGTGACCGTCTTCCAGCCCGCCACTTGCGCCGCCGAATAGATCCCCGGCGTCCAGGCATAGCCTTTGCCTTCGGCCGAGATTTGCGAGCCTTCGGTGATCAAAAGCCCGGCCCCGGCACGCTGCGCATAGTATTCGGCGTGGATGTCATAGGGGGTGTCGTCGTCATGCTTGGCCCGGTTGCGGGTCAGCGGGGCCATCACGATGCGGTTTTTCAGCACCAGATCGCCGGCGGTATAGGGGGTGAACAAAGCGTCAGTCATTGGGACAGGCTCCTGTCAGGGGAAATTCGCGAACCGGGTCACAGTCGGCGTCAACGGGTCAACACGCCGCCGCACAGGTTGGTTCCCCTTTGACCTATGCCTATGCTGCGGCTGCACAAGGGGCGCGCGCGATCCTTTCCTGTGCGCCAAAGCGCACAAGCCTGATGGCTCCTGTGCGCCAAAGCGCACAAGACTGACGGCTCCTGTGCGCAGGGGCTACAGCGGGTCGATGTCCCCGTTGGCGCGGCCCGCATGGAAATCGGCGACGAACGCCGCCAGACGCCCGGCGGCAATCGCGTCGCGCAAGCCCTGCATCAGTTCCTGAAAGTAATGCAGATTGTGCCAAGTCATCAGCATCGAGGCGATGATTTCCTGACTGCGGAACACATGGTTCAGATAGGCCCGGCTGTAGCCCTGGCAGCAGGGGCAGGCACAGGACTCGTCCAGCGGGCGGGGGTCGTCGATGTGGCGGGCGTTCTTGATGTTCACCACGCCGTGGCGGGTAAAGGCCTGCCCCGTCCGACCGGACCGGGATGGCAGCACGCAATCCATCATGTCGATGCCGCGTTCCACAGCACCCACGATGTCATCCGGCTTGCCCACCCCCATCAGATAGCGCGGCTTGTCCTCCGGCAGAAACCCCGGCGCATAGTTCAGCACGCCGAACATCGCCTCTTGCCCCTCACCCACCGCAAGGCCGCCCACGGCATAGCCGTCAAACCCGATGGCCTTCAGCGCTGTCGCCGATTCCTCGCGCAGATCGCGGGTCACGCCGCCCTGCATGATGCCGAACAGCGCATGGCCCGGCCTGTCGCCAAAGGCATCGCGCGACCGCTGCGCCCACCGCATCGACAGCACCATCGACTTGGCGACCTGCGCATCGGTGGCGGGCAAGGCGGGGCATTCGTCGAAACACATCACGATGTCCGACCCCAGCAGTTTCTGAATCTCCATGCTGCGTTCGGGCGACAGCATGTGTTTGGACCCGTCGATGTGGCTTGAAAACTTGACCCCTTCTTCGGTCAGCTTGCGCAGGCCGGTCAGGCTCATCACCTGAAAGCCGCCGGAATCGGTCAGGATGGGGCGGTCCCAGTTCATGAAGCGGTGCAAGCCGCCAAGCGCCGCAATCCGTTCCGCCGTCGGGCGCAGCATCAGATGATAGGTGTTGCCCAGCAGGATGTCGGCCCCCGTGGCCCGTACCGACCCCGGCAGCATCGCCTTCACCGTCGCCGCCGTGCCCACCGGCATGAAGGCCGGTGTGCGGATATCGCCGCGCGGGGTGGAAATCACCCCGCTGCGGGCGCGGCCATCGGTGGCAACACGTGTGAATCCAAACCCGGTGGCCATTGTCTGCTCCTGCATCTGCGCGCCTCCGCTTTGCGCGAAACCTGCGCAAAAGCCAAGGGGGGCGCAGGACTGCTGCGTGAAATCTGAACCAATCGGTTCGATTTTTCCAGAATTGGCTTGACGTTTACGTGAAGCTGTCTACGTCATGCGAATGAATGTTCATTCTTGCCGCAAAGCAGCAAAAAATGTCGACCCTTTCCGCGTTCGCCACAGCCCAATCCGTCAGCACGGCCAGCGAAGACCGGGGCACGGCGATCCTTGCCCTGTTGCGCCCGGTGTTTGCCGACAAGGGCTTTGACGGGGCCTCGATGCA
This sequence comes from Pseudomonadota bacterium, assembly GCA_040385825.1. GTDB lineage: Bacteria > Pseudomonadota > Alphaproteobacteria > Rhodobacterales > Rhodobacteraceae > JANNNF01. Next base: position 202,597 of record JAZKGQ010000002.1, on the reverse strand, counting down.
GGATCTGGCCCGCGCGGCGGGGATGAGCGTCGGCAATTTCTACCGCTACTTCCCGTCAAAGGCCGCGATCGTGGCCGGGATGGTCGGCCTCGACCTGCATGACATCGAGCAGGACTTTGCCAAGATCCACACCCACCCCGACCCGATGCTGGGCCTGCGCCAGACCATCCGCGACCGGGTGCTGGAGGAAGACTGCGTCGAGGATGGCAAGCTGTGGGCCGAGATCACCGCCGCCGCCCTGCGCAAACCCGAAATCGGTGCCGCCGCCAGCCAGATGGAGGCGGTGGTGTCGCAGCACCTGACTGCCGTTTTCGCCCGCGCCACCCGCCGCACCCCCGCCGATGCCGCACAACGATACGGCGCGCATGCCGCCCTGATCGTGATGCTTTTCAAGGCCAGCGCCATGCGGCACAACCCGACCGACCCCACCAGCGACGCTTTGACCCAATTGGTCTTGCGCACGATTGAACGCACACTCGACGACATCTCTGCTGATGCAGTTAAAGGCTGAACCGACCATGCGATTGACACCATTTCTTCTGATCACGGCGGCCTTCGGCTTTGCCGCCCCTGCCCTGGCACAGTCTGAGGCGACTGCCGCCACCGAACCCGCCGTCACCACGCCCAGCCTGCCCGCCATCACCGTGTCGACCGTGGGCCTGCAAAGCCTGACCGACCGGGTGATCGCCACAGGCCTTGTCGGCCCGGTGGAATCGGTGCAGGTGCAACCCCTGATCGAAGGCCAGCCCATCGAGGCGCTGCTGGCCGAAGTGGGCGACCGGGTTGCGGCGGGGCAAGTGCTGGCGCGGCTGTCGGCCTCGACGCTGGATCTGCAAAAGGCGCAAAGCATCGCGTCGCGCGCCGCGTCCCGCGCCACCATCGCACAGGCCGAAGCCCAGTTGCTGGAGGCCCAAAGTTCCGCCGCCGAGGCACAGCGCGTTGCCGACCGTACCGCCAAGTTGCAGGCGCAGGGGTCGGCCTCGCAGGCCGCGTCCGATACGGCATCGGCCAATGCCGTGTCTGCCGCCGCCCGCGTGTCGGTCGCGGTACAGTCGCTGGAGGCCGCCCGCGCGCAACTGGCCCTGTCCGAGGCGCAGCTGGCCAATGTCGAATTGCAACTGACCCGGACCGATGTGAAGGCCCCCTATGCGGGCGAGGTTGTGGAACGCAATGCCACCCTTGGGGCGGTGGCCTCGGCAACCGCGACCCCGATGTTCGTGCTGGTGCGCGATGGCGCGCTGGAACTGCGCGCCGATGTGGCCGAGGGTGATCTTTTGCGCGTGGCAAGCGGCCAGAAGGCCGCCTTGCATGCGGTTGGCCTGACCGAGGCCCTGACCGGCACCGTGCGGCTGGTGGAACCGACCATCGACGCCACCACCCGGCTGGGCCGCGCCCGCATCACGCTGGATGCGCCGGAAAAGCTGCGCTCTGGCATGTTTGTCGATGCCGAAATTCTGGTCGTGACGCGTGACACGCTGGCCGTGCCGGTGACGGCGGTCGGGGCCTCTGCCGAAGGGGCGACCGTGATGCGGGTCAGGCAAGGCACGGTGGAACGGGTGCCGGTGACCACCGGCATCCGCGATGGCGGGCTGGTGGAAATCCTGTCGGGCATTGCGGCCGGCGACACCGTTGTCACCAAGGCCGGGTCGTTCGTGCGGCCGGGCGACAAGATCAACCCGATCCCGGCCACAACTGGCCCGGACAGCGGCAGCAACTGAGGGCGCCCCGATGAACTTTTCCGCCTGGTCCATCCGCAACCCCATTGCGCCCTTGCTGGGGTTCTTCATGCTGCTGCTGCTTGGCTGGCAAAGTTTCAACGCCCTGCCGATCACCCGCTTTCCCAACATCGACGTGCCGCTGGTCGCCATCACCGTGGCCCAGCCGGGCGCCGCCCCGGCGGAAATGGAAACGCAAGTTACCAAGGAAATCGAGGATGCCGTGGCAGGCGTCACCGGGGTCAAGAACGTGACCTCGACCGTCACCGATGGCGTGTCGACCACCGCAGTCGAATTCCGCATGGATGTGCCCACCGACAAGGCGGTGTCCGACACCAAGGATGCCATCGACCAGATCCGCGGCGATCTGCCCGGCGACATCGAGGCCCCGGTGGTGACGCGGATCGATGTCGAGGGTCAGGCGATCATGACCTTCGCGGCCTCGGCCCCCGACATGACCATCGAAGAACTGTCGTGGTTCGTCGATGACAAGATCAAGCGCGCCCTGCAAGGCAAGCCCGGCGTGGGCCGCATCGACCGCTACGGCGGCGCAAACCGCGAGATCCGGGTGGAACTGGACCCGGTCAAACTGGGCAGCCATGGCGTCACAGCCGCTGCGGTCAACGCGCAACTGCGCGCGACCAACACCGATCTGGGTGCCGGCCGGTCGGAAATCGGGGCGGGCGAACAGGCGATCCGCACGCTTGGCGATGCCTCGACTGTGGCAAATCTGGCGGCCACCACCATCTCGCTGCCCTCGGGCCAGAAGGTGCGCCTGTCCGATCTGGGCGAGGTGATCGACACGTTCGAGGAACTGCGGTCCTTCAGCCGTCTGAACGGCAAACAGGTGGTGACCTTTGCCGTGTTCCGCGCCAAGGGCGCATCCGAAGTGTCGGTGGCCGAGGTGGTCAACGCGCAGCTTGACACCATCCGCAGCGCCTATCCCGATGTGGGCATCAGCCTTGTCGATGAAACCGTCTTTTACACCTACGGCAACTATGAGGCCGCGCTGTCCACCCTGCTGGAAGGCGCGATCCTGGCCATTCTGGTGGTGTTCGCCTTCCTCAAGAACTGGCGCGCCACCCTGATCACCGCCGTCGCCCTGCCCCTGTCGGCGATCCCCACCTTCTGGATCATGGACCTTCTGGGCTTCTCGCTGAACCTGGTATCGTTCCTTGCCATCACGCTGGCCACCGGAATTCTGGTGGACGATGCGATTGTCGAGATCGAGAACATCGCCCGCCATATCCGCATGGGCAAGACGCCCTACCGCGCGTCGATCGAGGCTGCCGACGAGATCGGCCTTGCCGTCATCGCCACCACCTTTACCATCGTGGCGGTGTTCGTGCCGGTGTCCTTCATGCCGGGCATTCCGGGGCAGTATTTCCGGCAATTCGGCCTGACCGTCGCCATTGCCGTGCTGTTTTCGCTGCTGGTCGCCCGTCTGATCACGCCGATGATGGCCGCCTATCTGATGAGCGCGAAAGACGCCGAGGAAAAGCATTCCGAGGACGGCCCCATCATGCGCGGCTATCTGTGGATCGTGCGTACCACGGCGGCGGGCGGCATCCGGCTGCCCAATCCGCTGTGGCTGCTGAACGTTCTGAAGGGTCTGCCATGGATCGGCGGGTTGTTCCGCCCCCGCAGCTTCCGCTTTCCGGCGCGCTATGTCACGCTGGTCGGGGCCATCGGCATTCTGATCGTGTCGGTCTATTACATGCTGCAGGTGCCCGGCAGCTTCATCCCGCCCGAAGATGTCAGCCGCATCGCCATTTCGGTGGAACTGCCCCCCGGCACCACGCTGGAAGAAACCGACCGCACCACCCAGTCCATGGTCGACACCATCACGGGCGTCGAAGGCGTTGAAAACGTCTTCGTGCTTGGCGGGTCGTCGCCCACCGGCGACCGCGATATCCGCAGGGCTTCGGTGACGGTGCTGCTGTACAAGCTGGACCATTCGCTGCTGCTGAAGCTCTCGCAGATCGCCAGCCGACTGCCGCTGGTCGGGCAATGGGTGCCGCAGGTCGAAAACAAGGGACGTGCCCGCCCGCAGAACGAGGTGGAATCCGAGATTTTCCAGCGCCTGACCACGATCCCCGACATCCGCGCCTTCAAGCTGAACGACCGGGGCGAGCGCGACATCAGCTTTTCCATCCTGTCCGACAACGAGGCCGACCTGAACACCGCCGTCGCCGCACTGGAGGCCAAGCTGGCCGCCGATCCGCTGCTGGCCAACGTGGCCTCCGAAGGCGCGTTGCCCCGCCCGGAAATCCAGATCACGCCGCGCGCGGATGAAGCCGCCCGTCTGGGCATCACCACGCAAGATATCGCCTCGGTGGTGCGGGTGGCGACGATCGGCGATGTGGACGCGGCCCTTGCCAAACTGTCGATCGACAACCGCCTGATCCCGGTGCGGGTGCAACTGAACGCAAGCACAAGGTCCGACCTGAACCGGATCGCGGCGCTGAAGATCACGAGCCCCAGCGGCGCCTCGGTGCCGCTGTCGGCGGTGGCCGACATCACCATCGCCGAAGGCCCGGCCTTGGTCGAACGCTACAACCGCGAACGCCGCGCCACCATCGGCGCCAACCTGCCGCTTGGGGTGGCGCTTGGTACGGCGACGGCGCGCTACAAGGAAATCGTGGCGGAAACCACGCTGCCCGCCTCGGTGCGGGTCGAGGAATCCGGCGATGCCGAGGTGCAGAACGAGTTGATGGCCAGCTTTGGCAACGCCATGATCATGGGCCTGATGCTGGTGCTGACGGTGCTGATCCTGCTGTTCGGGTCGGTGATCCAGCCCTTCACCATCCTGTTCTCGCTGCCGCTTGCCATCGGCGGCGTGGCGGCGGCGCTGATCCTGACCAATTCGGCCCTGTCGATGCCGGTCTTGATCGGCATTCTGATGCTGATGGGGATTGTCACCAAGAACGCCATCCTGCTGATCGACTTTGCCATCGAGATGCGGGTGCAGGGCATGACCCGCTTTGCCGCCGTGATGGAGGCCGGGCACAAACGCGCGCGGCCCATCGTGATGACCTCCATCGCCATGTCGGCGGGCATGTTGCCCTCGGCGCTCGGGGTGGGCGAAGGCGGGTCGTTCCGCGCGCCGATGGCGACAGCCGTGATCGGCGGCATCATCGTGTCGACCGTGCTCAGCCTTGTCATCGTGCCGTCGTTCTTCCTGATCATGGATGACCTCAGCAACCTGATGGCCAGAATGTTCGGCGGCCTTGTCGGCAAGAAGGAAACCGAAGCCGAAGCCCCCGAGGCCGAGGTTCTGGCAGAACGCATCGCACGCGGGTCGGAAAACCTGGCCCTGCTGCAAGCCCGGCTTGGCGCGGTGGAAGACACCCTCGGCACCCGCCGCGCCAGTGGCCCGACCACGCTGCATGTGGCAGAATAGGATTGGCGGGGCCTGAAAACCCCGCCAACCTGAAAACCCCGCCAATTTATCTAAAATTTTCATCCTCTGTGCGAAAATATCCCACGGGGGGAGACAGATTTGCGCGTCGCAAATCTGTCGTGGGGGGTGTGAAACCCCCCTCTTTCGTGCCGCTACAGCCAGTCCTTCCAGCGGAAACAGGCCCAGGCGATCACCGCCGAGGCCAGCATCAACCCCAGGGCCGCCGGATAGCCCCAGGCCTGATCCAGTTCCGGCATCACCCGAAAGTTCATACCGTAGATGCTGGCGATCAGGGTCGGCGGCACGAACAGCACCGCCACCACCGACACGATCCGCACCGTCTGGCTCTGTTCCAGATTGATCATGCCAAGCGTGGCGTCTGACGCAAGCCCGACCCGGCCCGACAGAAAGTCGGTATGCACCTCCAGTTCGGTCAGATCGCGCGACAGGTTCTTGACCACATGGTTCAGCCCTTCGTCGCCCACCCGTTCCCGCATGGTGTGGCTGTAGAACCCGACCGCCCGGCTCAGCGTCAGCAGGGCCAGCCGGATGATCCCCAGAAACTCGCCCGACCGCCCGACCCGGCGCAGCGCATGTTCCAGCGTCTGCTGCCGCCGTCTGGCGCGGACGGGTTCATAGACCGACCGGGCCACCTGATCCAGCGTCCGTCCCACGCCTTCCAGATGGTCGGCGATCCGGCCGATGATCTCGTCCAGCAGCGACAGGAAGATCCGGTTGGCATTGCCACAGCCCGCCCCCACCTTGCCCGCGCGGGTGGGATAGGTTGCAAACGGGCGACTTTCATAATGCCTTACCGTGACCAGCAGATGCTGTTGCAGGATGAACGTCACCGGCGATGACAATTCGCGCCCGTCCGGCGCGATGCCGGTCAGAACCACGGTCATGTAATCGGTGTTGGCGTCGCGGTAGAGCCTGCTGGAAATCTCGATCTCCTGCATGTCCTCCAGCGTCGGCACTTCCGCCCCAAGGGCGCAGACCGCTTCGGACTCGGCTGCGGTCGGGTGCAGCAGGTCGATCCAGACGGCCCGGCTCAGCGGCACGTCCGGGGGCAGCAATTGCAGGGCGCCGTCATGTTCGTAATAGGCCAGCAGCGTCATGCGATCCTCCAGCTTTGGGACGACAGGTTCAGGACAACAGGTTCCGGGCCGACAGGTTCCGGGGCCTGCCTCCGGCTTCCCCTGTCACAGTGGCACGACCATTCTGCCGGCCACAAGTCAACCCCACAGCCGGGCGGCATCTGCGGCGCTGTAGCGGCCCAGACGCACATCCTCGGCCACCAGGGCGGGATCGCGCCGGGCGGCCTCGCCATAGCCACCGCCACCCGGTGTGCGCACCCGCACCCTGTCACCCGGTTGCAGGGCGATGTCCTGCGCCTTGGACAGGTGCGGCGGCACCTCGGTCACGCCACCCCGCGTCACCTCGACCCGGTTCACCGCCCCGTCCGCCCCGCCCTGCGCGCCCTGCGGCCCGAACCGGCCGTGGTCCATCACGAAAGACGCCCGCGCCGAACCGCGCAGCAGTTCGATCTCGTAATCCAGCCCGAAACCGCCCCGGTGCTGCCCCGCCCCGCCCGACCCTTCATGCAGGGCATAACGACGGTAGAGGATGGGGAAATTCTGCTCCATGATCTCGACCGGCGGGGCCTTGGAAATGCCGATGGTGGAACAGCCGTTCGACAGCCCGTCATGCCCCGCATTGCCGCCATAGCCGCCACCGGAAATCTGGTACATCACATAATCGCGGTCGCGTTCGGGGTCATGGCCACCCAGACCGAAGTTGCCGGACGTGCCCGCAGGCGCGGCTGTCACAAGGGTTGGAATGGCCTGCACCAAGGCGGCAAACACCGCCTCGGCGATCCGCTGGCTGACTTCCGCCGCGCAGCCCGACACCGGGCGCGGATAGGCCGCATCAAGGAAGGTGCCCGCGATGCCCGTCACCTGCAATGGGTCGAACGCCCCCGCCGACATCGGCACATCGGGAAAGATATGCCGCATCGCCAGATAGACCGACGACAACGTGGTCGCCCGGACTGAATTCATCGGCCCCATGCAGGGCGGGCTGGAGCCTGCGAAATCAAACGTCAGCCCCTCGCCTTTCGTCACGGTCAGCGCAATGGTCAGCGGCGTATTGACCACCCCATCCGAGTCGATCATCGCCCTTGCCATATAGCTGCCCTCCGGGATCAGCCCGATCATCGCCCGCATCTGCCGCGCGGCCAGCCCCCGCATCTCGGCAATCGCTTCGCTGACCACGCCGTCGCCGTAACGGTCCAGCAGCGCGGCCAGCCGGTCCGCCCCCACCAGCAAGGCCCCGGCTTGGGCCTGCACATCGCCGATGCGTTGTTCGCTGACACGGATGTTGGAACAGATCACCTGCCACAGTTCCGCATCCATCACGCCACGCTTGAACAGCTTGACCGGCGGCAGGCGCAGCCCTTCCTGTTCGGCGCTGATCGCACTGGCCGAAAACCCCCCCGGCACCGCCCCGCCGGTATCCGGCCAATGCCCGGTGTTCGACAGCCAGCAGAAGATGCGCCCGTCACGCCAGAACGGCATGGCAAAGCGCACATCCATCAGATGCGTGCCGCCAAGGTAGGGATCGTTGACGATGTAGATGTCGCCGGGTTCCGGCGCTGCCGTGATGCCGCTGGCGATGCGGTTGATGATGGTGCGGGTGGAAAACTGCATCACGCCCACGAACACCGGCAGACCCATCGACCCTTGGGCGATCAGACTGCCATCCGTCGCCGAATAGATGCCGTCGGACCGGTCATTCGCCTCGGCAATCACCGGGCTGAAGGCCGCGCGGCTGAAGGTCAGGTCCATCTCGTCGCAGACCTGCTGAAGACCCGCCTGAATGACGGCAAGGGTGACGGGATCAAGCGTTGCTGACTCTGACATTGTAACCTCCTTGTTTCTGCACGGCCAATCCCCCCCTCCCCAGCCCTCCCCCACGCAGGGGGGAGGGAGGCACTCTATTCTGCCCTGTCCGCAACCCCACCCGGTCGGACAGCACTTCCCCACCCCAGCCCCAAACGCCTCCCCTCCCCCTCGTGGGGAGGGGCCGGGGGTGGGGGGCAAGGGGCGCAACGGTCAGTCATCATTGTCCCACCGCGATCATCAGGTTGCCATCGGCATCCTGCGTGATCGTGCGGACCAATTGGTATCTGCACGGCCAAGCCCCCCCTCCCCAGCCCTCCCCCACGCAGGGGGGAGGGAGGCACTTTATTCTGCCCTGTCCGCAAACCCACCCGGTCGGACAGCACTTCCCAACTCAACCCCAAGCGCCTCCCCTCCCCCTCGTGGGGAGGGGCCGGGGGGTGGGGCGCAAGGGGCGGCAACGCCGGGTTATCACGCCCCCACCTCGATGATCAGGTTGCCATCGGCGTCTTGCGTGACCACACAGCCCGGCTCCACCAGCGTCGTGGTGTCCATCTGCTCGATGATCGCAGGCCCTTGCACCACGGCCTCCAGCGGCAGGTGATCGCGCCAGTAGACCGGCACCACGGCCCAGCCCCACAGCCACACCTGCCGCATCTCGCGTGGCGTGGCCACCGCCTGCCGCTCTGCCGGATCAATAAGCCGTGACAGGTCCACCTCGGGCCGCACCCCCACCACCGACACGTTCAGGTTCACCAGATTGGCCCGGATCGTCGGCAGATCGACGCGGAACCGCGCGTGATAGGCGGCCTCGAACAGCGCCTGCATGTCAGCGCGATCAGGCACCACCGACGCCAAGGCCACCCGCAACAGATGCGTCTGGCCGACAAACTGCATGTCCGCCGACACCTCGACCCGCACATCGGTCAGCGCAATCCGTTCGGCCCCGATCAGCCTGCGCCCCTGTGCCTCCTGTTCCGCCAGCACCCCATGCACATCGGCCATATCCACCGCATCCAGCGGCCGGTTCAGTGTGCGCACGAAATCATGCCGCAGGTCGGCGACCACGCAGCCAAGCGCGTTGGTGATGCCGGGGCGGGCAGGCACCAGCACCTTCGGCACCGCCAGTTCCCGCGCCAGAGCCACCGCATGCAGCGGCCCCGCCCCGCCAAAGGCGAACAGCGCGAAATCGCGCGGATCGGCCCCCATGGAAATCGACACCATCCGCACCGCCCCCGCCATATGGGTGTTGGCAATGCGGATCACCGCCTCGGCCGCAGCCTCGACCGACAGACCCAACGGCCCGGCGATCTGATCCGCCATCGCCGCCCGCGCGGCCTCTGCCGCCTGGCCGAACCGATGCGCAGGCAGCCGCCCCAGGATCAGGTTCGCGTCCGAAATCGTGACCCTGGTGCCACCGCGCCCGTAGCAGACCGGCCCCGGCACCGACCCCGCACTGTCCGGCCCGACCCGCAGGATGCCCCCGGCATCAACCCGCGCGATCGAGCCGCCGCCGGCCCCCACGGTGCGCACATCGACCATCGGCACATGGATCGGCATGGCATATTCCACCTCGATCTCGTTGCTGACCGGGGCCACCCCGCCCCGGATCATCGCCACATCGGTCGAGGTGCCCCCCATGTCATAGGTCAGCAGGTTCGGCATCCCCGCCCGCCGCCCCGTCGCCACCGCCGCCATCACGCCGGACGCGGGGCCTGACATCACCGTCTTCACCGCCTCGCGGCTGACCGCGCGGGCCGACACCATGCCGCCATTGCCGTTCATCACCAGCAGATCGCGGGTATAGCCCCGGTCGGCCAACTGGTCGGCCAGCCGGGCGACATAGCGTTCCAGCAGGGGCTGAACGGAGGCATTCACCGCCGCCGTCACCCCGCGTTCATACTCGCGGCTTTCCGACAGCAGGGCATGGCCCATGGTGACATAGGCGTTCGGCCAGACCTCGGCGGCCACCTCTGCCGCGCGGCACTCATGCGCGGGGTTGGCATAGGCGTGCAGGAAATGGATCACCAGACTTTCACAGCCCATGTCCCGCAGCGACCGCACCGCCAGACGCAACGCGTCTTCATCCAGTGGCGTCACGATGCGCCCCTTGGCATCCATCCGCTCGGGCACCTCCAGCCGCAGGTCGCGGGGGATCACCGGCACAAACTGCCCGTGCATGCCGTAGGCATGGGGCCGGGTCCGCCGCCCCAGCTCCAGCACGTCGCGGAACCCTTGGGTGGTGATCAGCCCGGTGCGGCTGAGGTTGCGTTCCAGCACGGCGTTGGTGGTGGTGGTGGTGCCATGCACGATCAGGTCAAGGCCCGACAGCCCCACCCCCGCAGAATCGAAGGCGGCCAGAACGCCACCCGCCTGATTGGGCAGGGTTGTCGGCACCTTGGCCAGCTTTACCGCCCCCGATGCAGGGTCGAAGATCACCAGATCGGTGAAGGTTCCCCCCACATCGACGCCCGCCACCAGACCCGCCATCTACACCCCCACGAACGTCTTGAACTGCGGCGAGGCTGGCGTCAGATCGGCGGCCTTCGCCACCTCCTGCACCCGGCCCTGCGCCATGAAGGCCACCGTGGTTGCCATCCGCAGCACCGCTTCGACCCGCTGTTCCACCAGAACCACCGCCACGCCCTGCCCCGCCAGCCGCTGCACCACATCGCGGATCAGCGCGATCATCGACGGCTGAAGGCCCTCGGTCGGCTCGTCCAGCAGCAGCACCGATGGTTCCAGACACAGCGCACGGCCAATCGCCAGCATCTGCTGCTCGCCGCCCGACAGGGTTGCAGACACTTGCCCCAGCCGTTCGCGCAGCCGGGGGAACAGGTTCAGCACGCGGTCGCGCGTGCCAGGCCGCCCCCGCGCCAGCAGGCCCACATCCAGGTTTTCCGCCACCGTCATCGGCCCGAACAGCCGCCGCCCCTGCGGCACATAGGCGATGCCCTGCAAGGGCACGCGGTGCGGCGGCAGGCCCTGCACGGGCACGCCGCCCACCGACACCGTGCCCGACTGCGCAGGCACCAAGCCCATGATGGCCTTCATCAGCGTAGATTTGCCCGCGCCATTCCTGCCCATGATGCAGGTCACGTCGCCCGCCTGCGCCAGCAGCGACAGATCCCGCAAGACCGTGACCGCCCCGTACCCCGCCGTGACCCCGTCAACCCGCAGCATCATCGCCCCCGAGGTACGCATCCTGCACGGCCCGGTTGGCGCGGATTTCGGCAGGGGTTCCCACCGCCAGAACCTTGCCGGAATTCAGCACCGTGATGCGGTCGGCAAGGTCCATCACCACCTCCATGTTATGCTCGATCAGCAGCACGGCCATATCCGGCACCAGCGACCGCACCAGCGCCCTGAAACTGTCGATCTCTCCGGCCGCCAGCCCTTGGGTCGGTTCGTCAAGGATCAGCACGCGGGGGCGCAGCGCCAGACCCATGGCCAGTTCCAGCAGGCGCTGATGGCCGTAAGACAGGGTTCCTGCGGGCTGGGTGTCAAAGCCCACCAGCCCGACCCGCCCCAGGGCGCCCGCAACCTCTGCCGCGATATTGGCGCGGCCCTGCACGGCCAGGGCCACGTTGTCGAACACGTTAAGGCCTTGATAAATTGAAGTGATCTGAAAGGTATAGGCCACCCCCCGCCTGACCCGCGCATGGGCGGGCAAGGCGGTGATGTCCTGCCCCCCCAGCAAGACCTGCCCCGATTGCGCAGGAATGCGCCCCGACAGCAGGCTGACGAAGGTGGTCTTGCCCGCGCCATTGGGGCCGATCAGGGCGTGAACCTCGCCGGGCAGCAGCGCAAAATCCACGCCGTCCACCGCGCGCAAGCCACCGAAATGGCGGGTCAGGGCGCGGGATTCCAAAATGGGCGCTTGCATCAGGGCAGCCATGTCGCCCCCCCGTTTGACTGGATGCGGCCCCGGACCCAGCCCAGAATGCCCTTGGGCGCAAACAGCACCAGAACCACCAAGGCCACCCCCACCACGAACAGATGCGCGGTGGTCAGGCTCGATGCGCCCTCGATCAGGTAGAACATCACCAGCGCGCCAAGGAACGGCCCCAGCACGATGCCCGCCCCGCCAAGCAGCACATAAAGCATCGGCAGGATGGAATACTGGATGGTGGCAAAACTGGCGCCGACATAGCCGAACAGCACGGCATAACCCGCCCCGGCCAGCCCGGCGTAAAGGCCCGAAATCGCCATGGCGGTCAGTTGCACGCTGTAGGGGTTGTAGCCCAGCATCCGGCTGCGTTCCGCGTTTTCGCGCATCGCCACCAGCACCCGGCCAAAGCGCGACCGCACCAGCACAAGGCAAGCCAGCAGCGACAGCCCGAACAGGATCAGCGCGGCAGCGTAGCGGGGCGCATCGGCAGACAGGTCGAACCCCAAGATCAACCGGGCCTCGGACGGGACCACGAACCCTTCGTCCCCGCCCGTCACCGCCCCGAAATACAGCAGCGTCAGATAGCCCGCTTGCGCAAACATCAGCGTCACGATCATGTAGCTGACCCCCGCCGTGCGCAGCGCCAGCAGACCCACGGCCACGGCAGCCGCGCCCCCCGCCAGGGTGCCCGCGATCAGCGCAGGCAAGGCAGGCAGGCCCGACAGACCCGCGCCATACATGCCCGCGGCAAAGAACAGCGCGTGACCAAGGCTCAACAGCCCGGTGTAGCCAAAGGCGATGTTGTAGCCGGTGGCGAACACCGCCAGCACCATGATCCGCGCCATGTTGGTGGCGTGATAGGACGGCAGGACGAAAAACGCCGCTGCCAGAACGGCCAGCAGCCCGAGGTGAACCAGCCAGATTTTCAGAGTGGGGGCCGTCATGCCTTCGCCCCGAACAGGCCCTGCGGGCGGAACACCAGCACCAGCGCCACCAGCAGCGTCGCGATGATCTTGGCAAGGGTGGGCGAGAAGACCATGGATATCACCCCGTCCCCCAGCCCGATCACCAGGGCCGCAACCAGCGTGCCGCGCAAACTGCCAAGCCCCCCGATGATCACCACGATGAACGACAGCAGCAACGGATCGCCCCCCATCAGGTAATGCGCCTGCTGCACCGGCACCACCAGCACGGCGGCCACCGCCGCCAGCCCCGCCCCAAGCGCGAAGGTGCCGGTATAGACGCGGTTCACGTCGATGCCAAAGGCCTGTGCTGTGTCGCGGTCCACCTGCGTTGCCCGCATGATCAGCCCGGCCTTGCTGCGGGTCATCAGGAACCACACCCCCCACAGGATCAGCCCCGCCGCCAGCACGACGAACAGCTTGTAGCCGGAATAGCCGAACCACGGCAGTTGGATGCGCCAGGTGAACGGGGCCGCGACCGGTCGCGCGTCGGGACCAAAGAAGGTCAGCGCCGCCTGTTGCAGGATGTACAAGAGCCCGATGGTGGCGACGATGGTGGCCTCGGGCGCGTGGTGCAGGCGGCGCAGGATCAGCCGGTCGGCGGCGATGGCCACCATCCCCACGATCAGCGGAGCGATGACCAGGGCCAGCAGCCAGACCAGAGCCGTCGGACCGGGCAGCAGGGCGGTGACAAACCAGGCGACAACCGCGCCCAGCATGAAGAACTCGCCATGCGCCACGTTGACGACGCGCATCACGCCGAACACGAGGCTCAGCCCCACGGCGGTCAGGGCCAGCACGGCGGCGGTGACGGTGCCTTCAAGCAGCGCCAGCAGAAGGAAGGGTCCGAAGGACAAGGGGCGGCACCGGGGGTTGGGGTGGGGTATCGGGTGGGGAGGATGGGCGGAATCGCCCATCCTACGGTTGCGTTGGGGTAGGATGGGCAATCTGCCCATCTGTGATGGGCGATTCCGCCCATCCCCGGAACGGATCAGAACGCCATCGTGGTGTAATCCACCGCGTCCGGGTATTCGCCGTCGGCCATGCTGGTGGTGTGCACCCGCACCAGCTTGCCGCCCTGCACCTGGGATATGTTCTGCACCCCGAACACCTGATGCGTCTTGCCGTTGAAGCGTTTGGCCCCCTGCGGCCGTTCGATCCCGTAAGGCAGATCGGTCATCGCCTCCATCGCCTCGACGAATTTCTGCCGGTCGGCGATGCCGCCATAGCCCGACGCCTCCATCCCGGCCTTGATGGCAAACAGCGTCTCCCATGTCGAAAACATGTGGCTGTAGGTCGCCACATCCGCCGCGTCCGAGATGCTGGCGCCAGTGTCATCGACACCCACCGCGGCGCGGTAGGCCGCCTCATGTTCGCCCGCATCCGCGGGCTTCAGCCGGTTGTGGGCCTCCCAGAAATGCGAGCCTTCCAGAAACTCCAGCCCCGGCGTGGCAATATCGACCGCCTCCAGACTGTCGATGAAGCCGAACATCGCAGGTTTGGCCCCGGTGCCGTAAAACTCGCCCAGCTCTTTCACGAAGGTCAGCACGGCAGGGCCGACCATGACATGATACAGCACCTCGGTTTCCGCCGGGATCTGCGGGAAATAGCGGGTAAAGCTGGATTCGGTCGGCGGAATGGCAATCTGCGCGATCACCTCGCCGCCCTGTGCCTTCATCGCTTCGGTAAAGAAATCGCGGTGATCATGGCCAAAGGCGAAATCCGGGAAGATCATGGTGATTTTCTTGCCCAGATTGGCCGCAACCCAGGGGGCCATGCTGGCGATCTGGCAGCGGACATCGGTGATGCCGGGTTGCAGGGTCCAGCGGTTCAGCATGCCCGACGCCACGTGATAGCCTTCGGAACAGACCAGATAGGGCACCTTCAGCTCGCCCGCGCGCGGGGCGGACCCGATCACCACATGGGAAAACAGCGTGCCCATCACCACGTCGCAGCCGGCCTGGCTGGTCAGCTTTTCCACCACCTCGGCGCCGCGCTTGGGGTCGGTGCCGTCATCCTCGAAGACCAGCTCCACCGGGCGGCCGCCAATGCCGCCACCGTCGTTGATCAGCTTGGCCGCCGCCTGGGCGGTGCGTTCGTACCAGCGCCCGTAGGACGCGCCGATGCCGGTGCGGTGCAACTGAAACCCGATCCTGATGGGGGCGCCCTGCGCAAACGCCCCCCCCGGCAGCGCGGTTGACGCCAGCAGCCCCGCGCCGATTCCCCCCAGAACCGCCCGGCGGCTGACCCCGTTGAATGCCTTCGTTTTCATCCCATTCTCCACTGTTGCCGAGCGCATGTGACCCCGCGCTTCTGGTTAAGATATTGTATTAACACAAACAAATCCGGGGCGACGCTCTGCCTCCCTTACCGCACCCCCGGCGTGGAACGCAACCGCAAGCCCGATAAACCCGTGGGCCAGAGCCAAAACGGCGCACCACGGCAGGCCCTTGCCCCGCCGTCCCCGCCCGCCCCTGCCCGACCCGCGCGCCCCATGTCAGCGCAGCCCGTCCTTGCCCACGACCTGATCCAGTTCCAGCCCGCCCATCCGGCTGTGAACGCGGCCGCCTTTCGACATCGCCAGCACCAGCAGGATCTCGCCCGCCTTCGGCCCGTCGGGGGCATGCACCGTGATCGCATCGAAATGGCTGCGCACATAGGCCGCGTTGATATGGCCCAGGGGCACATCCAGGCAGGCCCCCATGCCGCCCACCTTCATCGCCGAGGGCACGATGGCCCGGCTTTCCCCAAGGCGTTCGCGCATCGCATAGCCGCCCGGCACATGCCACAGCGCGCCATGTTCGGCCTCGCCCGCCTCGCCCACGATGGCGCCCTTGCCATAGCCGTCGATGCCCTCTGGCCCGCCAAGGGCGGCAATCAGGCGGTCGGTCATCAGCAGGCCAAGGGGTTTCAGATCGTCCATCCCGCCCTGCACTTCCGCGACAAATCGCCCGGAATACGGGTTGGCGACCAGCGCCATGATGGCCCCGCGCAGCCGGGGCGTGGCGGGGGCCGGCCCGCCGTCATGGGTGATTTCCTCGATCAGCAGGCTGATCTTGCGGACGGGAAAGTCAGGCATAGGCAGGCTCCGTACAGTCAGGATGGGGCAGGAAAAGCGGGCCAAGCACCCGCAGATCAGAGTGCAGGAAAAGTGCGGCCGAGTCGATCAGACCCCGCGCCCGGAAGGCTTGCGCCGAGGCAAGCCCTGCGTCCAGCGCGCGCGACCGGTCAGCCGGGGTCAGCGGCCCGACTCCGACCGTCACCAGCCGCTGGCCAAGGTCGCTGTCGGCCTGCAGGTCCACCGCAGGCCTGCGGGTGATGGCGGCGTGCCCCGGCAGATCCACCGCATTGGCGATCATGGTGGCGGCGGCATCGGCCATGGCGGCGCTGCGCGCCAGCACCGTCACCGCATCGGCAATGCCAAGCGACCAGCTGCGCCCGCCCCAACCCGAGGTGGCAATGCCGCGCACGCCGTCCGTATCGCGCAAGACCACCGTGCCGCCGCTGCCCAAGGCGCCGGCCAAAGCGCAGGTCAGCGTCTGCCCCGGCCCCAGATGCAGCGCGATGTCACCGCCGTTGTTGACATAGGCCCGCTCGACACCAGGCCCGACCATCGCCGCCAGAACCGCCTCGGCCACCGCCCCCGCCACCGCCGCCATCGGCGTGATGAAGACGGGGCGAAAGGGGGCGACGGCGGCAGCCATGACGCGGGCAATCGGGCCATGGGTCGGCTGATCCACCCCGCGCAGGCTGGGCAGTTCGGCGACCAGTTCCCGCAGCAGCCCGTCAAACCGCGCCACCGCACGGGCATGGGCCGCCTCGGACCCTGTGCCGTAAGCCTGACAGATCAGATCGATCGGCCCCTCGTGCAGGTGCAGCCGCCCGTCGGGCAATCTGGTGATCTGTGCGCCGGTCATTCGTTGGGCCATGGCTCGACCCGCGCTGCTGTGGGGTATTCGCCGCCCTGCTGCATCACCTGATCAAGGCTGCGGATGGCGGCCTCATGCCCGCCCATGGCCAGATAGGCCTCGCGCGGCAGGGTGAATTCCAGGGGGGCGACCAGGGCCGGGGTGGGCACATGGCCGAACGCCCCCGCAGGCAGGGCCGTCACATCGACCATGAAGGTGATCCCGCCGCCCGGCCAGACGTAACAGTCAGCCCCGCCAGAGGTCAGCCGCGTCATGCCGCCCTGCACCGACCGGGTCAGGCGCACCGGGTTGCGGGTGACGCCTGCGCGCAGACTGCCGCCCGCCCCGCCCATGAACAGCACGGTGCAGAGCGAAGGTTCGCAGTTTTCGTCAATCAGACCAACGGTTTCGCGCAAAGCATCCGGCAGGTCGGCAGGCTGGGGCTGCAAGGCATCGTCCAGCACGAAATAGGCAAACTCCTCGCCCGTGGTGGACACCATCAGCAGGGTCAGACCGGGCCGCGCGCCTTTCTTCGGCTGCCAGTCGCCGAGTATCTCCAGCGGGTTGGTCAGTCTTGTGCCGCCCCAGCCTAGCCCCGGTTCGGACACCTTGAAATACCGCCCCGGCGTGGACCGGTGGCCCTTGATCCTGATGCCGGTCGGGGGCCAGTCCAGCACGCGGCCCGCCTGATGTTCGCTGACGACGCCGGTGATGTGGTCATCAACCACCACCACCTCATCCACCAGCCCCTGCCACTGGCTGGCGAACATGCCGATGGTGGCCGACCCGCAGCCCACCCGCATCCGGCGTTCGGCGATACCATCGACAACCGGGGCCTGCCCCGCCTGCACCACGACGGTCGAGCCACCCTCGATCACCAGTTCCACCGCCTCGGCGTTGCACAGCGCCAGCATGGCCGCACAGGTGGCGCGCCCTTCGGATTTGGCCCCGCCGGTCAGGTGATGCACCCCGCCGATGGACAGCATCTGGCTGCCGTATTCGGCAGTCGTCACATGCCCCACAGCCTCGCCCTGCGCGCGAATGGTTGCGCCTTCGGGGCCAAGGAAGCGGTCGGTGTCGATCTTTACCTTGACGCCGCAGTAGGAAAAGATGGCTTCGGTCACCACGGTCACCATATCCGCCCCCTCGACCGTAGAGGACACGATGAAGGGCGCGGGCTTGTAATCGGGGTAGGTGGTGCCCGACCCGATGCCCGTGATGACGCTGGCCTGCGGCACGGGGTCGCCGTCCCAGTCGCGGCTGGCAAAGGGCACGATCCTGCCGCCCTTTTCCGCCGCATGATGCAGCATCACCACCGGATCGGTGCGCACGATGCGGCCATTCGCGTTGGCATAACGGTCGCAGGCCCCGGTCTGGCCGGGGGCGATGTAGCACATCACCGGGCAGGCATCGCAGCGGATTTTCTCGGGAGTGTCAGTCATGGCTGCGCGACTTTGACTGGCCGAGCAGCGGGGGCCAGCCCCCGCACCCCCGAGATATTTGAGCCAATGTGAAAGCAGCCGTCATGGCTTGGCCCCCATGGCCGCCAGCACCCGGTGCGGCAGGGCCGGGACGCGGGTGATCTGGCCGCCGGTTGCGTGGCGGATGGCGTTCAGGATGGCGGGGGCGGTCGGGATCAGGACGTGTTCGCCAAGGCCCTTGGCCCCGAGCGGGCCTTGCGGGTCGGGCACCTCGATCAGCAGGCTGTCGATGGGCGGCACGTCGCCGGTGGTGGGGATCAGGTAGTCGTGCAGATTGTCGGTGCGGCCCGCGATGTAATCTTCCATCAGCGCAAGCCCGATGCCTTGCGCGATGCCGCCCTCGATCTGGCCCTCGGCCAGGGTCGGGTTTATGGCGCGGCCCACGTCATGTGCTGCTGTGATGCGGGTCAGATGCACGGTGCCCAAGGCGGCGTCCACCTCCAGTTCCACCATCTGCGCGCCCCAGCCGTATTGGGCGTAAGGCGTGCCCTGCCCCATGGCATCAAGCGGGGTGGTCGGCGGATCGTAGGTTTCTTCGGCCGACAGCGCATAGCCGCGCGCATCGGTGGGCAGGGTGGCAAGGTCGATGCGGCGCAGGTGATGCCCGTCGCGGACGGTGATCGTCGCCCCGTCCAGCGTGATTGCCGCCGCCTGCCCCGCATTGGCCAACCGCAGGATGCCCGCCCGCAGGGCACTGGCGGCGGCAAGGGTGGCGCGGCCCGACACGAAGGTCTGCCGCGAGGCCGAGGTCTTGCCCGCGTCCGGTGTCAGGGCGGTATCGGGGCCGATCAGGGTGATCTGGCCGGGGGCCACGCCAAGCGCATCGGCGGCGATCTGGGTCATCACGGTGTTGGACCCCTGACCAATGTCGGTCGCCCCCTGATGCAGCACGATCCGTCCCTGTGCGGTGATGCCGATGCGCATGGTGGACGGGTTGGGCAAGGATGTGTTGCCACAGCCGTACCAGCAGGAGGCAAGCCCGATGCCGCGCAACCGGCCCGTGGTCGGGGCGGCAATGACAGAATGTGCGGCGCGGGTCCATGCCGGGCGCAGCGCCTGCAAGCAGGCCACGATCCCCGCGCCTTGCACCACCTGGCCCGTGCCGGTGGCCTGCCCGTCGCGCAGCGCGTTCAGGATGCGGAACTCCAGCCGGTCGATCCCGGCCTTGTCCGCCAACTGGTCATAGAGCGTTTCCTGCCACAGCGCGGCTTGCGGCACGCCAAAGCCCCTGAATGCGCCTGATACCGGGCCGTGGGTATGCACCGCCCTTGCCCGTGCCGTCAGCGCCGGGGTGAAATAGGGGCCAGACACATGCACCGGCACCCGGTTGGCGACGGTCGGGCCCCAACTGGAATAGGCCCCGGTGTTGAAACGGCCCTCGAACTCCATCCCCGTGATGCGGCCCCTGGCATCACAGCCGATGCGGCCCTGCATTTCGGCGGGGTGGCGCTTGGTGGTCGACGCCATGCTTTCCGCGCGGGTATAGGTCATCCGGCAGGGCCTGCCGGTTTTCAGCGCGACGAGGCCGATCAGGGGTTGCAGGCTGATGTCGAGCTTGGAGCCGAAGCCACCGCCAACCGCCGAGGGGATGATGCGGACCTGTTCAGGGGCAACGCCCAGAATGGCGGCGGTATCGTCGCGGTCCATATAGGGGGCCTGGGTGCAGGCGCGGATGACCAGAATGTCACCCTCCATCCAGGCGGCGCCGGCTTCGGGTTCGATATAGGCGTGTTCGACATAGGCGGTCTGCATGGTTCCGCTGGCGACATGCGCCGACCCGGCCAGGGCGGCGGCGGCATCGCCCCGGATCACCCGGCCCTCGATCAGGCGGTTGGCGGGGCGGGAGTCGTGCAGCAGGGCGGCCCCGTCGGCTTCGGCATCTGCCGGGGTCAGGATCGCGGGTAGGGGCGTCCATGTCACTGGAAAGGCGGGCAGATCGGCCCCCGGTTCCAGCGCCACCAGAGCCACGCATTCGCCCCGGAACCGCGCCGGAGAGGCCGCGATGGCGGGTTGATCGGCAAAGGCCGGGATCACGCCAAAGGCGTTGCGGCCCGGAATATCCGTCGCCGTGTAAACCCCGGCAACCCCCGGCAGACGGGCATAGGCGGCCAGATCGCCAAAGGCGAAACCGGCATGGGGGTGCGGGCTGCGGATGGCACGGGCGACCAGCGCGCCCAAGGGGGCCTCATCCGCGCCAAAGCTGTCGCCCGCGACCTTGGCGGCCCCATCGACGCGGGGCAGGCGCTGGCCGACGGCGGGGCCTGCCAACGGCGCGACCTCGCCCCCCGCATCGCAGACCGCCGTGATGATCTTGGCATAGCCGGTGCAGCGGCACAGCACGCCGCCCAGGGCCTGCGTCGCCTCGGCCCTGCTCGGGGTGGCGTTGCGGGCCAGCAATTCGGACGCGGCCACCAGCATGCCCGGCGTGCAGATGCCGCATTGCGCCGCCCCGTGGCGCAGGAAGGCGGCGCGCAGGCGGGTCAGGTCCGGCGTGTCAGCCTCGACCGTCTGCACCGCACAGCCCTGCACGCGGGCGACGGGCACAAGGCAGGCGCAGACGGCGCGGCCATTGACCAGCACCGTGCAGGCCCCGCAATCGCCCGCATCGCAGCCGACCTTGGTGCCCTTGGCGCCAAGGGTTTCGCGCAAGACCTCGGTCAGGCGTTCGGTGGGGGCGGCGGTGCAGGTGACGGGCTGGCCGTTGAGGGTAAAGCCGATCATGCGGCACCTGCGGCGCAGGCTACGGCGCGGGCGACCAGTTCCGTAGCAGCAGTCGCGCGGTAGGCGGCGGTGGCGCGGACATCCTCGATCGGCGAAAGCTGCGCCATCACATCGTCCGCGCGCACCAGCCCGGCAAGCTGGTCAACCGCAGCGCCGGTCAAGGCGCGTTCCACCAAGGGCAGGCGCTGTGCAACGCCCGAACAGGCCCCGACCGCCACGGCGACATGCGTGGCAATGCCCCGGTCCAGCACAACCCGCGCGGCAACCATGGCAATCGAGATCACCAGATACGCCCGCGCGCCCAGTTTCAGAAACGCCGATCCGCCCGCCAACCCCGCCTGCGGCAGATGCACCGCCACCAGCACTTCACCGTCCTGAAGGGCGGTCTGGCGCGGGCCGATCAGGAAATCCGACAGCGCCATGCGCCGCGTGCCCTTCGCCCCCGCCAGGTCCACCACCGCGTCGCACACCAGCAAGGGCGGCACGCCATCGGCGGCAGGCGAGGCGTTGCACAGGTTGCCGCCAATGGTGCCCGCGTTCTGGATCTGCCGCCCGCCAACCGCGCCTGCGGCCTGCTGCAACGCCCGCAGCGCAGGCGGCAGGGATGCCTCGGCAATATCGGTCCAGGTGGTGCAGGCCCCGATCCGCAGCCCCTGCCCCGCCTGCATGCCCCGCAATCCCGCAACCCCGGTCAGGTCCAGCACCGGCCCCGTCAGCCGCGCGCCTGCGGCGGGGTACAGGTCGGTGCCGCCCGCCAAGACCCGCGCGCCGCCCGCCGCAAAGGCAAGGGCTGCATCCAGGGTATCGGGGCGGCAATAGTCCTGCATGGGCCATCCGAGATTGTTTGTGTGACAACAGTGTGCGCCGCAGCCCGGTGCCTGTCAACTTTGTTGACTGCCAAAGATTTCGGCAGATTTTCCGCCCGAAACCGGCTATAATGCAATACCTGCCCGCCAAAATTCGTCGCAACTTTGTTGCGCATGGCCTGCGCAGCGTCTATGGCGGTCTGATCATGGCACAGCCTCCGCATTACACGCTTGATCTGCAAATCGGTTACATCCTGCGGCGGGTGACGCAGCGGCATCTGGCGATCTTTTCGGCCGCCATCCCCGAGGTGACGACCACCCAGTTTGCGGTGCTGGCGCGGCTGGTGCAACTGGGGCCGCTGTCGCAAAACCTGCTCGGGCGCGAAACGGCGATGGATGCGGCCACCGTCAAGGGCGTGGTCGACCGGCTGATCCGGCTTGGGCTTGCCACGACCACCCCCGACCCAGAGGACCGCCGCCGCCTGACCGTGGCCCTGACCGATGCCGGGGCCGCGCTGGTATCTGCGCGCATCCCGACCGCCCTTGCGATTTCCGACGACACGCTTGGCCCGCTGAACGAGGCCGAACGCAAGACCCTACTGGCGCTGCTGTCCCGTCTGGTCTGAATGGCGGGCGCAAAAGGCGGCAACGGCGTCTTGCGTCGGCTGCTGCCCGGTAAAGGTCAGCACATAGGCCGGAATGCGGTGCAGGCGCTGTGCCAGGCTTTCTTCGGTGCGCATCGCGATATAGCCCACCTGGGTCAGATAGAGGGTGCGCGCGCGGGTTTCGGCCTCGACGGCCTCAAAGCCATGGCGCTGGAACATCGCGGCGATTGCGGCAATGCGCTGCGCGTCGGTGGCAGCCAGCACCCCGGACAGGGCGGCATCGCGCAAGGCCCAGGCCCGGATGGCAAATTCCATTCGCGCATCGAACAGATCGGCGTTGATCCAGCAATCGAACAGGTTCAGCACGGCCTCGGCGATCGTGGGCGCCGGGGTTTCGGTGCGGGCCACCAGATTGGCGGTGTTGCGGCTTTGCCAGCGGGCGATCAGGCCGGCCAGCAGCGCCTCGCGATCCGCGAAATGCCAGTAGAAAGATGTGCGCGACAGGCCCAGACGGGTGGCCAGCGGCATCACCTTGACCGCCTCGACCCCGCCTTCGATCAGCAAGGTATAGGCCGCGTCCAGCCAAAGGTCCGCCGATCCGCGCCAGCCGCGCTCTGATATTGCCTGATCATCCATGACCCGAACCCTAGACTTCAGCCCCGCCAACCGCAACAGCCGCAAAACTCGACATATGTGTCGATTCTTTGCTTGACGCAATCGCGCGCCGCCGTATTCTGACCGCGGAACCCAAGGACCACCAGGAGGCACCGATGCGCAACGACCCGCTTTTGCAACCCTACCGCTTGAAACACCTGACGCTGCGCAACCGGATCATGACCACCAGCCATGAACCCGCCTACCCCGAAGACGGCATGCCGAAAGACCGCTACCGCCTGTATCATCTGGAACGCGCCAGGGCGGGCGTCGCGCTGACCATGACCGCAGGGTCGGCGGCGGTGTCGAAGGACAGCCCGCCGGTGTTCAACAACATCCTCGCCTACAAGGACGAGGTGGTGCCGTGGATGCGCCGCCTGACCGATGATTGCCACGAGGCAGGCGCCGCCGTGATGATCCAGTTGACCCACCTTGGGCGGCGGACGAGGTGGGACAAGGGCGACTGGCTGCCGGTGGTGGGGGCAAGTGGCGCGCGTGAACCCAGCCACCGCGCCTTCCCCAAAGTGATCGAGGATTGGGACATTGCCCGCATCATCACCGACTATGCCGATGCAACGGAGCGGATGCAGGCGGCGGGGATGGATGGGGTGGAGTTTGAATGCTACGGCCACCTGATGGACCAGTTCATGTCGCCGCTGACCAATGCGCTGGCAGCCCCCTATGGCGGGTCACTGGAAAACCGCGCAAGGTTTGCGATGGACGTGCTGGCCGCCTGCCGCAAACGGGTGGGGGAAAACTTTCTTCTGGGGGTGCGCTATACGGCGGATGAAGACAGCGCGGGCGGCATCAGCGCGGACGATGGCATCGCCATCGGCAAGATGTTCCGCGACTCTGGTCTGGTGGATTTCCTGAACATCATCAAGGGCCGCATCTTCACCGACCCCGCCATGACCGACGTGATCCCCATTCAAGGCATGCCGTCGGCCCCGCATCTGGATTTCGCAGGCCGGGTCCGGGCCGAGGTGGGCCTGCCCACCTTCCACGCCGCCCGCATTCCCGATGTGGCGACCGCGCGCTATGCGGTGCAGTCGGGGCAGCTCGACATGGTCGGCATGACCCGTGCCCACATGGCCGACCCGCATATCGTGCGCAAGATCATCGAGGGGCGCGAAGACGACATCCGCCCCTGCGTGGGGGCGACCTATTGCCTTGACCGCATCTATCAGGGCGGCATGGCCCTGTGCATCCACAACCCGGCCACGGGGCGCGAAGAAACCATGCCGCATGACATTGCACCGGCCCCTGTTGCCAAACGGGTGGTCGTGGTGGGCGCGGGGCCAGCGGGGCTGGAGGCCGCGCGGGTGGCCGCCGAACGTGGCCACAGCGTGACCGTGTTCGAGGCCGCAGGCGTGCCGGGGGGCCAGATCGCCCTGACCGCGCAGACCAGACGCCGGGCCGAGATGATCGGCATTATCGACTGGCGCATGGCGCAATGCGCAGCGCGCGGGGTGGAGTTCCGCTTTAACTTCTGGGCCGAAGCCGATGATGTTGTGGGGCTTTCCCCCGATGTGGTGATCGTGGCCACAGGCGGGATGGCGCAGAAGGACATTCTGGAACATGGCAATGACCTGACGGTATCGGCCTGGGACATTCTGTCGGGCGATGTGAAACCGGGGGCCAACGTGCTGCTGTTTGACGACGCAGGCGACCATACCGCGTTGCAAGCCGCCCAACTGCTGGCCGAGTCTGGCGCGCATGTCGAGGTGATGACCCCCGACCGCAGCTTTGCCCCCGATGTGATGGCGATGAACCTTGTGCCCTACATGCGCGCGCTGCAAGACCGCGATGTGACCTTCACCGTCACCTACCGGCTGCGCGGCGTGGAACGCGAGGGCAACCAGATCAAGGCCACAATCGGCAGCGATTACAAGACCATGGCCCTGCACCGCACCTATGATCAGGTGGTGGTGAACCATGGCACCGTGCCGCTGGATGATCTGTATTTCGCGCTGAAGCCGCTGTCGGAAAACCTTGGCGCGGTGGATTATGACGCCCTGATCGCGGGCCAACCACAGGCCATTAATGGCGGCCCTGCGGGGTTCCGGCTCTACCGGATCGGCGATGCGGTCGAGGCGCGGAACACCCACGCCGCGATCTATGATGCGCTGCGGTTGGTGAAGGATATCTGAGGTGTGCGGGTTGAGAGCGCCGGGGGGACTTCACGTCCCCCCGGCCCCCCCCGTGGGATATTTGTACCAATGTGAAATCTTAGCGCAGCAAGGGCAGCATCAGCGCGAACAGTTCGGCCTGTGATGAGATTCCGCAGCGGGCGTAGAGCTGTTTGCGGAACACCTTGACCGTCTGCGCCGACACGCCAAGCCGCAGGCCGATGGAAGGCGTGGAATGGCCGCGCAGGATCAGCAGCGCCACCTCGGCCTGACGCGGGGACAGGTGCAGGTCCTGGGCTGCCAGCGCGCGGATCAGATCCTCGGCCACGTCGGGGGCGGGTCCGGCATCGGCGGCAAGCCCGGCCCAGTGGGTTTCCGCCATGGCGGCGATGATCGGGGCAAGGCGCTGGCAGGTTTCCACCTCGCGCGTGGTGAAAAGCTGACCCGAGGTGGCATCGCGCCCGATACACAGGTTCAGCGCGACACCGGGGGCCGGGTAGGCCAGGAACACGATTTCGTCCAGCAGCGTGGTTTGTCGATAATAGTCAAGGAAGTAGCGGCTGCGATGAAACGCGTCTGGCGCTATGTCGGTCAGCCGGTAGGCCCCGGCAGGCGCGCGGCTGAGGTGCAGATCGCGGCAGGGGTCCAGCAGATAGGCCCCGCGCAGATAGATGCTGTCGAGATGGGCATAGACGGTCGGGCGGTCGGACTGGGTGAACAGCACCTGCGGCGCCCCCGCCCCCCGGTAGGCCACCACGATCAGGTTGTCGGGCGCCACGGCGCGCCGCAAGAACCCGTGCAGCGCGCCTTCAAATCCGGGCCGCCCCACGCGGCGGATGGTTTCGGCCAACTGGCCCTCGGCAAGGTTGGGATGCGGATGCAGGCCTATACCTCTCTGGGGGTATATACCCCCCGGATGGGTTCGATTTAGCCTGATACCACAATTTCAGGGGTATGGATACGCCAATGGAGGCTGTCGAGATAAGGTCCGTGGTCAAACGCTATGGCACGGTGACCGCGCTGCACGGGGTCAGCCTGACCATTGGCGACAACCAGTTCTTTACCCTTCTGGGCCCGTCGGGCTGCGGCAAGACCACGCTGTTGCGCCTGATTGCCGGGTTCGAGGCGGTCAGCGAAGGCGAGATCAGGCTGTTTGGCGCCGATATTGCCGGGCTGGAACCCAACCTGCGCCCGGTCAACACGGTGTTTCAGAACTATGCCCTGTTTCCGCATATGTCGGTGCTGGACAATGTGGCATTCGGTTTGAAAATGAAGGGCATAGCCGAGGGGCCGCGCCGCGACCGGGCGGGAAAGATGCTGGAGATGGTCCATCTGTCAGCCTTCGCGGACCGCATGCCGCAGCAACTGTCGGGCGGGCAGCAACAACGGGTGGCCTTGGCCCGCGCACTGGCCCCGGAACCGCGGGTGCTGCTGCTGGATGAACCCCTGTCGGCGCTGGACCTGAAGCTGCGGCAGGCGATGCGGGTGGAGTTGAAGCAGTTGCAGGAACAGACCGGCATCACCTTCATCTTCGTGACACATGATCAGGAAGAAGCCCTGACGATGAGCGACCGGATCGCCGTGATGAGCAATGGCCGTGTCCAGCAGATCGGCACGGCGCGGCAGATTTACGAGGCCCCGGCCAACAGGTTCGTGGCCGATTTCATCGGCGAAACCAACCTGTTGCCGGTCGACGTTGAGACTGTGGTTGAAGGCCGCGCGACTGTGGTGCTGCCGGGGGGCCACCGCGTATTGTGCCCTGCGGGTGACGCCAGCCCCGGCAAGCATCACCTGTCGATCCGGCCCGAACGCATCAGCCTGTCTGACGCGGGCGACATCCGCGCCGTGGTGGAACGGGTGATCTATCTGGGCACCGATCTGCAGATCCTGACCCGCCTGCCCGGCGGCACGCCGCTGCATCTGCGGCTGCAAAACTCGGCGCGGATCGCGGTGCCGGTGGCGGGGGCGACGGTGGGTCTGCATCTGGAGGAAGGTGCGGCGCGCCTTTTGGTGGACTGATGGCGATGCTGGCCACCAAGACACCCGACACAGGCGGCACCGCGCGCACCACACCCCTGCTGCTGCCGACCTGGGTGGTGATCGGGGTGTTCCTGCTGGTGCCCGTGCTGCTGATGGCGGTTTATTCCGTGCTGACCAAGGAATTCCGCGGCGGGGTGATCTGGGAGTTTTCGACCGCCGCCTATGAGCAATTCTTCATCACGCGGGGCCTGTTCGGCGATGAGCCCGCGCAGGTTGAGTGGACCTATATCGGCATTTTCTGGCGGTCGATCTGGCAAGCCGCCGTCGCCACCCTGATCTGCCTGATCGTGGGCTTTCCGACTGCCTTCTTCATCGCCACCCGCCCCCCCGCCAGCCGGGGTATCTGGTTGTTTCTGATTACCATTCCGTACTGGGTCAACCTGCTGATCCGCACGGTCAGCCTGAAATTCCTGTTGCGCGACAAAGGCCCGCTGAACGAGGCGATGATGGGCATTGGTCTGATCTCCGGCCCGCTGCCGCTTGTCAACACCAACCTCGCGGTGCAACTGGGGCTGTTCTACAGCTATCTGCCCTTCATGGTGCTGCCGATCTACGCCGCCGTTGAGCGGTACAATTTCGCCCTGTCCGAGGCCGCATCCGACCTTTACGCCAGCCGTTGGGTGACATTGCGGGAGATCATCCTGCCCATCGTCAAACCCGGCATCATCGCGGGTTGTATCCTCGTGTTCGTGCCGTCCCTTGGCGCGTTTCTGGCACCAGACCTGCTTGGCGGGGCGAAGACCTTCATGATCGGCAGTCTGATCGAGGAACAGTTCAAGGGATCACAAGGCAACTGGCCGTTTGGCGCGGCGATTGCGATGATCCTGATGAGCCTGGTTCTGGTGGTGCTGATGTTCTACGCCCGGTCGGCGGCAAAGGGGCGGCCATGAAGGGGGTGCGGCATTATCCGGGGTTTCTGGCGCTGACGGTGGCGTGCCTTGTCATCCTCTATGCGCCGCTGATCGTGGTCACGATCTACAGCTTCAACGATTCCAACAGCATAACGGCATGGGGCGGGTTTTCCCTGCGCTGGTATACCGATGTGTTCACCGGGCCAGAGGCGCCAAGGTTCAAATCCGCCGCGTGGAATTCGATCACCCTTGCGCTGATCGCCGCCACCACATCGACCGCCATCGCCACGGCGGCGGCAGTGGCGATGGTGCGCGGCGGGCGGTTCCGGGGCAAGTCGCTGACCTTTGCGCTGATCAACCTTCCGCTGATGGTGCCGGAAATCGTGATCGCGGTGGCCACGCTGATCTTCTTTTCCGCCATCGGCCTGACGCCGGGCTATCTGACCATCCTGATCGCCCATGTCACCTTCTGCATCCCGTTCGCTTACCTGCCGATTGCCGCCCGGCTGCAAGGGATTGAAACCAATTACGAAATCGCCGCCCGCGATCTTTATGCCAGCCGCGCGCAGGCGTTCCGGATGATCCTGCTGCCGCTGCTCAGCCCCGGCATCTTGTCAGGCTATCTTCTGGCGTTCATCATCAGCCTTGATGATTTCATCATCACCAACTTCGTCAAGGGTGCGGGGATGGAAACCCTGCCCACCGCGATTTTCGGGTCGGTCAAACAGGGGATCAAGCCCAATATCATGGCGATTTCCACCCTGATGCTGGCCGTGTCGGTCGCCTTCGTCTCTCTCAGCTATCTGATCAACCGCAAGGGCCGCCAATCTGCATAAGGAACGGCCCGTAACAACATGGAGAACCACATGAAACGCCTGCTTTGTACTGCCGCCATCCTTGCCGCCAGCCCTGCCTTTGCCGAAGAAACACTGTCGGTCTACCACTGGTTTGAATACATCCCGCAAGAGCTGGTGGACAAGTTCACCGCCGAAACCGGCATCAAGGTGACCATCGACACCTACGATTCCAACGAGGCCATGCTCGCGTCGCTGAAGGCCGGGAAACTGGGCCAGTATGACGTGGCGGTGCCGGCCGATTTCATGGTGAAGATCATGGCCGGCGAAGGCATGCTGGACACGTTCACCCCCGAGGAAATGACCAACCTTGGCAACATCGCCCCGCAATGGCTGGACGTGCCGTTTGATGCGGGCCGCAAATCCTCGATCCCCTATCAGTGGGGGTCCACGTCCTTTGCTGTGAACCGCGATGTCTACAAGGGCGACATTTCCAGCCTTGGCATCCTGTTCAACCCGCCCGAGGAATTGAAGGGTAAGATCAACGTGCTGGACAGCCAGAACGAGATGATGGTGCTGGGCAGCCTCTACCTTGGCATTCCGCAATGCTCATCCGACCGGGAACAGTTGAAGGCGCTGAACGACATGCTGCTGGCCGCCAAACCGAACTGGGCCAGCTTCGGGTCGGATACCGCCAAGGATGTGCTGGTGTCGGGCGATGCGGCGGCGGGGATGATCTACAACGGTTTTTCCGCCAAGGCGCGGGCCGAAGGGGCGAATATCGAATATTCCTACCCCAAGGAAGGCCATGTGCTGTGGATGGATAACGTCGTGCTGCTGAAGGACGCGCCGAACCGGGAAAATGCCATCAAGTTCATGAACTTCCTGCTGGTGCCGGAAAATGCCGCCGCCGTGACGAACTATGCCGCCTACACAGCAGGCGTGACGGGGGTGGAGCCGTTCCTGAATGACGCGATCAAGAACAGCCCCGAAAACAACCCGCCCGCCGATGCCACGCCGGGGGCGTTTGCGCAGGCCTGCGATCAGGAAACGCAGGTGCTGTATGACGCGATCTGGACCAATCTGAAGAAGTAAACCTCTCGCCCCCTCACACCCGAGGGGGCAGCTTACAGGAGCCTGTCCATGCGCCTTGCCGTGCTGCAAGCGCCCTCGCCCGCAGGCGATGGTGTCTCTGCCCTTGCCCAGACCGGGGCCGCCCTGCGGGCTGCGGGGGCCATGGGGGCCACCGCGCTGGTGGTGCCCGAGGTCTGGCTGCCGGGGTATAATTTCGACGCGATTCCGGTGGCGGCGCAAGAGGCTGGCGCATGGCTGGATCAAGCCGCTGCGCTGTGCCGCGATGCGGGGTGCGGGCTGGTGTTGGGCTATGCGGAACCGGATGGCGGGCATCTGTATAACGCGACAGTGGTGTTCGATGCCACGGGCGCGCAGGTCGCCCATTACCGCAAGCTGCAACTCTACGGTCCGCGAGAGCGCAGCCTGTATACCCCCGGTGACGCCTACACGGTGTTCGACCTTGGTGGGGTCAAGGCGGCCATCCTGATCTGCTATGATATTGAATTCGCACCCCATGTCGCCGCCTTGGCCGCCATGGGCGTGACGCTGATCCTGGTGCCGACCGCCAATATGCACCCCTTCACCCATGTCGTGCGACATACTGTTCCTGCCATGGCCGCGAACCACGGCGTCAGCATCGCCTATGCCAATTACTGCGGTTCTGAGGGCGATCTGACCTACGTCGGCGGCAGCCAGATCACCGGGCCGCATGGTGAAACGCTTGCCATGGCGGGCGGCGGCCCGGCCCTGCTGATCGCCGACCTGCCCGCCCGCGACCCGGCCCGTGCCAGCACGCAAAGCACAGATTTCCGCAAGGTGTGACCGATGCCCTACGATACTGCCGACAGCCGCTATTCGGTTCTGTTTGAACCCCTGCAAATCGGCCCCAAGACCGCCAAGAACCGCTTTTATCAGGTGCCCCATTGCAATGGCGGCGGCTACCGTGACCCTTCCGCCGTGGTGGAAATGCGCCGCACCAAGGCCGAGGGCGGTTGGGGCGTGATCTTCACCGAACAGACGGAAATTCACCCCACGTCCGAGATCACCCCCTTCATCGAGCAGCATCTGTGGGACGACCGCGATATTCCCGCCCTTGCCCGCATGGCCGAGGCGATGAAGTCCCACGGCGCGCTGGCGGGCATCCAGCTGGCCTACAGCGGCATCAACGGGCCGAACCTTTATTCCCGCGAAGTGCCCCTTGCGGTCAGCGGTGGCCCGATCCTGACCTTTACCTCAGACCCGGTGCAGGCCCGCACGATGGATCTGTCCGACATCGCGGACCTGCGCCGCTGGTTTCGCAACGCCTTTCGCCGCAGCCAAGCTGCGGGGTTTGATATCGTTTGTCTCTACGGCGCGCATGGCTTTGGCATCTTGCAGCATTTCCTGAGCCGCGCCACCAACCACCGCAGCGATGCTTACGGCGGCAGTCTGGAAAACCGCGCGAGGTTCTTGCGCGAAGTCATTGAAGATGCTCGCGAAGAAACAAAAGGCGAGGTGGCGATTTCCCTGCGCCTGTCGCTGCATGAGGCGGGGGCCATGGGCTTTTCCAACGCCGAGGTCCGCGATTTCATCGAAATGCATGGCGATCTGCCTGACATCTGGGATCTGGCGCATGGAACGTGGGAGCAATGTTCCGGCACCAGCCGTTTCAAACCCGAGGGCGCGCAGGAAGACCTCGTGCGCGGCATCAAGGCGCTGACCTCCAGGCCCGTGGTGGGTGTGGGCCGCTTCACCAGCCCCGATGCGATGGTGCGGCAGATCAAGTCCGGCATCCTCGATTTCATCGGCGCGGCGCGCCCCTCCATCGCCGACCCCTTCCTGCCGCTGAAGGTGCAGGAAGGCCGGTTCGACGACATCCGCGAATGCATCGGCTGCAACATCTGCGTGTCGGGCGACATGACCGGCAGCATTTCGCGCTGCACCCAGAACACCGCCTTCATGGAGGAATGGCGCAAGGGCTGGCACCCCGAACGCGCCCACCCCAAGGGCCGGTCGGAAACCGTGCTGATCGTGGGGGCCGGGCCTACCGGGCTGGAGGCTGCGTTGCAGGCCGCCAAGCGCGGGTATCAGGTGACGCTGGCCGAGGCGACGACCACCCTTGGCGGCCGCGTGGCGCGCGAACGCCTGTTGCCGGGGCTGTCGGCCTGGGGCCGGGTGGCCGATTACCGCATGGGTCAGCTTGCGCCGATGGCCAATGTGCAGATCTACCGCGACAGCCGCCTTTCGGCGGAGGACGTTCTTGCCATGGGGGCGGACCATACCGCCATTGCCACCGGCGCGCATTGGCGGCGCGACGCCGTGGCGCGGCTGCACCTGCACCCCATCCCGACCAACCCTGCGATGCCGGTGTTCACGCCGGATGACCTGATGGCGGGCCAAGGCCCGACCGGGGGCCGCGTCACGCTCTATGACGACGACCATTTCTACATGGGGTCGGTGCTGGCCGAACTGCTGGTGGCGCGTGGCTGTGCGGTGGATTTCGTCACCCCGGCGGTGAAGGTCGCGGAATGGACGGACAACACGCTGGAACAGGGCACCATCATGCGCCGCCTGCTGGATCTGGGCGTGACCATCCACCTGTCCAAGGCGCCCGAGGCGATTGGCGACCGGGACGTGACGCTCGGCTGCACCTGGACCGGACGCCAGACGACGCTTGCCGCAGATGCCGTCGTGATGGTCACCTCGCGCATCCCCGACGATGCGCTGTTCCATGCCGTGCGCGCCCTGCCCGACCACGGCCCCATCCAGTTGATCGGCGATGCCGCCGCCCCCGGCCCGATTGCCTGGGCCACCTATGCGGGCCGCAGATGGGCCGAAGGGCTGGACGCCCCCGATACCGGCGATGCGCTAACCTTCCGGCGCGAGATCGCAGGCCTGATGGATGCACCGCTGCTGACGCCACCCTCCTGACGCAATCGGGTGGTAGACCCTTGCAAGACCGGCACTTTGCGATATCTGGTCAGCAGCGGGACACAAGGCAGATGGCAGACGGCGGGCAGATGAACGAACAGGTCTTTACCCCCGACGCCGCCAACAGCCGCGCGCTGCGCGATGCCTATGGCCGCTTTGCCACCGGGGTTACGGTGGTGACGATCGCAGGGCCGGACGGCCCGGTGGGCTTTACCGCCAACAGCTTTGCCTCGGTGTCGCTGGACCCGGCGCTGGTGCTGTGGTCGCCCGCCAGATCCGCGCAGCGCTTTGCGCTTTTTGCCACCGCGCCGCAATTTGCGATCCACGTTCTTGCCGCCGATCAACTGCCCCTCGCCCACCGTTTCGTGCGCGGTGGCGCAGGGTTCGCCGGGCTGGACCATGCGATGACCCCCGAAGGCCTGCCCGCGCTGCCCGGCACGCTGGCCCGGTTCGATTGCGACCACCACAGCGCCCATGACGGCGGCGATCACGCCATCATCATCGGCCGCGTGCTGCGCGCCACCCTGGGCCAGGGCGCGCCGCTGGCCTTCTCGCAGGGCCATTTCGGATCGTTCAGCCCGATGTCCTGAAGCGTGACTGGCGTTTCGCTTTCACGCTGGCACAAATATCCCACAGGGGGAGCAGCATTGCCCCGCAATGTTGCGCGGGGGACGTGAAGTCCCCCGGCGGGTCCAGCCCGCGCAGCGCCCCCATACCCTGGCCCCACAACCTGCCCCCATATCCCCGCCGTCTTGCACCCCAAAAGCCTCGGTTGCCAAACTCTGCCCGCCCCGGCCCATGCGCGCGCTTGCAGCACCGCGCGGGGTCGTCTAACCAAGACGCAGAGCGAAAGGCAGGCCATGCGCATTCTGATCACCAATGACGACGGCATCAACGCACCGGGGCTTCAGGCGCTGACCGAGATCGCGCATGACATCGCAGGGCCCGGCGGCGAGGTCTGGACCGTGGCCCCCGCCTTTGAACAATCGGGCGTCGGTCATTGCATCAGCTATACCCACCCGATGATGATCGCCAAACTGGAAGACCGCCGGTACGCCACCGAAGGCAGCCCCGCCGATTGCGTGCTGGCGGCCCTGTATGACGTGATGACGGGCGGGCGGCCCGACCTTGTGCTGTCGGGAGTGAACCGGGGCAACAACGCGGCGGAAAACGTGCTCTACTCGGGCACCATCGGCGGCGCGATGGAGGCCGCGTTGCAGGGCATCCCGGCAATCGCGATGTCACAGTTTCTGGGCCCGCAGACCGAAGGGCTGGCCGACCCGTTCGAGGCCTCGCGCGTGCACGGGGCCGCCGTGGTGCGCGCCCTGCTGGACCGGGGCATCTGGACCAATGACGATTACCGCACTTTCTATAACGTGAACTTCCCGCCCGTGCCTGCCGCAGCCGTCAAGGGCCTGCGGGTGGCCGCCCAGGGCTTTCGCCGCGACACCGCCTTCGGGCTGGAGCCGCATCTGTCGCCCTCGGGCCGCCGGTTCCTGTGGATCAAGGGCGGCGCGCAGCAGACGCCGACCTTGCCGGGCACTGATGCTGCGGTCAATCTGGACGGCTACATCGCCATAACCCCGATGCGCGCCGACCTGACCGCGCATGACCTGCTGGCCGATCTGACGGTGGCGCTCGCATGACGCAAACGCCGGAGGGGCCAGACGATCCGCCCGCCGGCACATTGGCCGAACGCAAGATGCGCTTTCTCTATGCCCTGCGGTCGCGCGGCGTGACCGACAGCCGCGTGCTGACCGCGATGGAACGCATCGACCGGGGCATGTTCGTCAAGGGCCTGTTCGCCGAACGGGCCTATGAGGACATGCCCCTGCCGATCGCCTGCGGCCAGACCATCAGCCAGCCCTCTGTGGTGGGGCTGATGACGCAGGCGCTGAACGTCAGCCCGCGCGACAAGGTGCTGGAGGTGGGCACCGGGTCGGGCTATCAGGCGGCGATCCTGTCGCAGCTGGCGCGCAGGGTCTATACCGTGGACCGCCACCGCAGGCTGGTGCGCGAGGCGGCCCTGCTGTTTGACGCGATGAATCTGGTCAACATCACCGCGATCACCGCCGATGGCAGTCACGGCCTGCCCGAACAGGCCCCGTTCGACCGCATCATCGTGACCGCCGCCGCCGAAGACCCGCCGGGGCCGCTGCTGGCCCAGCTCAAGGTCGGCGGCATCATGGTGGTGCCGGTCGGCCAGTCCGACACGCTGCAAAGCCTGATCAAGGTCACAAGGTCCGACACCGGTTTCGACTATGAGGAATTGCGCCCAGTGCGCTTTGTACCTCTGGTCGAAGGGCTTGGGGCAGAGTAGAGTGGCCTGACGGCATCCCGGATGCCCAAAATTCTAGGCGCGGGGCAAACCCGGTCGCCCTGTGGCAAGAGGCAGACAGATGCGTATGGTTTCCCGCCCGACCTCCCCGACCCTGACCGCCCTGATGCTGGGCAGCGCGCTGGCCCTGTCGGCCTGTACCAGTTCCGGCCCGCTGGACTGGGATCTGCGGTCGCGCGACAGCACCGCCGATGCGGCCCGGCAGGCCACCGCCAACCGCCCTTCGGCAGATGCGCGCGGCATCATCAGCTATCCCGACTATCAGGTCGCGGTTGCCGCCCGCGGCGACACGGTCGCAGGCGTCGCCGCCCGCGTCGGCGTGTCGCCTGAAGAACTGGCCAGCACCAACGCGCTGCAAGCCACCGACCCGCTGCGTCAGGGCGAGGTGCTGCTGCTGCCGCGCCGGGTGGCTGCGGCGGCGCCTGCGGGCGGTTTTGGCGGGGCCTCGGGCCCGGTCGATGTGTCGGCGATTGCGACCACGGCGCTGGACCGTGTCGGTCCCAGCCCCACGACTGCCACCCCTGCCCCCGCCCCGGTTGTCAGGGGGACAGAACCGGTGCGCCACAAGGTGGCGCGCGGCGAAACCGCCTTCACCATCGCGCGGACCTACAATGTCTCGGCCAAGGCGCTGGCCGAATGGAACGGGCTTGGCCCCGACCTCGGCGTGCGCGAAGGCCAGACCCTGATCATCCCGGTCGCCAATGGCCCGGCCCCGGTGCTCGAAACCGTGGTCACGCCGCCGGGGTCAGGCAGCCCGACGCCGGAACCGCCCTCGGCCAAGACCCCGTTGCCGGATGAAAAGACCGCCCCCGCCGCACAAAAGCCCAAGGAAACCCCGGCTTCGCCCGATCTGGGCGCCGACCGCACCGCCGCGTCCAGTCCGAAATTCGTGATGCCGGTGCAGGGCAACATCATCCGCGCCTATGTCAAGAAGAAGAACGAAGGCATCGGCATCGCGGCTGCGGCAGGGGCGCCCGTCAAGGCCGCCGCCGGTGGCACGGTGGCCGCCATCACCAAGGACACCGATCAGGTGCCGATCATCGTGATCCGCCATGACGGTGGCTTGCTGACCGTCTATGCCGGGGTGGACGGGTTGAAGGTGAAAAAGGGCGATCCGGTCAGTGCCGGGCAGACCATCGCCGTGGTGCGCCAGGCCAACCCGTCCTTCCTGCATTTCGAGGTCCGCCGCGGCGTCGAAAGCCTCGATCCGGCGGGGTTCCTGCAATGATGCAAACGCCTACAATTTAACTAAAATCTGCATCCTCTGTGCATAAATATCCCACGGGGGTCCGGGGGTGTGAAACCCCCGGCGCTGTCAACCAGCGCGCCGTTTACAGAAACACCGGATTCGACCACGCCCGCTTGCCCGCCGAGTCGATGACCGTCACCCGCAGCCAGGGGCTGTTGTTCAGCCGCTGCAACGGCACTTCGGTCCGGGTCATCGAATGGCCATGCGTGGCCTTGGCCCCGGTGCCCCTGCCCTGCACGATCACTGATGCCACGGCGCTGCTGTCGACGATCACCCGGTCGGCCTCGATCCGCACATCGCGGATTTCCGGGCCTTGCGAAGAGTAGAACGCCCCGGCCTTCAGGGCGGCCAGCAAGGCCTCGGGGGTGTTTTCCGGCGATTTGACCATGACCCAGCCGCCGAAATGGTCGGGTTCCGAAAAATGCGCATCATCGGTGGCGATCAGGGTCAGGCGGCGGCCTTCGGTCAGCAGGAGGTCGGCAATGCCGAAGCCGTCGGCCCGGTCGCAGCCGGTGGCGCAGCCGTGGTTGTAGATCTCGACCGCATGGGCGGCGGTGATGCTGCGCGCATCGGCCAGGGTCATGCCGGACCATTGCGGATGGGCGATGGCGACAAAGGCCCCCGCCGCCACGGCGCGGGCGGCGATCTGGGGGCCGGTTTCCTGACCTTCGACCGGCTGAAAGCTCGGGCTGTTCGGGGCCGCGAAATCCGGCGGCAGGCCGACCGCCAGAATATGCCACAACTCGCCATTCGCCATCGCCCCCGAATGCAGTTCCGCCCCCAGGATGGTGGTGAAATCGGCATGGCGGAACGGCAGGGTGTCGACGATGGGATAGCCGTAGGTGCCGATGAAATGGTCGGTCAGCGCCAGAAAGTCATAACCTTCGGCACGGTAGCGGCGGCAGACTTCGGCGGGGTCCAGCACCCCGTCGGACCGGGTGGAGTGGGTGTGCAGATTGCCGCGCCAGAAGCGGCCGGGGGCGGTGAAGGCGGAAAGATGCAGGGTCATGGGGGTCCTTTATCCGCGGCCGATATAGGGCATGTCGCGGGCCATGAGGGTGACGAAGGGCATGTTCACATCCAGCGGCAATCGGGCCATGTGCAGCACGGCATCGGCCACATGATCCACGCTCATCACGGGTTCAGGGCGCACTGTGCCATCGGCCTGCGCCGCCCCGCCCGGAAAGCCCGCCGCCATGTTGGTCAGCGCGTTGCCAATGTCGATCTGCCCGCAGGCGATGTTGAAGGCGCGGCCATCCAGCCCAAGACTGCGGGTCAGGCCGGTGACGGCATGTTTGCTCATCGTGTACGGGGCCGATCCGGGGCGCGGGGCATGGGCGCTGATCGACCCGTTGTTGATGATCCGCCCGCCCTGCGGGGTCTGCTGGCGCATCATCCCGAAGGCCGCGCGGGCGGTCAGGAACATGCCGGTGATGTTGGTCGCGCTGACGGCCAGCCAGTCGTCCACCGCAATCTCGTCGATCGGGGCGGCCTTGGCAGAAATGCCTGCATTGTTGAACAGCACATCCAGATGCGGCGACCAGGCCTTGAGCGCGGCAAAGGCGGTCTCGACCCCCGCAGGGTCGGTCACATCGGCCAGCAGCGGCAGCGCATCGCCATGGCCAAGGGCGGTTTCCTGCAAGGCCTCCAGCCTGCGGCCCAGCAGGGCGACCCGCCAGCCTGCGGCCAGAAACACCCGCGCCGTGGCCCGGCCGATGCCGCTGCCCGCGCCGGTGATCAGTATTGTCTGCATCGGTTATCCCCGCACGAAATCATATTTCAGCAGCCAGATCAGAATGCGTTCCACCGGCCGCACCGTCAGCTTCAGGCTGGCCGACAGCTCCGCCGCCGTCATCCCCGCTGGCCCCGCCGCCTCTACTGCGGCGGCAACGGCCACGATCCTGTCAGCCGCTTCAAACAGCCGCTTGGTGCCTTCGTAATTGCGCATGGCCAGCGTCTCGGCAATGCTTGGCCGTCCGTGCAGCGGGGCGGTCCGAAAGCGGCGGTCGTCGCCGCCCAGATGCCGGGTGGGATAGGACCGGAACAGCAGGCCCGGCGAGGGGGCCACCGG
Organism: Pseudomonadota bacterium; assembly: GCA_040385825.1. Classification (GTDB taxonomy): domain Bacteria; phylum Pseudomonadota; class Alphaproteobacteria; order Rhodobacterales; family Rhodobacteraceae; genus JANNNF01. The sequence goes on along the minus strand of JAZKGQ010000002.1, from coordinate 164,094 downwards.
CAGCAGGCCGGGGTTCATCGGCGGGTGGTCAGCCGCCCTGGCCGCCAGCCGGATCGCCGTCTGTTCCGCCCACAGATCCTGCATCTGCGGAATGATGCGGCCCCAGTCATACACCTCCAGCGCACGGGCGCGGCCCGCCGCCCCCATGCGCGCGCGCAGATCGGGGTTCAGCGCCAGCGCCAGCAGGGCTTCGGTCATCTTCGGCACGTTCACGCAGGTCATCGCCGAAAGCTGCGCCAGATACTGCACATAGCTGTCGGTGCCGCCCAGATGGCGCTGGCCCAGATAGGTCACATGATCGGGTTTGACGGTTTCAGTGGGGATGCGAAAGCCGACCTCTGGCGTCACGGTATCCTTCAGCCCGTCCCAATCCGACACGATCACCGGCAGGCCTGCGGCCATGGCCTCGATCGGGGCCAGACCAAAGGTTTCCTGCACGTTGTCGATGGGGAACAGGAACATGTCCGCCCCCGACAGGGTGGCACGGCGCAGCCCCGCATCGGCCCCGTCCAGAATGTGATAGCCCACATCCGGCATCAGCCCCCTGGCCCCGTCGTCAAACACCTTGCGGCCATAATCGTCGCGGAACATGCCGCAGAGCAGCAGATGCAACCGGCGCGCGCCCATCTGGGCCTGCGCCGCCTGCATCGCGATGAACAGCGGCAGCGGATCAAACTTTTCATGCGGGGTCAGACGGGCGATGATGGCGCAGGCGACATCCTCGGCCCCGATGCCCAGCCGGGCGCGCAGCGCCGCGCCTGCGGCAGGATCGGGCGCAAACTCGCTGACCGTCACCCCCAGGGGGATCACCGGCAGCATCGGGCGCGGCGGCACCGGCGCCCCGGCAAAGCGAAAGCGGATGAAGGCATCGGCCAGTTCCATCTGCACATCGACGGAATCCTTCACCGCCCGGCTGGTGCAGATCACCGCATCCCACGGCATCTGCGGGGCCATGCGCAGATCGAACATGCCCTGCATCACCGCCTTGGTGGCGGTGGTATGGGTGATGCCGCAGATCGCATGGGACGTGGCCCCATAAGGCGCGCGCCGCCAGCATTCGCCGGCATAGTTCGGGCTGGGAAAGCTGACCGTGCCGACCGGGGCAATCGCATTCGCAGCGTCCAGCCGCACGCCACGCAACGGTTTCTTCACGCCCTGCCGCCCGGCGAATTGCGCAAACACCTCGGCATCGGCGGGACCATGCGACAGGCAGACGAATTCATCGACCTGCGCGTGGTTGAAAAACCCCTTGAGGAAACTTTCCCCCGCAACCCTGCGGCCATTGATGCCTTTAGACGTGGGGTCATAGCCATCGGGGGCAAACCAGATGGCGGCATTGCGGGCGGCGGTCATTGGCGCTCCATCCATAGCCAGGGGGTGGGGGTGGCGCGCCATTCCCACAGCAAAAGCAAACGGTCTAGGTCGGACAGCCGTTCCGCCCAATCCGGCAAGGCAGAATCGTCCAGTCGGCGGTCCAGCCGGGTGATGCGGTGGGTCGCGGCAAAGCGGGCCTGCAACAGGGCCAGCAATCCGGGCTGCATGCCTTCATGCACCTCGACCAGAATGTCGGCATGGATCAGGCCGGGGGCGGCGACCGGGTCCAGCAACGCGCCCTCGGCCCCTTCGATATCGCAGATGATGACGGTGGGCTGATCGGCGCAAAGGGCGAAATCGGCGTGATCCATCCGCCCGCCGATATCCACCTGCACCCGGTTGTGCGCGGCCAGCGTGGCGCACAGCACCTGCGCCTTGGGGTTTTCATCCCGCGCCAGCACCCGCGCCCCCGGCATCCGCCGCGCAAGGCCCACGGCGTAATAGCCTTCTGCCGACCCCACATCGATCACCAGCGGATAAGCGCGCGCGATGATCGCCTCGATCACCGGCGCAAGGCTTGCCTCATAGACCCCCAGCAACCGCGCCGTCCGCGACCCTTCGGACGCGGGCACGTCATAGGTCATGCCCTGAAACGGTCCCGACAGCACCACCTGCCCCGATTGCGCGACCAGCGTGTTTTCCAGCACCGCCGCCCGCCATTTCGCCAGATGCCGCAGCGCCGAGGTCAACGGCCCGAAACCCGGATCCTGCCCTGCCAACTCGCGCAGGCGCTGTGTCGCGGCAAGGGTCAGCGCCGAGGCTTCTGGCGGTCTTGCGGGCGGTTTTGGCAGGGTGGGGGCGGCGCCAGACTGCGCGGCGGCCGGTTCGGTGAAGGGGGAAATTGCCATGCGGTCCTCAAGCATCACCTTGCCCATGATGGTTAGGGGGCAAGCCCCGTCGCGTCCAGCCCTTCCGTGCCCTTCTACGCCATTCGCACGCAGGATTCGGCCTGCGCCGCGTTCTGCCCGCCCGCCCCTTGCCCGGCGTCTTGCCCCGCCCTCGGCCGCCTTGACGCGAAGGTCAGGCAGCCGCCACGCAGAGTGCGATCAATCTTCACCCGTTTTCGCCGACAGATGCACAATTTCTACGCAGTTTCCCCCGGTTGCCCTGCTTTCGCATCACCGCCCCGCCAAATCCATTGCCCGCCGTTGGCCTGTCACATTTCCTTGGGCCACTGCGGGCTCACCGGGGGCCGTCGGAAAAACACTCAGCGTGCGCAGGCAGCATGGTCATTGACGGCCATCGCAGACGCACGGCCGCAACAGATGTTGCTGCCCCGATCGGGTTGCATTTCCACCAACGGAAAATGCACCGGGGCAGTCCAGCCAAACAGGGGACAAGAATGAAACTGACCAGACGTATGCTTTTGGCCGCAGGCGCTGCCAGCCTTGCGATGCCGCGTGTTGCCTTTGCCCAGACCGAAACCATCAAGATCGGCGTGCTGCATTCCCTTTCGGGCACCATGGCGATTTCGGAAACCACGCTGAAAGACACCATGCTGATGCTGATTGAGGCCCAGAATGCCAAGGGCGGCGTCTTGGGCAAACAGCTTGAGGCGGTGGTGGTGGACCCCGCGTCCGACTGGCCGCTGTTCGCCGAAAAGGCGCGCGAGCTGCTGACGGTATCCAAGGTCGATGTGATGTTCGGCTGCTGGACCTCTGTGTCGCGCAAATCGGTGCTGCCGGTGATCGAGGAGCTGAACGGGTTGCTGTTCTACCCGGTGCAGTACGAGGGCGAGGAATCCTCCAAGAACGTGTTCTACACCGGCGCTGCCCCCAACCAGCAGGCGATCCCGGCGGTGGACTATTATCTGGACGAGCTGGGCGTGAAGAAATTCGCCCTGCTTGGCACCGATTACGTCTATCCGCGCACCACCAACAACATCCTTGAGGCCTACCTGATTTCCAAGGGCATCCCGAAGGAAGACATCTTCGTCAACTACACCCCCTTCGGCCATTCGGACTGGTCCAAGATCGTGGGCGATGTGGTGGCCCTGGGGGCCGACGGCAAGAAGGTGGGCGTGATTTCCACCATCAACGGCGATGCCAACATCGGCTTCTACAAGGAACTGGCGGCGGCGGGCGTCACGGCGGAAACCCTGCCCGTGGTGGCCTTCTCGGTCGGCGAGGAGGAACTCTCGGGGCTGGACACCACCAACCTTGCGGGCCACCTGGCCGCCTGGAACTACTTCATGTCGGCAGATACCCCTGAAAACGCGGCCTTCATCGCCCAGTGGAAGGCCTTCATCAAGGACGACAAGCGCGTCACCAACGACCCGATGGAGGCCCATTACATCGGCTTCAACATGTGGGTGAATGCGGTGACGGCGGCAGGCACCACCGAGGTCGACGCCGTATCCGCGGCGATGATCGGGCAGAAATTCCCCAACCTGACCGGGACGACTGCCGAGATGCTGCCGAACCACCACCTGACCAAGCCGGTGCTGATCGGCGAGATCCGCGCCGATGGCCAATTCGACATCATCAGCCAGACCGACCCGGTGCCGGGCGATGCCTGGACCGATTTCCTGCCGGAATCGGCGGTGCTGGAGGCCGACTGGGCCGAGCTGAAATGCGGGATGTACAACACCGAAACCGCAACCTGCGTGCAGTTGAAGTCGAACTACTGATGCTGATGCCGGGGGGCCGCGCTGGCCCCCCACCCCTTTTTGCCTGAATGCAAGGGTGCCCATGCGATCCCTTTTCCTCTGCCTTGCGGCGGCGCTGTGCCTGTGCCTCGCCCGCCCCGCCATGGCCCAGCCGGTACCCGAGATCCTTGCAACCAATGTGGCGCTGGTCGAAAAGGCCTCGCGCCAGACCATCGGCCCGGTGATCGACGCCCTTGCCGCCAGCGGTGATCCCACCGCCGCCACCGTGCTGGAGGCCTGGGCCAATAAGGGCCTTGGCCTGCGCAAGTCCGACCGCGCGTTTTTCCTGATCACGGCGGCGGGCGATGCCTATGCCCTGCGCGATCTGGCCGGGGCCGATGCAGGCACCGCGCCCAAATCCGACATGATCGAGCTGAAACCCAACGCCGGGGTGCGCGGCATGATCGCCACCGCGCTGGTGCAATTCACCCTGTCCGACCCGGACCCGGTACAGCGTGCCGCCGCCCTGACCTCTATCGCGCGTGACCCTTCGGCCGATCATCTGGCCCCGCTGCGCGCCTCGATCGACACTGAGGCCGACGCCGCCCTGAAGGCGCAGAAGCTGCGACTTGAACGCCTGCTGACCCTGCAATACGACCCCGACCCCGTCATCCGCGTGGCCGCCATCGACGGCTTCGGGTCCGATCTGGGCCAGGACCTGCGCGCCGCCCTGAACCCGCTGACCGCCACCCGCCGCGTGGCCTCGGCGGGCGATGCGCCGCCTGGGTCCAACGTCGCCAAGACCCTGACACCGGGCCGCGATCTGACGGAAACCGAGGCTTATGATCTGCTGGTTGCAGCCTCCATCGCCCCCGCCCGGCTGACGGTGGAAGCTCAGCGCGCCGCCCTGACCGCCAATCTGGCCGATGGCATGGTGGGCGGCGTCGCCCTTGCCGACCTTGCCACCCAGACCGCCCGCAACCGCGCCTACACCGCGCTGGAGGTGGCAGGCACCGTCCCCGTCGCCGCAACCGATGATGAAGTCACCGCCGCCGTTGAGGCGCACAAATTCTACGACCTTTACGCCGAACCCGACGCCACCGTCACGACCGCCGCCGCAGCCGCCCTCGGGTCCATCGGGCTGAAGGTCGGCGCGATGCAGACGGCTGACCTTGCACTGGACGGGCTGTCGCTGGCGTCGATCTACTTTCTTGCGGCCATCGGCCTTGCCATCACCTTTGGCGTGATGGGCGTGATCAACATGGCGCATGGCGAGTTCATCACCATGGGGGCCTACACCGGCTATGTGGTGCAACTGTTCGTGCCCGACTATACCCTTGCCATCGTCATCGCCCTGCCGCTGGCCTTTGCCGTCACCTTCGGCGCAGGCGTGGCGATGGAGCGGCTGGTGATCCGTCACCTGTACAAACGGCCGCTGGAAACCCTGCTGGCGACCTTCGGCATTTCCATCGCGCTGCAACAGCTGTTCAAGAACATCTTCGGCACCCAGGCCCGCCCCCTGACCGCGCCGGGCTGGCTGGATGGCGCGTGGGTGCTGAACGATGTGGTGTCGATCAGCTATATCCGCATCGCGATCTTCTTTCTCGCCCTGCTGTTCCTCGGCTTCTTCCTTTATCTGATGAAGCGCACCCGCCTTGGGCTGGAGGTTCGCGCCGTGACGCAGAACCCGACCATGGCGGCCAGCATGGGCATCAACCCGGACCGCATCAACATGCTGACCTTCGGCCTCGGGTCCGGCATCGCGGGTATTGCGGGGGTCGCCATCGGCCTGTTCGCCAAGGTCACGTCCGAGCTTGGGTCCGACTACATCGTGCAATCCTTCATGACCGTGGTGGTCGGCGGGGTCGGCAACATCTGGGGCGCGCTGGCCGGGGCCACCATGATCGGCGGCGTGCAAAAGATGATCGAGTTCCTGAACCCCTCGAACACCCTTGCCGCCCAGACTTACATGATCCTGTTCATCATCCTGTTCATCCAGTTCCGCCCGCGTGGCATCATCGCCCTCAAGGGCCGCGCGGCAGGAGATTGACCATGCCTCACCCCGTATATTCTGGCCAGAAATATCCCACGGGGGAAGCAACATTGCCCTGCAATGTTGCGTGGGGGTATGAACCCCCCGCTCCGACGAAAGGGGCCGCGCAATGACCCGAGGATTTCTTGCCAAAAACCCCTCTGTCCTGATCTTCCTTGCCCTCCTCGCGCTGTTCACCCTGCTGGTGACCGTGCTGTCCGAAGGCTATGGCGCGGGCATCGTCTCGACCTCGTTCGTCAAGACCCTTGGCAAGACCCTGTGCCTTGCGCTGGTGGCCCTGGCGATGGACCTGATCTGGGGCTATGCGGGTATCCTGTCGCTTGGCCACATGGCATTCTTTGCCATCGGTGGCTATGCCATCGGCATGTGGCTGATGTATGCGCGCACCGAGGAAATCGTGGTCGCAGCCCTGCAACAGGGCGCCTTGCCCGCCACCCCCGAAGAAGTGCGCCAGGGCATCGCCACGCAAATCTTCGGCGTGGTCGGCGCGTCGGATTTTCCGCCGATCTGGGCCTTTGCCCATTCGCTGCCGCTGCAACTGGCCGCCGTGGTGGTGGTGCCGGGGTTGCTGGCGGGGTTGTTCGGCTGGCTGGCGTTTCGTGCCCGTGTGACGGGGGTGTATCTGTCGATCCTGACGCAGGCCATGACGCTGGCCCTAGCCCTTTACCTGTTCCAGAACGATTCTGGCCTGCGCGGCAACAACGGGTTGTCGGGCCTGCAGAACCTGCCGGGGCTGGCCGATACCGCGCAGGATGCGGTGTCGCTGTGGTTCTTCTGGGCCTCGGCTTTTGCCCTGGGCGCGGCCTATCTTGGCCTCTCGTGGGTGGTGTCGGGCAAGTTCGGGTCGGTCATCCGCGCCATCCGGGATGACGAGGCGCGGGTGCGCTTCCTTGGCTATTCGGTGGAAGGCTACAAGCTGTTCATCTTCACCCTGACCGCCATCATCGCGGCCATCGGGGGGGCGCTTTACTACCCGCAGGCGGGCATCATCAACCCTGCCGAACTGGCCCCTATTGCCTCTATCTACCTTGCCGTCTGGGTCGCCATCGGCGGGCGGGGGCGGCTGTACGGGGCGGTTATCGGAGCGGCCTTCGTGTCGCTGCTGTCGTCGTGGTTCACCGGGGGCCGCGCGCCCCAGATCAACCTCGGCTTCTACACCATCAACTGGGTGGACTGGTGGCTGGTCCTGCTGGGCCTTGCCTTCGTCTGCGTCACCCTGTTTGCGCCCAAGGGCATCGGCGGGTTGTTCGACCGCTTTCAGGGCCTGCACGCGCCTGACCGCAAGGGTGCAGCCCTGGGGCCTGATGACGGTTCCTTGCAGGAAAAGGAGGCGCTGGAATGAGTGCCATTCTGGAAGTGTCCGGCGTGTCCGTCACCTTTGACGGCTTTCGCGCCATCAACAACCTGTCCTTCACCATCGGCGCTGCGGAACTGCGCGCGATCATCGGCCCCAATGGCGCGGGCAAATCCACCTTCATGGACATCGTCACCGGCAAGACCCGCCCCAATTCCGGCACCGTGACCTTTGGCGAGAAATCCATTTCCTTGCTGAAACTGTCCGAGGCCCAGATCGCCCGCGCAGGCGTGGGCCGCAAATTTCAGCGCCCGACGGTGTTCGAGGATCAGACGGTCGAGGAAAACCTGACCCTTGCGCTGAAAGCGCCGCGCAGCCCATGGGCGGTGCTGCCCTGGCGGCCTGCCCCCGCCGACCGGACACGGGTGCAGGCCCTGGCGGGCCAAGTGGGGCTTGGCGACGCCCTGCCCCGCAAATCGGGAGAACTGAGCCACGGCCAAAAGCAATGGCTGGAGATCGCGATGCTGCTGGCGCAGGAGCCGCGGCTGTTGCTGGTCGATGAACCCGCGGCCGGCATGACGCTGGCAGAACGGGAACAGACGACGGCCCTGCTGGTTGACATCGCCCGTACCCGCGCCGTGGTGGTGGTGGAACATGACATGGAATTCGTGCGCCGCCTGAACTGCCGGGTGACAGTGCTGCACGAAGGATCGGTTCTGGCCGAAGGGTCACTGGACCATGTGACCAAAAATCAGGATGTGATCAACGTCTATCTGGGGAGAGGCTGATGATCCGCACAAAAGGCCTGACCCTGCATTACGGCGGCAGCCAGATCCTGCATGGCATTGACTTTGAAGCCAAAGCCGGCGCCGTGACCTGCATCATGGGCACCAATGGGGTGGGCAAGACCAGCTTCCTCAAGGCGCTGGCCGGCACGCATCCGCGCTCGGGCGGGTCGGTGGAACTGGATGGCGAGTCGCTGCCCGTCCTGCGCCCGCAACACATGGCCCGGCGCGGGCTGTCGGTGGTGCCGCAAGGCCGGATGATCTTTCCGCTGCTGACCGTGCGCGACAATCTGGAAACCGCGTTTTCGGTGCTGCCAAAGGCGGACCACCGCATCCCCGATGAGGTTTATGACCTGTTCCCGGTCCTGCGCGACATGACCCACCGCCGGGGCGGCGATCTTTCGGGCGGTCAGCAACAGCAGCTTGCCATTGCGCGGGCGATGATCATGCGCCCCAAGGTGCTGCTGCTGGACGAACCGACCGAAGGCATCCAGCCCAACATCATCCAGCAGATCGGCCGGGTGATCGAGTATCTGAAGGGCAAGGGCGACATGGCCATCGTGCTGGTGGAACAGTATTTCGACTTTGCCTATGGGTTGGCCGACCATTTCTATGTGCTGCGGCGCGGGGCGGTGGCGCATCACGGGCCGAAGGACAGTTTTAGCCGCGACGCGCTGCGGTCGGTGGTTTCGGTCTGAAGCGTTGGTTTGGCGGAAAGCGCCGGGGGATTTCACATCCCCCGGACCCCTAGTGGGATATTTGTGCCAGTATGAAAGCAAATTTTAGATAAACTGTCGTCAAATGTGCAGGGGGTAGCATGCAGGCGGCGGGGACGGACCTTACAGTATTGCGGGTGTTTGATGCGGTCGTGCGGCATGGCGGGTTTGCGGCGGCGCAGGCGGAACTGAACATCGGGGCCTCGACCATTTCCACCCATATCCGCGCGCTGGAGGACCGGCTGGGCGTCAAGCTGTGCAGCCGCGGGCGTGAGGGGTTTGCCCTGACCGAACAGGGGCAGATCGTGCTGGATGCCGCCCGGCGGCTGTTCCGGGGGTTGGACGATTTCGCGCTGGATGTGGGGCAGTTGAAATCGCATCTGGTGGGGCAGTTGAAGATCGGCCTCGTGGACAGCATCGTGACCGACCCGGCCATGCGGCTGGCAGAGGCGATTGCCCGGTTCAAATCGGCCCCCAATGCGGTGACCATCGAGATCACCGAAGACCCGCCGCAGGTGTTGCAGGCCCGCGTGCGCAGCGGCGACCGGCATCTGGGTGTCGGCAGTTTTCCTCACAAGATCGCGGGCTTGCGCTATGAGCCTTTGTATGTCGAACGCCACAGCCTGTATTGCGCCGAGGGCCACCCGCTGTTCGATGCCGCCGAGCCCCGGCTGTCGCTGCGGGCATTGCGGGCGCAGGTGATCGTCAGCCGGGGCTATTGGCGCGAGGAGTTCGTGCGCAATCTGGGGTTCGAGAACATCGGCGCGCTGGTCTATCAGATCGAACCGCAGCTTGTTCTGGTGCTCAGCGGGGCCTATCTGGGCTTTCTGCCCGACCATTACGCAGCCCCTTGGGTGCAGGCCGGGCGGCTGCGGGCGCTGAACCCAAGTGCCATCACCTATCGCTGCACCTTTGATCTTGTCACCCGCCGCGATGCCGCCATCCCCCCGATGGTGTCGGCCTTTCTGCGCGTGCTGCGCGAGACACAGGGGGTTGCGGCGATACCGTGAGATATGCTGATGTAAGCATCATCAGACAGGTATGTATATCGCGGTTTTCCTGCCCCAGACTGACGCGGCACCCCGTGAGAACCCCAGACCGGAAAGCCCTGCCCCGTGAGCGACACCCCCCGTTTCAACCAGCCGCTTGGCGGCAATGACATGCCCCGCTTTGGAGGCCCGGCCACCATGATGCGCCTGCCTTCGGCGGCCGATGCGCAGGGGCTGGACGCCTGTTTCGTCGGCATCCCCATGGATGTCGGCACATCGAACCGCCCCGGCACCCGGCTTGGTCCCCGGCAGATCCGCGACGAATCCCGCATGTTGCGCCCCTATAACATGGCCACCGGCGCTGCCCCGTTCGAGGCGATGCAGGTGGCCGACATCGGCGATGTGGCGATCAACACCTTTGATCTGAAGGCCTCGGTCGACATCATCACCGCCGCCTATCACGACATTCTGGCAACCGGCTGCATCCCCCTGACGCTTGGCGGCGATCACACGCTGACCTGGCCCATCCTGCGCGCGATTGCGGCAAGGCATGGCCCGGTCGCGCTGATCCATGTCGATGCCCATGCCGATGTCAACGACACCATGTTTGGCGAAAGGATCGCCCATGGCACCCCGTTCCGCCGCGCCTTCGAGGATGGGTGCCTGCAAAACGACAAGGTGTTCCAGATCGGCCTGCGCGGCACCGGCTATTCGCCCGATGATTTCGACTGGGGCCGCCGCAATGGCTGGACGGTGGTGCAGGCCGAGGATTGCTGGAACCGCTCTCTGGCGCCGCTGATGGCGGGCATCCGGTCGCAGATCGGCGATGTGCCCTGCTATCTTTCCTATGACATCGACAGTCTGGACCCCGCCTTTGCCCCCGGCACCGGCACGCAGGAAATCGGCGGGCTGACGATCTGGCAGGGGATCGAGATTATTCGCGGCTGTGCCGGACTTAATCTGGTAGGCTGCGATCTGGTCGAGGTGTCGCCCCCCTATGACATGGCCGGGACCACGGCGCTGGTGGCGGCGAACCTGCTGTATGAAATGCTGTGCGTGTTGCCGCCCGTGGTGGAACATCGTCTGGCAAAGGCTTGAAACTGAAACAAGAACGGGAGACGCTGCATGACCAAGACCTTCACCTCTGTTCTGGCCCTGATGGCCGGCTTTGCCCAGACCGCCGCGGCGCAGGAAATCAACGCGCTGGTCTGGTGCGACCATGCCGATCCTGCACTGATCGCGCCGTTCGAGGCCGCATCCGGCATCAAGGTGAACCTCAAGGAATATGAAGGCACCGCGGCGGGCCTTGCCATTCTGGAACAGTCGCAGCCCGGCGACTGGGATGTCATGGTGATCGACGGGGTCGATGTGGGCCGGGCGGTGGATGCGGGCCTGCTGGCCGAACTGCCCGCCGATGCGCTGCCCACGGCAGATTTCTTTCCCGATCTGGTGATGGCCGACAACAACACCCGCGACGGCAAGACTTATGCCGTGACCGAAAAATTCGGCTACAACACCATCGCCTTTGACAAGACCAAGGTCGATCCGGCTGACATGGAGGATATGGCGGCGCTGACCTCGGGCAAATATGACGGGCGGATCGCGATTTACGACTATTACCTGCCGGTTCTGGGTCTGGTCGGTCTTGGTGCCGGGGTGGCGACCAAGGATCTGTCGGCGGGTGCCCTGGCGGGCATCAAGGAACCGCTGATGAAGCTGAAAGCCGCGTCCAAGCTGGTGTCCGACGTGGTGGCGAGCCAGACCGCGCTTGCCACCGGCGAGGTGGATATTCTGGTGGGGGGCGGCGAATGGCTGACGGCCGTTCTGGCCGCCGACAATGCCAATCTGGACTGGACGATCCCGAAACAGGGGGGCCTTCGGTGGGCACAGTCGATTGCGGTGCTGGAGGCCAGCACCAAAAAGGACGACGCGCTGAAATTCGTGCAATACATCACCAGCCCGGAAGGTCAGGCCCGGCTTGCGACCTCTAGCTGCTATTGGGGGATGCCTGCGAACGCCAAGGCTGGCGACGCGCTGACGGCGGAACAGAAGGCCGTGCTGCGGTGGGACAATCAGCCCGATTACATCGCCCGCACGCAGCTTTACCCGGTGCCGGATGCCGCCACAGATACCGCGATGCAGGACATGTGGACGGACATGTTGCAGAACTGATGCCGACTTTGCGCCCCTATGCGATGATCGCCCCCGCCCTGATCTGGGTGGGGGCGTTCTTTCTGGCCCCCTTTGGCGTGATGATCGCGGTCAGCCTGTCGCGGCTGGAGGGACGGGTGATCGTGCCGGGGCTGTTCCCCGACAATTACATCCGGGCCTTTACCGACCCCTCGCTGGTCAAGGGGCTGGTGGTGTCGCTGGAAATCACAGCACTGGTGACGGTGATCTCGCTGGCGCTGGCTTACCCTCTGGCGTGGATCATCGCCATGCGGGTGCCTGCGCGGTTCCAACGGCTGGCGCTGATGCTGGCGGTGTTGCCGTTCTGGACCTCTTATGTGGTGCGGTCCTATGCGTGGCTGCTGGTGCTGGGGCAAAAGGGGGTGGTCAATTCGGCGCTGATGGGGCTGGGGGTGATTGCCGAGCCACTGGAAATTGCCGCCACACGGTCGGCCACGGTGATCGGTTTCGTGCATTTCTTTGTCATGCTGCTGACCCTGACCATCTATTCCAGCCTGATCCAGCTATCGCCCAACTATGCCCGTGCGGCGGCGGACCTTGGGGCCGGGGCGCTGCGGACGTTTTGGCACGTGATCCTGCCGCTGACCCTGCCGGGCGTGGTGACCGGGGCCTTCCTGACCTTCGTTCTGTGCATAGGCGACTATATCACGCCGCAAATCCTTGGCGGCAACAACGAGCTGACCCTGCCGCAACTGATCATGCTGCAACTGGGGCGGGGGGGGGATTTTCCGCTGGCCTCGGCGCTGTCGGTGATCCTGATGGGGGTGGTGACGCTGGCGTACCTCGCGTGCGCGCGTTGGCTGCGGCTGGACCGGGTGTGACATGCGCGCGTTGAGTTATCTGTATCTGGCGGTGCTTTACGGGTTCATCTTCCTGCCCGTCGGCGTGCTGGTCCTGTTCAGCTTTCAGGAAGGCCGCCTGCCGGTTCCGCCCTTCAACGGGCCGTCGCTGAAATGGTACGCGCAGGTTCTGGGCGACCGTGATCTGATGGCGGCGTTGCTGAATTCGCTGGTGCTGGCGCTGGTGTCCTCGGCCATCGCCCTGGTTCTGGGCTTTCTGGCGGCGCATGCGCTGGCGCGGCACCGCTTGCCGGGGTCGGTCCTGATGCGGGGGCTGCTGATTGCGCCGATGACGGTATCCTACCTGATCATCGCCCTTGGCCTGCTGACCCTGTTCAACCGCATCGGCCTTGGACCGTCGCTCTGGGCCACTGGCATCGGCCATGTGGTGATCAACCTGCCGCTGTGCTTTGCCATCGCCTATGCCGCCATGGGCGACCATCACATCAGCGCCGAACGCGCCGCCCGCGATCTGGGCGCGTCCGAGGCGCGGGTGCTGTGGCTGATTTCGGTGCCGATGCTGGCCCCGCCGCTGCTGGCCGCGTATTTCCTGAGCGTGACCTTCAGTTGGGATGAATTCATCATCGCGTTCCTGCTGACCCGGTTCGAGGTGACGCTGCCGGTGGAAATCTGGTCGATGCTGCGGTCGGGCCTGTCGCCCGCCACCAATGCCATCGGGTCTTTGGTGTTTCTGGTATCCGTCGTGGGGGTGGTGGCGATGGAACTATTCGTATTGCGAAAGGCCAAGGCATGACGGCAGGCGTCGATATTCGCGGGGTCAGCCACCGCTTTGGCACCCATCAGGCGCTGACCGCGATCGACCTGACCATCGCGGCGGGCGAGTTCATCGTGTTGCTGGGGCCATCGGGCTGCGGCAAGACCACCTTGCTGTCGATCCTGGGGGGCTTTGTGCAACCGGGTCAGGGGTCGGTCTGGATCAACGGGCGCGACATGACGCATGTATCGCCCAAGGACCGGCCCACGACGACGATGTTTCAGGACTATGCCCTGTTCCCACATATGTCGCTGCTGGACAACGTGGGGTTCGGGCTGCGGATGCGGGGGCAATCTAGGCCCGTGCGCAATGCCCGCGCCATGGAAATGCTGGATATGGTCGGCCTGGCCGCCAAAGCCACGGCCCGCCCGCATGAATTGTCGGGCGGTCAGCGTCAGCGGGTGGCCTTGGCCCGCGCTCTGGCGGTGGACCCGGCGGTATTGCTGCTGGACGAACCGCTTGGTGCCTTGGATCTGAAGCTGCGCCGCCAGATGCAGGATGAGCTGAAGGCGATCCAGCGCCGGGTGGGCACGACCTTTGTGCATGTGACCCATGATCAAGAGGAGGCGATGGCGATTGCCGACCGCATCGTGGTGATGAATGCAGGAAAGATCGAGGATGTCGGCCCGCCACAGAAGGTCTACCTGACCCCCGCCAGCCTGTTTTCCGCCAGTTTCATGGGCGAGATCAACCTGATCCCCGCCACCCCGAACGGCACCGGCATTGACACACCGCTTGGTCCCCTGCCCCTTGGCAGCACCGCCAAAGGCCCGCAGACCCTGTGCCTGCGGCCCGAAAACACCGGGCTTGCGGGCGATATTGCCCTTGGCCCCGCCAGGCTGACCGAGGCTGCGTTCTTTGGCACCCATTTCCGCTGCCACTTTGCGCCCCTTGCCGCCCCCGACATGGCGCTGACCGCCCATCTGCCGCAATCGGGGCATCCCGCCATTGGCAGCACGGTCGATCTGTTCGCCACCTCTGCCACCTTGTTGTCCGCATGATGCGCGCCCTGCCCCAGAACTGGTATCGCCAGCGCAAGCTTGCGGACGGCGTGACGTGGATCGACGAGCCGCATATCCTTGAGTTTTATCGCTGCAACATCTGGCACGTAAGGGGCCGCGACCGGGACATGCTGGTGGACAGCGGCATGGGGGTGGTCAGTCTGCGCGACTGGGTGCCGCTGGTGACCGAACGCCCGCTGGACGCGGTGGCCAGCCATACCCATTTCGACCATATCGGCAGCCACTTCGAGTTTCCCTGCCGGCTCTGCCATGCCGCCGAGGCCGACCTGCTGTCCCAGCCCACCCGCGCCAATACCCTTGCCGATCCCTATGCGACGGACGGGATTTTCACGCAGATGCCCCCCGCCCCGTATCAATCGGCCACCTATGCCGTGACATCCGCCCCCGCCACCCGCCTGTTGCACGACCGGGACGTGATCGATCTGGGCGACCGGCATTTCGAGGTGATCCACACCCCCGGCCATTCCCCCGGTGGCATCGCGTTGTGGGAGGCTGCGACCGGCATCCTGTTTTCCGGCGACATCACCTATGACGGCCCGCTGATCGAGGACACCTATCATTCCGACGCCGCCGATTACGTCGGCTCGATGCGCCGCCTGCGCGATCTGCCGGTGCGGGTGGTGCATGGCGGGCATTTTCCCAGCTTTGACGGCGCACGCCATCGGGCGATCATCGACGACTGGTTGCGCGGCCACGGCGTCGATTGACACCAGCCCCCGATTGCGCGCTGATTGCGCAACCAGATGAGGGGTGATCCGATGCTGACCCGCCGCCACATCCTTGCCAGCCTGCCGCTGGTCCTGACCGCAGCGCCCGCCCGCGCGGCCGAGGAAATCGGCGTCTCGGTCGCGGCTCGGGGCGGCAGCCTGCTGGAACATGGCAGTCAGATTACGCCGCTGAGGCCGGGGGCGCTGCTGTACGAACGCGATGTGGTGCGCACGGCGGATGACGGCTTTGCCGAACTGCTGCTGAACACCGCAACCCAGATCAACCTCGGCCCGCAAAGCCATATAGAGATTGACAGATTCGTCGCCGACATCGGCGGGCTGATCACGCTTGGCGGGGCGATGGCCTTTGACCGCCCCGATGATCTGCCGCAGGTCGAACTGACCATCCGCACCACTTTTGCCCAGATCGGCGTGCGCGGCACCCGGTTTTTCGCAGGCCCCGGCAAGGGCGTCTTTGCGGTGTTCGTGGACCGGGGGGCGGTGACGGTGCAGGCCGCGGGCGTCAGCCGCAGGCTTGGCGCGGGCGAGGGCGTCGACATTGCGCTGCCGGGCGATCCGCCGGGCGAGGTGGTCAGATGGGGCGCCGCCCGGATTGCTGCGGCTTTTGCCAGCGTCGGGCTGTAGGGCGGCTCAGGGCAAGGTATACAGTTGCAACGGACCGAAACTGCGCACCTCGACCGTGCCCAACGGGCGCAGGGGGCTATGCGCCAGCGCCGCCGCCCCCGGACCCACGCAGATCGCGGTGCCAAGCGTCTTGTTCACCCCCTGCAACCGGGACGCCAGATTGATCGCATCGCCATGCGCGGTGTAGTCGATCCGCAAGCCTGACCCCACATCACCCAGAATGGCCGGGCCACATTCTATGCCGATCCGCGTCCGCCCCAACGGCCCGCCCAGATCAGGTTCCAGCCGCAACCTTTCGGTGGCGGCCAGCATCTCGGCGGCACAGGCCAGGGCGGCATCGACATGGCCGGGCTGGTCCAGCGGCGCGTTGAACAGCGCCAGCAACCCGTCGCCCACGATCTTGTCGATCATCGCCCCGTGGCGCAGGGCAATCGCGGTGATCAGGGTGAAATAGCGGTCCAGCAGCGCCACCAGCGCCTCGGGCGGCATCTGGTGGGTGGTCAGGCTGAAGCCTTCTATGTCCGTGAACAGCGCGGTGATCACCCGCGATTCCCCCTTCAGGCGCAGCAGGCCCGGCGTGGCCGCAATCCGCGCGACCACAGCGGCGGGCAGCACCTGCGCCATCCGGGCGCGCAGGGCGGCCTCGGCCCGCGCGCTGGCCGCCGCCTGCCCGATCAGCGCCAGCAGCGCCACGAACAGCGCCGCAATCGCCGGAATGGCCGGATCGATCAGCACAGCCCCGCGCAGCAGCAGCGCAAGGCACAGCGCCGACCACAGCCCCGCCACCCCCAGCATCACCCCCAGCATCGGCACCGCCGTCAGCAGCCGCAGCAGCACCAGCACCGTCCCACCCGCCAGCCCCACAAAGCCCGCCTCCCACAGCGCCGCCTGCGCCGGGCGCAGCGGCAGACGGGCGGCCAGCAGCCCCTGCACCAGATCGGCATGAATCTGCACCGACGGATGCACCGGGCTGGCCTGCGTCGCGCGCAAGCCCCCCCGGCTGGGCAGGCTGGACCCGACCAGCACGATGCCCCCCCGCATCGCCGCAAGATCCGCCGTGCCCGACAGCAGGTCTGCCGCGGCCACTGTGCGCTGGCCCCAGACCGCCGGGGGCGAGGGCAGAAACCGCACCTGCCCGAACCGGTCAAGCGGCGGAGGCGCAAGGTCGGGCCGCGCGAGTTGCACCAGCCGCAGGGCAAGCGTCGGATAGGCCCGCCCCGCCACCTGCACCAGGGCGGGCACCCGGCGGATACGGGCATCGCTGTCGCCCAGAAGCGACATTGACGCCGCAGCAACACTGGCGCGCAACAGGGCGGGACAGGCAGCCTCTGCCCCCGCGGCCTGCCACATGTCGGGGGCAGACAGTTCAGACGCAGGATTAGGATATGGCGGCAATGTGCTGATACTGCTGACAAGAAATCCAAGAACCACAGGCGACGCCTGCACCGCCCCGGCCAACACTTCTGTTGCGCCTGCCTCGCAATCGCCGGAAAACAGGATGTCAAAGCCGATGATGGCGGGTCGGGCCTCGGCCAGTTTCTGCACCAGTCGCGCCGTGCTGGCGCGGGTCCAGGGGGCGCCCGCCTCATCCACCGCGCCAATATCGACGACACGCAGGCCGGGGTCGGCCGGCACCGGCAGGGTGGCCAGCAGGCGGTCGAACAGCTGTTCCTGTTCCAGCGCCAGCCATGCGGGCGGTGCCCAGACCACCGCCGCCAGCACCAGCGTCAGCCCCGCCACCGCCGCCTGCAACCACAGCCTGACGGGACGGACGGCGGCTGTCATTCGGCCAACGGCTCGGCCAGCCGCGTCAGCCGCTCGACATGGCAGCGCAGCCCCTCGTCCTGCCGCACCACCGCCCCGGCATCGCGCAGCGCCTGCAAGGCGCGGTTCACCTTGGGGCGGCTGGCGCCCAGCACGGCGGCAAGCTCGCCCTGGGTGATGTCCAGCCGCAGGCTGGGGTCGGGCGGAATGTCGTCGCCGTGGATCTGGCGCAGCGTGAACAGCAAGAACCGCGCCAGCCGGGCGTCAAGCGGATAGAGGGCGATCCCTTCCAGCTGGTCGGTGGTTTCCCGCAAACGGGTGCACAGATGGCGGGTGACCGATTGCATCAGCGCGGGCGATTGCGCCGCCAGCGCCAGAAAGTCCGCCCGGTGCAGCACATAGCCGCTGGTCGCCACCGCCGCCACCGCATCGGCAGACCGGGGCGCCGCGTCGAACAGCGCGAGTTCGCCTAGCAGATCGCCGGGGGCGGCATGGCGCAGCGTCAGCTCGCGCCCCTGCGCCGACCCAAGCGACAGCCGCACGCGGCCGGTGCGGATCGCCACCAGATAATCGCCTTCGTCGCCGCGCTGAAACAGCAATGCGCCTGCGGGCCAGTCCCGGCGGATCGCCGCTGCGGCAAGGCGGGTCAGGGTGGCGTTGTCAGCGCCTTCAAACAGGGCGAATGACCGCCAGAAGGCCGGCTTTGGGGTGTCGGTCTGCATCATCGGGTGCGGCCATCATGGTTCGGGTGGGAAAACCCTAAAGCGCGCGCCACGGTCGCGCAACCGTGGCGGCACCGGGGTTACCTTGGGAACAGCGCGGGCGACGGGGGTGCGGCAGAGTGGGGGGCAGGCATTCACCACCAAGACCTTTGCGGGCAGCAACAGAATTGACGGTCCCGACGTCCTGCCCGACCCTATGCCATGGCCGCCTGCGGCAAGATCCACTGGCCCTGCACGGGGGCGGTATTGACCCGCAGCCGGCAGCCATAGGCCGCCGACAGGCGCGCGTCGGTCAGCACATCCTCGGGCCGGCCTTGTGCCGCCAGCCTGCCCTGCGACAGCAGCGCCACATGGGCGGCAAACATGGCGGTCAGGTTCAGATCGTGCATCACCGCGACCACCCCGCCCCCCGCATCGGCAAAGCGGCGGGCAAGGCGCATGACCTGCAACTGATGGCCGATGTCCAGACTGGCCACGGGTTCATCCAGAAACAGCCAGCGCGGGCCTGCCGGGCCGACCGGGTGCCAGACCTGCACCAGCACGCGGGCCAGATGGACGCGGGCCTGTTCGCCGCCCGACAGTTCCTGAAAATTGCGTCCGGCATAGCCGTCAAGCCCCACCTCGGACAAGGCCTGCTGCGGCAGGTTGGCAGCATGAGCGGCGGTCTGCACGCCGGACAGCAGGCCCAGCCGGACCACCTCCAGCACGGTGAAGGGAAACGCCAGTTGGGTGGATTGCGACAGCACGGCGCGGATGGCGGCAAGGGCCACGGGCTTGGCGCCCGCCACCTCGACCCCGTTCAGAACCGCCGACCCCGCATAGCGCAGATCGCCCGTCAGCGCCCGCAGCAGAGTGGTCTTGCCCGACCCGTTCGGTCCCACGATGGCCGTCACCTGCCCCGGTCGGGCGGCAAAGCCGATGTCGCGCAGCACGGGTTTGCCGCCCAGGGCAGCGCTCAGGCCAGTGGTGGTCAGCATGGGTCATATCCCCGCAAGGCCGCGTCCGCGCAGCAAGATCCACAAGAACACCGGCGCGCCAAGCGCCGCGGTGATGATGCCGATGGGCAGTTCCGCCGGGGCCACGATGCTGCGCGCGATCATGTCGGCGCAGATCAGCAGGGTTGCGCCAAGCAGCGCCGCGTTGGGCAGCAGGGGCCGGTGATCCGGCCCGGTCGCCAGCCGCAGCAGATGCGGCACCACGATGCCGACAAAGCCGATCCCCCCCGACACCGCCACCGCAGCCCCCGTCGCCGCGGCCACGCCCAGCACGGCCAGCCGCTTGATGCGTTCCACCGGCACGCCCATGTGGGCGGCCTGCGCCTCGCCCAGGGCCAGCCCGTTCAGGCCCCGCGCCAGCAGGGGTGCGCCGATCAGCACGGGCAGGATCAGCGGGGTGGCGGCAAGGATCTTGGCCCAGCTTGCCCCCGCCAGCGACCCCAGCCCCCAGAAGGTCAGATCGCGCAACTGGCGGTCGTCGGCGAGGAAAATCATGATCCCCGTCAGCGCCATCGCGAGGGCCGCCAGCGCAATGCCCGCCAGCAGCATGGTTGCCACCGACGTTTGCCCGCCCCGTGTGGCGATGCGGTACAGCACCAGCGTCACCACCCACCCGCCGCCAAAGGCCAGCACCGACACCAGATGCCCGCCCTGTGCCGCCCCGATGCCAAAGGGCAAAGTACCGCCCAGAACGATGGCCGTGACCGCCCCAAGGCTGGCCCCGGCCCCCACCCCCACCGTGCCGGGGTCGGCCAGCGGGTTGCGGAACAGCCCCTGCATCAGCGCGCCGGAAACCGCCAGGGCAGCCCCGATCAGCAGGCCCATGCTCAGGCGCGGCAGGCGGATGTCCAGCAAGATCACGGCATCGCGGGTCGACAGGCCTTCGCCGCCAAGGATCGCGGTCAGGATGGTGGGCAGCGACACGCCCGCAGCCCCGGTGCCGATCGACAGCACCGAAGTCAGGATCAGCGCCGCCAGCAGCCAGCCCGTCGCGCGGCGGGCGCGCAGGGTGCGGTCGCCATCCTCCGTGCGGGGGGCCATGGCGGCCAGGTTGGGAAGCGCCACCATGGGTCAGCCCTGCGCGCCGTAAAGCGCGTCATACAGCAGCCTTGCGGCCTCGGGCGTGCGGGGACCAAAGCCCAGCAGAAGCGAGCCGTTCATGCGGATGATCTTGCCCGACAGCGCCGCCGGCGTGGTGGCAAGCGCCGGATTTGCCAGCACATCGTCGTTGCTGATGGCCAGATCCCCCTCGCGGTCCATCATCACGATGGCATCGGGGGCGGCGGCGATCACGGCTTCATCCGTCATCTGCTTGTAGCCGTCAAAGCCGGTCGCGGCGTTCACCCCGCCTGCAAGCGCGATGATCCCTTCGGCAGAAGACCCCGCCCCGCCCGCCATGATCCGCCCGCCTTGCAGCGACAGCACGAACAGCACCTTTTTCGGGGTGGTCACCGCATCGGCACGGGCCTGTGCCTGATCGAGGCCAGCCGACACCTGCGCCACCAGATCGGCCCCGGCCTGATCTTCGCCCAGGGCGCTCGCGACGGCGGTGATCTTGGCCAGCACGCCCTGCGGCGACGGATCGTCGGGCATGATGGCGAAGGGCACGCCTGCGGCGGTCAGCACGCCGACGGCCTCGGGCGGGCCTGCGTCCTGTTCGGCCACGATCAGATCGGGGGCCAGCGACAGCACCCCTTCGGGCGACAGCGCGCGGATATAGCCGACCTCGGGCAGGGTCAGGATGGTTTCGGGAAAGGTCGAGGTGGAATCGCGCCCCACCAGCCGGTCCCCGGCCCCCAGGGCCACGGCGATTTCGGTGACCGACCCACCCAGCGAGACGATCCGCGCAGGCTTGCCTGCCGCCAGCACCGAGGTCGCGATCGCCGCCACCCCAAGCGCCAGCGTCAGGCCAAGATGCAGCGCGCCCACACCGCCGCGGGTCATGCCATCACCTTGGCGGGTTCGGTCGCAAGCGACGGCAGGGTCAGGGTCAGCGCATTCCACGCATCGGGGGCCGCGTCCTTGCGATAGCCGAAGATCTGCAGGATCAGGCCACCCTCGGCGTCAAACGCCTCGATGCTGATGGCAGCCCCGCGCGCGGTGGGTTTGTTGACGCAATAGACCTCGGCCACATGGTCGGCGCGCAGATGCAGGTTGAAGCGCGGGTCCATCACGTTGATCCACGGTCCCATCGGCACCACCTTTTCGATCAGCCCGCCATGGATCTGGATGCAGCCCGCGTTGCCCACGAAAATCATCAGCGGGATCGCATCATTGGCCGCCGCATGCAGCGCCCGCGTCACCGACTCGGGGGCCAGGGCGCGCACATAGGGCGCACCGGCCATGCGGTAAGCCCCAAGGCGGTTCATCTTGAGCTTCGGCATCAGGCCCATGAACTGGTGGGTGTCGGTCATCCGGTCCCAATGGCTGCGCAGATCGTCGGCTGCCGCTGCATCGCCCTTGGCCGGGTCGGTGGGTTTGCGCGGGGCAAGGTCCAGCGTCTGGGACTGGTCCGCCAGCCGCAGCGTCGCCACCAGCGCGTCAAAGGCTGCCACGTCGGAGGCAGGCTTCAGATGCACCTTGTGCACGGCATCGCCCGCCGCGTCGAACACTTGCAGGCTGCGCTTGGGGCCATCTTCGGTCCCCTCCACCACCGCGAAGGCGAATTTCCAGTGCGACGGGAAGATCCGCATGTCGATTTCCGCGCCCAGGATCATCTGGGCATGCGGGCCTGCGTGAAAGCCGTCATACACCCCGATCCGTTCATGCACGCAAGATGTGTTGCGCGTCAGGGCCATCACCTCGCCCAGCCCCTTGACCAGCGGCATCAGCCCTTCGGGTGCGGGCGCAAGGGCGGTCACCCCCTGCCCCAGATGGGCCGCGACTAGGGCCGCCTCGGATATGCCGTGCAGTTCCGCAAAATCGCGGGCGCGGGCTTTGGGGTTTTCGATCCGCAGGCTGCGAATCGTCGACGGGCTGAGGCTGTGAGCCATGGCGCGGTGTCCTTTGCATGTAAGGGGCGCGGGTCTGGCAGGCAACACAGGGTCGGTTGCGGGGCTGGAGCGCTGATTTTTCGCCAAGGTATACTTGACTCTATTAATCAGGATATCTATTGACCTTTTCCTGACAGATCAAGTCAGAAATATCTGCACGCCAGCCACGCCATTGATGACCGGGCCAGCATCCTGCAGCGATATCAACAGGATGCAAATGAACGCCCGCATGTCTTCTGCCCCAAAGGGGCGGCTTCTTCTTACCGTCGCCATCATAGCCCTGGCCTCTGGCCCCGCAAAGGCGCAAGAGTCCGACGGGTTCTTCACCCTTCTGGGCCGGATCATCCTTGGGGCCGGAACCGCCAAGGTCGCCCTCGACACGCCGCAGGCGGTGACGGTGATCGAACAGGACGATCTGGACCGCGACCAGCCCGCCAACATCGGCGATCTGTTCAAGGCCGTGCCGGGCGTGCAATCGGCCGGGGCCTCGGCGCGGGCCGATGGGCAGGCGTTCAACATCCGCGGCATCGGCAACACCGAACAGACCGCCTCCGAGGCCCGGATCATCGTCACCGTCGACGGCGCGCCCAGCTTTTTCGAGCAGTATCGCATGGGGTCGTTCTTCAGCGACATCGAGCTTTACAAGCGGGTCGAAGTGCTGCGCGGCCCGGCCTCGTCCACCCTCTACGGGTCGGGGGCGATTGGCGGGGTGGTGAATTTCACCACCAAGGACGCCTCGGATTTCATTCCCGAAGGCCAGACCACCGCGCTGCGGTTCAAGGCAGGCTACGACAGCAACGGCAAGGGCGGGCGCAGCGGGGTGATCTTTGCCAAGAAGGTGGGGAATGCCGAATATCTGGGCGCGCTGAACTATGGCACCACCAACAACCAGAAAGACGGGTCGGGCGTGGAGTTCGCGGGGTCGGCCAGCGACCGCATGTCGGGTCTGGTCAAGGGCAAGTGGTCGTTCGGCGAAAACGACGACCAGTCGCTGACCCTGTCGCTGTCGCGCACCGATACCACGCTGGATGACACCGTGGTCGCCCGCACCGGCGGTTCTGCAGTGGCGTTCTTTGGCACGGCGGATGTGGACATCGTCGATGACACTGTGGCGCTGACCTATCGCAATGCGTTTTCGGCAAACCCGTTGCTGGACATGACGGTGCAATTGTCGCGCAGCAACAAGGACGTGTCCAAGCGCGACTTCTCGCTGGCCTCGTCCTGTGCGGCGGGGCAATCGTCGGTGCTGTGCGATGGCGATTTCGGCTATCGGACCACCACGCTGAAGGTGGAAAACACCGCCGATCTGTCGCGCGGGTCGTGGGACAGTTTCGTCACCGTCGGCGTGCAGATGTCCGAGATGGAGCGCAGCGCCACGTCACGCGTGGGCGCGCTGGCCTTTCACCCGGAAGGCACCGACCGCAAGACCGGCGTCTACGCGCAGGGCGAATTCACCTGGAACGACCGCTTGACCCTGACGCCGGGCATCCGCGTCGATTTCGGCGATCAGACGGCGGGGGCGGCCGCCCTTGCCGCAGGCGGCAGCGCGCAGACCGATACCGCCGTGTCGCCCAAGCTGGCCGCGATGTACAAGATCAACGAAACTTGGGCCGTGTTCGGGTCGATCGCCCGCACCGAACGCATGCCGACGCTGGACGAGCTGTATTCGACCGAAGGCGCCGCCGTGCGCGGGCCGGGGCTGATTGCAGTTCCGCGCAGCGCCAGCCTCAACCTGGAAAAGGAAGAGGCCGAGAACATCGAGCTGGGCTTTACCTTCCAGCGCGAGGGGCTGTTCAGCGACGGCGACAGCCTGCAACTGAAGGCCACCGCCTTTCACAACGATGTCACGAACATGATCGCCACCACGGTACGCCCGATCGTGCCGGTCGGCACGCCGGGGTCGGTGCCCTATTACAGCAACATCAACGCGGCAAAACTGTGGGGGGCCGAACTTGAGGCCAGCTATGATGCCGAACGCTGGTATGGGCAACTGGCCTATTCCAACGTGCGCAGCAAGGACCGCAGCACCGGTCTGACGCTGGCGGATACGCCGGCCGAAAACGTGGTGCTGACGCTGGCGGCCAAACTGCCCGACCAGAACCTGACTCTTGGCTGGCGTGCCAGCTATTACGACAAGATCACCACGGCCTCGGCCACCACATCGGGCAAGGCCTATGACACGCATGACCTGTTCGTGACCTGGCGTCCGCAGGACGGCGCGCTGGCGGGGCTGGAGGTCAACTTCGGCATCGACAACGTGTTCGACGCCACCTACCGCAACAACCTGGCACAGGACAACGCGGTGGGACGCAATGCCAAGCTGACGCTGGCCAAGGCGTATACCTGGTGATCCACAGGCATGTAACAGGGCTGGCCTTGCGGCCGGCGGGGGCGACAGGGCTGGCTTCGCGGCCAGCGGGGTCCGGGGTGGCGGCGGGACTGCCGCCTGCCCGGACGGCGGACGGCGGGTGCCCTGCCTGCCGGTCGCGGCCCGGCCTGTCGCCCCTTCCTGCGCCGGTGCTTGCAGAGCCTTTCCCCTCTGCATCGCCTGCCTGGCCTGTTGCAGCGTTCAGCCTCGGGTCCGCGCCCGAGGCTTTGCGCCTGGGCGGCCGGCCATGACACGGGCATTGACACGGGCGGCGTCACGGGCGGCAAGCTGGCCCGAACAGCGGACCTCGCTGCCCCGCGCCGCTGCGGGCTGGGTCGCGGCCAGCGCCACCACGGCGCTTGCGCTGACGGTGGGCGCGATGCTGGTGCTGAACGCGCAGACTGCCGACGGGCGGCAGGGCGAGATGGAACAGGCCGTGCTGCTGACGCTGGCCCCGCTGCCCAGCCCGGCCGCGCAGGCCGTGCCGGACCCCGCCCCAGAGGCCGACAGCACAGCCCCCCCTGCCCCCGACATGACCCCGCCCGAACCCGATCTGGCCAGCCTTGCGCCGGCAGAGGCCGACCCCAGTGTGGCGGCCCCCGCGCTGCCCGACCTTGCCCAGCCCCCGCCCGATGCGGCCCCCGCAATTGCCCCCGACGCGCCGCCGGAACCGGCACTCGTGCCCCTGCCAAAGCCGGTTGTGGCGCAGGTAAAGCCGCAGGCCAAACCGCAGCCCAAACCCAAGGCAGAGGCCAAACAGCCCGCGACCAAAAAGACCGCCACCAAGAAAGCGGCGGCAAAGAAGACGACAGAAGCCCCTGCCAAAGAAACCGCCGCCCGGAAAAAGCCCGCGCAAAAGGCCAAAGCCTCGGCCAGCGCATCGGCCTCGGCCCCGTCGACGCAGAAGGCCAAGGCCGGGTCCAGGGGGCAGACCAAGACCAGTGCGGCCAGCTATGACCGGCTGGTGCTGAAGCGGATCAACGGCACCAAGCGGCGGTCTGCCGCCGCGAAGGGCGTGGTTGTGGTGGGGTTCAGGATCGGGGGGGACGGGGCCGTGGCCTCGGTCACCGTGATCCGCGGGTCGGGGTCGCCCGATCTGGACCGCATCGCCACCGACCACATCCGCCGCGCAGGCCCCTTCCCGCCGCCGCCTGAGGGTGCCAGACGCAACTTTTCGTTCGAGTTCGTGGGGCGGGGATAAGGTGGGGGGATGATCTTTCCCCCCGCGCGCCCTGCCCCTGTCCGTTCGCCGGAGTTCTCAGAGGCTGCGCCCCGATTTCCTTGCAGAAACAGGTTCCCCATGCCCGCCGGGGCCGCCCCTGCCCCTGCTTACCATGATCTCTGCCCAAGACTGCCGCATTGCGGCCAAAATCCCCCCCTATGCCCTTGCGCCAAACTGTAACCAATTCCGGGCCGCTTTGGCCCTCTGCGGACAAGGGCGGATATCACCATGGCCACCATCACAGGCACCTCGGGCAACGACACGCTGACCAGCGCAGGCAACGCGGATATCGTCGACGGGCTGGCGGGCAATGACAGCCTGATCGGCGCGGGCGGCAATGACACCTTGCTGGGCGGTCTGGGCGACGATCTGCTGAACGGCGGCCTGAACGCCGACCGCATCGAGGGCGGCGACGGGATCGACACCGCGACCTACCTTGCCTCGACCGTGGCGGTGAACATCAATCTGGAAACCGGGGTTGTATCGGGCGGCGAGGCGGCGGGTGATGTGCTGATCAGCGTCGAGAACCTGATCGGGTCGGGCCTGCATGACACCCTGACCGGCGACGCGGCCGGCAACCAGTTGTTCGGCGGCGTCGGCAACGACAGCCTGACCGGCGGGCTGGGCGATGATGTGCTGAACGGCGGCGCGGGGGCTGACGTGCTGGCGGGGGGCGATGGCGCCGATACCGTGGCCTATACCGGGTCGACCGCGGCGGTGAACGTCAATCTGGAAACGCAGGTGGTGTCGGGCGGCGAGGCTGCGGGCGATGTGCTGACCAGCATCGAGAATGCCATCGGGTCGGCCTTCAACGACACGCTGTACGGCAGCGTCTACGAAAACCTGATCACCGGGGGCGCGGGCAATGACTATGTCTTTGCCGACCTTGGCAATGACACCATCATCGGCGGGGCCGGGGCCGATACGTTCGACGGCTCGCAGGGGACCGACACGGTGATCTACAGCGCCTCGGCGGCGGCGGTGAACGTCAACCTGACAACCGGGGCGGGGGCAGGCGGCGATGCGGCGTCCGATGTGCTGAGCGGGGTCGAATATGTCACCGGCAGCGCCTTCAACGACACCATCACCGGCGACAGCAGCGCCAACCTGCTGATCGGGGCGGCGGGCAACGACAACCTGCAGGGCGGCACCGACGAAGACACTCTGATGGGGGGCCTCGGGTCCGATACTCTGGCGGGCGGCGATGACATCGACATGATCGACTATTCGCTGGCCGCAGCCGGCATCGCGGTCAGCCTTGCCACCGGCACCGGCACCGCCGGCGAGGCGGCGGGGGATGTGATCAGCGGCGTCGAACAGGTGTTCGGGTCGGCTTTCAACGACACCATCACCGGCAACAGCGTCGACAACCTGCTGATCGCAGGCAGCGGCAGCGACGTGCTGGCGGGAGGGGCAGGCAACGATTCCATCTTTGGCGAGACTGGCAATGACACTGTCTACGGCGATGCCGGGGCCGACAGTCTGGAAGGCGGCGACGGGTTTGACGTGCTGTCCTATGCCAGTTCGGCGGCGGCGGTGCAGATCAACCTTGCGCTGAAGCTGCACACCGGCGGCGATGCCGAGGGCGACTACATCCGGGATTTTGAACATGTGATCGGGTCGGCCTTCAACGATGTGATGACCGGCGACATCTTTGACCGCATCCTTTCGGGCGGGGCGGGGGATGACACGCTTTATGGCGGCACCGGGATCGACACCCTGATCGGTGGCGCGGGCAACGACACCTACCAGATCGATTCCGTCGACGATGTGACCGACGAATCCACCGGCAGCGGCACGGACCTGGTGCTGACCGCCGTGACCTACACCGCGACGGCGGGCATCGAGAACATGACCCTGACCAGCACGCTGAACGTGGGGCTGACGGGGAACACCCTGAACAACCTGCTGACCGGCAATTCGGGGGTGTTCGGGTCGACCAGCAACCGGGGCAACAACGCGCTCTACGGGCTGGACGGCAATGACACCCTCATCGGCTTTGGCGGGCAGGACACGCTGGATGGCGGCGCCGGCAATGACAGTCTGGTCGGCGGTGCGGATGGCGATGTCTATGTGATCGATTCCACCGGCGACGTGATCGTGGAACTGGACGGCGGCGGTCTGGATGCGGTGTTCTCGTCGATCACCCACACGCTTGGCACCTATGTCGAGGATCTGACCCTGACGGGATCGGCCAACATCAATGGCACCGGCACCGCCTTTTCCAACATCCTTGCCGGCAACAGCGGGGCCAATGTGCTGAACGGACAGGCGGGCAATGACACCATCAGCGCCAATGCCGGCAACGACACGCTGAACGGCGCCACCGGCAACGATTCCATGAGCGGGGGCCTTGGCGACGACGTGTATTACGTCGACTCGACCGGCGACCGCACGGTCGAGTTCTTCGGCGAAGGCCTGGACAAGGTATTCTCCGACATCACCCTTGCCCTGTCGTCCAATGTCGAACATCTGACCCTGACCGGCACCGCCAACATCAACGGCACCGGCACCAATGACAGCAATATCCTGCGTGGCAACACCGGCGCGAACCTGCTGATGGGCTGGGGGGCCAATGACACGCTGATCGCCGATGCGGGCAATGACACGCTGGACGGCGGGCTGGGGATCGACCAGATGACCGGCGGGCTGGGCGATGATTTCTACTATGTGGGCGAGGCAGCCGATGTGGTGACCGAGGCCTCTGCCGAGGGCAATGACACCGTATCGACCGGGTTGACCATCACGCTTGGCAACAATGTCGAAGTGCTGGTGCAGACCGGGACCAACACAATCAACGGCACCGGCAATGGCAGCACCAACACCCTGTATGGCAACGGGTCGGCCAACGGCCTGTTCGGCATGGCAGGCAATGACACGCTGTATGGCGGGGCGGGCAATGACACGCTGGATGGCGGCGTGGGCACCGACAGCCTGATCGGCGGGATCGGCAACGACAGCTATCTGATCGACAGCGCAGCCGATGTGATCGTCGAGGCGGCGGGCGAAGGCACCGATACGGTGATCGCGGCCCTGACCCATACGCTTGGCGCGAACTTTGAAAACCTGACCCTGACCGGCACCGCCACCTACTACGGCTATGGCAATGCCGCGGCCAACGTGATCACCGGCAACATCGCCGCCAACCGGCTGGAGGGCGGCGACGGCAATGACACCCTGATCGGCGGCGAGGGCAATGACAGCCTGATCGGCGGCACCGGCAATGACAGCCTGATCGGCGGTCTTGGCGATGACCAGTACACCATCGACGTGCTGACCGACGTGCTGGTCGAAGGCGTGGGGGGGGGGATGGATCTGGTCCTGGCCTCGATGACCTATGCCTTGGGCAACTATCTGGAAAACCTGACTCTGACCGGGGGCGCGCTGAACATCGACGGCACCGGCAATGGCGAGGCCAACCTGCTGACAGGCAATGGCGGCGCGAACAGGTTGCTTGGCGGCACCAACAACGACACGCTGCTGGGCAACGCGGGCAATGACACGCTGGACGGCGGGTCCGGCAACGATTCGATGGGCGGCGGGGCGGGCAACGACACCTATGTCGTCGACTCGGTGACCGATGTCGTGACCGAGGTTTCGGCCCAGGGCACCGACCTTGTGCAAAGCTATGTGACCCACACGCTGGCGGTGAACGTCGAAAACCTGACCCTGCTGGGTGCTGCGGGCATCGGCACCGGCAATGCCGGCCTCAACGTGATCACCGGCACGTCGGGCAACAACATTCTGTCCGGCATGGCCGGGGCAGATACGCTCTACGGCGGGCTGGGGCTGGACACGCTGGATGGCGGCGCCGGGGCCGACCTGATGGAAGGCGGGGCGGGCAACGATGTGTATATCGTCGATGCAGGCAGCGACGTGGTGGTGGAACTGCTGAACGAAGGCACCGACCGCGTGCAGTCAGCCGTCAGCTACACCCTGACCGCCAATGTGGAAAACCTGACCCTGCTGGCGGGGGCGGTCAATGGCACCGGCAATGACCTGGCCAACGCCCTCATCGGCAATGCCGATGCGAACCTGCTGCGCGGTCAGGCGGGCAATGACACGCTGACGGGCGATGCGGGCAATGACACGCTGAACGGCGGGGCGGGCGCGGATTCCATGCTGGGCGGCCTTGGCGACGATCTCTACATGGTCGACGACATCGGCGACCGGGTGCAAGACACGGTGGGCGGCGGCATCGACCGGATCGAATCGTCGGTCAGCTTTACGCTGGTGTCGGGGATCGAGTCGCTGGTCCTGACCGGAACCGCCGCGATCAACGCGATCGGCACGCTGGAGGCCGACATGCTGACCGGCAATTCGGGCGCGAACCTGCTGTCGGGCTATTCCGGCAATGACACGCTGACCGGCAATGCGGGCAACGACACGCTGGATGGCGGGGCGGGCGGCGACAGCATGGCGGGCGGCACCGGCGACGATGTGTATGTCTGGGACAGCACGCTGGACGTGATCGTGGAAACCGCGACCGGCGGGGTGGACGAAGTGCGCACGGCCTATACCTACACGCTTGCCGCCAATCTGGAACGGCTGGTGCAGACCGGGCAATCCAACAGCAACGCCACCGGAAACGAACTGGCAAACCGGATCACCGCCAATATCGGATCGAACCAGTTGTTCGGGATGGACGGCAATGACACGCTCGATTCCGGGTCGGGCTATGACACGATGACGGGCGGCACCGGGGCCGACACCTTCATCTTCACCGCCCTGTCCTCGACCATCTATGACACCATCACCGATTTCAACGCGGTCGAGGGCGGTGCCGCCGAAGGCGACCTGCTGGCCTTCACCGGGCTGGTCGGCACCTTCGCCTATATCGGCTCGGCGGCGTTTTCGGGCGGGTCCGACAATTCGGAGGCACGGATTTTCGGCAATTCGGTGCTGATCGACATGAATGGTGACACAGTGGTCGACTACAACATCCGCCTGACGGGCCTGACCACCGCGACGCAACTGACCGCGGCTGATTTCTCGTTTTTCTGAGGTGACGCATTGAACGGCGCGCTGTGGCCCTTCCCTTGGGGGGGTCACAGTTTTTTTCTGCGGGAATTGCCGGATGCTGACTCGGGGGTGGGGCGGGTGGGGCGCGCGCAAATCATCGCTGAGGCTTCGCATTTGCAACCTGCGGGCGAAACGAGGCGTTTCGGGACCGCCAAGCCGGGCAAAATGCGAGCAAATAGTTTCAACGCCCTGCTGCTGTGAAGAAATTGTTACACGGCCACGATAGACAGGCTTGCAAGTAACGTCACATGGCCTTTACCTTTCTGTTACAAAAGCCGCACGCGCGGTCGGGCAGACGGGGGCACCCTTGCGGGATGCGACCCGAGGCCAGTGCGATACAAGCGGTGCAACAAAGTCATCAACCGGGAGAGATCTGATGAAACTTCGCAATATTCTGGGCGTGACGGCATCCGTTACCGCCATGCTGAGCGCGACCTTCGCCTCGGCGCAATCCATGGCCGAACTGGAAGCCGCCGCCAAAGCCGAAGGCACGCTGACCACCATCGCCCTGCCGTATAGCTGGTGTGGCTACGGCGACGTGATCGCCGGCTTCAAGGCCAAGTATCCCGAAATCGCCGTGAACGAACTGAACCCCGACGCAGGGTCGGCGGATGAGATCGAGGCCATCAAGGCCAACAAGGACAACAAAGGCCCGCAGGCGCCTGACGTGATCGACGTTGGCCTGTCGTTCGGTCCTTCGGCAATGGCCGAAGGCTTGCTTCAGCCTTACAAAGTGTCCACCTGGGACACGATCCCGGACAGCGCCAAGGATGCCGATGGCAACTGGTACGGCGACTATTACGGCGTGATGTCGTTTGCCGTGAACACCGATCTGGTGCCGAACGTGCCGACCTCGTTTGCGGACCTGCTGAAGCCGGAATACGCGGGCCAGGTTGCCCTTGCCGGTGATCCGCGCGCGTCGAACCAGGCGATCCTGGGCATCATGGCGGCCGGTATGGCACGCGGTGCAGAACCGGGCGAAGCTGGTGCTGCTGCGGGGCTTGAGTTCTTCAAGGAACTGAATGCCGCTGGCAACTTCGTTCCTGTCATCGGCAAGGCGGGCACGCTGGCACAGGGCACCACGCCCATCGTGATCCAGTGGGATTACAACGCGCTGGCCACCCGTGACGAACTGGGCGGCAACCCGCCGGTTACCGTCGTCGTGCCGTCCGACGCCGTTCTGGCAGGGGTCTATGTGCAGGCGATCAGCGCCTATGCACCGCAGCCCAATGCCGCGAAACTATGGATGGAATACCTCTACAGCGACGAAGGTCAGCTTGGCTGGCTCAAGGGCTACTGCCACCCGATCCGCTTCAACGATCTGGCCGCGCGCGGCGTGATTCCGGCTGAAGTGATGGACGCTCTGCCGCCCGCCGCTGCCTATGAAGCCGCCGTGTTCCCGAGCCTTGAGGCGGTGAACGCGAACTCTGCTGCCGTGAAGGCTGGCTGGGATACCGTGGTCGGCGCGAACGTCGTCGAATAAGACCTGAACCAACCGGGCCGGTCCGCGCATGATGCGGCCCGGCCCGATCTTTCACAACTTGACCACATCCACGGGATACACGCAGGCATGACGCCCAAGGCAACCGCGCGCCAGTTCCAGCCGCCGAAATGGCTTGGCATCGTGCCCTTTTTCACCTTTGCATTTCTGTTCCTGATCCTGCCTGCGCTGTATATCGTCATTGGCGCGTTCCGCGCGCCGGGTGGCGGGTTCACCTTGCAGAACATCCTTGATCTGAACACGCCCACCATCCGCAACGCCTATTGGGTGTCGATCCGGGTCAGCTTCTGGTCGGCGCTGCTTGGCTGCGCCATCGGCTTTGCCATGGCGGCGGCGGTGGTGCTGGGCGGGCTGCCCAAGGCGATCCGCTCGCCGCTGCTGACGTTTTCGGGCGTGGCTTCCAACTTTGCCGGCGTGCCGCTGGCCTTTGCGTTCATCGCGACCATCGGCCCTGCGGGGCTGATCACCGCCTATCTGCGCACCGAATTTGGCATCAACCTGCGGGCGGCGGGGTTCAACCTGTTCTCGTCGCAAGGGCTGATCGTCACCTACCTGTTCTTTCAGGTGCCGCTGATGATCCTGATCATCACCCCTGCGCTGGACGGGCTGAAGCGCGAATGGCGCGAGGCCGCGTCGATGCTGGGGGCCACGGGGCCGCAATACTGGCGGATGATCGGGCTGCCGATCCTGTTCCCGTCCCTGCTGGGCACCTTTGCGCTGCTGTTCGCCAATTCCTTTGGTGCGGTCGCCACGGCCTTTGCACTGGCCGGGCCGCAGTTGAACATCGCGCCGATCCTGCTGTTCAGCCAGATCCGCGGCGATGTGCTGGGCAACCCCAACCTTGGCTACGCGCTGGCCTTTGGCATGATCGTGATTACCGGCATTGCAAACGGGCTTTACATCTGGTTGCGCGCCCGGTCGGAGAAGTGGCTGAAATGATAAAGATTTTCGCCTGGATCGCGTTTCTGTTCGGCGCGATGATCTTTGTGCTGCCGCTGTTTGGCATGACTGAATTTTCGATGTCGATGCGGCGCGGGGTCTATTCCTTTGACGCCTATGCGTCCGTGCTGGGGGACCCGGCGTTCCGGGCGACCTTTGGCTATTCGGTGGTGATGGCCCTGTTCACCATCGCCTTTGGCATCCTGCTGGTGGTGCCGACCGCGTTCTGGGTGCGGCTGAAAATGCCGGGGCTGCGGCCTTATGTCGAGTTCATCACCCTGCTGCCGCTGGTGGTGCCGGCCATCGTCATCGTGTTCGGCTATATCCGGCTTTACAACACCTCCAGCTGGTTGCCGCTGACCGGGTCTGCCATGGGCACCAACATTCTGTTGATGTTCGGCTATGCCACGCTGGCCCTGCCCTACATGTACCGCGCCGTCGATACCGGCCTGCGCACCATCGACATCGGCACCCTGACCGAGGCCGCGCAAAGCCTTGGCGCGGGCTGGATCACCATTCTTGGCCGCATCATCCTGCCCAACGTGCTGGTTGCCGTGCTGTCGGGGGCGTTTTTGACCTTTGCCATCGTGCTGGGCGAATTCACCATGGCGGCGCTGCTGAACCGCCCGGCCTTTGGCCCCTATATCCAGCTTGTCGGGGCCAACAAGGCCTATGAACCTGCCGCCCTTGCCGTGATCGCCTTTGCCATCACCTGGGCCTGCATGGGGCTGATCCAGCTTGTGACCAGATTTTCCAAACACGAAAGAGCGAGACACTGATGGCATTCCTTGATATCTCGCATCTGGAAAAATCTTTTGGAAACAACCATGTGGTCAAGGATTTCAACCTTGGTATTGCCAAGGGTGAATTCGTGTCGCTGCTTGGGCCTTCGGGCTGTGGCAAGACAACCGTGCTGCGGATGGTGGCCGGGTTTGAGGCCCCCTCCACCGGGGCGATCAGGATTGACGGGGTGGATGTCACCGCACAGCGCCCCAACCAGCGCAACATCGGCATGATGTTTCAGGCCTATGCCCTGTTCCCGAACCTGACCGTGGCGCAGAATGTGGGCTTTGGCCTGAAGGTCAAGGGCGTGGCGCGGGACGAGGCTGACCGCCGCGTCACCGAAATGCTGCGCATGATCGGCCTGCCCGACAAGGGCGCGTCCTATCCGTTCCAGCTTTCTGGTGGCCAGCAGCAGCGCGTGGCCCTGGCCCGCGCGCTGGCCCCCCGCCCCCGCGTGCTGTTGCTGGATGAACCCCTGTCGGCGCTGGATGCCAAGGTGCGGGTGTCCTTGCGGACGGAAATCCGCGAGATTCAGCGCGAACTGGGCATCACGGCGATTTTCGTGACCCATGATCAGGAAGAGGCGCTGTCAATCTCGGACCGGATCGTGGTGATGAACGGCGGCATCGCCGAACAGGTCGGCAGCCCGTTCGAGATCTACAACCGCCCCACCACCAGGTTCGTCGCCAATTTCGTCGGCACGCTGAACACGTTCGACGCGGTGGTGACGGACGCGACGAAGGGTGAAGTGACGGTGGCCGGGGTGCCGATGACCCTGCCGCAGGGCGATCTGGCGGCGCGCAAGGGTGACAGTCTTGCCATCGCCCTGCGCCCCGAGGCGGTGCATCTGGGCCGCGGCATCGGGCGCGAGATCATCTTGCCCGCCACCATCGAAGACGTGCATTTCATGGGGTCGGTGATCCGGGTCCGCGCTTCGGTCGCGGGGACAAGGGTGGCGCTGGACACCTTCAACCGCGCCGATCAGCCGCCGCCCCCGGTGGGGTCCGCCGCCGAAATCAGCCTGTCGGCGCGCGACGTGATCGTGCTGCAAGGCTGAAAGACACCGCAGGACACAGGCTGCAATCCCCCTGCCCGAGCCGCAAAAAGGTTTGGGCGGGCCGGAGGGGATCACGACCCGCCCACGAAGGGCAACGCGCCTGCAAACAGCCAACATCAAACCTTCGGTTCTGCTTGGGGACACGGCCCCAGACCGCTTCCCACAGATCAAAGGTGCCGACGTTGCGTCACCCTGTCAAAGGAATATGTGAGATTTTGTGACCAAATGTGAGTTTGATTGGTTTTTGGGCAGAACCGGTCAAATGCCCCTCGTCAATCGGTCACGATCCGGCAACAATCCACCAGACTGCAACCTGCCAGACTGCGCCGTCAGGCCTGCAAGATCAGGGGGTGGGGTCAGTCGCGCAGCGTGGCGACGATGGCCTGCGCCAGATCGTCCAGCCGCATCGGCTTGGCCACGCAGGCGGCAAAGCCTGCGGCCAGATACTCGGCGACATGGTGGGTCATCGCATTTGCCGTCACCGCAAGGGCGGGGGGCAGGGTCACGCCTGCGGCCTGCGCCTTGCGGGCAATGTCGTGCAAGGCGGCGATGCCATCCTTGCGCGGCATCGAGATGTCGAACAGCAACAGGTCGAACAGGCCCGGTTGCCACTGATCCACCGCCTCGTCGCCATCGGTGACCTGCACATAGGTCAGGCCCAGACTGTCCAGCATGGCGCGCAGGATCACCCGGTTGGTGGCGTTGTCTTCGGCCACCAGAACCCGCAGCGGCGGCAGGCTGGGCAACGGCGGGCTGTCCGGGCGCGCCGCCGCCGCATTGCGGCTTTGAAACAGCGGCAGCGGCACGATCACCACGGCGCGCAGCCCGTGTCCGGCCTCGCTGCGCAGGGTGATCGTGCCGCCCATGGCCTGGGTCAGACGCCGGGTGATCGGCAGGCCAAGCCCGTTGCCGCCATAGCGTCGGGCGATGCCGGCCTCGCCCTGGATGAAATCCTCGAACACCTCGTCGATGCGGGCGGGGTCCATGCCGATGCCGGTATCGGTGACCTCGAAGATCACATCGGCACCGCTGACCATCACCCGCAGGCGCACCCGGCCCTTGTGGGTGAATTTCACCGCATTGCCGACCAGATTGTGCAAAATCTGCATCAGCCGCTTGGCATCGCCCATCCGCCAGTCCGAGGAGCCGGTCGCGGCCTCCACCTCCAGCGATATGCCCTTGTCGCGCGCGGCCAGCCCGTGCAGCCCGTCGATCCGGGCGGCCAGTTCCGACGGGCGCAACGGGCCTGGGTCAAGCACCAGCCGCCCGCTTTCGATCTGGGCCAGATCGAGAATGTCGTTGATCACCGCCAGCAGATGTTCGCCCGACTGCCGGATCACCTGCACCATCGCGGCCTGTTCCGGGTCGCCAAGCTGCACCGCCAGCATTTCGGCCATGCCCAGCACGCCGTTCAGCGGGGTGCGGATCTCGTGGCTCATCGTTGCCAGAAATTCCGATTTTGCCCGGTTCGCAGCTTCGGCCCGCACGATGGCCACCCGCAGCGCGGCTTCGGCCTCGACCATGTCGGTAATGTCCATCACCGAACAGACCACCGCCAGATCGGTGCCCGGCGCCGACAGCGGGGCTGCATTCACCGACAGCACGCGCTGCACGCCGTCAGGGCGGCGGATCAGGTGGCGATAGTCGCGCACGGTGGTTTGCGTGGCCAGCACCTGCGCCACCGGCAGATCGCCGACCGGAATCGGCTGACCGGCCAGATCGCTGATCGCCCAATCCACGCTGTCATAGACCTGCCCTTCAATGGCATCGCCGGCACGGCCCAGAACGGCCTCGGCCTCGTGGTTGGCAAAGACGATGCGACCCTTGGCATCCACCGCCGTAATGCCGGAAATCGACGCCTCCATCAGCGTGGCCAGCGTGTCACGTTCGCGCAGCAGCGAGATTTCCAGCGCCTTGGCCTCGGTGATGTCCAGATGCACCCCGGCCATGACCACGGGCACGGCACTGGCATCCCACAGCACCACTTCGCCGCGCGACTGGATCCAGACCCAATGGCCCAGCCGGTGCTTCAGGCGGAACTGAAAGTCGAACTCGCGTTCGCCGCGCGCATAGGCCAGATCCTCGGCGGTCTGCATCTGGCGAAAATCGCCCGGATGCACCAGGGCCACCCATTTCTCGCGGGTCATCGGGTCCAGATCGGCGCGGCTGTAGCCCAGCATTTCGGCCCAGCGGTCATTGATCAGGTTCAGCCGCGTGCGGCGGTCATATTCCCAGGTGCCGACCTTGGCCCCGTGGATCAGCCGTTCCAGCCGCTGTTCGGCCTTGACCAGCGCCGACACGTCGATATGCACGCCCGCCATCAGGCGCGGGCTGCCGTCGGGCTGGCGCAGCAGAACCTGGCCGCGCGATTGCACCCAGACCCAATGCCCTTCGGCATGGCGCATGCGCAGGGTGTATTCAAACCGGTTCTGATTGTTGCGGTAGACCTGCGCCAGCGTCTGGCGCACCAGCCCGCGGTCATCGGGGTGCAGCAGGTCTTCCCACTGTTCGATGGTCACGAAATCCGGCGCCTGATCCAGCCGGTAGCCCAGCATCGACATCCAGCGCCCGTTGATCCGGTTCTGGCCGGTGATGGCATCCCATTCCCAGGTGCCGACCTGCGCGCCTTCGATCACATTGGCCAGCCGCTGTTCGGACTGGCGCTGCGCCGTCACTTCGGACCGCAGCCCGACGCGGCCACCGTCGGGCGTCATGTGTTCCTTGCAATGGATGATGCGGCCATCCGTCAGCATGAAATCGCCCTCGAACTGGTCGGCGCGGTGGTTCGTGCGCATTTCGGCCAGAAATTCCTGCTCGCGGCCAAGGCTGCGCTGATGCAGCCCCCGGTCCAGCGCCGCCTGCAACAGGTCTTCATAGCGCGCGCCGACCTTTATCAGATCGGCCAGCGCCGGAAACAGCGCCAGATAGCGGCTGTTGAACAGCGCCAGCCGGTCGTCGGCGTCAAACAGCACGAACCCGTCAGGCAGGGCCTCGACCGCAGTGGCAAGATTGGCGCGGGCGTCCTGGGCCTCGCGGCGCTGCTGTTCCAGCGCCTGCGCCTGCTGGCGGGCCTCGGACACATCCTCGACCATGCTCCAGATCTTGCGCCGCCCGGACAGGTCGACAAACTGAAACCCGCGCAGCACCACGTCGAACCGGCTGCCATCCTGCCTGCAAAAGGCGCCGGTGATCGGGCCATAGCGCCCGGTTGCGCGCAACTGCTCGCGCGCCTGGGCCAGCAGATGGGCGTTGTCGGACGGGATGATGCTGGCCAGCGTCCCCGCACACAGCGCGGCGCGGTCGCTGTGGTACAGGGTGGCAAAGGACTGATTCACATCGACGATCTGCCCGGTTTCATAGTCGTTCAGCAAGAAGGCCAGCGGCGACATGCCAAACAGGCTTTCCAGCAGGCCTTCGCGGTAGGCGGCCTCGTCTGCGGCGGAGACGGGGGCCGTCACATCGCGGATCACGAACACGCAGCCCGGTGCCCCGCCCGGCCCATCGATCTGCGCCGCCGACACGTCATACCAGCGCCGCCCCGTGGCCATATCCTGCCCATAGCGGCGGTCACGCCGCGCAGGCGCGCCGTTGGCGGGGGGGCTGTGGGCCTCGTGCATCATGGCGCGCATCAGCCCGGCAAGATCGGCCGGAAACACCGCGGCCAGCCCCTGCCCCACCGGGTCACGCGCCACCAGCAGCCCGCCCCGCGGCGTGGTGCCGTGGCAGGCGACCACTGTGCCCTTGCCGTCCACCTCGACCACCAGATCCGGGATCGCGCGCAGGGTTGCCGCCAGCCTGCTGCGCGATGCGGCCAGCGCCTCATCGGCGCGGGTGCGGTGCAGCACCGTGCCGATAGCCTGCGCGACAGAGGAAAACAGGAACATCTCGTTCGGCGTGTAACTGGGCGTGGCTTCGGTGGAATCGTAACCCAGAACCCCGATCAGCTGCCCGCCCTGCACCATCGGCATCATCAGGGTGGACCGCACGCCCTGCCCCGCCAGCAGCGCCTTTTCGGCCAGACCATCCTCCAGCAGCCGCGCATCGGGCACGAAGATCGCCTCGCCCGCCTGCAGGCGCGCGTGCCAGTTCGGCAGATCATCCCCCTGAAAATGCTGCAAATTTTCGATCAGCGATTGCACGCCGGGCGCCACCCATTCGTGGCTGTTGAAATAGCTGCCATCGAGGCGGCGCTGAAAGACGAAGGTGCGGTCAAACCCGCAGGCCAGCCCGAGCCTGGCAACCGTCGCCTGCAACACGGCGGGCACATCCGGGCCGCTGACCCGCAGCAGGTCGTTCAGCAGGCCGACGACCAGCAGTTCTATTCCCATCTGGGGCGCGCTGTCGGCCATGCGTGACCGCTCGTTTCCCATGCGCCCCCCGTTTCCACCGCCGATTGCGCCAGTCTGACCGACCTCGGCAACGCGTTGCAAGCCCTTTCGGCGGCGAAAACTGGCGGTCTTCAGGCGGCGGGCATCCGGGCCTCGGCCATGCCCGCGTACCAACTGGACCCGAAGGGAATGGCGTTGTCGTCAAAGTTGTAAGCCGGGTGATGCACCATGGCCGTGTCGCCGTTGCCCAGAAAGATATAGGCGCCGGGGCGTTCGTTCAGCATGAAGCTGAAATCCTCGGCCCCCATCAGCGGCGGGGTGTTGGTGTCGACCTGCCCCGACACCGCCAGCGCCACCTGTGCCGCATAATCGGTGTTGTCAGGCGTGTTCACCGTGACCGGATAGCCGCGATTGTACTGGACCGAGGCTTTGGCCCCCAAGGCCATCGCCGTGCCTTCGACAATCTGGGCAATGCGGGCTTCGACAAAAGTTTGCACCGCAGGGTCCATGGTGCGGACCGTGCCCTTCATCCTGACGACCTGCGGGATCACGTTATGCGCCGTGCTGTCGGTTTCCACCGTGCAGACCGACACCACGATCTGCTTCAGCGGGTCCACGTTGCGGCTGGCGATGGTTTGCAGCGCCACGATGATATGGGCCGACACCACGGTCGTATCAACGCAGTCATGCGGCTTGGCGGCATGGCCACCCTTGCCGGTGACCACGATCTCGAACTGGTCTGCCGCCGCCATGATGGCGCCGGGGCGGATGGCGAAATGGCCGACCGGAATGCCGGGCATGTTGTGCATGCCGTAAACTTCCTGAATGTTCCAGCGCGACAGCATGCCGTCGGCAACCATCTCAAGGCCTCCACCCCCACCTTCTTCGGCGGGCTGAAAGATGCAGACGACCGTGCCGTCAAAATTGCGCGTCTCGGTCAGATAGCGCGCCGCCCCCAGCAACATCGCGGTATGCCCATCATGCCCGCAGGCGTGCATCTTGCCATGGGTCTTGCTGGCATAGTCCACCCCGGTCTGCTCGATGATCGGCAGCGCGTCCATGTCGGCGCGAAGCCCGATGACCTTTCCGGCAGAATCGCAGCGCCCCCTGATCACACCGACAACGCCCGTGCGGCCAATGCCTTCCACCACCTCGTCACAGCCGAAAGACCGCAGCAGATCGGCCACCTTGCCCGCCGTGCGCTGCACGTCGAACAGCAGTTCGGGGTGTTCGTGAAAGTCGCGCCGCCAGGCGGTTATTTCGGGCAGCAGTTCGGCAAAGCGGTTCTTGACGGGCATGGGGTAGCTCCTTTTGCCGGCCAAGGTGAACCTGTCGCCCGCCCGCCGCAAGCCCCGGTTTCGGAGCAGCCTACAGCGCAGGCCCCGGCGCAATCTTGCTGCCATCGGTAAAGCGCGACAGCCGGAAGCGCGACAGATCATGCCCCACGCTGCGCCCCGCCACCAGATCGGCCACCACCCGCCCCAGGCCCGGCCCGATGCCAAAGCCATGCCCGCTGAGGCCGGTCGCGATCACCAGCCCCGCAATCGGCGCGCGGTCGATCACCGGCACCACATCGGGCATGGTGTCGATCATGCCCGCCCAGGCCATGCGCAGACTTGGCACACCCAAGGCCGGAAAGGCGCGCGCAAAGGCCTGTTGCACACCTGTCAGCGTGCCCCTGTTGGGCGCGGGGTTCAGCACTCGGATACGTTCAAAGGGCGACGGGCGGTCGGCATCCCATGTACGCGGCGTGCCCCAGGCATCGGGATAGCCCGCCGGGGCCATGGCGCGGAAATGGGTAGACCGCAGGTCTTTCTTCAACACCGGCAGGTACTTGGCAAAACTGCTGAAGGCATCGCGGCCAAGGTAGAAGTCATGCACCGCCCCCGCCGCCAGCGTGTAGCCGCCATCCACCCGCCTGCGAAAGGCAAAGTGGTTGTCGGCGGCCGCCCCGGCAAACACCTGCGGCATGGGGTCGGTGGCGGCAACCGAGGCCAGCACCGACAGTTGCGGAATGCCCACGCCCTGCGCGCCCAGAAACAGCCGCGACCACGCGCCCGCCGCCACCACGACCTGATCACAGGCGATGCGGCCCCGTTCCGTCACCACCCCCGCAACCCGGCCCGCAGCAATATCCAGCGCCCGCACCGCGCAGTTTTCCACCACGGTCACCCCCCGCGCCACCGCGCCTTGCACCAGCAAGGGCATCGCCACCATGGGTTCGGCCCGCGCATCGGACGCGGTGAACAGCCCGCCTTTCCAATGGGCCTGGGTGCCAAGGCTGGCCTCCACCTCGCAGCGGGCCAGCATGCGGGTGTCCACCCCATTGGCGCGGGCGTGGGGCAGCCAGGCCTCGAACCCGGCCAGATCGGCGTCGGATTCCGCCAGATACATCACGCCCTGCTGGGCAAAGCCCAAGCCCTCGCCCATCTCTGCCGCAAGGGATTTCCAGATCGACAGGCTTTCCACCATGATCGGCAGTTCGTCGGGGTCGCGCCCCTGCTGCCGGATCCAGCCCCAGTTGCGGCTGGATTGTTCGCCCGCGATACGGCCCTTTTCGCACAGCACGACCTTGAAGCCGCGGTCGGCCAGAAACCACGCGGTCATCACCCCCATGACACCGCCGCCGATGATCACCACATCGCAGGCGGCAGGCAACGGGCCTGCATGGGCCACGGGCGTCGCGTCAGAGATCGGGAACGGCGTCATTGCAGCCCTGCCACCAGAGCGCGCATGAAGGCGTGGCCGGCCTCGAACTCGGACACCTCCAGATATTCGTCCACCTGATGCGCCTGCGCGATGTCGCCGGGGCCGCAGATCACGGCGGAATAGCCCGCCTCCTGAAACTGCCCGGCCTCGGTGCCATAGCTGACCACGCCCGCCGCATTGTCGCCGGTCAGGCTGCGCACCAAGGCCTCGGCAGCACCATCGGTTTCGGGGCGCAGGCCCGGCACGCCGAAAAAGCGGGTCAGGGTGACGCCTGCCTCGGGGCGCACGGCCTTCAACGCGGCATCCAGCCGCGCGGCCTCGGCCTCGAACGCGGCGGCCAAGGCGTCAAGATCATCATCGGGCACCACCCGCATTTCCACCGCAAAGCGGCAATCGCCCGCCGTGATGTTATGCGCCGTGCCGCCCGCAATCATCCCGACATGCAGCGTGGTGAAGGGTGGATCGAACGTGCCGCCAAGCGCGCCGCGAGGCTGGGCCTGTATGGCGCTGTTCTGGTCATTGACCCACCCGATCAGCCGCGCGCCTTCCATGATCGCGGACACGCCGTAGGGCAGCAGCGACGAATGCACCTCGAACCCCTTCACATGCACATGATAGCCGGTGCCGCCCTTGTGCCCGGTGATCAGCTTCATCCGGCTGGGTTCGCCAACCACCACCGCCGCGCCCTTGGGCAGCACGCCCTGCATGGCGGCAATCATCGGCGGGGCACCGGTGCAGCCGATTTCCTCGTCATAGGACAGCGCGATTTGCAGGGGGCGCGACACGCCCGCCTGATGTGCGGCCACCAGCGCCCAGATCGCCAGCGCGTCATAGCCCTTCATGTCACAGGTGCCGCGCCCGTAGAGCCGGCCATCCCGTTCGACCACCACCCACGGGTCGGTCGCCCAATCCTGCCCGTCCACCGGTACCACATCGGTATGGCCAGACAGCACGACCGCGCCTTCCTGCCACGGGCCGACATGGGCGAACAGCGCGGCCTTGGTGCGATCCTCGTTCCAGTGGCGGTGGCTGGCGATGCCATGGCTGGCCAGATAGCCCTCGATCCAGTCGATCAGCGCCAGATTGCTGTCGCGGCTGACAGTCGGATGGGCCACCAGAACATCCAGCAGCTCTCGGGGGGTCAGTACGGGCGACATCGCGTTCTCCTGCATTTTCGGGGCCGACCCTGCGACGGGGGCAAGGCCGGGTCAAGCCCGGCCGGGCTTCCGCAAGGTCAGTCAGACAATGCGTCTTGCGGGAATATGAAAAATGTCTAACACTTGGTCAAAGATCGGGTGCGGACACTGGCCGCAGACCGAAATAACAAAAATAATATAAAAATAACAACGACCTGGGGAGTGTCATATGCCCGATGGGGCCTTGCCCGTCCTTGATGTCAAGGGCCTCAAGACCGTTTTTCGCACCCGAAGCGGCGAGGTTCACGCGGTGAACTCTGTCAGCTTTCATTTGCACAAAGGCGAACTTTTGGGCGTTGTGGGGGAAAGCGGGTCAGGCAAGTCGGTGACCATGATGTCCCTGATCGGGCTGCTGCCGTCGCCACCCGCCGATGTGCGGGCAGGCGAGGTTCTGCTGAACGGCACAGATATTCTGCAAGTCAGCGTCGAAGACCTGCGCCGGGTGCGCGGGGCACGCGTCGGGTTCGTGTTTCAAGACCCGATGACCAGCCTGAACCCGGTGTTCACCGTGGGCATGCAGATCATGGAACCCCTGCGCGAACATATGGGCCTGACCGGCCAACAGGCGACGGCGCGGGCAGTGGAATTGCTGGAACTGGTCGGCATTCCCGACGCAAAGGCGCGCCTGTCAGCCTATCCGCATGAATTTTCGGGCGGCATGCGCCAGCGGGTGATGATCGCGATTGCGCTGGCCTGCGACCCCGATGTGCTGATCGCGGATGAACCGACCACCGCGCTGGACGTGACGATTCAGGCGCAGATTCTGGAACTGGTCAAGGATCTGCGCGCCAAGCTGGGCATGGCGATTGTCTGGATCACCCATGATCTGGGGGTGATCGCGGGC
This sequence comes from Pseudomonadota bacterium, assembly GCA_040385825.1. Taxonomy (GTDB): domain Bacteria; phylum Pseudomonadota; class Alphaproteobacteria; order Rhodobacterales; family Rhodobacteraceae; genus JANNNF01. Next base: position 119,675 of record JAZKGQ010000002.1, on the reverse strand, counting down.
ATCGCCGACCGGGTGATGGTGATGTATGGCGGTCAGGTGGTGGAACAGGCCCCGGTCCGGGATCTGTTCGCCAATCCGCAGCATCCCTATACCCGTGCGCTGCTGAAAACCATTCCGTCGCTGACGGGGCGGCGCGCGGCCCGGTTGCAGGTGATCGAAGGCCAGCCGCCGATCCTGACCGAGGCCCCGGTTGCGTGCAGCTTTCGCGCCCGGTGTACCCATGCCTTCACCCGCTGCCACGCCGAAAACCCGGAACGCCGGTCGCTGGATGCGCGGGCGGTGGGTCAGGGGCATGACGTGGCCTGCCACTGGTCGCCGACACTGGGGGAGTTGACCCATGTTTGACGCCCCCGCCGCCCCATTGGTTCAGGTGCGCGATCTGAAGATGTATTTCCCCATCCATTCCGGCCTGCTGCGCCGCCATACCGGCGATGTGAAGGCGGTGGATGGCGTCAGCTTTGACATCATGGCAGGCGAAACCCTTGGGCTGGTGGGCGAATCCGGTTGCGGCAAATCCACCGTGGGCCGCGCGCTGATCCGGCTTTACGACCTGACCGCAGGGTCGGTGGTGATCGACGGCGAAGATATCGCCAAGCTGTCCCCCGAGGCTCTGCGCCGCAAGCGCCCCACCATGCAGATGGTGTTCCAGGACCCGCAGGCCAGCCTGAACCCGCGCATGTCGCTTGCCGACATCATCGGCGAGCCTTTGGTGGAACATACCACCCTGTCCCATGCAGACCGGCTGGAACGGGTGCATGAGCTGATGGATGCGGTCGGGTTGAACCGCCGCTTTTCCAGCCGCTTCCCGCATGAGTTTTCCGGCGGCCAGCGCCAGCGCATCGGCATCGCGCGGGCCCTGGCGCTGAACCCCAAGTTCATCGTCTGCGACGAACCCATTGCAGCACTGGACGTGTCCATTCAGGCGCAGGTGGTGAACCTGCTGGAGGATCTGCAGGAAAAGTTCGGCCTGACCTATCTGTTCATCAGCCATGATCTGTCGATGGTGCGCCACATCGCCGACCGGGTCTGCGTGATGTATCTGGGCCGCATCGCCGAACTGTCGCCGCGAGAGGCGCTGTATGCCGATCCGCTGCACCCTTACGCGCGCGCCCTGCTGTCGGCGGTGCCGGAACCCGATCCTGTCCGGGCAGCCACGGCGCGGCGCATCATCTTGCAGGGCGATGTGCCCTCGCCCGCCAATCCGCCGGTGGGGTGCAACTTCTGCACCCGCTGCCCCGAGGTGTTCGACCGCTGCCGGATCGAGAAACCCCAGTTGACCGAGGTGCGACCGGGCCGCTTTGTCGCCTGCCACCTGTTCCCCGACAATCCAGCCGCCGGATCAACCGGCGCACCCGAGGCCACAGAGCATAATCAACAAGGAGTATTTGCATGAAACTGACAACCGCCCTGCTGAGTGCGGCCTGCGTCCTGGCACTGGCGCCCGCCGCCCATGCCGAACGCGGCGCCGATGGCCAGCTCAACATCTTTTACTGGCAGGCCCCGTCGATCCTGAACGCCTATCTTTCGGGCGGCACCAAGGATCTGGACGCCGCCGCCCTGATCATCGAGCCGCTGGCCAGCTTTGACGCCAATGGCGAGGTTTATGCCCGTCTGGCCGAATCCGTGCCGACGGTCGAAAACGGCGGCGTCTCGGCCGACCTGACCACCATCACCTGGAAGATCAAGCCGGGCATCCTGTGGTCGGATGGCACGCCGTTCACCTCCGCCGACGTGGTGTTCACCGCCGCCTATTGCATGGACCCTGCGGGCGGTTGTTCGCAGCTGGCCAAGTATCAGGGCGTGAAAACGGTTGAAGCCATCGACGATCTGACCGTGAAGATCACCTTCGACACGCCCAAGCCCTATCCCTATGCGGCCTTTGTCGGCGCGCAGTCGCCGGTCATTCAGAAAGCCCAGTTCGAGGCCTGCACCGGTGCAGCCGCCCCGACCTGCACCGCGCAGAACTTTGCCCCGATCGGCACAGGCCCGTTCATGGTCACCGATTTCAAGACCAATGACACCGTGCAACTGGCGGCCAACCCCAATTACCGCGACCCGGCCAAACCGGCGTTTGCGACCATCAACCTCAAGGGCGGCGGCGATGCCGAAGCCGCGGCCCGGTCAGTGCTGGAAACCGGCGAGTTCGACTATGCCTGGAACCTGCAACTGTCGCCCGAAGTGCTGGGCGGCATGGCGGCTGCGGGCAAGGGCGAGGTGATCCGCGGCTTCGGCTCGCTGGTGGAACGGCTTGAGATGAACATGACCGATCCGTCCCCGTCCCTGCCCGAAGGCGAGCGGTCCACCGCCAAGAACCCCCACCCGATCCTGTCGGACCTGAATGTGCGCAAGGCCCTGTCGATGGCGATTGACCGCACCACGCTGGTCGAGATCGGCTATGGCCCGGCCGGGATGCCGACCTGCAATCTGGTGCCCGCCCCTGCGGCCTATGCGTCCGACAACACCGGCTGCATCGCGCAGGACATGGCCGGCGCCAAGGCGCTGCTGGATGCCGCGGGCTGGGTGCCGGGGGCAGACGGCGTGCGCGAAAAGGACGGCATGCGCCTGAAGTTGGTCTATCAGACCTCGACCAACGCCGTGCGGCAGGATTTCCAGGCGCTGATCAAAAGCAGCTGGAATGAACTGGGCGTGGAAGTCGAGCTGAAGAACATCGACGCCTCGGTGTTCTTTGGCGGCGATGCGGGGTCGCCCGACACGTTCCAGAAATTCTATGCCGATGTGGAAATGTACGCCAACGAGTTCGACGGCACCGATCCGCAATCCTATCTGGCGAACTATACCTGCGACAAGGCGCCGAACCCTGAAAACCAGTGGCAGGGCGAAAACATCAACCGCTTCTGCGACCCGGCCTATGATGCGCTGGTGTCGGAAATGTCGGCCACCGGCGATCCGGCCAAGCGCAGCGAACTGGCGAAAAAGATGAACGACATGCTGACCAAGGACAGCATGGTCATCGTGCCGCTGGCGCACCGGGGCCGCAACTCGGGCAAATCGGTCACGCTTGGCGGCGTGGTGATGAACCCGTGGGATTCGGAACTCAGCACCGTGCAGGACTGGTTCCGCGTGAAGTGACCCACCCCCGCAGCCCCTGCCGCAGGGTGGGGGCTGCATCCCGTTTCAGACCGATCACCAAAGGCGGCGGTGCATGCTGACATACACGCTCAGGCGGCTTTTGCTGTCTATCCCCACGCTTTTGTTCATCAGTCTGGTGATCTTCCTGCTGGTCGACCTCGCCCCCGGCAGCCCGATGGGCATGATCCCCCTGACGGTGCCTGCCGATGTCAAACAGAAGATGATGGAGGCCTTGGGCGCGAACGAGCCGATCCTTGTGCGCTATGTGCTGTGGCTGAAGCAGTTCTTTCTGGTGGAACCCGCGCATATGCTGGACGGCCTGTTCGGCACCGACATGGCGGGCGATGCGCAGCGGATCGTGTCGTGGCAGACCCGGTCGCCGGTGTTCGACCTGATCGGCGAACGCCTGCCGCAGACCCTGACCGTGGTGGGGTCGGCCTATTTCATCGCCGTGCTGATTGCAGTGCCGATCGGGGTCTATTCGGCCTACCGGCAGTATTCTTGGTTCGACCAGATCGGCACCTTCATCGCCATGATCGGTTATTCGGTGCCGACCTTCTTTACCGGCGTGCTGATGATCGTGATTTTTTCGGTGCATCTGGGCTGGTTTCCGTCGATCTACGACACCACGCTGAAGGTGGTCGACTGGGACAGTTTCCTGAAACAGGCCTATCAGATGATCCTGCCGGTCTCTGTGCTGGCCCTGTTCAACGCGGCCGAAATCAGCCGCTATACCCGGTCGTCGATGCTGGAAAACCTCGGGCAGGATTATGTCCGCACCGCCCGCGCCAAGGGCATGCCGGAACGGACCGTGGTGCTGAAACATGTGCTGCGCAATTCGATGATTCCGGTGGTGACGGTCATCGCCCTTGGCATGCCCACCATCTTTGGCGGCGCGATCATCACCGAACAGGTGTTCAAGGTGAACGGCATCGGGGCGGCGCTGATCAACGCGATCTATGCCAATGACATTCCGATGGTGCAGACCATCACCTTCATCTTTGCCGTGCTGATCGTGCTGTTCAATCTGGTGGCCGACATCCTGTACGGCATGCTCGACCCGAGGATCCGCTATGACTGATGCCGCCACACCGCTTGCACAAAAACCGCCCCGCAGCTTGGCCCGCGATGTCTGGGATCAGTTCCGCACCCACAAGGGCGCGGTGCTGGGCCTGATCGTGCTGACCGTTCTGGTGGGCTTCGTGGTGATCGGACCGTTCGTGTACCGGGTCGATCCGACCTATGTGAACCCCGATGCCGCCCAGATGTTCAAGACCCGCAACAAGCCGCCCTCGTGGGAGTTTCCCCTTGGCAGCGATCAACTGGGCCGCGACATGCTGGCGCGGATGATGGCGGGGGGCAAGGTGTCGCTGGCGGTGGGCCTGGTGGCGATGCTGATTTCCATGTTCATCGGGTCGTTCATCGGGGTGATGGCGGGGTATTTCAGGCGGCTGGACGGGCCGCTGATGCGGCTGTGCGACCTGTTTCTGGCGCTGCCCTTGCTGCCCTTGCTGCTGGTCATGGTCATGCTGTTCCGCGACACGCTGGCCGAGGCGCTTGGCCCGGAAAGCGGCACCTTCCTGCTGATCGTCTTTGCCATCGGCATGACAAGCTGGATGCACGCCGCCCGCATCGTGCGGGGGCAGGTGCTGGCGATCAAGGAACGCGAATTCGTGCTGGCGGCGCGGTCGATCGGCACGCCCGACCGGCGCATCATCTGGCGGCATATCCTGCCCAACGTGGTGTCCTCGGTGATGGTGGCGGCCACTTTGGGCATCGCCGGGGCGATCATCACGGAATCGGTGCTGTCGTTTCTGGGCCTTGGCTTTCCCCCCGATTTCCCGACCTGGGGGCGGCTGCTGTATGACGGGGTGGACTACATGCAGCTTTACCCCGAGCGCGTGATGTGGCCCGGCCTTGCGATTTCGCTGACCGTGCTGAGCGTGAATTACATCGGTGACGGGTTGCGCGACGCGCTGGACCCGCGCATCCGGGGGCGGTAGCGGGCGGGCGGTAGCGGGCGCGAGGCCCCCCACCCCATCCCTCCCCACAAGGGGGAGGGGGGCAAGCGGGACCATCCGCATCGCCAGGGAACAATCGCCTCCCCTCCCCCTGGCGGGGAGGGGCTGGGGGTGGGGGGGCGACGACGCCCGGTCAGTCCAGATGGTTGCGGATGCGGCGGACCATCAGCCAGACGATCAGGATGACAACCGGGGTCAGGATCGCAGTTGCCATGCCCTTGCTGATGCCCAAGGGTTCGGTCACCGGATAGGCCGCATAGGCCGCAAGGCTGACCGCGTAATAGCTGATGGCGACAGTGGACAGCCCTTCGACAGTGCGTTGCAGCCGCAGTTGCAGGTCGGCGCGTTTGTCCATCGATTCCAGCAGCTTCTGGTTCTGCGCCGACCGTTCCACATCGACCCGCGTGCGCAGCAGTTCGGCCGCGCGGGTGGCGCGTTCGGCCATGCCGCGCAACCGGCCTTCGGCGGATTTCACCGTGCGCATGGCCGGGTCATAGCGGCGCATCATGAACTCGCCAAAGCTCTGGCGGCCATTGATGCGGATTTCGCGCATCACCTCGATGCGCTGGTTCACGATGGCCTCATAGGCCGCCGTCGCGCCAAAGCGGAAGGAAAACTGCACCGCCAGGCTTTCCAGTTCGGCCGAAATGGTCAGCAGGTTGTGCAGGGCCACATCGGGCGAAGGTTCGGCGCTGTCCAGCCCCGACACCAGCGCCGACAGTCTGGGGTCCAGCGCGTTCAGCCGCGCGGTCAGCTGGCGCGACCGCATCAGCCCCAGCATCGACATGCCGCGATAGGTTTCCACCTCGCACAGCCGCTGCACGATGCGACCGACCCGCCGCGCGCTGGTGCCGGGCTTGACGAACACCGCAAAGCGCATGTGCCCGGCCGGGTCGATGCGGAAATCGCCTGCCACCACGGCAGCCCCGTCCACCACGCGGCTGACGGCAAGGCTTTCGGGCACGAACCAGTCTTCAAGCCTGGCGAGGATCTCGTCGTCGCTGTCGGGCATGAATTCGACCCGGATCAGCACCGAGGTCAGCCGTTTGCCGGGGGCCTGCGCCAGCCAGTCTTCGGGGAACACCTCGGCCTCGGCGGGGTCAAAGGGCCGGTCGGACAGGCCCCTGGTGAAGGCGGAATAGGTGACGAACTCGGTATGGCTTTCCCATTTCAGGTCGGACCGTCCGATGGGGCCGGAAAAATGGGTGGCATCGGGCTGCGGATGGGCCGAGGCATGGCGGTCCAGCAGGGCCAGCAGATGCGCCTTGTCGCGCGCACGGTCCCGGTTGGCGGCATCCACCGGTTCCTTGATCGCCACATAGACGGCATGGCACGGGGCCTCCAGCGACGGAAAGGGCCGGGCGTGCAATTCGTTGACGGTGGCATAGCGCAAGGGGTGATCGGGGATCGGCGGCATCTTGGATGTCCTGACAGCATGTGGCCCCACTAAGGCCAGCGGCCGGCGCGGGTTCCAGCAATTTGCGGGCATACCGGGGTATGCCGCAAATGTGTTGCCGAATTGTAGGATGGGCAATCCTGCCCATCCTTGGCTTTGTCACTCGATCAGCGGCAACAGCGCATCCAGCGACTTCTTGGCGTCGCCATAGAACATCCGGGTGTTTTCCTTGTAGAACAGCGGGTTTTCGATGCCCGAATACCCCGTTCCCTGTCCGCGCTTGGACACGAACACCTGTTTCGCCTTCCAGCATTCCAGCACCGGCATGCCGGCAATCGGGCTGTTCGGGTCTTCCTGGGCGGCCGGGTTCACGATGTCATTCGACCCGATGACGATGGCCACGTCGGTCGTGGGGAAATCCTCGTTGATCTCATCCATCTCCATCACGATGTCATAGGGCACCTTTGCTTCGGCCAGCAGCACGTTCATGTGGCCCGGCAGACGCCCGGCAACCGGGTGGATGGCAAAGCGCACCGTCTTGCCCGCCGCGCGCAGTTTGCGCGTCAGTTCACTGACCGATTGCTGGGCCTGCGCCACCGCCATGCCGTAGCCCGGAATGATGATGATGCTGTCGGCGTCGTTCAGCGCGGCGGCCACCCCTTCGGTGTCGATCGCCACCTGTTCGCCGCTGATTTCCATGGCCGGGCCGGTGGTGCCGCCAAAGCCGCCAAGGATCACCGAGATGAACGACCGGTTCATCGCCTTGCACATGATGTAGGACAGGATCGCACCGCTGGAGCCGACCAGCGCCCCCACCACGATCAGCAGATCGTTCGACAGCGAAAACCCGATCGCCGCCGCCGCCCAGCCCGAATAGCTGTTCAGCATCGACACCACCACAGGCATGTCCGCGCCGCCGATGCCCATGATCAGGTGATAGCCGATGAACAGCGCCGCCACCGTCATGCCCAGCAGGGCAGCGGTAGAGCCGGTTTGCAGATAGACCACCAGCAGCACCAGCGAGATCAGTGCGGCACCCGCGTTCAGCACATGGCCGCCCGGCAGTTTCTTGGCCTTGCCATCCACGCGGCCCGCCAGTTTGCCAAAGGCAATCACCGACCCGGTGAAGGTCACGGCCCCGATGAACACGCCAAGGAAGGTTTCCACCCGCAGGATCGACAGCTCCACCGCGTTCTTCTTGGCGATCACCGCCGCAAACCCGTCCAGTGCGGCGCGCGCGGCCTCATCCAGACCGGCGACGCGGACCATCTCGATATGGGTGTTGAAGCCGATGAACACCGCCGCAAGACCGACAAGGCTGTGCATCGCCGCCACAAGCTGCGGCATTTCGGTCATCTGCACGCGCTGCGCCACATACCAGCCGATTGCTCCGCCCGCCGCAATCATGACAAGCGAGATCAGCCAGTTGCCCGCACCGGGGCCATAAAGCGTGGCGGCAACCGCCAGCGCCATGCCCGCGATGCCGTACCAGACCGCGCGCTTGGCGCTTTCCTGGCCCGAAAGTCCGCCGAGCGACTGGATGAAAAGAACGGCTGCGACAACATAGGCCGCCGTGGTGAATCCATAATCCATGCTACCCGCTCCCTTACGACTTCTGGAACATGGCAAGCATGCGCCGGGTGACCATGAAGCCACCGAAAATGTTGATCCCCGCCATGAACACCGCCAGGGCCCCCAGCACCGTCACCAGCCAGTTGCCCGACCCAATCTGCATCAGCGCGCCCAGAATGATGATCGACGAGATGGCATTGGTGACCGCCATCAGCGGCGTGTGCAGGCTGTGGCTGACGTTCCAGATCACCTGCACCCCGACATAGACCGACAACACGAACACGATGAAATGCGCCATGAAGCTGGCAGGCGCGAACAGCCCCGCCGCCAGGATCAGCCCGCCCCCGATCACCAGCATGCCGACCTGGCTGCGGGTCTGCGCCTTGAAGGCTGCCACTTCTGCGGCGCGCTTTTCCACGGGCGTCAGTTCCTTGACCTTTTCCTTCGGCTTTTGCGCCGCAATCGCCGCGATCTTGGGCGGCGGTGGCGGGTAGGTCACCGCCCCCGCATGCGCGACAGTCGCGCCCCGGATCACGTCATCCTCCATGTTCTGGAAGATCGCGCCATCCTTCTTTGGTGTAAGATCGGTCAGCATGTGTCTGATATTGGTCGAATAAAGCGTCGATGCCTGTGCGGCCATCCGGCTGGGGAAATCGGTATAGCCCACAATGGTCACGCCATTGTCGCTGACGATCTTCTGATCCGGCACCGTCAGATCGCAGTTGCCGCCCCGTTCGGCCGCAAGGTCGACGATCACCGAACCCGGTTTCATCATCGCCACCATGTCGGCGGTCCACAGCTTGGGTGCCGGGCGTCCGGGGATCAGGGCGGTGGTGATCACAATGTCCATCTCTGGCGCAAGCTCGCGGAACTTCGCCAGTTGCTTGGCCGCGAAGGCGGGGCTGGAAGGTGCCGCATAGCCGCCTGTTGCCGCCCCGTCGGGCAATTCGCTGGCGTCAAACTCCAGATAGACAAACTGCGCGCCCATCGATTCAATCTGCTCGGCCACTTCGGGGCGCACGTCGAAGGCATGGACGATGGCCCCCAGTGATGTCGCCGTACCGATGGCCGCAAGGCCCGCAACCCCGGCCCCCACGATCAGCACCTTGGCGGGCGGCACCTTGCCTGCCGCCGTGACCTGGCCCGTGAAGAAGCGGCCAAAGTTGTTGCCGGCCTCGATCACCGCGCGGTAGCCCGCGATATTGGCCATCGACGACAGGGCATCCATCTTCTGCGCCCGGCTGATGCGCGGCACCATGTCCATGGCGATGACCGTGGCCCCACGTTCGCGGACGATCTCCAGCAACTCGGGGTTCTGGGCGGGCCAGAAAAAGCTGATCAGCGTCTGGCCGTCGCGCAACCCTTGGGCCTCGGCCACTTCGGGGCCGCGCACCTTGACCAGCACATCGGCTGCGGCCATCACCGCTGCGGCATCGGGCAGCACCTCGACGCCCGCCTTGGCATAGAGCGCATCGGAAAACCCGGCCTTCACGCCTGCCCCGGCCTGAATGCAGCAGCCATGCCCCAGCTTGCCCAGTTGCAGGGCAGACTCCGGGGTCATCGCCACCCGGTTCTCGCCCGCGAACACCTCTGTCAACGCACCGATCTTCACTGTTGCATCCCCCATCCCCGCTGGAATCGCGCGACCTGCGCCAGCCCTTCGTTTCGTGCTAGCCGACTTATCACCGCGCAACAATATTACAATCTTTCGTTTTGTGCGGCGTGCTGCCGCAAATGGCAAGCCCCCGCGCCGCGCCGCCGTACATTTCAAACTTGAAATTTTCCTGCCATATCGTATGCACATCCAACCCCATCCCTGTTCGGAAAGCCCGGCCCCATGACCTTTGATTTTACCGCGACCAAAGGCCAGTTCGCCCTGCCTGACGGGGTGATCTATCTGGATGGCAATTCTCTGGGGCCGCTGCCCCGTGCCACCGCCGCCAGGGTAACAAAAACGATCGAGGCCGAATGGGGCCAGATGCTGATTACCGGTTGGAACAAGGCCGGGTGGAACGACAAGCCCCTGTCGGTGGGCGACCGCATCGGGCGGCTGATCGGGGCGGAACCCGGCCATGTGGTGATGGGCGACACGCTGTCGATCAAGGTCTATCAGGCGCTGGCCTCGGCGCTGGAGATGAACCCGACCCGGCGCGTGATCCTGTCGGATACCGGCAATTTCCCGTCGGACCTGTATATGGCGGACGGTCTGTGCCGCACGCTTGGCCAGGGCTACACCCTGCGCACCGTCGCCCCCGAAGACGTGCTGGACGCGATTGATGAAACCGTCGCCGTGACCCTGATCACCGAGGTCGATTACCGCACGGGCCGCAAGCATGACATGGCCACCATCACCGCCCGCGCCCACGCCTGCGGCGCGCTGACGATCTGGGATCTTGCCCATTCCGCAGGCGCGCTGCCGGTGGAGCTGGCCAGGTGCCGCGTCGATTTTGCCGCCGGTTGCACCTACAAATACCTCAACTCCGGCCCCGGCGGGCCTGCCTTCATCTATGTCGCCCCCCGCCACGCCAACACCGCCCGCCCTGCCCTGTCGGGCTGGCTGGGCCATGACGCGCCCTTCGCCTTCGATCTGGGCTACCGCCCGGCCACTGGCGCGGAACGCATGCGCGTGGGCACGCCACCGATCCTGCAAATGGCAGCCCTTGAGGCATCGCTCGATATCTGGGACAGCGTGGATATGGCAGCCCTGCGCGCGGCATCGCTGGCGCTGACCGACCAGTTCATCGCAGGGGTCGAGGCTGCGTGCCCCGACCTGACCCTCGCCACCCCGCGCGCCCATGACATGCGCGGCAGTCAGGTCAGTTTCCGCCACCCGGACGGCTACGCGATGATGCAGGCACTGATCGCGCGCGGCGTGATCGGCGATTTCCGCGCGCCCGATACCCTTCGCTTCGGCTTTACCCCGCTGTTCATCGATCAGGGCGACGTGTCCCGCGCCATCGCCATCATGGCCGATGTGATGACCAACCGCCTGTGGGACCGCCCGGACTACAAGATCCGCGCCAGGGTCACATGACCCCGCCCCCATCATCTGTTCCCAAATATCCCCGCCGGAGGCTCCGCCGCCCGCCCCAGACGCCGCGGCTGCAATGAAGATCCGCCCCTACCGCGCCCAGGACCGTGCCGCCTGCCACAACGTGTTCTACCACGCCGTCCGCGAAGGCACAGCAGCGCATTACACCGCCGCACAGCGCGCGGCCTGGGCGCCCGGCATCCAGCCGCCCGACACCCCCGACAAGCTGCTGACCCAATGGTGCGTGGTGGCCGAGGATGCCACGGGCCTGACGGGTTTCATGTCGATGACCCCGGCGGGCTATCTGGACATGGCCTTTGTGCTGCCACGGGTGATGGGCCGCGGTGTGGCGGGCGCGCTATATGACGCGCTGCTGCTGCAAGCGGCGCATCTGCCGCGCCTGACCACCCATGCCAGTCTCCTTGCCCGCCCGTTCCTTGCCCGGCGCGGCTGGCGGGTCGAGGCCGTCGAACAGCACCCCGCGCATGGCCAGATTTATGAACGCTTCGCCATGGCTTTGACCCTAGCCGGGGGGCGGCCATGACCCGGACGCCGCCCTGCCGTCACAGGGGCAAAGGCGCGCGCCTTGCAAGGCATTTCGCCGAACGTCCCGACCATGGCCCCGGACGAGCCCTCCCCCGTCTGCGCCTCCCCTCCCCCTTTGTGGGGAGGGGATGGGGGTGGGGGGGGCCACCTGCAATGCCCCTTTGCCGCCCTGCCGCCTGGGTCTGCCTCTGGCGGCGCATCGGGGCATGTTCCGTTCTCAGTTGCAAAGGCCCGGTCTTTCCCTGACCCTTGCACCCAACGGAGACTGACCATGACCACCTGCCCCTTCAACCCTGCCGACGATGGCGCCGAAACCGCCTTTGACGGCCGGATGTCCTATGGCGACTATCTGCGCATCGACCAGATCCTGTCGGCCCAGCACCTGCTGACCGGCGCGCATGACGAGATGCTGTTCATCATCCAGCACCAGACCTCGGAACTGTGGATGCGGCTTGCGCTGCATGAACTTGACGCCGCCCGCATGGCGATTGCCACGGGCCGGGTGCGCGAGGCGTTCAAGATGCTGTCGCGCATCGCGCGGATCTTCGAGCAGTTGAACACCGCCTGGGATGTGCTGCGCACCATGACCCCTGCCGATTACACCACCTTCCGCGACGGGCTGGGGCAATCGTCCGGCTTTCAGTCCTGGCAATACCGGCTGATCGAATATGCCGTCGGCAACCGCAATCTGGCGATGCTGAAGCCCCATGCCCACCGCCCCGACCTGACCGCCCTGTTGCAGGCCGAACTGGCCCGCCCCAGCCTTTATGACGAGGCATTGCGCCATCTGGCGCGCATCGGGCTGCCGGTTCCCGACGACGTGATCACCCGCGATCTGGCCAGCCCCTGGGTGGCGCATGAAGGCGTGCAGGCGGTGTGGCACATCGTCTATTCCGACCCCGGCGCGCATTGGGAAGCCTATGAGCTGGCCGAAAAGCTGGTGGATTTCGAGGATTACTTCCGCAGATGGCGCTTTAACCACGTCACCACCGTCGAACGGGTGATCGGCTTCAAGCGCGGCACGGGGGGCACGTCGGGGGTGCAGTATCTGCGCCGGATGCTGGATGTGCAGTTGTTTCCCGAATTGTGGGCCGTGCGCACGACCCTGTGACCGGCAACCCCCCGAAGGACCAGTCTGTCAGGGCTGTTTTGTGCCGTCACGCTTTGACGTTCGCGTGACGCTCCATTAGCGTGACGGGATGATTCCCGGCCAGCCGCCGTCCAGGGTGGGCTGACCGGACAAACAAGGATTGCAATGATGCCGCGTGTTGGTCTGAAATTTCTTGCAGCTTTTGTGCTGATGGCCGGAGTGTCCGCCTGTGTGCCGGATCCGGCGCTGGTGAATGCCGGGCTGGTCAAGGCCCCCCCTGCGGCGGTGGCCGCCCCCGATGCGGCCTATGCCGCCACCAAGGACGCGAATTTCGACATTCCCGCCCTGCCCGTCGACCAGATCCCCGAAACCTATCGCCGTCAGGCCGTGACCTTCGTGTCGGATCAGCCGCCCGGAACCATCATCATCGACCCCGGCAAGAAGCTGCTGCATTTCGTCACCGGCAAGAATACCGCCATCCGCTATGGCATCGGCGTCGGCAAGGCCGGGTTTGAATGGTCGGGCGAGGCGATCGTGAATGAAAAGAAACCCTGGCCGACCTGGACCCCGCCCAAGGAAATGATTGAACGCAAGCCCGAACTGGCAAAGTTTGCCGGTGGCCAGCCCGGCGGGTTGACCAACCCTCTGGGCGCGCGGGCGCTGTATCTGACCACCAATGGGGTGGATTACGGCTATCGCATTCATGGAACGCCGGAATGGCGCACCATCGGCACCAATGCCTCCTCGGGCTGCATCCGCATGATCAATCAGGATGTGATGGATCTGTATTCCCGCGTTCAGGGTGGCGAGAAGGTGGTGGTTCTGACCGCCAGCGGCCAGATGCCCAAGGGCCTGACCCTGCCGCCGCACACGCCAAAGAAAAAGGACGCGCCCAAGGCCAGCCCTGCCCCTGCGGCGGCTGACGTGGTGACGCCTGTGGTGGCGCCTGCGGTGCCGAAACTGCAAACCCTGCCGCAGCCCGCCTTTACCACCGGCGCCGCCGTCGCCCCTGCGGCATCCCCGGCCGTGGCCGCCCCTGCGGCAACCTCTGCGCCCGCCGCCGCAGCCCCGGCCGCCCCGGCGGCAGCGTGCAGCGTCGCGCTGGTGAACGGGGTCTGCCCGCAGAACTGACGCCCGGCAAGGCCGACCCGATCAGGGATCACAGCACAAGGGCCGCCCCGCACCGGGGCGGCCCTTTGCCGTCATGCCGCGTTCTGGTTTGCCGCGTCTTGCGTGGCCCCGTCTTGCGTGGCCCCGTCTTGTGTGCCCGCGTCTTGCATGATCCTGCGCCCCCGCGCAGGCCGGGCCACACAGCGCGCCAGCCAGTCCTGGATCAGCGGGTCATCCGGGGTCATGTCGGTGAACCAGGCATAGGGCGAATTAACCAGCAGATCGGCGGCGGACCAGGCATCGCCCATCAGCCACGGCCCCTGCGTCAACGCCTGATGCAGCCGCGCGGTCGCTTCCTCTGGTCCGCGGAAGGTCGCGGTCAGCCAGGGATGGTCCAGACCCGCCGCCCTGTGGATCAGCACGGGTTCCAGCACGCCCTGATACCAGACCAGCCAGCTTGCAAACCGGCCCCAGTCCGGCGTGCCGGGTTTCGGCGACAGGCCGCTGTCGGGAAACAGCGCGCACAGATGCAGGATGATCGCGCCGCGTTCGGTGATCAGCACGCCGTCATGCAGCAAAGCGGGCACCTTGCCCTCGGGATGCGGGTTGGCGGGATCGACCGCCCCGCTGCCGTCTTGCCGTAGGATGGTGACGGTGCGGATATCGACCCAATCGGCCAGCCCCATCTCGTCGATCAGGGTGACAATGGCCGAGGACCGGCTGTTCGGGGCATGATAGAGGGTCAGCATTTCAAACGTCCTTTCGTGTTGCGACGGGTTTGGTATAGACTGCCCCTGCTGACAGTTTCCGACAGGAGGATCGATGCCCCGCCCCGACCGTCTGTTCCGCCTGCTGGATGCGCTGCGCCGCCTGCCCGCCCCCGCGACGGCGGCACGGCTGGCGGCGGAAACCGAGGTCAGCCCCCGCACCCTTTACCGCGATATTGAAACCTTGCGCGCCGGGGGCGCCTTGATCGACGGGGCGGCGGGGGTTGGCTATACCCTGACCGAAGACCCCGCCCTGCCGCCGCAGATGTTCACTCGGCTGGAGGTGGAGGCGCTGGTGCTGGGTCTGGCCGAGGTGCGGCTGGCGGGGGATGCGGCGCTTGCGCGCGCCGCCGACATGGCCCTGGCCAAGATCACCGCCACCCTGCCCGAGCGGGTGCAGCGTCAGGCCATCCACGCCACCCATCAGGTCTACCGCCATGAACGCCGCCCGCCTGCCCCGGCCCACCTTGCGCTGGTGCGCGAGGCCGCATGGGACGAACGCGCGCTGGAGATCGGCTATGCCGACCGCGCGGGGCAGATCACCCGGCGGCAGATCTGGCCGCTTGCGGTGATCTTTCTGGACCGCAGCCTGATGTGTCTGGCGTTCTGCACCCTGCGGCAGGATTACCGCCGCTTTCATTTGAACCAGATGTCAGAGGTCCGCCTGACCGACGCCAGCTTTCGCCCGCGCCGGGTGCCGATGCTGCGCGCGTTTCTGGCACAGATGAAACCGGGGGCGGATCAGGCGCCCGACCCTCAGACGGGCAATGGTCAGGCTGGCAATCGTCAGGCTGGCAACCACTTGTCGTAATCGCTGACCAGCAGATGGGTCGGGGCCACATCCTCGTCGATCTCGGCAAAGCGGCCGATCGGTTCGCGGAACACGTTGTCGGTGACATCATCGTTGACGGTCGACACCTCGCCGATCAGCACATCGCCGCCCTCGCCCCAGAAGGCATGCCAGTCGCCGGGCATCAGCGTCACGCTCTCGCCGGGGGCCAGTCGCAGCTTTTCGCCGGGCGCAAAGGCCCGCGTGATGCCGTCGCAGCGCACCACCCCGCCCTTGTCGCCCGCGAAGGCCCCGGCATCGTCGGACCCGTACAACTGCACGACCAGCGTGGCCCCGCCGCGGTTGATGATGTCTTCGGCCTTGATGACATGGGTGTGCATCGGGGAAAGCTGATCCTGCTTGGAAATCAACAGCTTTTCGGCGTAACACATGCCGCCGCCCCGTTGCAGATCGGCCAGGCTGCCATTGCGCAGGGTGAACAGGAACAGCCCCAGACTGTCATAGCGCCCTTGACCATAATCGGTGATGTCCCAGCCCATCCGGCTGTCCACGATCCGGCGCGCATCGGTGCGGACCTTGAACTGGTCCGGCGTCCAATAGGCAAAGGGCGGCAGGACAAAGCCATGGTGGCGGATCATCGCATCCGCCTCGGCCATGATGTCATTGATGCGGGACCGTTTCATCGGGATACCTCCTGGTTCGCGCAACCATAGCCATCCCGCGCCAAGGCTCAAGCCGTCTTGCGCCAGAAGCGCCGGGTCAGGGCGGCCCCGGCCCCGATCAATGCCACGAAAAAGCCCAGCCAGATGCCGGCCGGGCCAACCCAGGCAGCGAACAGCCAGCCCAGGGGCAGCGCCACCAGCCAATAGGCCACCATCGACACCTGCGCCGGATAGCCGGTGTCCGACATGCCGCGCAGCGCACCCAGCATGGTGGACTGCACGCCATCCGCCACCTGCATCAGCGCAAAGACCAGAAAGATCACCGTGGCCAGCGCCACCACTTCCGGCGCGTCGGTGATCAGCGCGGCAATCTGCGCGCCCGCAAGCGCCAGCACCAGCGCCGATCCCGACAGCCACAGCACCGCCATCCCCAGCCCGGCAAAGGCGATGGGCCGCAGCGAGCCCGGCAGGTCGGCCCCCCTGGCCTGCGCAATGCGGATCGACACCGCCCCGGCAATGCCAAGCGGCACCATGTACAGCAGCCCGCCCACCGAAAAGGCCACCTGATTGGCCGCCAGCGCCACCGTGCCGAAGGTGCCCAGCATCATGGTGCCCACCGCCATCGCCCCGGTTTCCGCCACATAAAGCGCGCCCAGTGGCGCCCCCTCACGCGCGGTGGCCAGCATCTCGCTGCGCACAAGCGGCCTGCGCAGCCGCAAGCGCCGTGTGCTGCGCGCGCGCCGCCACCAGCCCCAGGCCAGCGCCAGCGCAATGCTTTCTGCCACGACCGTCGCAATCCCCGCCCCGGTCAGCCCCAGCATCGGCAAGGGGCCGATCCCCCAGATCAGCGCATAGTTCAGCGGCACATTCACCGCCACCGCCACAAAGGCAAAGCCGGTGCCCATCCAGGGCCGGTCCACCGCCTCGCAGGCGGATTTGAAGGCGGTCAGCATGGCAAACGGGATCATCATGACCGCAATCGCCGCATAGTAGCCGCCCATGGCAGCCAGCACGTCGGCCGGCTGGCCGATCAAGGGCAGCAGCGGCCAGACCAGCCCCATCAGAACCGCCCCGCCCAAGCCCACCACCGCGCCAAGCGCCAGCCCGTTGCGCCAGATCAGCGCGATCTGCCGACCCGCCCCCGCGCCATAGGCCGCCCCGATCCGCACCGACAGCGCCGTCAGCAGTCCGTAGATCGCAGCATAGAAAATCAGGGCCACGCCCCCGGTCAGTCCGACAGCCGCCAGCGGCACCGGGCCAAGCGGGGCCAGCATCACCGAATCCGTCACCCCCAGCAAAGTCGAGGCCCCCAGACCGACCACGATGGGAACCGACAGGCCGAACAGCCCCGGCACCTCGGCCCGGATTGCCTGCAGCCCACCCATCTTGCATCGCCCCCCTGTTTGGCATACGGTTGGTATGTGAAATAACTCGCATACGGACCGTATGTCAACCACCGCCAGATCCCGCGCCGAAATGGCGCATGACACCACGCAGCGGCTTGTCACCTGCGCGCGCAACGCCTTTGCGACGCAGGGCTTCAACGCCGTGTCGCTGGAGGCGCTGGCCGCCGAGGCAGGTGTCACCCGCGGCGCGCTGCACCACCATTTCACCAACAAGGCCGGGCTGTTCGAGGCCGTGCTGCGCCAGATCGACGCCGAACTTGCAGCCGAGATGGAGGCGATCTGGGCGGCAGAGGCGGACCCCTGGCTGGGGTTCCGCAACTGCTATCACGCCTATCTGGATGCGATCCTGCGCCCCGACCGCCGCCGCATCATGTTTCTGGATGCGCCTGCGGTGCTGGGGGTAAAGGGCATCGACATCCTGATGCAGTCGGGCTTTGGCATCATCGTGCAGGATCTGCGGGCGATGATCGAACAAGGCCGGGTGGTGAATGTGGACCCGGTGGCGCTGGCGCATCTGATGAACGGGGCCAGCATCACTCTGGCCTTCTGGGCCGCCGAGGCCCCGCCGGGCGAAGATCGTCTGACCCCGGCCCATGCCACGCTGGCCGCGATGTTCGACGGGCTGACCCGGTCAGGCAGAACAGCGCAGCCCACCCCGGTCTGACCCGCGCCCGGCCCAGTCGGCCACCGCCGCGCCAAAGGCCTGGAACAGCGGGCGCGACACCGGGTCGCCCGCGGCGTTCCATTCCGGGTGCCATTGCACCGACAGGGTAAAGCCGGGGGCATCCCTGACATAGATCGCCTCGGGCGTGCCATCGGGGGCCTCGCCGTCAATCACGACGCGGCAACCGGGGCGGGCAATGCCCTGCCCGTGCAGGGTGTTGGTCATCACCTCATCCGCGCCCATCATGCGCGCGAAAGGCCCGTCCGCGGTAAAGCGCACCGGGTGGCGCAGCGCGAACTTTTCCTCAAGACTGCCATCGGGGGGCATGCGGTGGTTCATCCGCCCCGGCAGATCGCGGATTTCGGGGTAAAGCGTGCCGCCAAGCGCCACGTTCACCTCTTGAAACCCCCGGCAGATGCCAAGGAAGGGCTGGCCGCGTTCGACGCAGGCCCGCACCAGCGGCAGGGTGATCGCATCGCGGCAGCGGTCGAAATCGCCATGGGCGGGGGTTTCATCCTCGCCATATTCCGATGGATGCACATTGGGCCGCCCGCCGGTCAGCAAGAACCCGTCGCACAGCGACAGCAATTCCTCGACGCTGACAAAGCGCGGGTCGGACGGGATGATCAGCGGCAGGCAGCCAGACACCCCCGACACCGCCTCGGAGATCATCGTGCCACTGGCATGCACGGCATAGGTATCGTTCAACATGGCCATGTTGCCGATGATGCCGACAACAGGGCGGCGGTGCGGTATGGCGGGCATGATGGGTCTGACCCGGTAATATGTGTCACTCTGCCGTCAGACTATGCCGCCTTTGCCGCGGGGTGAAGGGCGCAAACATGCACAGTCAGCGTGCTTTGATCCGCATTGCCCGACAATCGGGCAAATGGCGCGCAAAACGGCGCCCCGCACGCCCCACCCCGCGCGCCCCACCCCGCATGACCTGTCCGCAAATGCGGCATCGGCTGCAGAAGGCCCGGATTTGCCGAAAGCGTGATCGCGGCATCCGGGGGCGGGATCGCTTTCCTGAAACAGGGGCTTGCCCGTCGCGGCCAATGACGCCACATCTGGACAGCATGGCCCGGCAGGATGCGGGCCTTTCCTTCTTGCTGATCGGACCGCCCGCGATGAATGCCGCCGCCTCTGCTCCGCCCTCGTCCGAGCCCGGACGCCGCCCGCCGAAGCTGTCGGAAATCCTGGATGGCATTGCGGCAGATACCAGCCGCGACCGCATCTCGGTGGGCGATCTGCTGCGGGCGATGGAATCGCGGGCCTTCGGCGCGCTGCTGCTGGTGTTCGCCTTTCCCAACATGCTGCCGACCCCGCCCGGCACCTCTGGCGTGCTGGGGCTGCCGCTGCTGTTTTTGTCGGCGCAGATGATGCTGG
Organism: Pseudomonadota bacterium; assembly: GCA_040385825.1. GTDB lineage: Bacteria > Pseudomonadota > Alphaproteobacteria > Rhodobacterales > Rhodobacteraceae > JANNNF01. The sequence goes on along the minus strand of JAZKGQ010000002.1, from coordinate 100,141 downwards.
GGCAAAGCCCGTGGCTGCCCGATTTCATCGCCCGCCGGTCGATGACGCGCGACAGCTTTGCCACGCTGGTCGGCCATGCCGGGCCGTGGCTGCAACGGGCCGAGCGTCTGCTGCGCGCGCGGATGCTGCCGCTGGGCCACCCCGCCGTGCAGCGGGTGATCGGCGGGGCCTGCCTGCTGCTGTCGATGCTGCTGGCGCTGCCCATCCCCTTTGCCAACATGGCCCCGGCCTTCGCGCTGTGCATCATCAGCCTTGGCGTGCTGGAACGGGATGGGGTCTGGATGATGCTGGGCATGCTGGCGGCGGTGGCGGCGGTGATCTTTTCGGTCGGCATGGCCTATGCCGTGGTCAGATCGGCGCTGTTCGTGTTCTTCAACGCGTTCTGATGCCCCCATCCGCCCCTGCCGCGCCGTCCGCCTCTGCCGCCCCGTCCGCCCCTGCCGCGCCACGCCCCATGATCGGCATTGGCCTGATGCTGCTGGCCATGGCCGTGCTGCCCTTCATCGACGTGATCGCCAAACATCTGGGCCAGACCGGCGTGCCCATCCTGCTGATCGTCTGGGCGCGGGTGGCGTTCGGCACCCTGCTGACCCTGCCGGTCGCGCTGCATCAGGGCGGCAGGCCTGCGCTGTGGCCGGACCGGCCGGTCTATCACACGGTCCGGGCCGGGTTTCTGCTGGCGGCGACGGGGCTGTTCTTTCTGTCGCTGACCCATATGCCCATTGCCGATGCGCTGGCGATCTTCTTCGTGCAGCCGCTGGTGCTGACCGCGCTGTCGCCGCTGATCCTTGGGGAACATGTCGGGCCGCGCCGGTGGGCGGCGGTGGCGGTGGGGTTCGCGGGCATGCTGATCATCATTCGCCCCGGTTTTCAGACCCTGAACCCCGGCATGGGCTTTGCCTTTGCCGCCGGGGTCAGCCTGGCGCTGTACTTCCTGATGACCCGCCGCATCGCGGGGCGCGCCCCGGCGATGGTCACCACCTATCAGACAAACCTGATGGGGGCGGGGGTGCTGACGCTGGCCCTGCCGCTGTTCTGGCAGACGCCGGATGCGGTCACCTGGGGTCTGTTCGCCACGCTTGGCCTGATCGCCACCCTGGGCCACCTGTTCATCGTGATGTCCTACGACCATGCCGAAGCATCGCTGCTGGCCCCGCTGGCCTATACGGAAATCGTGATGGCAACCCTGCTTGGCTGGTGGGTCTTTGGCGACCTGCCCGATGGCTGGACCGTGCTTGGCGTATCCATCCTGATCGCATCGGCCAGCTACATCGCCCTGCGCGAACAGGCGCTTGGACGCAGCCGCAAGACCCGACCCTCCCTCTGACATTTCATACTGGCCCAAATATCCCGGGTAGCCAATCGGTTTCGCCATCGGTTCAAGAAACCGATTGGCTGGGGGCAGCGCCCCGGGGTATTCCGCGTACGAAACGTCAGTTTACCGCGCCCCCGCCCCCACAACCCGCGCTGCCGCATCCAGGGCCCCCGGCCCGTGCGGGATGTTCAGGGCAACCATGCCCGCCTGCATCACCGCCAAGGCCCCAAGCGTCATATGCGCGTTGACATGGCCCATATGCGCCACCCGCAAGAAGCCCTGCCCCTGCGGATCGTCGGGCGTCGACATGCCAAGGCCCAGCCCAAGCGTCACCCCGGCCTTGTGTTCGGTCCAGTGCCGCAGCAAGGCCCCGTCCGGCGCACCGATCCGCGCCGCCGTCACCGACCGCCCCCGGTGGGCGGGGTTGGCCACGTTCATGGCGATGGCGTCATTTCCCGCCCCCCAGGCATCAAAGGCGGCCCAGACCGCCCCTGCCAGCACCTCGTGACGCGCCCAGACAGACTCCAGCCCTTCCTCGTCCAGGATCATGGTCAGCGATTCCCGCAACCCGAACAGGTGATGGGTCGGGGCCGTGCCGCACCAGAGCTGCCAGAACTCGGTCGCATCGGCGCGCGGCGTCCAGTCCCAATAGGGGCTGCGCAGGTCGCTGGCAGCACAGGCGGCGCGGGCCTTTTCTGAAAACCACACAAAGCCCAGACCCGGCGGGGTCATCAGCCCCTTCTGGCTGGCCGCCACGGTCACATCGACGCCCCAGTCATCCATCCGGTATTCATCGCAGCCCATCGACGCGATGCAGTCGATCGCGAGCAGGGCCGGGTGGCCGACCGCATCCATGACCCGGCGCAAGGCCGCCACGTCATTGCGCACCGAACTTGCGGTGTCGACATGGGTGGTCAGCACGGCCTTGATGGCATGGGTCTTGTCGGCGCGCAGGGCGGCCTCGAACCGGGTCAGGTCCACCGGGCCTTGCAGCCCGAAATCCAGCACATCGACCTGCACGCCCACTGCCAGGGCCGACCGCGCCCAGCCATGGCCAAAGTTGCCGCAGGCCAGCACCAAAGCCCGGTCGCCGCGCGAAAACAGGTTGGCGTTCGCGGCCTCCCACGCGGCATGGCCATTGCCGATGTACAGCGCCACATTCTGCGCCGTGCCCGCAAGCCTGCGCAGATCGGGCCACAGCGTTTCCACCATCGCAGGCAAGGCGCCGTCATAGATGTTGGGTGCGGCCTTGTGCATCGCCGCCAGCACCCGGTCGGGCATGACCGAGGGGCCGGGAATGGCAAGGTACGGACGACCGTTGGAAAGGCTCATGCTGACGCTCCGGATGACTGGTAGGGCATCGCTACGCGCCAGCGGCGGCAAGGTCAATCAGCCGGGGCACCGCCGCTGACGCGGCTCCGCCGCCGGCCGACACCCCGCCTTGCACGCCAGCGGGTTTTCGCGCTATGCCACAGCAGCACGGGCGGTTGCGCCCCCATGGGACGCAAACAGCCGTGACCGACCTTTCCCCCGCCCCGAACCCGCCGCGCGCCCCGTCCAAGGGCGGATCGCGCCATCTGGGCCTGTGGTTCTGGCAACGCTATCTGACAAGGACCAAGGGGCTGGTCGCGCTGGCCTTCGTGCTGATGGTGGTTGAAGGCAGCACGCTTGGCGCGCTGTCCTACCTGCTGAAACCGCTGTTCGATCAGGTGTTTGCCGATGGTGGGCAGACCGCGCTTGCGCTGGTGGGTCTTGGCATCGTCGGGCTGTTTGCGGTGCGGGGGATCACCTCGCTTGCGTCCAAGACCCTGCTGTCGGCGATTTCGCAAACAGTGTCGAACCGGATGCAGGCCGATCTGCTGGATCATGTCCTGACGCTGGACGGCAGTTTCTTTCAGGCCCACCCGCCCGGCGCGCTGATCGAGCGGGTGCAGGGCGACACCATGGCCGTGCAAGGCATCTGGATCTCGCTGATCTCGGGCATCGGGCGTGATGCGGTGGCACTGATCGGGCTGATGGTGGTGGCGCTGTCGATCGACCCGCTGTGGACGCTGGCCGCGCTGATCGGGGCACCGCTGCTGATCCTGCCGACCATCATCCTGCAACGCTACCTGCGGCGCAAGGCGATGCAGTTGCGCGAACAGGCAGGTCTGCGCACCACCCGGCTGGACGAGATCTTTCACGGCATTCAGGCGGTCAAGCTGAACGGGATGGAATCCTACCAGAGCGGCCGCTTCCGCCGCATCCTCGACCGCATCCGCCGCGCCGAGATCAAGGCCACCGCAGGCCGCGCCACCATGCCGTCGCTGGTCGATCTTGTCACCGGCCTTGGGTTCTTTGCAGTGCTGATGATGGGCGGCAGCGAGGTCGCCTCGGGCGAGCGGACGACGGGCGAGTTCATGGCCTTCTTTTCCGCGATGACCCTGACCTTTCAGCCGATCCGCCGGATGGGCGACATGGCCGGGCTGTGGCAGACCGCCGCCGCCAGCCTTGAACGGATCGTCGAGTTGTTCGACACCCGCGCCCGCACCACCCGCCCGGCGGTCAGCCTGACGCCGCCGCCCGTGGGGGCACCTGCGCTGACCTTTGACGATGTGGGCTTTGCTTACGGCGATCTGCCGGTGCTGAACGGGCTGTCCTTTACCGCCGAGGCGGGGCGGATGACGGCACTGGTCGGGCCGTCCGGCGCGGGCAAGACCACGATCTTTCAGTTGCTGACCGGGCTTGCCGATCCGATGTCGGGGACCATTCTGGCAGGGGACGTGCCGCTGGCTGACCTGTCGCTGCCCGATCAGCGCGCGCTTTTTGCCACCGTCACGCAGGATTCGGCGCTGTTCGACGAAACCCTGCGCGAAAACCTGACCCTTGGCCGCGACATTCCGGCCGAGCGTCTGGAAGAGGCGCTGACGGCGGCCCATGCGGCGGGGTTCGTGGGGGCGATGGCGCAGGGCATCGACACGGCGGCAGGCCCGCGCGGATCGTCGCTGTCGGGCGGGCAGCGCCAGCGCATCGCCATCGCCCGCGCCCTGCTGCGCGAGGCCCCCGTGCTGCTGCTGGACGAGGCCACCAGCGCGCTGGACGCGCAATCCGAGGCACTGGTCGCCGATGCGCTGGCGGCCTTTGGCAGCGGGCGCACGACGCTGGTGATCGCGCACCGGCTGGCCACGGTGCGCGACGCGCACAAGATCGTGGTGATCGACAAGGGCCGTGTCGTCGAGGAAGGCAACCATGCCGCCCTGCTGGCGCAGGGCGGGCTGTATGCGCGGCTGCATGACCTGCAATTCCGCGAGTGACGCAGGGCCTTGGAACCGGGACGAAGATGGGCAATATTGCCCATCCTACGAAGCCAAGGAATTGTGATGCAAGGCGAAGCCGCCCCTGACCGCGTGCTGTGGTCCGCCACCGGACCCGATGCGCTGACCTTTCTGCAAGGGCTGGTGTCGAATGACCTGCGCCCGCTGGCGGCAGGTCCGGGCCTGATCTGGGCGGCGCTGCTGACCCCGCAGGGCAAGTATCTGGCCGATTTCTTCGTCGCCCGCCCGGCACATGCCGCCCCCGACAGCTATCTGATCGACATTGCCGCGCCCCTGGCCGAGGCCACCCTGCGCCGCCTGACCCTGTACCGCCTGCGTGCCAGGGTGGCGCTGGCCGCAAGCCCTTTGCAGGTGCAGCGCGGCCTTGGCCCCTGCCCCGAGGGCGCCCTGCCCGACCCGCGCCATCCGGCCCTGGGCTGGCGGGCTTACGGTGTGGCCGAAGGCAGCCCCCCCGTGATCGACTGGACCACCATCCGCGTCACCCATTGCATCCCCGAAAGCGGGATCGAACTGATCCCGGAGGACAGCTATCTGCTGGAGGCGGGGTTCGAGCGGCTGCACGGCGTCGATTTCCGCAAGGGCTGCTATGTGGGTCAGGAAGTGACCGCCCGCATGAAGCACAAGACCGAGCTGCGCAAAGGCCTGGTGCGGGTGGCGATCGAAGGGGCGGCCCCGGTGGGCGCCGAGGTGCGGGCGGGCGACAAGGTGGTGGGCCGGCTGTTCAGCCAGTCGGGCGGCCATGCCATCGCCTATCTGCGCTTTGATCAGGCGAAGGGCGACCTGCGGGCGGGCGACGCAAACCTGCGGCTGGAATGACAAAGGCCGCCCTGCGGCGGCTTTTGTAAGGATCAGGGGCAACGATCAGGAGCGGCCCTCAGGCCCGTTCGGAATATTCCATCAACTCGGTGTGAACGATGATCATTTCATCCGAGTTGATGAACGGCGGCACCATGATGCGCACGCCATTGTCCAGCACCGCAGGCTTGTAGGACTTGGACGCCGTCTGGCCGTTCTGCACGGGTTCGGTTTCCACCACGCGGCAGGTCACTTTCTGCGGAATGGTCACGTTCAGCGGCTCTTCGCCGTAATACTGCACGGTTGCGGTCATGCCGTCCTGCAAAAAGGCCCGACGGTCGCCCAACAGGTCGGCGTCGATCTCGGTCTGCTCGTAAGTCTCTGAATCCATGAACACAAGCCGCCCATCGGTTTCATAGAGAAACTGCTGGTCCTTGTTCTCCAGCTCGACCCGCTCCACCTTGTCTTCCGACCGGAACCGTTCGTTCAACTTGCGCCCGTCGCGAAGGTTCTTCAGTTCAACCTGCGCGAAAGCCCCGCCCTTGCCGGGCTTGACGTGGTTTACCTTGACCGCCGCCCAGAGGCCCGCGTCATGGTCCAGAACGAAGCCCGGTTTGATCTCGTTGCCGTTTATCTTTGCCATTGTGACAAAACCTTATCAAAAGGTTGCAAAATTCATGTGCAGCCCCTATATATTGCAGGTGAGCGGCTGGCAAGCCGACTAGATACAGTAGTGCCCTTTGCGAGCCATGCAATAAACGCATAGCAGTCATTCCAAAAGGGAAATACCGAATCGTCGTCAAATCGCCATATTCCCGCAAGATCAGAATGACAAGAGCAAGAAAGAGGACGACGAAGTGGCCGATTTCGTTGATGGAACTGCGTTCAACTATGAACAGGGGCAACGCGCCCGCAAACTGTTTGCTGCCGTCGTGCTTGCCGCACTTGACGACGCAATTGCAGATGACAAGAAATACGGCAACGGGCCGGAACAGATTGCCCGTTGGGCACGGTCGCGCGACGGGCGGGAAGTGCTGTCCTGCGCCGGGATCGACCCGAACGAGCGGGTGGTCAAGGGTTTGATGGATTTCGTCTCCAAGGGCGTGCGCACTTCGGTTGCGCTGTCGCGCGAAGAATCCGAACGCCGCCATGCGCTTGAGGCTGATCAGGCCGAAGCCGCCTGATCAGGGTCACGCCCCCCGAAAAATAGAAACGCGCCCATCCGGGGCGCGTTTTGCATTTGAAGCCCTGTAGCCGGCCTGAAAGCCCGTCCTTGTCTGCCGCTATTCAACGCTGCGGGTGGCCAGGGCGCGGTTGATTTCGACCCGCACCAGTTTGCGCACATTGCGGGTGATGCGTTCGCCCAGGGTGCCTGCAAGTTCTTCGCGGATGATGTCGCGCACGATTTCGCGCAGGGTTTCTTCATCAAACGGCAGCGCGTCCAGCCCGGCAGGATCGGCAGCAAACAGGCCTTCGGCCATGTCGGGCGCTTTGGCTTCGGCCAGCTTTGCCTCGGTTGCCTCTTGCAATTCGGCGCGCACCGCAGCCTCGGCCCGGTCTGCCCAGGCCTGTGCCAGCGGGTTGGCGGGGGCGGGGGCGGGTTTGCGCGGGTGGGCGACAAAGGGGATCGGTTCTTCGGCAACCCAGGCGTCGGGGGGGGCCTCATCCCAGACCGGGGTCTGGTCAGAGGCGTCAGACCACATCGGAGCCTCGTCCGCGAGGGGGCTGGCACCATCTGCGGGCAGGGCCAGGCCCTGTGCGGCCTCGGTCAGATCATCGGACAGGGCCGGGGTCATGTCAGGCCCCGCGCCCCAGATATCCCCTTCCCAGTCGACGGCGTCCGGGGCGGCCTCGGCCTCCTCCTCGGTGCCTTGCCACTGGCCAAAACCGGTCAGCGCCAAGTCCGGGCCAGCATCGGGGGCAGCGTCAAGGGGGGCCGGTTCAGGCGGGGCCGGATCGACCACAGCCAGCCGCGGGCCGGAAAGGATTTCAAAACCATCGCGGGTCAGGGGGGCAAGCGGCAGGTCTGGCACCGGTTCCGCCGCGACAACCCGCAGCGCGGGCGTCAGGATCAGCTTGCTGTCGACAACCGCCGCCGCCGGGCGCGGAACGGCGGGGCGCAGATCTTCGGACACCAGCCGCCGTATCGACGACAGCACATCTTCGATCTCATGGTTGCTCATCGGTTCCGACATCGACGCCCTGCCCCAGCCTGCCCGGTGTTACCTGTTGCGCAGCCTTGCCTGTCGCCCAGATCCACCTGTTCCCCAGTGTTGTTGTTCAACACTCTAAGCTGCCCCCGCCCTTTACACAAGAAAAGGACGCAAGCGCCGTTAACGAATGGCCGGATCCGGGCCTAGTTGCCGATCTTTTCCAGGATCCTGTCCAGCCGCTTGCCCTGCGCCGAGGTTGCCGGGGCATTCTTGACGGCGTTGTAATAGCCGGCCGGATCATAGGTCGGGATGCCCAGTTGCAGATGCTCTGCCGTCAGCAGCCCCATGGCCCCCAGAATCTGATAGACGGCGACATAGCGGCTGGCCTCGGCCTGCAACCGGGTGGCGCGGGCATCCAGCAGTTCCTGTTCGGCATCCAGCACGTCCAGCGTGGTGCGCGCGCCAAGGGTGGCTTCTTCCTTGACCCCGTCGAACGCAGTCTGCGCCGCGCGGATCTGGCGTTCGGTGGCATCGATCGAGGCCACGAAGACCCCAAGCCCCGCCCAGGCATTGCCAAGGTTCTGCGACACCACGGCCATGGTCTGATGCAGGCCGGCGCGCTGCGCCTCCTTGCTGGCCAGGGCGCGGCGATAGACCGCCGACAACCGCCCGCCGCCATAGATGGTCTGCGTCATGCTCAGCCCAAGCGTGCCGGTCACAGTATCGTTCGGGGCCGACCCGAAGGCCGAATCCCGGCCTGACACATCCAGTTCGGCGCCAAGACCAAAGCTGGGCTTCATCGCGGCCTTGCTGATTTCGACCTGAAGATCGGCAACCTTGACCAGGTGCTGGCCCTGACGGATCGACGGATGGGTGCGCAGCGCCACGGCCAGCGCTTCGTCCAGCGACTTGCCGATGCGGGGCGACGGCGGCAACGGGGCCAGACGGCCCGGATAGCTGCCGACGGCCAGTTTGTAGGCCTCGCGCGCGACCAGAAGATCGCCTTCGGCGGCGGCCAGATTGGCGCGCGACCCGGCAAGGGCCGCTTCGGCGATGGCCACGTCGGTCCGGGTGATCTCGCCGACCTCGAACCGGTCATTGGCGGCGCGCAGTTCCTGGGTGATCAGCCGCACGTTGGATTGGCGCAGCGCCACGATCTGCTGTTGCAGCAGGATTTCGGCATAGGCGCTGACCACATCGAACAGCACCTGCTGTTCTTGCGATACCAGTTCCTGACGGGTCGCCAGCACGGATTCCTTGGCCACCTCGACCCCCATCCGGGTCTGGCCAAAGTTGAACAGCACCAGATCGGCCGACAGGGTCAGACTGGCCGAAAGCGCCTCGCTGGTCACCACGCCCTGCGGCAGCAGCTTGGATTTCGTCAGCCCGGTCCGCGCGGTGTAGGAAACCAGCGGCCGCAGTTGCGACACCGCAATCGCCACATCTTCATCTGCCGCGCGCAACAGCGCCTGATTGCGTTCGAGCAGGTTGGAATTGCGGTATCCCGCAATCAGCGCATCGGCCAGGGTTTCCGCCTGCGCCGCCACAGGCAGGACACCTGCCGCCACAACAATCGCCGCTTTAAGCCAGTTCCGCATCGTATCGCCTCATTTTGGGGTGCCACAACGGTTATACGCTGTGACCGGGCCGGTTTCGCCGACCGCGTCTTTGGCCAAACGGCCCTACAAAACAAATCCACGCGTGGCGGTAAATCCGGCCAGCACCGGGGCCGCCGCGTTGAACGCAAAGCGCCAGGACATCACCCCATCCACCTTGTAACCGATCCGGGCCACGCCAAGCGCGCCTTCCATGAACACGGCCGCGATGCGCCCGCCTTCCTTCAACTGTGCCAGAATGGCGGCGGGCACGGCTTCAACTCCGCCCTGAATGGTGATCACGTCAAACGGTCCGTGCCTGGCCGATCCTGCGGTCAGCGGACCGACGATCACGGCGGCATTGTCCACCCCTTCGACCGACAGAGTGCGCAGCGCATCGGCGGCCAGGGCTTCGTCTTCCTCGACCGCGACCACAGCCTCTGCCAGACGGGCAATGACCGCCGCCGAATAGCCAAGCCCGCAGCCCAGATCCAGCACCATCTCGGAGGGTTGAATATCCAGCGCGTCCAGCAGCTTGGCCAGCGTGCGCGGTTCCAGCACCACCCGACCGGGGGCGATCACCACATTGTCGCCCAGATAGGCGGCCTCGGCCATGGCGCGGGGCACATAGACCTCACGCGGGACGGCAAGCATCGCTTCGATGATCGGAAACTTGGTCACGTCCGACGGGCGGACCTGCGTGTCCACCATCACCACGCGCCGGGAGGAGAATTCGCTCATTCTGAACTCATCGGTCTAGATTTCTGCTGAAGCGGTCTTGCCACAGAACATTGGACGGAGCAACGCCCCATGCAAGCCAAGTCTGACCACAGCCTGCACTTTTCCGGCAAGCCGTTGTGCAAATGCCCCGACTTTAGGCAAAGCTCAGACCAGACGGGGCTTTGCCGGCAACCGGGGTGCCGCAGCCTGGGTGCCTTGCACGATGCGCTGCGCCAGTGCCGCAATGTCCTGCGCGCGCAGTCCGGCCTGCGCATACATCGCCGCCGGGCTGGCCTGATCGATGAAAATGTCGGGCAAGGTCATGGTGCGCACCGCCCTGCCCCGGTCCAGCCCGCCCGAATTGGCAAGGTACTGCAACACCTGCGCGCCAAAGCCGCCCATGGCCCCCTGTTCCACCGTGATCAGCGCGGGGTGATGCGCCAGCAACTGATCGATCAGCCCGGTGTCCAGCGGTTTGGCAAAGCGCGCGTCGGCCACCGTGGCGCGGATGCCTGCGGCCTCCAGCAGCTCGGCTGCGGCCAGCGCCTGCGCCAGATGCGCGCCAAAGGACAGGATCGCCACATCGCTGCCCTGCCGCATCACCCTTCCCTTGCCGATCTCCAGCGGCACGCCCCGCAGCGGCATGTCCACCCCCACCCCTTCACCGCGCGGATATCGGAAGGCGATCGGGCCTTCGTCATGCGCCACCGCCGTTGCGATCATGTGCACAAGGTCGGCCTCATCCCCCGCCGCCATCACGGTGAACCCCGGCAGGTTCGACAGAAAGCCTACGTCAAACGCCCCCGCATGGGTCGCCCCGTCCTGCCCGACCAGCCCCGCCCGGTCGATGGCAAAGCGGACGGGCAGCTTTTGCAGCGCCACGTCATGCACGATCTGGTCATAGCCGCGTTGCAGGAAACTGGAATAGATCGCGCAGAACGGCTTCATCCCCGCTGCGGCCAGCCCGGCGGCAAAGGTCACGCCATGCTGTTCGGCAATGCCTACATCAAACACCCGCCCCGCAAAGCGTTTCTGCATGATGTCCAGCCCCGTTCCCCCCGGCATGGCGGCGGTGATCGCCACGATGCGCGGGTCACGCGCGGCCTCGGCGGTCAGGGTTTCGCCGAACACCGCCGTATAGCTGGGCGCGTTGGACTTGCCCTTGACCTGCGCGCCCGTCGCCACGTCGAATTTCGCCACCCCGTGGTATTTGTCATCGGCCCCTTCGGCGGGGGCGTAGCCCTTGCCCTTGACGGTGACACAATGGATCAGCACCGGCCCCACAGCCCGCGCCCGCGCTGCCCGCAGGGTGGCCAGCAGTTGCGCCATGTCGTGGCCGTCGATGGGGCCGATATAGCTGAACCCGAATTGCTCGAACAAGGTGCCGCCGCCCGGCATGCCCGTGACCAGCGCCCGCGCCCGGCGCGCGCCATCGCGTACCGGGCCGGGCAAGGCGGACTCGAACCCGTCAGCCACCGCCTTCAGCGCCGCAAACGGGCCTTTGCTGGCAATGGTGTTCAGGTAGGTGGACATGGCCCCCACAGGCGGCGCAATCGACATGTCATTGTCGTTCAGGATGACGAACATCCGCTTTTTCAGGTGGCCTGCGTGGTTCATCGCCTCATAGGCCATGCCCGCCGTGATCGCCCCGTCGCCAATGACCGCAATGGTATCGCCCACCGGCATGCCCATGTCCCGCCCCACGGCAAAGCCCAGGGCAGCGGAAATCGAGGTGGACGAATGCGCAGCCCCGAACGGGTCGTAATCGCTTTCGCTGCGCTTGGTGAAGCCCGACAAGCCGCCCTCGGACCGCAGGGTCAGCATCCGGTCCCGCCGCCCGGTCAATATTTTGTGCGGATAGCACTGGTGGCCCACATCCCAGATCAGCTTGTCCAGCGGCGTGTTGAACACGGCATGCAGGGCAACCGTCAGTTCGACCACACCCAGGGATGACCCCAGATGCCCGCCGGTCTGGCTGACCACCTCTATTGTCTCGCGCCGCAATTCGCCCGCCAGAAGCCCAAGTTCGGCATCGCTCAGCGCCTTCAGATCGGCAGGGCTGGCCACACGGTCCAGGGTGGGAAACTTCGACATCATCAACCTCCGGGGCAAAAAATCGTGCCGTGGCGGGCTGGCCCGCACGGCACGAAGGGGCCTGTCGCCAACAGGAAGGGAACCGGGACAGGGTAGATCCCGGATTCAAGGCCGGCGTCGGCCTGAATTCTTGACCGCCAAGGCAGGGGCGATGGCCGCCCCCTGCCCGTCACGCGAAGGCCGGGACCAGGGGCTGGGCCAGCGCGCCATAGGGCGACGGGGCCTGTTTGCTTTCGGCAGGCAGCAGCAGCCCGACGCCCCAGATCGCCCACAACACGACCCCCACAGTCAGCAGGAACGCCGCCGCACAGCCTGCGCCTTTCAGCATCTGCCCCGTGACCCAAAACGTCAGATTGGTGGCCCGGCTTTCGTCATAGTATTTATCGGACATCGTGCTTTCCCCTTATTGCGGCGCATAGCCGTGCTGTTGTGCCCAGACATACCAGTTGTCCACCACCGTCCCGGTCAGCAGAATGCCGATCCCGCCGGTCAGCGTGACCAGAACCGCAAACCACCAGGCCCAACGATGGATGCCTTCCATCGTGGCGTTGAACCCCATGGTCCAGCGCCAGAACAGCGCGGCACGTTCCGAGGCCGTGCCGCGGTCGACGATCTGTTCCAGTTCCCGGTCGCCGCCAAACCGGCTGACCGCCAGAATGGTTGCGCCATGCATGGCAAACAGCAGGGCCGAGCCATAGAGGAAGGCAATCGAAAGCGCATGGAACGGGTTGTAGAACAGGTTGCCATAGGTCAGGCTGAAGTTGTTGGTCCAGTCCAGATGGCTGAAAATGCCGTAAGGAACGGCCTCGGACCACGATCCCATCAGGATCGGACGGATCAGACCCAGCACCAGAAACAGCCAGATGGCGCTGGCAAAGGCCCAGGACACATGCTTGCCCATGCCCAGGGCTTCGGCCCGCAGATAGGTGCGCACCCACCAGGCACAGACCGCGATCAGCAGAAAGAACGAGGCGATCAGGAAATAGCCGCCTTCCGCCAGCGGCGGCATCGACAGGCCATATTCCGGGGCCGGCGGATCCAGCGAGAACCAGAACAGATCGCGCAGGAACACAGCCGGGTTATAGCCCGCCTGATCCCAGTACCACGCCCCCACCATGAAGAACCAGGTGGCCCCGGCGGCAAGCGAGATGGTGCCCATGGTGCCAAGGTAGATCGGCCCCAGTTGCGCATTGCCAAACCAGCCCGCCAGGTTGCTGAACGAGGCGCCGCCCGTCCGGTTGGCCAGATCGACGTTTTCGACCATGCCCATTTCAGGGGCCGCACGGACCTGAACCTGGGTGAAGATGTTCTGATACTCAGCCATTGACGCCTCCTGCGATGCCCGCCCACCACGGCAGTTCCAGCCACCAGTCCCACCACACGACCCACTGGTCGAACCAGATGGTGCCCGAGATCACGATGCAGACCGCCGACCAGAACGCCGCATTCAGCGCCAGCAGCAGGCCTAGACGGTGAATGCCCAGCGTGCCGACCGAATAGCCGATCAGATCGCGGAAGAACGTGTCCTCATGATCCGGCGTGCGCATCTCGCGGCCCTTTTCGGGGTTGGCCGCCGACAGGATCAGCGCGCCATGCAGCGACAGGGCAAGCGCGGTGGTGAAGAAGAAGCTGACCGCGATCATATGCGCCGGGTTGTAGTGAAAGTTGCCATAGGTGTAGCCGGTGTTGCTGACCCAATCGAGATGGCTGAAGATGCCATAGGGAAAGGCATAGCCCCAGGCCCCCATCAGCAGCGGCCGGATGACCACCAGCGTCACATAGGCCAGAATGGCAAAGCCAAAGGCGAAGGGCACATGATAGCCCATGCCAAGCTTGCGGCAGATTTCCACCTCGCGCAGCGCCCAGCTGACAAAGGCGCCGACCGCGCAAATGGTGATCAGTTGCCACAGCCCGCCCTGTGCCAGCGGGGCAAAGGCCAGCCCCATGTCCACCGGCGGCGGATTTATCGAGATCAGCCACGGGTTCCAGATGCCTTGCAGCGACGCCCCGTAGAAGATCAGCAAGGTGCCAAGCGCCGCGAAGAAGAAGGTCGTGACGCCAAAGAAGCCGACGTAGAACGGCCCGACCCAGAAGTCGAACAGGTTCCCGCCAACCAGCGTGCCCCCCGGCACGCGGTATTTTCTCTCGAAGCTGAGCAGTGCCATGCTTCCCTCTCCGCTTGGTCAGGCGACCCTGTGGCGTGCCGGAAAACCGGTGCGCGGGATCGTGCCCTGACGATTGATCCGACGTGATCCGATGGTCGCGGGCGGCCCTGTGCCCGCCCGCGACAGGGGTGCGCCGCCTTACGGAGCGGGAGCCGCCCCCTGTTCGGCCAGGGCCCTCGCACCGGCTTCCTGAAGCCAGTTGTAACCGGGGGTCGACAGCAGAACGAGGTGGATCATCGCGGCCAGCAGGAACAGGAAAACCCCCTGTGCCACAAACACGCGACGCGGATCGAAGATCAGCCAGATTTTGTAGAATTTCGACATGTCATGCTCCTCCTCAGAGCCAGGGGCGCCAGATGTACACGGCCAGATGGGCAACGATGGCGACGGCTGTGAACAGCCAAAGCCCGCTCATGTAGACAGAGTGCAATTCCTGCGCCTGCTCGTCGGTAAGACCTGTGAAACTCAGGTCGGTTCTGTCAGCCATAATATCCTCCGGATCGGCAGACTGACGCCGCATTCCCTGCGGCCGGGTTCACGGTCGGGCGGCATGCCCTTCCATGTCTCGCCCCGCCCCCGAAGGATCGGGGATGGGGTGAATGGCGGTCCTCACCGGGGCGCGGGCGCACGACCCCTTTGGACATATCCCCGTGACCGGGGATCGGTTGACCGGGCTGTCAGGCCCGGAATTCGCACAGCCGGGCGGTCAGGCCCGGAAGATCGCGGCCGTCACCGCCCCGGCCTCGCGCCAGGCGCGGGCCAGGGGGCCATGGGTCGGCAGGCGCTGTTCGGTCACCAGACCCCAGACCCAGAACATCAGGCCAAACGGGATCGCCAGCACGAAGATCAGCGCAAAATAGGCGTAGAACTCGGCACGAGGTTTGCGGTGATGGGCATGGTGGTGGCCATGATCGCCTGCGGAAAAGTCACTCATGGGGTCGCTCCTCCCTTTGGTGAAACTGTGCCGGGGCCGCGCAGGGCCTCGACGAATTCGCGCACCACCCGCTCGGCGCCCTGGTCCAGCGCCGATTTCTCGGCGGCATCGCGCAGGGTACGGGCGGCGGAAATCTGGGTCAGGACGGGGTGCTGCGACACGATCCGGTCCAGTTCGGCCTGCGCATCGACATCCCAGGGGAAATCGCGGCGCAGCGTGGTGGGGGTGGCGGCGGCCGAGTCCATCTCGGTGCCAAGCGGCAGGATGTGGAACAGCGCCTCGAACAGGCCGTTGCACACCTCTTGCAAGATCCAGACCGCCCCCGCATAGCCCATGAAGGGCGTGCCGGTATGGCGGCGGATGGCGGCACCGGGAAAGCTCGCCGCGATGAAACTTGGCGCAGGCCCAAAGCCGCCCTTCAGTTCTGCCAGATACATCTTTTCATTGATCGACCCCATCACGATCAGGGGCCGGTGCTGTTTCAGCAGGCTGCGGACCTGTTCATTGTTGGTCTTCTGCCCGGCCACGCGGGCCACGGCAAAGGCGCAAGGCAGGCCCAGATCGGTTTCCAGATAATGCCGCACTCCGCGCGCATAGGTTTCATTGGCGACGATGGCAAAGTTCGCGGTGCCGAAGAAATCCTGCGTGACCGACCGCCACAGATCCCACAGCGGCTTCAGCGTCGAATGCTTTTCCCGCTCGATGAAGGGTTCGGGGTCCAGCCCGGTCAATTCGCCCAGCTTGCGCAGGAATTTCGTGGTGCTGTCCAGACCAAAGGGCGCTTGCAGATAAGGCTTGCCCAGAACCTGCGCCAGACCCCGGCCAAACTCGCGGTACAACACGATGTTGACATCGGCATTCACCAGATTGCGCATTTCCGCCAGATGCGCGCCAAGCGGCATCACCATGTTGACGACCGCGCCGATGCCTTCCACCAGCCTGCGGATTTCATGCAGGTCCGACGCCATGTTGAAGGTGCCATACATCGGCCCGAGAATGTTGACGCGCGGCTTGTCCTGCGGCTCGCGCGGCTTTTCGGGCGGCATCCGGCCCTTGGTCATGCCGAATTCGGTGAAGATCCAGGTCATCGCGCGGTCCGCGCATTGCCATTGATCCTCGTCAATGGTGCGCGGCAGAAAGCGCTGGATGTTGGTGCCCATCGGCGTGACACCCCCGCCGATCATTTCGGCAATCGACCCGGTGACGACGACCGCAGGCAGGGCCGGGTCCAGCACCTTCCACGCCCGGCGCATGGCCCCTTCGGTGCCTTCGCGGCCCAGTTCTTCCTCGCCCAGACCCGTCACCACGATCGGCAATTCATGCGGCGGCAGCGCGTCGGTGTAGTGCAGAACGGAAGTCACCGGCAGGTTTTCACACCCCACCGGGCCGTCAATCACCACCTGCAAGCCCTTGACGGCACAGAAGGCATAGACCGCCCCCCAATAGCCGCCTGCGCGATCATGGTCCTGAATCAGCATGACGCCACCTGCGGCGCGATCCAAATTCCTTCGAAGGAATTTGCAAATCTTTTCGAAAAGATTTGGCGGGCGGCAGCCCGCACAGGCGCAATTCCCAAGGGGGAGCGGGTCATATCATCTCCTCCGCCTTGGCAGCCTTGGCCGCCTTGTCCAGCTTCTTCTGATGCGCCGCCCGGTAATCGGGCCGCAGGTTCGGCGACCCTTCCCAGATACCCGCCGTATCGCCGGTGCCCACGCCCTCGAAAAACGCCCGCATCCCCGCCATCCGCGCCTTGTTGCCGATGGCTGCGTTGACGACCGGGCCAAGCGACCCCGCCCCCGCAATCCCCATCAGGGGGCGCGCGGAAATCAGGTTGGTGAAGTACAGGGCCGGGATGCCCAGCTCCTTTGCCTTCTGCACCACGGGCGTCGTCCCGATCGCCAGATCGGGCCGGAAGCCTTCCATCGCGGCGCAGTCGTCCTCCAGGCTCGCGCGGTATTTCACCGCCACACCCTTGGCCTCCAGCCAGGCCCGGTCAGCTTCTGACCATTGGTTGCGCGCGCAGGCGGTGCCGACGTAAGCCAAATCTGCCCCGCTTTCGATCAGCAGGCGGGCGACCAGCAGTTCGGACCCTTCATAGCCCGACAGCGTGATGCGCCCCTTGACCGGATTGGCGGCAAGTGCTGCCTTGATGGCGGGCAGGAACATGTTCTGCGCCACCGAAACCTTTTCAGGATCAATGCCATAGGCCTCGCCAATGGCGCGCAGCCAGTCGGCGGTGCCGTCGATGCCGACCGGGGCAGACCCCACCACCTTGCGGCCTGCGGCGTGAAACTCGCGAATTGCCGCCGTGTAGAACGGATGGATCGCCGCTGCCACGCCGCAGTCAAGGGCTGCATACAACTCGCGCCATTCGCGGCAAGGCACCACCGGCCCTGCGGCCAGACCAAGCGGTGCCAGCATCGCGCCAATCATCATCGGGTCTGCCGGGAACATCTCGCCGATCAGGGCCACTGTCGGGCGGTCCGACCGCGCGCGTTCAGGGGCTGCCACCGGGCCTGCCTCCACTTCCGCCCGCGCATATTTCAGCATCGCCCCGGCCAGCACGTCCTTGGCTTCGGCATGGGTCGGCACGCCGAACCCCGGCACGTCGATGCCGACGATCCGCACGCCGTTGATCTCGGACGGCAGCAGCTTCAGCGGCACGCCGCTGGCCGTGGGCACACAGAGGTTGGTGACCACCACCGCGTCATAGCGGGCGGGGTCGGCCAGTTCATGCACCGCATCGCGGATGTCCTCGAACAGCTTGCCGGTGACAAGGCTTTCGGAATTGAACGGAACGTAGCCGACCGACCGCCGCGCCCCGTAGAAATGCGATACGAAGGTCAGCCCGTAGACACAGCAGGCCGACCCCGACAACACCGTCGCCACCCGCCGCATCCGCAGCCCCACCCGCAAGCTGCCAAAGGCCGGGCACATCGATTGCGGCTTGTCATGCGGACCTTGCGGGTAATCGGCGGCAAACCCGTCCAGCAGGTCGGAATTGCCCGCCGCCCGCGCTGCCGCCTGCATCGTGGCCGCCCCGGCATGACAGCCCATCCCGTCGCCCCCGGCGGGCGCATCGAGCGAACCTGCATCCATGGCACCTGCGATGCCTTCGGTCACCGGCGTTTCGGCGGCGCTGTCATAGCGAACCTCGGTCATCCCCGGCCCCCTTTGGCAAGGGCGCGCAGGGCGGCTTCCAGACGGGCGAGGGCTTCGAGATCACACATCGTCATACACCACTTCCAGCGACGGTCTGGCGACCGCATTCTTGCCGCGCATGTCCATGTCGGTGGCGGGGGTCAGCACGAAATCGGCCCCCGTGGCCTCGGCGGAAAACAGGCCCAGCAATCCGTCCTGCGTCAGGGGGGCTGGCCGCACCGGGGGGGCAATCGCCACGGCCTCGGCAAGGGCGGCAAACAGCGGCCCCCACTGGCTGTCATAGCTGCCAACGATCTGATAGTTCGCACTTTTCTTGCGCAGATCATCGTCCTGCGGAATGGCCGCCAGCACCGGGATCTTCACTGCCTCGGCAAAGGCCGCAGCCTCGCCGGTGCCGTCATCCTTGTTGATCACCAGCCCCGCGATGCCGACATTGCCACCCAGACGGCGGAAATATTCGACCGCCGAACAGACGTTGTTGGCGACATACAGGCTTTGCAGATCGTTCGAGGCGACCAGGATCACCTTCTGCGCCATGTCCCGCGCAATCGGCAATCCGAACCCGCCGCAGACCACGTCGCCCAGAAAATCGAGCAGCACATAGTCGAAATCCCAGTCATGGAACCCCAGCTTTTCCAGCAGCTCGAACCCGTGGATGATCCCCCGGCCGCCGCAGCCGCGACCGACCTCTGGCCCGCCCAGTTCCATCGCGAACACGCCGCCGCGCTTGAAACAAACGTCGCCGATCTTGACCTCCTCTCCCGCCAGTTTCTTGCGGGTCGAGGTTTCGATGATCGTGGGGCACGCCTTGCCGCCGAACAGCAGGCTGGTGGTATCAGACTTGGGGTCGCAGCCGATCAGCAGCACGCGCTTGCCCATTTCGGCCATCATGTGGCTGAGATTGGCCAGGGTGAACGACTTGCCGATGCCGCCTTTGCCATAGATTGCAATGATCTGCGTCTTTTTGGTGGGCGGGGCCTGCGGCACCTCCAGCGTCGGTTCCTCATGCGCCTCGTCCCGCAACCGCGCGTCGAAGTCCTTCAGGCTGGGTACGTCGTTCATGCGTGGCCACTCCAATCGAGGATCATTTTCAGGCAGGCCGCGTCGGTAAACGCGGTGGCATAGGCGGCAGGTGCATCGGTCGCGGGGCGGGTGTGGGTGATCAGGCCCGACAGGCTCAGCGCGCCCGCGTCGATCAGCGCGCGGGTGGCGGTCAGGTCTTCGGGCTGCCATTCGGCGGCGATGCGGATACGGGCCTCGCGCAGGAAGGCGGGCGGAAAGGCGAAGGACACCGGATCGGTGTAGAACCCGGCCAGCACGATCTCACCGCCCTTCGCCACACGCGAAATCAGACTGTCGAGCAAGCCGTTCGCCCCGCTGGCATCATAGATGGCGCGGTAATCGCGGCGGGTGTCGCTGTCGGGGTCGATCACCTCATAGCCCACGGCACCACCGCGACGGTCGGGGTTCACCTCCCACACCGTTGGCGCGGGCGCGCCTGCCGCCAGTGTCAGCCGGGCCAGCAGGCGCCCCAGGGTGCCATGCCCCACGATCAGATCGGGCAGCGCCGTGTCGAATCCCGCCAGCGCATGCCGGGCGGTTGCGGCCAGCGCCAGCAGCGCGCCTTCGGCCCCCATGCCGCCGTCGATCCGCGCCACCCGCGCGGCCTTTGTCACCAGCCGCCGCGACGCGCCGCCGAACAGGCCCTTCACATCGCCGGCAAAGCAGTTGGCCCCCGGCACGAACACATGATCGCCCGCGCGGAACCCGGTCGCGGCCCCGGCCTCGACCACCACGCCTGCCGCCTCGTAGCCCGGCACCAGCGGATAGCCCATGCCGGGAAAGGCGGGCATCCGGCCCGACCAGAACAGCTTTTCCGTGCCGGTCGAGATACCGGAAAAGGCAATGTCCACCACCAGATCATCCGCCCCCGGATCGACCAGCCGCAGGCTTTGCAGCCCCAGCAGGTTCGGTCCCGACAAGATCACAGCGGTTGTCTGCACAGCACCCCCCCTTTGGCCGCCCCGCCCCCGCAACAGAGTCGCATGACGGGTCAGAGGCCTGAGTGTAACTTTATGCTTACATACTCGACTGTCAATTTAATTAGACAGTTTTGCTGCAAACAGACCGCTATTTCCGCACCGCACAGACAACCGAGGTGACAAAGGGCCGGAATCCCCTGCGGATTTCCGGCGCCTCGAACCCCGCCTGGCGCAGCAGCGCGGCAATCTCGGGGGCAGACCTTGTGCGCCCGGTCTGCATCGCCAGAGTATAGACCGCGAAATACACATCGGTCGCCGGATCGGGCCGCAGCCCGCCCGACATCGGTTCCGAAATCACCACCCTGCCACCGGGCGGCAGCGCGGCATGCACCGCGCGCAACAGGGCCAGCACTGTCGCATCGCCATGATCATACAGCACCCGGATCAGGCTGATGGCATCGGCCCCCAGGGGCAGCGGGTCATCGCGGAACGACCCCGGATGAATGGTCAACCGGGCCGCCAAGGGCGCAGGCACCCCAGCCACCACGGCCGGCAGATCGAACAGCGTCAGCGCCAGACCGGGATGCGCCGCGGCCACCGCCGCCAGAAACGCGCCGGTGCCGCCGCCCACATCCAGCAGATGGCGAACGCGGCGAAAATCGACCAGCGCCAGCGTGTCGGCAGCAACCAGCGCCTGACTGTCGGCCATCAGCGCCGAATATTGTGCCGTCACCGCAGGATCGACCCCGCCCGCCGCACCAAAGACATAGGGCCAGAAACGCGCCAGTTCCGGCTGGGTTTCTCCCCGGAAAAAGGCAGCAGGATCAGCAAGATCGCGGTAAAGCACCGGATGGTGGCGCACCATGGCCGCAAGCCCCGGCACGGTCAGAAAGGCGGCCCCGCGCGGGGTCAGGTGCCACAGATCGCCCCGGCGGCGCAGCAGACGCAACCCCGCCCCCGCCTGCAACAGCACAGCCAGCCGATCAGGCGGCAGACCGCCCCCGCCCGCCAGGGCCGCAAGGCTGGCCGGGCCTTCCGCCAGCCGGTGCAGCAGGCGCAATTCCACCAGCGCCAGCAGCGCCTGCGAGCGCACGAAGCCCTGCACCACCTCGAACAGCGCCGCCCCTTCGGACCGTGCCAGATGCTTCAGCCCCGGCACCCGGCCCGCCACGCGGTGAAACCACGGCGACAGGGCCAGCCGCACCCCAAGGCTTTGCCGCGCAGGCAGCCCAGGCCCCGCCCGGCCGCCGCTGGCGGCATCGGTCACCGCACCCCCGCCACGATCTGCGCCACCCCGGCAGGCACCATCCGCCGCGCATAGGCCCGCACCAGCCCGGCCAGAACCGCCTCGCCGGGGCAGGACGGAATCGAGGCGATGGCCCCGCCCAGAATATCCTGCAAATGCCGCGCCGCACCTGCCACGCCCATGTCGGCCACCGCCGAAGGGCGGTTGTGAACGGCATCCTGCCCACCGGGTTTCCCCATGGACTCAACACCTTCCAGCGCGTCCTTCAGATCATCCGCCACTTGGAACGCAGCGCCGATCCGCGCACCCAGTTCTTCCCACGGCTCGGCATCCTGCCCTGCCGCCTGCGCGCCCATCTGGGTTGCCGCCATGAACAGCGCCCCGGTCTTGGCCCGGTGATAGGCCTGCAAATTCACATGGCTCTCGGATTCCCACCCTTGCCCTGCGCAAATGCCCATCGGCATGCCCGTCCGCTGCGCCAGCGTGGATATCAGCCGCACCGCCCGGTCGGGCGCATCGCCTGCAGCGCGGGCAAGCACCTCAAATCCCAGCACAATCAGGCTGTCCCCCGCCAGAACCGCCAGCGGCTGGCCATAGGCCCGGTGGACCGAGGGCTTGCCACGCCGGATCTCGGCATCGTCAAAGCAGGGCAGATCATCATGGATCAGACTGGCGCAATGGATCAGTTCCAGCGCCGCCGCCGCCGCATCGGTCAGGCCCGGACGATCATCGCCGCAGGCCACCGCCACCGCCGTCAGGATCGTGGGCCGGATGCGCGCCCCCCCCGGTGTCACCCCATAATCCAGCGCCGAGGCCAGCCTGCCCGGACCCGCCCCCGGCGCGCCCTGACTCATTTGGCCCTGCCCCCGCTGGATCGCCGCCGCAACCGCCGCCTCTATCCGTGCCGTAAAATCCATCTCGCGCCCTTTCGCGGCCCGCCTGACCCCTGCAATCTGCACGGTAGCGGCCAATGTGTAAATAAAAACTTACAGTTTGTCGCAATGAGGCTGGACAGCAGGACGGCCGCGGGGGCACCCTTGGCCCATGCAGAGGACAGCGGAAAAGGTCATCGTGATCGGGGCGGGCATGGGCGGGCTTTCGGCCGCGATCCGGCTTGCCGCCGCAGGGCTGCGGGTGACGGTGCTGGAAAGCGCGGATACCCCCGGCGGCAAGGCGCGAGCGTTTCCCTCTGCCGCAGGCCCGGTCGATGCGGGGCCAACCGTGCTGACCCTGCGCGCCACGTTTGACGCGCTGTTCGCGCTGGCGGGCGAACGCCTTGACGACCATGTGACGCTGACCCGCCAACCCATCCTCGCCCGCCATTTCTGGCCCGACGGGTCGCGGCTGGACCTGTTCCCCGAGACGGATGCAAATATCGCCGCCATCCATGCCTTTGCAGGCCCGCGCGAGGCTGCCGCCTTTGCCCGGTTCGACCGCCTCGCCACCGGGCTGTATCAGGCGTTCGAGGCCCCGGTGATGCTGTCGCCCCGCCCCGACCTGCCCGCCATCCTGCGCGCCACCCTGCGCCGGCCCCGGCTCTGGCCCGCGCTTGTGCCCGGCATGACCCTGACCCGCCTGCTGGCCCTGCATTTCCGCGACCCGCGGCTGATTCAGCTGTTCGGCCGCTATGCGACCTATGTCGGCGGCAGACCCGGCCATGCGCCGGGGATTCTGGCGCTGATCTGGCGGGCCGAGGCGGCGGGGGTCTGGGCGGTGCGGGGCGGAATGCACAGGCTTGCGGCGCAACTGGCCTGCCTTGCCGAACGGCTGGGGGTCAGCTTCCGCTATGCCACCCCGGCGCAGCGGATCGTGACCCAGGGCGGGCGCGTCACCGGGGTCCAGATTGCGGGCGGGGCCACTCTGCCCTGTAGTGCCGCGCTGTTCAACGGCGACCCCGGCGCGCTGGTGGCGGGTCTACTGGGCGACACCGCCCGCAAGGCCTGCGCCACACCCGGCCCGCCCAGCCTGTCGGCCTATGTCTGGGCCTTTGCCGCCAGCCCCACCGGGCCGCGCGCCGCCGATCTGATCCACCACAACCTGTTCTTCACCGCCGACCCGCAGGCCGAATTCGGCCCCATCGGGCGCGGCCAGATGCCCGACGCCCCCACGCTTTATCTTTGCGCGCAGGACCGCGCCACAGGCCCCGCCCCCCCGGTGGAACGGTTCGAGATCCTTCTGAACGCCCCTGCCAACCGCCCCGCCCCTACACAGGAAACCGACACATGCCGCAGCCGCACCTTTCCACCGCTGGCCCGGATGGGGCTGGGCTTCACCCCCTCGCCGCAGGGTCTGACCACGCCAACCCTGCTGGCGCAGCGGTTTGCGGGGTCGATGGGCGCGATCTACGGGCGCAGCCCGGAAGGCACCTTGGCGGCCTTCCGTCGCCCGCAGGCCCGGACGGCCCTGCCGGGCCTCTATCTGGCGGGGGGGGGGGCGCATCCGGGGGCGGGGGTGCCGATGGCAGCCCTGTCCGGCCAGCACGCGGCCGAGGCGATGATACGCGACCTGACTTCCGCGTCGCCGTCGCCCCCAATGGCTATGCGTGGTGGTACATAGACGGCGTGTCGGATGACGGCAAACGGGCAGTATCCGTCATCGGCTTCATCGGGTCGGTGTTCTCGCCGTGGTATGGCTGGTCGGGGCGGCGCGATCCGCAGAACCATTGCTGCATCAACGTTGCCACCTATGGTCCCGGCGGGCGGTTCACCATGACCGACCGGGGCCGGTCTGCGCTGCGCCAGTCGCGCGACACGCTGACGGTCGGGCCGTCCTCGATGCACTGGACCGGGCGCGATCTGGTGATCCGGATTGACGAGATCGGCGCCCCCCCGATGATCAGCCCGGTGCGCGGCACCATCACCCTGACGCCGCAGGCCGTGACGGATGTTGAGGTCCGCCTGACCCCCGATGGCCGCCACCTCTGGCGCCCCTTTGCGCCCCGTTGCAGCATTTCGGTGGACCTGACCCAAGGCCACCGCTGGCAGGGCCACGGCTATTTCGACGCCAATTTCGGCACCGCGGCGCTGGAGTCCGATTTCCGGTTCTGGACATGGGGCCGCTTTCCGCTGCGCGGCCGGACGGTCTGCCTCTACGATGCGATCCGCGCCGATGGTTCCACCCTCGCCCTCGGGCTGGAGGTCGATGCCAGCGGCACGGCCCGCGAAATCACCCCGCCGCCGCTGACGGGATTCCGCCGCAGCCTGTGGCAGGTGCGCCGCGAAACCCGCGCCGATGCGGGCTTTCAGCCGCGCCAGATGCTGGCCATGCTGGACGCGCCGTTCTATTCGCGCAGTCTGGTGCAAACGCGGATCGACGGCGAGATCACCACAGGCGTTCACGAAGCGCTTGATCTGACACGCTTTCGCAATCCAGCCCTGAAACCCATGCTGGCGGTTCGCGTGCCCCGCCGCGCCAACTGGCCCTGAGCCTTTCACATTGGCTCAAATATCTCGGGGGTCAGGGGGCCGGCCCCCTGTCGCGGCTTACCTGGCCCGCAACCCCGTCAGGATTGTGCAGCATGACCCACAGGTTCAGCGCCCCCGCCACGCTGACCCAGACCAGATAAGGCGCGAACATCGCCCCCGCCACCCGGTCCAGTTGCCAGAACGCCACCGTCGTCGCCGCCACCGCCAGCCACAGACCCGCCATCACCACCATCCCGGCCCGTATCCGCCGCAGGCCAAAGAACACCGGCGTCCACAGCGTGTTCAGCGCGATCTGCACGGCCCAGAACGCCAGGGCAAATCCGGCCCCCGGCAGGCCCGACACCCGCATCGCCGACCAGGCCATCAGGATGTAAAGGCAGGTCCAGACCACCGGAAACATCCAGTCCTTCGGCGTCCACCACGGCTTGACCAGCCCGCGATACCACGGCCCCGGCGAAAACATCGCCCCTGTGGCCGCGGCAGCGCCGCAGGCGGCAAGGTAGGTTGCGAACAGGGCGAAATCCATCGGTGTGACCTTTCAGGGCGGCTCTGAAACCTAGGCCAGCCCCCGCGCCAATCCAAGCCCCTTATGGCGAGAGCGCGCGATCCCTTGCCTCCAGTTGCGCCAGCACGCCCAGCAAGGCCTCCGACCTGCCGCGCGCAGGGGCGGGGCGGCAGGCGGCCTGCACCAGAAACGCCACCTCGGGTGCGGCGCGGGCGTGCAGGGCGGGCGGGCGCGGCAAGACTGCCCCCACCCCGCTGCGCAGCACGGCCAGCCCCAGCCAGCCCAGCTTTTGCCGCCCGGTCGTGCGGGCGCGCAGCGTCACCGAGTCAAACCCGGCCTTCGCCACCTGCCCGCCGATGCCGTCATAGATATGGCGCGCGGCAAGGATCCCCGGCCGGCAATCCAGTGGCAGCACCGACACCCCGGCCTCGGACCGGGCATACAGCCCCTGCGCATGGGCCAGCAGCCGCGCGACACAGCGGCGCAGACCCGGCGAGGCCACGCGCAGATCGCTGATCCCCTCCTCGCGCAGCCAGTCCAGCGGCAGATAGACCCGCCCTGCCCGCGCGTCTTCGCCCACGTCGCGGGCGATGTTGGTCAGCTGCATCGCCAGCCCCAGATCGCAGGCCCGCGCCAAGGCGTCCGCGTCGCGCACCCGCATCAGCACGCACATCATCGCACCCACGGCGGCGGCGACGCGGGCGGCATAGTCCAGCACACCCGACAGATCGTCATAGCGCCGCCCGACCGCATCCCAGGCCATGCCTTCCAGCAGCGCATCGGGCAGCGCGCGGGGCATGTCGAACCCGTCGACCACGCCCGCAAACGCCCGGTCCGCAGCGGCATTGGCGGGCTGGCCACGGTAGACCCGGTCCAGCCGGTCGCGCAGGCGCAGCACGGCGCGGGCCTTGTCGCGCCCTTCATCCACCGCATCATCGGCCAGCCTGCAAAACGCGTAGAGCGCCAGCGCCGGGTCGCGCACGCGCGATGGCAGCAGTCTTGACGCCGCATGAAACGACAGGCTGCCGGTGCGGATGGCCGCGCGGCAGGCCTCTAGGTCGGCCGGGGCGATCATCGGGGCCATCATTCTGCTGCCAGCGGCATGGCCGCCTTCCAGCGCACCGGCGCGTCGGGCACCAGTGTCCCCAGCACCTCAGCCGTCGCAATCACCCCCGGCACCCCGGCACCAGGATGGGTGCCCGCGCCGGCCAGAAACAGGCCCGGCAGTTCCTCGGACAGATTGTGGGGCCGGAACCACGCCGATTGCAGGATGCGCGGCTCGATGGAAAACCCCGCGCCATAGGGCGACAGATACCTGTCGCGAAAGGTTTCGGGCGTGAAGACAAGGCTTTCGGTGATATGGTCGCGGAACCCCGGCAGCAGGCGCTGATCGATCATCGCGGCCATCCTGTCACGGTAAGTCTCGCTTTCCCGCGCCCAATCCACCCCATTGTCATGCCCCAGATGCGGCACGGGGCTGAGCACATAAAACGTATCGCCCCCTTCGGGTGCCACCGACGGGTCGGTGACCGACGGGCGATGCACATAAAGGCTCATGTCATCGGCCAGTTTGCCGCGAATGAAGATGTCCTTGATATGCTCGCGGTAGCGCGGCCCGACGACGATGGAATGATGCCCGACATCGGCCCATTTGCCGCGTGTCCCCGCCGTGCCGAAATACCAGACATACAGCCCCATCGACCACCGCGTCCGCTGCAACCGCGGCCCGGTCCAGCGCCGTTTGGGCGCATTGCGCAGCAGCCGGTCATAGGTGTGCCCCGCATCGGCGTTGGACACCACCACGCCTGCCCGCAATTCCTCGCCCGTGGTCAGCCGCACCCCTGCCGCCCGGCCCCGGTCGATCAGCACCTCGTCCACCTCGGCGCCCTGCACCACGCAGCCGCCCTGTGCCTCGATCACCCGCACCATCGCATCGGCAATCGCCTGCACCCCGCCCATGGCGTAATGCACGCCAAAGGCCTTCTCCAGATGGCTGACAAGAATATACATCGAAGTCACGTTGAACGGATCGCCACCAATGAACAGCGGATGGAACGACAGCGCAAAGCGCAGGCGCGGGTCGGTCACCCGTGACGCCGCATGGGCATGGACCGACCGGTCCGCCCGCAGCATGGCGAACTTCGGCAGCACCTTGATCAGGTCGGCCAGCCGGTGCATGGCGCGGCGGCCAAGGTCTTCAAACCCGAACCAGTAACGCGCCTCGCTGTCGGTCTGAAACCGCGCGAACCCCGCCACATCGCCCGGCGACAGCGCCGCCACCTCGGCCCGCACCGCGGCCTCATCCGGCCCCATGCGAAAGCTGGACCCATCCTGCCAGCGGATTTCATAGAACGGGTCCATGGCCTTCAGCGTCACATCGCGGTCAAAATCCCGCCCGCAGACCGCCCACAACGCGCGCAAGCCCTGCGGCACCGTCACGATGGTCGGCCCCAGATCAAAGCGGTGGCCCCCTTGGGTGATCGACGACCCCCGCCCCCCCGCCCGGTCCAGCCGGTCAAGCACCGTCACGCGGTAGCCCTTGGCCCCAAGCCGCATGGCCGACGCCAGCCCCCCCAACCCCGCGCCGATGACGATGGCCTCGCTTGCCCCGACGCCATCCGGCATGGCGTCATGCGCCCCCCTCCCCCTTGTGGGGAGGGAGGGGGTGGGGGGCGTGTCAAAGCGGATCGGGTCAAAGCGGATCGGGCTGTTCATGTGATTGATGATAGACTGTCCAGTTAGATTTACAATATCGCAGATTGCCCCCGATATATGGCAATAATGCTTTCCCTGCGCCGGCAATACTGTCAAACTAAATTGACACCTTGCCGCAAAGGACGCTCCGCCCTTGCAAACCACCAGCCTGACCCTGTTCCGATTCTCTGGCCTTGCCTCCCGGCTCTGGGTGCTGGGGCAAATGGCGCTGGCGCGGCGCGACATGCGGCGCGACCCCGATGCGCTGTTCTGGAAGCTGTGCGGGTCGGGCACCGGCCACGGCTTTACCCCACGGCCGAACTGGGATGTCTGGGCCATTCTGGCAGTCTGGCCGGATGAGGCCACGGCGCGGGCGCGCAGCCGCGACAACCCGGTCCATGCCCGCTGGCGCAGGCGCAGCATCGAAGCTTGGACCCTGCATCTGTCGCCGATTTCCGCGCGTGGCGTCTGGGCCGGGGTCAGCCCCTTTGCCGCCCAGACCGCCTCTGCTGATGGCCCCATGGCCGTGCTGACCCGTGCCACCATCAAGCCCTCGCGTGCCCTGCAGTTCTGGAACCGGGTGCCGGGCATCTCGGCCATGATCGGGAACAACCCCGACGTGATCTTCAAGATCGGCATTGGCGAGGTGCCCTTGCTGCATCAGGTGACATTCTCGGTCTGGCCCGATGCCGCCAGCATGGCGCGGTTCGCGCGCGGCGACGGCCCGCATGGCCGCGCCATACAGGCGGTACGCCAACAGGGCTGGTTTGCCGAGGAGCTTTACGCCCGTTTTCACATTCTGGGGTCGGACGGCCAGTGGGCCGGTTGCGATCCGTTGCTGATGCAAAAGGCTGCCGCATGAAACACCCCTTCCCGTTTTCCGCCATCGTGGGCCAAGAGGCGATGAAACTGGCCATGGTGCTGACCGCCATCGACCCCGGCATCGGCGGGGTGCTGGTGTTCGGCGACCGGGGGACGGGCAAATCCACCGCCGTCCGCGCCCTTGCCGCCCTGCTGCCGCCGATCGAGGCGGTGGAAGGCTGCCCCGTCAACTCGCCCCGCCCAGATCTGTGCCCCGACTGGGCCGGCGTCACCGCCACCCGCATCGTGACCCGCCCCACCCCGGTCGTCGACCTGCCCCTGGGCGTGACCGAAGACCGGGTGGTGGGGGCGCTGGACATAGAACGCGCCCTGACGCGCGGCGAAAAGGCGTTTGAACCCGGCCTTCTGGCGCGCGCCAACCGGGGGTATCTGTACATAGACGAGGTGAACCTGCTGGAGGATCACATCGTGGACCTGCTGCTGGATGTGGCGCAATCGGGTGAAAACGTGGTGGAACGCGACGGGTTGTCGATCCGCCACCCGGCGCGCTTCGTGCTGGTGGGGTCGGGCAACCCCGAGGAGGGCGAACTTCGGCCCCAGTTGCTGGACCGTTTCGGCCTGTCGGTCGAGGTGACATCACCCCGCGATATTGCCACACGGGTCGAGGTGATCCAGCGCCGCGATGCCTATGACACGGCGCATGACGCCTTCATGGCGCTGTGGCGGCCGATGGACGCGGGCTTGCAGAACCAGATCCTTGCGGCCCGTGTCGCCCTGCCCGCCCTGACCACCCCCAACACCGTGCTGCATGATTGTGCGGCCCTGTGCATCGCCCTTGGGTCCGACGGGCTGCGCGGCGAGCTGACGCTGCTGCGCGCCGCCCGTGCCTTGGCCGCGTTTCAGGGTGATGCGACCGTCACCCGCAACCACCTGCGCCAGATCGCGCCTATGGCCCTGTCGCACCGCCTGCGCCGCGATCCGCTGGATGAGGCCGGGTCCGGCGCGCGCGTGTCGCGGTCATTGACCGAGGTGTTGCCCTGATCGGCCTGTCCGACCCATGGCAGCGCGCCCGGACCGCGCTGATGCTGCTGGCGGTCGATCCGGCTGGCCTGCGCGGGCTGTGGCTGCGCGCAAGGGCTGGCCCCGTGCGCGACCGGGTGACAGCCGCGCTGGACGCCATCCCCCTGCTCCCCCGCCGCCTGCACCCCGGCCTTGCCGATGATGCCCTCTTCGGCGGGCTGGACCTGACCGCCACCCTTGCCACCGGCCGCCCGGTGCAGACGCCGGGCATGCTGGCGACCCCCGGTTTGCTGATCCTGACCATGGCCGAACGCTGCCCCCCCGGCCTTGCCGCCCGGCTTGCAACGGCTTTGGATACCCCCGCCCATTGCCTGATCGCCCTGGACGAGTCTGCCAGCCCCGACGAAGGCCTGCCCCCGGCGATCGGCGACCGCATCGGCCTGTTCCTGAACCTTGAGGATCAGCTTTGGTCCGACACCACGCCACTGCACCTTGACGCCCAAGCCATAACCACCGCCCGCGCCCGCCTTGGCCTGATCGAAACCCCGCCCGACGCCGCCGCCAGCCTGACGCGCGCCGCGGCCGAGCTGGGCATCCCCAGCCTGCGCGCGCCCCTGCTGGCCCTTGCCTGCGCCCGCGTACACGCAGCGCTGAACGGCCATGCGCAGGTCACAGAAGCCGATCTGATCACCGCCGCCGAACTGGTCTTCGGCCATCGCGCTGCCCCCCTGCCGGACACCCCCGACCAACCGCAAGACCAACCCGAACCCGACGCCCCCCCGGCGGACCAGCCGCAATCCGACGGCCAGCCCCTGCCCGAGGATCTGCTGGTCGATGCCGCCCGCGCCGCCCTGCCCGCCGACCTGCTGGCCCGGCTTGCGGCAGGGCGCGCCAATCGCGCCGTCAAGGGGGCCGCAGGCACCGGCGCGCAGAAATCGGGCAACCGCCGGGGCCGGCCGCTGCCCTCGCGCCCCGGCAAGCTGGGCTGCGGCGCGCGGCTGGACATCGTGGCCACCCTGCGCGCCGCAGCCCCCTGGCAACCCCTCCGCCGCGCCGCCGCACCCAGCCCGGATGCCGTGCTGCTGCTGCGCCCCGCCGACATCCGGGTCAGGCGCTTCATGGAAACGTCGGACCGGGTGCTGATCTTTGCGGTCGATGCCTCCGGCTCCTCGGCCTTCGCCCGGCTGGCCGAGGCCAAGGGTGCGATCGAACTGCTGCTGGCGCAGGCCTATGCCCGCCGCGACCATGTGGCGCTGCTGGCGTTTCGCGGCGCGCAGGCCGAACTGATCCTGCCCCCCACCCGCAGCCTTGTGCAGACCAAGCGCCGCCTTGCGGGCCTGGCCGGAGGCGGCAGCACCCCGCTGGCCGCCGGGCTGCACCTCGCGATGGCCACCGCCCGGCAGGCAAAGGCGCGCGGGCTGACCCCCACCATCGCCATCCTGACCGACGGGCGCGGCAACATCGCCCTTGATGGCAGCGCCAACCGCGCACAGGCGGAAACCGATGCCCTGCGCCTTGCCACCGCGATCCGCCAGACCGCCACCCCCGCCATCATAATCGACACCGCCAACCGCCCGCAACCGGGGCTGCAAGCCATGGCGCGCAGCATGGATGCCCCCTATCTCGCCCTGCCCCGCGCCGATGCACAACGGCTGTCGTCGGTGCTGGACGCGGCCCTGGGGGGCTAGGGTGCAGATCAACGCCATCCCCGACCACTGGCCCCATGCCGCACAGATGCGGCGGGTCCAGTCGCGCCCGCATGACTGGAGCGTGATCGAGGCGGGGGTCGAGCCAGGCCGCGGCCCGACCATCCTGATGCTGCATGGCGCGGGCGGCTCGGGCCACAGCTTTCGCGCGCTGATCCCGTGGCTTGCCCCGCAGTATCATCTGGTGATCCCCGACCTGCCCGGCCAGGGCTTTACCCGCGCGGGCAACAAGGGCCGTCTGGGCCTGGACCCGATGGCCGAAGATCTGGCGCGCCTGTGCGAGACGATGGCCATAAGGCCCCGCATCATCCTGGGCCATTCCGCCGGGGCGGCCATTGCCCTGCGGATGTCCGAAACCCTGCCGGTGGGCGGCGTCATCGGCCTGAACGCCGCCCTTGGCGCGTTCGAGGGGGCGGCGGGCGTGCTGTTCCCCCTGCTGGCGCGGGTGCTGGCGATCACGCCGTTCATCCCGACCTTCGTCTCCCGCCTCTGGGGCAACCCTGCGACGGTGAAAAAGCTGATCACCTCGACCGGGTCTGCCCCGGATGCCGAAGGGCTGGCCTGCTATCTGGCGCTGGTGCAGGACCGCGACCATATCGACGGCACGCTGGCGATGATGGCCCAGTGGCGGCTGGACGGGCTTCTGGCCCGGCTGCCCGACCTGCAAACCCCGACCCTGCTGATCGCCACCGCCGGCGACAAGGCCGTGCCCGCCCGCATCTCGCGCGAGGCCGCCGCCCGGATGCCGGATGCCACCTATCTGGAGATGGAGAAACTGGGCCATCTGGCACATGAGGAAGCCGCCGAAAGGATCGCAGGCCCGATGCTGGACTGGCTGACAGGACGGCTGGCCGCCAGCGCCTGACGGCTCAGGGTTTTCTCTTTGAAAAAATACTCATCTTGCGCCGTCAGTCGCGTGCAATGGCCCCGAAAATCCGGTCGCGATGGTCGGCCATGTAAATCCGCAGCCAGGGGGTAAAGGCGTCGGGGGTGCGCAACAGTTGCGCCGCCAGATCGGCCAGATCGACCCAGCGGACCTCCATCACCTCGTCGGGATTCGGGTCCACCCGCAGGTCGGGTGCGGCCTGGGCGACGAAGATGTCGACCAGTTCATGTTCCGTCAGCCCGTTGCCCACATCGGCGCGGTATTCCACCTGTTCGGCAAAGGCGGGGGACAAGCCGGTGATGCCCAATTCCTCGCGCAGGCGCCGTTGCGCGCAGGCCAGTGCATCCTCGGTCCAGCGGGGGTGGGTGCAGCAGGTGTTGGCCCACAGGCCCGGCGTATGGTATTTCGCCATCGCCCGGCGCTGGATCAGCACGCTGCTGCCCGCCAGCACGAACACCGACACCGCCTTGTGGCGCAAGCCGCGCTGATGCACCTCCAGCTTGCCCACGGGGACAAGCCGGCCGTTCACAAAGGCCGGGATCATGTCTTCGGTCATCACATCCACAGTCATGTCCAGTCGGGCGACACCAGCCGCAACAGATGCGCCATGTTCTTCATCCCGA
This sequence comes from Pseudomonadota bacterium, assembly GCA_040385825.1. GTDB lineage: Bacteria > Pseudomonadota > Alphaproteobacteria > Rhodobacterales > Rhodobacteraceae > JANNNF01. Next base: position 66,985 of record JAZKGQ010000002.1, on the reverse strand, counting down.
TCTTCAGATGCGCCAAGGGCCGGGCCGCCACCAGTTTCTTGTTCATATAGGCCTCGAACGTCAGCTTTTGCACATCACGGTCATGGCACAGGCTGACAAAGCGTTCGCGGCGTTCGTCGCTCTGGTAATAGGCATCCTGCATCGACCGCAAGACCTTGAACACGGTTTTATGGTCACGCATGAACAGTTTGCGCGCAAGCCCAAGGTCGCGGATGCGCCGCGAGGTCAGGAATTCCCGCGCGGCCCTGGCCGCCACCCGGCCCCCGACCATGGCGTAATAGATCCCCTCGCCGGACGACGGTGCCACCACCCCCGCCGCATCGCCCGCCAGCACCACATCGCGTCCGTTGTCCCAGCAGTCCAGCGGGCGCAGCGGGATCGGCGCGCCTTCGCGGCGGATGGTTTCGCAGCCGGTCAGGCCGGATGCCGCGCGCAGATCGGCGGTGGCCTGCTTCAGGTTCGCCCCCGCAAGCCCAGACCCCATGCCGATGCTTGCGGTATCACCATGCGGAAACACCCAGCCATAGAAATCACCCGAGATGCGGCCGTCATAGATCACGTCGCAGCGTTTCGGGTCGTAGGTCGCATTGGCCGCCGGGGCGCGGACGATCTCGTGATAGGCCATCACATAGGGGATGCTGTCGCCCCCCGGCACATGGTCGCGCGCCACCACCGACCGCGCGCCATCGGCCCCGATCACCAGCCTTGTTTTCGTGCGCTGTTCGGCCCCTGACGCCTTGTCGCGCCAGACCACATGGGTTCCGTCCCGGTCCCGCTCGATCCGCAGATAGGTGCCGGTCAGCCGCACAGCCCCCGACGATACCGCCCGCAGGCGCAGAAACTCGTCAAAATCGGCACGGTCCACCATGCCGACAAAGCCGTTCTCGATATGAATGTCCACCGCCCGCCCGCTGGGTGAAATCATCCGCGCGGTGTGCACCTTTGCCACCAGCAGATGGTCGGGAAGGTCGAAATCCGCAATCGCGCGCGGCGGGATCGCCCCGCCGCAGGGCTTGATCCGCCCGTCCCGGTCCAGCATGGCCACGCTGCGGCCCGCGCGGGCCAGATCATCTGCCGCCGTCGCCCCCGACGGCCCGCCGCCCACCACGAACACGTCAAAGTCCATCTTCATTCTCCGGCTATGTGGGATGCGGTCGGGTAAGGTCGGCTGGCGGCGGTGATCCGCAGGGCCAGCGCGGCGGCGATCAGGAAGATCAGGCCCTCGGCGGCAAAGACCGACCCATAGCCCAAGGCATCCGACCCCGTCACCCGGCGCATCACATCAGACGCGACAGTGCCGGTGAACGACCCGATGCCAAAGCCAAAGGCCTGTGCCGCGCCAAACACCCCCATCCGCGCGCCGGTGCGGACTGTGCCGCCCTCGCGCGCAAGGCCCATCATCGCGCCGATGGCCGCCACCGCAAACACCCCGTTGGCCAGACCAAGCGCAAAGACATTCGCCCCAAGCGGCCAGTCCGGGGCCTGCTGCGCCCCAAGCCCCAACCCCATCAGCGCCATACCCGACAGCACGCAGCCCCCCACGATCCACAGCCGGATCGGCACCGCAAACCGCCGCATCACCGTGCCCGAGGCCAGCACCAGCAGCATGCCCAGCAACGCGCCAGCATGGTGCTGCCCGCCAAGCGCCGTGCTTTCGCCCACCGTCAGGCCAAAGACATGGCCGGCGAACGGCTCCAGGATCAGGTCTTGCAGGTTGTAGGCCAGCATCGAGGCAAAGACGAAGATGGTAAAGGTCCGGGTGCGGGGTTCTGCCCAGATCTCGCGCAGGGTGGCGGCAAAGGGTTGCGGGGCGGCTCGGGTCGGGGTGCCACCGTCCTGCCCCCAGACCCCCAGCACCGTCAGCACCACGGCCACCGCACAGACCCCGACCGTCACCGCCACCAGCCGCGCGGGCGTGTAGGGGTCCAGCAGAATGCCCGCGGCAATGCCGGTCAGCGCCAGCCCGGCAATCATCATGATCCAGACCGCCGACCCCGCCGCGGCCTGTCGCGGCTCGTCCACCCGTGCGGCCAGCAGCGCCAGAAGGTTGGTCCCCGCCGCCCCGATCCCCAGCCCGATCAGCAGGAACGACGGCACCGCCGCCGCAATCCCCCAGCCCGGCGCGACGGCCATCAGCCCCACCGACAAGGCCGCCCCGATCGCCCCCAGGGCCAGCACCAGCACCCCGCCGATGATCCAGGGCGTCCGCCGCCCGCCCACATCGGCGCCATGGCCAAAGCGCGGGCGCAGAAACTGGGTGGCGTAATAGACCGCGACCAGCGCCCCCGGCAGGACCGCAGGCAGCGCCAGTTCTACCACCATCACCCGGTTCATCGTCGCCGTGGTCAGCACCACGATCGCGCCCAGGGCCATCTGCACCAGACCCAGCCGCAGAATGCCAGGCCAGGAAATCCGCATCACATGCCCCGCAGCGCAAAGGCCGAAATCATCATCCCCGCCACATACAGCACCACGCCGGTACCGTTGTACCACGGGGCCTTGCCCTTGGGGTCGCGGAACAGCACCCGCATCGCCGCCCCTTGCGCCAGCAGCAGCAGCGCCACGGCCAGCGCATGATAGGGCGCGCCCCAGATCGCCAGCAGCGCCACCACCAGCCCCTGCGCCAGCCCCATCACGGTGCAGGCCACCCGCGCCGCAACCTCTGGCCCCAGCACCACGGGAAGGGATCGCACGCCATGCAGACGGTCGCCCTCCAGTGCCTTGAAATCATTCAGCGTCATGATCCCATGCGCGCCAAAGGCATAAAGCAGGGCAATCGTCACAGTCTGAAATCCCGGCACGCCGCCCAGCAGGACGGCGGCCCCGGTGAACCAGGGCAGGCCTTCATAGGACAGCCCCACCAGCCCCGGCCCCCACCAGCCCGACCGCTTGAGCCGCACCGGTTCGGCCGAATAGGCCCAGGCCGCAACCACCCCGACACAGGTCGCGCCAAACCCCCAGGGGCCAAGCAGCCAGCCCACCGCCAGCGCCAGCGCCGTCATGCCAAGCGCGATCCACACCCCCCACAGCCCCGGAATCCGGCCCGACGGGATGGGCCGGTCGGGTTCGTTCACCGCATCGACATGCCGGTCGCACCAGTCATTTGCCGCCTGGCTCATGCCACAGACAATCGGCCCGGCCAGCACCATGCCCAACACCACCAGCCCCCAGTTGCCGGCAAAGGGCACCCCCGCCGACACCGACCCGCACAGATAGGCCCAGACCGGTGGAAACCAGGTAATCGGCTTGATCAGCCGCAGCATGGCGCGCGGTTCAGGGTAAAGGCGAGGACGGGCGATGCTGACACTCATCTGTCAACTAAACATAACAATCCCGAGTCGTTCAAGGCCCGCATGCCAGCATGTGTAAATTAAAACTTACACATTTCGGCCCAGACCCGGATCTCAGCCCCGATCATGGCCCCGCAAACGGGCCGTCATGTGGCAAAGGCGGCGCAAGGGTCCGGCCAGCGCCACGCGCGCATGGGCCATCACATGGCATCGGGCAAGGCCGGATGTTTGCGGGCAGACCACAGCGCGGCGTTGATCTTGCGGCAGGGCTGGCTTAAGTCTGACAGATGATCACGCAAAAGATGAAATATGCGTTGAAGGCCCTGTTGACGCTTGCGGATGAAGCCGCCCGCGACAAGCCCGATGCGCTGACCATCGAAGAAATCGCAAAACGATCCGGCGCGCCGAAACGGTTTCTGGAGCATATCCTGCTGGAGGTGCGCAATGCGGGCATCCTTGCGTCGACCCGCGGGCGTGCGGGGGGCTACAGCCTGATCAAGCCCCCGCATGAGGTGTCGATTTCCGAACTGCTGCGCCTGATCGACGGGCCGATTGCGCCTCTGGCCTGCCTGTCGCGCCGCGCCTATCAACGCTGCGACGATTGCGCCGACGAGGCCACCTGCCGGATTCGCAAGGTGTTTGCCGAGGTGTTCTGGACCTATCTGGTGATCATCGATTCCCTGACCCTGGCCGACATGCTGCGGTCTGACGCGGTTGCAGCCCAGGTGCTGGCCGAACCGGCGCAAGCGTAAAGCATAGCATTTTCAACAGTATATGCCGCATCCTGCCGCGCAGATACAGCCGGATTTAATCACGACAATAATAGGCGATATTTTTCCTTGTCATACACGATCTTTCCGGTAGTTTTTATCGAGTAATCGGCGACACAGGCACAGCCGCACACACCGCCAACCGTGAAGGAGAGCTGAGATGATTGCCTTGCCGATGTTCAACCTTGTCGGGATTCCGGTTTCGATGCTGCCCCCTGCCCCGCGCGCCGCCGATGTCGCGCCCGTCTGCGCCGTCCGGCTGATCAACCGCCGCACCGGCCTGCCCCACCGCATCAACGGCACCCCGCTGGAGCTGCTGACCCGCGCCCCGGAGGAGGCCGGCCGCGATCTTCTGCGCAACCGTGACACCACCGAGTGGCGGGTCGAGGTCGTGCCCCTGCCCCGCCCGTCAGGCAGCACCTGACCGTCCTTTCCCCATCATTCCTGCCCGGACCGGGCCATCTGAACAGTCGGAGACAGCCATGCTGACCACCATCACCCTCGCCGGAACCATCAGCGTTCAGGGCGACAAGCTGCATGATCACACCGACGGTCGCGTGACCGTCAGCACCGGAAGCCGCCAGTACACCGGCTGGCCGGTGACATGGCGCAGGGCGCTGTCGGGCACCGCGCGGCTGAAATCGGCGCTGGCCGTGCTGGCCCTGCTGGCGGCGGGGGTCACACCGCTGACCCCGGTATCGGCGCAAACCCTGCTGAACGTCAGCTATGACCCGACCCGCGAATTGTACCGCGAGGTGAACGAGGTGTTTGCCAAACAGTGGACCGCGGCCGGCAATCCGGCCCCCACCATCGAAACCTCGCATGGCGGGTCGGGCAGTCAGGCCCGTGCGGTGATCGACGGGCTGGCAGCCCAGGTCGTGACGCTGGCGCTGGCGTCCGACATCGACAAGATCGCCGCTTCGGGCAAGCTGCCCGCCGACTGGCAGGCCAGATTGCCGCACAATTCCAGCCCCTATACATCGACCATCGTGTTTCTGGTGCGCGAGGGAAACCCGAAGGGCATCAAGGACTGGGGCGATCTGGTCGCCGACGGGATCGAGGTGATCACCCCCAACCCCAAGACCAGCGGCGGGGCGCGCTGGAACTATCTGGCGGCCTGGGCCTGGGCCGAAAAGAACGGCCAGGACCCGCAGGCCTTTGTGAAATCGCTGTTTGAACATGTGCCGGTGCTGGACAGCGGCGCGCGCGGGGCAACCACCACCTTTGCCCAACGCGGCATCGGCGACGTGTTGCTGGCCTGGGAAAACGAGGCCTATCTGGCGCTGGCCGAACTGGGCGAGGATCAGTTCGACATAGTGGTGCCGTCCGTGTCGGTGCTGGCCGAACCGCCGGTGGCCGTGATCGAGGCCAATATCACCAGTGACGATCAGCGCGCCCTTGCCACCGCCTATCTTGATTTCCTGTATTCTCCCGCAGGTCAGGCCCTGGCGTTCAAGCATTTTTACCGCGCATGGGATGCCTCGGCGGCCGACCCCGCCGATGTGGCCCGCCTGCCCGAACTGGACCTTGTGACCATCGAGTCCTTCGGCGGATGGGCCAAGGTGCAGCCCGAGCATTTTGGCGACGGCGGCATCTTCGACCAGATCTATGTGGCGAAATGACCATGGGGATGCGCAACCCCCTGCTGCACCGGTCGCCCATGCCAGGCTTCGGCCTGAGCATGGGGATCACCCTGTTCATGCTGTCGCTGGTCGTGCTGCTGCCCATCGGCGCGCTGCTGGCCCGCGGGGCGGGCTTCAGCCTTGGCAACATCTGGGAGACGGTCAACCGCGAACGAGTCTGGGCCGCGCTGTTTCTGTCGTTCCGGCTGTCGCTGTTGGCCGCCCTGTTCAATCTGGTGTTCGGCATCCTGCTGGCCTGGGTTCTGGTGCGCTACCGGTTCTGGGGCAGGCAGGTGATCGACGCGGCGGTCGATCTGCCCTTTGCCCTGCCGACTGCGGTGGCGGGCATCGCGCTGACCACCCTCTACGCCCCCAATGGGGCCTTTGGCACCCTGGCCCACGAGATCGGCGTCAAGATCGCCTACACTCAGACCGGCATCCTGATTGCGCTGATCTTTGTCGGCCTGCCCTTCGTGGTGCGCACCGTGCAGCCGGTGATCGCCGAGATCGAAACCGAGGTCGAGGAAGCCTCGGCCACCCTTGGGGCCAGTCGCGCCACCACCATCCGCCGGGTGATCCTGCCGATGCTGACCCCTGCCGCGCTGACCGGGTTTGCGCTGTCGCTGGCCCGCGCGGTGGGTGAATACGGGTCGGTCATCTTCATCGCGGGAAACATCCCGCTGAAAACCGAAATCGCCCCCCTGCTGATCGTCATTCAGCTGGAGGAGTTCAATTACGACGCTGCCGCCGCCATCGGCATCGCCATGCTGACCATCGCCTTCAGCCTGCTGTTGGCCATCAACGTGGTCCAGATCTGGACCCGGCGGAGGATCGGATATGTCTGACGCGCGTGCCTTGCAAAACCCGGCCACCACGGAACCCCCGCTGGTCCGCCGCCTTCTGATCGGGGGGGTCATCGCCCTGCTGGCCTTGCTGGTTGCGGCCCCCATGATCGCGGTCTTTGCCGAAAGCCTGGCCAAGGGCTGGTGGCAGGCGGTGATCAGCCTTGGCAACCCCGATGCGCAATCGGCCATCCGCCTGACCCTGACCATTGCCGCCATCGCGGTGCCGCTGAACGCGGTGTTCGGGATTGCCGCCGCCTGGGCCATCACCAAGTTCGACTTTCGCGGCAAATCGCTGCTGATCACCCTGATCGACCTGCCGTTTTCAGTGTCGCCGGTGGTTGCGGGCCTGTGCATCGTGCTGATGTTCGGGGCCAATTCCGCGATTGGCGGCTGGTTTGTGGCGAACGGCTATCCCATCGTCTTTGCCCTGCCCGGCATTGCGCTGGCGACGCTGTTCGTGACCTTTCCCTTCGTGGCGCGCGAGCTGATCCCGGTGATGATCGAACAGGGCCGGACCGAGGAAGAAGCCGCCCTGACGCTTGGCGCCTCGGGCTGGCGCATCTTCAGGACCGTGACCCTGCCCAACATCCGTTGGGCGCTGCTGTATGGCGTGTTGCTGTGCAACGCGCGCGCCATGGGGGAATTTGGCGCGGTGGCCGTGGTGTCGGGCAAGATCCGCGGGGTGACGGCCACCATGCCCATCACCATTGAAATGATGTACAACGAATACCTTTCGGTCGCGGCCTTCAGCCTTGCCGCCGTTCTGACCCTGCTGGCGCTGTTGACCCTGTTGTTGAAGACCGCGCTGGAAATCCGTCACGCCGACCAGCTTGCCGCCACCCGCCGCCATTGAGAGAGGAACAAAATGCAACTCGACATCATCGAAATCTCCAAACTGTTCGGCACCACCGCGGCCCTGCATCCGGTGTCGCTGGCCATTCCGTCCGGCGCGCTGGTGGCGCTTCTGGGGCCGTCGGGGTCGGGCAAGACCACGCTGCTGCGCATCCTTGGCGGCCTTGAATTTCCCACCGCGGGACGGGTGCTGTTTGACGGGCAGGATGCCACCGCGCTGTGCGTGCAGGACCGCCGGGCGGGATTCGTGTTTCAGTCCTACGCGCTGTTCCGCCACATGACGGTGTTTGAAAACATCGCCTATGGCCTGAAGGCCCGCCCGCGTGCCACGCGCCCTGCGGCGGCCGAGATCGCGCGGCGGGTGACGAAACTGCTGGACCTGATCCAGTTGCCCGACATCGGTGCGCGCTATCCCAGCCAGTTGTCGGGCGGCCAGCGCCAGCGTGTTGCCCTGGCGCGGGCGCTGGCGATCGAACCCCGCATGCTGCTGCTGGACGAACCCTTCGGGGCGCTGGATGCCCGCGTGCGCCGAGATCTGCGGCAGGGCTTGCGCGAAATTCACGACACCACCGGGCTGACCACGGTGTTCGTGACCCATGATCAGGACGAAGCCATGGATCTGGCCGATCTGGTCGTTGTGATGTCGATGGGCCGGATCGAACAGATCGGCCGCCCGCAGGACATTCGCGCCAAACCGGCCACGGCCTTTGTGCGCAGCTTCATCTCGGCTTGAAATGCGACTGTAACGCCCGCCCGCCTGTAACGCCCGCCCGACCGGCGTTACACAACTGTCACAAAACCGCAGTACATGTGTCACGGAACCGCCCTAGACAGCGGGCAGGCCCGAGTCGGACACCCGGCTTGGGGCCATAGCTTCCCTCAGGAGAGATCCATGACATCCGCAAAATTTACCGTCTCGGCCATGGCGATCATCGCCGCCGCCACCGCCGCTGATGCGCGCGAACAGGTGCAGATCACCGGCTCGTCCACCGTGCTGCCCTATGCCACCATCGTTGCCGAAGCCTTCGGCGAAAACTTCGACTTCCCCTCGCCGGTGGTTGAAGGCGGCGGTTCGGGTGCGGGTCGCAAGAAGCTGTGCGAAGGCGTGGGCGAAAATACCGTCGACATCGCAAATTCGTCCTCGCGCATCTCGAAATCGGATATCGAGCTTTGCGCCGCCAATGGTGTGGCCGAAGTGATGGAAGTGCGTTTCGGCTATGACGGCATCGTCTTTGCCTCGGACGTGAACGGCCCGGAATTCGCCTTCACCCCGTCGCAGATCTATGGCGCGCTTGCCGCCGAAGTGGCGAAAGACGGCGCCCTGGTCGCCAACACCGCCGCCAACTGGTCGGATGTCGACGCGGCCCTGCCGACGCAAGGCATCCTCGCCTTCATTCCGGGCACCAAGCACGGGACCCGCGAAGTGTTCGACACCAAGGTCATCGTGGCGGGCTGCAAGGAAACCGGCGCCTATGACCTGTTCCTCGCCGGGGCCGAAGGCGCTGACGACAAGGAAAAGGGCGGCAATGCCGAGAAAGCCTGCATGAAGCTGCGCACCGACGGCAAATCGGTCGACATCGACGGCGACTACACCGAGACGCTGGCCCGCATCGACGCCGACAAGACCGCCATCGGCGTGTTCGGCCTGTCGTTCTACCAGAACAACACCGACAAGCTGCGCGTGGCCACCATGGGCGGCGTCGTGCCGTCGACCGAAAGCATCTCGTCGGGCGATTACCCGGTGTCGCGTCCGCTGTACTTCTACGTCAAGAAGGCCCACATCGGCGTGATCCCCGGCCTGAAGGAATTCGTCAGCTTCTTCGTGTCGGACGAAATGGCAGGCCCCGATGGCCCGCTGGCAGCCTACGGCCTTGTGTCCGACCCGGAGCTGGCCGCAACCCAGGCGATGGTGGAAGCCGAGACTCCCATGGGTCCGCTGGAGTAAGACCCTCGGGGCGGTCCTGCAAAGGGCCGCCCTTCCCCTTTCCACATCCGACCTGAAACCTTGCGAACGGGAAACCCGATGACGGTTCTTTTGCTTCTTGCCGTGGTGGCGGTTCTGGCGATTGCGGCCTTTGTGCTGTGCCGGGGCCGCGCGATGGCGTCCGTGCAGGGCAACCCCAGGACCCTGCATTCGCTGCCCGGCTATTACGGCTGGCATGGTGCGATCATGGTGGTGCTGCCTGCCCTTGCGGCGCTGATCCTGTGGCTGATCGTGCAGCCGATGCTGATCGAATCGCGTGTGGCAAGCCTGCTGCCTGCCCAGACGATTGCCGATGCCAGCGCCCGCGAACTGACCATGTCGGACGTGCGCCGGGTGGCGGCGGGGCTGGATCTGGCGGTGTCGTCCGGTGCCCTGTCGGCAGAGGCGGCCGCAAACCTGAACACCGGCGCCAGCAACGTGCGCGAGATCCTGTCCTCGGTCGGTGTTGCGCTTGGGGCTGATGTGTCGCCCGCCGTGCTGACCGCAGCGCAGCAATACCGCGTGCTGTCGGGCTGGGGCATGATGGGCCGCACGCTGGCGGTGCTGGTCTTTGCGATTGCCGGGCTTGGCTATGCGCTGCTGGTGACGAACGGCCAGTTCCGCGCCCGCAACCGGGTGGAAAGCGTGGTTCTGGGGCTGCTGATCGCGTCTTCCTCGATCGCCATTCTGACCACGCTTGGCATTGTCTGGTCGATGCTGTCCGAGACGTTCAATTTCTTTGCCCAGTATCCGATCAGGGATTTCTTCTTCAGCCTGACCTGGTCGCCCAACTTCCGCGGCGGGTCCGATCTGGGGATGCTGCCCTTGCTGTGGGGCACCATGTACATTTCGCTGATCTCGATGATCGTGTCGGTGCCGATCGGGCTGTTTGCCGCGATCTACCTTGCGGAATACGCCAGCAAGAAAACCCGCAACATCGTCAAGCCGCTGATCGAGATCATTGCGGGCATTCCGACCGTGGTGTTCGGCCTGTTCGCCCTTGTCACTGTCGGCCCCCTGCTGCGCGACTACTTTGCCCAGCCGATGGGCTGGGGCGACAGCGGGTCGTCGGTGATGACCGCAGGCATCGTCATCGGAATCATGAACATTCCCTTCATCTCGTCGCTGTCCGACGACATCATCAACGCGGTGCCGCAATCGATGCGGGACGGCAGCCTTGGCATCGGGGCGACCAGATCCGAAACCATCAAGCAGGTGGTGCTGCCCGCCGCCCTTCCCGGCATTGTCGGCGCCATCCTGATGGCCGCCAGCCGCGCCATCGGCGAGACGATGATCGTGGTGATGGGCGCGGGGGCAGCGGCGAAACTGTCGCTGAACCCGTTCGAGGCGATGACGACGATGACCGTCAAGATCGTCGGCCAGCTGACCGGCGACACCGATTTCAACTCGCCCGAAACGCTGGTGGCCTTTGCCCTTGGCATGACCCTTTTCGTGATCACCCTGGCGCTGAACGTGCTCGCGCTGGTGATCGTGCGCAAATACCGGGAGCAGTACGAATGACCGAGTTTTCCGCCACCGCCAGCCCGGCCGGCAATTCCCTGCTGACGCAAACCGCCCTGATGAAGCGCCGCAATGCCGCCGAGGCCCGGTTCAAGGCTTACGGCATCGCCGCCATCGCCATCAGCCTTGTCACGCTTGGCGTGATGCTGTGGACGATCATCGGCAGCGGGGTGTCGGCCTTTTCGCAGGCCAAGCTGACCTTCCCGGTGGAACTGACCGCCCAGACGCTGGACCCCAAGGGCAACCGCAACCGCGACGAGATGGCCAAGATCACCACCCTTGGCTACAACAAAGTGCTGGCGGCGGCGTTCAAGGCCGAAATGGCCGCAAAGGGCATCGCCATCGAGGGGCAGTCCGACAAGGACGTGGCCGCGATGATCTCGAAGGACGCGGCGGGCGATCTGCGCGCCAGAGTGCTGGCCGACCCCGAAAGCGTGGGCAGCACCATTCAGGCCACCGTTCTGGCCACCGGCCGCATCGACGGGTTCCTGAAGGGCCGCGTCACCATGGAAACGGCGCAGCGCGACAGCAATGTCACCCCCGAACAGTTGCAACTGGCAGAAAAGCTGCAAGCGGCGGGCATCCTGAAATCCTCGTTCAACTGGGATTTCATCACTTCCCCCGATGCGTCCGACCAACGGCCCGAGGCCGCTGGTCTGGGTGTGGCCATCATCGGATCGGCCTACATGATGCTGCTGGTGCTGATCACCTGCGTTCCCGTCGGCGTGGCGGCCTCGATCTATCTTGAGGAATTCGCCCCGCAGAACCGCTGGACCGATCTTGTCGAGGTGAACATCTCGAACCTTGCCGCCGTGCCCTCTATCGTGTTCGGCATCCTTGGCCTTGCAATCTTCATCAACTTTGCAGGCCTGCCGAACTCGTCGTCGATCGTGGGCGCGCTGGTGCTGTCGCTGATGACGCTGCCCACCATCATCATCGCCACCCGCGCCTCGATCAAGGCGGTGCCGCCCTCGATCCGCGATGCCGCGCTTGGCATCGGCGCGTCAAAGATGCAGACCGTGTTCCACCATGTCCTGCCGCTGGCGATGCCCGGCATCCTGACCGGCACCATCCTTGGGCTGGCCTCGGCCTTGGGCGAAACCGCGCCCTTGCTGCTGATCGGCATGGTGGCCTTTGTCGACAACTATCCGGGCGCCCCCGTGCAGGGCTTCATGGACCCCGCCACCGCCCTGCCGGTGCAGGTCTATGGCTGGGCACAGCGCGCCGACCCCGCCTTCATCGAACGCTCCTCTGGCGCGATCATCATTCTGCTCATCTTCCTGGTTGCGATGAACGTAGCGGCCATCCTGTTGCGCCGCCGGTTCGAGCGGCGCTGGTAAACCAAAGGTCACACCATGAACGATATGCGCATAGCGGAGAGAACCGTGGACAGCATGAACACGAAAATCACGGCGCGGGGCGTGCAGGTGCATTACGGCGCATCGCATGCCATCAAGGATCTGAACGTCGACATCCTGGACAAGACCGTCACCGCCTTCATCGGGCCGTCGGGCTGTGGCAAGTCGACCTTCCTGCGCTGCCTGAACCGGATGAACGACACCATCGCGATCTGCAAGGTCACGGGCGAAATCAAGATCGAGGGCGAGGACATCTATGACAAGCGGGTCGATCCGGTGCAGTTGCGCGCCAAGGTCGGCATGGTGTTCCAGAAGCCCAACCCCTTCCCCAAGTCGATCTATGACAATGTGGCCTACGGTCCCAAGATCCACGGCCTGACCCGCAACAAGGCCGAACTGGACGAGATCGTCGAAAGCAGCCTGCGCAAGGCCGCCATCTGGAACGAGGTCAAGGACCGCCTGCATGCCCCCGGCACCGGCCTGTCGGGGGGCCAGCAACAGCGCCTGTGCATCGCCCGCGCCATCGCCACCAGCCCCGAAGTGCTGCTGATGGACGAACCCTGCTCGGCGCTGGACCCCATCGCCACGGCGCAGGTCGAGGAGCTGATCGACGAGCTGCGCAGCCAGTTTTCGGTGGTGATCGTCACCCATTCCATGCAGCAGGCCGCCCGCGTGTCGCAGCGCACGGCCTTCTTTCACCTTGGAAATCTGGTGGAATATGCCGAAACCGGCCAGATCTTCACCAACCCCAAAGACCCGCGGACAGAGGCCTACATCTCTGGCCGGATCGGATAAGGACAGGAAATGATGCCGATGGAACCCCATATCCGCTCTGCCTTTGACAATGATCTCGAAGCCATTCAGGCTCAGGTGATGAAGATGGGCGGGCTGGTCGAGGCCGCCCTGCTGGACGCCGCCGAAGCGCTGGAAACCCGCGACGAGGCTTTGGCCGAACGGGTGCGGCGCGGCGACGCCGCGATCGATGCGCTGGAAGACCTGATCCACACCGAATGCGCCCGCGTCATCGCGCTGCGCGCGCCGATTGCCACCGACCTGCGCACCGTGCTGACCGTGATGCGGATGGCAGGCTCGCTGGAACGGTCGGGCGATTATGCCAAGAACCTGGCCAAACGCTCGCTCGTGCTGGCGCAGATGAACCCGATCAACGGCTCGGCAGGGTCGATCCGCCGGATGGCACGGTCGGTGGTGGTGATGCTGCGTGACGCGCTGGATGCCTATGTCAAACGCGATCTGGCGCTGGCCCATGACGTGCGCCAGCGCGACCGCGAGGTCGACCAGATGTACAACGCCCTGTTCCGCGAGTTCCTGACCCACATGCTGGAAGACCCGCGCAACATCACCGCCTGCATGCATCTGCATTTCATCGCCAAGAACATCGAACGGGTGGGCGACCATGCCACCGGCATTGCCGAACAGGTGATCTACCTGGTGTCCGGCACCCTGCCCAATGACGAACGCCCCAAGACCGAAATGTCCGGCATGCGCCGGACGGATGGCGACTGATCCAGATGGCCCATACCGAACAACCAAGCGTGCTGCTGGTCGAGGACGAACCGGCTCAGCGCGAAGTGCTGGCCTATAACCTCGAGGCCGAAGGCTTTCGCGTCATTCAGGCCGAGAATGGCGAGGATGCCATGATGCTGGTGGATGAAGACACCCCCGACATCATCATCCTGGACTGGATGATGCCGAACCTGTCGGGGATCGAGGTCTGCCGCCGCCTGAAGATGCGCCCCGAAACGCGGGGAATTCCGATCATCCTGCTGTCGGCGCGGGCCGAGGAGGTGGACCGCATCCGGGGTCTGGAAACCGGGGCCGACGACTATGTGATCAAGCCCTATTCGGTGCTGGAACTGATGGCCCGCGCGCGGGTGCAGTTGCGCCGGGTGCGCCCGTCGTCGATTGGCGTGGTGCTGGAATGGGGCGATCTGCGGCTTGATCCCGAAACCCACCGGGTCTACCGGGCCGACAAGGTGCTGAAACTGGGACCGACCGAGTTTCGCCTGCTGACCACCTTCATGGAAAAACCAAGCCGGGTCTGGAGCCGCGAGCAGTTGCTCGACCGGGTCTGGGGCCGCGACATCTATGTCGATACCCGCACGGTCGACGTGCATATCGGCCGCTTGCGCAAGGCGCTGTGCCAGTTTGGTGGCGACGATCCGCTGCGCACGGTCCGCGGCGCGGGTTATGCCCTGGGGTAAGGGGCATCGCGCCTTCTGGTGCGTTGTTCCTGCCCTGTCCACCGACCGTGGCAACGCCGTCTGCGGGGGCTCGATGCCCCCGCAGACGGCCCCCCTCTATTCCGCCGCCATCTGTACAGGGGGCAGCGCGCGTGCAAAGCGGCGCTCGGCCTCGCCTGTCGCATGGGTCAGACGCCCGCCGCTGATCGTGGCCTCGACCGCGCGGGTGCGCGCGCAGACCACCACCAGATCGGCCCGCAGGCCCGCATCCAGCCGCCCGCGGTCGGCAAGGCGCAGGATCTCGGCCGGGGTGCTGGACACCATGGCCCAGGCCTGCGGCAGGCTTGCCAGTCCGGCGTCCACCAGCGCCCAGACCGCCTGCACCATTGCGGCGGGCTGTCCGTTGGACGCCAGCGCATCGCACAGGCCTTCGGCGATCAGATCCACCGCCGCGATGTTGCCCGCGTGGCTTTCGCCCTGCACCACATTGGGCGCCCCCATGATCACCGGATTCATCATCGCATGGGCTGCTGCCGCCACCCGGCGATTGGGCGGAAAGGCCGCGATCCGCGCGCCGATCATCGCATAGAACTCGCGGGTTTCGCCATCGGGGTCGGCGTGGCTGCCATAGCTGACCCCCATGGCGTCGAACCCTTCGGCCAGCCCGCACAGATGCCGGGGTACGGCGCGGGCGCAGGCGCGGGCGGCCTCGATCCGGGCCAGCAACTCTTGCGGGACCACGCCGGCCTGGCGGGCGCGCCGCGCAAAGCCTGGCGGGTCGGCCCGGTGCTGGCGGCTTGCGTCCTCCAGATGGTCGTTGAACACCACATAGCCGATCCGGTGCCGCCGCACCGCCGCCAGCAGCCGCGCGCCCTGATCCACCAGATGGCTTTCCGCCCGGATTTGCAGGCGCAGATCGGTCCGCGCCATGGGCCGGTAGGCGTCCAGCCCCGCCATCACGGCCTCGGCATGGTCCGGCCCGCGCCCGCCGCCTTCCCAGCTCCAGCTTTGGGCCAGATAGGCTGTGGTCACCCCATGCGCCGCGGCCTGCCGGTCAAGCTGCGCCAGCCGCTGCGGCACGCCGCCAGTGCCCGCCTCGACCCCGGAACCATGCAGATCGACGATCCCCGGCAGCACCAGATAGCCCGACAGATCGATCCCCGGCAGCGGTCCGCGCGTGATGCGCCCGTCGGCAATCGCCACCGACCTGTGCAGCATCTGCCTGTCCCGCAGGATGCAGGCCCCGGTCAGGCGCAAGGGGGGCAGAAGCGGGATCATCGGGAACCCTCCGGGGTTGCGGGCAAGGCGGTGTCCGCTGTGGATAACCCCTGAACGCAACGCCGTCATGACAGGCCGGGGCGGTTCAGGTGCTGCGGTGCGCCCCCCGCGAAAGCCGGAACCCCGTCAGCCGATGATCCGCCCCAGAACTCCCATCCAGTTGTCCCAGCACAGCTTTTGCGTCAGTGCCTCGCCATAGGCCACCCGCATCGCGCGGACCAGGGCTTGCAGCCCCTGCGCGCCGCCGATGAAGTCCGGCATCATCGCGCCGTCGAAATCCGACCCCAGGGCCACGCCGCCTTCGCCCATCCGTGCCAGCAGATGATCCAGATGGCGCAGCATGTCATCCGGCCCGGTGGCAGGGTTCTTCACCCCGTCCAGCCGCAGGAACTGCACCCCGAAGTTCAGCCCCACCAGCCCGCCGCGTTCGGCCATCGCGTCCAACTGGCGGTCGGTCAGGTTGCGGGTCGATGCCGTCACCGCATGCGCCCCAGAATGGGTGGCGACCATCGGACTGGTGGTGATGCCCGCCACATCCCAGAACCCGGCCTCGTTCAGGTGGCTCAGGTCGACCAGCACGCCGCGGCTGTCGCATTCGGCCACCAGCCGCTTGCCCGCCTCGGTCAGCCCCGGCCCGGTGTCCGGGCTGGCCGGAAAGTTGAAGGGCACCCCGTGGCCAAAGATGTTGGGCCTGCTCCACACCGGGCCAAGCGACCGCAGCCCCATGTCATACAGCGTGTCCAGCCCCGACAGATCCGCCCCGATGCCTTCGCAGCCTTCCACATGCAGGATCGCGGCCATGGCCCCCGCCGCCCGCGCCGCCGCAATCTCTGCCACCGTCCGGCACAGCCGGATCGCATCGGGCCGCGCCTCAGCCATCGCCACCAGAATCGCCGCCTGTTCCAGCGTGACCTGCCCGGCACGGTCCGAGTCAATCGCCGGAAATTCGCGGTAGGTCGCCATCGGGTCCGGTCCCGGCCCGGTCCCCGGCACCCAGACCGCAAAGAAGCCGCCGCCCATGCCCCCTGCCCGCGCGCGGGACAAATCGACATCGCCCTGTCGGCCGTCAAAGAACGTGGCCCCGGTCACATCGCCTGCCCGCCACAGGGCAGACAGCAGATCATTATGCCCGTCGAACACCATCACATCCGTCATTCCCGCACACCCATTCCGCAGCCGCTTGACACTTCGCCACAATAGTTGCCCAAATGGTCAAAAGAGCAACCCGCACCGCACGGGGGGCCGCCCCCTTCACCCACAACAGGGATACCAACCCATGAAACTTGACCCCACCCTTCGCTTTGGCGCGCTTGCCCTTGCGGGCCTTCTGCTGGGCACCGCGCCCGCCGCCCTGATGGCCGAAACCCCGGCTGATACGCTGGTCGTGGCCGATGCCATCGACGACATCGTGTCGATCGACCCGGCCGAGGCTTTCGAGTTTTCGGGCGTCGACATGAACAACAACATCTATGACACCCTGGTCGAGCTTGACCCGACCAAGCCGGGCGAACTGGTCCCCGGTCTGGCCGAAAGCTGGTCCGTGGCCGAAGATGGCATGACCTATACGTTCAAGATCAAGTCCGGCATCACCTTTGCCTCGGGCAATCCGCTGACTGCCGAGGACGCGGCAGGCAGCTTGCGGCGTGTGGTCAAGCTGAACAAGACGCCTGCGTTCATCCTGACCCAGTTCGGCCTGACCCCGGAAAACGTCGATCAGATGATCACGTTCGACGGCGATACCGTCACGCTGAAGACCGACAAATCCTATGCGCCGTCCTTTGTGTACAACTGCCTGACCGCAGGTGTGGCCAACATCGTCGACATGAAGACCGTGATGGCCAACGAGGTTGCGGGCGACATGGGCAATGAATGGCTCAAGGCCAATTCGGCCGGCACCGGGGCCTATGTGCTGAAATCCTTCAAGGCCTCCGACAGCTATGTGCTGGAAGCCCGGATCGACGGCTGGCGCGGCACGCCTGCGATGAAACGCGTGTTCATGCGCCATGTGCCCGAGGCTGCGACCGAACGGCTGCTGCTGGAAAAGGGCGACATCGACATCGCGCGCGAACTGACCCCGGTTGACGTGGCGGGCATGGAAGGCAACCCCGACATCACCATCCAGAACGATGTCGGCGGGCAGGTCTATTATCTGGCGATGAACCAGAAGAACCCGGCCCTTGCCAACCCCAAGGTGCTGGATGCCATGCGCTATGCGGTGGATTATCAGGGCATGGCCGACACGCTGCTGAAAGGCCAGTGGGTGGTGCATCAGTCCTTCCTGCCCAAGGGCTTTCTTGGCGCGCTGGAAGACACCCCCTATGCGCTGGATCTGGAAAAGGCCAAGGCGCTGATGGCGGAATCCGGCGTGACCCTGCCGGTCGAGGTCAGTTTTACCGTGCGCAACAACCAGGAACGGCTGGATATCGCGCAGTCCTTGCAGAACACCTTTGCCCAGATCGGCATAAATCTGGTGATGGATGTGGGCGACGGCAAACAGGGTCTGGAAAAGTACCGCGCCCGCCAGCATGACATCACCCTGCAAACCTGGGGTCCGGATTACCCCGATCCGCACACCAATGCCTCGACCTTTGCGCAAAACCCCGACAATTCCGATGCCGCCAACAACACCGGCTATCTGGCCTGGCGCACCGCCTATGATCCGGGCGAGCTGAACGCGATGACGGCCGCCGCGGTCGAAGAAAAGGACAGCGCCAAACGGGCCGAGATGTATGGCGAAATTCAGCGCAAGCACCGCGAAACCTCGGCCTTCGTGGTGATGTTCCAGCAGGCCCGGCAAGATGCCATGCGCAGCAATGTGAAGGGGTTCTATTCGGGCGGGGCCACTGACGCGGCCTATTACTTTACCGTCACCAAGTGATGGCCCGGCCCGCGCGGGGGCTTGCCCCCGCGCGGACCCGGTCTTGTTCATGACAGACACCGCCCCCCCGCCCTCTCAAAGCCGTATCCTGCCGATGGTGCGGGCTGTGGCCTCTGGTCTGGCCTCGCTGGCGATCACTCTGCTGGGCCTGTTGCTGGTCACCTTCCTGATCGCCCGCGTGGTGCCGAATGACCCGGTGCTGTCGATCATCGGCGAACGTGCGACCCAGGCGCAATATGATGCCGTGCGGCTGGAACTGGGTCTGGACGAACCCTTGTGGAAGCAGTTTGCCATCTATGTCGGCAATGCGGTGCAGGGCGATCTGGGGACTTCGATCCGCACCAACCAGCCCGTTGCCATCGACATTGCCCGCGCCTTTCCCGCCACGTTGGAACTGGCCACCCTTGCGACCATCTTCGGCGTGCTGGTCGGGGTGCCTGCGGGTGTTCTGGCCGCGACCAGACCCGGCAGCCTGATCGACCAGATCCTGCGGATCATCGGGCTGATGGGCTATTCCATGCCGATCTTCTGGCTGGGGCTGATGGGGCTCTTGCTGTTTTACGGCGTGCTTGGCTGGGTCGGCGGTCCGGGCCGACTGGACCCGACCTATGAGATGATGCTGGAATTCGATCTGACCCAATATACGGGCATGATCCTGCTGGATTCCGCGCTGAACGGCAGTTGGGACATCTTTGCCAATGCCGTCAGCCACATCATCCTGCCTGCCGGGCTGCTGGGTTATGTGTCCATGGCCTATATCAGCCGGATGACCCGCAGTTTCATGATGAACGAACTGGGGCAGGAATACATCACCACCGCCCGCGTCAAGGGCATGCCCGAACGGCGGGTGATCTGGGTGCATGCCATGCGCAACGTGCTGGTGCCGCTGATCACGGTGATTGCGCTGTCTTATGCCTATCTTCTGGAAGGGGCCGTGTTGACCGAGACGATCTTTGCCTGGCCGGGCCTGGGCAGCTATATCACCGACGCGCTGTTTGCCGCCGACATGCCCGGCGTGCTGGGCGGTACGGTCGTGGTGGGGGCGGCATTCGTGACGCTGAACATGCTGTCGGATCTGCTCTACAAACTCGTTGACCCCCGTGCAAGATAGGAGGGCGCGCTGATGGGCACCCTGACCACATGGCTGCGCGACCCCAACCCGACCTCGCGCAGGCAGGCCCGGTTGGGGCAGGCCTATCTGGCCTGGCTGCGGATGCGGCGCAATTCGCTGGCGATGATGGGGCTGGCGATCGTGCTGGCGCTGATCGTCATGGCGGTGGCCGCCCCCGTGCTGGCCCCGCATGACCCCTTTGTGCAGGATCTGAGCCAGCGCCTGCTGCCCCCCGGCACCCCCGGCTACTGGCTGGGCACTGATGAATTCGGTCGCGATCTGTGGACGCGCATCCTGTATGGTGCGCGGATCACCCTGTATATCGTGGCGCTTGTCGCCGTCACCGCCCCGGTGATCGGTCTGGCCGTCGGCACGGTTGCAGGCTATTTCGGCGGCTGGACCGACCAGATCCTGATGCGGATTACCGACATTTTCCTCGCCTTCCCGCGGTTGATCCTGTCGCTGGCCCTGGTGGCCGTACTTGGCCCCGGCATTGAAAACGCGGTGCTTGCCATCGCGCTGACCGCATGGCCGCCCTATGCCCGCGTGGCGCGCGCCGAAACCCTGACCGTGCGGTCGTCAGACTATATTGCCGCCGTCCGCCTGCAAGGGGCGGGGGCGGGGCGCATCATCTGGGGCCATGTGATGCCGATGTGCCTGCCATCGGTGATCATCCGGGTGACGCTGGATATGGCGGGCGTGATCCTGATTGCGGCGGGTCTGGGGTTCCTTGGCCTTGGCGTGCAGCCGCCGCTGCCGGAATGGGGGCTGATGATCTCGTCCGGCCGCAAATACCTGTTTGAACAATGGTGGGTCGCCACCATGCCCGGCCTTGCCATCTTCATCGTCAGCCTTGGCTTCAACCTGTTGGGTGACGGCTTGCGCGATGTGCTTGACCCGCGGAGTGCCGGCAAATGACCCTGCTGTCGGTGAAGAACCTGTCGGTGACGTTTGATACCGAAACCGGCCCGGTGCAGGCCGTGCGCGGCGTCAGCTTTAGCCTTGGCCGCGAACGCCTTGGGATCGTGGGCGAATCCGGGTCGGGCAAGACCATGACGGGGCGGTCTGTGCTGCGCCTGATCCGCCCGCCGGGCCGGATTGCCGCCGATGAGATGCGCTTTGACGGCATCGACCTGCTGGCCGCATCGGAACGCGAGATGCGCAGCCTTCGCGGCCCCCGCATCGCCATGGTGATGCAAGACCCCAAGTATTCGCTGAACCCCGTGCTGCGCATCGGCGCGCAACTGACCGAAGGCCTGCGCCAGCGCGACCGCCTGTCGGCCGCAGACGCCCGGATGAAAGCCATCGACGCCCTGAACGCCGTGCAGATCCGCGATCCCGAACGGGTGATGGAGGCTTATCCGCATGAGTTGTCGGGCGGCATGGGCCAGCGGGTGATGATCGCCATGATGCTGATTCCGAACCCCGACCTGCTGATCGCCGATGAACCCACATCTGCCCTTGATGTGACCGTGCAGGCCGAGGTGCTGTCGATCCTCGACGCGCTTGTGCGCGACCGGGGCATGGGCCTTATCTTCATCAGCCACGACCTGCGGCTGGTCGCGCGGTTCTGCGACCGGGTTCTGGTGATGTACAAGGGCAAGATCGTCGAGGAACTGGCGGCGAAAGACCTTTTACACGCCAAGCACCCCTACACCCAAGGGTTGCTGAACTGCCTGCCCCGCATTGGTGGGCCGCGCGGCCCCCTGCCCGGTCTGGACCGCAACGCAGAGTGGGCACAATGACCCTGATCGAGATTGAAAACCTGTCGGTGACCTACACGTCCAAGGGCCGCACGGTGAAGGCGGTGGAAGGCGTGTCGCTGCGGGTCGATGCCCAGGAAAGCTATGGTCTGGTGGGCGAAAGCGGGTCGGGCAAATCCACCATCCTGCGCGCGATTTGTGGCCTCGCCCCGGTGTCGGGCGGCACCATCCGCATCGGTGGCAAGGCCATTCCCACCCCGCGCGGCGTGGCCTTTGCAGCGCAGGTGCAGATGGTGTTCCAGGACCCCTATGCCAGCCTGCACCCCCGCCACACCATTGACCGCACCCTTTCGGAACCGCTTGCCATCCATGGCATCAGCGACACTGACCAGCGGGTGATGCAGGCGCTGCGCGATGTGGGCCTGCCGATGTCGTTCCGCTTTCGCTATCCGCACCAACTGTCGGGCGGGCAGCGCCAGCGCGTCGCCATTGCCCGCGCGCTGATGCTGCAACCGCAGATCCTGCTGCTGGATGAACCGACAAGCGCCCTTGATGCATCCGTTCAGGCCGAAACCCTGAACCTGCTGAACCGGCTGCGCGCGGAACGTGGCCTGACCTTCCTGATGGTCAGCCATGACCTTGCCGTGATCGATCACATGTGCGACCGCATCCTTGTCATGCAAAACGGCAAGGCGGTGGAAGAATTGGCCCGTGCAGACCTTGCAGGCGCCGCCATGAAAACCGACTATGCCCGCAGCCTGTTCAACGCCAGCGCCGACCGGATGCTGGAGGGGTAACTTTAGGGACCGCGCATGATACCTGTTTTCGATGGCCACAATGACCTGCTGCTGCGCCTGCACAACGCGCCGGACAAGCGCGCGGAAATCTGGTTGACGGGCGAAGGCAAGGGCCATCTGGACCTGCCCCGGATGAAGGCAGGCGGCTTTGCCGGCGGGTTCTTTGCCATCTACATCCCCTCGCCCATTGCGCATGATGCCGCCGATTACATGGCCGCGATGGAAAACCCGCCCTTCGATCTGCCGCTGCCCGGCCTGATCGGCACCTTTCTGGCGCAGCCGGTGGCCCTGTCGATGGCGGGCCTGCTGCACTGGATGGAACGGGCCTCGGAGGGGCAGTTCAAGGTCTGCACCACGGTCGCGCAAATACGCATGTGCATCGCCCAAGGGGTGATCGCAGGCATCATGCACATGGAAGGCGCGGAAGCCATCGGCGAGGATCTGGACGCGCTTTACCTGTTCCACTCCATGGGCTTGCGATCCATAGGCCCGGTCTGGTCGCGCCCCACGGTGTTCGGCCATGGCGTGCCCTTCCGCTTTCCGGGCAGCCCCGATACCGGCCCCGGCCTGACGGCTGCGGGCAAGGATCTGATCCGCGCCTGCAACGAATTGCGGGTGATGATCGACCTGAGCCACATCAACGAGGCGGGCTTCAACGATGTGGCCCGTCTGTCGGATGCGCCCCTAGTCGCCACCCATTCCAACGCCCATGCGATAACACCCAGCACCCGCAACCTGACCGACCGCCAGTTGAAGATGATCCGCGACAGCAAGGGGATGGTCGGCCTGAACTATGCCACCTCTTTCCTGCGCCGCGACGGGCGACAATCGCCCGACATGGGCTGGCAGGATGTGCTGGCCCATCTGGATCACCTGATCGACAAACTGGGCGAAGATCACGTAGGCCTCGGGTCCGACTTTGACGGCGCGACCATCCCCAAGGGCATCGGCGATGTCACCGGCCAGCCCGCATTGATAGACGCGATGCGCGCGCATGGCTATGATCAGGCTTTGCTGACCAAGCTGTGCCATGGCAACTGGCTGGCACTTCTGGACCGGACATGGGGGGCATGATGAACCTGACCGCAGCCTTTGCCGCAATTGACGCCGCCAACGCCGCCGACCCGACGCTGGAGGCAGGCCGCCCCGCCGCGCTGCTCTACGGCGAGAGGATGAGCGCCGAACTGACCCGCCTTTTCCCGGATGCCTCTGACGTGTTGCAGATCGCTGCCCGCGGCCAGCATGTCGAACGCTGGCTGCTGCCCCGCGCCGATTACCCCGAGGGCAAGGCGGGCTATTACGCCTGGCGGCAGGAACAGGGCCGCCGCCATGGCGCGCGGGTGGCCGGGATCATGGCGGCTGCGGGCTACGGCGAGGCTGACCAGGCCCGCGTCGGCGTGCTGCTGCGCAAGGAGGGTATAAAGCGCGACCCGCTGGTGCAGGCGCTGGAGGATGTGATCTGCTTCGTGTTCCTGCGCTGGTATTTCGCAGACTTTGCAAGCACCCGGACGGACGCCGAAGTGGTTGACATCGTGACCAAAACCGCGCGGAAAATGTCTGCCGAAGGCCGCGCGCGGGTCTTGTTGGAATTTGCCCTGCCCGATGCCTTGGCGGCTGCCGTGCGGGGCGTGCCGGCCTAACGCGGGGTGATTTTCAGCCAGATGCCGTCCTTGGCCCGCACTGTCAGATGGGCGACGGGCACCGGCGCCCGGCCCTCGATCACCTCGAACCGGAACGCCCGCACCAGTTGCGCCAGCAGCAAGGTGCCTTCCACCATCGCAAACCCCGCCCCGGTGCAGACCCGCGGACCCGATGAGAACGGCATATAGGCATCGCGCGCGCAGGCGCGGTTTTCCTCGGTCTGCCAACGGTCGGGGTCAAAGCCGTCGGGGTTCGGCCACAGCCGCTCATGCCGGTGCAGATGCCAGGGTGACAGCACGATCTGCGCGCCGGGGGCGGCGCTGCGGTCGCGCATCTGTTCCGGTTTCAGGTTTTGCCGTACCATCATCGGGACGGGCGGGTACAGGCGCAACACTTCGCGGAACACATCGCGGGTGAATTTGAGCCGGCTCAGCGCCGAAAACTCTGGCGCGTCGCCCAGGGTCGCCGCCTCTGCCGCCACCCGGTCTTGCGCATCCGGATACATCGCCAGCAGATACAGCGCCCAGGACAGGGCCGAGGCGCTGGTTTCATGCCCCGCCAGAAAGAAGATCGCCACCTGATCGACCATTTCCTGCGTGTCAAACCGTGCCCCTGTGACCGGATCGGCGGTGGTCATGATCTTGGTCGCCAGATCATCGGGGGCCGTTCCGGCCGCAATTTCCGCCGCCCGGCCAGTGGTCAGTTCGGTGATCAGCCCCCGGATCACCGCCGCCGACCGTTTCGTCGCCCGCCTGTGCAGACGCGGAAACCAGCGCGGCAGCGGCAGAAACGCCGCAAGGTTCAGGATAGGCTGCGTGCGCTGATAGGTGCGAAACTCGGTGAACACATCGCGCGCCAGCGCATGTTCGATGGGAATGGAAAACAGCGTGCGAAAGATCACATCGGCGGCGGCGTGGCTCATGCTTTCCTCCACCTCCTGCACACCGGGGGTCATGCGTGCCACCGCCGCCTGCCCCGCCGCCCAGATCGCCGGGAAAGTATCGCGCAAGCGCCCGCCTTCAAACGCGGGGTCGATGATGCGGCGCTGTCGTTTCCATTCTTCGCCATTGGTCAGAAACACCGACCGGCCCAGCAAGGGCGCCAGCCCTGCGCCGATGCGGTCGGATTTGGGGAAATCCTCGGGGCGTTCGTTCAGCACGCGGGCGATCAGCGCGGGATCGTTGCACAGGTAGCTGCGAAAGAAAGGGGTGCGAAATTCCGCCATCCACGCACGGTAGAGGCGCGCAGGCTGGGCCGACAGGATGTCGGCGCGAAACAGGCGCAGATAGCCCAGCAACGACACCTTGTCGGCCCGCGCAGGCGGTTTGGGGGGGGTCATGCGAGGCTCCGATGGCGGTTGACCGGGGTTTCGATCCGCGATTTCGACGGCGCGCGTCCCCTGTACCGTTCACGCAGCGTAAGCGGGCCAGCCGTGATGCGGAAATAATCATAGTCGCGGGGCCGGTCAAAGGCGCATAGGTACTGGAAATGCAGGCGGAAGAACTTCCACCGCAGGGCCTTCCACCGTTCGGGCGACAGGGTTTGCGTGAAGGCGGCCGAGATCACCAGCGGCCATTTCTTGTCCGCCGGGGCCACGCCCGTCACGCTGACCGGATCGCACAGCGCAAAGGCGCAACCATCGCCGGGGGCCGTCACATCGACCCAAGCCAGGTCATCGCGCGCCGACAGATAGGCAAGATCCCCCCGCAGCCTGCCCGCTTTCGGCAGGAAAGACACCATCGGCACCACCTGCCCCAACGACAGGAACCCAAGTGCCGGGGCGGGGTCCGGCAGCCCCTCGCGGATCAGGTCGGCAAGGATGGACACCGCCAGATGCGCGCCGGAGGAATGGCCGACCACCAGAACCTCGTCATAGTTGCCCTGAAGGGCATCGCTGATGGACTTGCGAAAATCGAACATCCGCGACTCAAGATCAGCCGGATTTGCGCCGCCAAACTGGGCAGAATATGCATAATCATGCATCAGGTAATAGGCATAGAATTTCGCGTCCCTGGCTTTGAACCAGCGCAGCAGCCAGCCCCCCGCCGCCGCACCTGCAACCAGACCCGCGACAGCCCCCGCCCACCCGGCCAGCGCCCCGACCGCTGCCAGCGCCCACACCACCGCCACCGCCAGGCCCAGTTGCGCCAGCAGCATCGCGATGGGATACAGGGCCGCGATCATCGGCCCCTTGCGCAACTGCATCAGCCGGAACAGCGCCCCAGACCCGACATAGGCCCAGGCCGTACGCAGAAGTTGCAGATAGGTGCCCGGAATGCCGGGGTCCATGCTGGCGCGCACGATATCGGACCAGACCAGCACCTCGACATCCGCCACCACCGCAGTCGCGTCTTGCAGCGAGGTGACGCGCCAGCCATAGGGGCCCTTTACCTTTTTGGGGTGCAGCGCCAGATCATAGCCGGAAATCCCCGCCTGCGCCGCCCCTTCGCGGCGGTACAGCTCGCGGTAGCGGCGCGGATGAATAGGGTCATAGCCGGGGATGTAGAACACCCGCCGCCGGAACACCGCTGTCTGAACCTGATCCATCACCGCCCCTGCCCAACGTCAGGCACCTTGGCGGCAAACCTTGGCAAAACCAAGCCGAGATGCCGGCGGCCTCAGCCCAAAAGCGGAATGCCGATGCCGTTGAACACTTCCAGCAGCCACCAGCTGAAATCGGTGAACGCACCGGTCACCAGCGCCAGCCCCACGATCAGCAACAGTGCCCCCATGGCGCGTTCGATTGCCTTCATATGCCGCTTCAGCCGCTGCATCAGGGCCATGGAGCGGTCGATGAACAGTGCCGCCAGCAGAAACGGCAAGCCAAGCCCCACGGCATAGACCGCCAGCAGAGTCGTGCCGCGCCCGGTGTTGCCTTCCTGTGCCGCCAGACTGAGGATCGCCCCCAGTTGCGGGCCGATGCAGGGCGTCCAGCCAAAGGCAAAGGCCAGCCCCAGCACATAGGCCCCGAAGGCCGACCCGCCCTTGTCGCCCGCATCGATGCGGACTTCGCGGTCCATCAGCGGAATGCGGAACACGCCCAGAAAATGCAGGCCGAACACAATGACGATCACGCCAGAGGCCTTGGCAAACAGCACCTGATTGGTCAGGAAAAACGCGCCAAAGGCCGAGGCCGTGAACCCCAGCAGCAGGAAAACCGTCGACAGCCCCATGACAAAGAACAGCGCGGGCAGGATCACCCGGCGGCGAGCGGTGCCGGGGGTCGTCATCTCGCCCATGCTGATGCCGCCCATATAGGCCAGGTAGGGCGGCACGATGGGCAGCACACAAGGCGACAGGAACGACAGCACCCCGCCAAAAAGCGCGATGATCATGGCCGGCATCAGGCCCGCATCAAAGATATCTAGTCCGAACATGGCCACCTCTTTGGCCAGACATAGCCTGTTCCGCGTGCGCCGTCACCCGCGCGGGCGTCACGTTGGCGTGGCTGCGGTGAAACATCGCGGCCCCATGCAAAAGGGCGGCAGGTTGCCCCGCCGCCCCCTGTTTTCTGTCAGGCCCGGATCAGCGGCCCAGATTCCACCAGCCCTTGCGCTTGGACTTGGGGGCCTCGTCCTGTGCCGCGGCCTCTGGCGCGGGGCCGGGCTCCTCGGGCGCGGCGGCCTCGGGGGTCACCATGTCGGCCACAGCGCCGGCAAAGGCGGTGATCCTGGCCACCACGGCCTCGGCCACCGTTTCTGGCGCGGTTTCGGCCTCGGGGGCCGCCACGGGTTCGGCCATCACAGCCGCCGCTTCGGCGACCTTGGGCTTGCGGGCCCGGCTGCGCTTGGGCTTTTCGGCGGGAACCACTTCGGCAACCGCATCTTGCGCAACGGCAACAGGCTCGGACTCAGGCTGGGCCACAGGCTGGGCAACCGGCACGACAACGGGTTCGGCCTTTGGCTTGCGCGACCGGGTACGGGTCTTTTTCACCGGCTCGACAGGCTCGGCCACAGGCTCGGCCGCGACGGGAGCAACCGCAACCACAGCAGACGCACCCTCGGTTTCAGGCTCGTCCTCGCCATCGTCGTCGCTATCGTCGGCATCATCGCCCGACGATCCTTCACCCGCCACATCATCCTTGCCGCCGCGACGACGCCGACGACGACGGCGCTTTTTCTTGCCCGGACCATCGGCCTTTTCCGCAGGATCAACGGCTTCGGCGCGCTCTGCCACCACCGTTTCTTCCACCACTTCGGCCTCGTCGATCTCGTCCTCGACGAAATCATCCAGGGCCTCATCGACCGCAGCCCCCATCAGGCTGGCATTGCCGGAAATCACCGACAGATGTTCCGGCACCACGCGGGTCGCGGTCTTGAACTTTTCGATCACATAATCCGGGGCCACCAGCGCCGGGTCGCATTCGATGCGGACCGACATGCCATAGCGTGCCTCGATCAGCGCGATGTGTTCGCGCTTCTGGTTGATCAGGAAGTTCACAATGCCGATCGGGGCCTTGAGCAGCACTTCCTTGCTGCGTTTCCGCGTACCCTCTTCTTCCAGCGCGCGCAGAACCTGCAAGCCAAGGCTGTCGTCCGAGCGGATGAGGCCAGTGCCATGGCAATGCGAACAGGGCTGCGTGGTCGATTCCAGCATGCCGGGGCGCAGCCGCTGACGCGACATTTCCAGCAGGCCAAAGCCGGAAATCCGGCCCACCTGAATCCGCGCGCGGTCGGTTTTCAGCTTGTCCTTGATGCGCTTTTCGACCGTGGCGTTGTTCTTGCGCTCTTCCATGTCGATGAAGTCGATCACGATGAGGCCAGCCAAATCGCGCAGGCGCAACTGGCGCGCCACTTCCTCGGCGGCCTCCAGGTTGGTCTTCAGCGCGGTTTCCTCGATCGAGCCTTCCTTGGTCGCGCGGCCCGAGTTCACGTCGATGGCCACCAGCGCCTCGGTGACACCAATCACGATGTAGCCACCCGATTTCAGCTGCACCACCGGGTTGAACATGCCGCCCAGATAGCTTTCGACCTGAAAGCGCGCGAACAGCGGCATCGCCTCGTCATAGCGGATCACCTGCTTGGCGTGGCTCGGCATGATCATCCGCATGAAGTCCTTGGCGGTGCGGTAGCCCGCCTCGCCTTCAACCAGCACTTCGTCGATCTCGCGGCTGTAGAGATCGCGGATCGAGCGTTTGATCAGATCGCCTTCCTCATAGATCGCGGCGGGCGCAATCGATTTCAGCGTCAACTCGCGCACCTGTTCCCACAGGCGCATCAGGTATTCGTAATCGCGCTTGATTTCCGGCTTGGTGCGTTTTGCGCCCGCCGTGCGGATGATCAGGCCCGCGCCTTCCGGCACTTCGATTTCCGACGCGATTTCCTTGAGCTTCTTGCGGTCGGCGGCCTGGGTGATCTTGCGGGAAATCCCGCCGCCGCGCGCGGTGTTCGGCATCAGCACGCAGTAGCGGCCTGCCAGCGACAGGTAGGTCGTCAGCGCCGCACCCTTGTTGCCACGTTCTTCCTTGACCACCTGGACCAGCATGATCTGCCGGACCTTGACCACTTCCTGGATCTTGTAGCGCCGGGCGCGGGGTTTGCGGGGCGCACTGATTTCCTCGGCCACGTCTTCTTCGGCGATGGATTCAATCTCGTCATCGGTGTCAGAGGCGTGGTCCATCGCGCGGTAGGCGGGCTTGGCCTCGCCGTTTTCGGCACCATGGTCGTGGGCGTGCTCGTGGGGATGATCATGGGCGTGGTCATGCGGCTGTCCGCCAGTCGCATCGGCCACGGCCTCGGCCGTGTCATCCTCGTCCAGATCGACCACATCCATGCCCGCCGGGCCGGATTGCACGATGTCTTCCATCCGGGCGGATTCCGCGCGGGGTGCGGGGCGCGCAGGGCGTGCCGGGCGGCGCGAGCGGCGGTTTTCCTCCTCCTCCTCGGCGCGGGCATAGGCCCGTTCTTCCTCGATCAGGGCTTTGCGGTCGGCCACCGGGATCTGGTAATAATCCGGGTGGATTTCGGCAAAGGCAAGGAAACCGTGCCGGTTGCCGCCGTAATCCACAAAAGCCGCCTGCAACGAGGGTTCGACCCGCGTCACCTTGGCAAGGTAGATGTTTCCGGCAAGCTGGCGCTTGTTTATGGTTTCAAAGTCGAACTCTTCAACCTTGTTTCCGTCGACCACGACAACCCGAGTTTCCTCGGCATGGGTGGCGTCGATAAGCATTTTCTTAGACATGTCAATCCATTGCGCCTGTCATGCAAAAGCCCTCCCGGCGGACCGGAAGGGGTGTTTCCCATAAGGAGGCGGCTTGTTCGGGCGGTTGCGCGCGGGGCAATAGGGCGGGCCATGCCCGGTGGGCATCCCTCGCCTTGTCTTGCCAATGTCGCGCACATCATCGCGGTTCACGTCTGGGCGGATCGCTCCGCCCACCTTAAAAAGCCCGTGTTGTCAGTGACGTGCAGTCGTTGTCATAGACTTGCAATCAAGGACTCGCGGGCAATGCAAACGGTCTTGCAACCGATCCGGCTGGCCCCCACGCCGCGCGTTTTATCGCACCCTGCGCCTGGGTCAGAGAATTCCACAGCAGGCTCGCGCCCACATCCGCAAACCCTAGCGGCAAAGGGCAGCCAAGGGCAATGGGCAATTTTCACGCAGCACACACGCCAAGATTGCAGGATGGGCGGTTCCGGCAAAGCCGGGTTCGCCCATCATGCCCTAAACGTATTCCCCGCGCGTCAACCCATACTTCGCCATCTTCTCGTTCAGCGTCCGGCGTGGCAGGCACAATTCTTCCATCACCGCGACGATGCTGCCCTTGTGGCGGCGCATGGTGTTGTCGATCAGCATGCGTTCAAACGCCTCGACATAATCCTTCAGCGGCTTGCCTTCGGTGGTCAGCGCGGGGCCGGATGCCTCGTTGTCCGCCATCAGCAGGCTGGCAATCGACCCCGACCCCCGCCGGTTCTGCAACACCGCGCGTTCGGCGATGTTCACCAGCTGGCGCACATTGCCGGGCCAGGGGGCCTGCAACAACTGCGCCGCCTCTTGCGCTGTCACCTGCGGGGCCTCGCAGCCGTATTCCTCGGCGAACTGCTCGGACATGCGGGTGAACAGCGTCAGAATATCCTCGCCACGCGACCGCAGCGGCGGCAGCAGGATGGTCATGGCGCCCAGACGGTAGAACAGGTCCGGCCGCAGCAGCGCCTCCAGCGTGGTGTCGGGCGCGTGCTGGTTGCAGATCGCGATGATGCGGGTTTCGGGCGGGGCGCCCTGTTCGTTGATCACCGTCAGCAGCCGCGATTGCAGCGGATGGCTCAGCGCCTCGATGTCTTCCAGACACAACGTCCCCCCCCGCGCCTCCTCGATCAGGGGCACCGCGCCATCTTCGCCGGGGCCGAACAGACGCGCCACCAACTGGTCCTCGCTCCACGCGGCACAGGAAATGGTCACGAACTTGCGCCCGGCGCGCGGCCCCACGGCATGCAGCGCGTGGGCGACCAGCGTCTTGCCGGTGCCGGTTTCCCCATCGATCAGAACATGGCTGTCGGCCTGCCCCAGATCCAGAATATCCTCGCGCAGCCGCTCCATCGCCGGGCTTTGGCCGATCAGTTTCTTCATCAGCACCGAACCGTCCGACAGTTCGCGCCGCAGGGCGCGGTTGTCCAGCGTCATCCGCCGGGCCTGGGTCGCGCGTTTTGCAAGTTCCGTCATCCGGTCCGGGTTGAACGGCTTTTCGAGAAAATCGAACGCCCCCACCCGCATCGCCTCGACCGCCATCGGCACATCGCCATGCCCGGTGATCAGGATGACCGGCAGGCCAGAATCCTGCCCCATCAGGCGTTTCAGGAACGCCATGCCATCCATGCCCGGCATCTTGATGTCGCTGACCACCACGCCCTGAAACTCGGGGCCGATCGCCTTCAGCGCTTCTTCCGCCGACCCGTAGGTTTCGGTGTCGAACCCCGACAGCGCCAGCCACTGGCTGATGGATTGCCGCATATCGGCCTCGTCATCGACGATCGCCACTTTCATCGTCCGTGCCATTGCTTACTCCGCTGCTTTCTGTTCGCGCCCAAGGATCGGCAACTGCACCTCAAATACAGCCCCGCCGCCTTCGGCGTTGCGGGCGGTCAAACGCCCGCCCAAATCGGTCACGATCCCCGATGAGATCGCCAATCCCAGACCCACGCCTTCGCCGGGTTTTTTCGTTGTGTAGAACGGCTCGAACAGGTTATCGAGATCGGTGATCCCGTGCCCGTTGTCGCGCACCGTCAGGGTTGCGGTTTCGCCCGCCGACAACAACAGGTCGATCTGCGGGCCGGAACGGTCCTTGGTGGCGTCCAGCGCGTTGCGCAGCAGGTTGATGATCACCTGTTCCAGCCGGATACGGTCGGCCATCACCATCACGGGCTGGCGCGGCAGGCCCCGCGTGATGCGCACCACCCGCTGTTTCAACTGCGGTTCCATCATCGACAGCGCCGACGACACCGCAAGGCGCACATCCACCGGCTCGAAGGCCTCGCCGCCCTTGCGGGCATAGGATTTGAGCTGACGGGTGATCGCCCCCATCCGTTCGATCAGATCATCGATGCGCTGAAAACTGGATAGCGCTTCCTCGGGGCGCTTGCGCTGCAACAGCAGACGCGCGCCGGCAAGGTAGGTCTTCATCGCGGCCAGGGGCTGATTCAATTCATGGGAAACCGCCGCCGACATCTCGCCCAGAGCCGCCAGTTTCGACGATTGCGCCAGCGTCAGTTCCGCCACGGCAAGGTCTTTCTGCACCTTCTCGCGTTCCGCAATCTCGCGCTGCAACCGCGCGTTCAGCAGGCGCAGTTCGGCGGATTCGCGTTGGAACGACATGGTCTGCGACCAGGCCTTGCGCGACAGGATGTAGAAGGTCATCGCCATCAGAATGGCAAAGCCCATGATCTCCAGCGCCAGGACCCCGTTGACCCGTTCGCGCACCGAATCATAGGCGGTGAAGGTGACCATGCGCCAGCCCCGGAACGGCACCCTCGCCTCGGTCTTCATCACGGCCTCGCCGCGGATATAGGCGTCGGGCGGGTTTTGCGCCCAGTCGGTGGTGGCGTTGAGCGCGCGGGCAATGGCCGACGGCGCATCGCGCAGCGCCAGCGCCTCGTCCATGGTCAGGCCGCGCCAGCGCGGCTCGGTCGCAAGGATCACGCGGCCTTCGCTGTCGGTCACCAGCACGGCGTCCTGCAAGCCCGCCCAGGCCCGTTCGTATTTCATCAGGTCGACCGAAACGACGATGACCCCCAGAGGCCCGCCGTCAGGCGCCAGAACCGCGCGGGAATAGGTGAAATCATAGCCGCCCGACTCGCGCCGCACGGCGGTAAAGATGGTATCCTTGGTGCGCAGCGCATCGACGAAATACGTGTCGCCCCGGTGCACGGCCCCCAGAACATTGCGGTTGGTGGCCCCGGTGACGCGCCCGTCCAGATCCAGCAGCCGGATCGAGGCCACCCCGATTTCCGCCTGCAAGGCGATCAGCTTGGCGGTGGTCGAGGCAAAATTGCCCTCGGACAGCGCCTGCGCCAGATCGGGGTCGCGCGCCAGCAGCAGCGGCACCACCGAGGTCCGTTGCAGTTCCGACATCATGTTGCCGGTGTACAGCGCCAGACGCACATCGGCGCGATTGCGGGTGGCCTCGACGAACCGGTCGGACAGCCAGCGATTCGTGACCAGCACCACGCCGATCGCCACCAGAACCAGCAGCGCGACAGCCAGCTTGACCCGCCACGGCAGCCCGCGCGGCTCGTCCGCCAGTCCTGATTGATCGCTCGTGTTCATGCGCCCGAGTTTAGGCCCGCGCCCTTGGGGGCTTCAAGCAGTCTGGCCTCAGGCCAGCGCCATCCCGCCCATCAGCGACGCAAACAGCCCCTGCCCATCAGTGCCGCCATGCACCCCGTCCACCACCCGTTCGGGATGCGGCATCATGCCCAGCACGCGGCGGTTCACGCTCAGCACGCCCGCGATGTCGGCCATCGACCCATTGGGGTTCTGGGCATAGGAAAACGCAATCCGGTCTTCGGCTTGCAGGGCGCGCAGGCCCTCAGTGTCGATGGTGTAATTGCCGTCGTGATGCGCAATCGGCACGGTGATGCTGCTGCCTGCCGCATAGGCGCTGGTAAAGGCGCTTTCGGCCGTGGCCACCCGCAACTCCACCTGTCGGCACACGAACTTCAACCCGGCATTGCGCATCAGCACGCCCGGCAGCAGCCCCATTTCGGTCAGCACCTGAAACCCGTTGCACACGCCCAGAACATAACCGCCGCGCGCCGCATGGGCCTTGACCGCCGCCCCGATGGGGGATTGCGCGGCGATGGCCCCGCAGCGCAGGTAATCGCCAAAGGAAAACCCGCCCGGAATGCCGACAACATCGACGCCCTTCGGCAGATCGGTGTCCTTGTGCCAGACCCGGACAACCTCGAACCCGGCCCGGTCAAAGGCCACGGCCAGATCGCGGTCGCAATTGGACCCCGGAAAGGTGACGACGGCAGCTTTCATGGGGGTTCCCCTCCGGTCATGATCAAGAATGCCAGCGTCCTAGCGCAAAGCCTGCGCGCCTTCCAGCCTTTATCTTGGCCCAAGTATCCCCGCCGGAGGCTTGCGCGGCCAGCCCCGGACGCTCCGCGGGGGATATTTGTCGCCAGTATGAAATGGCCGTCAGGCAAAACTGCGGATCGTTGCAAGCGCGCCGTCCAGCGCCTTGCCTTCCTCATCCCGCAATGCCGCCTCGCGCAGCCGCCTTGCCCAGTCGGCGGCATCGGGCCTTGCTGCCACCAGCGCCACCCCTGCCAGCACCCGGTCGAATTTCGACAGGCCACGCGCATGGGTGTCGGAATAGCCCTTCACCAGACGGCGGCAGCGGATCACCTCGACCGCAAGGTCATAATTCCCCGGCAGATAGCGCAGCGCCGTAGCCAGCCACGCCTCCAGATGCGCCAGTTCCTGCGCATGGCGCAGCGTGTGGGGGCGCCAGGGTTTCAGCCCGCCAAGCGCATAAAGGACCAGATAGGCGCGCAGGCTGTCGCTGCGATAGCGCCGGCCCTTGCCGAACCAGCGGTCGATGCGAGCCATCCATTTCGGCGCGGCTTGGACCTTTGCCCCAAGGCCTGCTGGCAGCATCCCCACAATCTCCTCGGCCCGTGGATGCATGAACTCGGTCACCTGCATCAGGTTGCCGTCCCCGGCCCCCATTTCGCGGCGGACCTTTTCATGCCGGCCCGGTTTGGTTTTCAGATCGGCCACCCGGATCACATCATCATAGGCCATCGCATTGGCCAGATATTTCGCAGCCTCCACCGTCAGGGTATGCGCGCCGGTATCCTGCACCAGCACAGCCTCGACCCGGTCCAGATACTGCGCGCCGTAGGCCACGTCCTGAAACTCCACCACCTTGCGCAACCCGAGACTGGCCATGTCCTGCACCGCCAAGGGCAGGCGGGCGAGGCGTGCCTGCAACGCCGCCCAATCGGCCATGGCGCGCGCAGGCCCCCTGGCCACCAGCGCGGGCTTTGCCGCCACCGTCGCCTCCGGAACCCCCGCCAGGGCCGCATCATGGCCCGCAGCAAAGGCACGCAGGCTGGCCGCAACCCCCTTGCCCGACGCCTTGATCGCCTCCTCGAAAGCCGCGCGCGGAAAGGGCAGCGCGCCACTTGCAGCCAGCGCGCCAAACAGGCTGGCCGAAATCGCCGACCCGGCCTGCACCGCCAGCGCATCGAAATCCGCCGCGATGAAGGCGCGCGATGCAAGCTCTGCCGCCGCCATCACCTCGGCCGATGACGCGATCCCGTCGCCCGGCACCATCTTTTCCGACACCGCCAAGGCCCGGTGGGTGGAGGCGATCAGGGTGGTGCGGTCTGGCGTGACAAAGCCGCGAATGATCGACCGGCCGGCCTCCATCATTTCCGCCGCAATCATCACATCCACATCGCCCGCCGCGGGCATCAGGCTGAACACCGGGGGACGCTCCCCCCCGCCTTTGGCGTTGGCGGGGCACATCTCCAGATAATAGACCGTGGCCCCGGTGCGCTGCGCCACCCCCGCCACCGAGGTTGCCTGCGCGGCATAGCCTTGGGCACGCGCCATCGCCTCGATCCAGCCGGTCAGCACGCCGCCGCCCTGCCCCCCCACAGCCAGCACCGCCAGCTTGAGAATGCCGTCCACCGGTGCCCCCGGCGCGATCAGTCCCTGCACGGTCATGGCGCAAACTCCAGCCGCCTGGCCGACCGGCGCGCCTGCAACCAGCCGATCACACGGGCGCGCAGCCCGGCCCGCCACGCCTCGAACCGGCCCGGATTATGCACCACGTCGGCGCGGTAGAAACTGGGGCACAGGATGGCCGCATCGGCCACTTCGCCACAATTGCCACAGCCGACACAGGACTGGTCGATGGCGGCCACCGGGTCATCGCGCAGCGGATCGTCCAGTTTTTTCAGGCTCAGGGACGGGCACCCCGACAGGCGGATGCAGGCGTGATCCCCGGTGCAGATCTCCTCATCAATCCCGAAACGCGGGGCCTCGACCCGGCGCCCTTCCCTGATCGCCGCCGCCCGCAGCGGTTTTTCGCGGCGCTGCTTGTTCAGCATGCATTCGGATGAGGCCACGATCACCTTCGGCCCCGGCTCTTTCGTCGTCAAAGCTTCGCGCAGCACGTCGCGCATGTGGCCCACGTCATAGGTGTGGTTCACCTGCCGCACCCAGGTAATGCCAATGCCGTTCAGCGCCCGAGAGATCGGGTTTTTCGTGGCCTTGCTGGCATTGTCGGCGCGGCTTGACATCACATCCTGCCCGCCCGTCGCCGCAGAATAGAAATTGTCCACGATCAGCGCCACGCCGTCCGATTTGTTGAACGCCATGTTGGTGAAGGACGAGGACAACCCGTTGTGCCAGAATCCGCCATCACCGATGATCGAAATGGGCCTGCGTGCGCCGCCCCCGTCAAACGCCGCGTTGGCGGCTGGCCCAAGACCGTAACCCATGGTCGCCCCGCCAATTTCAAACGGTGGCAGCGACGCGAACAGATGACAGCCGATGTCGGCGGCAATCTGGTGCTTGCCCAGTTCCTTTTCCACCAGCTTCATGGCGGAAAAGATCGGCCGTTCCGGGCAGCCGGTACAAAACCCCGGCGGGCGGATCGGCACGGTTTTCGTCAGGTCAGGAATGGCGGGCTTGTCGGCATTGGGCGCGCGGACAATGGCCGCCAGCATATCGGGTGCCACCGATTTCAGGAACGCGGTGATCCCGTCCAGCATCACCTGACCCGTATATTCCCCGGCCATCGGGAACAGGCCCTTGCCATGCAGCTGTACCTGGCGTCCGGCGCGGTAGAGGTAGGTCGTCAGTTGCTGTTCGATGAATTCGGGCTGGCCTTCCTCGATCACCAGCACCTGATCCTTGCCTTGGCAAAACTCCAGAAACTGCGACGACACCAAAGGATAGGTCACGTTCAGCACATAGATCGGGACCGAGGTTTCGCCGTAGAGATCCGCCAGACCCAGCCGTTGCAGCGCCCGGATCACCCCGTTGTACATGCCGCCCTGCACCACGATGCCAAAGGGCGCACCCGCAGGACCGAACACCTCGTTCAGCCCGTGATCCACGATATACCGTTCCGCCGCAGGCCAACGCACCTTCACCTTGTCCTGCTCATGCGCATAAGACATCGGCGGCAGCACGACGCGGGCGAAATCCGACCGGGGGGCGGACAGCGCATCGCGCACCGACAGTTTTGGCGCCACGTTGTCACGCGCCTCGAATGTGCCCGTCACATGGCACGACCTTATCCGCACCATCAGCATGACAGGGGTGTTCGTGGCCTCGGACAGCGCAAAACCATCGCCCACTGCCTTGACGATGGTGGGCAGGCTGGGGCGCGGGTCCAGGAGCCAGAACTGCGACTTCATCGCAAAGGCGTGGCTGCGTTCCTGCATGATGCTGGACCCTTCGCCGTAATCCTCGCCCACGATGATCAAGGCCCCCCCCGTCACGCCCGAGGACGCAAGGTTCGCCAGCGCATCCGACGCCACATTCACCCCGACAGACCCCTTGAACGTCACCGCCCCCCGGATCGGGTAATGGACGCTTGCCGCCAGCATCGCCGCCGCTGCGGCCTCGTTCGCGTTCGCCTCGAACCGCACGCCCAGTTCGGCCAGCAATTCCTCGGCATCGGCCAGCACATCCATCAGATGGCTGATCGGCGCGCCCTGATAGCCGCCGACATAGCCGACCCCGTTTTCCAGCAGCGCCTTGGTGATGGCCAGAATCCCCTCGCCGGTGAAGGTTTCCCCCGCACCCAGCCGCAAATCCTGCACCTCTGCCTTGAACGAACGCTCGGCCATGCTGCCCCCTAGAACTCGTGCTTGCGGATATTGGCCAGCATCTTTTGCAGCGTGCCGACAAAGGCCCGCCGTTCATCATCGGCAATGCCGCGGAACATCCGCGCCTGTGCCGCCGCCATATGCGGCCAAAGCTGGTCAAACGCCGCCCGGCCCGCGTCGGTGATCGAAATTCGGGTGCCGCGCGTGTCGACCGCATCAGCCTCGCGCCGGATCAACCCGTCGGCTTCCAACTGGTCCAGACTGCGCGACAGGGTGGATTGTTCGACCACCGCATAGACCGCCAGCTCGCGGATCAGTGGCCCGTCGATCACCGACAGCACGGCCAGCGCGCGCATCTTGGGGGTGGACAGGCCCAGCCCCGCCATTTCCTCGCGCAGGCTTGCGTTATAGCGCCCCATGATCCGGTTCATCAGATAGGGCGCATAATTCGACAGCCCGATGTCGCCCAAAGGCCGCAGATCGGGGGGAGACTGGTCGTTCATGCGCCCACCATTTTCATGCACCCACCATTTTCATGCACCTAGGCCCTTTGCCGCCAGATAGCCCGACCCGCCGCCAAGCCCCGGCCCCGGATGGCTGGAGGCCCCGATATGCCGCAGGCCCCGCACCAGCCCCGTGCCATTGGTCGAATGCGCAAAGGGCCGCCACAGGAAGAACTGGTCGATGCTGCACGCCCCGCCATAGGGATCACCGCCCACCAGATTGACGTTCAGCCGTTCCAGATCGCGCGGCGAACAGGCCCGGCGCGCCAGCACCAGCCTGTCAAAATCCTTGATATGGCGGGCAAGGATGGCCTCGATCCGGTCGGCAAAGGCCTCGCGCACCGTGTCCCAATCCGTGCCGTCGATCACGCCCAAGGCATCGCCCTTTATCACCCTTGGCGCATCGGGAATTTGCAGCCACAGCACTGCCTTGCCGGGCGGGCAGCGCGTGGCGTCCAGCGCAGACGGTTGCCCCACGCAGATCGTGGGCTTCGCAGGCAGCAGCCCGCGCTCGGCCTCATTCGCAGACCGCGAGACGGAATCAATCCCGTCCGCCAGATGGATCAGCGCCACCTGATCCAACCCCGGCGTCCGCCATTCCGGCACCGCGTCCAGCGCGTAATGCAATTGGAAATTCCCCCGGCCATGGCGGAACCCCTGCGCCGCCACCTTATCGTCAGGCAGGTTAACATCGGCCAGCAGGCGGTCATGCAACTGCCCCGGCGCAACACTCGCCAGCACCGACGGGGCGGCAATCTCCAACCCCGAGGCCAGCCTTACCCCCCTGACCCGGCCATCCCGCACCAGAATCCGTTCCACATCTTCGCCCGTCCGGCATTCGCCGCCGTTCGCCTCGATCAGCGCGCGGAACGCAGCCACCGCCGCCCCGGCCCCGCCGCACACGACAGGGGCACCCGCGGCCTCCAGCGCAAAGGCGATCACCCGGCCCATCTGGGCCGAATAGGCGGACTCGGGCGTCAGCCCGCAATGCAGCACCCAGGGCGCAAACAGCGCCTGCACGGTCGGGCTGGCAAAATCCTGCTCCAGCCAGCCTCGCGCCGGTGCCAGCGCCGCGCCAAACCACGCCATCAGCCCGCGCAAACCACGGCGGCGCACCTGCTGCCCCAGCAGTCTGGCGGTGGACCACGACCACAAATCCCCGCCCAGCAACGCAAACAGAAACGGCGCATCCGCCGCAATCGCCGCCACCACGGCGGCATGGGCGTCACCATCGCCTGCAGACAGCGCATTGAACGCCGCCCGGTTCGCCGCGCCGTCCGTGGTCAGAACCAGCGCCTCGCCGCCGGGCCGCAGCACGGCGGTCGGCTGCGAGGTGTGGCAATAGCCGAACCCGTGCTTGGCCAGATGCGGCATCAGCGCCGCCCCGGCAGGCGAGGTCAGGAACAACACCCAGGTCGCCGCCATCACATCAATGGTAAAACCGGGGGCCAGCTCGTCTGACATGAGGCAGCCGCCCAGACGGTCCTCGCGCTCCAGCACGATCACGCGCTTGCCCTTCAAGGCCAACAGGCTGGCCGCAACCAGCCCGTTGATCCCTGACCCGATGATGATGTGATCGGTCACGCCTCAGCCTCGCGGCACCAAAGCCAGCGCCCGGATCGGGCTGCCGGTTCCGTTCCTGATCTTCAGGGGGGCGGCAATCAGGATCGCCCCCTTGGCGGGCAGCTTGTCCAGATTGGCAAGGCTGGCCAGCCCGTAGCAGTTGTTCTTGTGCAGCAGGTTATGCGCCGGAAACGGCGGCGTCATGCCGCCCGCCTGCCCGGCATCGGTGCCGATGCACTGGCTGCCCCAGCCGACGATCCCCTTGGCCAGCAGATAGGTGATCACCTCGGCCGTCGGGCCGGGCGTATGCGGCCCGGTTTCATTGGCGTTCAGGAACAGGTCGGCGTCATGGCTGCGCTGATCCCAGTCGCTGCGCAGAACCACCCACTCGCCCGCGTTGATCGGGCCATTCTTGGCCTCCCAATCCTGCACATGCTGCACGGTCAGCAGGAAATCGGGGTTGGCGCTGCACTCGCGCGAAAAATCCAGCACGTTGACCGGGGCCACCAGCCGCTGCACCGGCAGCGTGTCGGTATAGCCGTCGGCATAGTCCTTGCCGGTGATCCAGTGGTGCGGCGCGTCGAAATGCGTGCCGGAATGTTCCCCCAGCTTCAGCCAGTTCCACGCCCAGAACGGACCGTCACTGTCATATTCGCTGATGCGGTGAATCTCGATCGCCGGGGTGTCGCGGGCAAAATCCGGCGGCAGTTTCAACAGCGGCGTGTCCGGCCCCAGAACCCCGGTGCAATCCACCACTTCGACCCCGCCCCCGGCCAGCATCCCTGCCAGTTCGTTCAGCACATTTGCGCCCGTCATCCGTCATCTCCCCGGTGGTTGCTGTCATTGCGACATGATTGTGACATCCCTACGGAATCATGCTAGACAGATTTAAATGCATTTGCAAATATCCTTGAGTCAACGGGGATGAAGATGCGGGCAGATTACGACGCAATCCTGATCGGGGCCGGCCACAATACCCTGGCCTGCGCGCTGCATCTGGCCGTACGCGGCTGGACAGTCGGCGTCTTTGAAACGGCAGGCGTTCCGGGCGGCGCGGTCAAGTCTGGCGCCTACACCCTGCCCGGTTTCCGCCACGACTGGGCGGCGATGAACCTGTCGCTGTTCGCCGGATCGGCCTTCATGAAACAACATGGCACCGAACTGGGCCTGCATGGTCTGTCGCTGCTGCCGGTGTCGCACCCGTTTGCAAGCGTGTTCCCGGATGGCCGCTGGTGCGGCGTGTCAACTGACCTGGCCGAAACCACCGCCCGGATCGCCGGATTTTCCAAGGCGGATGCGGCAAGCTGGGGCCTGCTGCTGGCCGATTTCCCCGACCGCACCGAAACCATCTTCGGCCTTCTGGGCAGCCCGATGCGGGCAAGGCCGCTGATTTCCTTCATGTTCAAAACACTTCGCAAGCGGGGGCTGGCGGGCAGCGCCGACATGGCGCGCTTCTTGCTGCAAACCCCGCGCCAATGGCTGACGGAAACCTTCGAGTCCCCCCAGATCCGCGCCATGCTGGGGGCCTGGGGCATGCATCTTGACTACGGCCCCGATGTGGCGGGCGGCGGGCTGTTTCCCTATCTGGAGGGCATGGCAGGCCAGGCATTCGGCATGGCGCTCGGGCGGGGCGGGGCAGATACGATCATCACCGCGCTGGTCGCCGCGATCCGGGCACGGCGCGGGGTGGTCGAATGCGGAACAGCGGTGTCGCGCATCCTGCAACGGGGAGGGAAGGCCACGGGAATAGAACTGGCGGACGGCAGGATTGTCCATGCAAAGAATGCGGTTATCGCCGGAACCTCACCCAGTGCATTAACCCGGCTGACCGGGGGGACCACGCCAAAATTCGATGGCGCCATGGCGCGGTTTGCCCATGCGCCGGGCACAATGATGATCCATCTGGCGCTGGACAGCCTGCCCGACTGGGCGGCGGGCGACGATCTGAAACGCTTTGCCTATGTCCATATCGCGCCCTCGCTGGACCAGATGGCCCGGACCTACCAACAGGCGCAAGCCGGGCTTTTGCCGGACGCCCCCATCCTTGTGGTGGGCCAGCCCACCGCCGTTGACCCCACCCGCGCCCCGCCCGGAAAGCATACCCTGTGGTTGCAGGTCCGCATGGCCCCCGGCACGATCCTTGGCGATGCGAAGGGCGAGATCACCGCCACAAACTGGGCCGACGCCGCGACGCCCTTTGCCAACCGCGCGCTGGACATCCTGGACGCGCACGCCCCCGGCATCCGCGCCAAGATCCTCGGGCAGCGCATCGTGACGCCGATGGATCTGCAGGCCGACAACGCC
Source organism: Pseudomonadota bacterium (assembly GCA_040385825.1). Classification (GTDB taxonomy): domain Bacteria; phylum Pseudomonadota; class Alphaproteobacteria; order Rhodobacterales; family Rhodobacteraceae; genus JANNNF01. Next base: position 24,497 of record JAZKGQ010000002.1, on the reverse strand, counting down.
AATCTTGTCGGCGGCGATCAGTTGTGCGGCAGCCACCATCTGAGCCAGCACTTCCTGTTCCGCCCCACCTATGGCCATGCCGACGGGTCCACGCCGATCGCAGGGCTGCATCTGACCGGGGCCGCCGTCTGGCCCGGTGCGGGCACCGGGGCGGGGCCGGGCTATCTGCTTGCCCGGCATCTGGCCGGAAACTGAAACGATAAAAAACAACCAACCGGGAGACGACCATGCACCTGAACCGCCGCCACCTGCTGCAAGTGTCCGCCGCCAGTGCCGCGCTTGGCCTGACCGGCCTGCCCGCCCGCGCCCAGGCCATCGAAGAACTTGTAATTGCATATAATGTGCCGCTGCCAAGCTGGGATCCGACTGTCGGCCCCTCTGCGGTCAACCCCACGATCCAGGGGCTGTACCAGTCGGTTTTCGACCAGTTCATCCTGCAACAACCCGACCTGAAACCCGCCCCCGGCCTGCTGACCGACTGGGGCTGGAACGACGACCGCACCAAGATCACCATGACCGTGCGCGAAGGCGTGACCTGGCATGACGGCAGCCCCTTTACCGCCGAGGACGTGGCCTGGTCGCTGACCCGTGCGGCGGATGAAAAGACCGGCAATCCCATTCAATTCGTCTGGTCCACGCTTGCGAACGTGACAGCCTCCGGCAACACCGTGACCGCCGATGTGGCGCGGTTTGAACCGACGATCTTCAAATGGATGTATTTCCTGACCGGCTATGTCCTGCCAAAGGCCTATTTCGAGAAGGTTGGGGCAGAAGGCTTTGAGGCAGCGCCCATCGGCACCGGCCCCTATATGGTTGAAAAGTTTGAAAGAAACGCCTTCGTGCGGCTGAAGGCCAATGCCAACTACTGGGGCGGCAAGCCCGAGTTCGACACCGTGACCATCAAGTTCGTGACCGATGCCGCCGCCCGTGTGGCCGAGGTTGAATCCGGCAACGCCCATGTCACGCTGGAAATGCCCTATGAGGAATATGACCGCCTGAAGGCCACACTTGGCGGGGTGGCGACGCCGATTTCCGACATCGGCATGATTTTCCTCAATGATATCGAAGTGATGACCGACCCCAACGTGCGCAAGGCCGCCGCCCATGCGATTGACAAGCAGACCATCATCGACCGGCTGCTGTCGGGCTACGGCGTCAAGATCGACACGCTGGAAACCCCGGAATATGACGCCTACGATGCCAGCATCACCGTGCCTTACGATGAGGCCAAGGCGATTGAATTGCTGGCTGCGTCCGGCTACAGCGTTGATAACCCTGTGAAGTTCAAGATCCAGACCACCAAGGGCTTCAAGCCCAAGGATTATGAAATGGTGCAGGCCATCGTCGGTCTGTGGCGCAAGGTGGGGATCGAGGCCGAGATCGAGGTCTACGAGATCGCCAAGCATTACGAGTTGCGCGGCGCAGACCAACTGGCCCCGGCGGCGTTTTACAACTGGGGCAATTCGGTGGGCGATCCGACCACCTCGACCGGGTTTGCGATGTTCGGGCCAAGCCCCCATTCGGTGTGGGACGGGCAGGATCTGATCGACATGATCGGCCCGCTGTGGGGCGAGGCGGATGAGGCCAAGCGCATCGAGGGCTGGAAGAAGGTCGACGCCTATGTGGCTGAAAACGCGCTGGTAATTCCGTTGTTGCAATATGTGCAGCCGATCTTGCACGCGCCGGGGGTGGTGGTGGTGCCGCATGCCTCGGGGGCCTTGCTGCCGCATCTGATGAAACGGGCGTAAGCCTGTTGAAAGCGCCGGGGGATTTTGCATCCCCCGGACCCCCTGCAGGATATTTATGAACAGATGATCTGGCCGCTGGTCTGGAAGGGTGAATGCAGTTTCTTCAAACCGTGCTTTTGCGGCTGATCACCACGGCGGTCACCTTGATCGGGGTGGCGGTGATCGTGTTTTTCGTGATCCGGGTGGTGCCGGGCAACCCGATTGCGATGATGCTGTCGCCGGGGGCGACCGAGGCGGACATCGCGCGGCTGAGTGCGCTGTACGGGTTGGACAGATCGATTCCGGCGCAGTTTCTGATCTGGGTGCAGGGGGTGCTGGCGGGGGATTTCGGCACCTCGATCACCGCGCGCCAGCCGGTGCTGGACCTTGTGCTGGGCCGGTTGCCTGCCACGCTGGAACTGTCGGTGATGGCGCTGGTCATGGCGATTGTCATGGGGGGGGTGGCGGCGCTGGTCGGCACCTTGCTGCGCGACACCAGAGGCGAGGCCGCGATCGATGTGGCCAATGGCATGGCGCTGTCGGTGCCGGATTTCCTGTGGGGGCTGGCGCTGATCCTGCTGTTTGGCGTGCTGGTGCCGGTGTTCCAGATCTCGGGCCGGGTGACGCCGTCGCTGGAACTGCCGTTCGTCACCAACTTCTATCTGGTCGAGGCGGTGGTGCGGCTGCGGTTTGATCTTGTGCGCGATATTGCCGGGCACATGCTGCTGCCAGCCCTGGCCCTGGCGCTGCCGCTGGCGGCGATCATCGGGCAGTTGCTGAAGCAAAGCCTGAAGGAAACCATGCACCTGGATTATGTGACGCTGGCGCGCACCAAGGGCTATTCCGAGACGCGTGTGATTGTGCGCGAGGCGCTGCCCAATGCCATTCTGCCCACGCTGACGCTGGTGGGGGTGCAGTTCACCTTTCTGATCGGCGGCACGGTGATCATCGAGCGGCTGTTTTCCTATGAGGGGCTTGGCAACATGGCCATCGATGCGGTGATCAACCGGGATCTGCCGTTGATTCAAGGCATCGTGATCCTGTTCGCGGTGATTTTCACCGGCGTCAATCTGGTGGTGGACCTGTGCTATGCGGCGCTGAACCCGAGGTTGCGGCATGGCTGACGGGCGGTCTTTGGTCAGACGCAAGGCCGGGGCGCGGTTGTGGCTGTCGGCGCTGTGGCTGGGGCTGCTGGTGCTGGTGGCCCTGCTGGCGCCGTGGATCGCGCCGAAAGACCCGCTGGCGCAGGATCTGTTTCTGGGCCGCCTGCCCCCGTTCTGGATGGCCGGGGCCGAGCCGGGGTTCTATCTTGGCACCGACAGTCTGGGCCGCGATGTGCTGTCGCGCCTGCTGTATGGCGCGCGGCTGGCGTTGATCGTGGCGCTGGTGGCGGGGACGGTCACGGCGCTGGTGGGGGCCACATTGGGCTTGCTGGCCGGGTTCCTGCGCGGCTGGGTTGATCTGGTGATCAGCCGCTTCATCGACATCTGGATGGCCTTTCCGCCGGTCCTGTTTTCCATCCTGCTGATTGCCGTGCTGGGACCGGGGCTGTCGTCCATCATCATCGCCATCGTGGTGATCGACTGGACGCGCTTTGCCCGCGTGGTGCGGGCCGAGGCCATGGCGCAGGGCGCGATGGATTATGTCGCCTCCGCGCGGGTGGCGGGGCGGGGGCGGGTGTCGACCATGCTGGTGGAAATACTGCCCAACGTGCTGCCCACCGTGCTGGTGCTGCTGACGCTGGAGATGGGGATTGCGGTGATTGTCGAGGCGATCCTGTCCTTTGTGAACCTGTCGATTTCCACCGATGACCCCACCTGGGGCGGCATGATCGCCGAAGGGCGCAGCAGCATTCATCAGGCGTGGTGGGTGCTGGTGGTGCCGCTGATCACGCTGTTCCTGACCGTGCTCGCGTTCAGCCAGTTGGGCGAAGGGTTGAAAGACCGCATCGATCCGGTGCTGCGATGAGCTTTCTGCGGATTCTGGACCTGTCGGTGCGGATCAAGGGCGGGCCGCGGCTGCTGCGCGGCGTCTCGCTGACCGTGGCTGCGGGCGAGGTGCGGGGGCTGGTGGGCGAAAGCGGCGCGGGCAAGTCGATGATCGGCAAGGCGGTGCTGGGCACCCTGCCCCGGTCGGTCGAGGTGGTGGCAGGGCAGATCTGGCTGGACGGGGTGGATCTTCTGACCCTTGCCCCTGCGGCGCGGCGGCGCAAGATCGGGGCTGTGGCCGCGCTGATCCCGCAAGACCCGCTGACCGCGCTGAACCCGTCGCGCCGGATCGGGGGGCAGATCACCGACCGGCTGGTCGATATTCTGGGCTGGACGCGGGAAAAGGCCGAGGCGCGGGCAAAGGATTTGCTGGCCGAGGTCGGGATCGACAATGCTGACCGCGTGCTGCGCGCCTATCCGCATGAATTGTCGGGGGGCATGCGCCAGCGCATCCTGATCGCCTCGGCGTTCGCGGCGGAACCCAAGCTGATCGTGGCGGATGAGCCGACGACGGCGCTGGATGTGACGGTGCAGAAGCAAATCCTGCGGCTGATTGCCGACATGCAGGCACGGCACGGCACGGCGCTGCTGTTTGTGACGCATGATCTGGGGGTGGTGTCCAAGGTGTGCCAGTCGCTGTCGGTGCTGTATGGCGGGCTGGTGGTCGAAGATACCGCCGTGCGGCCGTTTTTTGCGGGGCCAGCCCACCCCTATTCGCGTGCGCTGCTGGCCGCGACGCCGAAATACACCGACCCCGAGGGGTCGCTGACCCCGCTGCCCGAGGCCGTTCTGGCCGCCGTGCAGGCGCAGGTGGCGGCGGCGGATGGGGGCTGGCATGGCTGATCTCTACCAGGTGCGCGACCTGACCCTGTCGCTGGCCGACATGACGCGCAAGCCGTTGCTGGGCGCCGCCCCGCGGATCGAGATTTTGCGGGGCTTGAGTTTCGACATTGCCAAGGGCGGGATTGTCGGAATCGTCGGCGGATCGGGGTCGGGCAAATCGACGCTTGGACGGGCGCTGGTGCGGTTGCTGGAACCGTCGGGCGGGTCGGTCACCTTTGCGGGGCGGGACATCACCCATTTGTCCGACGCTGAGTTGCGCCCCTTGCGGCGGCGGTTCCAGATGATCTTTCAAGACCCGATGTCGTCCTTGAACCCGCGCCACCGGGTGGGGACAATCATCGCCAACCCCTTGGCGCTGCACGGGTTTGACCGGGTTCAGGCGCGCGCCTTGGAGGCGCTGGATCAGATCGGCCTGCCGCGCGCCTTTGCGCAGCGCTACCCGCATGAATTGTCCGGCGGGCAGCGGCAGCGGGTGGGCATCGCGCGGGCCATCGCGATGGAGCCGGAGTTCATTCTGGCCGACGAGATCGTGTCGGGGCTGGACGTGTCGTCGCAGGCGCAGGTTCTGCGGTTGCTGGAGCGGCTGGTGGCCGAGCTTGGCCTGACGCTAGCCTTCATCAGCCATGATCTGAGCGTGATCCGGCGGCTGTGCAACCGGGTGATCGTGCTGCATCAGGGCCGGATCGTCGAGGACGCCCCGGTGGCGCAGGTGTTTGCTGCCCCTGTGGCGGAGTATACGCGGGAGTTGCTGGCGGCGATTCCGCTGCCGGACCCGGATCAGGTCTGGGTGTGACGCGGTGGTTCTGGGGGCTGATGGCCGGGGGCCAGCCCCCGGACCTCCGGGATATTTATCAACAGATGATCAGCGGCGCAAAAGGTAGATGTCCATGATCCAGCCATGGGCGGCGCGGGCCGCGGCGCGGGTTTGCAGGATCTTGGGCGTGGTATCTGCAAGCGGGCCGGACAGCAGGATCTGTTCCGGCATGCCCACATAGGCGCCCCACCAGATCGTCACACCATCGGGCGGCAGCGTCTGGAACGAACATTCGCCGTCCAGCATCACGGCCAGCGTATCCACCCTCTCGGGCCAGCCATGATCGCGCAACTGGCGGCCCGTAGTCACCAGAACCGGGGCGGCAAGGTCGTTCAGCGGAATGGCATGGGCGGCCGTCAGCACTTGCAGCGAGGTGATGCCGGGGATCACGGTGATCTGCGGGGCGGGGGTCAGGCGGGCGGCGATGCGCAGGGTGCTGTCATACAGCGAAGGGTCGCCCCAGACCAGCAGCGCCACCTTTTGCGCCAAGGGATGGGCGGCGATGGTGCTGGCCCAGACGGCGGCGATGGCATCGTGCCAGTCGTTGACGCGGGCGATGTAGTCTGGCGTGGCGGGGTCGCGGGTGGGCAGGTCAAATTCCGCCACAGGCACGGGCCGGGTCAGCACTTCGAGGCAGATCTGGCGGCGCAGGTCGGCAAGATCGGCCTTGCCTGCGCCCTTGCGCGGAATCAGGATCAGATCGGCCCCGTTCAGCGCGCGGATCGCCTGACGCGTCAGATGATCCGGGTTGCCGGTGCCTATGCCGATCAGGAACAACTGGGTCATCGCATCCTCCGGCACCGGGGTCGGGGCCATTTCAGACAAGACGGCCCCGCACAGACATCTGCGCGGGGCCGCAAGGGCCTGTGTGACAGGCGTCAGGCGGGTTTGCCGGCCCACAACCGGGCAGAAAGCCAGCCCAGCATTGCCCAGACCGTCAGGCTGACCCCGATCACCCGTGCGGAAAACCCTGCGGCCACTTCGGGCGGTGCGACGCCGGAAAATGCGTCCGGCTGCGGTGCCCCCACCAGATGCGGTGCCGCCAGCAGCACGACAGCCGCCACTATCCGGACGGGACCACGCCCGAAGGCCAGCAGGGCAAGCCCTGTCCCCGTGGCCAGCACGGTGCCCCACCACCACACAAGGCGCGCCTCATAGGCGGCGGCGACAATGCCCGGCAGGTTCGGCGCCAGACCAAGGGCCGGCGCAAGCTGGAACATGGCAAAGCCCGCAATGCCCCAAAGCACCCCCTCGCGGGCGGTGACCCTGTGGCCAAAGCGATCGGCCAGGGCATAGGCGGCGGTCAGCAACAGCGCATAGCCGACATAGATCAGCGATGCGAAAAGAACCGTCAGGCTGTTGCGCGCCAGCGAGGCCGGGTCTTCTGCCGGTGCAGGCACGGCAGGTTCCACGGCAGGCGCCGTCTCGGCCGATGTGGTGGCCCCGACAGATGCGGGGGCCGCACCGGGTTCTGCCATGGCACCATGCCCGTCATCGGCAGGGGGCGGGGCCGCGCTGACGCCTGCAAAATGGGTCTGCGCGCCCGATTCATATTGCTCGCCCAGAAGAATGAACTTCTGCACGAACGCGAAATGCAGCAAGGCCGCAAGCAGCCCCGCCGCAAAACCGGCGAACACGGCGCCGGTCAACATGCGTTGAATCATTATGTCAGATGTTCGGGATCAGTGGCAGGGAAAGCCGGTCGCATGACGGATGTCATGCGCTGCATCATGCAGCGAAGCCGACTGCACGTTGCCGGCAAAAATGACCAGGGCAAGGCCCAGTACTGCCACAAACAGCACAGGAAACAGGCCTTCTGAGGATTTTGCCAATCCAAGATCGGGGGTCGTCGCGTTCATTTCAAATCTCCTTGCCGTCACACCCGACGGCATGTTGTTTCACCTGTGCAAGGCCGGTCTCCTGGCTCGCGGGTCGCGGCGGACTTTCGCCTTCCCATCCCCAACCGGGAACAGTGGCGACATGAAAGCCCGCTCGCCGCTGACAGTCGCGGGGGCGGCTGAGGTTTAGGGCGCCCAACCAGTGGGTCCGCCCATTCCTCATTCCCGTTTCAGTCCCTGTGCTTTGCACCATATGGAACACCTTGCCGTTTTATCTGCGCATGGGGCACCAAAGGGGTCAAGGCGATAAGCGACGCTTTGATGCGTTTTTGCACGCAGCGCGGCGAAAGCCGTTGCAGGTCGCCCGCCGGGCGGCCTCTGGCCCGGCGTCGCCCTTCCGGGCCAAAGAGTCGGCGCGGGCGGGGCGGCGCGGGCCATCGGGCGGCAGGCTGTGCCGGGCGTGCCCTTGCCACAGGTTGCCCCATGCAAACGCCTGCCCTGCGTCTTTCTGCCCTGCCCCTGCTGTTCCCGCTGCTGGCCGCCGCGCTGATCGTGTCGTGGAGCTCGGGCTTTGTCGGCATCCGCTATGCGACCGAACAGGCCCCGGTCTTCATGGTGCTGTTCTGGCGCAGCCTGGTGTCGGGCCTGCTGCTGCTGCCCTTTGCGCTGCTGATCGGCCCGCGCATCCCCTTGCGCGCCGTGGGCGAACAGGCGCTGTTCGGCTTTCTGGGGATGTTCCTGTATCTGGGCGGCTGTGCCATCACCATCCGGTTCCGGGTGCCGACCGGGCTTGTCGCGTTGATGGCCGGATGGTGGCGTTGGCGATTGCCGCCCCGTCGCTGCCGATGCCGGGCCAGCGGCTGTCGGGGGCCTCGGGCATCTGCCACCATTGCCTGCGCCACCATACCGCCGTCGGGGTCAGCAGCGTGATCTACTCGGCCCGCCCGTCACCATGATCTGGTGTGGCCGTCACGCTCGTCGGCGTGTCTTTGGCTGCGGGGCGGGAAACGTCTGGTGCCTAACCCGGAATCCGGGCGATGGCTTTGGTCCGCAATGCGCCCAAGGGCCGGGCGTCGGCAAAGGTGCCATCGGGCGAGGCCGCATACATCTGCGCAAAGCGGATCAGGTCGGGCAGGTCGGCGGCGGTCAGATCGCCGAACAGATAGGCGACCTTGCCAGCGTCGCGCACCGACAGCGCGGACGGGCGCGGGCAGCCGGACAGGCAGTCAACCCCCTGAACCTCGGCGGCAAGGCCCGCCTCGGCCAAAGCGGCGGCAAGGGTCGCAGCAAAGCCCCCGCGCCCCAGATCGCAACTGGTGCACAGCGTGACCTTCATGCCAAGGGGCCATACAGGATCAGCGCGGGCGTGGTGCTGGAAGCCCCTTCCAGACTGGCGGCAAGGCTGGCAACCGTGCTGCGGGTCAGGGTCTGTTCGGGGTGGCTGACCGCCTCGGCCAGCAGGGCCGGGGTGTCGGCGGGCAGGCCGCGCGCGATCAGCGCGGCGGCAAGGGCGGGGAACGTCCGCTTGCCCATGAAGACCACGGTCGTTGCCGCAGGGTCGGCAAGGGCGGCCCAGTTCAGCCCCTCGGGCAACCCGCCCGTCACATCGGCCCCGGTCACGAACTGCACCCGCCGCGCGGTCAGGCGGCGCGTCAGCGGAATCCCCGCGGCAGCCGCGGCGGCAGAGGCCGAGGTCACGCCGGGAATGATCTCATAGCCGATACCGGCGTCATCGAGGGCAGTCGTTTCCTCCTCCAGCCGCCCGAACAGCCCGCAATCGCCGGATTTCAGCCGCACCACCCGCGCGCCGGTCCGCGCGTAATCCACCAGCAGCCGGCTGACGTGATCTTGCTTGGGCGAGGGTCGCCCGGCCCGCTTGCCCACCCCCACAAGGTCCGCCCCCGCCCGCGCATGGGTCAGGATGGGGCCGGACGACAGATCATCAAACAGCACCGCATCCGCCGTTTGCAGCCGGTTCACGGCCTTCAGCGTCAGCAGTTCCGGGTCGCCGGGGCCGGAGGAGACGAAGGAAACGAAGCCTTTGGGTGCGTCGGTCATGGGGCCTCTGCGATCAGGTGAAAGAAGGTGCCGGTGCTGCGCCCGCCTTGCGCTTGCACACGGGTCGATCCGGTTTCGGCAACCGCCGCCCCGGTGGCATCGGTCACATGGGCCAAGGGCGCATCGGGCTGGTCGGTGATGCCGGCATAGTGAAACTCGTGGCCCATCAGCCCGCCCGAGGCATGGCCGGGGATAGGGGCCTGCAACTGCGCGCGCCGGTAGCCAAGGTGCATCTTGCGGCGTGAAAAGCTGGTGACAAGGCCCAGCAGACTGGCCATCGGATGCGACACGCCCTGCGCGTCGATCATTGCGGCGCCCATGGCCATGTAGCCGCCGCATTCGCCATGCACGGGGCGGGTTTGCGCGAAACTCTGCAACCCGGCACGGAAATGATGCGCCGCAGCCAGCCGCCCCGCATGCAGTTCGGGGTATCCGCCGGGCAGCCAGACCGCGCCTGCCGATGCGTCCGGGGCCTGATCGGCAAGCGGCGAAAACGGCAGGATCGTGGCCCCCGCGCTGCGCCAGCCGTTCAGAAGATGCGGGTAGATGAAGCTGAACGCGGCATCCTGCGCCAGCGCGATCCGGTCGGCAGGCGGCGCGATCGGTAAGGGGGGCTGCGCGGCGCTGGTGCCTGCCGCCGCATCCCGCAGGGCGGCCAGATCGACATGCTGCGCGATGAATGCCGCCGCCTTGTCGATATGGGCGGCAAGCGCCGGATGCTCGCCCGCCTGCACCAGCCCCAGATGGCGTTCGGGCAGCGACACATCGGTATTGCGCGGCAGGGCACCAAACACCGTGATCCCGGCGCGGGCCATGCCGTCGCGCACCAAAGCCTCATGCCGGGGGCTTGCGACCTTGTTCAGCACCACCCCCGCCAGCCGCACATCGGGGCGATACCTGGCAAAGCCAAGCGCGGTCGCCGCCGCCGATTGCGCCTGCCCCGACACGTCCAGCACCAGAACCACCGGCCAGCCCATCAGTGCCGCAAGGTCCGCCGACGCCCCGCTGCCGCAAGCCCCCGGTTGCGCCACGCCGTCAAACAGCCCCATCGAGCCTTCGGCCAAGATCAGATCAGCCCCACTGGCTGCCGAGGCAAGCCCCACGATCCGGTCCCGCCCCATGGCCCAGGTGTCAAGGTTCACCGACACCCGCCCCGCCGCCGCCGTGTGAAAGGCGGGGTCGATGTAATCCGGCCCCGACTTGAACGGCTGCACCGCCACGCCTTGCGCGCGAAACGCCGCCAGCAGACCAAGCGTCAGCGTGGTCTTGCCGGTGCCCGACGCCGGGGCCGCGATGATCAGGCCGGGAGGCAGAAGATGGGGGGGTGTCATGGCGCGTCAGGAAACCGGGGGCTGGTGCCGACCGGGCGATAGCGGCGGTCATAATCGCCGGCGTACAGCCGGCTTTCGGCGAAGTCTTCGGCCCCGATGGCGTGACCGACAAGGATCAGCGCGGTACGTTCCATTTCCGCGCCGATGGCGGTTTGCAGCGTGGCAAGGGTGGCGCGGACGATGCGCTGGTCGGGCCAGCTTGCGCGCCAGACCACGGCCACCGGGCAGTCCGGGCCATAATGGGGTGTCAGGTCGGCCACCACCTTGTCCAGCACATGGACCGACAGATGGATGGCAAGCGTCGCCCCGGTGGCGGCAAAGGCGGCAAGATTTTCCGTCTCGGCCATCGCCGTCGCCCGCCCCGAGGTGCGGGTCAGCACCACCGACTGCGCCACCCCCGGCAGGGTCAGTTCCGCCCCGATGGCCGCCGCCGCAGCGGCAAAGGACGGCACACCGGGGGTGACGGAATAGGGGATGTCCAGATCGCGCAGGCGGCGAAGTTGCTCGCCCATGGCCGACCACGCCGACAGATCGCCGGAATGCAGCCGGGCGACATCATGGCCCTGGGCATGGGCGGCGGCGATCTCGGCCATGATCTCGTCCAGGCTCAGCGACGCGGTATTCACGATGCGGGCATCCGGCGGGCAATGGGCCAGCAGCGCCTCGGGCACCAGTGACCCTGCATACAGGCACACCGGGCAGGCCGCGATCAGATCGCGCCCGCGCAGGGTGATCAGGTCGGGCGCGCCGGGGCCTGCGCCGATAAAGTGGACGGTCATTCTTCTGGTCCCTTCATGGGTCTGGTCCTTCTGCAAGTGCTGCCGTCGCCATGCCATCGGCCGAGGTGACGCGCCCCCCGATCAGCCGCGCGCCGGGGCCTGCGGCGATCAGGGCCGCGGCCTCGGCCACCGATCCGGTGGCATGGGCGCGCTGCGATTGCGGGCTTTGGGTCGGCGTGATCATCCCCGCCACATCCACCGCCAGCACCGGCAGGTCAAGGGCGCGGGCCAATGCGGCCATCTGCGGGGCGCGGGCCTTGGCATGGGCGGTGGCAAGGGCTTGCGGTTTCGCGGTCGTCTGCGCCAGGGCCAGCGCCAAGGCCGCCTGCAAGGACGCCACCGGGGCCGCGCTGCGAAATCCGAGGCCTGCTATGATCACAGCACGACGCTCCACTGGACCACGGGGCGGGCGGCGGTCCAGCCGCGCATCCGGCCCAAGGGGGTGGCGGTGGCCACGTCGATGCGCAGCAGGCTGCCGCCATGCCGCGCATGCAGATCCGCCAGCAGGCTTTCGGTTTCCAACGTGACGGAATTGGCGACCAGCCTTGTGCCGCGCATCGGTTGCAACGCGGCGAACAGCGCGGCATCCATGCCACCGCCCACAAACACCGCATCGGGCACGGCCAGGCCCGCCAAGGCCGCCGACGCTGTGCCCTCGATCACGGTCAGGCGATGGTCCACACCGTAAGCAGCGGCATTGGCACGGATATTCACGGCGCGCAAAGGCTTCGCCTCGACCGCCTGCGCCGTGCCGCCCGCAAGGCACCATTCCACCGAAACAGACCCAGACCCGGCCCCGATGTCCCACAGATGCTGCCCCGGACGGGGGCCAAGCGCCGACAGGGTCAGCGCGCGGATAGGCCGCTTGGTGATCTGGCCGTCATGGGCAAAGGCGTCATCCGGCAGACCGAACCCGCGCGGCAGACCCAAGCCTTCGGCGTGGATCGCCACGGCCACCGGGGCCGCGATGTGCTTGAGATCAAACGCATCGGCGCGGGTCTGGCGCAGGCGTTCCTGCGGCCCGCCCAACCGTTCCAGCACATGCAGGGTCGAGGCCCCGAACCCCTGCCCCACCAGCCATGCCGCCATGTCCGCCGGGGCCGCGTCGTCGCGCAGGGTGGCGATGATCCGCGCGCCGTGGTGCAGATGCGGGATCAGCCTGGCAAAGGGGGCGGCGTGCAGGCCAAGGGCCGTCACCTCCTCCAGCCGCCAGCCCAGCCGGGCCGCCACCAGCGACGGCGTTGACGGTCCCGGATGGCAGACCCATTCGCCGGGGGTCAGATGGACCGCCAGCGTGCCCCCCACCCCGTGCCAGAACGGATCGCCCGAGGCCAGCACCACCACAGCCCGCCCGCGCAAGGCCAGCACGGGGCCTGCGTCAAACGGCACCGCCCAAGGCTGCCCCCGCATCCCCACCCCGGCCAGATCCAGATGGCGCGGCCCGCCGAACACCACCTCGGCGCGGCTCAGCGCATCTCGGCTTGCGCTGGACAAGCCCGCCAGTCCATCTTCGCCAAGCCCGATCAGGGTCAGCCAGGGGGGCGCCATGCCATCAACCATGCCACGCGTCCTGTTGCTGGGCGGCACGACCGAGGCCAGCGCGCTTGCCCGCCGTCTGGCCGCGGGCGGCGTGGAGGCGGTGTTTTCCTATGCCGGACGCACCGCAGCCCCGGTGGCGCAGCCCTTGCCGCAACGGATTGGCGGCTTTGGCGGGGTCGAGGGGCTGGTGGCTTATCTGGTGCGCGAAGGCATCACCCATGTCGTCGATGCCACCCACCCCTTCGCGGCCGGAATGAGCCACAATGCCGTTGCCGCCTGCTCTGCCACAGGCACCCCGCTGCTGGCGCTGGAACGCGCGGCTTGGGTTGCCGAACCAGGCGACGACTGGACTCATGTGCCCGACACCGACGCCGCTGTCGCTGCGTTGCCCGACACGCCATGCCGGGTGTTTCTGGCCATCGGCAAGCAGACCCTCGCGGCCTTCGCCGGGCGACCCCATCACTACCTGCTGCGGCTGGTCGATCCGCCCGAGGCCACGCCCTTGCCCGATTGCACCGTGATCCTTGACCGGGGGCCGTTCACCGTTGCCAGTGATCTGGCCCTGCTGACCGCCCACCGCATCACCCATATCGTCGCAAAGAATGCAGGCGGCGACGGCGCGGTTGCCAAGCTGATCGCCGCGCGCCGGCTTGGCCTGCCGGTCATCCTGATCGAGCGGCCCGCCGTTCCGGCCCGTCCTGTGGTGGCAAACGTGGATCAGGTGATGGACTGGCTGCATCACAGGGCACTCGCCGACCGGGGCGTGTAGACCCATTTCCCCACCCGCCGCGTGGCCGAATTGCCGACGATCACCACAGTCCGCATATCGGCCATCTCGGGCGTGGCCCCGCCCAGCCGGACGGTGGTGATCGCCTCGTCCGGCGTGGTGACGGCGCGGGCGAAGGTGATCAGGCGTTTGGGGCCACATTCCTCGCGCAGCACATCCAGCGCGCGGGCAAACTGGTGCGGGCGGCTGGCAGACCGCGGGTTGTAAAAGGCCATGGCGAAATCGGCCTGGGCGGCCAGGCGCAGGCGGTGTTCGACCAGTTCCCACGGCTTGAGGTTGTCGCTCAGGTTGATGGCGCAGAAATCATGGCCCAAGGGCGCACCAGCGCGGGCTGCGGCGGCCAGCATGGCGGTGATGCCGGGCAGGATGCGGATGTCCAGCGCGCGGTGGTCGGGGCTGGCCTCCATCGCCTCGAACACCGCACTCGCCATGGCAAACACGCCCGGATCCCCCGAAGACACCACCACCACCCGCTGGCCTGCCGCGGCCATCCGCAGCGCATGGCCTGCCCGGTCCAGCTCGACCCGGTTGTCGGAGGCGTGCAGGGTCAACCCGTCGCGGGGCGCCACGCGGGCGACATAGGGGATATAGCCCACCACATCGGTCGCCTCGGCAAGGGCGCTGCGCACCTCGGGCGTGACCATGGCCTCATCCCCCGGCCCAAGGCCCACCACCGCCAGCCAGCCTTTTTGTTCAGGGCCACTCATTCCGCCACCTCTGGCCTGCGGCCCTGCCCGTGCACCAGCACGATGGCGAAATACGGGCAATCGGCCACGTCGACCTCGGCCAGCCGCGCCAGCCGCTGATCCGGCATGGTGCCGCGTTCAACGAGCCAGGCATCCTCCAGCCGCCCTGCCTGCGCCAAGGCGCGGCGCACACGGGGCAGATTGCGCCCGGTTTTCATGATGACCAGGGCATCCGCCGATGCCATGTGGCGCACCAGATCATCCTCGGGCAGCGTGCCCATCAACACCGTCATCACATCATCGCCCCAGGTGATCGGGGTTCCAGTGGCGTGCCAGCAGCCGGTCATGCCGGTGATGCCGGGGATCACCTCGACCACCGCCCGGCCTTGCAGCCGGGTGTAAAGGTGCATGAATGACCCATAAAAGAACGGATCCCCCTCGCACAGCACCACCACCTCGGTTGTCTGCGCCAGCAACGCCAGCCGCGCCGCCCAATCGTCATAAAACCCGGCCAGGGCGGCGATGTATTCGGGGCTGTCGAAGGGCAACTCGGTCGTCACCGGGTATTCCATCGGGTATTCGGTCACGCCCGGTGCCAGCATGCCCTGCACGATGCGCCGCGCCTGCCCCGCCCTGCCCCCCTTGCGGAAATAGGCCACATGCGCCGCCCCCCGGATCACCCGGTCGGACCGGACCGAAATCAGATCGGGGTCGCCCGGCCCCAGCCCGGCGCAGATGATGCGGCCCATGGTCATTCCTTGCGGCTTGCCAGCGCGTTGATGGCGGCGACGGTGATGGCCGACCCGCCAAGCCGCCCCCGGATCACCATGGACGGCACAGGGGCCGCCTCCATCAGCGCGTCTTTTGATTCTGCCGCCCCGATGAAACCGACGGGGCAGCCCACGATTGCGGCGGGGCGCGGGCAGGCGGGGTCTTGCAGCATGTTCAGCAGGTGGAAAAGGGCGGTCGGCGCGTTGCCGATGGCGACGACCGCGCCCGCGAGGTGCGGCCGCCACAGTTCAACCGCCGCCGCCGACCGCGTGTTGCCCATGGCCTGCGCCATGCCCGGCACGGCGGGGTCTTGCAGCGTGCAGATCACGGCGTTGTCGCGCGGCAACCGGGGGCGGGTGATGCCTTCGCTGACCATGCGCACATCGCACAGGATGGGCGCGCCATCCTCCAGCGCCGCGCGTGCCGCGATTGCCATGCCGGGGGTGAAATCGGCAAAGGCCTCCAGCCCCACCATGCCGGCCGCGTGGATCATGCGGACGACGACCACTTCCTCCTCGGGGGTGAAGCGGGCAAGATCGGCCTCGGCGCGGATGGTGGCAAAGGACTGGCGGTAAATCTCGGCGCCATCGGTGATATAAGCATGGGGCATTCAGGGCAACTTTGTCATGAGGTCGGCGGCGGGATAGGTCGGCCCCTGCGCGGCGGCAGAGCCATTGCGGATCAGGGTATAGCCATCTGGCGTGGCGGTCAGGGTCAGGGGCGCGGCCGCGGGATGCGCGCAGCCCTTGGCACAGCCCGAGACATGTAGAGTATCCGTGAGGTGCGGCGCAAGCGCGCGCGCAAGCGGGCGGGTCGGGCCAAGCGCCTGGGCGCACCCCGGCGCCCCCGTGCAGGCGATCACCCGCAGCAGCGGGTCGTCGGGGGTGGTGATCAGATCGGGCAGGCCGGGCATCTGTACAGCGCCT
Source organism: Pseudomonadota bacterium (assembly GCA_040385825.1). GTDB lineage: Bacteria > Pseudomonadota > Alphaproteobacteria > Rhodobacterales > Rhodobacteraceae > JANNNF01. The sequence goes on along the minus strand of JAZKGQ010000002.1, from coordinate 8,410 downwards.
TCCACCAGCACCATCCGCCACGGGGTGATCCGCAGGGGGCCATGGTCGGCAAGGGCCGCAAGGGTCTGTGCGGTCATCTGGCCGAAAGCCAGGGCGATGAGCGCGCCTTGGGGGACAAGGCCGGGGGTGGGGGTTTGGGCTTCACCCGGCAGCATGGCGACTGCCGAAAACGCGGGCGGCGCTTTGGCCCCCGAGGCGATCAGCGCCGCCATCCGGCCCCGGTTGTCAGTCACGCCATGGCCGGCGAACCAGTGGGCAAGGGCCTGCACCGTTGCCACCGGGTCCTGCGCCTTGGCCCCGGTCTGCATCCCGTCAGCCCGCACGATCAGCCCGCCATCTGCCCCGCGTTCGATGCGAATGTCAGCAGACACGCCGCGCAGCACCGGCAGCGGCCCGGTATCCAGCGCCAGCCCGAACTTGCCGGGCAAGACCGGGCCGGCGGCCATCGCCTGCCCCAGGGCTTGCGCAAGGCCCATGGTGCCATCGCCATGGTCCCAGAAGGGCGTGACGATGATATTCCGCGCGGCCTCATCCTGCGGCGTAGCGTCGATCAGGCCGAGCGCGCGCAGGCCGTCGATCAGGGCCGGATGGCTGGCCTCGGTCACCCCCCGTATCTGCACATTGGCGCGGGAGGACAGGTCGATCAACCCGTTGCCATATTGAAGCGAGAGGTCGGCAATCCCCGCCGCCTGCGATTGGGTCAACCGTCCCGCCATGGGACGGATGCGCACCACCCAGCCATCGCCCGACAGCATCGGGCGCAGGGCACCGGGGCACCAACCCTTGATCTGGGGGCCTTTGACGAGGGGGCCTTTGATGGCGGGCGCGGTCATGCCCCCTCCATCCCCGCCGCGATGGAATTGCGGCGTGTCACCCACAGCCCCGCGTCACGCAACGCGGCAAACCTGGCGCGCAGGGCGGCAAGGGCGGCGGGGTTTTCGCGGTCCATGAAGGCGGTCAGATCGTCGCGGCCAAGCGTCGCTTCGTGGTAGAGGTCGAACAGATGCGCAGGCACGGCGCGGGTCAGATGGGCATAGGCGGCAAGGTTGTCCAGCGTCGCGGTGATTTCCGCCGCCCCGCGAAAGCCGTGGCGCATCATGCCGTTGGCCCAATCCGGGTTGGCGGCGCGGGCGCGGACCACGCGGCCCAGTTCCTCGGATACCGTGCGGGCACGCGGGGTATCGGGGGTGGTGGTGTCAAGGTGATACAGGGCAGGCACATCGCCGCCCAGATGGGCGATGGCGGCGGCGATGCCGCCTTCATGCGCGGCATAGTCGGGGGCCAGCAGAATGTCCGTCTCGGTCAGATCCTGCACATGGGCAAAGGCATCGGCAGCCAGCAGCCGCGCCTCCAGCGCCGCGCGGTCGGGGTGGGATTGGCCCTTGGCATCAAGGCTGTAGGCCGAGGCCGACAGCCACGCCTCGCCCGCAGCGGCGCGGCCTGCGTCGGTGTAATCCTCCAGCGCCTCGCCCATACCCATGCCGTAGAGGCCGGGCTTGGGGCCAAAGACGCGGGGGGTGGCCATGACATAGGGGTTGTCCTCGGGGGCCTCGTCACGGGCGGCAAGGGCCTGCGCCCCGGCCTCGAACATCTGCGCCAGACCGGGGAAGATGTCGCGGAACAGGCCCGAAATGCGCAGGGTCACGTCGATGCGCGGGCGGCCCAGCAGGGCCAAGGGCAGCACGTCAAAGCCGGACACCCGGTCGGACCCGTCATCCCATTTGGGGGACAAGCCCGCCAGATGCAGGGCCATGGCGATCTCCTCGCCCGCCGTGCGCATGGTGGCCGACCCCCACAAATCCAGCACCATGCCGCGCGGATAATCGCCCTTGTCCTGCAAATGGCGGCGCAGCAGTTCTTCGGCCAGCTTTACGCCCTGCGCGTGGGCGGACCGCGACGGCACGGCGCGGGGATCGACGGAATAGAGGTTGCGCCCGGTCGGCAGCACATCGGCGCGGCCCCGGTAGGGGCTGCCGGCGGGGCCTGCGGGCACGCGGTGGCCATTCAGGGCGGCAAGCAAGCCCTCGGCTTCCCCCTGCCCCGCGCCATAGATGTGCAACCCGTCGCCGTACTGGCTTTCCTTGATGTCACAGACGAAACGGTCAATCCGGGTGATGGCCTCTGCCGCCGAGGCACCCTGCGGCAGACCAAGATCAGCCTCTACCCCTGCCGCCTGTGCCTCGATCCTAACCTGTGAAATCAGCCGGTCCCGGCGCGCAGGGTCCAGCCCGTCGGCGGTGGAATATTCGTCCAGCAACCGTTCGAGCCGCAACAGCGCGTCGGGGGTTTTCGACCGCGCCAAAGGGGGGGGCAGATGGCCCAACGTCACAGCGCCGATGCGGCGTTTGGCCTGTGCCGCCTCGCCGGGGTCATTGACGATGAAAGGGTAGATCACCGGGGTCGGCCCCAGCAGAACCTCGGGCCAGCAGGCATCCGACAGGGCCACCGATTTGCCGGGCAGCCATTCCAGCGTGCCATGCGCGCCCATGTGGATCAGGGCGTGGGGCTGTTGGCTTTGCAGCCACAGGTAGAACGCCACATAGCCATGGCGCGGAGTGCGGGACAGATCGTGGTAATCCGCGTCCCGCGCGCCAACCTCGCCGCGTTCGGGTTGCAGGGCGATCAGGGCACGTCCCGCGGCAAGGCTGGGGAAATGGAACTGGCCATCGCGGCAGGCGGGGTCTGTGGCGGGGTCGCCCCATGCAGTATGGAGGTCGGCTTGCAGCGCGTCGGGCAGGGTTTTCAGGGCGGCCTGGTAGGCGGCAAGGGGCCAGCTTTGGGTTTGCTGCGTCAGGCTGGGGCCAAGGTTTTCCGGGGCTTGGGTGGTGTAGCCTGCTTGGGCCAGATCGGTCAGCATGGCGGTGACCGAGGCCAAGGCATCGAGGCCAACCGCATGGGCGATCTGGTCAGGACGGCCGGGATAGGTGGACAGGATCACCGCCAGTTGGCGGTCGCGCGCCGGGGTCTGCGCAAGGCGGTGCCATGCGGCCACCCGGCGCGCGACCATGGCAACCCGCCCCGCATCAGCCCGGTGGGCAAAGCGGGAAAATTGCAGATCGGGGTCGCGTTTGCCGGGGGATTTGAAGCTGACGACGCCTGCGAACAGCCGCCCGTCCACCTCGGGCAATACCACATGCATGGCCAGATCGGCAGGCGACAGGCCCCGGTCGGACCCCGCCCAATCGCGGCGGCGGGCGGTGGACAGGCCGACCTGAAACACCGGGCAACCGGGGGCATCCAGCGGCGAGGCCCCGTCCTGCCCCCTGCCGGAAAAGGCAGTGGCGTTGACGATGGCCACCGGGGCCAGATGGGCCAACGCACCCACCAGAAATTCGGGCGCGCCGGGGGACTTGAGCGAGGGCATGAACAGCCCGTGCGGGGTGAACCCCCGGTCGGTCAGGGCGGCAAACAGCGCATCGATGGGGTCGAGATCGGCGGCGGTCAGGTAGCTGCGGTAAAAGGTGATCGCCACCGGGTTCGGGCCGGGAAGGGGCGGCGGGGTGATGCCTTGCGCCGGGTGATACCAGCCCTGCTGCGGCACAGTCTTGTCGCCCATCACCGGGGGGGCGTAAATCCCTGCCGCAAGGGCCAGTTGCGCAAGGGCGGCTTGTGCTGCGACCGCGCCGCCAGCATCGCACAGCGCCGCCAGACGGCGCAGGGTGGAGACGGGCAAGGTGGACAGGGCGTCAAGCCGCGCATCCTCACGGCCATCGGCGGGAAGGATGGCAAGGGCGATGCCTTTGCGGCGGCAGAGATCCTGGATCGAGGCGAGGCCATAAGGCCAGTAACTCTCGCCGCCGATCAGGCGGATCAGGATGCCTTTGGCCCCGGACAGGGTATTTTCGACATAGGTATCGACCGACAGGGGGTGGCGGAGAGCCACGATATTGGCAAGGCGCACTGTAGGATGGGCAATATTGCCCATCCTACGCGCCCTGTGAAAGCCTGCCGCGAAAGCACCAAGGTCGCTGTCGGAATAGGACAGCACCACCAGATCGGCGGGGGTTTGCCCCACGTCAAAGGGCGTGTCCTGCTCCTCCAGCCCATGGCTTTCGCGAAAGACCACATGCATGGATCAGGCCCCAAGCACGGCGCGGATGGCGGCCTCGTTGATGTGGTGATGTTCCGCGATCACCACCAACTGGCCAGCGCGCGGGTCAGCCCCCCACGGGCGGTCATACTGATGCCGCACGCGGGCACCGACCGCCTGCACCAGCATCCGCATCGGTTTGCCCGTGACCGCGATGTAGCCTTTGACGCGCAGGATGTTCTGCTCGGTCGCCAGCCGCTGAATTGCGGCAACCAAAGCCTCGGGGTCGGCCACTTCGGGCAGGTCGATGACGACGGTGTTGAAGTCGTCATGCTCGTGGTCGTCGTGCCCGTCATGGTGGCTGGGGCGGGCGGCGAGGTCATCTTCGGCGGCGGCGTTCAGGCCAAGGATCAGGCGGGGGTCGATCACGCCTTCCGTCATGGCGATCATCGGCAGCTTGCGCGGGGACTCGGCGTCGATCACCGCGCGGGCGGCGGCAAGGCCAGCTTCCCCGGCCAGATCGGCCTTGGACAGCAGCACCATGTCTGCGCAGGCGATCTGGTCCTCGAACACCTCGGACAGCGGGGTTTCATGGTCAAGGCTGGGGTCGGCCAGACGCTGCGCTTCAACCGCCGCGAGATCGGGGGCAAAGCGGCCCGCGGCCACCGCCTCGGCATCGGCCAGCGTGATCACGCCGTCCACCGTGATGCGCGACCGGATCGCAGGCCAGTCGAAGGCTTTCAGCAGGGGCTTGGGCAGCGCGAGGCCAGAGGTTTCGATGATGATGTGGTCGGGGCGCACCGGCATCGCCATCAGCGCCTCGATCGTCGGGATGAAATCCTCGGCCACGGTGCAGCAGATGCAGCCATTGGCAAGCTCGACGATGTTTTCCTCGGGGCAATTCTCGTCCGCGCAGGATTTCAGGATGTCGCCATCGACGCCCAGAGTGCCGAATTCGTTGACGAGAATCGCCAGCCGCTTGCCCTGCGGGTTCTGCATCAGGTGCCGGATCAGCGTGGTCTTGCCCGAGCCAAGAAAGCCGGTGATCACGGTGACGGGGATTTTTGCAAGGTCAGTCATGAGACAACTCCAGAGGGGGAATACGCGCAAGGCTTTGCTTGCGAAAGATCACAGGGCGCGCGCGCCATGGCACGATGCCATCCGGGGCACCGGCATAGGCGGCGGCACCGGCAAGAATATCGGCGGCATCGGCCGGGGTCAGGCGGCCGTAAACATAAGACCATTTGCCGGGGGATGACAGGGCCACCGCACAGCCGTTGGCGCAGGCAGACAGGCATTCCACCGGCACGATACGCACGCCCACGGGGGCCGCGCCAAGGGCCGCCAGCAATTGCGCACCGGGGGCCAAGTCGCCCTCGGCCACGGGTTCGCCCGCCTTGCAGGTGATACAGACATGCAGAACAGCCGCCATCGTCATCCGTTTCCCATAGGGGGCGCGCATACCGGACCGGGGCCGCAAATGCAGGCCACCTGTCGGTTGCGGAACACCCCGTCCGCCCGTCAGTCACACGATGCCGGCAGGTCTCCCGGCTTGCGGATGCAGGGGTTGCCCCCAACGGTCCGGCCCGCCTTCCCAGCCGTTCGGGCCAGTGGCAAAGGGGCGCGGACCTTTCCGGTCACGGTCGCGGGGGCGGCTGCGCTTCGGTCTTGTTCCCGCAAGGGTCGTAAAACCTGTCGCATTCCCTTTTGGCCTGCCTTACGACAAGCACCAGCATATTGGCCCACCTGTGCCACAAGCCCAGCCCGTGTCAAGGACAAGGACCGCCGCGATGACCGATGCAAACGACATATCCCTGCCGCCAACCGCACCCGACGACGCCCGCCACGCGGTCAAGATGGCCAAGAAGAAGGCCGCGCGCGACAAGATCATGGCGACGAAATCGGGCGAAAAGGGGCTGATCATCGTGCATACCGGGGCGGGCAAGGGCAAATCCTCGTCCGGGTTCGGCATGATCCTGCGCTGCATCGCGCACGGCATGCCCTGCGCCGTGGTGCAGTTCATCAAGGGCGCGTGGGAAACGGGCGAGCGGCGGCTGATCGAGGGGCATTTCAGCGAGCTGTGCGAATTTCACGCCATGGGCGAAGGCTTTACCTGGGAAACGCAAGACCGCGCCCGCGACATCGAGATGGCGGCCAAGGGCTGGGAAAAGGCCAAGGATCTGATCCGTGACCCGCGGATCCGCATGGTGCTGCTGGACGAGATCAACATTGCCCTGCGCTATGACTACCTGGATGTGGCCGAGGTGGTGGCATTCCTTGTGGCCGAAAAGCCCCCCCTGACCCATGTGGTGCTGACCGGGCGCAACGCGAAGGACGCGCTGATCGAGGCCGCCGATCTGGTGACGGAAATGACCCTGATCAAGCATCCGTTCCGGTCAGGCGTAAAGGGGCAGCCGGGGGTGGAGTTCTGACCGTGGGGTTTTGCGGACAGGTCGAAGGGGGCCAGCCCCCTCGCGCCTTTGGCGCTCTCCCCCGGGATATTTGTCGCCAGTATGAAATCAACGATTTGTTAATCCTGGTCGGCCAGAATGGTCGGGCGGTACAGGGAGGGATCCCGATGACCGCCCAGTGTGAAAGCACCGCGTCTCCCCCGAGCAATCGGCCCGAGGCGCGGTGCCGATCCTGTGAATGTACGGCTTTCATACTGGCGATAAATATCCCCGCCGGAGGCTCCCGAACCCTCCTCGCGCGCCACGCCGGGGCATTCCGATGAAGGCCCTGATGATTCAGGGGGCCGGGTCCAATGTCGGCAAATCGCTGCTGGTGGCGGGGCTGTGCCGGGCGGCAAGGCTGCGGGGGCTGTCGGTCGCGCCGTTCAAGCCGCAGAACATGTCGAACAATGCCGCCGTGACCGTGGATGGCGGCGAGATCGGGCGCGCACAGGCGTTGCAGGCGCTGGCCTGCGGGCTGGCCGCACATACCGACATGAACCCGGTGCTGCTGAAACCCGAATCCGAGGTGGGATCGCAGGTGGTTGTCCAAGGGCGGCGGGTGGCGACGGTGAAGGCGCGGGACTATGCGGCGCTGAAACCCACGCTGATGGCCGCGGTCCTGGAAAGTTTCGCGCGCCTCAAGGCATGCCATGATCTGGTGATTGTCGAGGGGGCGGGCAGTCCGGCAGAGGTGAACCTGCGGCAGGGCGACATTGCCAACATGGGCTTTGCGCGGGCGGCGGATTGCCCGGTGGTGCTGGTCGGTGACATTGACCGGGGCGGCGTGATCGCGCAGGTCGTAGGCACTCAGGCCGTGCTTGATGCGGGCGATGCGGCGATGATTGCGGGGTTCATCGTCAACAAGTTCCGCGGCGATATGACGCTGTTCGACGACGGATACCGGCTGATCGCGGATCGCACCGGATGGCGCGGCTTCGGGGTGGTGCCGTTCTTTGGCGATGCCGCGCGCCTGCCCGCCGAGGATGCGCTGGATTTGCCGCGCGGCGGTGGACCGGGGGGCTTTCGCATCGCGGCCTTGCAGTTTTCCCGCATTGCCAATTTCGATGATCTGGACCCGCTGGCGCAGGAACCCGGTGTCAGCCTGACCATGGTGCGGGCGGGCGAGGCGATCCCGGCCTGTGACCTCGTGATCCTGCCGGGGTCGAAATCCACGCGGGGCGATCTTGGGTTCCTGCGGGCGCAGGGCTGGGACATCGATCTTGCCGCGCATCTGCGCCGGGGGGGGCATGTGCTGGGGATTTGCGGGGGGTATCAGATGCTTGGATCGGTGATCCGTGACCCGAATGGCATCGAAGGGCCTGCCGGGGACATGCCGGGGCTGGGCCTGCTGGATGTGGCGACCGACATGGTGGCGGACAAGCGGCTCACATCGGTTCAGGCGGTGCATGCGGCCAGTGGCCAGCCGATGCAGGGGTACGAGATTCACATCGGGCGCACTGGTGGTGCGGCCTGCGCGCGGCCCTTTGCGCGGGTTGACGGGCGCGCCGAGGGGACGGTGTCAGACGATGGCCGCATCATGGGCAGCTATCTGCACGGCATGTTCACCGGCGATGCCTTCCGGGCGGCGTTTCTGGCGCAACTGGGCGCCAGCCCGTCTGGCCTGTGTTACGGGGCCGGGGTCGAGGCCACGCTGGATGCCCTGGCGGCCCATCTGGAGGCGCATCTGGATGTGGCGGGGTTGCTGGCCCTTGCGCGTTAGAGCAAGATGACCCTTTATGGAACCGGCCCTGTTTTCTGTAGCCTTTTTAACATGCACGACGAGAGGGCAATGCCCGACCGCCGGGTGGGCAAGCAACCGCAGTTCTGCGCGGTTTATGGTTCAGCTTCTCCCACCGAAGTTCTGCTGGTGATGTTGCCGAATGCCCGCCCGAGTGTTGTGTTGGGTCAGATTGGCGAGGACCTCGAG
>JAZKGQ010000001.1:0-65204 GCA_040385825.1 Pseudomonadota bacterium | reverse complement strand
GGGCGGTCGGGCATTGCCCGGCGCGCTTCGCGCTTGATTCCGGGCAGAAGAAGGTGGTTCAGCGAAGATTCATCGCGCTCCAGGGCGGGCTTTGCAGTAGCGCCTGTGATCAGGCGCTACCCGCGGGCCGACAGTTTGGCGATCACGGCATCGATGTCGAAGGGCTGGTACAGCACATCGAAATCGGGGGTGGGGCCGGTGCTTTCGGCCTCGATCCCCAGCAAGATCACATGACCGCCGCGGGCTGCGATGGCCGAGGCCAGCGCCGAGGGCACAAACAGGCTGGGACGATCCGCCACGAAGGCGACGGCAAGGGCTGTGACAGTGCCAAGCGCCTTTTCGGCCTCGGGGGCGGATTTGGCAAAGATGACTTCGGCGGCAGGGTCATGATCGGCGATGGTCAGCGCGATGTCCTGGGCGACCAGCGTTTCCGGCACCATGACAAGATAGCTGCGGATACCGGCCGGGGGGGAAACAGGTGAATGTGACATGTACGCTCCAATTGCAGGCGCGACCTTGCCCGATATTTTCGCGCCGTGCATTAAACTGTGACATACGGAGGCGAATTTCTGCATGACGATTTCCTGCGCCAAGTGCCCGCTGCGCCAGCAGCAGCTGTTCGTGCCCTTCACCGCCGACGAGGTGGGGTTCATGGAAAAGTTCAAGACCGGCGAGCTGACCGTGGATGCGGGCACCACCATCTTGATGGAAGGCTCGAACAGCCCGCAGCTTTACACCGTGTTCAGCGGCATGGGCACCCGCTACACCACGCTGGAAAACGGGCGGCGGCAGGTGATCAACTTTCTTTTTCCCGGCGATCTGATAGGGTTACAAGCCAGCCTGATGGGCGAAATGAAACATTCGGTGCAATCCAGCACGCCTATGGTGCTGTGCGCCTTCAAGCGGGACGATCTGTGGAACCTGTTTCGCGCCCAGCCGAACCGGGCCTATGACCTGACCTGGATTGCCGCCGTCGAGGAACATTTCCTGGGCGAAACCATTGCCACCCTGGGCCAGCGCGATGCCGCACAGCGGATTTCCTGGGCCTTTCTGCGGATGGAAAAGCGGCTGCGCGCGGTGGGTCTGGGCAAGGCGGGGCCGAACAGCGCCGCCGTTCCGCTGCCGTTCCGGCAGCAGGATCTGGCCGATGCGCTTGGCCTGTCTCTGGTGCACACCAACAAGACGCTGGCCCGGCTGCGCGACCTTGGGGTGGCATCCTGGGTGGACGGCACGCTGCATGTGCTGGACCGGATCCGGCTGGCCGAGGTTGCCATGGTCGAGGCCGAGGCCGAAGAAACCCGGCCCATTCTGTAACGGGTCAGTACGGATCGGGGGCGGGGGCCAGATCGGGCGGGGCGATGGTGCCCGACAGGCTGAATTCCACTCCGCCGGGGTTGAAGGCCAGTGTCGCCGCCCCGTTGAAATAGGTGGCGACAATCCGTTCGATCAGCACGCTGCCAAAGCCGCGCCGGTCGGGCTGCACCACCGGGGGGCCGCCGCTTTCGTGCCAGCAAAAGGCAAAGGCCCCGTCCGGCTGCACCTGCCAGCGGATCGACACTGTGCCCTCGCTGCGGCCAAGTGCGCCGTATTTCACCGCGTTGGTGGCCAGTTCATGCAGCGCCAGTGACAGGCCAAGGCCCTGACGGCCATTGATCGCGGCCTCGGGGCCGCTGATGTCGAACTGGCCCTCGCCGCTGCGATGCGGCAGCAGGGCGGCGGTGACCACCTCGGCTATCGGCATCACATCGGCGATGGACCGGGTCAGGATGTCCTGCGCGTCGGCCAGCGCGCGCACCCGGCCTTGCAGGATCTCGCGGCCTTCCTGCACGGTCTTGGCCTGGCGGAAGGTCTGGCTGATCACCGATTGCACCATGGCAAAGGCGTTCTTCAGCCGGTGCGACAGTTCGCGCATCAGATGTTCGCGTTCTTCCTCGACCTGGCGCAGATAGCTGATGTCGCGCGACACCGCCAGAATGCGTTCGGGCTTGCCCGCGGCATCCAGCATCGGGGTGACGCGCACATCCCAATAGCGCCGGGTGCCCGCGAAGGTGTTGGAATAGCCCTGAAACACCGACGGCTCGCCTTTGCGGGCGCGGTCGATCGCCTTTTCCGTCTGGTCCCGGCCCGCATCCTGCCACAGGTCAGGCCAGTAGGTGCCGGTCAGATCGACGCCATCGGGAACCTGCATCACCAGCCGCCCGCCAGAGGTGATGTAATCCAGCCGTCCGTCCAGCCTCAGCACCTTGATGCAGTCGGGCGAGGCGCCCAGCACCGATTGCAGGAATTGCTCGGTTATCTTCAGATCGGCGATGGCTTTGGACCGGTCGGTCACATCGACCCCGTCCACCAGCACGCCTGTCACCTGACCCGACGCGTCCAGCACGGGTTGAAAGGAAAAATCCAGTATGCGATTCTCGGGCGGCGCATCCGAAACGTTTTGCAAGGCAACGCTTGCGCCATCTGCGCGGAAAGGGTTGCCGGTTGCATAGACCTGATCCAGCACATCGACGAAGCCCTGATCTTTCACTTCGGGCAGCACTTCGGCAACAGATTTGCCGATGATCTGCTTGCGGCCGACCAGTTTCAGATAGGCCGGATTGGCCAGCTCGAAGATGTGATCGGGACCATCCAGCTTGGCAAAGAAGCTGCGGGACTGGTCGAAAATCTGGCCAAGACGGGCGCGTTCATGTTCCAGATCGCGTTTCAGCAGCACCTGTGCCGTGGTTTCCGCACAAGCGCAGAACAGGCCGACGACACGGCCAGTATCGTCTTTCAGCGGGGTGTAGGAAAACGAGAAATGGGCGTCTTCGAGAAACCCCTTGCGCAGGATCTGCAGCTCTATGTGATCCATGTGGATCGACTCGCCTGCATAGACCTGCGCAAAAAGCGGTATCAGTTGCGGCCAGATGTCGGACCACATGTCAGCAATCGGCTGCGCGAGGTAGGCGGGATGTTTCTGCGCCAGAATCTGCGCGTACCCGTCATTGTACAGGGTGTGGTTCTGCGGCCCCCAGGACACGAACATCGGCTGGCGCGACCCAAGCAGGATGCTGACAGTTGTTTGCAGGATGACCGGCCAGGCCTCGGGCGGGCCAAGCGGGTGCTGCGTCCAGTCCAGCGCCCGCAGCAAGGCCCCGACGGCCCCGCCGCCGTGCAGGAAATGGGGAACAGCCGGGGCGGTCTGGGAGGCAGCAAGGCTGTGATGCGTCATTTCAACCGGTTCCCGCAGATGCGGCGAGTAAGCGCTGGAAATGCCCGTCACGCAAGGGGGATTCGCCATCGTCTCGCGCCGCCCGCCAGCCGGGCGGGGGGCGGCCGGGGCAGGGGGCTGCATCAGCCGCCGGTTGCAGGCGGCGTGCCGGTCGTGGTGCCGGTTACGGGGTCGGTTGCTGGGGCGGCGGCGTCGGGCTGGATCAGGGCGGGGGTGGTTTCCTGCGCGCCGGGGCCGCCGCCGGTGGCCACCCCCCAGAAGGACCAATAGGCCATCAGCCCAAGTCCGAACAGCAGCGCCAGGGCAATGCCGATCAGCGGGCCTTTGTGGCGGCGCTTCTGCTTTTCAAGATTGGTGTGCGGGGCTGACATGATCTGTCCTTTCACGGTGCGCCACGGTTGCATCAGGACGGCGCTTGCAGGGGAAACGCCTGAAACACCGGGGCGTTCCCTTGCGCAGTCTGTTTTTCCCGATTCAGGGCAGGATGCGGGTGGACAGCAGGGCCATGCGGCCATCGGCGACGATGGTGTAATTCGCCTGCCCGGCCGCCAGCGGCATCACCATGATCCGCAGCCGGGTGCGCCCGTCAGAAGGGGTCGCAAAGCGATAGCCGGTGCCCCAGGACGTGGGAAAGGCCTGCAACGGCACCGGGATCATCGACACGATGGCAAAGGCTTCGTCAAAGGCGCGGTCGAAATGCAGCACGGTCTGGGCTTTCGGGGCGGTCAGGGTGACGGTGATCTCGTCGGGAACGCGGCTGCCCGCGACCACCGGATAGGTGATCTGGAACGCATCGTCGCCCACGCTTTGATGGGTGAACGCCGCCCCGCCGCCGCCCAGACCCAGCAGGGCCACCCCCGCCAGCAGCGCAATCGCCACCCAGCCCAGGCATTGCGCCCGGCTGATGCGGCCAAAGCCCCGCCGCTGCCGGTGGGTCATGTGAAAGGCGCCATCCGTCATGCGCGGACCTGTGGCGGGGCAGGGCGACCAGAGTCAGCCGCAAGGGCAGGGGGCGCAATCAATGCCAGAATGAACCGTTTCATCGTTGCGTACCTTGCATGTTCCGGGGTTTGGGGTGGGGGCGGCAAACGCGGCGGGCGGGCCGGGGTTCCTGCGACCTTTCACCCCAGGGCAGGGGGGGCCGCAGGATCGAGGGTCACATCGGGGGTCACAGGGTCGGGGGCGGCAGATCAACGCCGGGGGGCTGGATGTCAGGAATTTCCACCGGGGCGTCAGGGCCGATTTCGGGCATGACCGGCGGGGTTGGGGGCAGGTCGGGTTTGTCCATCGGCTCGGGCGGGGGGGATTTGGGGCCGGGGTTCGGGCTTGCAGGGGGCAGGGCCATCGGGGGTTCCTTTCTGGTGCAGGGTCACAGAGGGATCACAGGGCGGGGTTCACAGGGTGAAATGATCGCCCATGTCGGGCTGCGTGCCGGTCAGTTGCGCCTTGGCCACGTTGAACATGAAGCGCAGACCCGAAGTGGGCGTGACCCAGACCTCTGCCCCGGTGATGGCAAAACACAGCAGCGTCAGGTCGGGATCGTCGATGCCGCCTTCAAACCAGGCATCGGCCACCGGGTTCCACAGGTCTTCCAGCTTGGCGCGGTCGGTCGAGATCGACAGGCTGCCGGTGACATGGGCAAACAGCCCCTTGCCGCCATCGGCCAGCACATAGGCGCTGTCCCTGGGACCGGCCGCCACCGCATCGACGACATCGGTGCCCCTGGCCGACATGAACCACAGCGCATTGGCGGCAGGATCGGCATAATGCGACATCGGCACCAGACGCTTGCCAACGGTCACATCCAGCATGCCGGCGTTGATGGACTCCATGCGGTCCCAGAAAATGTCTTTGGTCATCGGATCGGCCTTTCGGTTGAAGGGGATGCTGTGTTGCCAGACCAACGCGCCGCGGCGGGGCAGGGTTCCCGGCGGGGAGGCCGGATGCCAAGGTCGTGTTGGGGGGCGTGTGGGAGGGAATGGCGCAGAAAAAAGCCGGAAGGATCAAAGACCCTTCCGGCAATGATGCCCGCGCAGTGAACCGCAGCGGCATCCGGACGCAGAGCAGGCAGGGACCATGGATGCGTCACACGGAAAACGCAGATCGCCGCCGCAGGTTCCCGCCTTGTGGCACAAATTTTTGCACCGCAAGGCGGAAGGGCGGTCAGGCCGCGGCGGCGTTGATGCGGCCCTTGGCAAGGCTGGTCAGCGCCTTGTCGGACTCGGTTTCCTGCGTCAGCACGGCGGTCAGCACTTCGGCGGCTTCGGGCAGTTTCAGCGCCTTGGCATAAGCCACCATCGAGCCATAGCGGGTGATCTCGTAATGCTCGACCGCCTGGGCCGAAAAGATGATCGCGGCATCACCCGCGTCAGTGCCGGCGAAATCCTCCAGCAGGCTGACGGATTCTTCCAGAATGCCGTCGATCGCATCGCATTTTTCGGCCTTCGGGCGCTTGCCGATATAGTCGAACACCTGTTCCAGCGCGTCGATGTGGCCAGAGGTCTGGTCGCGGTGGTTGGTCAGCGATTGCTTGAGGTCGGGATCCTGTGCCGCCTTGATCATCTTGGGCAGCGATTTGTAGATCTTCTTTTCGGCGTAATACATGTCTTTCAAGGCATGCTCGAACAGGTCCGCCAGACCTTTGCCTGCCGCAGGTGCGGTGGTTTTCGAGGCGGGCTTGGTTGCAACGTCAGACATCGGGAAATCCTTTCACAATGGGGGGCCGGGTGAGAGAGAGGTGGTTTCCGGCAGGTACAGGAACAACGCGGGGTTGCGGGGAAGGGTTCCCTTCACCCTGCGTCAGAATGACAAAGGCCCGCCGGACGGGCGGGCCTTTGCCGGTCGATCAGGAGGCTGATCGATCAGGAAGCCGGATCAGCCTTCAAAGTTGGGCATGGCTTCCAGCTCGGCCTTGGTGCGCGACAGATAGACCCGCACGTCATCGCCGCCTTCGTTGCGCAGGATGTCGATGTCGGCCAAATCAAGCGCGACCGGCTTGGCGCCAAGACCCAGGAAACCGCCGACATCGACCACGGCCTGCGTCACGTTGCCATCCGCCGACAGCACCAGATTGGCAATGTCGCCGATCCAGGCATCATTGGAGTCATAGACCTTGGCCCCGGTCAGCTTTTCCGAGGTCAGATAGTCGGCCTCGGCCAGCATGTACCCATCGCGCGCAATCGGGGTGCGGGCGGCAGGGGTGGCGGCCGTGTCGGTTGCAGGATCCGCGGTGGCATCGGCCGGGGCCATGGTGGCATCGGCAGGCATGTCTGCCGCGGGCATATCGGCGGGCATGGTGCCGGCCATGTAGTCAGGGGCCGCTTCCAGCGTGGCGCGGTCGGCGGTCATGACAAGGAAGAAATCCTCGGCAATGTCTGCGGTCGCGCTGTCGGCGACAAAGGTGATCGCCTCCATCCCGACGGCAACCTGCCGTTCGCCAAGGCCCAGAAAGCCGCCGATGTCGACCAGAACAGCATCGATCTTGCCATCGCGCGACAGGATCACGTCGTTGATTTCGCCAATGTCGTTCCAGCCGGTCTGCGCGCCGTTGTATTCGGTCGCATCAAGGGCCGCGTCCGACGCATAGACGCGCATGCCGATGAAATTGCTGGCGCGCAGGTCCATGGCATTTGCCGCCGGACGGAAGATGCTGCCGTCGGTCTGGGCCATGGCAGCGCCTGTAAGCCCGGCCAGAAGGGCGGTCGAGAGCATGAGGTTTTTCATCGTCGTCTCCGGTGTTTGTGTGTTGGTCACGCTTGGTAGCGCTGTCGGTAAAACACCGCGGATCGCGGGCTGGTTCCGGGATTTATTGCCGGCAGGCGGGGGAACCAACCGCAGGGCGGGGGGTTTACCGGGTGCGTTGCATCAACAGGCACAGGGGTTTGTCATGGGTATCATCTGGACGGTCATCATCGGATTTGTGGCGGGGATCATCGCCAAATGGCTGGTACCGGGTGACCGCGAGCCTTCGGGATTCATCCTGACCGCGCTGTTGGGCGTGTTCGGTGCCTTTGTCGCCACCTGGATCGGGCAGTCGATGAACTGGTACGGGTCCAATCAGGGGGCCGGGCTGATCGGCGCCGTGGTCGGGTCGGTGATCGTTCTGGTTGTCTGGGGCGCGCTGACGCGCCGCCGCTGATTTTTCCCGCCCTCAACAGGAGAGTTGCCATGTCCAACCGTATGCCGTCCTTGCTGGCCCTTCTGGGTCTTGCCGCCGCTGCCGGCTATCAGAACCGCGATCAACTGAGGTCGATGCTGGACAAGGCCACAAGTGGCCGGTCCGACAGCGGCCCCGACCCCCGCCCCGATCCCCGCATCGCGCAATCGACCGAAAGCGGCAGCGATCTTTCCGGCAATTTGCTGGGCAGTTTTCAGTCCGGCGGCCTTCTGGGCAGCTTGCAGTCCGGTCTGACCGAACTGGTGCAGCGCTTTACCCAGGGCGGTGCGCCGGACATTGCCGAAAGCTGGGTCGGCACTGGCCAGAACAAGGCGGTGACACCCGACCAGCTTCGCCCGGTTCTGGGCAATGACGTGATCGCCGAGTTGGCTGCGAAAACCGGCCTGTCCGAAGTTGATCTGCTGGCGCGGCTGTCGCAGGTCTTGCCCGAAACGGTGGATGAACTGACGCCGCAAGGCAGGATCGGGCAGGTGGCGGATCTGCCGCCCAATGCGCCGCCCTTGGGCCAGTACTGAAAAGGGAGCGTTGACGGCAGGCTTTGCATCCAGTAACCATCCACTTGGATTACACTGGATCGCCCCGCCATGCCCCCGCTGCAAAAGACCACGGCCGACCACCGCGCCAATGACAGCGAAAAGGTCACGATCAACCTTGGCCATATCGAGGCGGGGCAGATCGAACTGCTGGTGCTGGAAGGGTTCTATTCCAACCGCTCCGACTTTATCCGGACCGCGATCCGCAACCTGATCGACCGCCATGCCCCGGCGGTCGATCAGGCCATTGCGCGTCGCAAGGTCATTCTTGGTCTGCACCGCTTTGGCCGGGCCGAGCTGGAATCTGTGCAGGCCGCAGGCGCTGCACTGGATATCCGGGTGTTGGGGCTGGCGGTGATCGATGCCGACGTGCCCGCCGCCCTTGCCCGTGCCACCATACGATCCGTTTCCGTGCTTGGCGCGTTTCAGGCCAGTGCCGATGTGAAAACCGCCCTGGCCGACCGCATGTCGTGACGGCCCGCCGTGCCCCGTTCTGTTTTAGAAAGTTTCAGATGACCCGCAGTTTCCTTTCCGGCATGGCGCAGGCCACCGCCCTGACCCGCGCCGGCAGACTGGTCGAAGCCACCGCCCTGATCCAGCGCAAGCTGCGCGGGCAGGCCGAGGCCCCCGTTCCGCCAGCCCCGGTTCCGCCAGCCCCGCAGATCGCCGCGCAGGACGCCGCACAGGATGCCGCACAGACTGACTGCATCGAGGGGGAGTTTGTCGTTCTGGGCAATCCTGCCGCCAAACCTGCCGCCAGACCCTCTGCCAGACCTGCCGCCAAGGACCGCGCGCCCAAGCCGCGCAAACCGCTGGCGGAAACCCTGCGCGAGATTGCCCGTGGCGGCATGCCCGCCGGCACGGGCCGCGCCCCCCGCGCCCCGGCCCCGTCCGCCCGATTCACCCTGCATCAGTACAGCGGCCCCGAAGGCTGGCGCGATTACATGCTGTTCGTGCCGGACCCCGCGCCGCAAGGCCCGTTGCCGGTGGTGGTGATGCTGCATGGCTGCACGCAGTCGCCGCAGGATTTTGCCGATGGCACCGGGATGAACGCCCATGCGCAGGCGCAGGGGGTGATCGTGGTCTATCCCGCCCAGACCCATACCGCCAACATGAACAAATGCTGGAACTGGTTCCGCCCCGGCGATCAGGGGCGCGATGCGGGCGAACCCGCCCTTCTGGCCGCCATCACGCGTGAAGTGCTGGCCCGGCAGAATGCCGATCCCGCGCGGATCTATGTGGCGGGTCTGTCGGCGGGCGGGGCGGCGGCGGCGGTGCTGGCGCAGGCCTACCCCGATCTGTTCGCGGCCATCGGGGTGCATTCCGGCCTTGCCGCCGGGGCGGCGCAGGATGTGGGGTCGGCCTTTGCCGCCATGCGCGGCGGGGCGGCCGGGTTCTCTGCCCCGCACCATGTGCCGACCATCGTGTTTCACGGCACGGCGGATGCGACCGTGCATCTGGCCAATGCCACGGCGGTCGCCGATCAGGCGCAGCGCGGGCTGGCGGGCAAGCGGGTGACGACCACGGGCCGGGCCGCCAACGGGCGCAGCTACAGCCGCACTGTTCTGGGCAGCAAGGACCGCAGCTTGGGCGAGGTCTGGCTGATCGACGGCGCAGGCCATGCCTGGTCGGGGGGCAATGCGGCGGGCAGCTATACCGACCCCGAAGGCCCCGATGCCAGCGCCGAGATGCTGCGCTTTTTCGCGCAGCATCGCAGGGTGGCCAAGCCCGCCTGACCATCAGCCATCGCGGAACGCCCGGTCGAAGTAATACTTGACCGGGCGGATCAGATAGCTGATCGGGGTCCGGCTGTCGCTGGTCAGATAGACCTCGACCGGCATGCCCAGCACCAGATCGCCAAGCGCGGCCAGTTCGGCCTCGTCCAGGGCCACGGCCACCTTGTAATGCGTGGCTTGCGTGGCGGGGTCGACGAACACATCCGCCGAAATCTGCTGGACCCGGCCCAGCAGAATGCCGATCTGCCGCCCGTTGAAGGCGGTAAAGCGCAAGGATGCCTCTTGCCCGGTATAGACCTGATCAATGTCGGTGGCGGCGATCTTGACCATGGCCAGCACCGGTTCATCGGCGGGGACAATCATCATCAGCGGGCTGGCCGCCACCACCACCGACCGCAGCCCCTGCACCTGCGAGTCGATGATGCGCCCCGCCACCGGCGCGCGGATGTCCAGCAGCGACAGGTCTTGCAGCAGGCTGGACCGGGCCTCCAGCAGGCGGGTGCGTTCGGGGCGCAGGCGGTTCAGTTCCACCCCGATCACCTCGGCGGCGTCGGTGACGATGGCCAGCCGCTTCAGCCCCACTTCGGCGATCTTGCCGCGCAGTTCGGCGGATTGCGCCTGAAGATAGCCGATTTCCCCGCGCACCGTGGCATCGGCCTTTGCCAGCGTCGTCAGTTCCGCCGTGCGGATCAGCCCCTGTTCCGACAGGTTCTGCCCGCGCAGCAGTTCGGCGGCCAGAATGGCCTGTTCGTCGGTCTTGGCGGCCAGTTGGGCGGCAACTCCGTCGATCTGCGCGCGGATCTGGGCGGCTTGTTCATCCAGCAGGCGCAGTTCGGTGCGGATGGTGGTGAAATGGTCGTCAAGCTGGCGCTGCTGGCGGGCCAGAAGATCGGGGGCGTCGGCGCGGTTCAGCACATCGGGCAGGACCATGCGCGACCGGCCTTCCAGCGCGGCCTCCAGCCGGGCAATCGAGGCCAGCGTTTCAAACAGCGCGCTTTGGGTGACGGTCAGGTCGGATTGCAGGCTGCGGTCATCCAGCCGCAGCACCACATCGCCTGCGGCGACCCGGTCGCCTTCATGGCGCAGGATTTCCCGCACCACGCCGCCGATCGGATGCTGGACCACGGTGCGGGTGGTCGACAGCTGGATGACGCCGCTGCCGATCACCGCGCCTGCGATCTGCGCCTGCACCGACCACAGCCCGAAGATCGACAGCAGCCCCAGCATCGCCACCACGCCCAACACGACCGGGCGGCCGATGTTCCAGGTCTGGCGCCCCGAGTCTGAAAGGATCGCGTCCGCAGGGATCGGCTCGGGGGGGATCGGGTCGGGGCGGGGCGGGGCGGGCGGCATCGGTCAGTTCCGTATCAGTTTGGGCGATACGATCTCGGGCAGTTTGGGCTCGGGCGGTTTGGGTGGTGGGCTCTGGCCGTCGGCCACCACGGCAATGCGCGGATTGGCGGGGAGGGGGCTGGCGGGGAGGGGATTGGCGGGGGTGGCGCTGCGCTTGCGCGGTTTCAGCCTGCCGTCCTCCAGCGTCCAGACCGCGGAAATCTGCGCCAGCGCCAGGGGTTTGCGGGCCAGCAGCAGCACCGCCCCGCCCCTGTCCATCACCTGCTGAAAGGTCTTTTCCATCGTCCTTGGGATCAGGTCCAGCAGCATCGGGTCGGGATCGTCCACCACCAGAATGGCCGGGTTGCGATAGACCGCGCGGGCCAGCGCCAGTTGATGGCGCTGCCCGCGCGACAGCCCGCTGCCCTGCGCGTCGATCACGGTGTGATAGCCGTCGGGCAGGGCGCTGATCAGCGCGTGCAGGCAGGCCTTGCGCGCCGCCGCTGCCACGCGGGCGGGGTCGGCGTCGGGGTCCAGCCGGGCGATGTTCTCGGCCAGAGTTCCCGCCACGAACAGCGGCGTTTCCGGGACATAGCCGAACAGGGCCTCGGTTTCGGCATCGGTCAGATGGGCCAGGTTCTGCCCGTTGACCAGAAGGCTGCCCGACGATCTGCGCCAGGCCCCTATGATGGTTTCGGCCAGCACGGTCTTGCCCGCCCCGGTCGTGCCGCAGACCTGCGCCATCTGGCCGGGGGCCAGATCCAGCGTCACGCCGCGCAGCAGCGATTCGCCGGTCAGCGGGGATCTGACCGACACATTCACCAGCGACAGCCGCGCCCGCGGGTTGCCGCCCTCCTCGGCATGGGGGGTGGCGGGATCGGTGGCCTTGGCCAGCAGGATGCGCCGCAGCAGCGCCCAGTTGCGCTGTGCCTCGGCGATCTCGGGCAGTTCGGTCAGGAATTTTTCCACCGGCACCAGCACGCGGGTCACAAGAAAGGTCGCGGCCACCATCGCGCCGATGGTCAGCATCCCGTCCAGCGTCAGCCAGGCACCAACCGCCAGCACCCCGTAGCGCGCCAGTTGCACGGCGATGTCGCAGGCCCCGTCAAACCACGCCGTCCAGTCCTTCAGCGCAATCGCCCGGTCGCGCGACAGGCGCCGCGCGGCCAGCCAGCGCTGCCGGAACCCGCGTGCCATGTCCTGATGGCGCAGCGTGGCGCGCGAGACGGCCAGCGTGGTCTTCAGGTCTGTGATGCTGCGGCTGGCGGCGGCGGTATCGGCCTCGCGCGTGCCGATCAGCGCCATGCGGATCAGCATGAGCAGCAGGATCACCGCCATGCCCCCCAGACAGACCCAGCCAAGCAGCGGGTCCAGCACAAAGACCACCGCCAGAAACATCGGCGTCCAGAAGAAATCGAAAATCGCGATCAGGGATGCCGAATGGAAAAACCGGCGCAGGGCGTCGACCTCCTCCAGCCCGGCCAGCGGTTTGCTGCGGCCCGGCTCGAACAGCTCGGCCTGCCGGGCTGCGTCGAACAACCCGGTTTCCAGCCGTTCCTGAAACTGCGCGCCGAACCGGGCCAGAATGCGGCGGCGGGCATAGTCGATCACCCCTTGCGCCAGCAAGAACACCGCCAGCATGAAAAACAGCGCGACCAGCGTTTCCTGCGACCGGGCCGGCAGCACCCGGTCATAAATCAGGATCATGAACATCGGCCCCGCCAGCCGCAGCACGTTCACCACAAAGCTGAGAAAGAAGGCAAGCCACAGGATGCCCCGCCCCATGCCAAGCGCGCGCGACGCCAAACCTGCAAGCGGTCTGTCCGGCATGGTCATGGCGCTCCCTCTTGCTGGCGGGCCGGGTCAGGCCTTCACCTGATTGAGGTTGAAGCTGATGATCACGCGATGCGCCTTTTCGGCGGGTTCGGTCGAAGTGTTGGTGTCGACCGCGTGATACAGCCAGCTTGGAAAGATGATCATGCGCCCCGGCACCGGGTCAAAGCGCACCTTGGTCCAGTTTTCCTTGGCGCGCTTGGTGTTCCGCCTGAACTTGGGCTGGTTCATCATGTGGACGGTGCGGGGTTCCAGGAATTCGATGTTGCCCGCGCCGGCCGGGGCCTGGATGTAGTAGACCCCGCTCCACAGACAGCCCGGATGCACATGGGCGCGGTTGGCGCTGCCGGGCGGGTTGATGATCGACCACATGGTGCCGATCTTGATGCGATAGCCCTCGTCATAGCTTTGGTCTTCGCTGATCCGGGCGGTGGCGGAGTTGATCAGGCTGGTGATCTCGGCAAAGGCGTCCAGCTTGTGCAGGTCATTGTGGCTGTGCCAGCCACCAAGTGCGGTGATGTTGGACCGTTCGATCCCCTTCTGGTCCCTGTCGCGTTCGGCATGGATCGCGGCCAGCAGCCGGGCGTTCAGATCCTGTGGTCCGGGCAGGTCGATCTGGAAGATCAGGGTCGGAAAATAGGCTCGTTTGGTAAATTTGAATTCGCTGATGTTCATGACTGCCCTCGCGCCTGAAATGGACGTGACCGGAAGAAATGCTTGCCTGGCAGAACTGGAAAATACACAGTATGCGCCTTCACAGGTGGAAAAATAGCAGGCCGGTTGCCCTTGCGTCAAGGGATCTGGGGCGGGGGCAAAAGGGGGCAGGGGCGCAAGGGGGGGAAGGCAATGGCCAGGGTCTGTCTGCGGCGTCTTGGCTTGGGCGTTCTGGTCTGGGGTCTGGCGGGCCAGGCGCTTGCGGCGCCGCCGTTCGGCGACACGGCCGGCACCGTGTTCGACATCATCACCGATACCGACCCAAGCGCCTTTGTCTGTCTGGACCCGCAGGGGCAGGGCGCGCGGCAGATCTGGGACAAGCGGGTTGACGGCGAACCTGTGGTGCAGGCGCATCTGTTTGCCGCGCGCTATGCCGACGGGGCGACAATCGAGATCCGGGTGAACCCGGAATTCGATGCCGCCACCGCCCGCGCCCTTGCCGACCGGTTTGCCCGGCCTCTGGGCCGCCTGCCCGGCAGCCTGCGCGCCGGGATCGCCGCCTTTTCCATTCATGGCGGGGACCAGTCCTTTCACGCCGGAACCGGGCAGATCGTCGTCTATACCGCCCGCGCCGATCAGCGCGCGTCCTATGCGCATCTGGAGGAATCGCTGTTCCACGAGGCCGTGCATGCCTCGTGGGACGAGGATCACCGCCTTGCGCCGGGGTGGCGGGCGGCGCAGGCGGCGGATGGCGGGTTTCTGACGCAATATGGCGCCGACAGCCCCGACCGCGAGGATCTGGCGGAAACCGCGCTGTTTGCCTTTGCCCTGCTGCATCACCCCGACCGCCTGCCCCCCGCCGATACCGCCGACACGCGGCGCGCGGTGCCCAACCGCATCGCCTATGTGGCGGGGCTGCTGCCGCCCGGCGTGCCGCTGACCGTGGCGGCGCGGGGCCGGCCGACCTGCGCGGCAGGGGGCTGACCTTGGCGGCGGTGATGGCCGACTGGCTGGCGCTGCACGGGGTGACGGCGGGCGACTGTCTTGGCCGGCTGCTGCCTCTTGCTGGCGAAAATGCTGGCGACCCGCCCCCTGATCCTGCGCTGGCAGACCCGTTGCCGGTGGTGCTGGCCGCGCTGCGCCGCGCCCTGCCTGTTGCCGCCCCGCTGCTGGACCGGTTGCCGGCCGAGGCCGACATCAACCTTGCCCCCGATCTGCGGCGCTTTCCGCGCGCCTTTACCCTGCGTGATGCCGGGCGGGGGCGGCCCTATGTGTCGTGCCCGCTGCGGGGGCGGCTGTCGGATCTGCTGACCCTGGGGCATGAGGCGGGCCATGCCTGCCAAAGCCTGATCCGGGGCGCCGCCGCGCCCGATGTGCCGCCGGTTCTGCGCGAGTTGGCGGCGTATCTGGCCGAGGAACTGGTGCTGGCGGGGCTGGCGCAACACGCCCTTGGGCAAACCGCCCGCGCGCTGCATGCCGCGCGCACGGCGCGGATCATGGGGCGCAACGCGGCCAGCCTGCGGCGCGGACTGCAAGACCCGCAGCAGGCGGTGTATGATTACGGCTGGAACTATCCGCTGGCGCGCGATCTGGCGGCGCGGGTGCAGGCGCGGTGGCCGGATGCGGACAAATGGCAGGTGATCGGCGGGCATGTGGCCTTGCCGGACCTTTGGGCCGGAACCCTGTAAAAGACCGCGCCCCCAGGGGGCGCGGTCGTCGGCGGTGCAAGGATATGGCCGCGGGCGGCGATCAGTCGTTGCCGACCTCGTTGCCCTCATCTCCCTCATTGGCCTCGTCGTCCTCGTCGCCTTCGTTGTTCTCGTCCTGTTCGTCGCCTTCGTTGGACTCGTCGGATTCGTCGCCTTCATCGGCCTCGTCGGCCTCGTCGCCTTCGGTGCCCTCATCGGCTTCGTCGCCTTCGTCGGACTCGTCGCCTTCGTCGGCCTCGTCGTCCTCGTTGCCCTCATTGTCCTCGTTGGCTTCGTCGTCTTCGTCGAACTCGTCGCCCTCATTGTCCTCGTTGCCTTCGAGGCCGATTTCGGGGAAGGGGTTTTCGTTGTTCTCGTCGCCTTCGTTGCCCTCGTTGCCTTCGTCGCCTTCGTTCAGCTCGTTGTCCTCGTTGTCTTCATTGCCTTCGTTGTTCTCGTCGAACTCGTCGTTTTCGTCGTTTTCATTGGCCTCGTCGCCTTCGTCGCCTTCGTCGCCCTCGTTCAGCTCGTTGCCTTCGTCGCCTTCATCGGCCTCGTCGCCTTCGTTGCCGGCGACTTCCTCGTTGCCTTCATTGCCCTCGTTGCCGTCGTTGGCCTCGTCGCCTTCGTTGCCCTCGTCACCTTCGTCGCCCTCGTCAGCCTCGTTGGCCTCGTCGGCTTCGTCACCTTCGTCGCCTTCATCCAGCTCGTTGCCCTCGTCGGCTTCGTCCGCCTCGTCGCCCTCATCGGACTCGTCGGCCTCGTCCAGCTCGTTGGCCTCGTCGCCTTCGTCGGCCTCGTCGTCCTCGTTGCCCTCATTGTCCTCGTTGGCTTCGTCGTCTTCGTCGAACTCGTCGCCCTCATTGTCCTCGTTGCCTTCGAGGCCGATTTCGGGGAAGGGGTTTTCGTTATTCTCGTCGCCTTCGTTGCCCTCGTTGCCTTCGTCGCCCTCGTTCAGCTCGTTGTCCTCGTTGTCTTCATTGCCTTCGTTGTCTTCGTCGCCTTCGTCGTTCTCGTTCAGCTCGTTGGCCTCGTCGCCTTCGTCGAACTCGTCGCCCTCGTTCAGCTCGTCGCCTTCGTCGGACTCGTTGGCCTCGTCGCCTTCGTTGCCTTCATCGGCCTCGTCGCCTTCGTCGGCCTCGTCGTCTTCCTGCCCGGCGATGCCTTCATTGCCTTCGTTGCCTTCGTTGCCTTCGTTGTTTTCATCATCGGTAAAGCTGATGGCGGCGGTCGGCTGGGTCAGGGCAAGCCGGATCAGCGCCGCAAGATCGGCGTCCGGGATCGGTGCAGTCTGAATCGGGGGGATCTGGGGGGTGGACATGGCTGTTCTCCATAAATGTATCGCGCGCCGGGGCGCTGCTGAAAATCGGGGCGGGAAGGGTGTGGAGGAGATCCAACCTCTGCCCGCAACCGGGCAGTCGAACCTCGCAAGCCGTACCCAGAGGGCCGTCGGAAAAAACGATGGCAAGGCTGGCCAATGGTGGCAGAACGTCTGTCACAGCCAGATGCAGATGAACTGTGCCCTGATGGTCACATATCGCGAAAAAATGTCAAGAAAGAATCCGAAGGCGGCACAGCTACAGGTGCTGCGCCTGAATGACCTGTAATAGGAATTATGTCATAATCACCCTCTGCGTGAGTGCGAGGGGGATGGCGTCACAACGGCGTCAGCACGAAATCAAAGGGCGACCGCCACAGGGTGGCCGCCGCGTGCAGCGGCTCGAACGGCGCGATCAGCGAGGGTTTGACCCCGAACACCGCATCGCTGGCCAGATAGGGGTCGCCGCCCACGAAAGTATGGGTGACCAGCGTCTGAAACCCTGCCGCTGTCACCAGATAATGCATGTGCGCCGGGCGAAACGGGTGGCGGCCCAGATGGCCCAGCATCTGCCCCACCGGCCCGTCATCCGGAATGGGATAGCTGACAGGCTTGATCCCGACAAAGCTGTAGGCCCCGTCCGCCCCGGTGATGAACCGGCCCCGGTTGTTCCATGGCGGCTGGATGCCCGGCTGCTGCACGTCATAGAACCCGTCGGCATTGTCGGACCACACATCGACGCAGGCCCCGGCCAGCGGAGTGCCGTGCAGGTCCAGAACCCGGCCCTCAAACAGGCAGGACTGGCCCTTGCCATCCAGACTGATGTTCGCGCCCATCGGGCGGACCGGCGCATCGGCCAGATGGAACGGGCCGAACACGGTGTTTTCGGTGGCCCCTTCTGGCCTGCGGTTGTTGATCGCATCGACCAGCATCGACAGGCCCAGCACATCGGACAGCAGGATGAATTCCTGCCGCTCGGCGCTGCAGGTCTGGCCGGTTCTGGTCAGAAATCCGATGGCCAGCGCCCATTCGTCCTGGCTCAGGTGAATGTCCTTGGCAAAGGCGTGCAGGTGGCGGACCAGACTGGCCATCACCTCGGCCAGCCGCGGGGTGCAGTCGGCGGCCATCCGGGCGTTGACGGTGTCTGCCGAGCCCGCTTCACTGAAATAGGTCATCGTTCCTCCGGAATGGGGCATCAGGGGGGGGCATCAAGGGGTGGGGGCGTCGCCCGCCCAGGCCCGGCGCAGCAGGCCGCGCAGGGTGGCGGGGTCCAGCGGGCGCGGGTTCCAGTAAGGGCGTTGCAGGGCAAGCTCTTCGGCGCGGTCCAGTTGATCCTCGCGCAGGCCAAGCCCGCGCAGCGACGTGGGCGCCCCAAGCGAGCGGGCAAACCGCGCCAGCCCCTCTGCCGCCGTCGCGGTGCCGAACAGGGCGGCCAGCGGGGCCAGCAGGTCGGGCACCGCGGCCTCGTTGCAGGCGATGGCATGCGGCAGGATCACCGCGTGGGTTTCGGCGTGGGGCAGGTTGAACGCCCCGCCCAGCACATGGCAAAGCTTGTGATGCAGCGCCATGCCGACCTGCCCCAGCACGGTGCCGCATAGCCAGGCGCCATATTGCCCTTCGGCCCAGGCGGTGCGATTGGCGGGATCGGCCAGCACGGCCGGCAGCGCCGACACGAAGGCGCGGATGCCTTCGACCGCCATCAGCGACGACACCGGGTTGCGGTCGCGGGCATAAAGACCCTCGGCGGCATGGGCGATGGCGTTCAGCGCGCTGGACACCGCCATGGCAGGCGGCAGGGTGCAGATCAGGTCGGGGTCATACAGGATCGCCGCCGGGCGCACCCGCGCATCGGTCAGCGTGGTCTTTTCGCCGTTTTCGGTCTGGCCCAGAATGGGCGTGGCCTCGGACCCGGCAAAGGTGGTGGGCACGACGATCTGCGGCAGGCCGGTGCGCAGCGCCAGCGCCTTGCACAGGCCGATGGTCGACCCGCCGCCGATGGCGACCAGACAATCGGCCCGTGCGTCCGCCAGCACGGCCATCGCCCGGTCGGTCACATCGGCAGGCGTGTGCATCACCGCCCCGGCAAACTGCCCCGCCGCCAGCCCGCCCAGATGCGCCGCCAGCGCCGCCCCGCTGTCGGCCTGGTCCAGCGTGGTCAGCACCAGCGCGCGGCGGCCGTTCAGGGCCGTGACCTCCTCGGCGACAAGGCGCAGGGCACCGGGGGCAAAGCGCACGCTGACGGCAGCACCCTGCCAGCGGAACTCGGGCAGAAAGAACGACGGGGGCGGCGGCATGGCGGGGTTCCTTCATGGGTCGGGCGGGGGCCGGATCTGGGGCTGCGGCCTGCCGTCCCGACGGGTTCCACCCTAGCAACCCGGCCCCGCTGCGGGCGGGTTCATTGGTCCATTCTGGATGGATACGGCGGGGGTATGTGCGGGGCGGCCACAGGCCCGGCTATTCGGCGATGAACCGATAGCCGATGCCCGGTTCGGTCATGATATAGCGCGGGTTGGCGGCATCATCGCCCAGTTTCTGGCGCAACTGACGGATGTAGACGCGCAGATACTGGCTGTCGTCCAGATGCGCCGGACCCCAGAGCGCCTTGAGGATCAGCCCCTGCGTCACCAGCCGCCCGGCATGGCTGGCCAGCATCCACAGCAGATCGAACTCGCGCCGCGTCAGGTGCAGCGGCAGACCGCCCTGGGTGCAACTGTGGTTGGCGGGGTCGATGCGCAGGTCGGCCAGCGTGATCACCACCGGCCCCTGCGCCGCGCCGGCCCGGTCGCGCAACAGGCTGCGGATGCGGGCCAGCAGTTCCTTCATGCCAAAGGGTTTGACCACATAATCCTGCGCGCCCGCATCCAGCGCCGCCACCTTGCCCGCCTCGTCCGCCCGCACCGACAGCACCAGCACCGGCACCTGCGACCAGCCGCGGATTTCGCGCAGCACGGTCAGCCCGTCGGCATCGGGCAGGCCAAGGTCCAGGATCACCAGCCCCGGTGCCTCGCGCGCCACGGCCAGAATGCCGTCACGGGCGGTTGCGGCCTCGATCACGCCATGGCCCTCGGCCTCCAGCGGCACGCGCAGAAAGCGGCGGATCGGGGCTTCGTCGTCGATGATCAGGATACGCGTCGGGGTCATGCAGAAGTCTCGGGGGTGTACAGCGGCAAGGACAGCACGATACGCGTGCCGGTGCCATCTGGCGAGGCCGTCTCGGCCCGGCCGGATTCTGCGCGTATGGTGCCGCCCATGGCCTCGGTCAGCCCTTTGCAGATCGCAAGGCCCAGCCCGGTTCCGGCGCGCTGACGGTCTCCTTCATTGACGCGGTAGAACA
Source organism: Pseudomonadota bacterium (assembly GCA_040385825.1). Lineage (GTDB taxonomy): Bacteria > Pseudomonadota > Alphaproteobacteria > Rhodobacterales > Rhodobacteraceae > JANNNF01. The sequence goes on along the minus strand of JAZKGQ010000001.1, from coordinate 45,388 downwards.
TGTCGAACACGCGGGCATGTTCATCGGGCGGAATGCCGGGGCCGGAGTCGGTGATCGACAGGTCGACAAATGCCCCCGCCTCGCGGGCGGTCAGCACGATGGCCGATCCGGCGGGGGCGTATTTGGCGGCGTTGTCCAGCACATTGACCAGCACCTGTTCCAGCAGCACCCCATCCGCCCGCACCAGCGGCAAGGCGTCGGGCAGATCGGCGGTCACTTGATGCGCCCGCAGCGGCGCGCGCAGGCGGTGGCGGGCGCTGCCGATCAGGTCTGCCAGATCCAGCGGGGCCAGCCTTGGCCGCAAGGCCCCATGGCCCAGCCGGGTCATGTCCAGCAGGTTCTGCACATAGCGGTCCAGCCGCTCGCCTTCTTCGCGGATGTTTTCGGCCAGATCCTGCCGGGCCAGTGCGGGCAGGCCCGGCGTGTCGGCCAGACTGCCCGCCGCCCCGATGATGGTGACCAGCGGCGTGCGCAGATCATGGCTGACCGAGGACAAGAGCGCGGTGCGCAGCCGGTCGGTTTCGGCCACCAGCCGGGTTTCGGACAGGGCCTCGGTCAGGCGCAGCCGTTCCAGCGCCAGGGCGATCTGCCCGACCAGCGCCTGCAACAGGCGGTGGTCGGTGCGGGCAAAGCGGTGATCCTCGGCCTCGGCAATGCCCAGCACGCCCAGGCGGCGGTCGCCCGCGACCAGCGGCAGAAAGAACCAGCGCGCGGTCGGCAGGGTGTCGGACCCCGCCCCGGCGGGCTGGCCCTTGTCCCAGGCGAATTGTGCGGCCGACTGGTCGCGGATCTGCAACCGGTCCTCGGGGGGAAAGCCGCCGACCACCGCCAGATCGCCGCCCTGCCCCGGCATCAGCAACACGGTTTCGCAGCGCAGGGTCGTGGCCACATGGCTGACCGAGGCCCAGATCACATCATCCGCCGTGGCCGCCGCCGCGATGCGCCGGCTGAAGTCATAGAGCTTGTTCGTCCGCTCGGCGATGGCGGTCTGCGCGGTGATGCGGGCGCGCAGCCGTGCCGCCAGATTGCCGGTGATCAGCGAGGCCACAAGGAACAGGCCAAGCGTCAGCAACTCACCCTGCCGTGACACCTGAAAGGAAAAGCGGGGTTCGGTGAACAGGTAATTGTAGGCGAAAAACCCCAGAACCGCCGTCGCCATCGCGGGGCCAAGCCCCCTGCGGCTGGCCACCACGACCACAGCCGTCATGTAGATCACCGACAGGCTGGCGACCGGGAACAACTGCTCGGCGGCATAGGAACAGGCCGAGGCAAGCGCGACGGCCAGCCCGGCCTCGGCCCAGGCAAGGGGGTCGCGCGCCACTTGCGGCAGATGCCAGCCCGCCTGCGTTCCGCGTTCATCCGGCGCGGCGGCAAGGGTGATCTCGAACTGCCCGGATTGGCGCAGAAGACCTGCCGCCACGTCTTCGGTCGTGAGGCGCGCCCAGAACGGGCGCGGGCGCGGCCGGCCGATCACGATGCGCTTCACATTGCGGTCTGCGGCATAGGACAGGATCGCCTGCGCCACGTCGCGTTCGGCCTCCAGCGTGGCAAGCTCTGCCCCCAGACGTTCCGCAAGCCGCAGCGTTCCGGCCAGCCGGTCCTTGTCGGCATCGGGCAGCGCCTCGAACCGGGCCTGCGTGACGTTCAGCGCGATCCATTCCGCGCGGGCACGGTCGGCAGAGCGTTTGGCCACCCGGATCGCCTCACGCGCAGCGGGGCTTTCGTTGACACAAACCAGAATGCGGTCCTGCGTCGGCCACGGCCCGGCAATCGCGTTCGCGGCCATATGTTCGCGCAGTTGCGCATCCACCCGGTCGGCGGCGGCGCGCAGCGCCAGTTCGCGCAGGGCGGTCAGGTTGCCCTTGGCAAAAAAGCTGGTCAGCGCACGGGCCGCCTGATCGGCGGGATAGACTTTGCCCTGCCGCAGGCGTTCCAGCAATTCGTCCGGGGGAATGTCGACAAGCTCGATCTCATCCGCCATGGCCAGCACAAGGTCGGGCACGGTTTCGCGCACCCTGACCCCGGTGATGCGGGCGACGGTTTCGTTCAGCGTCTCGATATGCTGGATGTTCAGGGTGGTGAACACGTCGATGCCGGCGGCCAGCACTTCCTCGACATCCTGCCAGCGTTTTTCATGGCGGCCGCCTTCTGCGTTGGTGTGGGCCAGCTCGTCGATCAGGGCAAGCGCGGGGCGGCGTGCCAACAGCCCGTCCAGATCCAGTTCGGTCAGGGCGCGGCCCTTGTAGATCACGGGTTTGCGCGCGAGTGGCGGCAGGTCCGCCAGCTTGGCCTGGGTTTCGGCCCGGCCATGGGTTTCGATCAGCGCGGCCAGCACATCGACGCCGTCTGCATGTTTGCGGTGCGCGTCGTCCAGCATGGCCCAGGTCTTGCCGACCCCCGGCGCCGCCCCGATGAAGATTTTCAGCCGCCCACGCCCGATCCGCGCGGCCTGCGTCAGCAGCGCGTCGGGCGAAGGGCGGATGTCGGCGTCATGGGTCATTCCGGTTTCGGAAACGCTGCGTCAAGGGCGAGGTTGGTTTCCAGCACATTCACGCGTGGCTCGCCGAATAGCCAGAGCGTTCGGCCAACAGTTGCCGCCTCGATCAGCGCGCGGATGGCGGCCACGTCCGCCCCACGGGCGGCGGCGATGCGCCCGGCCTGCGCCAGCGCGGTTTCCGGGCTGATGTCAGGGTCCAGACCCGACCCCGAGGCGGTGACGGCATCGATCGGGGCGGATTGGCCGTTCAGCGCCTCCCACGCCGCGCGGCGTTCGGCCACCGTGGCGATCAGTGCAGCCGAGGTCGGACCAAGGTTCGACGCCCCGGTTGCGGCAGCATTCCAGCCGCTGGCCGAGGGGCGGGGGTGCAGATAGCCCGGACCGGTGAAGGCTTGCGCGACAAGCGATGATCCGATCACCGTGTCGCCGCGCAGGACAAGACTGCCATTTGCGGCGGCAGGGAACAGGCTTTGGGCCGCGCCGGTGATGGCCAGCGGATAGGCAAGGCCGGTCAGCAGGGTGAACATCACGGTCAGGGTGATGGCGGGGCGAAGGTGGGTCAGCATGGGCTGGTTTCCTTTGAGTGTTGCGCCGCTGCCCCCCCACCCGGCCCCTCCCCACCAGGGGGAGGGGAGGCGTTCGGGTCGAAGGGCAGGCGAGCAGGAAAGGTGCGTCCCCTCCCCCAGTGTGGGGAGGATGGGCCGTCAGGTCAGGTTCAGGGCGACAAGGCACAGGTCGATCGCCTTGATGCCGACAAAGGGCACGATCATTCCGCCCAGACCGTAGACCGCCAGATTGCGGCGCAGCAGGGCGGCGGCGCTGGCGGGTTTGTATTGCACCCCGCGCAGCGCCAGCGGCACCAGGGCCGCCAGGATCAGCGCGTTGAAGATCACCGCCGACAGGATGGCCGAGGTGGGCGAGGCCAGCCCCATGATGTTCAGCACCCCCAGCCCCGGATAGGCCGCAACGAAAATGGCAGGCAGCACGGCAAAGTATTTCGCCACATCGTTGGCAATGCTGAAGGTGGTCAGCGCGCCGCGCGAGATCAGCAGTTGTTTGCCCACCAGAACCACCTCGATCAGCTTGGTGGGGTCGCTGTCCAGATCGATCAGGTTGGCGGCCTCTTTCGCGGCGGATGTGCCGGAATTCATCGCCACCCCCACATCGGCCTGCGCAAGTGCTGGCGCATCGTTCGACCCGTCGCCGCACATCGCCACCAGCCGCCCGCCCGCCTGTTCGCGGCGGATCAGGTCCAGCTTCATCTCGGGCGTGGCTTCGGCCAGAAAGTCATCCACCCCGGCCTCGGCGGCAATCGCGGCGGCGGTCAGCGGGTTGTCGCCGGTGATCATCACCGTGCGGATGCCCATGGCGCGCAACTCGGCAAACCGCGTCCGCACGCCGGGTTTCACGATGTCTTTCAGATGCACCACGCCCAGGATCTGCGCGCCTTCCGCCACCAGCAGCGGCGTGCCACCCGACCGCGCAATCGCATCGACCTGTGCGGCAAGCGCACCCGGCGGGGTTTGCCCGGTCAGCCGGATCACCGCATCAATCGCCCCTTTGCGGAACCGCCGACCATCGGTCAGGTCCAGCCCCGACAGCCGGGTCTGTGCGGTGAACGGCACAAACGCGGCCCCTGCGGGCATGGCGGGCACGCTGCCCAGCATCTCGCGCGCCTTTTCCACGATGGATTTGCCTTCGGGCGTCTCATCGGCCAGCGAGGCCAGCGCCGCCGCCTCGGCCAGCCTGCGCGCATCAACCCCTGCGCCTGCGATCAACGCGAAGGCTTGCCGGTTGCCAAAGGTGATGGTCCCGGTCTTGTCCAGCAGCAGCGTGTCCACATCGCCAGCCGCCTCGACTGCGCGGCCCGATTTGGCGATGACATTGGCCTTCACCAGCCGGTCCATGCCCGCGATGCCGATGGCCGACAACAACCCGCCGATGGTGGTGGGGATCAGCGTCACGAACAGCGCCGCGAGTGTCACCACCGGGATCACCGTGCCGGAATAGCTGGCAAAAGCTGGCAGGGTGACGACGACGAACAGGAAGATCAGCGTAAGGCCGACCAGCAGGATGTTCAGCGCAATCTCGTTCGGGGTCTTTTGCCTTTCCGCCCCTTCGACCAGCGCGATCATCCGGTCAAGGAAACTTTTCCCCGGATCGGCCGTCACCTGCATCACCACCCAGTCCGAGGCGATGGTGGTGCCGCCGGTCAGCGACGACCGGTCCCCCCCGGCCTCGCGGATCACCGGGGCAGACTCGCCCGTGATGGCGCTTTCGTTGACGGATGCCATGCCGCGCAGCACCTCGCCGTCGGTGGGCACGATGTCGCCCGCCGCGATGTAGACGAACTGCCCGGCGCGCAGGGTGGTCGAGACAACCTCGCTGGCCGTCGCGGGGTCGGCGTCGGGGTCGGCCAGCACCCGCACGCGGGTTTCCGATTTGGTCGCCCGCAGCGTATCAGCCCGCGCGCGGCCCCGGCCTTCGGCCAGACCTTCGGCAAAGTTGGCAAACAGCACACAGAGCCACAGCCAGACCGCGATGTGCAACGCCACACCCGCGCCTGCCGTGCCGGATGCCAGATCGCGCAGGCCCAGCACCGTGGTCATGGCGGCCACAATGGCGGTGACGAACATCACCGGGTTGCGCCACAGGGTGCGCGGATCCAGTTTGGTCACGCTCTGGCGAACCGCCGCCATGTAAAGGCCGGACATAGCGGCCGCTTTGTCATCTCGGATCATGGGATGCCTCAAAAGCTCTGCCCGGCCATGCGCGCGGTTTCTTCCGCGACGGGGCCAAGGGCTAGGACGGGAAAGAAGGTCAGCGCGCCAAGGATCAGCACGGTCAGGACCAACAGCGTTACAAACAGCGGGCCGTGAGTAGGGAAGCTGCCGCTGGTGGTGGCCGATTTCGGTTTGCGGATCATCGACCCCGCAATCGCCAGCAGCGGCACGATGATCGCATAGCGGCCCAGCAACATCACCAGACCCAGAGCTGTGGTATTCCACGGGTTCGCAGCCCCCCAACCGCCGAACGCCGACCCGTTGTTGCCGGTGGCGCTGCTGTAGGCATAGAGGATCTCGCCAAACCCGTGCGGCCCCGCATCCTGCACCGAGGTCAGCGCGGCAGGCACCGTGGCGGCCAGCGCCCCCCCCACCAGAATGCCCAACGGCATCGACAGGAAGGCCAGCACCGCCAGCGTCACCTCGCGCGCCTCGATCTTGCGGCCCAGGTATTCGGGCGTGCGGCCCACCATCAGCCCGGCCAGAAACACCGCCAGCACGACGTACAGCAGCATGCCATACAGGCCCGCGCCGACGCCGCCGAAGATCACCTCGCCAATGGCCATGAATACCATCATCACAAGGCCGGACAGCGGCATGAAACTGTCGTGCATCGCGTTGACCGACCCGTTCGATGCCGCCGTGGTCGACGCCGCCCACAAGGCCGACAGCATCGCGCCAAAGCGTTGCTCCTTGCCTTCCATGTTGGCGCCGATGCCGAGGGATGGGTTGCCCGCCACCTCATAGACATGGATCACGGCAAGGCCTGCTGCAAACATCACCGCCATGGCGGCAAAGATCGCCCAGCCCTGCCGGCGGTCCCCGGCCATGCGGCCAAACAGAAAGCAGAACGCCACCGGGATCAGCAGGATCGACAGGCTTTGCGCCAGGTTCGAGGCAATCGTCGGGTTTTCAAACGGATGCGCCGAGTTGACGCCAAAGAACCCGCCGCCATTGGTGCCAAGCTGCTTGATGGCGATTTGCGCCGCAGCAGGCCCGCGCGCGATGATCTGCTCGCCGCCTTCAACCGTGGTGGCGGTCACAGCGCCTTGCAGCGTCTGCGGTACGCCCTGCCAAGCCAGAAACAGCGCAAGGACCACCGACAGCGGCAGCAAGATCCACAGCACCGACCGGGTGAGGTCCAACCAGAAGTTGCCAAGCGTTGCGCCCTTTGCGGCTGTAAAGCCCCTGATCACCGCGACGGCCACCGCCATCCCCGTGCCCGCACTGACAAAGTTCTGCACCGTCAGCCCGGCCATCTGCGACAGATAGGAAAGCTGCGCCTCGCCGGAATAGGCCTGCCAGTTGGTGTTGGTCACGAAACTGATGGTGGTGTTGAAGGCGAGGTCAGGGGCCATGCCGCCAATGCCATCGGGGTTCAGCGGCAACAGGCCCTGCCCCCGCAGCACCACATACAGCACCCCGAACCCCACCAGATTGAACGCCAGCACCGCCATCGCATAGGCGGCCCAGCCCATGTCGCGCGAAGGATCCACCCCCGCGCCGCGCAGCAGGCGGCGCTCGATCCCGGCAAGGGCGGGCAGCCCGTCATACACCCGGCCCATCCAGACCGCGAGGCAAAGGGCAGCCCCCACCAGCACGCCGAAATACAGCGCATAGGAAAACAATGTCATCGCATGGCCCCTGTCAAAACCGGTGCGGCCACAGCAGGGCGGCCCCCAGATACACGAACAGCGCCCCGGTGACGGCGGCGCCCAGGATCAGATCGAACAGGGGCATGTCACACCCTGTCCAGCCGGCGCACGGCCAGCGCAAAAAGACCAAACCCCCCGGCCCCGAGGGCGAGGTACATCATGTCAAGCATCACAGATACTCCGTTCCAGAAGCCCGCAGGGTGGACCCTGCGCCCGTAAGGATGCCATTCGAGTTCGGGGCGAAGGGCGTAAAGGCGGCGTAAAGGGGGGCAAAGTCCGAAGAAAAGCCGATGAAGGCGTTGGCCTTAGCCCCGGATTGCCCTGCTGATCCTGCGGGCAGCGCTGGCAGTCCAACGGCCTGCCATCCGGCTGGGCCGGGACGTTGCGACCTTGTAGGCAAGTTCGGCGCTGTCAACAAATGTCTTTGCCGTTCCCATGATGGCAACTCCGGCGCCTTCAGCGATGGCCTGACCGGCATCCCCGTTTCGGGAATAGGTGCCATGGGCATGCCGGATGCCATTGATCGTGGCCAGCAGGCCAAGGCCACCGATGCCGGTCAGAACCGCGTCAACGGCCGTATCGCCAAAATCGATCACGCTTCCGCCAAGGGACAGGTCCATCGCCTGTTCAAGATCAAGATTGCTGTAGCCAATATCCATTGCCCCGGTTTCAAAGGCCACTTCAGTCGTCGCAATCACGGGAATATCGTCGGGCACACTCTCGATATAGCTTACACTGTCGGTCGCCTTGATCTGATACTCGACACCATCTATCGTGATGTCGGTTGCCGGATGGTTGAAATTCGCGAACAGTTCGCCGCCCGTTTCAGCCGCGACAAGGGCTTCAAAATAGGCCCCCTTGGCAAGATTTGTAAGGCCCGCAAGGCTTTCGGCCGGCAGGAACAGGGTGGAAGTCCAGATATCGGCATCGGACATTCCGGCATAAGTGCTGCTGACGCGCCGCAAAGCGTCGTAGACATTTCCGGCCTGAACAATATCCGCCCAAGCCGAAACCGGTATCGACATGGCGCCAAGCCAGAACGCGGATGCGGCGATCGCTGGCGCATCGAAGGATTTCTGATGCGACTGTGGCAACGACGCGCGCGCCGCCCTTTCTGCCGCCCGAAGCCGCAGCGCAACGCGTTCTTGCAATTCATTCAGGGAAGCCTTCGCCGCAACAAAGTCTTTTGACCGCTGGATCTGTGACCGGGCCGTTTCCATATCTGCGACCTGCCGATCAAGCCCGGTCATGTCCGGCTTTGCCGTGGTCATCCTTCCCCACCACGACAACCGCCCGGATCTGTGTTGCCACTGGTCGTCAAGCGCTTTTCTCTGCTGTCTGGAAAGCCTTGTGTTCCCGGCAATGATCTGATGTGCGCGCATGATGGGCATGGCCTTGGCCCTGTCCCCGAGCGCCTTGGCGCATGAGGCGCGCATCCTTGAAAAGGCCGCGCCCAATCTGGCAAGCCTGTCAATCCTTGCGCGCCTGTCACGGTCCTTTTCCTCGGCAAGCAGGACAAAATCCAGATGGGCCTGTGCGTCAATCCTGCGCGTCCGAATTCTGTCGGCCACGATCGGGCTTGCGGAACGGCGGCTCTCCAACCCGGCAAGCATCTTGCGGATGACGGCAGAGCTTTTCTCTTTCAGGATCTGGTTGAATATCCTGTCCACAGCGTCAAATTCGGTGACAATCTTCTTGTGCCGCCTGACGAGGACCGCCGGTACAATGGACCCAAGACCGCCGGCAAGGATCAGGGCGAACACCAGGATGTCACCCCGAGACGCTATCTGGAATGACCCCGGATCTCCAAATGCCGCGCCTGCAACGATTGCGCCCGCAGTCAGGCAAAGGGACGCTGTGCAAACGTCATACAGCCTTGTCATGCGCCGCCGAACGCCGTCAATCTCGCTGGTGTCAATGCTCACCTTGCAACCCATCCCACCACGTCAAAAGCACCGTTGCCAACCGGGTCGCGCGATTTTCCCGGCATCAAGACCTGTTTCAACGGCAAATATCCCGCGCTTTGCCTGCAAGAAATCCTGGATTCTTCGCAGGGTCTGCCAGAGTCGCAGATGAAGGGATGAACGTGGCAAATTGAGGGCCGCGCCTTCACGCCCCCCGCCCGATTTGCCCTGTCACAACTCGCAGCCGTGCAGTAGCGTGCCGGAGAAAGACCATCGGGGCGGGAACATGGATTATATGGCGCGGGCTGCGGCCCTTGTGGGCGGCGCAATGGTGTTGATGCGGCGCATGGGCGCGCCCAGGGCGGTGGCGGTCGGGGCGGCGCCCCAGATCCCCGAGGCCCGCAAGCAGGGCATCATGACCCTGAAAATGCCCACCGCCAAAGGCTGGGCCAAGGGGCAGGTTCCCCGTGCGGCAGCGGGGCTGAAGGTCAATGCCTTTGCGTCCGACCTGCTGCATCCGCGCTGGATCGAGGTTCTGCCCAACGGCGATGTGCTGGTGGCCGAGGCGCTGCAAGAGGCCAGCCCGCCCAAGACCCTGATCGACCGCGCGGCCCAGGCCACCATGCGCCGCGCCCGTGCCATCGGCATCAGCGCCAACCGCATCACCCTGTGGCGCGATAGCGATGGCGATGGCGTGGCCGAAACCCGGCATGTGTTTCTTGACGGTCAGGCCCAGCCCTTCGGCATGGCGCTGGTCAATGGCACCTTCTATGTCGGCAACACCGATGGCATCGTGGCCTTCCCTTACACCGAGGGCGACACCCGCCTGACCGGGCCGGGCACGCGGCGGCTGGATTTCAAACCGGGGGGGCACTGGACGCGCAGCCTGATCGCGTCGCAGGACGGCACCAGGATCTATGCGGGCGTCGGCTCGCTGAGCAATATCGGCGATCAGGGCATGGATGCCGAACGGGGCCGCGCCGCGATCTGGGAACATGACATTGCCACCGGGGCCTCGCGCATCTTTGCCAGCGGTCTGCGCAACGCGGTTGGCACGGCCTGGGAACCCGTCACCGGCAAGCTGTGGACAGTGGTGAACGAACGCGACGGGCTGGGCGACGAAACCCCGCCCGATTATCTGACCTCGGTGCAGGACGGCGGCTTTTACGGCTGGCCCTACAGCTATTGGGGCAAGACGGTGGATGACCGGGTGCCGCAGGATGCGGCCCTGGTGGCGCGGGCGATCACGCCCGATTATGCGCTTGGCGGCCATACCGCGTCTCTGGGCCTGTGCTGGATGCCCGAAGGCACCCTGCCCGGCTTTGGCTGCGGCATGGTGATCGGGCAGCACGGGTCATGGAACCGCTCCACGCTCAGCGGGTACAAGCTGATCTTCGTGCCCTTTGCCGATGGCAAACCGTCTGGTCCGCCGCGTGACATCCTGTGGGGCTTTCTGTCCGAGGACGAGAAAACCTCCTACGGCCGCCCGGTGGGCGTGGCGATCGGGCCGGACAAGCGGTCCTTGCTGATGGCCGATGACGTGGGTGACATCATCTGGCGGGTGACCGGGGCGTAATGCGGGATGACTGGCCTGCGCCCCGAAACCGTCCGGGGCGCAGGCCAGCGTGGTCATTCGCCGTAGGGCAGCCAGATCGTCTTGGTCTGCGTCGCGCGGCGCAGATAGTCGGCGCCCTGCCCTTGGGTCGGTGACGACCAGTCGCGCAGGCGGCCTTGGTCGGCCCAGACCGGTTTCAGGTTGCCCGCCGAGGCGGCCTCGACCATCGCAGACCCCTCGGCGCTGCCGCAATACCACAGCGCGGCCACGTCATCATGTTCGGCCAGCGTTTTGGCCAGCGCGTCGCGGTCGCCGGTCACAAGGTTGACCACCCCCCCCGGCAGGTCTGACGTTTCCAGCACCTGATACAGCCGCGCCGCCAGCAGCGGATGCGCCTGCGACGGCACGCAGACCACCGCATTGCCCATGGCAATCGCGGGCAGCAGCAAGGACACCATCGACAGCAGCGGCGATTCATCCGGGCAGACCAGCCCCATCACGCCAAAGGGTTCGTTCAGCGCAAGGGTGATGTGGCGCGACTTGGTGGCATGCACCGCGCCGTCGTGCTTGTCGGCCTGTGCCGCGTACCAGAAGATGCGGCGCAGGGTCAGGTCCACCTCATCCGCCGCCATTTTGGCGCTGGCCCCGGTGCTGTCGGACAGCAGGGCTTCAAATTCCGCCCGGCGCTGGTCCAGATTTTCGCCGATGAAATACAGCACTTGCGCGCGGTTATGGGCGGTCACACCGCCCCAGCCGGTCGCCTTGTGCGCGGCCTCGACCGCATTGCGGATGTCCTTGCGGTTGCCAAGACCCGCCTCGCCGATCGCCGCGCCGCCCTTGCCGAACACGGTGTAGGATTGCCCGCCGTCAGGCCGGGCCTGCTTGCCGCCGATGTACAGCTTGGCGGTGATGTCGATGCCCGCAGGCCCGCGTTTCCCTTCGGCAAAGGGCGTGACCAGCGGCGTTGCCCCGGCGGGGGGGCGCTGCTTGCCGCCCTTTTCCCACACGGGCGTCAGGTATTCATACATCCCCTCGCGCCCGCCTTCGCGGCCAAAGCCGCTTTCGCGATAGCCGCCAAACGCCGCGCCTGCGTCAAACAGGTTGGTCGCGTTGATCCAGACCACACCGGCCTTGACGCGTGCCGCCACCTCGACCGCGCGGTTGATGTTTTCCGACCAGACCGATGCCGCCAACCCATAGCGCGAGTCATTGGCCAGCGTCACGGCCTCGTCCGGGGTGCGGAAGGTGCCGGTCACGGCCACCGGGCCAAAGATTTCCACCTGACTGACGGTGGATGCCGGGGCGGTGCCGGTGAAGAACCCCGGCGCGCTGAAGCTGCCCTTGGCGGGCAGGGCACAAGGCGCGCGCCATAGCGTAGCCCCTTCGGCCTGCCCCTGCGCCAGCAGCCCGTCGATGCGCGCGAGTTGCCGGGCGGATACCACGGCCCCCATGTCCATCGTCTTGTCCAGCGGGTTGCCCACACGCAGGGTTGCCATCCGGGCGCGCAGCTTGGCAAAGAAGCGGTCGGCGATGCCTTCCTGCACCAGAATGCGGCTGCCGGCACAGCAGACCTCGCCCTGATTGAACCAGATGGCGTCCACCACGCCCTCAACCGCGCCGTCCAGATCGGCGTCTTCAAACACGATGAAGGGCGATTTGCCGCCCAGTTCCAGCGAGACTTTCTTGCCCTGCCCGGCAATCTGGCGGCGGATCACCCGGCCCACATCGGTCGACCCGGTGAAGGCCACCTTGTCGACATCGGGGTGGCCGCAGATCGCCGCCCCGGTTTCGCCATCGCCCTGCACGATGTTCACCACGCCCGCAGGCAGGCCCACCTCATGGCAGATCTGCGCAAAGGCAAAGGCGGTCAGCGGGGTCAGATCGGCGGGCTTCAGCACCACGGTATTGCCCGCAGCCAGGGCAGGCGCGACCTTCCACGCCAGCATCAGCAGCGGAAAGTTCCACGGGATCACCTGCCCGCACACCCCAACCGGGCCATGGTTGGGGAAATCGCTTTCCATCAGTTCAGCCCAGCCCGCATGATGGTAGAAATGCCGCGCGACCAGAGGCACGTCGATGTCGCGGGATTCGCGGATGGTTTTGCCGTTGTCCATGGTTTCCAGCACCGACAGGAACCGCTCGCGTTTCTGGACATGGCGGGCAATGGCGTAGAGGTACTTGGCGCGCGCATGGCCGGGCAGCGCCGACCATTTGCCAAAGGCCGCGCGGGCGGCCTTGACGGCGGTGTCCACATCGTCAGCCGTGCCCTTGGCGATCTGGGCCAGCACAGTGTCGGTGGCGGGGTCCGTCACCGCGATCAGCGCGCCGGCGGCGGCGGTAAAGCGGCCGTTGATGTAGTGGCCGATCCCGGCCTGATGGGTTGCAAGCCAGGCTTTGACTTCGCCGTTGGCCTCGGGGGCGGGACCGTATTCCATGGTCTGCATGATGTCCTTGATGGTGGGCATGGTCTTTCCCCTTACGCCAGCGCGTGACGGTTGGCGGCCGAATAGCGGCCCGTCAGATGATGTTCCAGCTGGCGTTCAATGTCGCCCAGCATGGACGATGCCCCGATGCGGAACAGGTCGGGCTGCATCCAGGCCAGGCCCAGTTCTTCCTTCATCAGGATCAGCCAGGTCATGGCGTCCTTGGCGGTTTTCAACCCGCCTGCCGGTTTGAAGCCGACGATCTGGCCACAATATTCGCGGTAATCGCGCAGCGCGCGCAGCATGGTCAGGCTGACCGGCAGGGTGGCGTTCACCTCCTCTTTCCCGGTCGATGTCTTGATGAAATCGGCCCCCGCCTGCATCGCCACCATGCTGGCCATATAGACATTGCGCAGGGTCTTCAGATCGCCGGTGGCAAGGATCGCCTTCAGATGGGCGTCCCCGCAGGCCGCCCGCATCGCGGCAACCTCGTCATACAGCGCCTGCCAGTTGCCGGTCAGCACATGTTCGCGGGTGATCACGATGTCGATTTCGCCAGCCCCTTCCTGCACCGCATAGGTGATTTCCGCCAGCCGCAGCGGCAAGGGCGTCAGCCCCGCCGGAAACCCGGTGGCGACCGAGGCCACCGGAATGCCCGACCCTTCCAGCGCGCGGACCGCATGGCCGACCATCGTGGGGTACACACACACGGCCCCCACGGTGATCGCGTCAATGCCCAAGCCCGCCAGCAGATCGGCGCGCACCGGGTTGCGGGCCTTGGCGCACAGGCGCTGCACCCGGCCTGCGGTGTCGTCGCCCGCAAGGGTGGTCAGGTCGATGCAGCGCAGGGCCTGCAACAGCCACGCCGCCTGCCATTCCTTCTTGACGGTGCGGCGGGTGCCATAGGTGGCGGCGCGGCGTTCGATGGCCTGATGGTTCACCGCGATGGTATCGAACCAGTCGGGGGTAAACGGGGTGCCCATGTTGCGGGCCAAGCTGTCATCCATGGGCATTTTCCGTTCCAGTGTATGAGAGGCGTTCATCCGCGCCCCCGGCGAATGTCGATAAAGCGGTTCAGCAGGATTGCGGCAATGATGATCACGCCGGTTACGGTCATTTGATAGAACGACCCCAGACCAAGCAAGTTGAAGATGTTGCGCAGCACCTGCAACAGCATCACGGCAAAGAAGGTGCCCAGCACCCCGCCCCGGCCGCCGAACAGGCTGGTGCCGCCCAGAACCACGGCGGCGATGGCGTCCAGTTCCAGCCCCTGCGCCGCCGTCGGCTGACCGATCCGCAGGCGCGAGGTCAGCAATATGCCGCCAAGCGCGCTCATGATGCCCGACACGGTGAACACCAGGATCAGCACCCGCTGCGTGGGCAGGCCGGACAGACGGGCGGCCTCGGGGTTGCCGCCGGTGGCATAGACGGTTTCGCCAAACACCGTCAGCCGCAGCACCAGCCCGGCAATCAGGCACAGCGCAAGGAAGATCAGCCCCATCGACGACATCGCAAAGCCCGGCAGGATCGGCACCATGGTCGATGAAATCGCCGCAAATCCGGGCGGCAGGCCCGATACCGGCACCCCGTCCGTCATCAGATAGGTCAGCCCGCGAAACGACACCAGCCCCGCCAGCGTCACGATGAAGCTGGGCACCTGCGCCACGGCGGCGATGCTGCCCATGGTCGCGCCGCAAAACGCCCCCGCCGCAATGGTGATCAGCACCGCCGCCAGCGCAGGCACCCCCGCCGCCATCAGCACCGCCACCAGCATGCCGCAGAGCGCAACCACGCTGCCGACCGACAAATCGATGTTGCCGGTCAGGATCACAAAGGTCATTCCCACCGCCACGATCCCCACCACGGACGCCTGCTGAAACAGGTTGGCGATGTTGGTCGGCGTCAGAAAGTTTTCCGACAGCAGGGCCGCAATCACCACCACGGCCAGAAAGATGACGATAAAGTTGTACTCGATCGCCAGATCCAGCAGACGCTGACGGCGGGGTATAAAGGTGGCTTCAGACATGATGTTCCCCAAGGATCTGGCATTTCAGGATGGTGTCCTGATCGGTCTGTGACGGGTTGAAACGGGCGATGTTGCGGCCTTCGTGAAACACCCAGATCACATCGCAGGCGGCGTAAAGTTCGTCCAGCTCGCTTGACGCCACGATCACCGACGCGCCCTTTTGCGCCAGCCCGTCGACCAGTTGGTAAAGGTCGGCCTTTGCCCCGATATCAAGGCCCCGGCTGGGTTCATCCAGCAGCAGCACCTCCGACCCGTTGATCACCCATTTCGCCAGCACCACCTTTTGCTGATTGCCGCCCGACAGTTGCGCCACCGTCTGTTCAGGCCGCCCGTATTTGGTGGACAGCTGCGCCAGAACGGGGGCGGTGCGCGATTTCTGCTGGCCATGCCGCGCCCAGAACCGGCCCTGCAAGGTGGGCAGCGTGGCGTTTTTGTAGATCGCGGCATCCAGGATCAGGCCTTCGGTCTTGCGGCTTTCGGGCACCAGGCCAAGCCCCGCCGCAATGGCATCTGCCGGGCTGCGCGGGCGGTAGGGGGCATCGTTCAGCAGCATATCCGCCTCGCACGGCAGCGCGCCGAACAGCGCCTTCAGAAACGAGGTGCGCCCCGACCCGTTCAGCCCGGTCAGGCCCATCACCTCGCCCCGGTGCAGGGCGATGTCGCGGATGTCCAGCCCCTGCGCCCCCGTCACCCGGTTGATGCGCAGCGTGACCGGCCCTGTCACAGGCGGGCGGTCGCGGCGGTCTGCCAGCCTGCGTTCCTTGCCCAGAATGGCCTCGACCAGCGTGGAATCCGGCGTGCCCGCCACGTCAAAGGTCTGGATGGTGCGCCCGCCGCGCAGCACGGTCACCCGGTCGCCGATCGCCCGCAATTCGCCCAGACGGTGGCTGACATAGACGATCGCCACGCCCTGCGCGGTCAGTTCGCGGATCACCGCGAACACCTTTTCCAGCTCGGTTTCATTCAGCGCGGCTGAAGGTTCATCCATGATGATCACCTTGGCTTCGCGCGTCAAAGACCGGGCGATGGCCGTCAATTGCTGGTTGGCAATCGACAGGCTGCCGACCCGCGCATCCGGGCCAAAGCCTGCGCCGATCCGCACCAGGGCCTGCGCCGCCCGTGCCCGGCGGTCGCGTTTGTCGATCACGCCGAACCGCGCGGGCGGGTGGCCCAGGAACAGGTTCTGCGCCACGGTCAGATGCGGCACCAGATCAAGTTCCTGATAGATCATCGAAATCCCGGCATGCGCGGCCTCGGACGGGCTGCGGAAGGTGACAGCCTTGCCATCGACGCTGATCTGCCCGGTGGTCGGCAGCATCGCCCCGGCCACGATCTTCAGGAAGGTCGATTTGCCCGCCCCGTTGGCCCCAAGCAGGCAATGCACCTCACCCCGCCGCACCGACAGGGATGCCGCTTCCAGCGCCACCACATTGGGCGGAAAGCGTTTCGATACATCGCGGATCGTCAGAACATCGGTCATAGGCCCCCCATTTCCAGTACATGCCGCGCCGTGCCTTCATCCGTCACCAGATCGGAAATATAGCCCGCCTTCAGCGCCGCCGCCGCGATGTCGTGCTTTTCGGCGCCTGCCACGATGGCGATGGCGCGGTCCTTGCGGGCCAGCGCGTCCAGCCGCAGGCCCACGGTGCGGCTGTCCAGATCGGGGTCGACGATCCGGCCATCGGCATCGACAAAGCGGCCCAGAATATCGCCCACCGACCCCAGCCGTTTCAGCCGGTCGATATCATCCTGCGTGAGGTACCCCGACGAAAGCAGCACCGAATGATGCGACAGCCCGCCCATGCTGAAACAGATCACCCGCGCCTGTTCGGCCAGCGCCAGCACATGCTCGATGATCGGGTCTTCCTCCAGCGCAACCCGCGTGCTGGTTTTGCCGACAATCGCGGGCACTGGCAGCAGCGTGGCCGACCCGCCCGCCGATTGCGCAAACTCCTCGGCCACCGCCGAGGTGCGGGTGGAACTGAGCCGCAGCGTGGTGGACCCGTTCACCAGCACCACATGCACGCCGGGGTTCCACCCGGCAGGCAAGGCCCGTGCCACGGCAGACATCGTCCGCCCCCAGGACACGCCGATAAGGTCAGGCTTGGGGTTCAACCCCGCCAGATAGCGCCCCGCGGCTTGCGCCACGCTTTCAATCAGCAGCGCCTGATCGGTGATGCCGCCCATCGGCACCACGATGGCATTGCGCAGGCCGAACCGCTGCTGCAAATCGACCTCCAACCCGGTCTGCCGACCGGCACGCGGGGTAATCTCGATCCGCACAATCCCGGCCTCTTTGGCCTCGGTCAGCAGACGCCCCACCTGCCAGCGGGTCAGGCCAAGGTCATTTGCGATATCGCCTTGGGTGCGGTCCAGATCGTAATACATCTTGGCCACCTGAACCATCAGGTGGTCGCGCGCCTCGTCCGACGGCAGGCGCACGGAATAGGGGCTGCGTTCGGTCATGCCGCCCCCGCCTTTTGCCGCGCCGCCAGATCGTGCAGCACCGGGGTCAGCGCCTCGGTGGCCTGCCGGTACAGCGGCAGGGCCGCGTTGTACCAGGCGGTGCGGTCGGGGTTCGGGTGGCGCAGTCCGGTGGGGGCCGCACAGGCCGCCGCCGCCGTGGCAAGGTCGGGATACAGCCCAAGCGCCGCCGCCGCCGCAACCCCTGCCCCCACCAGCGACAGGTTGTCTTCGGGGGCCACCTCAACCGGGCGGCCAATCGCATCGATGGTCGATTGCAGCCACAGCGCGTTCTTGCAGATGCCCCCGGCCAGCACCACCCGGTCGATCGGCACGCCGCGTTCGGCCAGCACGCCCAGCACGTTCAGCGTGCCAAGCGCGAGGCTGTCGACCACGCTGGCATAGATATCCGCCCGCCCATGGCCCAAGGTCAGCCCCATCAGCGCCCCGCGCAACGCGCCATCGCGGTAGGGCGTGCGGTTGCCCATCCAGTAATCCAGCGTCAGCAAGCCTTCGGCGCGACCGGGCCGGGCCATGGCCTCGGCGATCAGCGCCGAATGGCCCGCCTGATCCAGCCCGAAGATGGTGCCCGACAGCCAGTTCAGGATCGACCCCGCCGACACCTGCCCGCATTCCACCAGCCACAGCCCATCGGCCAGCGCGTTGGGATACGGCCCCCAGAAGCCGCGCATGTCGCCCGGCCCGTCAAGCTGCGTCAGATGCACGACGGATGTGCCGCCGATCATCAACATGCCGCCCGATGCCACCGTATTGGCGCCAAGCATGCCGATATGCGCGTCAATGCCGCCCTGCGCCACGATGGGCAGGGTGGTCAGCCCGAACGCCGCCGCCATGTCCGCCCGCAAGGGCGCGATCACGCCGCCCACCGGAACCACCCGCCCCGGCAGTTTGCCCACCAGATCGGGGATGCCCAGTTCGGCGTAAACCTCGGGGACAAACGCGCCGTTCAGGCTGTCGTAATTCCACTTGCAGGCGGCGTTCATCCGCGAAGCCACCCATGCGCCGGTCAGATGGTGGTTGATGTAGTCCAGCGCCTCGCAGACCACTTCGGCCTGCGCCCAGATGGCGGGCTGATGGCGGGCCAGCCACATCGCCTTGGGCACCAGCCATTCCACCGCATCGCCGCCGCCCGCATGGGCCATCACCGGATGGGTGACGGTTTCGGTCTGGCGGGCCTCGGCCTCGGCGCGGCAATCCATCCACAGGATCGCGGGGCGGATGGGCGTGCCGTCGCGCAATGCCACCGCGACGGTTGATGCGGTGGTGGCCACGCAAACCGCGTCAATCGCCGTGATCCCGGCCCGCGCCACCGCATCGCGGCCTGCGATGTGCATGGCGGCCAGCCAGTCGGCGGGGTTCTGTTCGGCCCAGCCGATATGCGGATAAGTGGTGGCATAGGGCACATCGGCCATCGACAGAATGGCCCGGCGGTCGGTCGAATAGACCCCTGCCCGCACCCCGCCGGTGCCAAAATCAAAGCTCAACACATAGGCCATGCGCCCCGTCCCCTCCCCCAGTTCCAAAACCGGCGTCCTCCAACGCCCTGCCCGATGCTACGGGCGGAACATGATCTTGGAAAAGAACATCCCGCGTTCCGACTTCAGCCGCGCGAACATGCCGGGCAATTCCTCCAGCCCCAGATCATGGCTGATCATGAACTGCCACTTCAACGCGCCTGACGCCAGCTTATCCAGCGTCACCGTCCATTGCGGCCCCGGATAGGGCGCGCCGAACGAATTCCACGACCCGTGCAGCGACACTTCCTGCCGCAGCACATGCTGGAAGGTCTTGTTGTCCAGCGTCACGTCACCCACCGGAATCCCGATGAAGGACACATGCCCGCCGGGGGCCGCCAGCCGGATCGCCGCGTTGATCGAACTGGGGTGGCCTGCGGCCTCGATGATCGTGTCACACAGCAGGCTGGCGGGAATCTCGTCGGCCGCCAGATAGCAATGGCTGGCCCCGGCCTCGCGCGCCTGTGCCAGCTTTTCGGGCGACAGGTCGATGGCGACCACCTCGCTGGCCCCCATCAGGCGCATCCACTGAATGGCGAACAGCCCGATGGGACCACAGCCGATCACGCCGCCGCGCTGGCCCATGCCGATGCCCCCGGCCTTCCAGATCGCATGCAGCGCGATGGACGCAGGGTCCACCATCGCCGCCGCCGCAGGATCGCAGCCTTCCGGCGCCTTCAGCAGATTGCCCACCGGCACCGCCACATATTCGGCATAGGCCCCGTCCCGGCGCGAGCCAAAATAGTCGTAATCCCGGCAGCGCGAAAACTGGCCGCGCTCGCATTGGTCGCATTTGTGGCAGGGCAGCATCGGCGGCACGGTACACAGATCGCCGATGGCAAAGCCCTCGACCCCCGCGCCCAGTTCCACCACATGGCCCGAAAATTCATGGCCGCAGACAAGCGGCATCTTGTGCGCGCCCTTGATCAGCATGCGCGGCAGATCAGACCCGCACACCCCCACGGCCGCCACGCGCAGCAGCACATGGCCGGGGGTGGCGGTCGGGGTCGGAACCTGTTCCAGCCGGATGTCGCCGGGGGAGTGTAGAACGGCAGCGCGCATGATGTATTCCTGTTCGGTCGGCAAAAGACAAACGGCTCGTCAGGCCAGGGAGGCCAACCCGACGAGCCGGATCGAGGCTGGCTTACTGCGCCAGAACCTCGGGGCGGTATTCGGCGAACAGGCCCTCACGCGGGAAATCCCCCACGTTGGCCGCCGTCACCGCCGCCGTGCCACCATCGACAAAGGCCGGAACGGCCTTGCCCGCCGCCACTTGGCGCGCGACCTGAATCGTCACGTCGCCCAGATATTTCGGGTCGTTCAGCGCGGTCGCCACATAGTTGCCACCGTCCGCCATCACGCCCAAAGCCTCGGACAGGCCGTCAACCCCCGCGATCAGCACATCCGACCGGCCATTTTCCGCCAGCACCTGCATCGCGCCAAGGGCCATGTCGTCGTTATGGGCATAAACCACTTTCACATCGGGGTTCGCTTGCAGCAGATCCTGCATCGCGGTCACCGCGTTGGACCGGATGTATTCGGCATAGGGCCCTTCGACGATCACATGGCCCGACCCTTCGATGGCGGCGCGGAACCCATCGCGGCGGTCCATCATCACGGCCCCGCCGGCATCGCCCTGAATCTCGATGATCTTGGCGCCCACCACCCCGTCGGCCTTGAGACGCGCCACCACGGCCTCGCCCACCAGCTTGCCCATGGCCTTGTTGTCGCGGCCCACATGGGCGACCACGCCGCCGCCATTGACGCTGCGGTCGACCGTGATCACCGGAATGCCGGCCGCCGTTGCGGCCTCCAGCGAGGGGACGACCGCATCGGGGTTGACCGGGTTGATGATGATGGCATTGACGCCCTGGGTGATCAGATCCTGAATGTCGTCGTTCTGCTTGCTGACATCGCCGTTGGCGTCCAGAAAGATCAGCGTGTCACCGCCCGCGGTGGCCGCCGCTTCGGCCCCGTCTTTCAGTTGCACATAGAACGGCGATTGCAGCGTCACCTGGCTGAAGCCGATCTTCAGCCCTTCGGCAAAGGCCGGGCCGGTGGCGACCGTCAGCGCAAGAACCGATCCGGTCAGCGCGAGACGGATCATGGCGGAACGACGTGTAAGCATTGGAAAACCCCCCTGAGAGTCAATCTGGATTGCTGCAAGCCTCGCCTCCTCGACAAAGCTACAATTGAGCAATTTTTGCGCAGTTGCAGGAATATGGCAACAAATGGCCGCCGCGCTGTCAACAGGAATTATCCTGCGCCGCAGTTTCGGGATTTTTCCGCGTGAAACGCTTGGTTTTCAGACGCTTGCCGGATGGGCCCGATCCGCGCCGCAAATCGCATCCCCGCCGCCCGGCCTGAAAAACCCGGCGGCGGGGCAGAATCCGCAACCTGCAAATGCGCAAAACACCCGGATTTGCGGGGCTATTCGCGGGCCAAAGCCTCCACCGGGTCCAGCCTTGACGCCGACCGCGCGGGCAGAAAGCCAAAGCTGATGCCGATGACGGTGGACGACACCACCGCCGCCACGATGGACGCGGTGGAATAGACCATGCGGAAACTGCTGCTCAGCGCCGCGATCACCTGCCCGGCCCCGACCGCCAGCAAGATGCCCAACACCCCGCCAAGCAGGCAGACAAGGATCGCCTCGATCAGGAATTGCGTCACGATATCGCCCTGCCGCGCGCCAACCGCGATCCGCACGCCGATTTCCTTGGTGCGTTCGGTCACCGACACCAGCATGATGTTCATGACCCCGATGCCCCCCACCACCAGCGAAATCACCGCGATGGCGGACACAAGGTAGGTCAGCGTGCGCCCGGTGCTTTCGATCGTCTCGCGGATGGTGTCGGTGTTGGTCAGAAAGAAATCCTGCTTGCCATGGCGGATGGTCAGAAGCTGCGTCACCAGCGCCTCGGCGGTGGCCATGTCGAACCTGTCATCCACCCGCACGGCAATGCTGTTGACCCAGTCCTGCCCCGACACCCGGCCCATGGCGGTGGTGTAGGGGATGAAGATGTTCAGCGCATTCTGCGGCCCGAAACTGACGCCCGAGGCCTTGACCACCCCCACCACCCGCATCGGCACCCGGCCCAGCATGATCACCTGCCCCAGGGGATCGCGGCCCTGAAACAGCGTGGTCGCGCTGCCCTGATCGATCACCGCCTCTTGCGCATAGGCGGCAATCGACGCCGCGCCAAAGGTGACCCCGCTTTGGGTGACAAAGGATTTCACCTGAAAATACCCCGCCCCCACCCCGGTCACCGAGGCCGACGCCTCGACCCCGCCCACCCGCGCCGTGGCGGTGGACGACACCACGGGCGAGACGCTGTCAGCATAGGGCTGCAGCGCCAAGGCCTCGGCATCGCTGGCCTTCAGGTTGCGGGTCCGGTTGGCGGCGCGGTCGCCAAACCCCGATCCGTTGCGGATGTCGATGGTGTTCGACCCGATCGACGAGATGCTTTCCAGCACCTGCTGCTGGCTGCCGGTGCCAAGGGCCACCACCGACACCACGGATGCAATGCCGATGATGATGCCCAGCATGGTCAGAAAAGTGCGCATCCGGTGCGCGGCCATCGATTTGACGGCCATCACGAATGTCTCGTAAAACCGGTCCAGCCCCGCCAGCACCCCGGCCCGCGCCGGGCGGTCGGGCAGCGCGGGCACCGCCGCCACCGGGCGCGACCGGGTGTCGGAAATCACCGCCCCGTCGCGCAACTCCACGATCCGTTCCGCCATGGCCGCCACGCCGGGGTCATGGGTCACGATGATGATGGTGTGCCCTTCGGCATGCAATTCCTGCAACAGCGCGATCAGGTCCTGCCCCGACGCGGTATCCAGCGCCCCGGTGGGTTCATCCGCCAGAATGACCTCGCCGCCGTTCATCAGGGCGCGCGCCACCGACACCCGCTGTTGCTGCCCGCCCGACAGGGCCGAGGGGCGGTGATCCAGCCGTTCGCCCAGACCCAGACGGCGCAACAGCCCCTTGGCCCGGTCGCGCCGCGCCCCGCGCGCCACACCCTTGTAGATCGCGGGCACCTCGACATTGGCCACGGCATCCAGATCGGGCAGCAGTTGATAGCGCTGGAAGATGAACCCGAAATGTTCGCGCCGCAGTTCCGCCAGATCATCCGGCCCAAGGCCCGCCACATCGCGGCCCGCAAAGCGGTACGTCCCGGCAGAAGGACGGTCCAGAAAGCCCAGAATGTTCATCAGGGTGGATTTGCCCGACCCGGACTGCCCGATGATGGCGACCATCTCGCCGGCCCGGATGTCCAGATCCACGTCGCGCAGCACGGTGATCACCTGATCCCCGGCCTGAAATTCGCGCCGGATGCCCCGAATGGAAATCAGCGGGCCCATGTCAGAACCCCATCATCCCGCCCCGGCCCCGCGGCGATACCGCCGCACTGGACAACCCCGCCGCCGCCCCCGAGGCAAGCACAAGCTCGCCCTCGGCCACGCCGCCCGTCACTTCCGCCGACACGTTGTTGTTCAGCCCCACGGTGATCTGCCGCCGGTCCTCGGCCTTGGTGGCGGGGTCATAGACCGTAAGGGTATAGCTGCCATCGGCCGCCTGCTGGCCAAGCGCCGCGGCGGGCAGCACCAGCACATCGCGGGCTTCGGCCAGATTGATCGCCACTTCGGCGGTCATGCCGATGCGCAACTGCTGATCGGCGTTGTCCACATCGAACAGCCCCTTGTAATAAACGGCCTGTGTGCTGTCGATGGTATCGCTGTCGCGGATGGACGCAGGTGCCGGTTCGATGTCGCGCACCACCGCCTGAAAGCTGCGCGAAGGATCGCCCAGAATGGTAAAGCCGACCGATTGCCCCGCCCGCACCCGGACCACATCGGCCTCGGATATTTCGGCCTTCACCACCATCTTGTCCAGTTGCGCCAGTTTGACGATGATCGGCGCGCTTTGATTGGCGTTTACCGTCTGGCCCTGTTCGGTGACGATCGCCACCACGGTCCCCGCAATCGGCGCTGTGATCCGCGTGCGGTCCAGCGCCAGTTGCGCTGACGATACGGCAATGTCGGCGCTGGCGCGTTCGGCCTGCAACTGCATCAGGTCTGATTTCAGCACATCCACCGCCGCCCTTGCGCTGTCCAGCGCCTCTTGCGTCGACCCGCCCCGCGCCACCAGCGCCTCTTGCCGTTGCAGCACCAGTTCGGCCACCCGCTGATTGGCGCCCTGCGCCACCACCCGCGCCTCGATCTGCAAGATTGCAGCCCGCGCGCGGGCCAGATCATTCTGCTGATCCAGCGAGTCTATCTGCGCGATCAGCCCACCCGCCTCGACCCGCTGGCCCAGGGCCACGGCCAAAGTCTCGATCCGCCCCGACACCTGCGCCCCGACGCTGACCAGTTGCGACGCCTCGATCTGCCCGGCCGCCAGCACGGTTTGCGTCACGGTGCCGCGCGTGACGGTATAGGTGGCCGGGGCCACCACGGTCGCATCCGCCTGCGCGTTCAGATACCACCAGCCGCCAAGGCCGGTCAGCATCACGATCACACCTGCCCAAGAAAGTTTCCGCATCGCGCCTGTCGCCGCCCTTGTTGCCCTGTCCTTCCCATATACGCCGAAACACGGCATTTCCGACGCCCCATCGCAAAAAGACTGTTCACAACCCCGGCAGGGGGAACCAGCCCGCTTGCGGCGCATTGGACAAGGCAAGGGAACCGGCAGGGCATCCGCGCGCCAATCTTGACAGCGTTAAGATTAGATGCCACCCTGTGCCCATCCAATGACCACGCTGGAGGCCAGGCATGACCACGCTTACCGTGAACGGCAAAGAGGTGACGGTTGACCTCGATCCCGATACCCCCCTGCTGTGGGTTCTGCGCGACGAGCTGCGCCTGACCGGCACCAAGTTCGGCTGCGGCGTGGCGCAATGCGGCGCCTGCACCGTGATGCTGGACGGCATGCCGCGCCGGTCCTGCGTCACCCCGATCTCGTCAGTTGACGGCAGCGAGGTCACCACCATCGAAGGCCTGCAAGGGCCGGAAGTGGTGGCCGTGCAGGCCGCTTGGGCGGGCATCGACGTGCCGCAATGCGGCTGGTGCCAGTCGGGGCAGGTGATGTCGGCCACCGCGCTGTTGCAGATGGTCAGCAACCCGACCGACGAAGACATCGACAATGCCATGGCAGGCAACATCTGCCGCTGTGCCACCTATGTCCGCATCCGTGAGGCGATCCACACCGCCGCCAGAACGCTGGAGGGTTAAGCCATGACCGATCAGACCACCCGGTTCGCCCCCACCCGTCGCGGCTTTCTGACCGCAGGCGCGGGTCTGACCATCGCGCTGATGCTGCCTTTGGGGCGCGGTCGGGCGCAGGCGCAGGCCGCCGCCCCCTTTGCGCCCAATGCCTTTGTCCGCATCGGCACCGATGATACCGTCACCGTGCTGATCAAGCATATCGAGATGGGTCAGGGGCCGTACACCGGGCTTGCCACCCTTGTCGCCGAAGAACTGGATGCCGACTGGGGCCAGATGCGGGCGGAAGGCGCGCCCGCCAATGACGCGCTCTATGCCAACCTTGCCTTTGGCGCGCAGGGCACCGGCGGGTCCACCGCCATCGCCAACAGCTACATGCAGATGCGCAAGGCCGGGGCCACGGCGCGCGCCATGCTGGTGGCCGCCGCTGCCGCCGAATGGGGCGTGCCGGTGGCCGAGATTACCGTGGCCAAGGGCATCGTCGCCCATGCCGCCAGCGGCAAATCCTCGGGCTTTGGTGCGCTGGCGCAGGCCGCCGCCACCATGGAGGCGCCCGCCGACCCAGCCGTGAAAGACCCCGCCACCTTTACCCTGATCGGCACCGACCGCCCGCGTCTGGACACGGTCGCCAAATCCAACGGCACCGCCCTGTTCACCATGGATGTCTACCGCGACGGCATGCTGACGGTGCTGGTGGCCCATGCGCCCAAATTCGGCAGCGTGGTCGCCAGCTATGACGATGCCGCCGCTCTGGCCGTGCCGGGGGTGCAAATGGTGCGCCAGATCTCCAGCGGGATCGCGGTCTATGCCACCAACACCTTCGCCGCGATGAAGGGGCGCGACGCGCTGACCATCACCTGGGATGACAGCAAGGCAGAAACCCGCAGTTCCGCCGAACTGTACGACATGCTGTCGGCCGAGGCGAAAACCGGCGGCCGCGTGATCGAGGAGGAGGGCGACCTGTCCGCCCTGACCGGCGCCGCCACCCTGCACGAGGTCGAGTTCCGCTTTCCCTACCTCGCCCACGCCCCGATGGAACCGCTGGATGCGGTGATCGAGGTCAAGGCGGGCAAGGCCGAAATGTGGTTCGGCAGCCAGTTCCCCACCTTTGACAAACTCACCACAACGGCGGTTCTGGGCATGAAACCCGAGGATGTGGCGATCAACGTGCTGCTGGCAGGCGGGTCGTTTGGCCGCCGCGCGCAAGGCTCGTCGCATCTGGCGGCCGAAGCGGCCGAGATTGCCAAGGCGGCAGGCCGCGACGGCTGTTTCAAGCTGGTCTGGACCCGCGAGGATGACCTGCGCGGCGGCTATTACCGCCCCATCACCGTGCACCGGATGCGCGCCGGGATGGATGCCGCCGGCACCCTGATCGGCTGGGAAAACACCGTCGCCAACCAGTCGATCATGGCAGGCACCCCGATGGAAAGCTTCATGCAGAACGGCATGGATTCCACGTCCTACGAAGGGTCGAACGGCCTGCCCTACAACGTCGGCGCGCGGCGGATCGGCTGGGCGCAGGCGCAAAGCCCGGTGTCGGTGCTGTGGTGGCGGTCGGTCGGCCACACCCATACCGCCTATGCGGTCGAGGTGTTTCTGGACGAGCTGCTGGAAAAGGCCGGCAAAGACCCGGTGCAGGGCCGGCTTGATCTGCTGAAACCCGAGGCCACCCGCGAACGCGCGGTGATCGAGGCGGTGGCAAGACTGGCGAACTGGCAGGGCCGCACCGCCAATGGCAAGGGCTATGGCATCGCCATGGCGAAAAGCTTTGGCAGCTATGTGGCGGAAATCGTCGAGGTTGAAGACCGGGGCGGCTTTCCGCATGTCACCCGCGTCTGGTGCGCGGTCGATTGCGGCGTGGCGGTCAACCCCAACATCATCCGCGCCCAGATGGAGGGCGGCATCGGCTATGCGCTTGGCACCGCGCTGTTCAGCGAGATCACGCTGGAACCGGGCGGCACCGTGGCGCAGGGCAATTTCGACAGCTACCGGATGTTGCGCATCAACGAAATGCCCGCGGTCGAGGTCGAGATCATCGCCAGCACCACCGACCCCACCGGGGTCGGCGAACCCGGCGTGCCCGCGCTTGCGCCTGCGCTGGCAAACGCCTGGCGCGCGCTGACCGGCAATGCCACCCATCAGTTGCCCTTCGCGGCCCCGCTGTCGTGAAAGGACAGGACATGAACCCCACGCTTTGCGCCCTTGCGCTGCTGCTGACCCTTGCCCTGCCGGTGGCGGCGCAAGACAGCCTGCAACCTCCCGCCGCCTTTGACGGCATCACCGATCCGGCCGCGCGGTCTGCCGCGCTGTTCACCGAAATGGGCAAGGTGCTGCAAAGCCCGCGCTGCCAGAACTGCCACCCCGTCACCGGCGGGCCGACCCAGGGCGACGACATGCAGCCGCATGAGCCGCCCGTGATCCGGGGCGAGGCCGATTTTGGTGCTGCGGGCATGAACTGCACCACCTGCCACGGGGCAAAGAATGTGGCCTTCGCCACCAGCCCCGGCAGCATTCCGGGGCATGAACCCTGGGCGCTGGCCCCGGTCAGCATGGGGTGGCAAGGTCTGTCGCTGGCCCAGATCTGCGCCCAGATCAAGGACCCCGCCCGCAACGGCAACCGCGACATGGAGGCGCTGTATGAGCACAACGCCACCGACGGTCTGGTCGGCTGGGGCTGGGATCCCGGCGAAGGCCGCACCCCCGCCCCCGGCAGCCAGGCCGAATTCGCCGCCTTGACCCGCGCCTGGATCGACACCGGATCGGCCTGCCCGCTGTAAACACGGTGCCGGATGCTGGAGCCGGATGGACCTTGAGGGAATGGATCTTCTCTGCCCGGAATCAAGCGCGAAGCGCGCCGGGCAATGCCCCGTTGCCCGGCAGGCGTTTGCTTTGGCAAACGCCGAGAGGGGGCCGCCCCCTCGGGCGGGCATTCGGCAACATCACCAGCAGAACTTCGGTGGGAGAAGCTGAACCATAAACCGCGCAGAACTGCGGTTGCTTGCCCACCCGGCGGTCAGGCATTGCCCTCTCGTGGTGCATGTCAAAAAGGCAAGCCGGAAAACAGGGCCGGTCCAACCAAGGCCCACCCCGCCGGACGCTACCCCCCTTCCGGCATCGGCCAGCGTGCGTTCAGGATGACCGGCACCACCCGGCCCGAAAAATCGGCGCGGTCCTCCTCGGTCAGCAGGCCGTCGAACTTGGCCTCGATGGCCAGCATCGCCAGCCCGTGCAGCATGGAAAACACATCCAGAAACGGCGCCAGCGCCGCCAGACCGGCATCGGGGGCCACCGCCATGCCGGTTTCTTCGGCCAGCGCGCTGCCCAGCACCCCGATGGCGTCAAAGCTGGCTGTCTTGTACCGGGCATTGTCGCGGTCGATCAGATCGCGGCGGAACATCAGCTGGTAAATGCCGGGCTCATCGATCGCAAAGCCGACATAGGCCCCCGCCAGCGCCCGCAGCCGCGCCCGGCCGCCAAGCGTGGCATCCACCGCCTGCAACCGCTGCCGCAAGATGCCATAGCCCATCACCGCCAGTTCGGTCAGCAACCCGCGCGCCGAGCCAAAGTGATGCGCCGGCGCCGCCTGCGACACGCCCACCCGTTTTGCCACCGCCCGCAGCGAAAACCGGTCCAGCCCGTCGCGGCGCACCATGTCGAACGCCGCCGCAAGCAGCCCGGCCCGCAACTGCCCATGGTGATAGGCCTTCACCTCTGGATGCACCGCCGCCATGTCGCCCCGCCCGTCCTTGCCCGATCCCTGGCCCATCAATAGCCGCTTTCGCCCCGAACGCCACAGGCAGATGGCACCCCGGATCAGCCCGAAACCGCCATTCCGGCCGGAAACAGCCTGGCAAAGCCATAGCCCGCCGCCAGCACCTCGTGGCTGTCATTGCCTTCGACCAGCAGCATGGCCTCGGTCCGGGCCTCGCCCACCCGGTTGCGGCGCAGGGCATGCAGCATCCGCATCAGGTGCCGTTCATTGGCCGTCAGCCGCGCGCTGCACACCGGGCAGGCCGGGTTGGCATATTGAAACACCGACCGCCGCGACCGGCGCATCGCATCAAAGATGGTGAACAGCGCCTGCGCCGCCTTCGGCCCGGCGCTGATGCCCCATGTCCGCGTCGCAAAGCCGTAAGCCTGCATCCAGTCCTGCGACTGCGGGTCGGCAAAGCTGACGCAGAAATGGCGCAGCACGGTCAGCAGCCCCAGTTCAAACCCGTCCAGCCCGACACTGGGCACGGGAAAGGTGGCGCTGCGGTCAAGATGCGGGGTGGTGTGGTCCGGGTGTCTGCTCATCGGATGGCCTCGTTCCGATCTGGCGGGGATTGGCTGGATCACCTCAATAGCTGACTAAATTACTAAGAAAATGGCAAGCGTTTTTTCACCAGCCGCCTTTTCGCCGCCATCAGCGCGAAAAACTGATCGGCAGGGTAAAGCTGTACTGCGCCCTGGTCAGCTCGGCGGGCGCGGCGGCAAAGCTGCCGGCCTTGCGCACGGCGGCCACCGCAGCGTCATCCAGCACCGGATTGCCCGACGACCCCACCAGCGACACCCCGGCCAGCGCGCCATTGCGCGCCACCGACAGGCGCACCGTCGCCGTTCCCGTCGCCCGACCTGCGGATTTGGGATAGGCCTTGCGCCGTTCAATCTTTTTGCGGATCGCCGCCCCCCATTTCGCGGTGGCAGATCGGATCTGCCCCTTTGACGCCGCCTGCGTTTGCGCCGCCTGCTGTTGCGACGGCTTTGCCGCCGTCTTCCTTGCCGGTTCGGGCTTTTTCACAGGGGCGGCCTTGGGCGCAGGTTTTGGCGCGACCGGGGGGTCTGCCTTCACCGGCAGCGGCACCACGGCCTTGTCCAGTTCGATCGGCACTTCGGCCATGTCCATCGGCAGTGCCAGCGGCGGTGCGACATCCGGCACCACATCGGGTTCGGGGTCCGGCAGATCGGGCGGGGCTGTCTCCTCCTCGGCCACCGGGTCCAGACTTTCGGGCAGATCGGTGTCGGGCGCATCCGGCGCGGCCTCGGTGGTGGCAATCGCAGGGGGCAGCGGCGGCAGGTCCATCAGCACCGCCGTCGGCTGCACGCCGGCCGCCCCGGCCATCCGGTCCAGCCACAGCGCCAGCCCCACCGACGCCGCAAACACCGCCACCACCACGCCCGAGGCCATGGCCCAGCCCGCCACATCGCCCAGCACCGCAGGCCCGCTGCGCGAGGCCAGCCAATCCACCGACCGCCGCCCCCCCTGCCCTGCGCCAAGGCCCACAGGCGCGGTCATGGCGCGGGCGCAGCCCCGCCGTCGGGCACCGCTTCGATCCCCACCAGCGCCACTTTCAGATAGCCCGCCGCGCGCAGAAGGTTCATCACCGCCATCAGATCGCCGTAGGCCACGGCGGTATCGGCACGCAGATAGACGCGCTGGTCACGGTCGCCCGCCGTCAGCGCATCCAGCCGCGCCGCCAGCGCCTCGCGCGGCACCACATCCGCCAGCAGCGACAGCGCCAGATCCTTCTGCACCGTCAGATAGATCGGCTCCGGCAACCGTTCCGCCGCCGCCGCATTGGACCCCGGCAGATCGACCGGCACATCCACAGTCGACAACGGAGCCGCCACCATGAAGATGATCAGCAACACCAGCATCACATCGATGAAAGGGGTCACGTTGATCTCGTGGTTTTCCTCCAGATCGTCGGCGGCGCTGTCGCGGATGCTGTGGCCCATGGATCAGACCCCCGCCCGGCCGGCGCGCTGAAAATCCAGATCGCGGCTCAGCAACCGTTCCACCCCGGCGGCGGCATCGCCAAGGCTCTGGCGATAGCTGGCGATCTCGCGGCTGAAGTGGTTGTAGATCACCACCGCCGGAATCGCCGCGACAAGGCCGATGGCGGTGGCCAGCAGGGCCTCGGCAATGCCGGGGGCGACAACGGCAAGGTTGGTGGTCTTGGTTTCGGCAATGCCGATGAAGGAATTCATGATGCCCCAGACCGTGCCGAACAGCCCCACGAAGGGCGCCGTGGCCCCGATGGTCGCCAGCACGCCCGTCCCGCGCCGGATGCGGCTGCCCGCCTGCACCTCGACCCGCGACAGCACCGACCGCGTGCGTTCCTTCACGCCCTCGGACCCGGCCACCGCAATCGCGCTGTCCGACCGGCGATATTCCACCAGCGCCGCCCGCGCCATGAAGGCGGCAGGGTCGCGGCGGGTGGCAAGCTGGTCTGACGCGGCCTCCAGCGTGTCAGCGGCCTGAATGGTGCGGACCGACCGCCTGGCCCGGCTGCGCGCCACGGCCAGTTCGATCAGTTTGTAGAACAGCACGGTCCAGGTCACGAAAGACGCAAAGACCAGCGCAATCATCACCGCCTTCACCACCCAATGCGCCGCCAGATACATGCCCCAGGGCGAGTAGTCGGGATGCGGCGCGGCCACTGGGGCCGCCATTGGGGCCGCCATTGGGGCCGGGGTGGGGGCAACGGCTGCGGTGGCAGCGGTCTGCACATCGGCCACGGGTGCTGCGACAGGCGGGCGGGCCGGGGCCTGCTCGGCCTCGGCCGGCAGGATGGGGGCGGCTTCAACAGGCAGGGCGGGCGCATCAAGACTGGGCGCGTCAAGGGCGGGGGCCACAAGACTGGGGGCCACAGGCTGCACCAGCGGGGGGGCGGCGGGGGCCGGGGCCTCTTGCGCGATCCCCGGCAGGGTCAGCCCCAAGGTCACGGCTGTCACAAGCCCCGCAGGTCGAAGAATTCGGGAAAGCGCTGTCCGCATGGCTTTGGTCCGTTCATTTTGCGCGCAGGGTCGGCGCGATCTGTTGGGTCCGGGCTGGCAAGGCGAAACGGAGCAGCCGGTTGGACGGCCTGCCACAAACCCCCGGCATTTGCGGCAGTTAGGTTTGTTGACAACTTAAGTCAAGATAATTTCTGATGATTTCAGTCGCCTATTTGCCACAACCGCCCGCCCCTGTCCGCAAGGGCCGGGGACGGGCGGTTGACAGCCGCCGCCCGCTGCAAGATCACGGGCCAAGCCAGCCCGACACCCTGCCCGATTCCCCCCCCGGACATGCGCCTGCCACGGTCAGCCACCCCCCCCTGCCCTGCCCCCCTGCCCCTGATGGTGCCCGCCCCGTGACCTTCCGCCCCAACATGACCGCCTTTACCCAAGGCATCCGCCCGCTTGGCGATCTGCGCTGGCGGGCCTGGGATGGCGGGGTGGCCGACCTGTGGCATGCGCAGGGCCACGTCGGCGGCGGCGGGCATTACCTGTCACCCGACCCGCGCATCGTGGTGTTCCTGAACGACGGCCACCATGCGATCCAGTTGTCCGACACGCCCATAGCGGGCAGCGCGCGCCCCGCCGGGCGCATCTGCTTTGTCCCCGCAGGCATGCCGCTGTGGTCGCAGATTCTGGCCCCGGCGGCGTTTCAGCATCTGGACCTGCATTTCGACGGCCCGGTCATCGCGCAACGGCTGGCCGACCGGTACGGGGCGGCCTGGGCCATGGCCGCCCTTGCCCGCCCGGTGATGCTGGACCAGCATCAGGGCATTGACCGCCTTGCCCGCCTGCTGGCCGATGAACTGCAAACCCCCACCCAGCATGATTTCTATGCCGAGGGGCTGATTCAGGCCATTCTGGGCGGGGTGCTGTCGCCCGACCTGTCGCAGGTGCCCCCGCTGCGCGGCGGGCTGACCCCGCATCAGATGCGCCGCCTGACCGATTTCATGCAGGCCAGCCTGCACCGCCGCGTCGCCATCGGCGAACTGGCCGCCGAGGTCGGCCTGTCGGAAAGCTGGTTTGCCCGCGCCTTCAAGCAGACCAACGGCGAAACCCCGCATGCCTGGCAGCAACACCTGCGCATCACCGCCGCCAAGGCCATGCTGGGCCATCAGGGCAATGCCCTGGCCCAGATTGCCGCCGCCACCGGATTTGCCGATCAGGCCCATATGACCCGCGCCTTCCGGCTGGTCACCGGCACCACGCCCGCCGCCTGGCGCCGGGCCTTTGCCGCGTGACCCCGCACGCCCTTCACGGGGCATTCGTGCAATTCCCAGCAGGATGCTGCAAGACGCCGGGTAATTTCCGACTTATTTAGTACGGCATTCGCCTTTCTGGCCCCGGCACAAGGGGCCGCCCCTGTTCAGGAACTCCTCCGATGCCCAAAGCCCCTACCCCTTCGCGCCTTGCCCTGCTGATGGGGCAAACCGCCCTTGTCGCCTGTGCGCTGGCCGGCCCCGCCACAGCCCAGACGACCGATGACCAGACCACCGCCCTGCAACCCATCGTCGTCAGCGGCCAAGGGTCCGCCACAGACTCCGCCACCGGCCCCGTGACCAGCGCCAACCCCGCCACCCTGACCGGTACCAAGACCGCGACCCCGGTGACCGAAATTCCGCAGTCCGTGTCAGTGGTCAGCGCCCAGACTCTGGCGGCCACCAACGCCTCCAAGCTTGACGGCGCGCTGGCCTATGTGGCGGGTGTGGTCGGGCAGCCCTATGGCTATGACTCTGACACCAACTGGCAGTTCATCCGCGGCTTTGCCGCCACCGCCACCGGCGTCTATCAGGACGGGTTGCAGCATTTCTCCTACGGCTTTGGCGGCTTCTTCATCGATCCGGTGCTGGTGGAACGCATCGAGGTGCTGAAAGGCCCGGCCTCGGTCCTTTATGGCGGCTCGAACCCCGGTGGCCTGCTGAACTACGTCACCAAACGCCCGACAGGCGAACCGGGCCAGTCGGTCGAGGTCGGCGCGGACGAGATGGGCCGTTACTGGACCAGCTATGACCAGAACAGCGTCACCGCAGACGGCACCGCCCTGCGCTTTACCGGCAAATTGCAAAGCGTGGGCGGACACGGCGCGTTTGACCGCGGCCTGCACGGCATTCTTGGCGCAGGCCTGACGAAAACTCTTGGCGACGGGTCCGATCTCACGCTGCTGTTCAACTATACCAACATGCGCGAGGACCATGTGGGCGGCGCCTGGCTGCCCTATGTCGGGTCGGTCGTCGATGCCCCCTTCGGCCGCATCGACCGCGAGTTCAACACCGGCGAACCCGGCGTGGACGACTACAGCCGCGATCAGGCGCTGGCGACCGCGATCTGGGAAAAGGACTTCGGCACCTGGAAGGTCAGCAACACCACCCGGCTGGCCTGGGCCGATGTGCAGGAAAGCTCGGTCTACGCCTATGGCTATGCCGGCTATTCGGCCACCCCGACCGATGCCGACAACACCCTGTCGCGGATCTTCTTTCAGCACCAGACCGAAACCCGCAGCCTGCTGTCCGACACCCGTGCCGAAACCACCCTGCAAACCGGCGGGGCGGAACACCGGCTGATGTTCGGGCTGGACCTGAAGTATTTCACCATGGATCAGGTGCAGGGATCGGTCGCCTGGCCATCTGCCGCCACCGGCCTGTCGGTGACAAACCCGGTCTACGGCGCGGCGCAACCCGCCACCACCCCCTACATCGACCAGAGCCTGACGCAGAAACAGGCGGGCCTCTATGTGCAGGACCAGATCCGTTGGGGCGATGGCTGGATCGCCACGCTGAACGGGCGGCTGGATTATGTCGACACCACCACCGGCGTCAACGCCGCCACCGGGGCGGCCGGCCTGTCGCGCACCGACACCGAGGCAAGCTGGCGCGTCGGTCTGGCGCGGGTGTTCGACAGCGGGCTGACCGCCTATGCCACGGCGGGCACCTATTTCAACCCGCAGATCGTGAATGACGCGAACGGCAATGCCATCGCCCCGGAAACCGGCGATCAGGTGGAACTGGGCCTGAAATACGCCCCCAACGACAAGACGCTGATCACCGCATCGGTGTTCCAGATCGACCGCAAGAACATCTCGCAATCGCAATGGAACGGGGCGGGCTACAGCTATTTCCAGATCGGCGCGGTACGGTCGCGCGGGTTTGAACTGGAGGCTGCGGCCGAGATTGCCCCCGGCCTGCTGCTGTCAGGTGCGGTGACGAAACTGGATGTGTCGGTGACCGATGACATCGACCCCAGCCTGATCGGCAAGACCCCCTATGCGACGGTCGAAGATCAGGTTGCGCTGAAACTGGCATGGTCGCCCGAACAGGTCGACGGGCTGACCCTGACCGGCGGCGTGCGCTGGACCGGGGCAAGCTGGGCCGACAACGCCAACACGCTGAAAGTGCCGGAAGTGACCCTGTTCGACCTGGGCGCAAGCTATGCCTTCGGGACCGGCTGGATGGCAAACCTTGCGGTGTCCAACGTGACGGATGAAACCTATGTGGCCTCTTGCCAGACCGGGCTTTCATGCTTCTACGGCGAAGGGCGCAATGCGTCGCTGACCCTGCGCAAGACGTTCTGACGCCTTTGGCCGGGCGTGGGTTGACCCCGCCCGGCCCCCGATGCAGGGTCAGCCGTCCTTGCCCCGCCAGTGGCCCCCCGTTTCACCCGCGGGCCACAGCCAAGCCCCCCAAGCCACAGGCCCCCGCATGCTGCGTCAGTTCTTTGCCTATTATCGCCCGTGGATGGGTCTGTTCTGGCTGGATTTCGGCTCTGCCGTGCTGTCGGGGCTGCTGGAACTGGCCTTCCCGCTGGCGGTGCGCGGCTATATCGACTGGCTGCTGCCGCAGGGCAACTGGGGCCTGACGCTGCTGGCCGCCGCGGCCTTGTGCGGGATTTACCTGCTGAATGCGGGGCTTATGGCCGTCGTGATCTACTGGGGCCACATGCTGGGCATCAACATCGAAACCGAAATGCGCCGAAAGGCATTCGACCACCTGCAACGCCAGTCCTGGGGCTATTTCGACCGCAACCATTCCGGCCACCTGATCGCCCGCGTCACCCGCGACCTGGAGGACATCGGCGAGGTCGCCCACCACGGCCCCGAGGATCTGATCGTGGCGATCATGACCTTCGTGGGGGCCTTTGCCCTGATGATGCTGGTCCATCCGCAACTGGCGCTGATGACGGCGGTGATCGTGCCGCTGACCGGTGTTCTGGTGATGTATTTCGGCGGGCGGATGACCGCGACCTGGCAGTCGATCTATGACCGGGTTGCCAATTTCAACGTGCGGATCGAGGAAAACATCGGCGGCATCCGCGTGGTGCAGGCCTTTGGCAACGAAGACCACGAACGTACCCTGTTCGCGCAGGACAACGCCGGGTATCGCCGCACCAAACTGGCGGCCTACAAGGTGATGTCGGTGTCCGCCACGCTGAACTATGTCGGCATGCGCGCGGTGCAGGTGCTGGTGATGGTGGCCGGGGCCGGGTTCGTGCTGGACGGGTCGCTGACGGCGGGCGGCTTTGTCGCCTTTCTGCTGCTGGTCGGCGTCTACTTCCGCCCGATGGAAAAAATCGCCGCCGTGATAGAGACTTACCCCAAGGGCATCGCCGGGTTCCGCCGCTATCTGGCGCTGCTGGCCGCCAAGCCCGAGGTGACGGACACCCCCGAGGCCACCCCTGCCCCGGCCCTGCGCGGCGCGATCCGGTTTGACCATGTGGAGTTCGGCTATGATCCCGACCGCCCGGTGATCCGCGATCTGTCCTTCGCTGTGGCCCCCGGCCAGACGGTGGCCTTTGTCGGCGCGTCGGGGGCGGGCAAGACCACGCTGCTGGCCCTGCTGCCCCGGTTCTATCAGCCGCAATCGGGGGAAATCTCGATTGACGGCATCCCCCTGCCCCGGATGACCCTGGCCAGCCTGCGCGACCAGATCGGCATTGTCAGTCAGGATGTCTACCTGTTCGGCGGCACGCTGCGCGAAAACATCGCCTATGGCCGCCTGACCGCCACCGAGGCCGAGATTCTGGCCGCCGCCCGTGCCGCGCAACTGGACTCCACCATTGCCGCCCTGCCGAACGGGCTGGATACCGTGGTCGGCGAACGCGGCGTGATGCTGTCGGGCGGGCAGAAACAGCGCGTCGCCATCGCCCGCGTGTTCCTGAAAAACCCGGCCATCCTGATCCTGGACGAGGCCACCTCGGCCCTTGATACGGAAACCGAGCGCGAGATTCAGGCCGCCCTCGACCGTCTTGCCATGGGAAGGACCACCATCATCATCGCGCACCGTCTGGGCACCATCCGCCATGCCGACCTGATTTTCGTGATGGAACAGGGGCAGATCGTCGAAAGCGGCAGCCATGCCGCGCTGACCGCACAGGGGGGCCGCTATGCCGGCCTGCATGCGGCATGATCCGCGCCGGGGATCTTGCGCTTGGCGGCCGCCTGCCCGGTGCATCAGGCGCCCTGGCCGCCCATATCGGCGCGGTCTATGCAGGCTATGACATGGATGTGCAGCAGCCCGACGGCAGCCTGCGCATCGGGTTTGCCACCGGCACCCTGCATTTTTCCCCCGGCGAAGGCGGGCTGTCGATTGCCGTCACCGCCCTGTCGCCCACCGACCTGTTCGTGCTGCGCGAGGCCGTTGTCAGCCTGATCGACAGTTTCGACCCGGCGCTGACGGCAGCCCTGATCTGGGACCGCCCGCTGGCCAGAACGGCCCATCCGCCGAATTTCCGCCATGCCACCGTGGTCGCGGTATCCCGCCCCGGCCCGCATTTCGCCCGCCTGCGGATCGCCGCCGCCGACCTTTCGCCCTTTGCGATCAATGGCTTGCACCTGCGCCTGTTGTTGCCACCCGTGGGCCGCAGCCCGGTCTGGCCCATGGTGTCGGACACTGGCCGCACGGTCTGGGCCAAGGGCGAGGACGCCCTGCATGACCCGGTTTACACCATCCGCGCGATTGACCCTGCGGCGGGCTGGCTGGAGGTGGACATCTACCTGCATGGCCGGGGCCGCACCTGCCACTGGGCGGCTTCGGTGCAGCCGGGGGCAGGATTGGGGCTGATCGGGCCGGGGGGTGGCTTTCTGCTGACCGCGCGCCATCTGGTGCTGGCGGGCGATGAAACCGCCCTGCCCGCCATCGCCCGCCTGCTGCAAAACGCCCACGCGCAGACCATGGGGCAGGCGCTGATCCTTGTGCCCTCGCCCGCCGCGATACAGCCGCTGGCGGCCCCAAA
This sequence comes from Pseudomonadota bacterium, assembly GCA_040385825.1. GTDB lineage: Bacteria > Pseudomonadota > Alphaproteobacteria > Rhodobacterales > Rhodobacteraceae > JANNNF01. The sequence continues at coordinate 7,335 of JAZKGQ010000001.1, read as the reverse complement.
GGGGGTGACCCTCCGCTGGCTTTTCCGCAGCGCGGGTGACAGTCTGACCACCGCGCTGGCCGGGGTCACGATGCCGCCGCCCGGTGACCGCCACCTGTGGGTCGCGGGCGAACGCCACGAGGTTCAGGCCCTGCGCGCGCTCTACTGCCCCGCCACCGGCTGGGCAAAGACCGACACCACCCTTGCCGCCTACTGGACCTGCGACACCCCCTGATCCGGCATACACCACTGATCGAGTCGTGTATGCCTGATTTCCCCGCGGGGAAATCAGGGTTGGTCCAGCACCCGAAAGAAGGCCTCGATCGCCGATTCCAGCCGGTCGCGGTCCAGCGTGGCGAAATCCATGTCGGCGCGCAGTTCCACCTTGCCCTGGGTCGCGGTGCAGCGCACCCCCGGCCCCACCGGCACGGTCAGCGCCATCCGCCCCCGCCTGTCACCGCGCGGCGCGCCGCGGGTCTTGGCCGCCACCGGGGCCGCCTGGCCCGCCAGAAAGCCGCGCAGAATCTCCAGCTCCTGGTCTGCGCTGCGCTTGCCGCCGCCCTGCAAGGCCCGCGCCAGCGCCGCCATCGCCAGCCCGTCGCCTTCCACCCGGTCGGCCAGCGCCAGCCCCACAGCGCGCGGAATGGCGGTCGGGTGTTCGAGGTACTTTTCCAGCCCCCGCATCAGAAAGGCAAAGCGGCGGATGTAGCTGCGCTTCTGCGGCGCGGCAGAGGCATAGAGCCGGTTCACCGCCTCGTCCAGATCGCTGCAGCCGTCGACCGAATCCTCGGCATAGGCTCGCGCCAGATTGGCCATTTCCGCAAAGGACACATCCTTGCGGATCAGGTTTTCATCGACCATCCGGCGATACAGCATCTCCATCGTATCGCCCTTGGCCATCAGCCCGGCCGGGATGGTCGCATAGGCCGCGTCGCCGGTTTCCGCCAGCAGCGCGCGGTAGGCCGACAGCCGCCGCAACCCCTGCACCAGTTCAAACCCGCCTGCCCCGTCCGGTTCCACCCGGATCGGGTTCGACAGGCCAACCGCGCGGATCGACGCCTTCAGATCGTCCAGTTCCAGATCGGCGCTGCGGTTGCGGTCGCGGATCAGCTTGCTGGTGCGGATCGCGGTCAGCGGGATCAGATCGATGATCAGCCCCAGCTTTTTCAGCCGCACGAAATCATGCGCCAGCGCGTCATTCTCGGCCCGGATGTCGGCCTCCACCCCCGAGCGGTGCCGCAGCGAATCGGCGTTCTCGCCGATTGCCGTGGCCATCGGCCCACGCCGCAAGCCGCCCATCGATTTGGTTTCCAGATCGGGGGGCAGGTCGGCTTCGGGCAGGTCGACATCGAACATGCGGCGTTTCTTGGTCATGGCGTGTCCTCCATCCGGTCCCAGGCCGCGCAGGCGTTGGTGCGGAATTCCTCATAGGCGGTGTCGAACGTGGCGCGCGCCCGGCGCCAGGTTTCACGGGTCATGTCGCGGTAGTCGGTTTCATAGATCGAGCTGAGAAAGCGCCCCGACTGTTCCACCGCGCGGGTATGCTCGATCGGGTTCTGGGTCATCTTGTCGCCAAAAACCTTGCCAAAAGCATCCCGCATCGCGCGGTGCAGGTCATTGCCCGGTTCATAGCGGGTCAGCAGAAAACGGATGTCGAGAAACTCTTTCGGCAGCTTCGATTTCCCCGCGGGGAAATCGGGGCCGAATTCCGCCAGATCGGCCAGCGCCTCGGCCAACTGGCCGATGAAGGACGTGGTGCTGTCATATTCCCAATAGCCGGGACCAGAGGGGATGTAGAGCATGTCGGCGGCAAACACCGCGTTCATGGATTGATAGCCGATGGCAGGCGGGCAATCGAAGATCACCATGTCATAGGCATCGTCCGGCAGGCTGTCGAGCCAGCGCGAGACGGGGGCAAAAAAGCTCCAGTCCGGGTTGACGTGGCGATACTGCGCCGAGGCGAATTCGACGAAGGCCGCGTTGGCGCAAGAGGGCACGATGTCGATGGTGGGCCAGCAGGTCGGCTTGATGAAATCGGCGGCGCGCAGATCGCCAAGGCCGGTATCGCTGATCGACGAGGGCAGGCGGCGCTGTGCCACCGCCCGCCCGGTTTCGGCGCCTTGGGTCGCGCGGTTCATCCGGTCGGTTTCGCGGATCAGATCGCGCGCCAGAATGCCCCAGACGGTGTGTTCCTCGGACACGTCGGCCAGCCCCATCGAATGGGAAAGCGTGGCCTGCGGGTCAAAGTCGATGGCCAGCACCTTGTAGCCATCCAGCGCCGCGGCATGGGCAAAGTGCAGCGCGACGGTGGATTTGCCGGCCCCGCCCTTGAAGTTCGACACCGCCACCCGCACCGCGCGTTTGCCCTTGGGGCGGTAGGGCATCAGCGATTTGCGGTTGATCTTCATCTTGCGGCGCAGTTCGTTGATCTCCTCCAGACTGAACCAGCGCTGGCGGCCGTCTTCCTCGATCTCGCCGGTGGGCAGGCCGGGTTCGGCGACCAGACGGCCGCGAAAGGTGTTCTGGTTGACCTTGAAGATCAGCTCGGCCACCTCCCAGCTGGAAAAGCGGCGCAGCTGCTTTTCGTTGCCGGGGGAAAAGGTCTGCTTCCTGATCCAGCCCTGCATTTTCAGCGAGGCGTCGCGCAGCGCCTGAAGGTCACGGTAGCCGAGCATGGCGTCCTCAACGTTAATTCCTGTTAATCTGCCAAATACGCTGAATTTGACTTTTTCGCAAACAGGAAGTTCACTGGGACTACAGATTTCCCCGCGGGGAAATCCTGATGCCGCAAAGGCCTGCGGCATCAGAGAAAAAGGCTCTGTCCGATTCGGCTTCGATTCGCGGCAGAGCGCCTTGGCCGCGACATGTTGGGGTGACATCAGGCACTGCCTGCCACCCGTTGAGGGGACATGGCGGGGCTTTGGGGGGACATGCAGGCTGGCCCCCTATACCATGAACCTTTATCTTCCAAAGGGTTTCAAGCCAGATTAACAGAGTCGAAACGCAGCGGCTTGACAGTTCATGGAAACTCAACGCTAATCCTTTCATAACCGGGAATAACGCCGGGATTGGCAGGCAACACAGCAGGGACGGGCTTCCGATGCAAAAGGCACGGGCGGTTGGCCGCAATGCGGCGGTGATGAAATATGACCTGCTGACAGCGCTTGGGGCCTATGGCTGTTCGGCGGACAAGCATCTGCAACGGCTGGTGCTGCGGCTGATCACGCTGATCGTGGCGCGCTACAACTGGCAGACCGATGAAATCGCAACCGGCCAGCGGGAAATTGCGCAGATGTGGGCGGTGGATGAACGCACGGTCAAGCGCGACATGGCGCGGCTGCGTGACATGGGCTGGCTGGTGCAGAAACGGGCGGCGGCGCGGGGCAGGGTGGCGGTGCATGGTCTGGGCATCGCGGCGATTCTGGGCGGCACGCAAGAGTGCTGGGACCGGGTCGGGCCGGATTTCACCGCCCGCATGACCGGCCCTGAACATGCGCCCGCCGCACCCGTCAGCAATGTGGTCAGCTTTCCGGTGGGCGGGGCTGTTGCGGGCGTATCCTCGGGGCCGGTGGGGCAGGGGGTCTGGGCGCGGGCGCAGCAGGCGCTGCATCAGGACAACCCGGTGCTCTATGCGGCGTGGTTTGCGCAACTGACCGGCAGCGCCGATGGCCACGGCACGCTGCACCTGACCGCCCCGTCGCGGTTTCACGCGACCTTCCTTGCCACGCATCATCTGGCGCGGCTGGAGGCCGTGGTGCGCCGTCTGGACGGCAGCATTCAGGCGGTGCAGGTTCGCGGGCCTTAACCCGCCGGGTCGGCGTCGGCGTCGTCTTCGGCGCTGCGGGCGGCAAGGTTGGCGCGGGCCTCGGCCTCGACCAGCGAGCGCACGGTAAAGCGGACCTCCAGCGCGTAGATTCCATTTTCGGTGCCGGTGGTGCTGGTCGCGCCCAGTTGCTGGCCAAAAGCGGTCAGCAGCTGCGTGCCAAGCCCGGTGCCGGGGTCGACGACGCGCGGGGCAGGGTTGGCCATGACGCTGTTGGCGATGCGCAGCACGGCATCGGTTTCACCATCGCGGCGCAGGGAAACGCTGATCTGCGGCAGGCCCGGCGCATCGGTGCCCGCGTATTTGATGGCGTTGGTCAGCGCCTCGGTCAGCAGCAGCGACATGGGCACGGCCTGATCGGGGGTCAGGCGCAGATCGTCGAAATGGGTCGACACATCAAAGGCATGGCCGGGTCCGGTGGCCATCTTGATGATCTGGCGCACGATGTCGGTCAGCAGTTCATCGGCGCGGACATCGGCCAGACCGCTGGTCTGATAGAGGCCGCGGTGAATGGTCGCCAGGCTCATCACCCGGTCCTGCAGGCCCTTCATCAGAACCTTGGCTTCCTTGCTGTGCGATTGGCGCATCTGCATGTTCATGATGGACGAGATCAGTTGCAGGTTGTTCTTGACCCGGTGATGCACCTCGCGCAGCAGAACCTCGCGCTGGTGGACCATGTTTTCCAGCTCGGCCTCGTCATGCAGGATGGTGTCGGTCATTTTCAGGTAGGATTCGGCCACGTCGCGGATCTCGATGGCGGCATCGTCCATCGGCAGGTCGTCCATGCGGTGATTGCCCGCGGCAAAGCTGGTGATCGACCGGCGCAGGGTGCGAATGTGGCGGGTGACAAGACGTTCGGAGGCCAGCATGGCGACGAACAGGCTGGCCATCCACATCAGCGCAGGCATGAAATAGGGCGATACCCACAGGTTGAAGGTGCTGCCGGCCACGACCACCGGCCAACTGCCGATGGCAAAGATGGTGTCGTCGATCAGCGGGAACACCGCATAGATGCGTTCATTGCCGATGCGGGAGGTGGCGGTGAAGGTGCGCGCGACATTGTTGGCAAGATCGGTCAGTTCGCGGTCATTGGGAACGCGCATGGGCGCGTCATCCATGCCGGTGGACGATGTCAGGATGTTGCCCTTGGCGTCAAAGGTGATCAGCGCAATGGGTTGCAACTGATTTGGCGTCAGCCCGGTTTGCGAGGGTTCGCGGTTTTCCAGCACCGAATGCGGCATGGAAATGGTGACATAGCCCAGAAAGCGCCCGGCATCGTCCAGCACCGGATGGCCGAAGGCCAGAACCGAAGCGTTGGAGGCAGCACCATTGCGGATGACCGTGGTGTCGGGGCGGGGGTCGGCGGCCATGGCGGCAAGGCGGGAGCTGGCGGAAAAATCCATCGCCTCGCCGGTCGAGGTGCAGCGGGCATCGCCCGAGGCCGGGATATAGGCGATGTAGGAATAGGCGTCGGCGGACCCCTGTTGCAGGCGGCGCAGGGCGGCGCTGCACTGCGCGGAATCGTCGGACAGGCCGGGAATGGTGATGGCCAGCGCCTCGGCGGCCACCCGCGCGCCGCGGATCAGCCGGGCCTCCGGCCCTGCCGCCAGCAGGGTTTCACCCAGCAGGGCGGCGGTGGACCGGGCGCGGGCCTCGTCCATCAGGGACCGCGACTGCATGCCGGAAATGACGCCAAGCGGCAGCAGGGAAATGGCGAAGGCAAAGGCCAGCCGCACACCAAGGCGTTGTGAAAAGGACCGGGTCGGTGCGGCAGGCGTGGTCATGCAACGTACTGCCCCGAGCGGCTCATCACCGCCTGGGTTGCGCGGTCGGCATGCGAGGTGAATTCCTCGCCTTCGCGCAGCCCCATCAGTTCGGCCAGCCGCTTGCGCGCCCGGCTGGTGCGGCTTTTGACGGTGCCGGTGGCGACGCCCATCATCTCGGCGGTCTGTTCGGTGGAAAACCCCGAAGCGCCGACCAAGATAAGCACTTCGCGGTGTTCGGGCGACAACTGGTCGAAGGCGCGCTGAAAGTCGTTGAAGGCCAGGCGGCCATCATGGGCGGGCAGTTCAAACAGCGAGGCGGCGTGCAGGCCTTCGGGGTCGGGCACTTCGCGGCGGTGCTTGCGGCGGTCGGAATAGAAGGTGTTGCGCAGGATGGTGAACAGCCAGGCCTGCATGTTGGTGCCGGGCTGGAACTTTTCGATGTTGGTCCAGGCCTTGACGATGGTGTCCTGCACCAGATCGTCGGCGGCGGCAATGTTGCGCGTCAGGCTGATGGCGAAGGCGCGCATCGGCGACAGGTATCTGGTGATTTCGTCGCGCGGGTCCAGCACAGGCGGAGCCTGCACGTCACGCGGCGGGGTGGCGTCAAGCGCGCCCATCAGTTGTCCCGCGCCTTGTCTTTGTCCTTCAGCTGCGCCAGCAGCAGCTTGAAGCGGTCGGGGACTTGTTCTTTCAGCACATCGTCGTAAACCCGTTTCAGGTTTTCGTCGATCTGTTCCGTCAAACGGGATTTTTTCGGGTCTTCGGCCATTTCCTGCTGCATTTTTATTGCGCTGTCCTGATACTCTACATGGAACCAAACGCGCAATCACTGCGTTGGTTCCCAAGAAAGCGAACAAAGTTGGGGAAATTTAAGATGCCACAGACCAAAGCGCAGCAGGAACCGTCAGACCTGTCCGGGATGATCGGCGCCAATCTGCCGTTCCTGCGCCGCTATGCCCGTGCCTTGACCGGAAGTCAGGATACCGGCGACCGCTATGCCGCGGCGACGCTTGAGGCGATCTTGCAGGATGACGAGATTTTCCTGCGCACCCCCGACGCCAAGGTGGCGCTGTTCGAGGCGTTCCATCTGGTCTGGTCCAGCGCCGGCGCCCCCCTGGGTGCGCCTGACACCCGGCTGTCCGCGCGCGCGCAGGCCCATATGGCGAACCTGACCGCCAACACGCGCGAGGCGCTGCTGCTGCATTCGATCGAGGGGTTCCACCAGTCGGAAATCGCCCGCATCATGCATGTCGATGCCGATGAGGTGGTCGAATTGCTGCGCATGGCGGTCAAGGAAATGGAATCCTCGGTCGCTGGCCGGGTGATGATCATTGAAGACGAAGCCATCATCGCGATGGACATTCAGGCCATCGTGCAGGAAATGGGCCATTCGGTGACCGGCATCGCCCGCACCCGGACCGAGGCTGTGGCGCTGGCGGCGTCGGGGCGGCCCGATCTGATCCTTGCCGACATTCAACTGGCCGACAATTCGTCGGGCATCGATGCGGTGAACGACATTCTGGCGCAGTTCGAGGATATTCCGGTCATCTTCATCACCGCTTTCCCCGAACGCCTGCTGACCGGCAAGAAGGCCGAACCGGCCTTTCTGATCACCAAGCCGTTTTCCGAAGATCAGGTGACTTCGGCGGTCAGTCAGGCGATGTTCTTTTCGTCGACCGAAACGCTTGTCGGCTAGGGCGAGAAGACCCTTCATGGAACCGGCCCTGTTTTCCTGTAGCCTTCTTGACATGCACGACGAAAGGGCAA